>NZ_NPFA01000001.1 GCF_002265875.1 Marinococcus halophilus
CATGTATTAGGCACGCCGCCAGCGTTCGTCCTGAGCCAGGATCAAACTCTCCGTAAAAAGTTTGATGCTGTGGCATCAGTGATGCCCTAAAAAAGTGTTGCTTTTGATTGGGGCTCTGGCTTGTCTTTCCTTTTCAAAGAACGATCTGTCGCTCAAAAAAAGCAACTTAAACAATTTAACACGGTGTGTTTTAACTGTCAACACTTTTTAAAGTGACAAATATATTATAACCTTTAAACAACTAAATGTCAATGGAAATAATGGTGGGCCTGAGTGGACTTGAACCACCGACCTCACGCTTATCAGGCGTGCGCTCTGACCAACTGAGCTACAGGCCCACAGGCACAAAAAAATAACTTAGAATTATTTATTTTTTTGTAGTAATGGAGCGGGTGATGGGAATCGAACCCACGACATCAGCTTGGAAGGCTGAGGTTTTACCACTAAACTACACCCGCAAATACATGGTCGGGAAGACAGGATTCGAACCTGCGACCCCTTGGTCCCAAACCAAGTGCTCTACCAAGCTGAGCTACTTCCCGCAGATGCTGCTGAAAAATATAAGTAAATGGTGCGCCTGAGAGGACTTGAACCCCTGGCCTTCTGATCCGTAGTCAGACGCTCTATCCAACTGAGCTACAGGCGCATATTATGGTGCGGTCGAGAGGACTTGAACCTCCACGGGATAAACTCCCACTAGGCCCTCAACCTAGCGCGTCTGCCGATTCCGCCACGACCGCGTACACCGATAATTTATATAATGGTGCGGGTGAAGGGACTTGAACCCCCACGTCACAAGGACACTAGATCCTAAATCTAGCGCGTCTGCCGATTCCGCCACACCCGCGTGTTGTTGGCTGGGCCAGCTGGATTCGAACCAGCGCATCACGGGACCAAAACCCGATGCCTTACCGCTTGGCTATGGCCCAATGTATTGGGTAAAAATGGCGGGCCTGACGGGATTTGAACCCGCGATCTCCTGCGTGACAGGCAGGCATGTTAACCACTACACCACAGGCCCTAAAGTATATAATGAAAATGGTGGAGGATGACAGGATCGAACTGCCGACCCCCTGCTTGTAAGGCAGGTGCTCTCCCAGCTGAGCTAATCCTCCGTAAATGGTGACCCGTACGGGATTCGAACCCGTGTTACCGCCGTGAAAGGGCGGTGTCTTAACCACTTGACCAACGGGCCAGAGTAAATGGCGGAGAAGGAGGGATTTGAACCCTCGCGCCGTTTACACGACCTACTCCCTTAGCAGGGGAGTCCCTTCAGCCACTTGGGTACTTCTCCAATGGCTCCGCAGGCAGGATTCGAACCTGCGACCAATCGGTTAACAGCCGATTGCTCTACCACTGAGCTACTGCGGAATGTGAGCATTTCTTTTTTTGAGACAAAGAAAATTCTACAAGATCTATTATGTAATGTCAATACGCTTTTGAAAGGGAATTTAAAGCTTTTTTTGCCGCTTTTTGAAGCGCCCTCTCTCAAGCGACTTTTATAATGTATCACATCGAAAAAACGCTGGTCAAGGTTTTTCTATATTTTTTTTAATGTTCCTTTGCAGGCTGCGCAAACGTATCTTCGCGTGTCCAATTGCCTCGCTCTTTCAAATGAAATTTGGCAATTTCTGCAGGCGTACCGATAACGTTTTTTCTGCTTTACCCGGTATTGTTCCAAAGAGCGGCAGTGCCTAACTCCCCCCACATACTTCAGCAGTGTCCGGAAGTCGTTGTCTTTATGCTTATACCCTCTCCCTTCCAAGTGTAAATGATAATGGCATAATTCATGTTTTACAATATTAATTACTTCCTGCAAGCCATAACTTTCCATCGACTTTGGGTTCACTTCAATATTTCCTGTAGCAAGCACATACCTCCCTCCCGTAGTCCGCAGCCTTCGGTTAAACGATGCACTATGCTTAAAAGGCTTTTTAAATTCTTCTAGTGATATTCGCTTCGTTAAAGCTGTCAGTTCTTCATCAGACATTGTCTGCCTCCTTTAAAAAACAGAAGGCACGCGGCCCTCTGCTTCTCCAGTCTAGACTTAGTTTACCATCGTTAATGCTACCCGTCCCCGCTTCTGATCAATATCTTCCACCCAAACCGTAACTATTTCTCCTACCGACACCACCTCCATCGGATGTTTGATGAAACGATTGGCAAGCTTGGAAATATGCACAAGCCCATCTTCTTTGACACCTACATCAATGAATGCCCCAAAATCTACTACGTTACGGACCGTCCCCTGAAGCTCCATGCCCTTTTCCAGATCATCAAGGGTCATAATGCCTTTTTTCAGAAGCGGTTTCGAAAATGTATCACGAGGGTCCCGGTTCGGTCTCTTTAAATCCTCAATAATATCCTGCAGTGTAGGAACGCCTACTTCAAGTGCTTCAGCCAACTGAGATACCTGTTGGTTTTCCAGAGCCTCTTTCATTTCTTTTGTGCCCGCCTGCACTGCTTCAAGCTTCAGGTAGCTGAGCAGACGCTCTGCTGTCTGATAGCTCTCCGGATGAATGGCCGTACGATCGAATGGGTTTGCCGACTCCGGTACCCGCAAAAAGCCTGCTGCCTGTTCGTATGTTTTCGCCCCAAGTCTCGGAACCTTCTGCAGCTCCTTCCGGCTCGTAAATCCTTTAAGCTCCTCTCGCTGCTTGATCACATTGTTTGCGACTGCCTTGGAAAGACCCGCCACGTATTGAAGCAGGCTGCCCGAAGCACTGTTAACATCTACTCCTACCTGGTTCACTGCCGTTTCCACCACAAATGTCAGCGACTCATTTAATTTAGCCTGCGAAACGTCATGCTGGTACTGGCCGACCCCGATGGACTTCGGATCTATTTTCACGAGTTCTGCCAGAGGATCCTGAAGCCTGCGGGCAATAGAAGCAGCACTGCGCTCTTCTACCTGCAGTTCCGGAAATTCTTCACGCGCGACCTCTGAAGCAGAATAAACACTCGCTCCAGCCTCGTTTACAATAATATATGAAACATCCGCCTTCGTCTCCTCAACGACTCCGGCGATAAACTCTTCCGTTTCCCTCGAAGCTGTCCCATTGCCAATAGCTATCACCTGTATTTCGTGCTTTTCAATTAAGGCGAACACCGTTTCCTTTGCTTCAGTTACTTTATTTCTTGGCGGAACCGGATAGATCACTCCCACCTCAAGCAGTCTTCCATTTCCGTCTACGACTGACAGCTTGCAGCCGGTACGGTAAGCTGGATCTACGCCCAGTACGATTTTCCCCTTCATCGGAGGCTGCAGCAGGAGATTACGAAGATTTTCGGAAAATACGGATATGGCCTGAGTTTCTGCTTCCTCTGTTTTAGCTTTTCTCAGCTCCCGTTCCACTGCCGGTCCGATCAAACGTTTATAGCTGTCTTCGATCGCTTCGTTCAGCTGAGGAACAACAGGTGAGCCAAAGCGCTTTACTACCTTTTTCTCTATAGCGGATAAAATTCTTTCTTCCGGCGCTTGAAGGGAGATCTTCAGGATACCTTCACTTTCCCCGCGGTTCATGGCCAACACCCGGTGAGACGGGGCCTTGGCCAGCGCTTCTTCATGATCGTAATACATGCTGTAAATGCCGCGTTCATCTTTCTTTTCATCTTTGGCTGCTGAATGAAGCCTGCCTTGTTTATAGCTGAGCTCGCGGACGCTGCGGCGAATATCAGCATCGTCGGCAATCTGTTCAGAAATAATATGTCTTGCACCTTCAAGTGCTGCTGCTTCGTCCACTACTCCCGCCTCTTCATTAACATAAGCCTGCGCTTTTTCCTCCGGCATGCCTTCTTTCGGCTGGTCCATAAGCCATTCCGCTAACGGGGCAAGCCCTTTCTCTTTTGCTGTTGTTGCTTTCGTTCTTCTTTTCTGTTTGTAGGGGCGGTATAAGTCTTCCACTTCTTGAAGCTGCACGGCTTCGTTGATAGATTTTTTTAACTCCGGCGTTAACTTTTCCTGTTTATCAATCAGCCGCAGTACTTCTTCTTTACGCTCTGCTAACTGATTCGCATAATTCCAGGCCTGCTGAACGTCCCGAATGACTGTTTCGTCCGAGGCGCCTGTCTGTTCTTTACGATAACGGGCAATGAAAGGTACCGTGTTACCCTCTTCAATCATATGTATAATGTTTGTGACATGTTTTTCCCGTATTTGAAGATTAGAAGCTATCCGGGTCGTAACACTATTTATTTCTTTTTCCATTTGCTTCCTCCTGTCTAGCGCACCATCCATTAAAATTTATGCCTACTTGTATTATGACGCACGCCTGCATGTATAAAACACAACTTCATCATAACATCAAAACGCATACCCTGCTTTTTCCTTTATGTACAAAAAACCCCTTCACCACCGGCAGTGATGAAAGAGGTTTAACCTAATGAACCGACCATTAAAGTAACATCATCGTTTTCATTTTCAGCTTTTTCAGCGAGTTTATTTTTGTATTCTTCTGCCGATTGCATATAAAGCAAACTACGCTGGTCTTCAGAAGAAACAGTCATTCCGTCCGAGTGAAGCACAAAAGAGATGCCCTTTTCAAAAGGAACGTATTCGAGCCGGTACTGAAATTTCCTCCCCGAAAGATATCCCTTTGTCGGAATGGGACGAAAAATGTCTTCATTGTCAGCGCTGATATAGCAAGTAATGTTGCCAATGCTTCCATAAATCAGTTCCTGCTCTTTATAGCAGACTTTAATTATCGCAAGAACCACTCCCCGTTCAGAAACGAGCGCACGGTTACAGCGCTCTAACAGCATAGGAATGGCCTCATGTTTATGCGCTCTGATGATATTCATTGCAATCTCCGCGGACTGCCTGGCACCTTCACCGCTTCCCAGGCCATCCGTCACAGAACAGAGAAAGAAGTCTTCTGTTTCTACTATGAGATAGCTGTCCCCGCAAACACGGTTGCCCGGCTTCGTTTTTTGAAAGACCGCGGTATTCACTTGTGTATTCGAGGTAGAGTCCGTCATTACAGGCACTCCGAAGGCTCCACTCTTATAGATTCACGCAGTTTTTGCAGAGCCCTTCGCTGCAGCCTTGAAACATGCATTTGGGAAATTCCCAGCTGCTCTCCTGTTTCTTTTTGGCTTAAGTTTTCAAAATACGTGCATCTTAGAATTTCTTTTTCTCTGTCTGTTAAAACAGCAAAAGCTTTTTGAAGCAGCAGCTGCTGATCTGTTTTTTCATACCCTTCTTCGTTGGCACCGACGAGGTCTAGCAGGGTGACGGCACTGCCTTCCTGATCTGCTTCAATGGAACGGTCCACAGATAAGGCCTGATAGCTTTTGCCCATTTCCATCGTTTCAAGAACTTCTTCTTCGCTTACTTCAAGGTACTCGGCAATTTCGTCCACATACGGAGAACGCTGCAGGCGAGTAGTAAGCTCTTCCACTGCTTTTTTAATTCTTGGCCCGAGTTCTTTAATACGGCGCGGGACGTGCACACTCCACGTTTTGTCACGGATAAACCGTTTGATTTCCCCTACAATGGTTGGAACCGCGAACGATTCAAAGCTTCTCTTAAAAGAATCGTCAAAACGGCGCAGCGCTGCTAGAAGCCCAATCATTCCTACTTGATATAGGTCGTCATCGTGATCCTGTCCCCGGGAAAACTTTCTCGATAAAGACTGCACAAGCGGTTCATAATGCTCTACAAGTTTTGTTTGAATTTCTTCTGTGGGATCTTCCTGGAACTGGCGGATCCATTCATAAACTTCTTCACTCGTGCCATTATTTTTGTTCTTGCGCGTTTGTTTCGGTTGAGACTCCGTCGACATTGTTTTCCACCTCGTCTCTTTGCAGAAACTTTGTCATAGAAATAGCCACTCCATTTTCGCCGCTGATTTCTACTTTATCCATCAATGTGTCTATGAGGAACAGTCCAAGTCCCCCCTCTTTTAATTCATCGATCGGCTTCTTGCTGTCTACGGGACCCAGATTTTGATCCAGTTCTTCAAGAACAAAGCTTTGGCCGGTGTCTGCTACCACCATCTCCACCCGGTCTTCAAATACATTACAGGACAGATTCATATTGCCGGTTTCTTCGTATGCATGGTTCACCACATTCGTGCATGCTTCCGCTACTGCAATTTTAATGTCCTCAATGTCATCGTAAGAAAAACCGAGGCGGTTTGCGAGTCCAGAAACTGTCAGCCGGGCGATTCCCACGTATTGAGGCTTGGCCGGAAGGGTCATTTCCAAATAATCTGACTGACGTTCCATTATTTGGCCTCCTCTGTATTTTCATCATCAATAGTAATCACTTCATCAAGTCCGGTAATGGTAAACAGGCGCTTCACCCGTTCATTCAAACCTGTCAGGCGCAGTGTGGCGCCGTGGTTTTCAGCTGACTTTAAAGCGCCGATAAATATACCAAGCCCCGTACTGTCGATATAACTTACGTCTGTCAGGTCCACGATCACTTCTACGCCCTCTTCTTCCGTCAGCGGGTTCAGGTTTGCTTTCAGCTCCGGAGCCGTATAAGCATCAACTTCTCCAGCCACTCTTAAAATTTTCTTTTTATCTGCTTTCTCTATCACTTCTGTCGATAAATTCATTTAGTAAACCTCCTCATAACCATGCTGCTATATATAAATTACGATTTTTTACTTGTGCATCTTTCTCATTCTTCCCAAATCATAACCGGTTTAAACATTTCTTCGCAGAATAATCAATGTAAAGTCGTCGCGGAGCTGGAACCCCTGAGCTCTCTCCAGTTCATAAAATACGTGATTTACAATTTCCTGGGCCGGGAGATGCTGATACGTACGAATAAGGCGTGTGATAGCTTCGCGTTCAATAAAGCCATCATCGGTCCGGCATTCGGTTACGCCGTCTGACAAGAGCACAACAAAATCTCCCGGGTCCACCGTGAGCTGGTATTCCTTATAGTTAGTATTTCTTTTAATCCCGAGAACGATGCCTTTGGCATGCAGCTCTTCAAATGTATCCTCCGCTGCCTTGTAATAGAAACCGGGCTCGTGCCCTGCTCCCGCGTAGTTAAACTGATGGGAACGCGAATCATATGAGCCATACATCATCGTAATAAACATATTCGAAGCAATGTTCTGTTCCACTACCCGGTTTACGTTTTCAAGCAAAGCTCCAGGCTGCAGGCGCTGTTCCGGATAGCTGTCCATCGTGTACTTGATCATAGACATACATAAAGCAGCCGGTATGCCCTTTCCAATAATGTCAGCGATCGCAAGACCGACACAGTCATGGTCGTCTTTAACAAAATGATAGTAGTCGCCGCTCATCTTTGAAGCCGGTACACTTAGAACCCCTACATCCAACCCGTTCACGTGCGGGATTTCATCCGGAAGAAACGTCTGCTGCATGTTCGCAGCTACGTTGATCTCCGCTTCGAGCTCCTTTGTTTTATCACGAAGGCTCTGATGTTCGCGATAGGCAAGGCCGTATCCCATCATCACTTCGAGAAGAAGCTCAAATGATTCATGGGCTCCCTTAGGAAGCTCCGGGAAAAATTCTTCCAGTACCTCCAGGTGAAGGCTGACGACTTCCTCCGGGGAAATCTGTTCCTCAAGTACTCTCTTACTGAACTGTTGGGCATAATAGAGCCCCTGTTCACTCTGTTCCTCTAAATACGCTCTTAAAATATTTGCATATTGGTCATGCAACAATTCCTTCGACTCAGCCAATGTTTTTCCTCCTTAACGGAGCCATTTGATTGCCGTTATCGTTGTACCCTCTTCCATCACCGAGTCAACGTCAAAATCATCCATTAATCTTCTAACTCCTGGAAGCCCGGCTCCTAAACCACCCGAAGTAGTATACCCGTCTTCCATTACTTCTCTTATGTTCTTAATGCCGGGACCACGGTCTTTAGCCGTAATCTTTATACCCTTCTTTTTCTGGGCCCCCCGGGTTTCTTCCACTGCCTCAATAACGATTTCCCCTTTTTCAGCATACAGGTAGATGTTTCTCGCCAGTTCTGAAATGGCTGTCGTTATTCGCGCCTGGTCCACCCCGCCAAATCCTATTTCCTTGGCTAAATTCCGTCCGGCCTGCCTGGCCGACACAATTCCCCATTCGGTCTGCACTTCAACACTGGATTGGATACTCATATTTACCCCTCCAATTCCTGTTGAAGTTTCTCAAGTCCCTGCTCAAGATCTAGCGCTGTTGGTACTTCTTCGAGCATAATGCCCATATCTATCAGAGTAATCGCTACTGCCGGCTGAATCCCCGTCAAAACGACTTTCGCTCCCATTAAGTTGGACATTTCCACGACATCGCCCAGCACTTTAGCGATAAATGAGTCGATCATATCCACAGAGGTCAAATCAATTACTACCCCTGTAGAGCCTTCTTCATGGATTTTGCTTAACAGATCTTCCTGAAATTGAAGAGCCGTTTGATCATCTAAATCTACCTGCACTGAAATTAATAAATAGTGACTTAGTTTTAAGATTGGAATCCGCATCGTCTTATGCCCTCCATTCTGCTCCATGCTCTATTCGGACCATTTTGCGCTGCGTTAATTCAAGCGCTGATTCAATACCCTTGCGCAGGCTGCTCTTTGTCGGAAAGGTACTCAGGTCAATGCCCAGGTTTACAATTGTCTGGGCAATCTCCGGACGAATACCGACCAAAATACACTCCGCTCCTACCAGCCTTACCGCTTTAGAGGCTTGAATAATATGGTTTGCTACCATCGTATCCACTACCGGCACGCCGGTTATATCAATCAAAACCACCTGGGAACGATGCTGAATAATCCCGTCGAGCAAATTCTCCATAATGAGCTTTGCCCGCTCGGTGTCAATCGCTCCTATCAAAGGCATGACACTAACTTTTTCGAAGACAGGAATAAGAGGAGCAGAAAGTTCATTTAAAGCCATCTGCTGCAGTTCAAGTGTTTTCACCCATGAATCGGAATAATCATCAACCAGCTGGTTCACGATCGCATCCACCCATTCTTCCACTTCTACAATCAAGTTCATGCTGTCTTCTTCTGCGTTATTAATATATGGAACAATGTAAGCTGTAACGATGCGCCGGAACGCCTGCATCCCCTGCGTAAAATAACTCAATGGCCAATCGGTCTGGATAAGCCGCTCCGCAAAATGCTTAATCTTGCCCTCGGCTTCCGACCGCTCTAAACGGACTGAGCTGTACAGCACATCAATAAATTCTTCGTTGTTTGTGAATACTAAATCATCAGGAAGGGAGTTTTTAAAATACTCTTCCTGGACCCGGGCCATCTCTTTTTTCCAATTGGAGACCAGCTGTTCCTGATGGTCATTGATGGCCTGCACTACAGATGAATGCATCGTAAATTCCTCCATCTAGTCTGTCCATTTTCCGTTTTATAGGCGGGGTATGTTATATATATTACTGCCCGGACTGGTGCATACTTTGTATTGTGACGCTTGTTAAGGATACACCTGTACACTATCATACTCTATTTAGTATTATTCCATGTATAGTACTTTAGCGCAAACAATTATAGCTACATTCATATATACTCCTGAAGAAACTTTATTACAATAAAAAAGCTGCCCGCCTTTCACAGACAGGCAAGCAGCTTTTTATTAATTTTTGTTTCTTAAAAAAGAAATATAATTTCGAGTGTTTTAGATTCCGCTAAGCAACCGGCGATTCAAAGAGTGATCCACTTCTGTTTCTGCCTGAAATGATTCAGCAGCAATATTTAAATTGATACTGCTCATTTCTTCGTACCCTTGCTTCATCGCTTCTTGAAACTCCAGACGTTGGCGTTCTTTTAGATACATCTCCGTAGCTTGATGAATAAACTCGTTGCGGTTTGAGCTCTGCTGCCCCTCTTCAATCATTCCATCAAGTTCGTCAAGAAGATAGTCAGGCAGGCTGACCTTAATCTGCTTAGTGCTTTTCTGATGCACTCCACACACCTCCAGGTTGACCCTTTTAGATTACCATCCCTTAATCATTACTTAACTCATCATAGCATTTCTATATGCTGTTTGCAAAGCGCGTTTTTTATAAAATCAAGCTCCGGGCCTGTTATCAGGAGGATATACCCGGGGGACACGTTTACTGATGATGCAGGGAACTTCGTATGTAATGGTACCGAGACGACTGGCTACTTCCGTGACGCTGATCGTTTCCTCTCTCTGACTGCCAATCAGCGTTACTTCCGTATCCACTGGAACTTCATGCGGCAGCCGTACCATCATCTGATCCATGCAGATACGGCCGACAATAGGCACGCGGTATCCATCTACCAGTACCTCGCCTTGATTTTCAGCATGCGCCCGTAGCCAGCCATCGGCATAACCGATAGGCACCGTGCCAATCCATTCATTTTCCACGGAGGTATAGGTTGCCCCATAGCTGATACTTGTGCCCGGCGGCACTTCTTTCACCTGAGTCAGGCGGCTGTGAAGTGTGAATGCTTCTTTAAGCGTAAAAGGAAGATGTTCAGTAATGTTCTCCGCTGGGGTCAATCCATACATGGAAATACCGAAGCGTATCATGTTAAAGCAATGCTCGGGAAAACGCATAGCTGCCGCACTGTTGCCACAATGAATCAGCCTGGGAGAACGTCCAAGATGCTGTACCAGGTCGACGACCCGGGAAAATCGGGCGTACTGCTGTTCAAAATAAGTGGTTTCGAGCTCATCAGCAGTAGCAAAATGCGTATACATCCCCTCCAGCTCTACAGAAGGATTCTGGGCTGCAGCGTCCAGAAAAGAAGCAATTTCGCTATCTTCCCTCAATCCTAAACGTCCCATGCCAGTATCCACCTTCATATGAATTAAAAGCGATTCCCCGGAAGCATACTTGGAAGCTTCTTTAAGCCACTCTTCCTGAAAGACCGTGAGCCGGATACCATTGCGGGCAGCCACTGGGGCATCCTGCGGACGCGTTCTTCCGAGTACGAGAATCGGCAGCTCTATACCAGCCTCCCGCAGTTCGAGTGCTTCTTCGAGAAGGGCTACGCCAAAATAAGAAGCCCCTGCCTCTGCTGCGGCCAAAGCGGTCGCTGCTGCGCCGTGCCCGTATCCATCTGCTTTAACTACGGCCATTACGGCTACGTCCACTGCATGGAGCTTCCGTATTTCACGGACGTTGTATTTAATATTTTCTGTATTAATCTCTGCCCAAGTATCCCGGTAGGATTCGCTGGAAAAAGCCATGATGATTCCTCTTTTCTATCATTTCTTTTGTGACTGGATGAAAGCAATTGCTTTCGGCAGATAATCGATCAAATTGGATGCAGTAAAAGAATAATCCGATGCCCCTTCTGCTGTCGCCATTTCTGCAGCTAAACCGTGAATATAAACTGCATTACAGACGCCCTGTTCCACCGTGGGGGCCTGAAGCATCATAGCAAGCACAATTCCGGTCAGTGCATCGCCAGAGCCTCCCTTGGCAAGAGCACTACTGCCACTCGTACTCACGTATTGTCTGCCTTCAGGTGTAGTAATAATCGTATTTGGCCCTTTAAGCACGACGTAGCAGCCAAATTCACGTGCGTAATTGCGCGAAACTGTAAACCGCTCCGCATTGATTTCTTTTGGGGAAAGGCCAGTCAGCCGGCCCATTTCACCGGGGTGGGGCGTCAAAATCAACGGAGACTCTCTGTTGGTCATTTCCTCTTCAAGCTCCGGGAGAAAATAAAGACCGTCTGCATCTAGTACAAGCGGGATTTGTGTCTCAGTCAACAGCCTTCTCGTTAATACTTTTGTGCTGTCCGTCCTTCCCAGCCCTGAACCGGCTGCAACGCCGTCCATGCTGGCCCACGGGAATGGGGTATGCTGCAGGTCAGCCACCTGCCCGTTTTTCGTTTCAGCCAGCGGAAAATATGTTGCCTCGAGCACGTGAGAAGCGACCGCTGTCAACGCAGACTCCGGTACACTGGTGGTCAGAAGCCCGATACCCGAACGCAGGCAGGCATTCGAAGCGATGGCCGGCGCGCCGGGCATATTATAAGCCCCTGCTATAAGCAGCCCTTTGCCGTTATCGCCCTTATGGGACTCCTGCGTCCGTTCCGGCAAACTTTTAGCTGCGTCGCCTGCCTCCCACGTCTGTCTTTTCTGGTTCAATGTTTCCCATGAGATTCTCGGCACGCCTATCGACACAGTCCGGATCTCTCCGTAATAATGCCTCGCCGGATACAGGTACGTGCTCAACGTAGGAGCTTCAAGAACTACCGTGGTATCTGCCATTACAGCTGTTTCGGGCAATTCTTCCTCATTTGCCGGCACGCCGGTAGGAATATCCACCGCTGTAACTGGTGCTTTTACGCTGTTCAGCCATCTGGCTGTAGAATAAAAAGGCTCCTTCAGCTCTCCATGAATTCCCGTACCGAGCATGGCATCAATATAAATGACCCCTTCTTCCGGCGAATCTGGTTCAGGGATGCCGGTACCTGCCGTCATCGGAAGACCACAGGCACAGTATAAATTTTTATGGTACAGTGCGCCTCCAGAAAGGGCGTCCTCTGCGGCCAGCAAATACACGCTGACGTTCCAGCCAAGGGACGAAAGATTTCTCCCGATAACGAAGCCATCACCACCGTTGTTTCCCTTCCCGGCAAAAATAACGGCCGTATGCGCTTCAGAGTGCATCTTATGAATCTCATCTGCTGCTGCACGTCCAGCGTTTTCCATTAATAGCTCTTCTTTCATTCCAATTGTTTCAATCGTGTATTGGTCGAGCTGCTGCATCTCTTTACTCGTTACGATCTGCATATCCTTCACTCCTTTCTTCAATAATAACCTGTGCAACTGCACTGTCCCGCGAATGGCTGATGGATACGTGTATCGTATACGCTTCATAGCCCCTGCAGCGGAGCAGCGGCTCTCCTTTCTTTCCGTTACTCACCGTAATATCGTGAAATCCTGTCTCTGCAGAAATACCAGTTCCCGCTGCTTTGACAAATGCTTCCTTAGCGGCAAACCTTCCCGCTGTGAATGCTACCAGTCGTTTGCCGGAAAGCCGCTCGGAGGCTATTAATTCTTGCTCATTTAAAATTCGCGGCAAAAATTTTTTCTGTTTTAGAGAGCGTTCGATCCGCTCTAATTCAATAATGTCTATGCCGATTCCCTTAATCATACACTTCCCCTTCCCGCAACGCTTTTCGTGTATTCCTTTATTTATTCGTGCTACACTGGCCGTATATACTTATACACCTTGGTATACCCGTTACCAGAAAGGGGATTAACCCACTTGTTTATCCGCCATGAGACTTTTTCTACTTTTTTAAGGCGCTACCCTGTAATCTCTATTATACTGGTGATCCATCTGCTGTTATTTTGCTGGGTGAATCTTTCTGCCCTGACAAACGGCCTTATTCCTTTCGGAGAAGTGATTTATTATTTGATGGTAGGCAACAACTTCGCTATTCAGAGCGGAGAGTACTGGCGTCTTCTTACTCCGGTGTTTTTACATACGTCATTCGGTCATGTGATTTTCAACTCTTTTGCCCTGCTGCTTTTCGGGCCGCCTCTCGAATTCATGCTCGGCCGCCTCAAATTTCTGGCATTTTACTTAACAGCCGGGGTCATTGGAAATATTGCCACGCTGTTTTTTGGCGGGCTCTATTTGTCACACCTTGGTGCCTCGGGCGCCATTTACGGACTGTTTGGTGCGTATGTATTTATTATGATGAACCGCCGGCACCTAATTGACCCTTCAAGTGCCCAGATAGTTGTTGTCCTGCTTGTGATAGGCATGGTGTTCACTCTGTTAAATTCCGGGGTCAACATATGGGCGCACTTGTTTGGATTTGTTGCCGGGTTCGGGCTGATCCCTCTCTTTTTAAAAAACGTTGTTCCTTTTTATTTTTCTCACGGCTACGGGCCTTCTTCCGATATACGCAGGCCGCGACGGAAGATCCGGGCAGTAACTGCCCAGAAAGCAGGGAAACGGATTGCCCTGATTATCGCCTACATTATAGTAGGAGCCGTATTTCTTCGTGTGCTTCAGCTCGTCATCACAGCTTTGATGTAGAAAGAAAAGCGGAAATGCCCTGGTAGCCGCGAAGGGTACTTCCCGGCCGCGCAGAGCAGCCTGCTGCTCGAAGTCGGACGGAAAGTAATCCCGAGAGGGGGGCATTGGAGCTGGACAAGAAGAAAAGCGGAAGAGGCTGAACAGTGACACGGGATCTGGAAGCTCTTTTGACAAGTGGCTCTTTCACTTGAAAAGAAGAGCTGAAGAGACCTGCCGTCACTGGCTTCTGAAGCTGGACATAGAAAAGCAGAAGAAGCCGAACAGTAACGCGGGAAACCATATTTCCACCTATGTATCAGCGCCTGCGCCAGATAGAAAAGAGGCCCTTCCCGCAGTGAAGTGGCCTCTTTTTCGTCACCTGCTCTTTACGAGCAGATTGATGGCTTCCTGTACAGATTCGTTCGTGTCTTCTCCACGTTCCATTTGCTCCCGCATGCACTGTTCCAGGTTTTCACTGACGATTACACCGATCGCACGATCCATCGCTGAACGTGCCGCTGACATCTGCCCTACAGTGCTCCGGCAGTCTTCGCCCTCTTCCATCATCCGAAGGACACCCCGCACCTGCCCTTCAACGCGGCGAAGTCTATTTTTAATATTTGAATCATATTCCATGATTTAAGCAGCCTCCAATGTATTCAAAATATCCCTCGTCATTATACATGAAATAATTAGAAGTTTCCTATACCTTATAACAAATTTAGAGTCAGCCGGCTTTCCAATTCATCGTATTAGGAGCCGAAGGAACTTCCCATCTCTGATTGAGCGGCACCTCCCCGATTGGTTCACTGCTCTCAGAAATAAACTCTATAGAATCATATCCAAAATCAGCAGCCGCAAGCCCAACCGCATCCATCATCGCCTGCTGTACTTCCGCAGACGTATCTTCAAGAGACCCTGCCAGGCTGATAGTGACTGATTCACCCTCCTCTTCTACATTCCCCACAGTAAGAGAAGCGGGAATGGGGGCCCTCACTTCGGAGATTTCAGGCCCTTCATTCATCTTTACCAGTGTTTCCTCCAGGGAAAGAAGAGAACCGTTCCCATTCGTCGTAGAAACGCCGGCCCCTTCACCGGTTACCAAGTAAGAGGATTCGTTTACATCATATAAATAGTAGCCGCGATTCTGCTCGATGTCCCCCGCCTCTATTTCTTCATCTTCATTGTCTTCAGTGGATATATTTGATACCGCTATACCTTCTTCTCCTAAATAACGGGCAAGCTCTTCAATACCCCGCTCAATCTGGCCGGCTTCCACATTTGTAGTTTCAGAGGACACTGCTGCTTCGAGCCTGCCATTATCAGTATCTTTCCACGAAACTTTTTCTGTCACCGCAGGCCCGAGCCCAAAGTCATTACCATCGATTTCTTCAGTAATGTAACTCAAAAGATTCTTCAGATCTGTTTCCGCCACAAACGTCAAAGGGACAATGACTGACCCCTCCATACTTTCGAAAGGAATAGTTACAGCATTTACACCGCTGCTGCTTTCTTCCTTTGTAAGCGCCGATACATATCCGGCCGGCACTTCTCCGCTCTCCTCCGTGTTTTCCTGGATCTCTGGAGATCCTTCTTCTTCGGTGTTGCTTTCTGCAGGCACAGATTCTTCATCGCCGGTGCTGTCTGAAGCATCTTCATCTGTATTTTCCGATTCCTGACGTTCGGTTGACTCTGAATCTCCAGTTTCATTCTCGTCTTCAGCGTTTTCTTCCTGAGAAGGGGAAGCTGTCTGATTCGAAGTCCACCATATTCCCGGAACGATAAGTATCGCGAGTAAGAGGATTGCCGCCGAGGTGAAAACTGGAGCCGGCCATCGCCGGTGCGTGCGGTGTCTCTTTTTCGAATCCAGCCGATCCTGAATATTATGATAGATTTCATTTTTGGACCGTTTATCCTGCACCCGGGGCATTTGCTTTAATGAATGTTCAATCCGTTCCCTGGAACGATTATGCTTCTTCAATCTCCTGCCCTCCTTTCTTCTAAGTTTTCCCTGTTTTCCATTAAGTCCTGTATCTTTTTCACGGCCCGGTGCTGTGTCGTTTTCACCTTACTTTCCGACCATCCGAGCACTTCGGCTGCTTCTTTGATCGAAAGCGATTCCACGTAACGAAGCATAAGCACCTGCCGCTGATCCGCCGAGCATGCTTTCATGCATTCGTAAATTTCACGCACATCGTCTTTGGCAGTTAGAATTTCGTCTGGAAGCGGCGCCGGGTCCCGCATTTCTTCTTTTGACAGAGGGCCAAGCACGCCCAGCCATTTCCGCTTTTTTCTATTCTGCTTGCGGATCCAGTCTATGCCAACATGCCTGGCGATAGAATAAAGCCATGTTTTTTCACTGCTTTTACCTTCAAACGTATCAAAGGAATGCAGAACTTTAATATAAACTTCCTGGACCAGTTCTTCTGCCGTTTCACGATCCCGGACCATATAAAATAAGTATTGGAAAAGGGAGTGATGATATTGTTCATATAGCCTTTCAAACTCATCATGCATGATGAACACTTCCTTAATGTAGACGTTCCCTGTCTGTATTAGTTACACCGGTAATTTTATTAATAGATAGTGGAAAAAGGGATTACGTTTCCACTCGTTTTCTTTTTATGTATATTCAAAATTTAATTCTTCTGCTGATACTTCATAAGATATTAGCAAAATACTTCGCACTATTATAGCATTTTCACGGCTTTTTCTGAAAAACTCTCTGATGCTGACGCATTCGGATTTAACATTAGTAAAGTCCTGTTTATCTTCCATTAAAGGATTTGAATCTTTCTTTATTTCAAAACATGGTATAATTATGTAACAACATTGTATTATTTGTAAACTAAATTTAATATTTGACCTGGGGGGGATTATATGAAAAAATTCTCATTTTTAGCAGTTGCTGCCACAGCCATTATTACTCTCAGCGCCTGCGGAACCGCAAACAATGAAAACACGGAAAACAATGAAAACACATCCGAGACGGCTTCTGTTGAAGCCAATGGAAAAGAAGAGGAAAAAGAAAGCCAAGAAAATAAAGAACAGGCAGACAAAGAAACAGCTTCCGAAGCTGATGAAGAGACAGAATCCGACAATTCCACTGAAGATAGCTCCTCTACAGAAGAAAACGCCACAGAAAATGAAAAGGAAAGCGTAGATTCTTCAGATACCTCCAACGAAGAGGCTTCATTAGAAAATGCCTCGCCTGAAGATAACGCGACAGAAGAAAGTGCTTCTGACGACACAGCCAAGAGCGAAGAGGAAGCCATTGAAGAGTCTGCTGAGGCTTCCGAAGATGCTAATGCGGAAACAAACAGCGCTCCAGCTTCTGACGAAGAAGAGGGAGTAACAGAGGAAGTGACTGTTTATTACCTCGACAGCGATTTAATGGAGACGATTTCTGAAACCCGCAGCCTCGAAGCAGCAACGGAAAACGACCTGCCGTTTGAAGCTGTGCAGGCATGGCTCGACGGCCCTGAAACAGAAAACGCGGTGAGCCCGCTTCCAGTGGAAACAGAAGTGCAGTTTGTTGAATTTAAAGGCAATACCGCCTATGTTTCCTTTGAACCCTCTGTGCTTGAGGCTACTACAGTTGGAAGTACGCTTGAGCTTGCTTTTGTAGAACAACTGTCAGCTTTGATGGACCAGTTCGGATACGGCCAAACGCAGATTCTCATTGATGGCGAAGTCGTTACAGACTTTTACGGTCACCGGGAAATTGACCAGCCTATTGAAGCAAAAGACCCGTCTGACCTTTACGGCAGTAACTAACGCCATGTATATAAAAAAGCGCCCGCATATGCGGACGCTTTTTTTGATCTCTGTTAAGTGCTCAGCTTCTCTGCCACTTTTGCCACCCGGGCGCCTAAACGGCCGCCCATTGTCAATTCGCCTTCGCTTGGCATCCGGGTTCCATCGGGGCCGGCAAGCGTAGAAGCACCGTACGGCGTTCCACCTACAAATTCGCGCTCAGTCATTTCCGGATTCTCTCCATAAGGAAGACCGACGAAAATGAAGCCGAAATGAAGAAGCGGAACGATCGATGTAATAATTGTCGTTTCCTGGCCGCCATGAGCCGTATTTGTGCTCGTAAAGATTCCGGCTACCTTGCCTTCAAGGGACCCATTCGCCCAAAGGCCTCCAGCTGCGTCCATAAACTGCTTCACCTGGGCCGGCATGTTGCCAAAGCGTGTCGGAATACCCCAAACAACGCCGTCGGCCCATACGAGATCATCTGTTGTAGCTTCAGGAATGTCCGCCTGTTTATTTTGTGCCTCTACGTAGGCCTCCTGTGTGGACATGCCCTCTTTAGCCATCTGCGATTCGGGAATTCTTACGACCCGTACTTCGGCTCCGGTTTCTTCCGCGCCTTTTGCTACTGCCTTTGCCATTTCATGTATATGCCCGTACGCACTGTAAAATGGTACCAATACTTTGCTCACTGACAACACCTCTATTACTTGTATTTGTAAAGTTACTTACTTTTCGAAAGTACATGAAAATATTCGTACTGTCAACTCACCCTACAGGCTATACCCCTCCCCCTCCTCTACGAAACAACGATTTTGTGGTACTATGTTCATAAAGAGGTGAACTATTATGCAGAAGACTTCCATCTGCCCTAAATACGAATTTGCAGCGGAACTGCTCGGTAAAAAATGGATGGGCCTGTTGATCCTGGTGCTTCTTCAGGGACCGCTCCGCTTTAAGGATATTAAAAAAGAAATTCCCGATATGAGCGACCGATTGATTACAGAGCGGTTGAAGGAGCTCGAAGAAAAGGGAATTGTAGAGCGCAGCGTTTTCCCGGAAAAACCCGTGCGCGTCCAATACCAGCTAACGAATAAAGGAAAAAATCTCGAGCCGGTCATTAATGCGATCCAGAACTGGGCTGAGGTATGGGTTTAATAAAAAGCAGGCTCTTTTCAAACAGAAAAGCCTGCTTTTTGTCATGACGCGCACCACAAAAAGCGGCCGCCCGCCGGCAGCCGCTTCACCTTTATTCTTTATTTTTCCAAAAACATCTGCGTCCAATACTGTCCGTATTCGCCGCCTTCCTCATAGCCTATGGCGATATGAGTGAAATCAGGGTTTAGAATGTTGTCGCGGTGTCCCGGAGAATCCATCCATGCATCTACAACGTCCTGTGGCGTATCCTGTCCGGCTGCAATGTTTTCACCAGCACCATCATAGCTTACGCCGAACTCCTGCATCATTTCGAAAGGGCTGCCGTATGTCGGACTTTCATGAGCAAAATAATCATTCTCAATCATGTCCTGGGACTTCGCGTCCGCTACACTTTGCAGGGAGCTGTCCGCTTCTACCGGTTCAAGTCCATTTTCTGCACGTACTTCGTTTGTCAGACGGACCACTTCCTGTTCAAACTCAGATTCACTTTGGGAGGAAACAGCCTCTGAGGTTTCAGCTGAACTGCTTTCTGATGAAGAACTGCTTTCGCTGCCAGGAATAGCAATGCTCTGGCCTACATTAATCACATTAGGGTTCTGAATGTTGCTGTTTTCTTCCATAAGCGCCTCTACGCTCACCCCGTGCTCCTGTGCAATCGTATTTAACGTATCTCCGGACTCTACAATGTATGTATCCTGCCCGAGAGCGGTCAATGGGAAAATAAGTGTTGCTGACAGAGCACCGACGACGGCTGTTCTTTTAAATCTCATGTCATTCACCTCTTATAAATGATAGATAACTAAATAAATGATAGCGTTATATTAAAATTTTACCATTAATTTCTTGAAAATAAACATTTCCAACGAATTTTACAAATTATTGCGGCTATTGTCCTACATTTTACATTAATTAAATTAAAAACTTCCCTGACATAACGTACTCACCACTTTTCTTTTACCCTGCTCATTGTTGCCGAAAACTAAGCTTATCTATTAAGATAGGAAGAGTGCTTACGAACGCGGCTAGACGATCAGCAAATTTAAACGAAGGATGGATATAACGAATGGCTACATGGAAAAACGAAATCGAATCCCGAAAGACGTTTGCCATTATTTCGCACCCGGACGCCGGGAAAACAACCTTAACGGAAAAACTCCTGTACTTTGGGGGCGCCATCCGCGAAGCAGGAAGCGTTAAAGGAAAGAAAAACCAGCGTCATGCGACTAGTGACTGGATGGAAATCGAAAAGCAGCGCGGTATCTCCGTTACAAGCTCTGTGATGGAATTTAACTACGAAGGCCACCGTATCAACATCCTCGACACCCCCGGCCACGAAGATTTTAGCGAGGATACGTACCGTACGCTGACTGCTGCCGATTCGGCGACCATGCTTATTGATGCAGCGAAAGGCGTCGAGGCGCAGACGAAAAAACTGTTTAAAGTCTGCAGCATGAGAGGTATTCCGATTTTCACATTTATCAATAAGCTCGACCGTCAGGGACGGGACCCATTCGAGCTGATGGAAGAGATGGAAGACATTCTCGGCATCCGCTCCTACCCTGTGAACTGGCCGATCGGCATGGGCCAGGACTTTCACGGCATCTACGATCGCCACGCCAAAAAAGTGGAATGGTTCAATCCAGACTCGCCTTCCCAGACGGAAGTTGTTTACGTGAACGGTACTGACGATCCTATATTAAAAGAGCGCATTGATCCGCAGCTGTTGTCTGCTTTTCAGGAGGAAATCGAGCTTCTCGATGTGGCCGGGGATGAGTATGACGAAGAGCGGATCAAAAGCGGCGAACTGACTCCTGTTTTCTTCGGAAGTGCCGTTTCGAACTTCGGTGTGCAGAATTTCCTCGAGTATTTCATGGAATGGGCGCCAGCTCCCGTAGGAAGGGAAAGCGATCAGGGGTTCGTTTCCCCTATTAGTGACAATTTTTCCGGCTTTATTTTTAAAATCCAGGCAAATATGAATCCGAAACACCGCGACCGGATCGCATTTATGAGAATCACATCCGGTAAGTATTCCCCGGGCATGCAGGTGAATCACGTCCGCATAGGCAAAAACATGAAGCTGCACCAGCCGACCCAGTTTCTCGCCAAGGACCGCAGCATTGTCCAGGAGGCCTATGCCGGTGATATTATCGGCCTGTATGATCCGGGCACCTTCCGGATTGGCGACACACTTGCAGAAGCAGGCACATTTTCTTTTGAAGAGATGCCTCACTTTTCACCAGAACATTTTGCTTCCATTTCTGTGAAAGACGCAATGAAGCATAAATCATTTGAAAAAGGCCTCCAGCAGTTAACCGAGGAAGGCGCCATTCAGCTGTTCAAAACGTATCAGCGGGTGCCGGAGCAGCAGATTGTCGGCGTTGTCGGCGTGCTTCAGTTCGAAGTACTCGAGCACCGGCTGAATAATGAGTATAATGCCCATATTAAAATGGAAAATCTTCCTTTGTCGGTCGCCAGGTGGGTAGACGGGCCTGCCGAGGCACTTAATACCTTTACCAGGAAACAAAAAAATCTCGCTCTCGACCGAAACGATCGCCTGGTTGCCTTGTTTGAAAATGAATTTCAGTTAAACATGGCTAAAGACAAATATCCTGATATTTCATTCCATGAAAATTCCTATTTTGTTTCCAGCCAAACAACGTAAGAATGAAAAAGCGGATTGCCTTTTTAACTGGCAGTCCGCTTTTGTTATCCAATTCATTTTTAATTTCATCATGCACGTACTTGCAATAGGAACGTACGCTTTTCTCTGACGCGGCTGAACGGGCATCTACGCTTTTCTTTTTGGCCAGCTTCGATGCCCAACCGCTCGGGATCACTTTCCGTCCGATTCCGAGCAGCAGGCTGCTCTGCACGGCCGGGAAGTGCCTGTCGCGGCTGAACGGGCATCTACGCTTTTCTCTGTCCAGCTTCAGAAGCCAGTGGCGGCAGGTCTCTTCAGCTCTTCTTTCCAAGTGAAAGTACCACTTGGCAAAAGAGCTTCCAGATCCCGCGCCACTCCCCGGCTTCTTACGCTTTTCTTCCTGTCCAGCTTCGTCCCGCAGTCGCTTATTCCGTTGGCCGCCCTGGTTTCCTTGGCTCTGGCCAAGTCCAGCCAGGGAACAGGCCAGCCGGATAAGTCTCCTGAAACGCGGGACTACGCTTTTCTTGATGGCTGTAGTTCTTTGATGAATTTTTTATCGATCCGGTGCTTGATTTTAAAAGGTGCTCTGCCCAGGCGGGTTTTATCACCGTAAATCATCAGCCCCTGCTTGCGTCCAAGGTTCAGAATAGCCATATAATTTTTCTGTGGTGAATACTTCGTCAGCTTTTTTCCTTTTAGGGAACGCTTAACGTTTTCGAGAAGCACAGGGGCTTCTTTGACAGCTGATATTCCGTTTTTTGGGATATCTTCATGGCCGGCAATTGTGACACAGTCTCCAACCCCGAATATTTGCGGGTATGCTACTGACTGCAGATGTTCGTTGACGAGCAGATAGCCTTCGCTGTCCACCGGAAGACGGGATGCTTCAAACCAGGCAGGTGCTTTTGGACCGGTCATCCATAATAAATCTTCATATGGAAAGGACAGGGAATCGGTTTCCACCGTGCGGTCTGTCACCTGGTGCACTTCTTCGTTCTCGAAGTACTCAATCCCTCTTTTATCAAGAAGATCGTACACCTGCTGGCGCGTTTCGTCTGTATCTTCAGGGAGCAGCTTACTGCCCGAAATGATTTTTACCGGGGATTGGAACTTGTTTTTGTTTCTCCATGCCTGCGTGGTAAACGCCATTTCGACCCCTGCATAGCCGCCTCCGACAATAACTGGATGATGGCTTGTACGAACGCTTTCCACTGCTTCCGAGAAGTTTTCATTTGCCTTTAAAACCTCCGCATGCTTTTTCACATGTGGAATCTCAAGCCCTTTCGGCTGTGCTCCAATGTCTACAGAAAGATAATCAAAATGCATTACCTTACCTGCATTGGTCAAAACGATATTCTGCTCGGGATCTATGGAAGTAACCTTGGCCGAAACAAACGTGCCGCCATTTTCATTACAGAATGAGCGGAGCGGAACACGAATGTCCTCAATGGCGTAACGTCCCTCCATGTATCCTGAATACATGCCGGAGTAGTACTGGTACTGTCCTGGGGAAATAAGAATCCACTCTACGTCTTTTTTCTTTTTTTTCCATTCTTTTATTACAGAAAGGTGGGTATGGCCTGCTCCTACGAATATTACTCGTTTAGTCACTATATTTCCTCCTTGTTTCTTCAATTACCGAAACCATGCTACATACTTTTTAAGTACCTTGTTAACCGGGCTGTTAAACAAAGCTTCCCGCCAGTATTCATCGGCTGCTTTTTTCACAATATCTCCGTGAGCCGGATACGGATACACGATACTTGAAAAGGACCGCAGCTTCTTCTTCCACGTTTTTGCAGCAGTGACCTGCTGCATCCAGTCAGCGGCATGGCGCCCGACCGCATGCGCCCCGATAATGTTCCCTTTTTGGTCCGTTATGATTTTCACTAAAGGCGCCGGGTCTCCTTCAGCCAGAAAGCGGTCCACCTGTTTTCCTTCAATGCGGTAAATACGGGCGTCCACGCCTTCAAGACGCTTTGCTTCTTCTTCGGTAACGCCAAGATGAAAAATTTCCGGCTCCGTATAATACGCCCAGGGAAGCGCATTATAATTAATTTTCCGGCGCAGTCCGAAAACAGCATTTGAAACGACGGTTTGGCCTTCCATGCCAGCAGCATGCGTAAACATATAGCCGCCGCTTGCGTCGCCAACCGCATAGATGTGAGGGACAGACGTCTGTAATGTGCTTGAGACATCGATACTCCTATCTTTCCTTACCCTCACACCTGCTTTTTCTAATCCTATGTTGTTCGTGTTTGGCACACGTCCCGCTGCAAGCAAAAGAGCATCCGCCTCTATTCTCCGTTCGGTTTCTCCTTCTGTGACTGCGTAAATGCGCCCGTTGTCCTCTTCGAGCCTTACCACCCGGCTGTTAGGAATAAAATGGATTTCCTTCTCTAATTCTTTCTGCGCCCGCTCGGCAATTTCCTTTTCTTCTTTTGAAAAAATACGATCGCCCGAGTCTACCGTCGTCACAGAAGAACCGATGCGCGCAAGCGTCTGGGCAAGCTCCATGCCTACCGGTCCTCCACCGACACATACTAATTTTTTCGGAAGCTTCTCTGCTTCGAAAATCGTTTCGTTTGTGTAGTAAGGCAGAAGCTTCAGATTTTCAATAGGAGGAACGTTCGGACTTGAACCGGTGGCAATAACGATTCTTTTTCCGCCGATAACGCTCCCGTCTTCAAGATACAGGTGATGCGGGTCCATGAATTCCCCGCGCCGCATGTATACGTCAATCCCAAGCGCTTCGAATTCGCTTATGTCATCAAGCTCCTGCACATCGGCTACCGCGTTTCTCACTCTTTCTTTTACATGATCGAAATCAGCGTCCCCGCTCATTTTCAGGCCAAATTCTTCTGCCGCTCTTCGGGCGTTCTGCATTTCTCTTCCGACGGTTACAAAGGCTTTCGAAGGTATACATCCGGCGTGCAGGCACTCCCCGCCCAAGTTTTTTCGATCATCAACCAGAGCAGTCTTCATACCAAACTGTGCTGCTCCGGACGCCACGGTCAGTCCGCCGGATCCGCCTCCCAGTACAATTAAATCGTAGTCAATCTGTGGCATTCTCATCCTGCTCCTTTAATAATCGTTTTGCTTCCAACAGTCTCTGCAGAGCGGTAAATGTTTCGACAAATAGAAATAAAGCAGTGGAATATAGTAAAAAAGATGGAAAAAGCATCATGATGGAAAATAAAATAAATCCCTCTGTTCGTTCGGCGAGCCCTGCCTGGTAGTAAAATGATTTGACCCCGCTGCGTTCCGACATATTTCCGACCGTGAGAAACACAGTAATTGAAAATAAAATTGAGACGCTTAATAGAAGCAGCAGCCACATTAAATCCGGATACCGAAAGGCAAGGCCGAGCAGCACGCTCGCTTCCACGAGACGGTCGAACGTAATATCAAGCACTGTCCCAAATGCAGAGGGCCTGGTTTTTCTTGCCATCGCCCCATCTACAGTATCCAAAAACCCAGAAATCCACAAACAAATAAAAGCTGCCCATCCTGCGTTAAAATAAATGAGCGGCCCCGTAAGAACGCCGATCCCGAAGGCGAGCACAGTTACCTGGTTGGCTGTCCAGTGCCGGCGCAGAAACCACTCAGCTGTTTTGTCTATAACCGGGTCTGCCCATTTTCGGGCGTGTGTATCAATCATTGCAGGTCCCCATTTATATTATTCATATCGTGTCCATACCCTTTTTTCGTAAATCGACAACCAAAACCAGTTTTATAAATGGTTTTAATGCTCTTTTTTCAAGCCGGAGTTACAAATGCCCTTCCGTGGAACGGTTCATTCACAGCAAGCGTAACGGCCTGCCTCCCCCCGGCTTCGTAAAACGTCTGGATCCAAAGGCCATACTGTTTCTTTACAGGTCCCGGTTCAACTTCAAAGGAATTGTTTCCGGCTTCCTTTGTAATCCGTAAGGATTCAGCCGGCACAAAGCCTCTACCCGAAAACCACCAGCCATCTGCCAGCAGCGAAGCGGTCTCCCGGCGTGCAGGCTCACGCATCAGTTGTTCTCTGTTCCCTGTTTCTATCACTTCGCCCCCATCCATTACGCTAACGTTCTCCCCCATATCGAAGGCTTCTTCCCGGTCATGGGTTACAAACATGGAGGTGATGTTTTCTTCTTCAAGTATTTTTTTCACCCAGCGGCGCATTGTTTTGCGCAAATAACTGTCCAAGCTTGAGAACGGTTCATCAAGCAGCAGCACCTTCGGCTTCACCGCCAATGCCCGTGCAAGAGCCACCCGTTGCTGCTGGCCACCGGAGCATTGGTACGGATACAGCCCTTCGAGCTCTGCTATTTCCATTTTTTTGAGCAGTCCCCTCCCGGCTTTCACACGCTCTTTTTTAGGTATTCGTTTCATTTTCAGCCCGTATGTAACGTTTTGCAGAATCGTTAAATGAGGAAACAGCAGCGGCTGCTGAAACATTAAGACGATGGGACGCTTTTCCGCCGGCATTTCATTGACTTTTGTGCCTTCAATGGTCACCACTCCACCCGAAAACGTATCAATGCCGGCAATGCAGCGTAAAAGCGTCGATTTCCCCGTGCCGGATTTACCGACCAGGCTTCTGTTTTCTCCTTCTTCGAGCTCGATATTGATATTTCGGAGCACCTGCTTTTCCTGATAAACCTTGCTCCCGTTCTGAACGGATACATATGCCATATTTCCATACCCCTACCACGATTTTAAAATTTTTGTACTAAGCCTGAGCGCTCCGTCAGCAATCAGAGCTGCGGCTGCCGGAAGAGCGGCTGTCATTAAGGAAAAGGCGCTGACGGCTGACGGGGCCGCACTGTCTGTATACGGATAATACAATACTGCCATTGTCGTAACGGTCCCACCCCCAATAATAACAGTCAGGGCAAACTGGCTGACTGAAATAACCACTGCAAAAAAGACAGCTGCACGCATAGAGGCAGTCATCTGAGGGAGCTCAATCAGCAAAAACCTGGACCAAGCCGTGCCTCCAAGGCTCCGCGATTGTTCATACTGGCTTCTCCCCATCCGTTCATAGCCGGCACGGATAATGCGAATGGTGTAAGGGAGCGTCGGAAGCAGATGAAAAAAAGCGACCCCGTACCACGTGTTTGCAGTACCGCTTTGCAGAGCAAAGATATGCAGGCCGACAGCAAGTGCAGTAATTGGTAAAAGGACGGGAATTAAAAGCATGGCATCGACCAGTTCCTTCCCCCTGAATTCCCGGACAACAAGAGCTTTAGCTGCCGGCACTCCAATGACCAGGTTTAAAGCTGCCACACATAGGGCGATGAGAATGGTTTGCCGCCAGGCCCCTGCAAGCAGAGGATCCCCAAAGGGCACACCCCACCCGTCGAGCGTCCAGGACACCGGCCAGAGCTCGCCAAATGGCCAATCGGCAGCGAAGCTTTGGAGGACAAGCGCAAGCAAAGGAGCTGCAAAGCAAAACGCAAAAATCCCCGCGGTTATTTTTCTTTTTCCTTTCATGCTACTCCCTCCTCCATATCCGTATCCGCAGACGGCGGGTATACCACATTAGAAGGGCACTAAGAGCGATGAATATGATTCCAATGCAGGCAGATACCGCGTAGGCGTAAGGTCTTTCCTCCCAGTTTCCTCCGCTGTACCATTCGAAAATAGTGACACCGATCATTTCCGGGCGGGTGGCTCCAACTAATTCAGGTACTTCAAAGGCACCGAATACAAATGCAAACAGGATTACTCCTGTCTCCAGGGTGACCGCTTTTAAATAGGGCCACTCTGCGTCTTTAAATTTACGGAACACGCCGCCGCCAAGCGTCGCTACAGCCTGTCTCGCCGTATTGTTCATTTCAAGATATACCGGGGCTGTCATCAGTATGACAAAGGGAATCTCTTTCCATACGTAGGATAAAATGATCCCAATTCCACCTCTGTCATTCGTCAGTATTGGAAATTCTGTTCGTTGATCGATCAGGCCCAGCTGCTGCGTAAGCGACGCTGCCCACCCGCTTTGCGAAAAAAACCAGATAACCAGATAAGCACCGACAAAGTGAGGTACAGCCATCGGCACCCAGAACAGTGCACCTGCGCCCGTACTGCGCTTTTTTCCGAACAGTAATTTGGACGCCGCAACGCCAATTCCCAGTGAAAGCACAGCGGAAACAGCGGTCACTCCAAGGCTGAAGCCAAGGCTTTCCCAGAATGAAGGCAGAGAAACTATTTCACGGAGAATGCCTGCGGGACTATTCTCTTTGCCTAAACGCATCCAGAGTACTGTAACCGCGTAGATAGAAAGTCCCGCTGTAATAAGAAGCGCTGGCAAAAGCATAATGAGTGTGCTTTTATCTTTGAACAATTTCATCTTCCCAACGGTCTTCGGCCCACTCCACGTAGCCTGCATCCATTTCTGGCTGATAGGCTTCATTTAACACTTCAGCATCAAGCACAGAGCTGCCGCGGTCCTGTTCAACGAATTTTTGGCGCATGTCCTCGGAGAGCGTATCAAGATCAAGCACGGTGCTGTCCCCCCACATCGATGGTGCCTGCTTCTGCAGCTGCGCTTCCGGGGAAACTAAATAATTGATTGCTGCCATTGCCCCGGGCACATTGGTACTGTTAAATGGAATAGATAGATAATGGGTGTTGCCGATCGAATTGTTTTCAAATACGAAAGTGTCCGTTGTTTCCGGGAAAGTGCCATTCTGGACCAGGCTCTCTGCTCTCGCTTCGTTGTAACCCATAGTCATAGACACTTCGCCGTCCCGGTAAAGACGGTCCAGCTGACTGAGCGAGGAGGGATACGTTTCTCCGTTTCTCCACAAATTCGGCTCCATTTCTTTAAGCGTTTCCCACATACTGCTGCTTTGTTCATTAATCCATTCTTCGTCATATCCCCGTTCAACGACTTCTTCAACGTCGACATTATTATATATAAAATGACGCAGAAATGCGTTTCCCGTAAAGTCTGTCGCTTCCGGATACGTGAATTCACCCGGATTATCCTCCACCCAGGCGGCCAGCTCTTCAATACTGTTTGGCGGAGCATCGACTTTTTCAGTGTCATACATAAACGTAAACTGCACCGATCCCCATGGTACTTCCATTCCTTCAACCGGGGTCCCGAAATCATATGCGTTTGTATCGGCATCCATATCAATATGATCGTTTACATTCGGTAGAGCATCTGCAAAAGAACCGTATAAAAGGTCATTTTCTTTTGCGTTACGGAAATTCTCCCCATTCAGCCAGATAATATCCATCGTTCCGTCCTCAGTCCCGGCTTCTTTTTCAGAATAAAGATTTTGCAGCGCGTCTTCGGTTTCAATTGGGTTCCGGTTCAGTGTAATGTCATACTGCTCCTTTAAACGCGGAGCCACCCATTCGTCTATGTATTCATTAGTCCCCTGATCCCCGCCCCACATATGTAATTCCACAGTGGTTCCAGCGGCTTCTTCCTCAATATCCCCCCAGTTCTCTTCCTCCCAGGACGTCCTGCTCTTCTCCGTGTCCCCTGCGCACCCTGAAATTATCAGCACTGCTCCTACAGCTGCAATCACTTTCCAATTCATCCGCTTCACGTTCTCCCCTCCTGTACATCTATACCCTGTCCCTTTTCCCGTTTACCAATATCTCATACATACCATTTTTAGCGCCCGCACACAAAAAGACTGCCCTCTGCGGAGCAGCCTGCCCAATAATCAATATTACGCTTCTTCGCGGCGGCGGACTCCTCAAAAGATAAACGTGTCCCGGAAGATAGTGCTCCATCTGAGGCCGCCGGCCGGAGTGGCCACAGACGCCATCATTTCCTCTAACATTCCCATATCGTCGTGGCCTTCGCGAGTGTGCAAAAGCAATTCCCGATGCTGCCGGAGTAATGATTGCAGCAGATGATAGCAAAGCTATGGCGGCGAGCTTCCAGTTGATGACATAAATGATTCTCCCTCATATTTAATTTCATTCAGCTAACGAAACAAATATACGATTAGATCATAATTTATGAATGTTTTGTGAATCATTATTTTTTAAGCTTAACCCCCTGCCATGAGCGCTTCTGACCATACAAAAAAGACCGGAAAATTTTTCCGGTCTTTTCGCAATCCTTTAGGATAGTGGAGCTTCGAGCACCACTTCTCCCTGCGGAGCTTCATTGTTTGGCTGGGGTTCTTTTGTGATCGCTACAGCGTCCCAGTCTTCATTGACGGCATCTGAAGGCACAACTACGGAGCCAATACCACTTTCATTTGTAGTAAAGGATCCAGCAGGGACCGTCTGATCGCCTCCAACCATCCACACCTGATATACTTCACTATTCTCCAAATCTTCAAGCCCTTCTACGTGGACAGCCATTTCGCCCTGCTGCTCTGTATTAAGAAGCGTGACCGTTCCACTTCCCTGGGAATTTTCTGTTGCTGCAAATTCCTGGGAAGCAATCACTTCTCCCGTTTCCTGAGAAGAATTTTCAAGTTCTGACAGCGCGGTCTGCATTTCTCCGAGGTCCGAGGCCAGTTCTTCCCGTTCTTCTGAAGCCTGCTGCCACTGCGTGCCAAGATAGACATTGGTTCCTATGGAAGCCAGCAGAACAGCAGCAAGTGCTCCGGCTACAGCACTCCATTTTCTTTTTGGTTTCGTCACCGTCACCTTCTCCTCCGGCTCCTTGCCAATGACATGCTCCATTACCCGGTTTTTCATGCCGGCCGGCGGGTCCTGAGGCTCGATATGCTGCGGAAATTCCCCCATGATAGCCTGCATTTCTTCAAGCTCCTGCTTCGCTTCATCATCCGTTTCAAGCCAGGCTTCAAATTCCTGTTCTTCTTCCTTGGTTAAAAGACCATTTATATAATCAAACAACCAGTCCTGTTTGTTATTCACCATAATCAACCCTCCGTTCCCTGGAGAGGTGTTCTTTTAATTTCTTTAAGGCAAGCCTGATCCGGCCCTTTACAGTTCCAAGCGGTATATCACAGGATTCTGCAATTTTACGCTGGGACAGCCCTTGAAAATAAAACAGGCGGACAATCTTTTGTTGTTCCTCTGAAAGAAGTGCTATTGCCCGTTCAAGCTCTTCATTATTTTCTTTCAGTTCCACCTGCTCCTCCACCCCTGTCGTTTCTTCTTTCGAATCCCTCGGATCCCATTCCACTTCCGGTTTTCTTCTGCGGAGGGCATCAATCGAGGCGTTGCGTGTAATTGTAAGCAGCCAGGACGAAAGAGAGCCTTTATCTTTCTGATAGACGGCACTTCCCTTGCCCTGCCATATTTTCATAAAAACATCCTGCATGATCTCTTCGGCTATTTGCTGGTCTTTAGTCATCCTGTAGGCAAATGAATAAAGCAGCCGCTCATAACGGTCATACAGAAGTTCAAGCGCTTCTCTGTCGCGCTCGCGTATGCGCTCATACAGATCGTTATCCGATAACTTCGACATAGGCCTTCTCCTTTTTTCAAAATGCTCGGGAAAAGCAGTATGTAATAAGCTTACGCAGCATACCCCCGTATTGGATCTCTTTTCCCCAGAAAAAATATGTGTAATTCTATGATGTATTCATATCCTTTATCTATCGTAAGCGTTTTAACCAATTCTGCCAATAAAAAAATCCCGCCAGGAAGGCGGGGTTAAACCATGTAGGTAAATACATAATGCAGGAAAAAGAGAAACGAAATAGCGTACATTACCGGAGAAACAGCTTTTGGACTTCCAAGCGCCATCTTCAGCAGCGGATAGGCTATAAAGCCAAAGGCAATGCCGTCGGCAATCGAATACGTGAGCGGAATAATTCCTATGACCAAATAGGCCGGGAACCATTCCGAGGCATCGTCAAAGGAAATATGGCGGATCTCCTGTACCATCATCCCCCCTACAATAATCAGAACCGGGGCGATCGCGCTTTCAGGAATAAAGCCTAAAAGCGGTGTGAACAGAAGTGCCACTAAAAACAGCAGGCCAGTCACAACCGCCGTTAATCCTGTTTTTCCTCCTTCTGCCACACCTGCAGCACTTTCCGCTGCCGGTATGGTCGGTGAGGTTCCGAGAAACCCGCTGCCAAATGCCGTAACCGCTGTTGCCTGATAGGAACGCCCAAATTTTTCTTTTCGTTCGAGCAGTCCGTGCAAAAGCCCCATGCTTTCAAATACAACGATCATCGTCAATGAAAAAACTGCCGTCCAAAACGCAATAGACGACCAGGCAGAAAAATCAGCCGCCGTAAATACCGTGGTATAGGCACCAGTTGCTGTTACTGCCTCCCCAGCACCACCGCTGCTGATGCCAAACAGCCCCGCGACCAGAGAAATAACAGCAATTCCGATCAAAAAAGCACCTTTTACTTTACGGACGACAAGCATCAGCATAATTACCAGCCCGGCAATTGTCAGCATGGCAGCCGGGTCTGCCAGATTGCCAAGAGCCACGAATGTTTCTTCGTCTCCCTGGACGAGCCCGCCCTTTTGCAGACCGATGAAGGTTAAAAACACGCCAATACCGACTGTGATGCCCTGTTTAAGTGACAGCGGCACCGCCTGCGCCAGCCTGCCGGCAATCGGCGTCAGAGCCGTAATTAAAAACAGCACGCCCGAAAGGAGCACAATTGCAAGCCCCTGCTGCCACGTCCAGCCCATGCCGATCACGAGCGTGTACGCAAAAAAAGCATTCACGCCCATGCCGGGGGTTAAAATAATCGGGGCATTGCCCCACAGCCCAATAAGCAGGCACCCGACGGCCGTCACGAGTGCCGTAGCCAGAAGGGCAAATTCATAAGGCATTCCAGTATCCGATAAAATAGCCGGGTTGACGATTAATATATAGGCAATAGTAAAGAAGGAGGTAACTCCGGCCGTCCATTCTTTTTTTACGGTCGTCTGATGGTCCTCCAGCTGAAATAGTTTTTTTAGCATTTTTCATTCTCCTTTAGCTTCCCGTATATGATTTTAACCATAAAAAAGTGCCCCTGCGTGAACAATCACACAGAGACACGTAGTCGGGAAAATCGGCTCCCGGTAGAAACATCGAACCCAGTTCGTTCGATTATACGAGTCGTTTTTGTTTGTCAAATTTTCTTCCAATTAGGAAGTATAGCTTGTTCTGTTCATTTCGTCAACTATTATTAACTTCCCCCCGTGATTTCGTGTTATTCTGAAATTATAATTTGGACGCCCCAGGCGTTACATAAGAGGTGACTAAAATGAATGTAGTAGCAATTGATATGGATGGCACTCTTTTGCATTCAAAAAAATATATCTCCAAGCAAAACGCCCGGGCATTAAACCGCCTGCGCTCCGAAGGGCACAAGCTCGTCATTGCGACCGGCAGAGGCATTGAAGACGTCGAGCACCTGCTTGAAGATGCTGGGATTGAAGCAGATGGCATTGTCTCGTTAAACGGGGCCATCGTCAACCGCGGCCGCGCTGTCGTATATGAAAACGTGATGGAAAAGGAAACAGCGCTCCGCGTCGTACAGTCACTTGAAGACTTTGGCGTTTATTTTCATGTTTACACGAATAAAGGCATGTTTTACATGCCAAAGGGCTGGCAGTATTTTATGGAAGACGCTCATGAGCTCGTAAAAGAAGAAGACGACTATGAGGACCGCATGGCAGAATTTAAACGCAAAGAAGAATACAATACCGGACGGTTCCATATGCATCAGCTCCGCTCACTCGAAGACATCGAGGGCGAGGATGTACACGTTTATAAATTTCTGATGCTCTCTCCGCTTGAGGATAAGCTTGCTGCCGTCCGAAGCGCGTGGAAAACCCGCCAGGACGTTTCCATTACGTCTTCAGGCAGGGACAACCTTGAGTTTATGCACCCCAATACCGAGAAAGGCGCGGGCCTCCATCACCTGCGCATTCAGGCGGGATGGGAAGAAGCCTTCACGTTTGCGATCGGTGACAACTTTAACGACGTATCCATGTTTCGCTATGCTGATACAGCCATCGCCATGGAAAATTCCGAACAGGAAGTAAAACTGCTTGCTGATGAACAAACGAGCCATAATGATGATCACGGAGTCGCTCAGGCTGTATATGACTACGTGCTTTCTTCTACGAGGCGAAAAGCAGAACCCCGCTAAAAACATTCAATAAAAAACCGTCTGCTGCGGCAAAAAAGCCGCAACAGACGGTTTTATTTTACGACAAGCACCGGACAGTGTACGCGTTTCACAACTTTATGGCTGACACTGCCAAGTACCATGGTCTGCAGCTGGTTAAGTCCACGGCTCCCGATCACGAGACAGTCATAGGCTCCGTCGTTCGCAAAAGAAACAATCGTCGGTCCCGGCTCCCCGTGCTCGATATGAACCTCATAAGAAATCCCTGCTTCTTTCAGGTCATTCTCGAGATCTTCAAGCTGCTCCCGGCGCTTCATCTGAATAATTTCTTTGTTTCCGTAATGCAGCACGTCCGATTTGGATTGATCTTTATCAATAATATAAATAACGTCCAAATGGCCGTCCGGTACATTCTTTAATAGCTTTACCGCATGCCCTGAAGCACGGCGGGCGTGGTCGGACCCATCTGCTGCGAGCAATACTTTTTGGTACACAGACATCCCCCCATTAACAGTTCTGTATCCTTCACTTATTTCTTAGTGACCAGAAGACATTCCTTCCAGCTTGCGCATTAATTCCGAGCTTTCTTCGTTAATACCTGTAAAACGAACTTTAGTGCCTTCCTGTTTAAACTTCAGTCTGACTTTTTCAATCGCTTCGACCGCAGAGTCATCCCAGAGATGGGTTCGTGATAAATCAATTTCCACTCTATCGAAATTCTCTTTGTAATCAAAGCTCTTCACAAAGTCCGTTACTGAAGCGAAAAACAGCGGCCCGTCCACGTAATAGACACGCGTCATTTCATCTTTAATGGTTGTACTCACATGAACCTTTGAAATTTTAGCCGCAAAGAAAACAGCACTCAAAATAACTCCAGCAACCACGCCTATTGCAAGGTTGTGCGTGTAAACGACTGTAGCAACCACAACGACCATGACAATCGAGTCTGTTTTAGGTGCCTTCGCGAGCATAGGAAGCGAGCCCCAGTCGAATGTGCTGATCGATACCATAATCATGACGCCCGCAAGTGCTGCCATTGGAATCTGAACTACAAATCCCTGAAGCACGAGAATTAGGAAAAGCAGGAACACACCGGCAACAAATGCAGAAAGCCGGCCTCTCCCTCCTGATTTTACGTTAATCACCGACTGGCCGATCATAGCGCAGGAGGCCATGCCGCCGAAAAAACCAGTAACAACATTGGAAATTCCCTGGCCGCGCGCTTCCTGGTTCTTGTTGCTTTCTGAATCTGTCATATCGTCTACGATAGTGGCAGTCAGCAGCGATTCCAGCAAGCCAACGACAGACAATGACAGTGCGTACGGCAAAATGATCATCAATGTTTCAAGCGTCAAAGGTATATCCGGAAGAAGAAAGACAGGGAAAGACCTCGGAAGCGTCCCCATATCCCCTACTGTACTGGCATTAATACCTCCAAACACGGTTACCATACTGACGACAATGATGGCTACGAGCGTGGAAGGCACGGCCCCGGTAAGTTTAGGAAAGAGATAAATAATTGCAAGGGCCATACCTGCCAAAACAAACGGCCAAAAACTATTTCCCCGGAAATGCTCTATTTGGGCAAGGAAAATCAAAATAGCGAGAGCATTCACAAAACCTACCATCACTGACCTTGGAATGAATTTCATCCAGCGGGCCAGTCCACTGAAACCAATCAGGAGCTGAATGATCCCAGTTAATACGGTGGTCGCAAGCAGATACTGCAGGCCATGATCAGCAACAAGCGTGACCATCACAAGAGCCATAGCCCCCGTTGCTGCTGAGATCATCCCGGGTCTCCCGCCTACAATTGAAATCATTACCGCCATACTGAAAGAAGCATAAAGCCCAACCTGCGGGTCTACGCCGGCAATAATTGAAAAGGCGATTGCCTCCGGTATTAAAGCGAGCGCAACGACAATTCCTGCCAGTACATCTCCTTTAATGTTTCCGAGCCACTCCATTTTAAGTTGTGAAAAATTCAAACTTTTTTCTCCTTTCTTTTTTTGTACTCTTTATCAATAGTACACGCGGGCATTCCGGCCTGTTTCGCGCCTCACGTGCTTTCTTTTTCAGGCTCTCATCTGTATGAAAGCCAACGTCACGAACCATCAAAGTGTAGCATATCACCTCGAATTTTCAATAGATCGCATAAAAGTTTTTTATGTAAACGCTCTCTCGCAACAGGCTTTTTCCGCTGATTGAAAATAGGAAAACTCGGGAAAACCAAATAGCGAGATATTTGTTAGGAGGAGTAATTATGTACGGTACATTTGTTTTTGATGTTGATGGAACGCTGATTAATACAGAGGACGCCCTTATCAAATCACTTAGGCGCGCTGTAGAGGAAACCACGGGGGAAATTATTGAAAACGAAAACCTGCGGCCGCTTCTCGGTATTCCCGAGGTGGAAGTTTTAAACCGGCTGGGCCTGCAGGGTGACGAGCGACGCACGGTCCAGGATAAGTGGGCCGCTTACCTTGAAGAAAATCGTTTTTTGATTGATATTTTCCCCGGCATCCAGGAGCTGCTTGAGGGACTGAATATTCAAGGATACCAGGTTGGCATCGTTACTTCCAAAACACGGGAAGCCTTTGACCATGAAATGAAACCCTTCGGGCTGCAGCAGTTTGCTTCCTACATTATTAGCGCCGAAGACACTACCCATCACAAGCCTTCCCCGGAACCGCTCCGGGCATTTATGGAAAAAAGCGGGACAGAGGCTTCCAATACTATCTATATCGGCGACACCCAGCACGACAGCGATAGTGCCGAAAAAGCGGGCACTGCTTTTGGTTTAGCCGGCTGGGGCGCCGTACATCCGGAAAACACCTCGCCGACGCTGCGGTTCGAACGCCCTGAGGAAATTTTGGAATATGTCACAAACGCCCCGTCATCCTAAATGTAAAAAGGGCTGTCCGAACATTCGGACAGCCCGCTTTTTATGCCTTTCTTTCCCATTCACTGTAAAACTCCTCTAAATAACTGACCATAAACCGCTGGCGCTTCGTAGCGATGGAAAGGCCTGTGTCTGTATTCATCATCCCTTTAAGCCGCAGCAGCTTATCGAAAAAATGCTGAATGGCGCTGTTTCTCTCGTTTCGGTACTCCGGCCGAGGGTCATGCAGCGGCTGATGGGTGTGCCCGGTGTAGGCAAAGGCCCGGGCGATTCCGATAGCCCCGAGTGCATCGAGGCGGTCTGCATCCTGCACCACTCTTCCTTCAAGAGTTTCTGGCGCCCGTTCATGGTGATGCCGGAAGGAAATAGAAGAAACAATCTGCATAATGTGCTGCTTTAATTCTTCCCCGGCTTCATTCTCCTCAAGCCAGCGCATGATTTTTTCTTCTCCGTCTTCCCCTTCCTTGAGAAGTTTTTCATCCCCTATGTCATGAAGCCAGGCTGCCAGGATGCATATATCAGGGTCTGCCCCTTCTTTTTCAGCGATGTCCCCCGCAAGCGCCGCCACCCGCTCAGTATGCCAATAATCATGTGCAGGGTCTGTATGGGCAAAAAACGCCCACGCTTCCTGTTTCGCTTCATAAATCAGCTGCCTGATATCCATAAGAACCTCTCCTTCCGACGATCTCTTTCTTTACATTATACCTGCTGCGACCGTTGTTGTATGTACTTTTATTCCCTTTTTCAAGTAGTAATATGCTAAAATACGGACAAGGAAAAACGTACGGAAGATAGTATTTCCAGCGTTGCAAGGAGGATGAAGATTGGCTTTATTTGCCCCGGACGCTATACGCCAGATGACCGATGAAACTACATATTTAGAAGGCAAACGCCTGTATGATTTATATAAAATTGCCCACATGGCAGAAGAAACCTTGATGCATACTCGCCATATAGAAGCAGTCGTAAAGGATACTCCTTTTCCAGAGGACGTTTTTGTTGCTGTGGACGCCAGCTATACCATTCAGGAAATGTACTGTTCCTGCGACCGGTTTTATCATTCCTCTTCTGCCCCTTGCCGCCATCTTATTGCCCTGCTGCTTGAGGCCCCTGCTTCCACAGGGGCTCCGGCTTCACCCATTCCCGCTGTGCCAGACGGAAACGATACCGTGAAAGACCAGTTTTTAGAATACTTTTCGCCTTTTCAGTCACGCGTCGAAGACGTTGGGACTCAGATTCACGCTGACTTTCTGGTTTCTTTTCCTATTGATAACCGGAGGCCCGAGGTTTTGTTTCCTGTTGTCCAAGTAAAAATCGGAGAGAATCAGCGCTACGTAGTAAAAAACATCCACCAATTTATCGAAGCGATGAAAAATGACGCTCCGTACCGTCTTGCTCCTTCTTTGACCTTCGATCCTATGTACCACTACTTTTCAGAAGAAAATCTTCATGTTCTTCATCTGCTAGCTTCTATACTTCGTCAGGAAGAATGGGGGTCTTCTTATCAGGAGCAATGGACAGCCAGAAGCGGATCGAAAAAAGAGATGGCGGTCCCCCCTTATGCAGTCGAAACGCTTTTCAGCCTGCTTAACGACTGCCCGAACGCTTATATTACCGATGCATACGGAGAAAGGCCATGGACTGTAACCGAAAACTGGCCGTATTCATTTTATTTGAACTGCGAAAAGAATTCAGATGTATTGATTTTCTCCACATCCCAAAATGAAATGCCTTTTTTTGTCAGCGACAGTAGTTTTTGCTTATGGGCCGGGAATTTGTATTCCCCCGAAAAAGAACTGGCGCGAACGGCGGCTGCCTCCCAGCGGATGCTTATACAGGCACCAGAGAAGCGCCTCATTTTTTCGCAGCAGGAATTTCTTGACACCTTTTTACACTGGGGCGCTCCGTTAATGAACCATTGCTGCCTGGAAATAGACGGTGAGCTGCAGGGCCGCCTGCAGCTGGAGTCGCTGCAGACAATGTTATATCTTTCGAAGGGCCGAGGGGGCAAAATCGCCGGTGATTTAATCTACCGTTACGGGATGAAAGAATACAGCGCTTTTCGCCCAGGTACTGTTCCATCTTTCGAAGACCCGGACGTTGTACCAAGAGACCGGCAGCAGGAACATATACAGCTCCGCCGCCTGCAAAAAAAAGGCTTTATCCAGGAGAATGACCGGCTTCTGCTTTCGTCCCCTAAAAACATCATCGATTTTCTATCGAAGGATCTGGCTGCCTTGCGTCCGTATATGGATATTTTCATGAGTGAAGAAGTCGAACGTATGCTTATTCCCGGACAAAGCCTGTCGCTATTTTCCGATATTAATGTCGAGGAAAAATGGATGGAGCTGTCCCTCACTTCCTCCGTAACAGATGCTTTAGAAACGCCAGGAATCTGGAAGGCTCTCCAGGAGGGCCGGGAATTTTATAAAACAGAGGACGACCGGTTCCTTCCTCTCGATGATGACTTGCTGCAGCGCCTTGCCCGCGCCCTGCAGCAGATGCCAAAGCCGGACCAGACCGCAGTGAATGGATCGGTTCGCTACCCGGCCCACCAGGCGTTCAATTTGGACAAACATCTATCCGGTGCTGATCGCTGGCAGACTTCTCTTGATGTTGAGGATATGATTCAAAACATCCGGCGCGCTGCGGAAAACAATACAGCACTTGCGGAACCAGTGGACGTGGAACTTCGGGCATATCAGCACGAAGGCGTCCAGTGGATGAAGCAACTCGCTTCTTACCGATTTGGCGGTATTCTGGCAGATGATATGGGTCTTGGCAAAACGCTTCAGGCGCTTTGCTTTATCGCCACGGAGTGCATGGAGGCTCCCGGTGAAGCACCGTTCGTTATTATTGCTCCCTCCTCGCTTTTATATAATTGGAAAAGAGAAACGGAGCGCTTCTTTCCATCCTTAAAAGCCACTGTCGTTTCCGGCAGCAAAAAAGAACGCGAGCAGCAGATTTATCAGCAGAGCGATATTTTCATTACATCTTATCCTTTGATTCGCCGGGACGTGGAATGGTACGGAAAAACGTTTTTCCGCGGCATTCTGCTTGATGAAGCCCAGGCAGTCAAGAATACCAGCTCAAAAACGGCGAAAGCCATCACGCAGCTCCGCGGAAAATACTGCTTTGCCCTGAGCGGCACACCGGTAGAAAACAGACTCGATGAACTGCGGGCCATTTTTAGCGTGGTTATGCCCGGACTGTTTCCGAGCAAAAAGCTGTTCTCTTCATGGAGTCCGGAAGAAGTAAGGGACAGAGCAGCGCCTTTTATTATGCGGCGCACGAAAAAAGAAGTGCTTCAGGAGCTTCCAGAAAAAGTAGAGACCACAACGTACTGCGATCTGTTAACCAACCAGGCGGATATGTACAAAAAAACGCTGCAGAACGTGCAGCAGGAAGCTGGGACTCTGCTTGAAGAAGGTGCGGAAGCCAACCGGATGCACCTTTTATCGCTTTTGACACGTCTCCGGCAGATCTGCTGCCATCCTGCGCTCGTGCAACCCGATTACCAAAGCTCCTCAGGTAAGCTTGAAGAACTCGTGCGAATTCTTCATGAAGGGACGGCCAATGGCCAGCGGGTGCTTGTTTTTTCGCAGTTCACTTCTATGCTCGCTCTTATAAGAGACCGGCTGGCAGAAGAAGACATTGATTATTATTATCTTGACGGCAGCACGCCTGGAGAGGAACGGGTACGCCTAGCTGAATCCTTCAACAAAGAAGAGGGCCCGGACGTCTTCTTAATTTCATTAAGAGCCGGCGGCACTGGTCTTAACCTTACGGGAGCAGATACTGTAGTATTGTATGATTTATGGTGGAACCCAGCGGTCGAAATGCAGGCCGCAGACCGCGCCCACCGGCTCGGCCAGACAAAAACAGTACAGGTGATCCGCCTCATTACCCATGAAACCATCGAAGAAAAAATTCAGCACATGCAGGAGCAAAAACGTCACCTGTATGATCAGGTCATCACCGACGAACAAGCTGGTCTGCACACCCTAAGTGCAGAAGACCTCCGCCTGCTTTTAACCGGAAAAGCGCAGGAAACCTGACCAACGGCGCGGGATCTGGAAGAGGCTTCCCCAAAGGGGCTTTTCCCTCTTGGGGGACTCTGAAGAGACTGCCGCCGTTGGTTTCCGGAGCTGGACAGCGAAAAGCGCAGGAAACCTGACCAACAGCACGGATTCTGTAAAAGGTTTGTCTGGACATATAAAAGAAGCGGACCGCCCAAATGGACGATCCGCTTCTTTATTTGTTTCTACTCGGCCGGAAGGTGCCCGGCTACCAATTCCACCAGTGGGTGGTGGACGGGAAGCTCCGCGTAATGGCTTAAAGCTTCCTTGTATCCTTTCCGGTCAATTGTGTTCTGCAGTTCAACAGCCTCTCCGTCTTCAGGTACGTTAAACTGAAGAGCCGCGGCGATCACAAACGCCAGTGCCTCCGGTCGTTCCCCAGCCTCCTGCAGCTCTACCGCAGGGCGAACCAAACGGTCCTTTGGCCCGAGTTTCCGGATAGGACCACGACCGACGCGGGTTACCGGGTCGGAGAAGTATTCATTGGAAAACCGTCCTTTGATTTTTGCCTGGTATTCGTTCTGCTCTTTCTCTTTGAACCCGTGTTTAATTTGAAGCAGGCGCCCCGTCTCACGGATAGCCGATTCAAAAGCTCCCGAAACCTCAGGGTGGTCCATCGCTTCTTTCGTCGTTTCACACCCGTACAGGAAGCCTACGTATGCAAGCGCTGCGTGTCCGGTATTGACCGTAAACAATTTGCGCTCAATATACGGAGTCAGATCGTCCACATACGTTACGGCCGGGATATCCGGAGTTTTCCCTTTAAGCGACGGTGCTTCCACTGCCCATTCCAAAAATGGCTCAACGACTACCTTCAGTCCCTGTCCCTCAGGCTGATTCGGCACAATACGGTCCACAGCGGCGTTGGCAAAGCCGGCAAAACGCTCGACTTCCGTTTTCTCTTCCTCCGAAAGCTGTTCCCACACAAATTTTTTCAATTCTGCTGTGCCAGCCACCATGTTCTCGCAGGCAATGACATTCACTGGGGCGGGGCTTCCATCAGCAATTTTTTGTTTTAATGCTTTCGCTATCACAGGAGCTACGTGCTTCAATACAGGCGGACCTACTGCCGTTGTGATCAAGTCAGCTTCTGCCAGCTTTTGTACAAGAGCCTCTTCCTCTCTTGCGCTGTGAAAAGCCTGGACCCCTGAAATAGTCTGGGCGGATGCCCCGTCTTCCGCGAGCTCCACCACATATTCACCTTTGTCCTTCAGCTGTTCGATCAGAGAGTCATTTACATCAGCAAAATACAGCTCATATCCTGCATCAGAAAGCACCTGTCCGATAAACCCACGACCGATATTGCCACCACCTATCTGTACCGCGATCATGAGATTTCTACCTCTCCGATCACCTCAAGCAGCTCTTCTTTTGATGAAGCCTGGACCATTTTTTCGATGTTTTCCTCATCAGAGCATACAATGGCAATTTTCGATAAGATGTTTAGGTGTTCATCCCCTTTGCCGGCAATCCCAATCAGAATTCGCACTTCATTGCCGTCAAAATCCACTCCGTCCGGGACTTGAACTACGGACAGTCCGGAATGATCCACCCATTCACGCGAATCTTCTGTGCCGTGCGGAATAGCAACACCGTTTCCCATGAAGGTGGACGTTACTTTCTCACGCTCAAGCATACTATCAATATATTTCTGCTGCACGTAGCCATTGTCGACAAGAACGCCTCCTGCTTCACGAATGGCTTCCTCTTTTCCTGAAAGTGATACATTCATTTTCACATTTTCCTGCTGCAGTACTGGTTTAGTCATATGATTTCTCTCCTTCACCTTAATTTATTTTCCGTTTCAACCATTCCCGAAAAACGTCATCGATATGCTTTTGAATATCATCTTCTGTCCCACTCCTGAGGACATGCAGCCGATCCGGATTCATCAGCATCTCTTCACTGATAGTACTCATAAGTTCAAACACTTCTTTTCGGCCCTGTTCCGGGGCGAGCATAACGAGAATGCGGTCGACCATTGTTGACCTGCCATCCATAGCTGTCAGCTCCCGAGGCGTTTCGAGCTGCCACAGCGTCAGTGATGGTTCATTTACCTGGCTGCTTCGTGTATGGAACAGCGCCACGTTAGTTTCCGGGATCGCAAATCCCTTCGCCTGCTTCTCCCAGATTTCTTCTGCGATGCTCCCGGCATGCTGAACGATATTTTCTTTTTTTATTTCATTCATGATCCAATGAACCGCCTGCTCCGCATTTTTGCCGCCGGCCACTTCTCGCATATAAAAACCATGGTACATCTGGACAGACAAATCTACACAAAACTGTATTTCGTATAAATTAAGCGATGATGTCTCATATGCTTCCTTCTGTTTTACTGCTACTGCAGCTCTGCTCTGCTGACGGTAGACGGAGTCCGCTGCCTGAAGGACTGCTCTTGTATCATCTTCATTTAAAAACGGATGAACGACTAAATGAGGAAGCGACTGTGGCTCCAATGGAATCGTAGAGATAATTAAGTCATAGCCGGCCATGTTCATTTCCTCAAGGTCCAGCAGGCTCACATTCTCAAGGTCTCCGAGTACGGGTACCTCTTTTCGCAGCCGGCTTTCAAGCAGCTTTGAAGAGCCGATGCCGCTCGAGCATACGACAAGCGCATGCAGAGGAGCGACAGCTTCTTCACGCTCCATTGCTGTTCCGAAATGAAGCACCAGAAAACCGACCTCGGCATCCGGAAGGTAGCTCTCCGTAAATACGATATCCGCTGCCTGACGAAGCTTCGCAAACAAATCGGCATAATTCTCTTTAATAGATTCCATCAATGGATTATGAATTCTCATATTTTCGCTTAGCCGGTACAGCGCCGGCTCAAGATGAGCGACCAATCCTTCGTACAGGGAACGATTCTTCCTCAGCGACTCTCCAGTTCGTTTTTCCATCTCCTGAATCAACGCTTTTGCTTTTATCGCCACGGGCAGATGATCTACTTCCAGCTGGTTTTCCACCGGCGTCCGAAGCTTGGCTCCCCGCAGATGCATCGTAATGTAGCCGATTTCCGCCTCGGGAATAGACAGCTTGAGTACACGCTCAAGCTTCTGAATAATAGCTTCTGCAATAGCAAATTCTTTTGTTTCGCGCAGATTCTCCATATAGTCGGCATTGATATCAATGCTTTCTCCTACAGAGATGCGCTCAATCGCCAGGGTCAAATGAACAATCAGACCGATATACGCACTGTCGGCAAAATTCTGCGGAAGCTGGTCCTGCATGTTGGACAGCACCTGCTCGACCGTCGACCAGTGATTTTCTCCCACCATCCCGAGCAGGCGTTCCGCCACGCGGCCCTGTTCCGTCTGGACATTTCGTTCGTAGATGTGGTGCCTGATTGAGCTGAGCAGTTCTTTTTCTTCCACGTTTTCAGCAATCAAACTGCTCATTGCCCGGCGTTTGGCTGCTTCTGATCCCTGCACCTCTACTCCGTAGCCCCGGCGCCTTACAAGCGTGAGTGAAAATAGCTCAAGCCAGTCTTTGAGTTTATCCAAATCCTGGCTGATTGTTGCTATAGTTACTTTTAATTCTGCACCAAGCGCTGTCAATTTCACAGGCCCATCTGACTCCAAAACGAGACAGATCAGCAGGGTACGGCGTTCATCCGGCGTATATTCAATAACGGCAGGACGCTGGAGGCGGAGCCTGATTTCTTCAAGATCCTCCTCCGCCCCCTTAAGCCGCACACCGCTTCCCGTCCGTCTTTCGAGTTCAACCTGTTCGCCGGCAAGCCAGCCCCCCAGCTTATCAAGGTCCCGATGGATCGTCCGGGAGCTTACATTCATCTCTTCAGCTATTTCAGCCACTGGCTTCAGTTCCTGATGCTGCAGAAGATGCAGCAGCAATTCACGTTCCCGGCCGGTGAGATATTCCATCGGTTTCCCTCCTTATTCTCTTGTTTTCAGATCTTCGACTACTTCATCGTACTTGTCGCTTCCAAGGAAATTTTCCACCGATACGTGTTCAGCGTCCGGCCGTTTCTGCCGCGCCCGTTCGGTCAAATCCTTGTGCGTGATAATCAGATCCGCATCGTCTGGAATGTTGGAAATCGAGGTGTTCGATACACTAATGTCGAGTCCTGCTTTTTTCACCTTGTCCTTCATGACCGAAGCCCCCATGGCGCTCGAACCCATACCCGCGTCGCAGGCAAAGATAATTTTGTTAACTGGAGCTTTCGCTGTCGCCGCTCCAGCCGAGGAGCTTTCCTCCACGCCTTTTTTCTGCTTCAGGTCTTCGACTACTTCATCATACTTGTCGCTTCCAAGGAAGTTTTCCACCGATACGTGTTCAGCGTCCGGCCGTTTCTGCCGCGCCCGTTCGGTCAAATCCTTGTGCGTAATGATCAGGTCAGCGTCGTCCGGAATGTTTGAGATCGACGTGTTCGTTACGCCGATATCAAGCCCGGCCTTTTTCACCTTATCCTTCATGACCGAGGCTCCCATGGCGCTCGAGCCCATGCCGGCATCGCAGGCAAAGACAATTTTGTTAACATCTTTGTTTAAATAAGCGCCGGTTCCAGCTTCAGAAGCTTCAGCTGTTTCCGCATTGGAATGAAGTGCGGACGCTGCCGAGCTTTTCTTGCCTTTCATGCTTTCCATTTTCGCTGTGGATTCTTCAAGTGTTTCTCCTGTATTGGAGCTGAACTTAAGAATAATTGAAGCTACTACAAATGAAACCAATGCTGAAAGAAAAACCCCGCTTAAAACCCCAACAAGATCGCCGGGAGCCGCAAAGCCAGCCACTAGAAAAATACTTCCTGGTGACGGAACACTTGTAAGCCCTACATTAAATAGTGAAAATGTAAATACTCCAGTCATTCCTCCAGCTATAACTGCAAGGATAGTTAAAGGTTTCGACAGGACGTACGGGAAATAAATTTCATGAATACCGCCAAAGAATTGGATAATTATGGCACCTGGCGCAGAAGCCTTCGATACTCCAGCCCCAAATATTGCAAACGCAAGCAAAATACCTAAACCAGGGCCCGGATTCGGTTCAAGCAGATATAAGATTGATTTTCCAGTAGAAGCAACCTGTTCTGCCGCGATAGGACTTAGCACTCCGTGGTTGATAGCATTGTTCAAAAACAACACCTTCGCCGGCTCAATAATAATACTGGTTAATGGCAGAAGGCCTGTGTTAATTAAAAAATCTACTGCACCATTTAAAATTGTGGTCAATCCTTGAACGATAGGGCTAACAGCAAGTAATCCTAAAATAGAAAGTCCAAAGCCTATAATACCTGCTGAAAAATTATTCACTAACATTTCAAATCCCTGGCGGATTTTTCCTTCGACCAGCTTATCGAATCCTTTAATAGTAATACCGCCAAGAGGGCCCATCGCCATCGCCCCTAGGAACATAGGAATATCAGCACCAGCTATGACACCAATGGTGGCAACAGCTCCTACAACTCCTCCACGTACATCATGAACAATTTTCCCGCCGGTATAACCAATTAGCAATGGTAGCATATAAACAATCATTGGATCGACGAGTACAGCTAAATTTTCGTTGGGCGTCCACCCCGATTCAATAAAGAAAGCCGTGATCAGCCCCCATGCAATAAAAGCACCGATGTTCGGCATGATCATGCTGCTTAAAAAGCTGCCGAACTTTTGAATCCTTGAGCGGATGCTTTTTTTCTGCGGTGCACTTTCTGTTGATGCACTCATTGTGTTTCCCCCTTTTCAGGCCCAAATATATTAATGACAATAATGAAATAAATTCTGGATGAAATATGGACCATTTGATTTTAGTATTCGCTTACATCCTTATTTTATGGGAATTGCTACCGAAACACAATTAAAGGAAAACACAAATACGACAGAATCAATGTTGACATGATTAAACAAGCAAGCCTGCCAGCCTCCGTCACCCAAAATTTTCTGTTTTATTTGGGTACTTGGCGCCGTCTTCTTCTCATAGTTCTTTAATTTCATAAAAAATACCGCGCCTAAGCGCAGCATTTTCATTTTTTATCTAGTCGGCGGGGCCATAAATTCCGGCCCTACCGGGTCTTTTACATGCTTATCCACGATTTCGTTCACGGCTTTCATATCCGTCTGGTCGAGCTGCCAGTTCATAATTTCCTCAATGCCGTTCATCTGGTCCGGACGACGGCCTCCCCACAGGGCTGTACTTGTTCCAGGCTGATCGAGCACCCAGCGGACAGCTAAATGAATCACACGCTTGTCGTATTTGTTCTGAACGTATTGATCGAGTTCATTTACCGCCGCAATGTACTGCGGAAAACGGTCCTCCTGGAATTTCGGGTCCCCGTTGCGGAGGTCATCGCCTTCAAAAGTAGTGTTTTCCGACATTTTCCCGCTTAATAACCCGCGACACAGTGATCCATACAAAAGCGTGGAAATATCCTGTTTTTCAGCATATGGAAGAAGATCTTCTTCAATGCCCCGTTCAAAAATGTTATACGGCGGCTGGATAACATGAACCGGCGCTGTTTTTTGAAATTCTTCAAGCTGGGCAACAGTGAAATTACTGACCGCTATTGCCCGAATTTTCCCGGCGTTGAGTATTTCTTTCATCGTCCCTGCCGTTTCAGACATATCTGCTTTGGGGTCCGGCCAGTGCACATGGTAAATATCAATATGATCTGTCTGCAGCCGCTGCAGGGAATCATCAATTTCGCGTTGGATCCGGGCGGCTGTGCCGTCCCGGAACATGCCCTCATCATTCCAGTTCATCGCGCACTTGCTTGACAGTACGACGTTTTGACGTTTATTATCCTGCTTTAACGCTTTTCCGACAATTTTCTCTGATTCCCCGAACCCGTAAGCAGGAGCCGTATCTACAAGGGTGATGCCTTTATCAAGCGCTGCATGTATTGTTTCAATTGACTGCTGTTCATCCGTTCCACCCCACTGAGTGCCGCCAATCGCCCAAGTGCCGAGCCCTATCCGGGAAGGTTGCAGGCTCGTACCGCCAATGGAAGTATGTTCCATATTGAAAGTCTCCTTTATATGCTGTGTAGTCAGACTTCCTTTTCCTCCTGGGCAAACACTTTAAACCGTTTCGTTTGTTACTTCCTCTACGATAGACGTGCCTTTTTCGCTGCTTTCATCCTGCCACTGCCACTGTTCGTGCAGGCGGATTCGTCCGTCTTCCAGCATTTCCGGCCTTGAGTAACATTTTCCGCCCCGGATGCTCCAGTCATCGTTAACATGGTTATAGCGAAATTCCAGATCGCCATTGTCGTACACTTTTCCAATTAAAACACCGGATACGACTTCGCCTCCAGAATAATGTGCCCGCAGCACTGATCCTTCCTGCTCGTAATGAAACACGGTCTGCCCCGATACTTCCCCGCCACTGCTGTTCTCTACACCTGCAAACTTTCTGCCATGATAGTTCACTGTTTTTCCTCCTCTACTGCCCAAGCGAACGGGCCAACTGATTTGAAAACATAATGACCGCCAAAAAGAATGGACCTGAGCCTGCCATGATCCAGGCAAGCGTCTGTGCCTGGACAAACTGGGATACGAAAAATGACATGGACGACGCCATTGTCACAACCACAAAAAAGCCGTCCAGCTGGTATGCGTAAATAATCGACACTCCGTAAAAAATGCCAAGAAAACCGAAAAAAAACGTACCCAGAATTGGATACAGAATATGATACTGGTACGACTCCACGAGCTTCAGCAGCAAAACCCCAACCGTGGAACCAAGGTACGTACATACCGCCAGTAAAAAGGCCAGATTGGGAAACAGCTGTACCTCTCCCAATATAATAGTATAAAAAATGAACAACAGAAGGGTCACTGTACATGCCGCGCCGCTTCCCTTCAAATACTCCTTCAGCATATCTGTCGATGTGTCCATGCAACCCTCTCCCTGTTTTTTCCTTGTTTCATATTATATCAGACAACCCCCTCGCTTGGCGTTTCTTTCTTTTTCCTATTATGCTAAGATAGTATCGGTAATTTCTAGGGAGGTGTTCATTGTTGGAGAGGGGTAAACGTTTAGCAATTATGATAGAAACAGCATTCATGGCCGCGCTCTCTTTTATTTTAGGATTTCTTGAATTCGGCGGACCGTGGCTCGCTGGCGGTTCGATTTCTTTTATTATGGTTCCTATTTTTTTGATGGCTTTTCGCCGTGGCTGGAAAGCGGGGCTTGCCACCGGTTTTCTGGCTGGAATGCTTCAGCTTTTGCAGGGAGCGACCATCGTTCATCCCGTTCAGCTTGTACTTGAATATCCGATCGCCTATACGGTGCTCGGCTTTGCTGCAATTTTTACGACCCACGCTGTATTCCGGGAGCGCATCCCGTATCTTCTGATGCTTATCGGCATTGTTTCTGGAGCCCTGCTGCGGTACATTGACCATTTTGTATCGGGCGTTATTTGGTTTGGAAGCTATGCACCGGAGGGAACGCCTGTCGTGGCGTACTCAGCACTTTACAACGCTTCATATTTGATTCCACAGACTATCATTACGGTTATTATTCTGTTTGTTATCGCAAAATACCGTCCGAAATTTTTCGATCAGCCAAAATGGAAATAACATGCTTATACGAACTATTTTAAAGCGGCAGGCGAACTGCCGCTTTTTCTATACGGCGACGTTTCCTTTTCAGGACGGAAGGGAAAAGTTTATTAATAACTTTTGAGGAGGTCGTCATTCATGAAGGCAATCAATACGGCAATTATCGCTTTTGGTTTTTCAGGCTCAGTATTTCACACACCTATTATCGAAAAAAGCGATCATTTTGATATTCGTCTTGTATCATCCTCCAGCGCAGAAAAAGTACATGAACGGCTTCCCGATGTTGAAGTTACCTCAGAAGCTGAGGAAGCCTGCCGCCGGGAGGATATTGATCTTGTTATCATTACAAGCCCAAACACGACACATTTCCCCTTGGCTAAAGCGGCGATTGAAAACGGCAAGCACGTTGTACTCGAAAAGCCCTTCGTACCTACATATGAGGAAGCCGTAGAGCTTACTAAACTTGCCGAAGCAAATGATGTTGTTTTGAGTGTTTACCATAACCGCCGCTGGGACGGCGATTTCCTAACGATCCGCTCTTTAATGGAGGCAGGAGCACTCGGCGACGTCCATACTTTTCAGGGCACCTGGAACGATTATGCCCCGGAAGTGGAAGGCCTCTGGCGCGAACAGGATCTCCCTGGATCAGGGACCTGGTTTGATTTAGGCGCCCATTTTATTGATCAGGCGCTTGAACTGTTTGGTATGCCGGAAACTATATTTGCGGATTTGGAAACGCAGCGGCCGAACATGAATAATACCGATTATTTTCATGCCATTCTCGGTTACCCCAACCAACGGGTTATTCTACAGTCCAGTTTTCTGGCAGCCGGAGAAGTGCCGCGGTATATTGTACACGGCACAAAAGGCAGCTTCGTGAAATACGGGGCCGACCCTCAGGAGGAAATGCTGATGAATGGCAAAAAGCCTGGAGACCCGGGGTGGGCTCTTGATGAAGAAGCTTATTACGGTACGTTTACCGATGCCTATGGCGGAACGGAAAAAATACCTACGCATGCGGGTTCTTATGAAACCTATTATGAAAAACTGGCACAAGCCATTACAAAAGACCGCAAAAATCCCGTTCCAGCTATTGAAGCGAGCAGAGTCATCCGCCTGCTTGAACTTGCCGAAAAAAGCAATTGGGAAAAACGCGTGCTTTCGGTTTCATTTAACAATTAAAATATATTCGTAATCTCTCTTTCGATCGCCCTGCAGCCCCCGCCTGATCGAAGGAGAGATTTTTATTCTTGGCGAAAAAATAACAAATAAAGGAGTAATTACGGTAAAAAAACATGCTTTGTTCATTCACAGTGCAGGGCCACAGGGGCCAGATCAGGGAAGCAGCGGCCTTTCTTTTTATTTGCAGAAAGAGCTTAGCAAAGATGTTCATTTCTTTCACCCGTCTATGCCTGCTCCGGAAAACCCACAATATGTCCTGTGGAAAAAACAGATCAGCTTAGCGCTGCAGAGACTCAGCGGTGAGGTACTGTTAATCGGACACTCTCTCGGAGGATCTGCGTTATTGAAATATCTTTCAGAAGAATCGTTATCTTGTACAGTTTCAGGATTGTTTATTATTGCCTCTCCTTTTTGGGGCCGGAGTCCGGAGTGGCAGCTGGAGAATTACACACTTCATGCAGATTTTGAAAAGGCTCTTCCTGCCCTTCCCTATATTTTTCTTTATCACAGCTTTAGGGAAAACGTGGTCCCCTTCTCCCATCACCAGGCTTATGCACGAAAGCTTCCCCAAAGCATACAGCGTATTCTTCCGGGCGAGGAGCATTTATTTTCGAAGGGGCTTCCGATACTTGTGAAAGACGTTAGAAGCCTGCAGCTTTAGCTTTTTTAATCCCTTTGTCTTCCAGGTTTTAAAATCTTAGCATCACCATGAGTGAATGGAAAAATCCAGGTCCTTCTTCAAGTGACTCTTCATTAACCACTCTGCCTGTTCTTCTTCGTGATTTCGGATCGCTTCCAGTATTGCCTCGTGTTCTTCAATCAGGCGCGGCCTCTGATGATACACCACTGTTCGGCGAAAAAGAAAAATAACCGACTGCATCCGGTCGATCGTGTCGATTAAGACATCATTGTTACTTGCTTTGACAATAATGTCATGGAATTCTTTGTTTGCGTCCATAATTTCCTCAGTTTTTCCCCTTTTAGCAGCCTCCACGCATTGCTGCAGATCTTCAATCTGATCAGGGCCCATATAACGGGCAGCCTGGCGAACAGCATAACCTTCAAGTAACATCCTCACATCAAACGTGTTCATCAAATCTTTAATGGTTGGATTGATGACGCGTTTATCTTTAATTAATCCTTCCTCTTCAAGCTTGCGCATGGCGTCTCTCACCGGCGTCCGGCTGACCCCCAGTTCGTCCGCAAGCTTTACCTCTGTTAATTTTTCCCCACGTTCATATTTTTCCTCAAATATGGCATCCCTGATTTTTTCATATGCTGCATTCGAGGCGGTGTACTGCTTCATTGTGTCGTCCCTCTTTCTTCGAAAATCTCTGTCATTATTATACCTATTTCCTGATAAATAAAACAGCTAATTAGTTGATGTATACATAAATATAAATAATGTGTACAATAATATTTATTGAAAGCCTATCATTTAAAAATAAGTTTTCACCCAATTATCTAATCGAAGGAGCGACATTATATGAATATTGGACAAATTGGTTTAGGTATTATGGGAGCACCAATGGCCGAAAACCTTTTGAAGGCTGGGTTCGCGCTGAAAGCTTTTGATATTCAGCCTTCAGCCAGAAAACGGGTGACAGAAGCAGGAGGGGAATCCGTCGATGCTGCCGGGGAAGCAGCCAAAGACAGCGACATTATTATTACGATGCTTCCGACAACAGCCATACTCGATGAAGTAATAATAAAGGATATCCTCCCAGTCATAAAAAAAGGGGCAATAGTTATTGATATGAGCTCCGTATCTCCAGTGGATTCCAAACGTTGGGCGGAGAAGCTTGCGGAAAAAGAAGCAGCCTTTCTGGATGCCCCGGTAAGCGGCGGCGAACCAAAAGCGATAGATGGGACGCTCTCCATCATGGCCGGCGGGGATGATCACTCCTTTGCTGCTGCTTACCCGGTTCTGCGTGCTGTGGGAACAGATGTCACCCATGTTGGCGAAGTCGGCTCCGGATCGACAACGAAGCTTGCTAATCAAATATTAGTAAATGTGACGATGGCTGCCATGTCGGAGGCAGTGCTCCTCGCTTCTAAAGCAGGGGCGGATATTGATAAAGTATACGAAGCTATCCGCAATGGTTTAGCCGGAAGCAGTGTCCTTGACGCAAAAATACCGAAGATTCTTGAACGGGACTTTACCGCAGGCGGACGAATTGATATTAATTTAAAGGACCTGTCCAATGTACTTCAAACAGGCAAATCGCTGGGGGTTCCGCTGCCGCTTGCCTCCGACGTGGCTGAAATGTATGAATCCATGGTTGCTCATGGCAAAAAGTCCGACGATCACAGCGGCGTACTCCAGCACTACGAAATGCTTGCGAACTACACTGTACCACAAGGAGGTAAACACAGGTGACACAGATAAGTAATTATATTAACTCTTTGCCTGCGTATGATGAAAATAATGTCGATGCTTTCTTTACGGAAGCGGCCAGAAATATGCCTCACAAAATTATTTCCCTCGACGATGATCCGACAGGTGTGCAGACAGTTCACGGCGTGCCAGTGTATACAGACTGGGAGGAATCAACTATCCGTGAAGCGTTTGATGACGAACGACAGCTGGTGTTCATTCTTACAAATTCACGCTCTTTCTCTGAAGCCGAAACTATTAAAGTGCACACGGACATCGCAGAGCGTATAGCGCGTGTCTCTGAAGAAAAAAACCATCCGTTTCTGCTGATCAGCCGGGGCGATTCCACTCTTCGGGGGCACTATCCACTCGAAACAGAGGTATTAAAAGACACCCTTGAAGCACAGACAGGAAATACGGTCGACGGAGAAGTCCTTCTTCCCTTTTTTGAACAGGGCAATCGCCGTACTGTGAGCGACGTGCACTATATTCAGCAGGGAGAAGCATTTGTACCCGTGGCAGACACAGAATTTGCCAAAGACCGGATGTTTGGATTTGTTTCGAGCCACTTAGGCGAGTATATCGAAGAAAAAACGAATGGAAAGTACAAAAAGGAAGACGTTATTTCTATTTCTATCGATGAGCTCCGGGCTCTGGACTTCGAAGCGATCGAGGCTAAACTCGAAGAGGCATCTGCATTCCAGAAGATTGTCGTGAACGCTGTCAGTGAAACGGATGTTAAAGTCTTCTGCACTGCCCTGTTTCGTGCCGTTCAAAACAGGAAAAGCTTTTTATTCCGGACAGCCGCCACGTTTACAAAAGAAATTGGCGGAATCACCCGCAAACCTTATTTAGACGCGAATGGTCTTTTTCGTGAGGAGAGTGACAATGGCGGCCTGATTATTATTGGTTCCCATGTTAAAAAATCCACAGAACAGCTCGAAGTCCTGCAGCAATTAACTAATATACAATTTGTGGAATTTCAATGCTCTTCAGTGCTGGACGAGGAATCGTTTCAGGCGGAAACCCGCCGTGTTCAACAAATAGTGGATGACTCTATCACACAGGGAACTACGATTTGCGTCTACACTTCCCGGGAACGCCTTGATTTAGGGGAGCACAGAAAAGAGGAAGAACTGGCACTGTCCGTAAAAATATCCGATGCTGTCACAAATTTTGTAAAAAATGCTGCTCATCAGCCGGCGTTTGTGGTCGCCAAAGGCGGCATTACGTCAAGCGACGTGGGAACGAAGGGCCTGCTTGTAAAAAAAGCAGAAGTTCTCGGGCAGATCGCCCCTGGCGTGCCCGTCTGGCAGACAGACGACAAAAGCCGGTTTCCGGACATTCCGTATGTAATCTTCCCGGGAAACGTAGGGGAGCAGGCTACGCTAAAGCATGTGGTACAAACCTTACAGGGGCGAATATAAAAAAGCACCGGCGGGAGTTTAGACAGGCCCGCCGGTGCTTTATTTGATTTATCTTCCAGAAACTCCGTCCAATCGGCTCCGCAGATTTCTCGCCGCCTCCTCCGGTGCGTCTGCCAGGCTGATGGCAGAAATCAGTGATACTCCGTCAGCCCCCGCTTCCACAATCTCAGCAGCATTTGAGACATCGATGCCGCCGATTCCTACAATCGGGAGCGTAATTCCTTCCGCCCGGAGCCGGCGGATGCCTTCAAGGCCCACCGGGGCTTTGGCGTCTTCTTTAGTGTCCGTCGCAAACATCGGTCCTACCCCAAGATAATCCGCACCGTCCGCTGCGGCCTGGTGCGCTTCTTCAATAGTGCGCACGGATACTCCGATCACCATCCGCGAGGGACAGCGTTCCTTGACTTTGGAAGCCGGATCATCCTCCTGTCCGATATGGATCCCGTCCGCTTCGAGCCGGATCGCCATGTCCACATCATCGTTAACAATAAATGGCACATGAAATTCGGCACACTTCGCCTTCAATTTTCGACCGAGCTTCCATTTTTCTTCTTCAGGCAGGGCGCCCTTTCCCTTTTCACGAAACTGAAAGCAGGTAATGCCGCCCTGAAGAGCTTCCTGCAGTACCTGTTCCGGCTCCCGGCCGCCCGTATTGTTGCTTCCCATAATAAAGTACAGCTTCAGCATCTGCTTCTCCATCATTCCGTCCTCCTACGATTCCTGTTTGACGCGAATATAGTGGCGCAGATCCATTTCCTGCGTTGCGTGAAGAGCGTTTAATAATTCAATTTGAAACGAGCCCGGGCCTTCTCTTGTCGTTAAACTGCCTGCGATTTCCGCTGCCGCACCGTAATAGGCAAGCGCTGCTGCCACCGCTCCAGCAGAATGCTGCACGGTTAAAAATGAAGCTGCGACGGAGCTGAGAAGGCAGCCGGTACCGGTAACTTTCGTGAGCAGCGTATGCCCATTCTGTACGATAAATACCTCTCCCTGATGGGCCACCGCGTCCTCTACGCCGGTAACGGCTGCTATTGCTTCAAATCTTCTTGAAGCTTCTTTGGCAATCTTCGAATTATCTGCTTCCCCCGAGGCATCCACACCCTGGACAGTTCCACTTTCACCAAGCAATGCAGCCATTTCTCCCGCATTAGCCCGGATCAGTGCCACATCCAGCTCTTCGAGAAGAGCAAGTGCCGTTTCTGTCCGGTAAGCAGTAGCTCCTGCTCCTACTGGGTCCAGAACAACGGGAATGCCTTTTTCATTTGCCGCTATGCCGGCCATCCGCATTGCCTTCACCTGTTCACGGTTCAGTGTGCCAATATTGATCACGAGGGCATTCGCCGCCTTGGCCATTTCTGCTGCTTCTTCCGGTGCGTTTGCCATTACCGGGGAGACTCCCATGGAGAGCAGCCCGTTTGCAGTGAAATTGGTTACTACCGTGTTCGTAATATTATGAATCAGCGGGCGCGTTTTCCTTACTTCCTCGAGCAGTTGTATAACTTCTTTTGCTTTCATGCCGGTCCCTCACTTTTTATTTTAATAATTGATCGAGTGGCACACGCGCGCCCCAGTGATTAACGGGGCCGTTGCCTTTACCGATTTCAAGGGGATTCGAAATTGCATTTGTAATATATTCTTTGCTTTCCTGCACGGCTAAATAAATAGACTTGCCTCTTGCAAGCTTCGCTGCAATCGCGGCTGATAAAGTACAGCCGGTCCCGTGCGTGTGCTTCGTATCCGTCCGGGGGGAGCGAAAATAATGAATATCTCCATCAACATACAAAATATCGACTGCGTCTTCTTTCATATGGCCGCCTTTAACAAGTGCTGCCCGGGCCCCTAACTCATCGACGATTTTCTTTGCTGCTGCTTCCATGTCTTCAAGGGTGTGCACCGGAAGATCTGTCAGATTTGCTGCTTCCGCCATATTCGGCGTAACGACCGCCGCCGTAGGGAGGAATTCACGCTTCATCACTTCGAGTGTTTCTTCCTCAGCCAGGGAGTCTCCGCTTGTGGCAACCATCACGGGGTCGATGACTACGGGCAGTTCGTGTTTTTTCAGCATATTCACCGTGGTCCGAATCATTGCCGGTGTTGCAATCATACCGGTTTTGATCGCGTCCGGCATGATGTCATCAAATACGGAATCCAGCTGGGCCTGAAGCAGCTCAAGGCTCATGTGTTCCACCTGCTGAACGCCGGTCGTATTCTGTGCAAGTACGCTCGTTATAGCAGACATCCCATAAGCCTCGCACTCCTGGAATGTTTTCAGGTCAGCCTGAATGCCAGCCCCGCCGGTAGGGTCTGTGCCGGCAATTGTTAATACTTTCGGTACTTGTGGCATACGTTACATCCTCCTTTACAGGAATCCTGCCCAGGTTCAAAAAAAGCTCACTCCCTTGAAGAGGGAGTGAGCTTTGGCATATACGTACGTGTAGTATAAAACGAAGCTCCACTTCCCTACGCTGGTACTACCCAGATCAGGTTCAAAGGGACCAAGAATCGTTCTTGTCTCAGCGCAAGCGCCCCTAGCGGATTCCTTACTATTTTTCTTAATCGTACGTGACACCTAGTCCTAATGTCAATTTTTTTCATCATCGCTGGTATTTTTGTTGTGGTCCTGATCATTGGAGGAACGACTTCGTTCCTGTTTATCCGAGTTACCGACAATACGTTCGAGAAGATGAAGAATTTCATCCCGCGACAAATCCTCACGCTTTTTATCTTCTACTTTCTCCGGTTCCCGGCTATCTTCTGTATTTTCATCCTTTGGTGGTTCTTCTTCAGCATGTTGTTTTTCAGCGTCTCGCTCTTCCTGCTCTCTCTTCTCCCGTTCCTTACGCCGTTCTTCTACTTCCCAGCCGTACATATAACCTCCGTCCGGCATGGCGAATTTCTTATTCATACTTCGAGTTTCTTTTGTAAACAGCGTATAAATCGTCGGAATGATAAAGAGAGTAAGGAATGTACTGCTGATCAAACCACCGATGACCGCAATACCCATCGGCTGTTGGATTTCCGAACCTTCTCCAAATCCAAGGGCAAGCGGAAGCACACCAAGAATCGTCGTAAAGGCCGTCATTAAGATTGGGCGTGACCGTTTTTTCACGGATTCAATTACTGCCTCTCTTACCGGCATGCCCCGTTCCACGAGTTGATTCGTATAATCCACGAGCACGATAGCGTTGTTTACAACGATACCTGCAAGCACAATCAAACCGATGAACACGGTAATACTAAGCGGTGTCTGAGTGGCAAACAGGCCAAGCATTACCCCGATGACAACCAGTGGTACGCTGAACATTACCACAAATGGATATTTAAATGACTCAAACTGACCGGCCATCACGAGATAAATGAACACAACGGCCAGCAGGAAGGCAAACACAAGACTCTGAATACTATCATTGAGCAGTTCCTGTTCGCCGGAGAAATTTAAGCTCGTCGCTGCACCGGTATCAACGTCGTCAATCGTATCTTCAATGAGCGTCGAGGTTTCATTCAAGCTCGTTCCAGTGCCATACGTAACGGTAAATTCCGTACTCCGCTCCTGATCGAGCCGGTTAATGACTGCCGGCCCCTGACCTTCTTCAATCGTGGCCACATCGCTTAAACTAATATAGTCCCCCTGCGGGGTAGAAAGCTGCAGGTTTTCAAGATCTTCCTGATTTTCCAGGGAATCCTCCGCATACTGCACGTTGACGTTTAGTGGCCCTTCATTATCCGTCTGAATCGTCGTCGCCACTTCACCGCTTGTTGTGCTGTTCACTGTCTGAGCTATTTCAGCAGGCGTCAGTCCATTGTCCTGGGCTTCGTCCTCATTGATCTGCACCTGAATCTCCGGAGCAGTTTCTTCATCCGACGTTTCTACGTTCCGAATGGTGTTCTCGCTCTCCAGCTCCGACTGCACAGCCTCTACGTCCTCAGCCAGCCTCTCTTCATTTTCATTGGAGAGCGTAAACTCTACAGAATTTGCTTCCCCACCGCCGATAGCCGCAGAAGAGGAAAGCGAAATGTCAGCCTGTTCGTCCGTATTTTCCACATCGGATTCAATTTCTTCAATCATTTCTTCTGTTGATATATCACGGTCTTCCAAGTCTTCCATTGTAACTGTAATAGAAGCTTCATTGGATCCGGAGCTGCCGCCGCCTCCGGCTGCAACTCCGCTGCCGCCCGAACCGACAACCGCCATATAGCTTGCGATCTCGTCCTGATTTTCAAGTACACTTTCAATTTCGTCTACTGTCTCTCCCGTGGTCTCCAGATTGGTGCCGTTCTCTTTTTCAACATCAATTGTGAAAAAGCCCTGGTCCGTAGTCGGAATAAAGTTGACCCCGGTCTGGGCAATGCCTCCGGCGCCGCCAATAAGCAGGAGAATTGTCAGGATCAGAGCGACAGCCCGGTGACCGAGCACCCAGCGGATCGAGCGGTCCAGAAATCTCATTGGCCGGGACTTTTCACGTTTTTGCTCCCGGTCTTCCGGCAGGGGCTTCAGCACCCGGCTTGCAATCATCGGAACGACCGTTACAGCTACAAGAAGGGACGCAAGTAAACTGAAGGCTACTGACAGGGCAAAGGCCTGAAATATCTCACCAACAATACCGGAAATAAAGACAATCGGTAAAAACACGGCAACTGTTGTCAGTGTCGAAGCCGTAATCGCCCCGGCCACTTCTTTTGTACCGTCGAGAGCAGCCCGTTTAGGGAGTTTTTTCATTGACAGATGCCTGTAGATATTTTCAATAACGACAATCGCATTGTCGACAAGCATCCCAATTCCAAGGGCGAGGCCGCCCATTGTCATTAAGTTCAGGCTCACATCGGTAAAGTAAAGAAATGCAAATGTCACAATTACCGAAAACGGTATTGCAATACCGATAATGAGCGGGGTAGTTAAGTTTCTCAAGAAGAAGAAAAGCACAACCATGGCAAACACGCCACCGGCAATTAACGCCAGGGCTACGCTGTTTATGGACTGCTGGACGTATTCACCTTCGTCGTAAATAATCGTCGTTTCAAGGTCGCTGTACTGGTCTTCCTCAAGCAAATCGTCGAGGGTTTCGTTAAAATCGGAAGACACCTGCGCCGTATTGGCATCCGACTCTTTCAGCACCGTCATCTGAATTCCGTCTTCCTGATTCACCTCGGTGTAGGCTGTCTGCTCTTCAGTGGTCCGTTCAACTTCCCCTACATCACTCACAGTGACCGTATCACCGGATTCATTCTGCCCGACGGCCACTTCCTCTAAATCTTCGACCCCGCCCAATTCATTGACGGTGCGGGTCGTTAGTGTGCGGTCTCCAGAGGTTATAGTGCCCCCTGGCTGCGTGATATTATTTGCCTGTAAAGCGCTGGCAACGTCAGACTGGGTTACATTGTTGTCTTCCAGTGAGCCCTGATCGAGCGAAATTTCAAATTCTTCGCTTAATCCGCCGCTTGTGTCAACACTTGCAACCCCTTCCGTCCGCTCAAGCTCGGTTACCATGTCCTCTACCTGGCTCTGCGTTTCAGCCAGCCCACTGCCTTCCGAATAAGCGGCCATTTGGATCATGCCCTGGGCGTCGGGATCAAATTCGATAAAGGAAGGGTCCCCGGCATCGTCCGGCAGGTTGGCATTATTCATGGCGTTATTGATATCCTGCTCTACTTCCTCCACCGACGTGCTCCAAGATAATTCAAGCAGCACAAGACTTGTGCCTTCCTCTGACTGCGAGGTCATCCGGTCCAGTCCTTCAATAGTAGAGAGCTGTTCTTCCATTGGTTCCGTAACGCTGCTTTCAATTTCTTCCGGTCCGGCTCCCTCATAGTTTGTCGCTACAGCTGCGACCGGCGGTTCAATCTCCGGAAATAGCTGCAGGGGCAGATTCGTCAGCGATACGAAACCCATCATGATAAATAAAATCATGCCGACAATGGTCAGTTTCGGCCGCCGGATAGATGTGCGGGTAATTTTCATGCATCGTTCCTCCATTGGTATGTATATTTCGATGGTTCAGTGCCTAAACTGTTAAGTAACTTAACTACACGAATAACCTTAAACGACTGGATGACTTCCGTCAATGAAGATGCATGAACGGCCTGCTACCTTTATTTCTTATAAGAGTTGTTAATTTCTTTCTCGAGTCGGTGTATCACCTGATTTGCCTGCTTTAATTCCTCAAGCGGTATTTTCGAAATATACTGGTCCACAATATAATGTTGGAAATTTGTCAATTCTTCCTTCAATTTCCGCCCTTTTGCCCCGTAAACGAGCTGGGTTTCTCTTTTGTTTTCTTTATTGGCAGCGCGGTACAGAAGGTCTTCTTCTTCAAGACGTTTCATTGCCTGGCTTACTGCGCTTTTTGAGATACGCAGACGATGGGCCATCTCTGTCAGCGTCAGGCCTTCGTGCCGCAGATTCATAAAAAATAGTGCCTCCTGGCGGGTAGTTAAATGCAGCTCTCCGAGCATCGGAACCTCGGGCTGCAGCAGTGTGCTGATGTTCTCAAGCGTATTTACTGCCTGTTCAAACAGCTCCCTGTGTGTGCATGCTTCCATTTCGCTCATTTTATTCATCCTTTTCTTTCAGCTTTCTCTGAGGCAGCCTGCGGCTGTTCATGCATGTAGGCACCTACCGCTCCACTGAATTCTCCGTACGGAAGAAAGCATGGCGCTTTTCCGCGAAGTTCCGTATAGCCGCCGATAATTTCTTTTAAATGGTCATGTTTATCAAAGGTGGAGCCAATATACACTATAGAATCAGTGTTCAGCCGGTCAGCCATCTGCACACTCATCGTCGTAATCGTCTCACCAATCATACGAACGACAGCGGCGATATAATCTTTATCTTCGTATTTATTATTTCTCATGTTCATAATATTTCCGAAATTGCTTGCCGTAAGGTCGCCGGAAATCGGCGGCTCTTCATCAGTGTAAATATCCTTCACCTTCACATTCAGTGAGCGGCCGTCTCCTTCTTTTCCAAGCCGCAGTATGTCTTCATACGCATCAATACCAGTGAGAAGGTAGGAGAGGCCGATAAGTGTGCCTCCTCCCATTCCACTTCCACCAACACGTTCGTATTCTTCCGGCCCGGCAAAATGTATCGATGTGCCCGTCCCGACGTTTGTGATAATATATGTGTCCTCGTGACGGTCATTTTCATTGAACCGCTTCCGCAGATAAGAAACTCCTTTACAGGTAGCTTCAAACTCACTGATAGGCTCCGTAGGCCAGGGCAGAGACTTTCGCAGCGTTTCCGCTTTTCCTCCCGTTATATGAATGACCGGATTGTCGACCCGTTCTTCAATCCACGTCCGCACTTTCCCCATATCGGCCAAGGGGATTTTCTGCAGTTCCCACTCATCGTTCACACGGTACGCAATTTTAATCAGCGTACCTCCTGCATCAATACCAACCACTTCATTTTTCATTCTTCTCCCCCTGTCCCGCACTCAAATAGTTATATCTTCTGTCGTCTCTTCGTATTTTATCCTACTTCTATGCGAATTGAAAACGATGCAGCATACCGCTCTTTCCTGTTTTTCTCAAAATTCTCAGTTTCCTGCTTCGCAGCGCCGCTAATTTTGTTAAAATTGTAGTACTGCCTAATACGCAGCTATCCATAAATTTAACAAGGTCCTCCTTTTTTATATAGAGGAAGAATGGAGAAAGCAGATGGGGTTCGAAATCATATCCATTTTTTTAGCAATACTATCGATTTTTAATTTATTTTTCGCCTTCGTTATTATCTTTATCGAAAAACGGAATGCCACCGCCATTTGGGCCTGGATTATGGTTTTGTTTTTCATCCCTTTTTTAGGGTTTGTGCTCTATTTAATCTTTGGGCAGAACCTGACCAGAAAAAGGCTGTTTGACTGGGCGGACATTGAAAAGATCGGAATTGAAGAACTGATTCAGGAGCAGATGCATACCCTGCGCAACGGAACGTTCCAATTTTCGGATTCCGTTTCCTCAAAGCACCGGGACCTTATTTATATGCAGCTCGCAAACGACGGCTCTGTACTTACGAAGGAAAACGATGTCCGGGTGTATACTGACGGCCACGAGAAGTTCGATAACCTCATTAAGGATATTGAGAAGGCCCGGGATCATATCCACCTGCAGTACTACATTCTTCGAAGTGACCATCTGGGACGCCGTGTTATTGAAGCTTTGAGAAAAAAGGCAGAAGAGGGGGTGGTCGTCAGGCTTCTTTATGACGACATGGGCTCGAGAAAGATGCGGAAAAAAGAGCTCTCGGGGCTTGAAGCAGCCGGCGGGGAAGTAGCTGTTTTCTTTCCGAAGCGCCTGCCAATCATTAATTTACGCCTCAACTACCGCAACCACCGGAAAATTGTAGTGATTGACGGGAAAACCTCCTATGTCGGCGGCTTCAATATCGGCGATGAATACCTGGGGCTCAGTAAAAAATTCGGCTACTGGCGGGATACTCACTTGCGCCTGGAAGGGCAATCTGTCAAAACGGCACAGACCAGGTTCATTCTGGACTGGAACCAGGCCAATTCCAGAAATCCAGTCCATTACGAAGAGCGGTATTTTCCAACCCTTGCAGAACCTGGGGAGTGCAGCATGCAGATTGTATCCAGCGGACCCGATTCGGAATGGGAGCAGATTAAAAACGGCTATATCAAAATGATTAACTCTGCCAAGCACTCGGTATACATCCAGACTCCTTATTTTATTCCAGACGAGAGCCTGATGGATGCTATACGGATTGCTTCTTTATCCGGAGTCGATGTGCGTATTATGATTCCGAGCATGCCTGACCATCCCTTTGTGTATTGGGCCACCTATTCCCACATCGGGATCGTTCTCCGCGCCGGCGCACGAGTGTATATTTACAACAATGGTTTTATCCACGCCAAGACCATCATGGTGGACGACGAAATCAGCTCGGTTGGTACGGCCAATATCGATGTGCGCAGCTTCCGGCTGAATTTTGAAGTGAATGCTTTCATCTATCATGCGCAAACGACGAAGCAGTTGACCGATACCTTTTTGTACGATATGGATACACACTCCTCCGAGCTCACTCTCGAGGCGTACCGGCAGCGCTCCCTCTGGATCCGTATCAAAGAAGCAGTGTCCCACCTCTTATCCCCAATTTTATAAACAATGCAAAAGTCCGCTGCCTCGCTAAAAAGAAGCAGCGGACTTTCTTATGCTTTTGTTTTCCACAGGCCTCCGAGACTCCGGGCCCAATTTTCCATATAAAGGATGCTTTCCTCCATTGCCTGGTCCAGTGAAACAATGCCGGGCACCATGCTGAAAGCAGCATCAATACCAGCTTCATAGACTTTTTCATAACCATCGCCAAGCTGGCCTGCGACAGCGACCACCGTGCTTCCAGGCGGAGACGCTTTCGCGACGCCTACAGGCGTTTTGCCAAATACCGTCTGGGCATCGATTTTTCCTTCGCCGGTAATTACAAGAGAGGCTCCGGCACTCCGCTCAGAAAAGCGGCTTTCTTCAAGCACGATATCGATACCGGGCTCAAGCGCAGCATTTAAAAAAGCTATCGCACCGGCTCCAAGCCCTCCCGCAGCTCCGGCTCCTTTTTCCTGCAGCACTGGTTTATGTAGATCCCGTTCAATCACTTCCCCAAACATACGAAGCGCTTCGTCAAGCTCCTGAACATCTTCCGGCTCCGCTCCCTTCTGCGGACCATAGACGGCACTTGCTCCCTCCGGCCCTGTCAGCGGATTTGTAACATCACAGGCAGCACGCACGGTTACTTCATGAATTCTTTTGTCGATGCCGCTCACATCAATGCGGTGCAGATGTTTTAATGCTGCTCCACCAGGGGCGATGTCTTCTCCATTTTGATCCAGAAAACGAACGCCTAACGCAGCAGCCATCCCGGCCCCTCCATCGTTGGTGGCGCTTCCCCCAAGACCTAAAATAATACGTTCCGCTCCTTCATACAGCGCTTTCAAAATCATCTGCCCTGTACCATAAGAACTGGCCGTTAAAGGCTCCCTGTTTTTTTTGGTTACCAGACCGATACCCGAGGCTTCTGCCATCTCAATAACCGCGGTGCGGGATTTCTGGATGTACACAAATTCCGCCTTTACAGCACTTCCATCTGGCCCGCTCACATCCACTGCATGAACTTCCCCGCCAAGGCCGTCCCGAAGCGACTGCGTGGTCCCTTCTCCGCCGTCTGCCATGGGGATTAACTCTGTAACAAGGGCTCCGGGGTTTCCCATCCCCTGGCGAAACCCTCTTTCAATTGCCTGTGCAGCTTCCATGGCTGTCATGCTTTCCTTGAATGAATCTGGCGCAATCACTACTTTCATTTCTGTCTCCTCCTTAACGCTTTATGACTGGCTGGGGTAAATAGAAGAAGCATGCTGCTTCAGCATTTTTTCAAACAGCCACTTCTTTTCCGGCAGCGGCAGCATACAGTCAAAATGCTTCATGTCTTCGTTTTTAAAAAAGCCAAGCGTCCCTTGGCAAAAGCCGCAATAGGACGTTTGATGAGTCAACGGCTGCTCATCCGGAAACCAATCGTTTTCGGAGGGCACAAATTCGCCGCTCATGTTCCAGCCAGTTCCATCGGTTAACTGTACTGAAGCCAATAGCTTGTACGCCTTCTGTCCTTTTTCTCCGTCTGCAGCCGCCATCTGCACATAGGAATCCGCCACTTCGAGCAGCCGGGGAATTTCATTTTCCCGAAGCTCACGGAAGGACGGGGTCTCCTGGCCTGTCTCACGCAGGTAGTTTATATGCTCCTGGTACCTCGATAAATATAAGTGAATAGGTTCCAATTAGCTCCCCCCTTTGTTTCAGTATAGCATGAGTATGCCTGTGAAATAATAAAAGAACACCCCACTCCGCCACAGCGGCACTGAGATGTTCATCTACTGGTTTTCCTTCCGCGAAGATTGTTCGCGGCCTGGGTACCGTCGGTTAAAATCTTTAAACACAAAGTATTTCATCATAAAGAAACTAGCCGTGAATGAAGCCAGCATTGCCAGCCCCTTAGCCAGGTTCTGGCGGATCCACGTGGGCACTCCGAGTGCCTGAAATAAAGCATTAAACCCTAAAAATACAGCATTATTAATACCGAGGCTGATCAGCCCCTGAATAATAAACACTAGCCGCTGGCGGGTGCTTCCTTTCGCTGAATCCCGAAACGTAATAAACACGTTCCAAATGTAGCTGTTTGTTACTGCCAGCGCATAAGCGATCGTATTAAAAAGCGTCAAAGTTACCCGCTCTTCACTTGGAAAAAGAAATAGAAGCAGGTTCAATGCTCCTATATCAACTACAGCATTCGTTACACCAATCGCACTAAACTGAAGCGCTTGAAGAGGACCACGCCGCTTTTGATTCTTACCCATAGAACCCCTCTGTTCCTGATGAAATCTCCCCTTACCGGCGTTCTTCTGAAACTGTTTCACGATTTTCCAGCGTTTTAGAATCCTTTACGCCGGCTGCTTCTTTATACAAATCCCTGATTTGCTCTGCTGCCGCTTCCCACCCAAATGATGCGACATCTGTAAAGGCCTGGTCGGCCAGACGTTTACGGAGGGTTTCATCCTCAAAACGGCAAACAGTGTTTTTGAAGTCGTCTTTCATATGCGGATCGTATAAAAGGCCGTTACGTTCTGATGTAAGCTGTTCCTTTGTCGGCCCGCTTTCTGCAGCAACCAGAGGCAGGCCGGAGGCCATCGCTTCCATAATCACCAGACCCAGCGTCTCCGTTGTAGAAGGAAACACAAATACGTCAGAGGAAGCGAACGTAGAAGCCAGCTCGTCCCCATGCATAAATCCTGTAAATACGGTGTCTGTGCCTTCGAAATGCTTTTCCAGCTCTTCACGATGAGGGCCGTCCCCCACAATAGCCAGACAGAAATGATCTGATTCCTCAAGGACATCCCGGATTTTTTCAATTTCTTTTTCAGCCGCCAGCCGGCCCACATACAGAAGCAGTGTTCTGTCCGTTTTTCCGCCGGAAAGCCGCTCCCGCATTTTTCTGCTGTGATGTCTGGGATGAAATTGTTCGGTATCTACTCCACGTTTCCATAAATGCATACGTTCAAACCTTTTTTCCTGAAGCTCTGTCTGCACAGTTTGTGACGTACACAAATTTACGTCCGCTTTGTTGTGGAGACGCCGGACATACCACCACATCAGCCATTTCAGCATGCCCAGATTATAGTAGGACATGTACTGGGTTAGATTTGTATGATAAGAGGCCACCAGCGGCACCTCAAGCTTTTTCGCGTAGTTAATGCCCGAATACCCCACCACCGCCGGGTTCACGACGTGTATAACGTCAGGTCCGAAATCCTGTATATATTTTTTTACTACCCGGTTTGGGAGAGCGAACTTCTTTGAACGATAAAAAGGGAGGGCGCGCGCCGGCACCCCTTTCACTTCTGCTCCATCAAATTCATACACACCCAGATCCGGGGCTACAATCTGTACTTCATGACCATCACGATGCAGCCAGCGTATGCAGGCTGTCAATCGTGTAACGATTCCGTCTGTAGAAGGCAGAAAAGTCTCGGTGATGATCATTATCTTCATAGAAGACAACTCCCCGTTTTTATTTCCAGCTCACACTTGGCAGCACGTTTCCTTCGATCACCCGCTCTTTATGTTCGATCACCGCTTTTAAGATGTGACGGATAACGTCGTCTGTTAAAAAGTGAGGTTCCAACCCTAAGTCTAAAAGATTGGTGTTTACTGCTTCAAGAAAATGCTCTTCAAGTTCTACGCGAGGGTTCTCCAGGTGGTCAACATCTACCTGGTAGCCTTCTTCTTCAGCCACCTTTTTCACTCTTTCTGCAAGTTCAAGCACGGAGAATTCTTCGGTAAACTGGTTGAACACACGGAATTCTCCCGGCTCAGCCGGCTTTTCTGCTGCAATTTCCACACAGCGGACGGTATCTTCGAGGTTCAGGAAGCCACGAGTCTGCCCACCCTTTCCGTAGACTGTTAAATTCCGGCCAATCGCAGACTGAATGATAAAGCGATTCAGCGCTGTGCCAAAAACGCCGTCATAGTCCAGGCGGTTGGTGAGCACCGGATCCATGTTGGTTTCATTCGTATCCAGGCCGTAAACAATGCCCTGGTTTAAATCCGTAGCACGGATGCCCCACACACGGCAGGCAAACATAATGTTATGGCTGTCATGCACTTTTGATAGGTGGTAAAAGGACCCCGGCTGTTTCGGAAACGGAAGGCGGTCTTTGCGGCCTTTATGCTCCACTTCCAGATAGCCTTCTTCAATTGGAATATTAGGAGTGCCATACTCTCCCATTGTACCAAGCTTTATCAGGTGACAGTCCGGTGCCATTTCTTTAATAGCATAAAGCACGTTTAAATTTCCTACTACGTTATTCACCTGCGTATAAACCGCATGCTCCCGGTCAATCATCGAATAAGGAGCGGAGCGCTGTTCAGCAAAGTGCACGAAGGCCTCCGGCTTTTCCTGCTCCATAACCTGCTGAAGGAAATCGTAATGCTGAAGGTCTCCTTCGTATGTACGTATTTCTTTTCCTGTCAGCTCTTTCCACTTTGCCACCCGGTCTTCAAGGCTCGCGATCGGGGTGATCGAGTTGGAATGAAGCTCCTCATCAATTTTTCTACGCACCATGCTGTCGATAATTGATACGTCATGACCCTGCTTTGATAAGTAAAGCGCGGTCGGCCAACCACAAAATCCATCTCCACCTGCAACAATAATTTTCACGTCAGTTACCTCCACATCATTTAATACAATCTAATAGTTCAAACAAGCGTAATTCTATGGGTATCTAAAAGGTAATTTCTACCTCGTAGAGTGCAAGTTGCCGTTGTATATGTACATCCGAGTAGAATTCCCATCGAAACAATACCACTCTCCTTATATTAACGCAACTATTAGTCTATATACCACCGTTATTCTATCATACTAACTAATCATTGCAGCTGTCACAGCCATAATTCATAAAAATTACATAAAATTTATAGAAAAGCGAAGGGTGTTTGGGCACCAGCTTAAACAGCTCGTCGGTTTCAGTCGGCTTGAGACGAAGTCGCAAACGATCTGAAATCACGAATGGATTAAGCTGGTAACACCCGGAGCTGGACAGATAGAAAAGCGTAGGAAGCCTGTTCAGCGGCACGGGCCCTGGAAGAGCTTTGGATAAAGAGGCCTTTTCTCTTTACCAAAGATCTGAAGGGACACCCCGCCGCTGGCTTCCGGAGCTGGACAGATAGAAAAGCAGAGGAGCCTTGCTCAACCGCGACAGGTACTTCCCAGACGTGCAGGGCAGCCTGCTGCCCGAAACCGGCTGGAAAGTAACCCCGAGCGGTTAGGCTTCGGAGCTGGACAGAGAAAAGCGGAGAATAGATGTTAATCGAACCGCCCCTCCTCCGAACGCCTGAGACTGAACAAAATCCGGAAAAGATTCACTTTTCAAAAGAGAATTTTTCCGGATCTTCAGCCACTGCAATTAGTATATTATGTTCCTCCAGCTGTTCGCTCAGGTCACGCGCTTCTTTATCGCTATAGCCCAGCTTTGTTAAGCGTTCATAAATATCGGAGGCCCCGTGGCGGAAAAACTGTTTTACGAATTCCACCGGACTTGTAGCGTCTGCTTCTGTATCACTTACTTTTAGTTCTTTCGCAGTCGCCTTTTCCGCTTCAAGAGCTAAAGCATAAATCTGTTCTCTTTGAACACCCTGCATTTTCAATTTATCTACAGCCTTCTGTGCTTCTTCTACAGTCGAAAAAATACGAGCGGTAGGCAATAGTTCCCCCTCCTTGCAAGGAATATTACCACTCCGCCCGTAAAATGAAACAAGGAATATTTATCCTCCAATGTATCTCTGATACAACGATCTAGCTTCCACTTCCCCGGAGACCCCGTGAATGATGGCCCTTCCATCTTTAAAGAGCACCAGCCGCTTGTTTTCAATATTTAACACCAGCAGATGCTGATTCGCTTTGGAAAGGTGCTTTTTATGAGCGTCCGCTGTACGCTCGAGTGACACCTGCATGTCCGGAAGAGGCTTCACTTGTACGGCATCCCTGCCGCACAACGTCTCTGCCTTGCTTCTCCCACTCCATGCGAGCGCTGGATACGTTGGCGATTCTCCGCAGGAGGGACAATGAACATCCTGAAGCGAGTCTACACGAATGGAAGAACTCTCGTTCGACCATACATCAAACGACCACAGCGTTCCGCGTAGCTGTTTAAAGGAATGAGTAAGCAGCTTCATCGCTTCGGTCACCTGCGTGGCGCTCACAAATTGGACAGCCGGGGCAATAATTCCCATCGTGTCACACGTTTCACCTTCCATCGGAATGCCCTTCATCAGGCAGCGCAGGCACGGCCCTTCTTCCGGTGTCACTGTATAGCTTAGTCCGTATGCCCCCACACAGGCTCCGTAAATCCAGGGAATCCGGTGCTTCAACGCTGTATCATTAATCATCAGCCTCGTCTCCATATTATCGAGTCCGTCAATAATAAGGTCTGCAGGCAGACAGTTTTCAAGCACGGCCGGATCTGCTTCGCCGACAATTATATCAATGACTGCGTTACTCCGGATATCGAGCAGCCGTCTTTTCGCTGCCTCCGCTTTCGGTGTATACGCTGCTGCGTCCGCTTCTGTATACAACTGCTGGCGCTGCAGGTTGCTTACCTCTACATAATCCCGGTCGATTAGCGTTAATCTCCCGATCCCCGCACGCACGAGGCTTTCAGCTGTTAAACTCCCTAGAGCTCCGGCCCCTATCACTATTACATGGGACTCCTCCAGCTTTTTCTGTCCACTCCGCCCGATTCCATGAAATAACCGCTGCCGGGAGAAACGTTCTTCTGTATTCAAATGCTGAGGCCTCCTAGAGGGCTGCTTGCCTGTGCATAAAATTTCTTATCAATTCTTCCTGCCTCTGCACCAAGAGTACCGGCTCTTATGGCCAGTTTCATCGCTTCAGCCATTTTTACAGGGTCGCCTGCTCCTGAAACCGCTGTGTTTAAAAGGATACCGTCAGCCCCAAGCTCCATGGCGTAAGATGCGTCCTTCGGGCTCCCTATGCCTGCGTCCACAATAACCGGCACCTTTGCCTGTTCGATAATATGCGAAAGATTGTATGGGTTGATGATCCCGAGCCCCGTTCCTATAGGAGAGGCTCCTGGCATAACTGCATGAACCCCGGTTTCCTGAAGCTTTCTTGCAAGCACTACGTCATCGGACGTATAGGCGAGAACCGTAAACCCTTCGTTAAGAAGCTGTTCTGAAGCCCGGAGCGTTTCCACCGGGTCCGGTAGAAGTGTTTTGTCACAGCCAATTACTTCTACTTTGATCATGTCACACATATTGGCTGCTTCCGCCAGCTTAGCTGTCCGGACCGCCTCTTCCGCTGTTTTGGCTCCGGCAGTATTTGGGAGAAGCCTGTACTTTGAAACATCCATCTGCTCAAATGGGTCCGGCTGACTGCTGTCAAATAAGTTCATTCTACGGACAGCAAAGGTCAATACTTCAGTTTCTGATGCTTCTACCGCCTGCAGCTGGGTTTTTGCGTCTTTATACTTTCCCGTACCGAGAAATAGATGTGAGTTAAATGTCATACTGCCAATGTTAAGCATTCGTTCATCCGCCTCCTACAAAATGAATGATTTCGATTCTGTCCCCGTCCTTCAAACCTTCTTCCTTGTGCAGTTCTTCCATCACAATAATCCCGTTTCGCTCCACCACCGTCTTCTTATGGGCTACTTGAAGCTCTTCCAGTAACTCGGCTACGGTTTGACTGTTCTCAATATTCTGTATTTGACCGTTAAGCGTGATTTGCATGAATGACTCCTCCTTTTCGTATTTTCGGATCCACGGCGAACAGCTGCTTCCAGTCTTCGCGAACGCTTTCCCCTTCAATCCGGGCAGCCATCCAGCTCCCACTCCGTGCTGAAAGAAGGATACCGTTTCTATAATGCCCGGTCATCACCCACAGGCCTTTGCTTGTTCTTCCCATATACGGCAGCCCGTCGCCTGTCTGCGGCCGGACACCGCTCCAGAATCTTTCAATCCCTGCATGCTTTAACCCCGGCACTAAATGCACGGCTGCTTTCATGAGCTTCTGCATTGAGGCTACCGTGACTTCCGTACTCGCGTCTCCGGGCTTCTCTGTAGCTCCGATAAAAATTTCTCCGTCCTTTTTAGGAACAATATACACTTCCGGAGTGTGCAGGGTATGCTCCAAAGCAGCGTCCGGTAAGCGTACAGACAAGCATTCGCCTTTCACCGGATAGAGGCTGAATTCCCTCTCATCCAACAGACGGGCTCCGGCACTTCCTCCCGTAAAAACAACTTCATCTGCTTTGATGCTGCCTTCGCTTGTTTTCACTCCACAGACCCGGCCGTCAGCTTCTAAGAGTTGATCGACTGCGGTATTTTCCCGAATCACCGTTCCGTTGGCCTCCGCTGCCCTGGCAAGGGCCAATGTCCATTCATAGGCCCGGAGCTGCCCGTCTTTCGGTATAGACCAGGCCCCGTGGATGTGCTCAGAAAGCGCTGGCTCTTTGCTTCGCGTCTCCCGTGCTGAAAGCCATTTCGCGCCATAGCTGTGGCCTGATAACCGTTGATACTTTTCTGCTTCCGTTTTGTTCCATACCGGCTTCAGCATGCCATTATTTACGTAAGAAACGTCCATTCCACTGAGCGCTTCCACCTCCGGGACCAGTTCAGCAAACATAGCCCTGCTTTCGAGCGCAAATTCCTGAAAAAGATCTGAACCCTCCCACTCGGACTGCGCCCCAAGCATTCCGGCAGCCGCTTTCGAAGCACCGGCAGCTATGGAAGCTTTTTCGATTATCATAACGCGGCGGCCGCGTCTGCTTAACTGGTATGCAAGGGAACATCCCTGGACCCCCGCCCCAATAATAAGAACTTCAGTATCAACTTTCATTACTATCACTCCTTACCCTGGCCCGAAGCTGCTCTGCTGCCTCCCCGGGACAATCTCTTTCGTACAAAGCTGCGATGGCCGCTATCCCGGAGGCCCCGTTTTCTATGCACTCCTCCGCGTTTTCAGAAGTGATGCCCCCAATAGCAATTACGGGAATACGAACGCTTGTTACGGCTGCTTTCAGCGCCCCGAGCCCGCGCGGAGCCTTTCCGGGCTTGCTGCCTGAAGCAAAAACATGGCCAAAATAAAGCCAGGATGCTTCCTGTCGCTCACTTCTTTTCGCTACCTCTGCGGAGTGCACAGACTGGCCCCAGCGCCCGTCAGCCGGGAAGTCTGTACGGCGCTCGGGCAGATGAGCGCCGGCCAGCTGATAAGCAGCAGCAAGCTCCGGCTCGTCATTTATTATAAGCTTCCCGGGACTTACTCCTTCTTCCAACGCCAGCTTCACAGCTGTTTCTTTTTCCTGCTTCGTCCACTCCGGTGCCCGTATATGCACATAATCAACGACGTCTGCCAGCTCCCTCGTCTTCCCCCACCACTCAGCCACCGGGATATCCGGCGGCGACACTGCGTGAATGCATGGCTTCGTCTTTTTATCCATAAAAAAGCCTCCTTCCAGAAGGAAGGAGGCTGCCTGTTAAAAGGTTCAACATGGCTGCTTCCCTCCGCTGGCTCTCCAGATCAGGTTCAAAGGGTTCCGGATCTTTCTCCGGTCTCAGCCTCAGCAGGCACCCCCAGCAAATATATATTTCCCCACAAAAAACCCCGCCTTCGTTAGAAAGCGGGGGGAGATAGTCGTATCAGCATCTCTTCCCCACTTCCCTCCGCTGGTATAATCCAGATCAGGTTCAAAGGGATCAGCTTTACGCCGTCTCAGCCAACAGGCACCCCTAGTGGTTCGATATTACTTATATCATAACGCGCTGCTTCGCTGCCGTCAATTTATCCCCAATCTTTAAACCTGAAAAATCGACAGTACTACCCATAAAGAAGGGACGCTTAAAATAGTCGTTACCAGCGTAATACCTGAAACGAGCTGGGGGTTGGAATCAAACTGTACCGAAATCATCGCCATAGTTGCTGCACTCGGCATCGCTGTAGAAACAACAAGCACAGTAGTAAGCGTGTCATTAGTCTGAAGCAATAACGCAATCAAATAAGCAAGCGCCGGAGCGAATACGAGTCGTAAAAACGTTCCAGCGCTCACGAGCTTCCAATCCATGCTTTTTACAGATATACGTGCAAGCTGCATACCCAGAATAATCATAACCACCGGAATCGCTGCACTGGCAAGCATATCAAGGGCTTCATAGTAGGTCGCCCCGATCGGTATCCCGGTCAGCTGAAAAAGGACGCCTGCGAGCAGGGCGTAAAATACCGGCATCCGCAGTACTGTGCGAAACGCATCGGCCGCATCCATATTGGTGCTGTTTGCAATATAGACGCCGACAGTGTTCATCAGCATCGTCTGGATGACCATAAAAACAATCGAATAGGCAAAGGCTGTATCACCGAAAGCAAAAGAAATCAAGGGAGCACCGTAATTGCCCGCATTCATAAATACGGTGGAAAGCATCATGCCGGTTTCATTTGCTTTTGGCCATTTGCGCAAGTAAGCCACCAGTTTGATCACGCCGGTCATTACCGCTAAAAACACCACGGAAAACAGAGCCATCGACAGCATGTCGCTGTTCAATTCCCTTTCATAAAACGTCCGGAAAACAAGCGCGGGCGTTAATACATAGAGAGCGACAGCTGACACCGGCCGAATGTCCACTGCCTGCCTTTTCTGCAGCAAATAGCCAATCGTAAATATTAAAATGATCGGGACCAATACATTGATCAGCACACCCATGCAGAGCCCTCCCTTCTTTCTTTAAATTTAATACACTTTAACGCCGGCCCTTTTCTGTCAGTAATCGTGCCGGAGCATCTGCTTTAAAACACGCTTCTCTTTACGTGATACAAGAATATACAAATAATCACCAGCCTGGATTACTGTCTCACCAATCGGCGTGACCAGCTCATCATCCCGGACAATTGCGCTAATAAGCGCAGAGGCGGGAAATTCAATGCTTTGAAGCGTCTGGCCGACGATCGGCGTCGCTTCATTCGTTTGAAATTCCATAATTTCTGCGTTCGCTTTTCCGAGTGAGACAAGCTCCAAGGAATGAGTCGGGGCTTCCCGGAGCGGCCCGGACAAATGAAGCCATTTTGCCAGCGGAGCGATGGTCGCCCCCTGGATCAGCGCGGATGTGAGCACAATAAAAAAGACGACGTTGAAAATTTGGGTGCCCGATTCCACGCCGGCAACAATCGGATAGGTAGCCAAAATAATCGGCACCGCCCCGCGCAGTCCCGCCCAGGACAGAAATATATTCTGCTTCGGCTTGTAGCCGAAAAAAGAGGTCGACAAAAACGTGGCAAGCGGACGCGCCAAAAACATTAACACCGCTGATAAAATGAGCCCCATAGTGATGTTCGACCACGTCAGGATATCTCTTGGAAAGGCAAGCAGGCCCAGAATGATAAACATGCTGATCTGAGACATCCACGCCATTCCTTCATTGAACCGGTAAATCGGCTGGCGGTAGATCAAATCGGAGTTTCCTATCAAAAGTGCCGCTACATACACTGCCAAAAATCCGCTCGCACTCATGCTAGAGGTCACGCTGTAGGTTAACAGCGCAAACGCGATCGCAAATAAGGGGTACAAGCCACTCGAATCCAGATTAATGCGGTTAATCGTCCAGGAGGCTGCCCACCCGAACAGACCGCCCATCGCAAGACCGACGCCCATCTGCCAGAAAAAAGCACCGGACAAAAGCCATACGTTGGGCGAATCGGCCAGAATTAATTCGATAAAAAACAGCGTTAAAAACACAGCCATTGGGTCGTTACTGCCTGATTCCGCTTCAAGGGTGGAGCCCATTTTTTTATCAATGCTGCGCCCCTTCAAAGCAGCAAAAACAGCTGCGGCATCTGTCGAACCAACCGTAGCTCCGAGGAGCATCGCTTCAAGCCAGGTGAGGTCGAGCAGCTGCTTCGCTACGACTCCCATCAAGGCAGCCGTAAACAGCACGCCGAACGTGGCAAGCGTTACAGAAGGCCCGACGACCGGCTTGATATCACGCCACTTTGTCTGGGTCCCGCCTTCAAATAAAATAATAATTAGGGCTATAATTCCAACAGTCTGGGCAAGCTGGACATTTTCGAAGTCAATGATGCCAAAACCATCGTTTCCCATGAGCAAACCCAGAATAATGAATAAAATAAGCGAAGGCACCCCGAGGCGTGTCGAAAATTTTGTTACGACGACGCCTAAAATAAGCAGAAGTGCTCCTAATAATATAAACGAATCCACATTCGCATTCCCTTCAAACACTCACGGTTTCCTCCCTCCACCTGCCGCAGCTTTCTACTTCGGCTTTTCTATGTATTACTTGCATGATACATATAATTTTTGTGTAAAAAACCCGCACACAGACATTTTTATAAGAATGCTATACCCGAAAATGGGAGCATACAAAAAGCATGCTGCAAAAACAGCATGCTTTCTGCCTCACCCAATCACATCATAGCCGATGGATAAGATAATTGCGAACAAAATGATCCATAAAATCCAGAACATGGCGTGTTTTCTGCCTGCCCGGCGACGAACGAACATCATTTCCATTACTCCGATAAAAACAAGGGCCAAAACACCTTTTACAATGGACAGGAGCGGGAAGCCATACAACGCCACCATGCCCGCGCCAGAAAGAACCATAATGACTACAAACAGCCGTTCAATCATCATCGTTACTTTTTGTTTCGGAAACAGGTAGCTGATCAAAAAGAAGATGATCAAAAATGCCCACGAACCGGAATGTGCTTCATACAAAATGCTCTGAAGATCCATATGCTTTCCTCCTTTTCACTCTTCAATTTGTTTCTTTTCCAGATATTTCACCTGCTTGTAACTATAATCAAAATAAAGCCTGGACTCAAGCCAGAAACAGCGTTAGTTCTTGAACGTTTTATGGCGCTATCAGCTTCAGGCCTACGACGGAGGACAGAATGACCGCAATGCTTACTATCCTGCCAACATTGGCCGGCTCTTTGTACCAAAGCATGCCGAACAGCGCGCTCCCTGCCGCTCCTATTCCTGTCCAGACAGCGTAGGCGGTTCCCATCGGAAGGGTCTGCATCGCAAGGGAAAGAAGAAAAAAACTCGCTCCAAAACCTCCTGCAATCATAAACAGCGGCCAGATGACCCGCTTTTGAATCCATTCATTGATCATAGAAACACCAATCATCTCAAAAATGCCGGCGCCGATCAAATACAGCCACGTCATCACTGTTGTTCCCCTCCTTCATTTGCCCTTGGCCTTCCGGAGGCCATGTGAAGCCCGGAGATTCCGGCAATCAGCATGATAATAAAGGCCATCTTGCTCCATTGGAACGGCTGGCCAAAAAATATCATATCAAGGACTGTTGTCCCGATCGTACCGATGCCGACAAAGGCTACATACGAAGTGCCTACCGGAAGATATTCGCCCGCCCGTATCAAAAAGAGAAAGCTCAATACAATAGCCACGAGCGTTCCCGCCCATTCCCATCCAGCCGAGGCGTGCTTCAAACCGATTACCCAGAGAATTTCAAATGTTGCTGCTGCCGCGACGTTTATCCACCCCACTACGAGTCCTCCTTACCGATTTCTTCTTATTATTTCCCGGAAATATTTATTTCACCCCAGCTTTTGCACACGAAAAAACCCGGGAATTCTTCGCAGCGAAGATCTCCCGGGTTTTTGTCCCTCCGTGTCGCAAACGTTTCGTTTACGGGTTTTCTCTCGGACCAGTCCGGCTCTGCCGCGGAACCCTAGGAAACATTATGCCTTTCAGTATATCAAATTCACGGCTTTTGTCTACGACGAGGCATTGTCTTTGGAGGGGAACACAAACTCGACGCCATTTTCTTTGCGTTTTAATTTGGCGTCAAACGGCTTTTTGCCTTTAAATCCTTTGATCACCTGCGTCTCTCCTTTTTCACACAGCTTCTTAACCTGAGCCTGGGTGATTTTTTTCTTTAATAATGTTTTTGGTATGGTGAATTTACAGCCGTTTGCATATTCGCTGCAGCCATAAAAGGATTTTCGTTCCATCAGCTGCCCTTTTTGGCATACGGGACAAAGAGCGATCGGCTCTGCGCGCTGCGGCTGTTTCTTGGAGGCGGCCACCTGATCCGGATTGGTCTGCATATTCGTCATGCCTGCCGGCGCCTCTTCGACCAGCTTTTTCGTAAAAGCCTCGGTCTGCTTTAAAAAAGCTTCTTTATCTGCTTCACCGCTTCCGATTTGCTTTAAAAAGGCTTCCCATTTTGCGGTCAAAAGCGGCTTGGATAAAAGCGTTCCCTCTACTACCTCGCAGAGGGCGCGGCCTTTGGCGGTGACTTCCACGACGTTTTTCTGAATCCGGATATATTCCTGTTTCTGCAGCGTCTGAATAATAGTGCTTCGCGTCGCTTCTGTCCCAAGGCCTTCTGTTTCCTGCAGTACTTTTTTGGAAGCTTCGTCATCTTCAATCCATTTGCCGCAGGACTTCATCATATTGATCAACTGGCCTTCTGTGTAGGGCTTAGGTGGCTGGGTTTCCTTTTCAGCTGCCTGGACATACGCTTTAACCTGCTCTCCTTCAGTAACTGGAGGCAGTGTTTTATCCTCCTGCTCCTTCTTCTTTTTAGGTGCCGGAAACAGCTCCTTCCAGCCCAGTTGGCTGTCCACCCGTCCCTTGCTTTCAAAGATGAGGCCCTGGACGTCCGTTTCGAGCGTTGTTTCTTCGTACACATAGTTCCGGTGAAACATCGCGAGCACGCTATTCATTATTTCTTTGTATACCTGCTGCTGGGCCCGGTTCAGCTTTTCGAACTGGCCCTCGCTCAACACTTTTTTCGTTGGGATGATCGCATGGTGCTCCTGGACTTTACCCCCGTCTACAAACCGTTTCGAAGGCGTCAAGGATGCCGGTTCGAAGGAAGCGTTCATGCAGTCCTGCATCCGGTTCAGATTCCCTTTTAAGTAGTTAAATTCACCCGAAGTAATGTGGCGGGTGTCTGTTCTCGGGTAGGAAACAGCTTTTAGCGGCTCGTCATACAGGCTCTGGACCGTTTTCAGCACAGCAGACGGGCTCATTTTATATTTTCTGTTCATCGTTGTCTGCAGGCTCGACAGCGAATGAAGAAGCGGCGGCTTTTCCTGTTTTTCTTCTTTTTTTATGCTGCTGATTGTTCCTTCGGTATCCTTTTTCAAGCCGTGCTCCTTCCAAATCCGGAGTACTTCTTCCTTTGAGCCGAAGCGCTTTTTATACTTTCCTTTATACTCGCCTGCTTCCGCACGGAAGGTTCCTTCAAGCTCCCAATAGGGTTCGGGCTCAAACGCCTCAATTTCTTTCTGTCTGTCGTAAATAAGCTTGAGCGTTGGCGTCTGGACCCTGCCGACACTGAACACTTCATTGATGCCCTTTTGTTTTAGCAAAAGCGTATACAGGCGGCTCGCGTTCATGCCGACGATCCAGTCGGAAAACTGGCGGGCCCGTGCCTCCTCATATAGCGAAAAATAGTCTGCCCCCTCCCGGAGCTGTTCAAAGCCTTTGTATACCTCGTCCTTTTCCAGGCTGTTAATCCAAAGACGCCGGATCGGTTTATGGGACGTTTTCGTATAATCAATGACGCTTCGTGCGATGTTTTCGCCTTCACGGTCACAGTCGGTCGCAATAATAATGCTGTCGGCTTCCTGCAGCATCTGCTTAACGACCTTCAATTGCTTGAACGCCCGCGGGTTCGGTTTGAAGCGGAAATGGGCAGGAAGCATCGGAAGTGTGTCGAGCGACCATTTTTTCCAGGAGGACTCGTAATCGGCCGGGGCCCGGAGCTCGAGCAAATGGCCGAAGCCCCAGGTAAGCACTGCCCCGTCCGGAAACAGACTGCACGGCTTCAGCCGCATGTACCCGTCCTTTTTCTCCTGTATCTGAAACGCGGCCGCATAGGCTTTTGCCTGCGACGGTTTTTCCGCTAATATGACTGGCATAAAGAAATTCCTCTCTTCGCTGATTTCTTTGAATTTCAAGAACATTTGTTCTTTATTATAAGGAATCTGTCACAAAAACGAAAGAAGGAGTCTGCCTTTCATATACTCAACTCCGTCCCGGCGTGATACACTAGCATTTGTGAAAACAATGGGAGGATGCTTCCACTCGAAGAAACCACCATTCGGGAGGAGAAATAAACAAATGAAACCTTTAAAACAGCACGGTTATGAATATTACGACTTAGCTGATATACTGCACGAAAGCTATAGCGAAGAAGACCTGGCAGCCTTAACTGCGGCCTTTGACGATCTTCCGGCCGACGATTATGCACCGCACCTGAATCGATACCGCCAGTACGGACGTGCCGTTATTTTCCCGGGCACCCACCGAATCGAATGGCTGCCGGAAACGGTTAGGGACGGTAAAAGCTACTACGATTATTTCCAGGGGTCGTTCAATCCGGAATATCCCGATGCGAGCCGCCGCTTTCCTGCCATCCCTGAGCACATCAGGCACAATCGGCTGCTTGAAGCACTGATCGCTTTTAACTTCCGCCAGACATTCTGGACGCGCGAAGATGCGCTCATGCCTTTTCATGCGGGAGTCCACTTTGTGAAGCTTCACGTTGACTCGAAAGAAGACGAAGCATTTTCATCGCCGAATACCTTGCACCAGGACGGAGAGCCGTTTACGTTCGCCCACCTGATCCGCCGGCGAAATATCGAAGGCGCCCGAAACGTTATTTCTGTACCGGAAGTCCGTGGGCGGATGCCGGAAGATGTAGAAAAGGATAAAATCACTGACTCCTTTTACATGACCCGTCCCCTCGAATCCTACGGAGTGTATGATCCGCTGGTCACTCATTATGTTGGCTCTGTACGCAAGGGGCCAGAGGACGGGCCCGGGGAGCGCTCAGCCATTTTAATTGATTACCAGCCAACCGTCGTTGCCAACCCGGATGAAATTCGCAGCATGCACGGCGATACCAACAACATGGATTATGTATAAAAGGACCCCCGGCGTCTGTGGCGCCGGGGGTTTTAAATGGAGAGCAACTTTTTCGGAGGCTGCTGTAAAAGCCCCCGGTGAACAAACTTATGCTTCTTTCAATGATTTCATTTTTCTGAAGAAGCTTCACGTTTACGCCCAAAATATAAAAGGCCCAACAGCATAAAGGCTATCATCAGTGCAGTTACAACAATGAGAACAGGTAATGCACCGAATTGATAAATAAATGGGATAGAAGCAGCCGTTACGAGACCGCCGCCCACCATTGGTTCAAATAAAATTTGCTTATAGCCGAAGGCAGTAAAGGCAGGGGACTTATTTTCAGGATCAGCCACCCTCATTAAGAGAAGCCCAGTCGCTGCCACGCCAGTAGACTGCCCAAAATCGCCAAGAGCTCTCTCAAACCAATACGATGGAATCATACGGGGCGCCAAATAGATAAAACCGAGCACATTCAGCAAAATACCCGAAACAGCTAAAATGAGAAAAGGCAGGAAATAAGTGCCTAGTACTGATAACTGCAAACTTGCCAGTGCACTAACGATCAGCAGGTCAAGCGACAACCCCTGGATACGGTTGATCAGGCCACGGTCGATGATGTCAAAGCGATCCCATTTCGTAAACACCAGTTGAAGCAGAATACCGCCGATCATAGCTAGCGGAAATAAAGGAATGTATTCAAAGATATAGACTCCGCTCCATGCTCCCCATGTTACGGATTCCAGCCACACGAGTGCTTCGAGAAGCAAATATCCGGTAAAAACAGCAATAGCTACTAGAGCAACGTGAAAAGCAAGAGGATCGATTGAAGTGGGAGACGTGGTCATTTTGCCCGCAGCATCTCGTGCCTCATGCTCATTAATGCCTAACTGGGCGTCCACCGAAACATCTTCTGGTTTTTTGAGTATGTTTGACTTGTTACGGCGCACACCCCAATTCAATAAAATGACCCCAGCGATAACTCCGGAAAGTACACCCACAGTGGCAAGGCCGATCGCCAGATCATAACCCTGCTCAAAGCCCAGCTGGGTGAATGTACTTTCCAGCCCGGCGGCTGTACCGTGGCCGCCCACAAAACCAATTTCAATCAGCGCCCCGGCAGCCGGCGGCAGGCCAAAGACCGGCGTCAAGAATAACAGGCAAAGACTGATGCCTACTACGTACTGCCCCCAGGAAAGGGTGTACCCAAAAGCAATCTGCGGCCCGCCGACCCTGAGCATTTCTTTCATGTTCGGAAGACGGAACCCGATGAATAAACAGGCGAAAACAACGTTAATAAGGAGGCCTGGCAGTGCACCCCAAACTTCAAGAATATCCGCTGTGAATAGCCCGTTTTCCAAAAAGCGGGATCCAAACAGCGATTGGTTAATCCTTCCTAAAACCCCAGGCCCAAGCAGGAGAGCTAAAAATCCGCCGATGAGGGCACTTGGCAAAAATAAACGCTGTAATAAAGGAATCCGAAGACGGACCCACTTTCCAAGAGCAAGAACCATACTAATAACAACTAAAGCCATTCCAATGACATCAAACGACACAATCGCAGCCCCTTTTCATTTAAAATAAATATGTCGGATCAACATCCATATGTACCATTACCAGGCGACAAAAACTCATTTTATCATACGCGGCCCTTCCCCGCAGTTCGTCTTAAAGGGTTACAAGTACAATTTTGATGAAAATGAACATAAATAAAAACATAAAAAAACCGAATGCAGAAAGCTGACCATTCGGTTTTTCGCAGATTTTGTTTCCGGTTCGCTTACTTTTTTGCTTAATTTACAGACGTTAATGACACCAGCTCGTATTCAATCGTTGTGCGGTGAGACTCCCATTCCACCCGGTGAATCACCGCCTTGCCAAAGGGTACTTTTTCAGCAAACGTATGAATTGGAAGCGGATGATCAAGCGGAAACATTTGATAGTTATCTTTGATCAACCGAAAATTTCTTTCATCGAGGCGCTCAGCCTGCTTATTCGTAATAATTTCCCAGTTCATTTCTACAGAAAAACCCATATGCGTCCCTCCTGCTCCCTTGACTGTATAATTTTAACGCTTTCTTTTCTATCTCCATTATGGCAGATTTTTAAGCGATTGTACGATCAGACCCCAAAATTTATCATTGTCAATATCTACTGCGATCTGCACCGGTCCTCCAGCAGTAGTATCGATGACCGTTTCCCCATACGTATGCTTTCCCGCTGTTTCCACTTTCACATCGGCGGATTCAAATGTAAAAAGGGACGGGGCCAGGCACACTGCCACCGCGCATGGATCATGAACTGGCGGGAGTGCCAGGTGGAAACGCTCTTCATAAGCACGCTGGAAATGGTCAAGCAATTCGTACGTAAACTGGGCAGCCATAGTCGGTATTTCTTTGATCCGCTCCACCACAGATTCGGATGCTAACGCCTGATGGGTGACATCGAGGCCGCACATCGTTATCGGGATGCCGCTTGCAAATACGATCTCTGCTGCTTCTGCATCCGCATAAATATTAAATTCTGCTGCCGGGGTCCAATTACCGAACGTTCCGCCGCCCATGATCGATAAACGGCGGATCCTCCGGGCCGCCTTCGGGTTTTTCCGGCATAAAAGAGCAACGTTTGTGAGAGGGCCTGTCGCAATAACAGTAATATCCTCCTCCGAATGAAGCAAAACCTCCTCCATCACGTCTACGGCATGTCTCTCTTCCACCATATGTGCAGGTACTGGAAGTGCAGGCCCGTCAAGACCCGACTCGCCGTGAATCGAAGGTGCATGCTCCGGCATACGGACCAGAGGCCTTCCTGCTCCTTCGGCCACCGGCACTTTGTCCAGGCCGGCGGTATCAGCAGCCACTAAAGCATTTCTTGTTGTCTTTCCAATATCTGCATTACCTGAAACGGTCGTCACAGCCCGGATATCCATATCCGGATGCCCCGCTGCAAGAAATAAAGCAATGACATCGTCGTGTCCCGGGTCCATATCCATAATTACTGGCGTTTTCATCTGCTGCTTCCTTTCTTTCTATAACTATATGTTTGTTCAAACCAAAAGCACCGCCAGCCGGCGGTGCTTTCCTGCTTCGGGTACTAATATTTAAAGTCCTGCTTCGTAGTTCAATTTTTTCGACATTTCCCGGAACTGCTGCTCGTCAAATCCCGGCGCAAATTCTTCCGGAATGTGGTCGAGGTTCGGAATTTCCCCGCCTTCCGGCGTTGGCATGTCGCTAACTACCTCGAGTTCGCCTGGCGGCCCAACCGGGGACGGCCCGTTCCAGATCCGGTCAAGCATTGTGTAATCATTGTCACTGAAACGATAGAGCTTACGGTGCGCTCCCTTTGCTTCGTATTTGTGGGCGTGGTCATATTTACTGTTATCAAGGTCCGGCACTGGAAGCATTTTCGTTACGTCCACACCTGTTAATTTCTCCAGTGCTTTGGCGTAAGCCACCACGTGCACGCCGCCGCGCACAAGCAGATAGCCGCATAGTTCACGGGCAGTTTCGTTGTCAGTCATTTGATATACCCGCATCTTGTGCGTTCTGGCCCCGCACTCGAGATAGAAATTGTGAAGCAGATCGTTGACGAGGTTACCGCTTGTAAAGACGTTATCTCCTGTCCACGGCGCCCCCATCGAATCTTTCGGCACTGAGTTCTGGCCGGCAAAAATAAAGCTTTGCGGATTCCTTGAATCCATAGCTTCACTAAGCGGAGTACTGTCCGGATTGGCCGGATCCTGGCCGCTCTGGTTTGTCGACCCCTGCAGACATAAATTTATTGTATTGGCAACCAGCTCTACGTGTCCAAGTTCTTCGGCTGTGATGCTTGCGACTAGATCATAAAATGGGCGTAGCTGTTTTTTGCTGCGGAAATTAAACGACTGGAATAAATAGTTGTTGAGCGTTGACATTTCACCGAATTTTCCACCTAAAAGCTCCTGTACGACGTTGGCTGAGTTTGCGTCTGGGTTACTGGGCGTCGGGAGGTCGATTTGCAGTTTGTCAATTCTCTTAAACACAATGATTCCTCCTATTAGGTTTAAATTCGTATTTCGCCAGCAAAATACACTTACCTATTTCCGTTCTTCCTTTTAAGCAAACACTAAATTTTGATATATTAACAATATTCATTCTTTTTATAAAATTTGTATCAATTATGAAAACCCCTGTTTTTACGGCTTTGCACTCATGTTTAAAAGTACAGGGGGACAGGAATAATGATAACTAGTTTCATTACGAAAGGAAGGATTACCCATGGATAAAAACGAAGCACAGAGACACGCATTTGACATTATCGACAACAACAAAGTGGGCGTACTTGCGACAATTGAGGGCAATAAACCCCATTCCCGTTACATGACATTCTACAATGAAAATTTTACCCTTCTGACACCGACGAGCAGTCAAACCCATAAGGCAGAAGAAATCGAAAAAAATTCCAACGTGCATATTCTGCTCGGGTACGACGGCGAAGGTTACGGAGATGCCTTTGTCGAAATCTCCGGAAAAGCCGTGATCCGCCATGACCAGGAGACGAAGGAAAAAGTCTGGACTGACAGCGTGCAATCCTGGCTCGGCTCTCCGGATAACCCGGAATACATTGTCCTCGAAATTCAGCCGGATTCCATCCGCCTGATGAACTCTAAAGGAGACACTCCGGAAGAAATCGACTTTTCTTAAGCAAAAGACAGCCCCCGCCGAAACATTTTCCGGCGGGGGCTAATTTTATGAATTTTTCCAGGCCTCCTGGATATCCAGTTCTCCTGCAAGCAGCTCGACTGTTTTCCCCCGGGCGTTTTCAATGTCGAGGGCTGCAATCATCGTGCGGGCCACGTCTTCTCTGGAAATGTCTCTTTCTTCAGGATTAGAAAGTTTTTCTGCAAGTTCTACTTTCCCTGTACTTTTTTCAAACGTAAGCCTTCCCGGACGCACAATTGTGTAGGGAATCCCGCTGCTCTGCAAATGCTTATCTGCATTCAATTTTGCTTCCGCGTAATGTTTAATAGGTCCCTGAGGGTCGTCGACGCCGATGCCGCTCAGCATAACGTAATGCTTCACATCCTGTACCCTTGCTGCATCAATTGTTTTCTTCGCTCCCTGCTGGTCCACGCTGACTGTTTTTTCCGGTCCGGTGGAGGAACCAGAACCAGCGGCAAACATTACAGCGTCCATTCCTTTTAAAGCGGTCGCCGTATTTTCTTCAAGGTCTGCAAGAATCGTGGATGCCGCTCCCATCTTTTTCAGCTCATCGGCCTGGGAAACTTCGCGGATCATGGCGTGCGGAGTGTGCTCCGGATGAGCTGCAAGCTGTTCTACCAAGAGTCTCCCCGTATGCCCATTCGCCCCTATAACCAGTACATCCATGTTATTGCCTCCTTTTTTACAATTGTTCCCTGCTATATGCAGTTTAAACGTCTTCGCCAGGCTTCTTCTCCCACTCGTTTTGTAGTTTTTTCTGCCTGCTTCCACGCTTTTTCCGGAATTTTCCCGGTCTTGAATAAATGGAAAGAACAACCGCCGAGAAAATGAGAACAATTCCGATTCCCTGCCAGCCGCTTAGCTTGTCCCCGAAGGCGACGACGCCAATCACAATAGCCACCATCGGCTCCACGGTGGACAAAATCGCTGCCTTGCCCGATTCAATATATTTCAACCCGATGGTAAATAATATATATGCAGCAATAGTAGAAAGCAGTATACCTCCTAACCCATACGCCCACATCATCGGCTCCTGAATGGCTTCTTCATTTGCCAGCAGGCCGCTGAAAGGAACCATCACGAGGCCGCCTGTAAGCATCGTGTAGGCAGTAATCGTAATGGAGTGGTATTTCGGCGTCACAAATTTGCCGAGAATACTGTACAGGCCGCAGCACAAGCCGGAGAGCAGGCCAATCATAAGGGCCGCCAGCGAAAGCCCACCGGCTCCGCCGGGAAAAAGCCCGGCCACCAGTACACAGCCGGCAATCGTAAGCCCAATGGCTGCCAGCTTATTTATTGTGATTTTTTCTTTAAATACAAACCGCGATATGAGTGCTACAAACACGGGGCTTGTGTAAAGAAGGACGACCGCAATGGAAAGTGAGGCTTCATCCATGACAGTGAAATAACACCAGTTGAAGAGAGCTATGCTTCCGACGCCGAGCCCGATAAAATGCGGCAGATCATACCACCGGACCTTCAAAAGATACGGCCGGACCAGGGCCACAGCCAAAAATAGAATCAGGGCCGACCCGGCCATGCGAAGCGCCACTACCTGGCCGGGTTCGATATTGTACCGGTACATATTCTGTACGAACAATCCTGTAAACCCCCAAAACGAGGCGCCGGCGACGGCAAATAGATAAGCAGTGGATGGTTTCATTGCTCCTCCCCCTTTGTGTAAATCTTTTTCCTCTAGCTACGCTATCATCTCAAATTTCCACACCGGCTTTCTATATATTTTAAATTATTCTCAAATAGTATTGATCTTTCCTGATCTTAAATGTTTGAAAAAATACATCATGAGGTATATTATACATTGCTGTCGGATCCTATCCGGCAATTATGAAAGGATGGTTGCTATGCATACCGATTTTACAAAGCAGTATATTAACGGCTCCTGGGTGAGCGGCTCATCCAGTAAAACAATCGAAAATACAAACCCTTATAATGGCGATTCACTCGGAACAATAGCTTCTGCAGACGCTAATGATCTTGACCGAGCTTATCACTCGGCCAATGATTATCAGAAAACGTGGGACGCCCACAGCCCTTCCGAAAAGCAGCAGTATCTCCACCGGCTTTATGATGTAATGCAGAACCAGAAGGAAACCATTGTAGAGTGGCTGATTAAAGAATCTGGAAGCAGCAGGCTGAAAGCGGAAACTGAATTCAATACAGCTTCCAACATTGTTTTCGAATCCACTTCATTTCCTAACCGTGTCCACGGCTCGACTGCTCCTTCGAATACGCCCGGGAAAGAAAACTATACCTTCCGTTCGGGCAAAGGAGTTATCGGCGTCATCGGCCCTTGGAACTTTCCGTTCCACCTTGCAATGAGAACAATTGCGCCGGCAGTGGCAACAGGCAATACCGTGGTAGTTAAACCGGCTTCCGACACACCAGTTACATCCGGCCTGCTGATTGCAGCATTATTTGAAGAAGCCGGATTCCCGGCAGGCGTGCTCCACGTTACCGCCGGACGCGGCTCTGAAATTGGCGATGCGTTCGTTACTCATGAAGTACCGGCGCTGTTATCATTCACTGGTTCCACCGAAGTCGGCACACACATTGCTGAACTCGCAGCGCAGAACTTAAAAGAAACTGCCCTTGAGCTTGGGGGTAACAATGCCATGGTCGTTCTTCCGGACGCTGAGGTGAAGAAAGCTGCCAAAGCAGCGGTGTTCGGTTCATTCCTTCACCAGGGACAAATTTGCCTCGCATTGAACCGCGTAATTGTTCATAATGACATTTACGATGAATTTGTCGAAGAATTTACCCGCGTGGCGAAAACGTTAAAAGCTGGCGACCCTTCGGATGAAAATGTAATCGTCGGCCCGATCATTAATGAAGAACAGGTCAAAAATATAGAAAAGCTGGTACAGGGCACGATCGACGCCGGAGGTAAGCTTCAGACAGAGTTTGAAATCAACGGCCAGGTTATACCGCCAGTCGTTCTTTCTGAGGTAACTAACGACATGCCGGCAGCAAAAGATGAAGTTTTCGGCCCTGTTGCAACATTAATTCGGGCCTCGAGCGAGGATGAAGCTATCCGGATTGCCAACGATTCTCCTTACGGCTTGAGCGGATCAGTCTTCACTCAGGATCGTTACCGGGGCATGCAGGCAGCGCGCCGTATTAATTCCGGCATGGTCCATGTAAACGACCAGTCTGTAAACGATGAGGCTCACCTGCCATTTGGCGGCGAGAAGCAGTCCGGTATTGGACGCTTTAACGGCGAATGGGTATTAGACGAATTTACGACCGAGCAGTGGATCAGTGTACAAGCTCAGGACCGTCCTTATCCGCTATAACACATCTGTAAATATGCAGCTGAAATTGTTCTGTTTCCTTTTATTACCTTGCGGGGTGTCTCAAAATTAGGTACTCTATAAAGAGAGGGGCAAGGAGGTTTGGAAGTGGAACAAGAAAAAGACGTAAAAATATTCGATAAAGATGAACTTTTGTATTTTGATGGAAAAGAGTGCCGGGTGATCGCAGAATATGAACGCACAATTTGTGTGGAATATGTCCATTACCCGTTCGCCGGCCAGGAAGAGGAATTTCCTTATCCCCGCGTTATTCTCCGCAAGGGAGAAGTCGAACGCGCGGCTATCTAAACGAAAAGTTTGCTTTAAATATCAGCAAAGCAGGGACTGTCCTGGAGAAGGACAGTCCCTCTTTTGCTATTTTTTACGAATTTCGACTTTCAGTAAATGTTTTAAGCAAAATATATTGACACTTCCCCCTGTTTATTTTATATTTCTTATATACCCCTTAGGGTAATTAAGATTAAAAAATGAACACTGGTAAACAGTCGGAAAAATTTTTAAACGTTTATAATACCCGTACCCGTAAAAGTATTTATTAAAGGAGTGATTGAATGACAGAAGCCAAAAAAACGACCATTGTATTATTCAGCGGCGATTACGACAAAGCCATGGCAGCGTACATTATCGCCAACGGCGCAGCCGCGTATGATCACGAAGTAACCATTTTCCATACCTTCTGGGGGTTGAATGCTCTCCGCAAACCGGAAAAGCAAAGCGTGGCCAAAGGAAAACTTGAAGCGATGTTCGCTAAAATAATGCCCCGAGGCGCCGAGCGGATGGGGCTTTCCAACATGAATTTTCTCGGTCTCGGCCCGAAGCTGATCAAAAAAGTGATGAAAAAACACAACGCTGTGCCGCTGCCGGAGCTGATTGACATGGCCCGGGAACAGGACGTACGGTTAATTGGCTGTACCATGACTATGGATTTGCTTGGTCTGGATGAAAAAGAACTGCGCGACGATATTGAATACGCCGGCGTAGCCGCATATCTAGGCGAAGCTTCCGAGGGGAACGTGAATCTGTTTATTTAAGGGGCTTTTACTGAAAGACCTAAAGAGCAGAACGTAGACGAATGTGGATTAAAACGAATGATCAACATTAATTTAAAGGAGAGATATTTGATGGAACCAAACACAACGATTGATGCCAAAGGGCTTGCCTGCCCGCAGCCGATCCTGAAAACCAAAAAAGCCATTAAAGACATGGAAAGCGGCGAGGTGCTTGAACTGCACGCCACCGACAAAGGCGCGCAGAGTGACGTCACGGCCTGGGCCAAAGCTGGCGGCCATGAACTGCTCGATCACACCGAAGACAATGGCGTCTACACATTCTGGATCCAAAAAGGCTAACCATATCGGCACCCGGGGAAGTCATGGATGTGCTTCCCTGCCACTGCCAGGGAGGTTTTTCCGTTGACACTACTGTTGATCGTCGTGATTTTTCTGCTGGGGTTTGCCGGTTCCTTTGTGTCCGGCATGGTCGGGATTGGCGGCTCGATCATCAAGTACCCCATGCTGTTATACATTCCTCCGCTGCTCGGTGTCGCCGCCTTTTCCGCGCATGAGGTATCCGGGATCAGTGCCGTTCAGGTCTTTTTCGCCACTATCGGCGGGGTCTGGGCCTACCGCAGAGGCGGCTATCTGAACGGCCAGCTGATTCTGTACATGGGCACAAGCATTCTGATCGGCAGCTTTATCGGCGCCTATGCCTCGAATTTTTTCAGCGAAGCGGGCGTCAACATGGTGTATGCCCTGCTTGCAACCATCGCCGTCGTGATGATGTTTGTGCCGAAAAAAGGCCTCGACGACCAGGATCTTACCCGGATGACGTTTCATAAGCCGCTCGCCGCTGGCTTGTCCTTCGTGGTCGGGATTGGGGCAGGCATTGTCGGAGCCGCCGGCGCGTTTATTCTGGTGCCTCTCATGCTCGTCGTGTTAAAAATTCCGACCCGGATGACGATCGCGACTTCGCTCGCCGTGACCCTGATATCATCCATCGGAGCTACGGTGGGCAAGGTGGCGACCGGCCAGGTGCTGTACGGCCCGGCCCTGATCATGATTATAGCCAGCCTGATCGCAGCACCACTCGGAGCTAAAGCCGGCCAGAAGGTCAACACCAAGCTGCTGCAGAGCATCCTGGCGGTCATCATTCTAGGAACCGCCATTCAGATATGGCTCCAGATCGTTACCGGATAACGTGTTTCAGTCTATACACCCCCGGGCATAGCAACAAGTAGAAAGCAAAAAGGAGGTCTTTTCATGTTTCATTACACCGTAGCTACATCAAAATCGGTCAGCCATACTGTCGAGGATCTCGAAGCCAACCTGAAAGCCATTGATTTTGGCGTGCTCTGGCATTTGGACCTGCACGGTAAATTGCAGGAAAAGGGCATCGACTTTCCGGACCAGCACCGAGTGCTTGAAGTATGCAACCCGAAAGAAGCCGAACAGATTTTAAATAAAAATAAACTGGCGGGTGACTTTTTACCTTGTAAGATCACCGTGTACGAAGAAGCAGAAACTACGTATATCAGCATGCCCCGCCCGTCCGTGTTAATGGGCTTGGCCGAAGAACCCGAACTAACCGCGACTGCGGAAGATATTGAACGCCGCTTAATCCAAGGCATCGATCAGACCGTTTAACACTTTTCTCCTTTTGATACCCTACCCCGTAGGTAGTAGGTAGACAATGAGAGAAAATAGCTGCAAAAATTATAGAGAATAAGATCTAACAATAATGAGGTGACTATCATGGCAGAAGACAAGCGCATCGAAGAAGTCCAGCCGGCAGACGTTCAGCAGGAACTCGAAAATAACAGTGGCGTCCAGGTCATTGATGTCCGCGAGGACGAAGAACTCGACGAAGGACGCATTCCCGAGTCGGTTCATATCCCTGTGGGAGATATCTCTGTGCGAATGAACGAACTCGATCCTAAGCAGTCCTATGTGACCGTATGCCGCTCCGGCAAACGCAGTTCCCGCGCAGCCGAAGCCCTCCAGGACCAGGGCTTTACCGTCCGCAGCATGGCCGGCGGCATGAACGCATGGACCGGCAAGACTGAGTAACATCTATTCTAATCTTAAGGAGCGATCATTCATGTACTTGAAATATTTTTATGACACGTCGTTAGCCCAAGCTTCCTATATGATCGGCTGCCAGGCTACTGGCGAAGCAGCCGTGATTGATCCCTCCCGTAATATCGAAGACTATCTGCAGATCGCCCGCGAACAGGGCTTCCGTATTACCGGGGCGTTCGAAACGCACATTCACGCGGACTTTGTCTCCGGGGTGACCGAGCTTGCCCGCCGGACCGGCGCCACCATCTATTATTCCACCGAAGGCGCTGACAACGGCGGCTATGAATGGGACCAGAACCTGCCGCTGCACGGCGTGACGCATGGTGAAGCCATTTATATTGGTAACGTCAAGCTGAGAGCGCTGCACACGCCGGGTCATACCCCGGAGCATGTCTCCTATGAACTCACCGACGGTGCCGCGGCCGACCATCCGATGGGTGTTTTCACCGGTGACTTCGTCTTCGTCGGCGATGTCGGCCGTCCCGACCTGCTTGAAAAATCCGTGGGCGTGAAGGATGCCGCGGATCAAGGCGCCCGGCAGATGTTCGAATCTCTCCAGCGGTTCAAGGAATACGGCGATTATATGCAGATCTGGCCGGGCCACGGCGCCGGAAGCGCCTGCGGCAAAGCGCTCGGCGCCGTGCCGACAAGTACTGTCGGCTACGAGCGGATGTACAACCCCGCCTTTCAGCCGACCGGGGAGCAGGCCTTCGTGGACTTTCTTCTCGACGGGCAGAGCGAGCCGCCAGCGTACTTTGCCAAAATGAAAGAAGTAAACAAGCAGGCCGTGACCCCGGTCGCCGACGTTCCGGCTGCCGTGGAAATGCAGGGCACCGGCGACGAGGTTTCCCAACTGGCGGAACAGTCCCACACGATGGTCGTGGACACCCGCAGTGCGGCCGCGTTCGCGCTCGGCAGCATTCCAGGCACCATTAACCTGCCGTATCCCGGCGCTTTTGCCGAATGGATGGGCCGGCTCGCTGACTATGAAGCGGATATTTACCTGATCGCCGAGCCGTTCCAATACAATAAACTGCGCCGGATTCTCACCGGCATGGGCATGGACCGCCTGAAAGGCTTCTATGCCACGTCGGTGGTGGCCAGCACGTCGAACCTGCGCACGTATGCCCGGGAAACCCCGAAACAGGTGGAGGAACGCCGTCGCCACAACGACGTGCAGATTCTCGATGTCCGCTACCAGGACGAATGGGACCAGTCGCACGTGCCGGACGCGGTGCATGTCTCCCTCCAACAGCTGCCAAACCGTACCGATGAACTTTCCACGGAGCAGACGGTGGCCGTCCACTGCGCCTCGGGGAAACGCTCCGCGATCGCGGCCAGCATTCTCCAAAATCACGGCTTTGACGTGATCAACGTGGAGGGCGGCTTCATGAAATGGAAAAAGGAACAGCTTGAAGCAACCGATTAAATGTTTGTATATAAAAAGCACCGGGGGCTAAAAACTCAGATGCTCATTCCTATATTTGTGAGAAAAAAATTATAGTGAAAGACGCAGCGTCATAAAAAAATCGCCTATCTTCGGGCGATTTTTCTTTTAGATGCTCCCCCGTTATCCCCGGGATAATCATAGTCTTTTAGCCATAACAACGACGCCAAATGGCGGCAGCCCTTCTTTTTCTGCAGTATATTCTCTCACCGTTTCGTACCCCATGCGCTGATACATCAGCACATTTTGCGGCGTCGACGCCCGCACTTTACAGTAAACGCCTTCGAACTGTTCTGCAGCTGCGGCTTCCTCTACCCAGCTGACAAGGTCGGCGGCCGCTCCATTGCCCCGGTAAGCAGGACGAACTGATAATCGGTGAAAATAGATATACTCCTCTTCTGCCCGGAAGCGGATCATTGCTGCTGCTTTCCCGTCCTTCCACCAGACAGCAGCACGCTCTCCCTGCTCCAGCCCAGCTTGAATTGCTTCTGTCGTTTCCTGAATGGCTCCGGATGGCGGCTGTTCGTTCCGATATTCCCAAAATGCTTCATACATAATGGAATTAATCAGAGCCGCTTCTGCCGGTCCTGCTTCTGTTATTTCTTTCATCCTCTTCCTCCTGGCGGCTTCTTTTTCGATGCTTATGAGCATTTATCTTATCACATCCGGCTTTTTTTCAGACAAAAAAAGAACCTGCACTCTGGCAGATTCTTTCCTGTCTTTTTAGCTTGCAAACACGTGCTGGCCGATGGATAAATTCGGCGTACGGGTCCAAATCCAGTCAGAAGTAACTTCTTCTGGATTATAATAATACATTGACCCATAAGATGGATCGTATCCCTTCCAAGCCTGCTTAACCGCTTCGTATGCTGTCTGGTCCGGCGTCATGTTGTACTGGCCGTCAGCTACTGCAGTAAAAGCGTTCTGCTGCTGGATGACGCCATTTACTTCATTGGGAAACTCCGCAGATTCAAGACGGTTTAAAATAACTGCTGCCACGCCGATCTGCCCTTCAAATGACTCTCCCCGGGCTTCGCCGTACACCGCCTTAGCCACCGACGTTACTTCGTTCATGCGATGGTCGGTCTGCATTCCTGCCGCACCGTCCACGATTAAGCCGAAATCACTTTGAAACTGCCGCACTGCCTGGGTGGTCGCTGGTCCGTAGTAGCCGGTCGCATTCGTATGTAAGTAGCCCATCTGTATTAATTCCTGCTGAAGCGCCGTTACTTCCGGCCCCTGTGCCTCCATTTCCAGCATGGAAGCCTTGGTGGTGCCTGGTGAAGCGAAAATAAAGATTGTAGCCATAATTGCAAAAATAGTACTGAATAATAATTTATTTTTCACTTTTTCACCTCCACACATATTGTATCCAAAAAATTCAATTTTCTAAACAACATTCCTGCTTTTCATGAAAAGTATATAACAAGGTACTAAGCGCTGGTACTAACCAGTTCCAAATTTTACCATATAGAAAGGACTCCCGATAAATAATTGGAAGTCCTTGCAGTCTTTTTAGGAAGCTTTATCCGGTTTACCGGTATTTCTGCTCTTATCCTTTGTTTCAATATCGTTTTCTTCCCGCAGTGCTTTAAACAGTGAATACACCATCAGGATCATGACAATGGAAAATGGAAGGGCTGAGATGATCATGACGTTCTGCAGCGCATCTATTCCTCCCGAGTACAGCAATACGGCCGCTGTAGCAGAAAGCATAATCCCCCAGATGAGTTTTACGACAGCTGAAGGATTTAATGCCCCGTTGGACGTCTGCATACCAAGCACGAATGTAGCGGAGTCTGCCGACGTGATAAAGAAAGAGACGATCAACAGAAGCGTAATAACAGACAATATGGTACTAAGCGCATAATTATCAAACACGCCGAAAATAGCTTCTTCCGCAGCCAGTGAGGCAATGTCCGCCATGCCGGTGCTCTGAACATTTAATGTAGCGCCTCCAAACAGTGAGAACCAGATGAAGCTGACAATCGACGGCACCAAAATAACACCGATTGTAAACTCCTTCAGGGTACGCCCTTTTGAAACACGGGCGATAAATATCCCTACAAATGGAGACCAGGAAATCCACCAGGCCCAGTAGAAAATGGTCCATGCATTAATCCACTCCCTGGCACTATCGGATGTCGGAGCGATCCGGAAGCTCATGCTCGGAAGCGACTGCAGATACGTTCCGATCGTATTCGTGAACAAATTCATGGAGAATAATGTCGGGCCGACGAAAAGCATTAAGATAAAGAGGAGAATCGTTAAGTATATGTTCGCGTTACTCAAAAATTTGATGCCCTTATTCAGGCCGGTATAGGCTGATACCAAAAACAAAATGGTAATAACGATAATAACAATCAGCTGTACCGTGTAGGTGTTGGGTGTATCAAACAAATAGGACATGCCGCCCGAAACCTGGGCTGCTCCGATGCCAAGGGTAGTCGCGATACCTGAGACCGTCGCCACCAGGGCAATAATGTCGACCACTTTCCCGCCTATGCCTTTTTCATTCATAATCGGGCTGAGCATCGAGCTTACCATGCCCGGGGCTCCACGCCGAAATGTAAAATAAGCAAAACAAATGGCTGTAATACCGTAAATCGCCCATGGGTGTATACCCCAGTGCAAAAACATGTAGCGCATCGAATCCACGAGCGCCTGATCTGTTCCCACTTCTGCTTCGGGAGCGTTCGTTGCGTAGTGCGAGACCGTTTCCGCCCCGCTCCAAAATACAAGGCCAACCCCCATGCCAGCGCTAAACAGCATGGCAAACCAGGTCGGATAACTGTATTCCGGCCGATCATCCGGCTTGCCGAGCCGAATGTTGCCATACCGGCTGAAAATGAAATAAATACATAAAAGCACAAATGCTGACACAATTAAAAGATAATACCATCCAAACCGATTCGACACGAAGGTCTGTACAGCGGAGGTAGCGTTAAAAAACGATTCCGGGACTGCCATTCCGACAACCGCCATAATAAGTAGTATTACTAAAGCTCCGTAAAACACAAAGCCTACTCTTGGTTTTTGATTATCCACGATGGGACCCCTTCCTATTTATGTATGCTGAAAATTATGGAACTTTTGCATTATGCAGAATTAAGCGAAAAATAACAAACACACTAATTGCATAGATTTTCCCGTAAATCGCGATATTTTAGATTTATACGGGATAAACTCGCTATATAATCTTATCACCGTTTATAGCGCATTTTAACTGCTATTTACAACGAAATAACTAATTATTGACAGCTTTTCTCACACTATTTTTCATTTTTCAGAACGTATAAAATTGAGTCCAGGCTGTATTAACCTTTATTTTCCTTACACAAGCCGTTTTTTTGCTTCCACATAGGGAATATGATTTCATGTATATGCGTATAAAAGTCCGGTCCATTATTCAAATAAAATTCCATCACTTTGGAGGAAACAATATGACGTTAACTACATTTTCCACAAAAGCTGAGCGGCTGCGGCAGCTCGAAGACACGGCCCGGGAGTTCGCAGAACGAACGGAAGAACATGACCAGAACGGCACCTTTCCAACCGAAAACATTGATGCTCTGAAAAGCATTGGCTATCCGGCATTGACGGTTCCTTCTGTTTATGGCGGCATAGATGCCGGCCTGCTGGAACTCGTGGAGTCCCAGGAGCTCATTGCCCGCTACGATGGCTCCACATCGCTTGCTATTGGTTGGCATGTCGGTATCACTAAAAATTTAAACGAAACGCGGCCTTGGGAGGAAAGCCTGTACAGCCGCGTCATGAGTGATATTGTTGAAAACGGGGCCGTATTGAACAACATCGCAACAGAAGCTGCGACCGGAAGTCCGACTCGCGGCGGCACTCCCGGCACTGTCGCTGAATACAGCAACAGCGAATGGGTGCTGAACGGACGAAAAACATTCGCCACCATGTCCCCCGTGCTCGATTATTATATCGTAACGGCCCATATTCCAAAAGAAGAAGCTACGGCTTACTTTGTTGTGCCTAAAGAAGCTGCGGGAATATCCATTGTTGACACGTGGGATTCGATCGCCATGCGCGCGACCGGAAGCCACGACGTTGTGCTCGAAAACGTCCGGGTGTCAAAAAACCACCTGGCCCAGTATATCGTTCCAGGCAATAAACCAGCAGCCGGATGGCTCCTGCACATTCCAGCCTGTTATCTGGGAATTGCACAAACAGCAGCCGACGAAGCTGCCCGCTTTGCTGCGTCGTACTCCCCGAATAGCATTAACGGAACTATATCGGAGCTTCCAAACGTCCGGGAAAAACTCGGCCGGATAGAACTTAAGCTGCTGCAAAGCAGGCACTTTCTCCATTCTGTGGCATCAAAATGGGATGAGTCCGATGCAGAGGCCAGACAGCAGATGAAAGGTGAACTGGGAGCCGTTAAGACGAGCATTGTAAACGAAGCTGTCGAGGTGGTGGACCTCGCGATGCGTGTTGCAGGAGCCAGAAGCCTTTCCGCCTCCAATCCGCTGCAGCGGCATTACCGTGACATACGGGCCGGGCTTCATAACCCGCCGATGGATGACATGGTGATTGACCAGCTCGCCGGCCGGCTTCTGGGGTATCAACCGCCTTCCGTTTAAGAAACAGTCTCCAGTGTGGTTTCTTTTTTATAACATTCTATACAGCTTCCTGATTCATTGTACGTTTGCAATATGCATACTAATGGTATAAATAACACTGTACGCATGATTTCAATATGAGAAAGGATGTTACACATGGATCCTAGAGATATGCAGAACGGAAGCACTCCAAGACAGCGCCAGGACAAACAGCCCGGTATTGAATCGAAAATGGACCCGCTCCCGGCCCATCCCACCGATTATCAGGGCACCGGAAAGCTGAAAGGAAAAGCTGCCCTGATCACCGGAGGCGACAGCGGCATCGGCCGCTCCGTAGCTCTTTTGTATGCCAAAGAAGGAGCTAATGTCGCTATTTCCTATTTGGACGAACATGAAGACGCCGAAGAAACAAAGCGCATGGTTGAAGCAGAGGGAGGCAAATGCCTGCTGCTTCCAGGAGATATCAAAGAGGAATCCCACTGTATCAACCTCGTGAAACAGACGGCAGAAGAGTTTGGCGGATTAAACATTTTAGTTAACAACGCAGCTATCCAGCATGTTCATGAAAATGTTGAGGATATTCCGTCTGACGAATTTGAGGACGTATTCCGCACCAATTTCTTCTCTCAGTTTTATTTAACCAAAGCAGCGATGGATTATTTGACTGAAGGCGACTCAATCATTTCCACTTCTTCAATTAACGCTTTCCGCGGCAATCCAATCCTTATGGATTATTCCGCTACAAAAGGAGCAATCACCGCATTTATGCGAAGCATTGCCCAGAGTCTCGCTTCGAAAGGAATCCGGGTAAACAGCGTAGCCCCAGGGCCTGTGTGGACACCTCTCATCCCTTCTTCATTTCAAGAAGACGGCGTGGAGGATTTCGGGCAGGACACATTGATGAACCGTCCCGGCCAGCCGTCGGAGCATGCATGGCCTTACGTGATGCTCGCTTCGGATGAAGCCTCCTATATGACCGGGCAGACAATTCATATTAACGGCGGCGCCTATACCTCTTCTTAACAGACACGAAAAAGACTTCGAATCCCAGGCCTGGGATTCGAAGTCTTTTATTTTAGCTTCACCTGAATCTCTTCTACTGCATTGTAGCCGTATCCCTTTTGATTCCAGAAGGCCTGCATCGGCTGCTGGCGGCCCTGGGCGTCACAGGCTCTCGCCATTACTGTGTATTCCCCCGCCTCAGCTTCCTGCCATTCGAATGCCCACTTCGTCCACGTGTAAGCCGTGCCACTTTGATGCTCAAGCCGTGCCTCCCCCCACGTCTGGCCGCCGTCCGTACTTACCTCTACCTGCTCAATCACAGCTTCTCCGGACCAGGCAATGCCTTCTATTACCTGCGTTCCTTCTTTTTTAATTTCCATGTCGGCCGGTGACTGGATAATGCTGTTTACATTCATCGTAGTTACCGGAAAGGCGTCCTTCCGGCTGTTTTTGTGCGGATAATAAACATAATCAATTGACTGAAAAGGTCCGTCGAACGCATCTTTGCTCACTGTAATCCGCTCCATCCATTTCATGGAAGCCATTGCATACCACCCCGGCACGATTAACCGCAGCGGCGCTCCGTGCTTAAAAGAAAGCGGGCGCCCGTTGTATTCATAGGCGATAATGGTGTCCGGGTCGGCTGCTTTTTCTACGGGAAGGCTCCGGGCATAGGCGTAAATATCCTTCTTATCAGGTCGTTCCCCTTTATCTCCCGCTACAGTAATGACTTCCACGGCTGCTTCTTTATTCCAACCGGCTGCTTCGAGAAAAACTTTCAGCGGGACTCCCTTCCATTTTCCCTGGCTAACAGCACCTTTGCCCCACGGCTCGCCGAAGGCTTTAGGCTCAAATAAACTTCTTTTATTACCCGCACACTCAAGTACTGTCTCTACTGTCCGCGAAGGCAGAGCATGTATATCTGCGAGAGAAAAAAATCCCGGACTCTCCACCAGGCCGTCGACTGTAATCCCCTCCGCTGGTGCCTCCGGATATGTGAAATGATTTCGCCGGTAAAACAAGGAAGGATGCACGTGCTCCATTCCTATAAACGGAATTGGCGTTTCCTGGTTTTCCGGCTCCTGGCTTAATGTTTTCAAATACAGTTCTTCCGGGGTTGCTTTTGAGCACATAATTTCTCCCTTCTGGGTTATCCGCCGAACGTATAAGTTGGCGTGCCCGGCACGTCAGTACGGATGTGAAAAAGTCCGCCTGCATGTGGTTCTTTGCGAAGATCTTCCTCGGATAATTCTCCTCTTGCTGTCGTAATGTACAGATCTTTCAAATCTTCCCCGCCAAACACGCAGGAGGTAGTCCTTTGGGCTGGAACGGTCACTGTTTCCAGGCGTTCACTCGTCTGCGGGTTCCAGCGCTCCACCTTTCCAAGCCGGTGCAACGCGATCCAGAGCATGCCTTCCTGATCCATGCACATACCATCGGGGGACCCTTCCTGGAACGTAATGGCTGTTCGCTTGCCGGTAATCTCTCCGGAGCCGGCATCTAAATCGTACGCCATGACTTTCTTCGTTGGTGTGTCGATGTAATACATCATGCTTCCATCTTCCGTCCAGGCCAGTCCATTTGAAATTGTGACGTTGTCAAATATCGTATCGAGACTCATGTCCTTATTCAAACGGTACAAAGCCGCTTCTCCAGTGCCACGCTCTACGGCCATAGTTCCAGCCCAAAAACGGCCCAGAGGATCACATTTACCGTCATTAAAACGATTGCCCGGCTTGTCTTCTTCCGGGTCTATGAGGGCCTCTTTTTCACCGGACACGAGGTCGTAGGTATAGAAACCATCTCTTAACGCAAGCATCATACCTCCTTTTTCCCTCGGCACAGCAGCACAGACGTGCTGATCGAGCTTACGTTCGTAGTGCCGCCCCGACGAAGGATGATATTCCATTAATTTAAATCCGTCAATGTCCACCCAGTATAATACGCCGCGCCGGGCATCCCAGCTCGGGCCCTCCCCAAGCTCTGCCTTCTGGTCTATGACAAGCGATGCCTCTCTCATCCTGTCTCCTCCTTTTTAGTGGTCTAATGCTCTTCTTCCCTCTCCTCCCTATGTTTAATGCGACGAAAACAATTTTCTTTACTTTTCATCAGTTTAATTTTAAACTGATGATAGTTATAAAGGAGCGAATGCCCATGAATCAAACCAGGTTAGGCCTTTTGCTCTGGTTCCGGCTTGCCCGGGTGTATGAACAAAACCTCAGCCGTTCAGCCGCCCATTTAAAGCAGGCGAACCTCAGCCCTTCGCAGTTCGATATTCTTGCCCAGGTGCGCGCTCACCAGCCAATTACCCAAAAGGAGCTGGCGGGTAAATTGTTTGTCACAAAAGGCAGCGTCACCTACCTCTTGAAAAAGCTCGAAGACGAAAATCTTGTCACGCGCAGGCAGACATGGAAAGAAAAGCATATTTCTCTTACCCCAAAAGGGAGCAGAACTCTTGAAGAAGTCGCTCCCGGCCAGGAACATTTTCAGGCCGCACAGTTTGACAGTCTGACAGCTGCAGAAAAGAGAGAGCTGCTCCGGCTGCTCCGCAAACTGCAGAAAACAACCGAACAGGAGGAAACATAATGCAATTGAAAGGAATTCATCACGTTTCTTCATTAACAGCAAATGCACCGCGCAATGTTGATTTTTATACTAATGTACTTGGGATGCGTCTTGTCAAAAAGACAGTTAATCAGGATGATACTTCTGTCTACCATTTATTTTACGGGGACGAACGGGGCAATCCCGGCACCGAAGTCACGTTTTTCGAAATCCCCATGGCCGCTTCCAACAAGCGCGGCACCAACAGCATTACAAACGTTTCTCTTCGGGTGCACGGCGACAGCGCACTCGAATACTGGAAACAACGGTTTGAAGAGCACGCTGTACAGCATACCGATATCCAGCAACAAGCGGGGCGGCTCGTCCTTCCATTTGAAGATCCCGAGGGCCACCGGATGCAATTTGTGTCTGATGAACACAATAAAGGCGTGAGTCCCGGCGTCCCGTGGGAAAATTCAAAAGCATCGCCAGCAAATGGCGCCACTGGGCTCGGGCCAGTCCGTTTAACTGTTAAATCAGCTGAACCGACAGCTGCTGTACTGCAGAATATAATGGGTTTTTCCGAAATTGATTCCTACCCTCATCCAGACGATGCCACTCTCCCGGATATTCGTGTATTTGAAACAGGAAAAGGCGGAACCGGCGCCGAAATTCATATAGAGACGCGCAGTGATTTGCCGGCTGAACGCCAGGGGCGGGGAGCCGTGCACCATGTAGCTTTCCGGGTGGAAGATGCTGAAGAGCTGCAGCTGTGGATTGAACGCATTAAAAACGCACGGCTTCCAAATTCCGGCTTTGTGGAACGCTACTATTTTCAATCGCTGTACTTCCGCGAACCAAATGGGATTCTTTTCGAACTGGCCACTGATGGTCCAGGATTTGAAGGAGATGAACCGTTTGAACACTTAGGGGAGTCCCTTGCCCTGCCCCCTTTTCTCGAATCTCAGCGTCCGGAAATTGAAGCACGCTTAAAACCAATTGATTAAGTAACGATGGGACGGAGAAGCCAGAAATTCTATATCATCTTTTTGAAGAAGCAGGGGCTTCCGCAGAACTGTACCGGGCGCATGAAGGCCATCAGCTTACCTCAGAGGAAGCAGAAGCCGGGGCGGCATAGTATACTGCACTATACAGGAATAAACAGAGCACCATAAAAAAGACTGCCTCCCTTTTTATTTAAGGAGGCAGTACTACTGTTACTGCGTTTCAAGCATCTGCTTGAAATCGTCATTTTCTTTGATTTTTTCTTCCGCATAAGGACAGCGGGGAACGATCGTTTTGTTTTCCGCTTTTGCTTTTTCCACCACATTGCGGACTAATTCTTTGCCAACGCCTTTTCCTTGCTCTTCCTCAATTACTTTGGTACTATCGATGACAATGCTTTGTTCGCCTTCTTCAAAAAATGAGATGTCGCCAATAACCTTGCCATCCCGTTCAGCGGTAAATCTGTTATCGTAATGTTTTATTTCCATGAAAGAAACTCCCTTCGTTTAAACGTTGTTACTAGATAATTCATTACCGTTTCCGGCAAATCATAAACATCAGAAACAACCAGAACAAACCTTTACACATACCGAAGCAGCTGTTATGATGAAGTATGTGCTTAAAAATATGAATGCCACGAATATTATGAAAAGGAGTGAGAACTTTGGCTAAACAATCTAAACTCGCAAAAGAGCGTAAGCGCGAAGAAACGGTAGCAAAATACGCTGAACTCCGCCGTGAGTTAAAAGAAAAAGGCGATTATGAGGCACTGCAGAAGCTTCCTCGTGACGCTTCTCCAACACGCCTTCACAATAGATGTTCGATTTCCGGTCGTCCACACGGCTATATGCGTAAATTCGGCATGTCCCGTATCGCTTTCCGTGACTTGGCCCATAAAGGCCAGGTGCCAGGCGTGAAAAAAGCAAGCTGGTAAGCCGTTCTTACTAAAAAAAGCAGCCACTCGGCTGCTTTTTTTGTATGCTTTTATTTGTTACGTATTGCCTTTTGTCGGAATCGGATTTTCTTTTAAAATAGTGCCCACATGAAGCATATTGTACGCCAATTTGGGAATGTGCTTTTGGACAAACTCGCTTTTAATGCCTTCTGCCTCAATAAACGAAGGTCCCGGTCCGGCTTCACCGACCCAGTAGCAGTTGGGACGCGGCGGAAGCGTAAAGCCTAAATGAGAAAGGCCAAATACGATCGACTGAATGGCGTGTTTTGCTCCGTCTTCGTTGCCTGTGGCTACTACGCCGGCTACTTTATCATAATAAACGCCCTGTCCTTTTTCGTTTGTATGGCTGGCTGAGCCGTTCAACCGTTCTATTGCCTTGGTAATCATGCTGCTTTTTTCACCCAGCCATACCGGTGTGCCGAGCAGCACCATCTCTGCTTCTTCAATCTTCGCCTGGATGGCCGGCCAGTCATCTCCTTCCCCGAGGTCGTCTGCGACTCCGTACGGGATATTGTAATCTGCCAGACGGATTTTCTCCACCTGTACTCCTTCTTCTTCCCAGATTTGCATAATTTCATCTGCCAATGCATCTGTATTCGACGTATGAGAAGAATCCTTTAACGATCCGTTTAAAAATACTGCTTTCATAGTTTCACCTCTTTTTATAGTAGCTGCTTCTCTATGTACCCCGAATTTTTCCGATATAATCTTCCCTTATGCTCCAATTCGTTTGTATTCTTTTTCTCCCGGGTAAATAGAAATCAATTACTTTAAATATGGAGGAATACATAATGATGCCATTTGCTGAAAACGCACTGCAAAATGAACATGCCCTCGTGACCGGAAGCACCCGGGGGATCGGAAGAGAAACAGCTGTTAAGCTTGCCTGCATGGGTGCTGATGTAACAGTTACCGGCCGGAACAAAGACAAGCTTGAAGAAACTAAACAATTGATACTCGAAGCGAAACCGCAGGCTCGTGTATTTATATGCCCGGCAGACATCACAGATGCTTCAGCGCGCAGTGAGCTTGTAACAGCAGCGGAAGGGGCGCATGGACCGTTGAGCCTTCTCGTGAATTCGGCAGGCGTGCTGAAACGAAAATTTGTGGAAGAGCTCGAAGAGGCGGACCTCCAGGAAATGATGGAGGTAAACTATACGTCTACCGTGCTTTTAACTCAGCTTGTGTATAAGCGCATGCAGGCGCAGAAAAAGGGTGCGATCGTAAATGTTTCTTCCCTTTCTGGCCTGCGTGGTACCCCGGGAAATAGCGCTTATTCCGCTTCCAAGTTTGCGCTCACCGGTTTTACCCAGTCTCTTGCACTCGAAGCCATTGAACACGGCATCCGGGTGAATGCCGTCTGTCCTGGCTATGTGCAGACAGAAATGGTAGAGCAGCTCATGCAGATGAAGGCAGAAGAAAACGGCAGAAGTCTCGAGGAACAAATGCAGGTATCCGCCGAAAGCCTTCCGTCCGGGCGGATGACCCGGCCGGAGGAAGTGGCCAATACCATTGCTTATCTATTAACAGATGCTGCCTCCAATATTGTTGGAGAAGCTGTAAAAATTTCTGGCGGAAGTGTCGTCCACTAAATGCTTTCATGTCATTCTTTGAATACAAAAAAGCCTGTCCTCATAAATTGGGACAGGCTTTTGCTATTTAATGCTCTGAATGATCCATTTCCTCTGAACCGCCGCCGGATCCACCGCCGCTGTCCATATCCATGTCGCTCATGCCAAAGGACATGACCCAGATGGAACCTGCAATCACTACCGCCGCGATGAAAAACCCAAACAGGATGTTTCCATACTGCGGTATAGGGTTTTTCTCAGCAATGTGCATGAACATGACAAGCTGAAGCACAGCCTGGATTACTGCAAGTATCATAATGATTGCAATAATCCATGGAACTGGAAGTCCGGACATTACGGTCGTATAAGCAGCAACCAGGGTCAAAACAATTGAAGCAATAAAGCCAATTACGTGTTTGACGGGGATGCCTGACTCACTGTGTTCTGTGTGTTCACTCATTTAAACCACCATCCCTATCAGATAGACAGCTGTAAAGATGAAAATCCATACAACGTCCAAAAAGTGCCAGTACAGACCGATAACAAACGTTTTTCTGGCTATGACGGGCGTCAAACCGAAGCGTATTAATTGAATAATAATCGCCGTACACCAGAAGACACCGAGCGTTACGTGGAGGCCGTGTGTACCAGTAAGGGTAAAGAAGGCCGACCAGAAGGCACTCGACTGAATTGTGGCGCCTTCATGCACGTAATGCACAAACTCGTAAATTTCAAAACCCAAAAAGCCAAGGCCCAGTGCCAAAGTAATGATCAACCATATTACCAGGCCTTTCAACGATTCTTTTCTCATCATGTGCACGGCAATGCCGCACGTAAAACTACTGACTAACAGCAGAAAGGTCATTGTAAGCGCCATTGGCATTTCAAACAGTTCGTGAGCCGGAGTGGCTTCGCCGTAGCGGCCGAATAGAACAGCGTAGGTGGCAAACAATGTAGAGAAAAGCACCACCTCGGCTGCCAGGAAGATCCAGAAACCGAGAATAGTTAAGGGGCCGTCTTCTCTACGGTACTCTAATGGTCCTGTTTTCAATTCTGCGTGTTCACTCATTCTTTACGCCCCCTTGCCTGCTCCTCAGTACGTTTAATTTCCTCAATAGGGACGTGGTACCCTTCATCAAAGTCGAAGGAGCGAATAACCATGCAGATAATCACCCCGAGGAGCCCTGGAATTGCAAGCCAGAACCAGTGCCATACCAGACCAAAACTTGCGATGAACATAATAGCTGACATAATGATCGGCAGCCCTTTGTAGCTAGGCATGTGGATCGGCTCGAGCTTGGATTCATCGTACGTTGTAGCTCCTGTTTCTTTCATGTCCCAATACGCTTCATGACTGTTGACGTAAGGCACAGTCGCGAAATTGTAGTGCGGAACCGGGGTTGTTGTAGCCCACTCGAGCGAACGGCCGTCCCAGGCGTCCCCTGTTTTTTCCCGCGGCTCATAACGGGCGCTGTAATAAATATTGAACGTAAAGATGACAAATCCTGCTGCCAGAACAAAAGCTCCGGCAGTAGACAGCAGGTTAAGCGGCATCCATTCCGGTTCAATCGTATATGTCCGGCGCGGCATTCCCATAAGGCCAAGGAAAAACTGCGGAAGGAACGTAATATTGAACCCGATAACCGTAAACCAGAAGCTGATTTTACCTAATTTTTCATTCATCTTATGGCCAAACATTTTCGGGTACCAGTACGTAAGCCCTGCAAACATTCCGAACAATGTGCCGGCAATCAGCACGTAGTGGAAGTGGGCAATCAGGAAATACGTGTTGTGATACTGGTAGTCAGCGGAAGCCATACCGAGCATAACCCCGGTGACGCCGCCAATGGTAAAGTTCGGTATAAAGGCAAGCGCCCACAGCATCGGCACGTTAAACCTGATACGTCCCTTATACATTGTCCCAAGCCAGTTAAATATCTTGATCCCGGTCGGAACGGCAATAAGCATCGTTGTGATGGAGAATAGAGAGTTAACTCCTGCTCCGGCGCCCATCGTAAAGAAGTGGTGGACCCAGACGATAAAGCTCAGCCCTGCGATAACACACATGGCGTAAACCATCGCTTTGTAACCAAACAGCTGCTTTCTGGCGAATGTCGAGATAACTTCAGAAAAGACCCCGAACGCCGGAAGGATAACGATATATACTTCTGGGTGTCCCCACAGCCAGAAAAGGTTAGCCCACATCATCGGCATACCTTCACCGGCTAATGTAAAGAAGTGGGTGCCAAAAATGCGGTCCAACGTCATCAGAGCCAGTGCAATCGTCAAAATTGGAAAAGCAAAGATGATGATAATGGATGTAATCAATGCAGACCATGTGAAGATAGGCATCTTCATCAGCGTCATGCCTGGTGCACGCATGCGAAGAATGGTCACCAGGAAGTTGATGCCCGTGGCCAGTGTACCAATCCCTGACAGCTGAAGTCCCAGTAAATAGTAATTCTGGTTAATTTCCGGACTCAATTCCGGCCCGGCCATCGGCACATAGCTTGTCCATCCGGCGCTCGGAGAACCACCGATAACAAAGGAAATGTTAAACAGCATTGCCCCAAAGAAAAATGTCCAAAAGCTGAAGGCGTTCAAAAACGGAAAAGCTACGTCCCGGGCGCCTATTTGAAGCGGAACCGCAACGTTCATCAGCCCGATAATAAACGGCATCGCCATAAACAGGATCATGACTGTTCCATGCGTAGTGAAAATTTCATTATAGTGCACGGAATTCAGGAAATTCATATTGGGAAGTGCAAGCTGCGTTCTCATCATTAGGGCATCGACCCCGCCGCGGAACAGCATAGCAAGCGCTGCGATAATATACATGATACCAATTTTCTTGTGGTCTACCGTTGTCAGATATTCATCCCACAGCCATTTCCATAGCTTGAAATACGTCAGGACAAACACAATACCTACTGTAGCGAGGACGATGGAGGCCATTGCCCCGTAAATAATAGGTTCTCCGGTGACAAGAAAGTCATTCCATATAAAATCCCACAAAGGATGTCACCTGCTTTCTTTAATTATAAATATCGTAATTTATTCCTCTTCCCAAGGGCCGCCTTCGCCGCCTTCAAGGTGAAGCTGTTCACCAAGATTGCCACTGTAAAGATCAGTGATGTAGCTTCTGCCTGAGTTCATGCCAAAGTCTACATACTCTAAATGTGTGCTGGAGTATTCTGCTTCCTGGGCAAGGCCTGGCTCAAGGTACTCATCAAAGCGGTCCTTAGTCATTTCCGGGGCATTGTTTTGAACATCGCTTACCCACTGATTGAACTCTTCTTCGCTCTCAGAAGTAACCGTAAATGTATGCTCAGCAAAGCCAGAACCGTTGTAGTTCGCATTGCGTCCTGCAAATTCGCCTTCTTCGTCCGCCTGAAGATACAGTGTATTCTGCATTCCGGCCATGTTATATTTCTGGCCGCCAAGCGCCGGTATCCAGAGGGCTGTCATCGAATCGGCAGACGCCAGCTTAAATTCGACCGGGCGATTTTCCGGTATGTGTAAGTAGTTAACCGTTTCAATGTTTTGCTCCGGATAACTGAAATACCATTTCCAGTTGGAGGTATCGGCATGTATTACCAGCGGCTCCTGGTCATTCGTCTCTTCCGGCGGTTTTTCCAATGCATAAAGGGAAGTTACCGTAGGAACTGAAAGAGCTGCTACAATGATAAACGGAATAACTGTCCAAATTATCTCGAGCGTAGTGTTTCCGTGCTGGTGAGGGTCATAGTCTTTGTCTGTCCAGTTCGGGCGTTCCCTAAACCGGATAATCATGTAGAAAAATAGCACAAAAACAACAATGACAATGACGGACATCAGTGTAATAGAAAAAATAATGAGTTCCTGCTGGGTTCTGGCCACCGGCCCTTTAGGATCCAAAACTGTAATACCGCTGCAGCCGCTGGCGACAAGCAGCAAAGCAAACAACCCCGGTACCATAAATAGCCTTTTGAACCAGGAAACTAAGTTTTTCAAGCGCTTCACGCTCCTTCCTTTTTATTACCGACTTCTGTGATGAATAACCCCTCTCTCCATCAGCCACGGTTCATTCCGTTCATATGCAGAGCGCACCATTATCGTAGCAAATTTTTATGCCTCTCGTCATTTTTTCTCTGGCAAAATTTCAAAATTGACGATTTTTAAACACAAATATGTCATAAAACGTTCACTTCTATGCGCCTGTTGCTTAGAACCTTTATCATCGTATCCTAACGCCTGCCAATTTTCAACCTGTGAAAGAGGGTTTTGGGACAAATCACTCAAGTTCCCAGAGCTTTTTTACGCCTTATTCTTCGGTTCCATATGAACCCGGGAACTTTCATTTTTTCCTGATTTATACTGAAGCAGGTAATTTGTATACTTTTCGTTCCAATGTCGATAGGAAAACGCTGCAAGCACAGCGGTCACTCCTGCAATCAGTGCTGTGAGCGGCCAAAACCACGGTGAAACTATTCCATCGGCGTATGCGAGTCCCGCACGTGAGAACAGCAGGAACAAGAAAGCCACCCCTCCAATAAGGACGCATGAGACACTTAAAGCATGCTTCCATGGCACCATCGATACCTTTGGGGCGTTCCGTCTTGCTGCCCCTTTCATTGGCCTGTACCAACCTAATAACATCATAATGCCTGCTTCTATCAGAAAGAGAACAAACGACACATAAATAAAATTAATCGGTATTTCTACGCCTGTAAACTGAGGCAGTCCCCATAGCGCAATGTAATAGGAAACCACGTGAAAAATAATGACAATTTTGGCGGCAAGCGGAGGCACCCGCCTGGTAAATACTCCGAATAAAACGATCGTTATAATTGGAATGTTAAAAAAACCAGTGAATTCCCGGATAATGGTCCACAGGCCTTCTGGAGCAAACATCAGCAAAGGAGCAATAAAAAAAGAAACAAGCGCGAGAACACTTCCAAACCATTTACTGACCGTAATCAGATGCTGGTCGGAAATTTTTTTCGGGCGTTAGCTTTATAAACATCCAGTGCAAACATGGTAGAAGCACTGTTTAAAAGCGAATTAAAGCTTGATAACACCGCTCCCATTAAGACCGTGAGAAAAAATCCGCTCAAAAAGCCCGGCAGCAGATTATTAATCAATTCCGGATAAGCAAGGTCGATACTTCTCAGCCCATCTCCGTATAAATGATAGGCAATTACCCCGGGTACCATCATAAAAAGTGGTACAAGCATTTTGTAAAATCCTGAAAACAATACCCCCTTCTGCCCTTCCGCCAGGTTTTTCGCCCCGAGCGTCCGCTGAATAACGTATTGATTCGTTGCCCAGTAGAATGAATTCATCATTATCATGCCAGAGAATACTGTACCAATAGGCACCGCATCCTCACTTGACCCTATAGCATTCAGCTTTTCGGGCTCAGTTACCGCCATCGTTTCCATTCCTTGCAGCAAATTCCCTCCCCCGAGTTCGATAAAGCCAAGAATTGGAACGATGAGCCCGACAATGAGCAGGCCGATGCCATTTAACGTATCAGACACTGCTACTGCACGCAGGCCGCCAAAAATGGCGTAAGCTGCGCCAATCAATCCCACGGTCCAGACCATCGCCCACACAGACTGCTCATACGTAATACCGAATAAATCGGGAATATTAAACAATTGCAGAACAGCGAGTGCCCCTGAATATAATACAGAAGGTATGGTTACGAAAACGTAGCCCAGCATGAATAATACGACTACATACCTGCGGACACCCTGGTCAAAACGCTCTCCCAGGAATTCAGGAAGAGTGCTGAACGCCCCGCTCAAATACCTTGGAAGAAGCAGCAGCGCTAAAATAATTACCGAGAAAGCTGCCGTTACTTCCCAGGCCATATTCGACATATTCGCCCCATACGCCTGGCCGTTTAAACCGATCAGCTGCTCGGCCGACAAATTAGTAAGAAGAAGCGCTCCCGCAATAAACCCGCCGGTCAGGCTCCTGCCTGCGAGAAAATAGCCGTCGGAATTGTTAATACGATTCCTTGTTTTCATATAAGAAATAAAAGCTACCAGCAGCATAAAAAAGATACAGGAAATAAGCATAAATATATTTTCTGTCATCAGGATTGCCCCCCTTCCTCATGGTAAAACCGACATACAAAAAGCTTATTTTTGCTTTCCCGCTTTTTCCATTCGTTAAGCCTGCGATGCAGCAGATATAAAAGAACGAGCCGTCAGGCCCGTTCTTTAACTGCTTCAAGCAGCAGCATATTTGAATTAATAAGCACCTTTCGTTCCCCCCGGTAGGTCGTAAACGACTGCGCTTCGCTCTCAAGCTTATGAACCGTCCAGTCTGCGTACTGCCGGGAAAGCTGTTGAATAATATCGCCTGTATCAAAATTCACTTCCATTTTTGCCGGAAGTTCTTCCTTTGTTTCGGTATCTGTTTCATGGATACCAGTGTTTATTAAGAACGCGTGCACACCGCCCTCAGCTGTGCCTTTCTGAAGTTTATCAATCAGCCTCCAAAAGGTTTTTTCATCAGGCACATGCTCAATGCTTGATACTGCGATGACGCCATCAAAATACGCTTCCTTTGGCGTGTAGTCTTCTATTGCTTTTTTTACCGGTTTAATTTCTTTTTCCACGCCGTATTCACTGGCATATTCCGTTAATTGGCTGATGGCTTCATCTAAGAAATCGACACATACCACTTCACAGCCTTGCTCCTGAAACTGCTTGGCGGCCGGTATGCTGTTACGGCCGATGCCGCAGCCGAGATCAAGCAGCCGCACGTCCTCTCCTTTTCGGATGCGTTCCAGGGCGCCGATAATGCGAGAAGCGGGTTTTTTCATCCAGGTGCCTTTTTCAAACAAATCATGCTGCTGGTAGTACCGGCGGTGATAATCTTTTTCCGAGGCCCTGATTTCCTCTAAACTTGGTTCTTTCATACAAGCACCTCTTTTATTATTAATTTCCCCTACAGATCGCGCTGCTTTGTAGCTTCCCAGACCACATGCGGGAGCTCAGGGATGATCAGTTTCTCCATCGCAAGCTTTACGGCACCAGAGGAGCCTGGCATAGTAAACACCGGTTTATGGTCAATAATACCAGCCTCAGCTCTTGATAAAATTGCGGAAGAGCCAATGTCTTCTACATAACTCAAATAGCGGAACAGCTCGCCAAACCCGACGATTGCTTTATCAAATCTGGGTGTCACAGTTTCAATCGTAATATCCCGGTCGGCAATTCCAGTACCGCCGTTAATCAGCACTGCTTCTGCCTCCGGGTGGGCGAGCGCTTCGTTCAAACGATTGGTGATCGACGCCTGTTCATCCGTGACAATAGAATAAAAGCACGCTTCGTGGCCGTGGGATTCGAGCAGCTCATGAATACGTCTGCCGCTTTTATCCGTTTCTTCCGTTCTCGTATCACTTACGGTAATGACAGCGCATTGGATCTTTTTCTCTGCCTGCTCTTTATGTTTTTCTGTCGCCATAAAAATTCCCTCCTTTATTTTTTCTTAAAAAAAGAAGCCCTTTTTCAGGCTTCCTCTTTTGTACTATTATCCCCCAATATAGGACATTTCAATCCGCTTACGGTTGCGCGCTGTTTCTTCGGTCCGCTCTTCCGAGTAACGGTCGGTCCGTCTCCCCCATATACCGGCAATACTATTAAATATCTTTTCATCTGAGTCCCCGGAACGGAGTTGATTTCGTAAATCATACCCTTCGGTGGCAAACAGGCACGTAAACAGCTTGCCGTCCGCAGAGATTCTGGCCCGTGTGCACGTAGAGCAGAATGACTCCGTGACAGACGAAATCACGCCGACTTCGCCGCTGCCGTCCCTGTAACGGTAACGGTCAGCCACTTCACCGTAATAGCCCGGATCCACGGGCTCAATCGGAAACGTCTGGTGAATCGTGTCGATAATATCCTTTTTCGTCACCACTGAGCTGAAGTTCCAGCCGTTAGTGCTCCCCACGTCCATAAACTCGATAAAGCGCAGATTGACCCCGCGCTGTTTAAAATACATCGCCATGGGAAGAATCTGCTCTTCATTCATCCCTTTTTTAACTACGGTATTCACCTTTACAGTTAGACCTGCTTTTTTTGCTGCTTCAATGCCTTTTAGTACTGGCTTCGACCCGGTTTTTCTGCCATTAATGCTTGCGAATACTTCATCATCGAGTGCATCGAGGCTGATGTTCACCCGCTGCAGCCCGGCTGCTTTTAATTTTTCAGCCTGGGCTGGCAGCATCACGCCGTTTGTGGTAAGGGCGATATCTTTAATGCCTTCAATTTCTGTCAGGCGGCGGATCAGCTCCGGCATGTTTTTGCGAAGCAGCGGTTCTCCGCCGGTTAATCGGAGCTTCTCGACGCCAAGCCCGGCGAACAGACGAGAAACCCGTACGATTTCATCAAAGGAGAGCCTCTCGTCCTGGCCCATAAATTCAAAATCCGGGCCGAAAATTTCAGCCGGCATGCAGTAGGTGCACCGGAAATTGCATTGATCTATAACGGAAATACGCAGGTCACGAAGGGGACGGTTTAACTGGTCAGTTACATTGCTCATGGTATTCCCCCTCTCTATTTTACCTTTCTATTTAACTCTTCGAGCTGCCAGGCGGTATTAATATTTTCAAATGCTTCAGGGCGCCAGTACATCTGATTAACATCTATTACTTTTTCCTTACCGCTGAATACCTTCTTCATGCGATAATCTCCGGATTCGAGCTGGGCTTCTGCCTTCGAAAGCAGATCCGCGTGGAACCATCCGCATGCGGGCGCGATTCTTCCCGCAGCCTCCGGGATAACCGCCTCCGTCTCCGGAGAAATATAAGAAGCCAGAAAACGGATTTCCGCTTTGGTAATAAGCGGCATATCCACCGGAAGCATAAAGACCCATTCTTCCTCTGTATAAGAAAGCCCGGTAAAAAGTCCGGCGAGCGGTCCTTTTTCCTGATGAGGAGGAAGATCTTCTCTCACCTTCACCTGCTCTCCCGCTTCTATTCTCCCCGCAAACGACGGATGTGAAATAATCCAGATGGTCTTCACTTCGGATTGAAGAGCCTGGACGGCTCGTTCATAAAAGTAGCTTTCTTTCCAGACAGCAAAGGCCTTCGGAGAACCAAACCGCTCCGACATGCCTCCAGTAAGAATGATTCCATCTGCCACGGCATTACCCTCCGCTGACCGGCGGGATCAGAGCTACAGTATCCCCCTGGCTCACCGGCGTGCTTTCTTCGGCAAACTCTTCGTTTACCGCAGTCATAATGCCGCTTACATCTGCATCATATGCTGATTTCAAATGCTCAAGCACATCCTTTACGGTCGCTATGCCTCCGCTGTTAATGGCAAGCCTCTCGCCGCCAAAAATATCTTTCATGTGGGCAAAGCATAACACATTAATCATTTGTTTCCACCTCCTGGGGCCCCGTCCGGGTACCGCGTTTGTTCAAGCTGGTCTCCGACCCACTGTTCACCGTCTTCCCAGTGTTCCTTTTTCCAGATTGGCACAATCTGTTTGATGCGCTCAATAATATATTCATTCGCTTCATAGGCGTCTTTCCGGTGCGGCGTTGAAACAGCAATAATGACTGCCGCATCCGATATCTGCAGTTCACCGGTGCGATGGCCCACGGCTGATTCAGCATCCGGCCAGCGCTCCTTCACTTCCCGGCCGATGGCCTCAAGCTGCTTTTCCGCCATCGAATGATAAGCTTCGTATTCCAGGTAAACGGTGCGCCGGCCTTTAGTAAATTCCCGGACCGTGCCGATAAACTGCACAACAGCTCCTGCTTCCGGACGCGTGACCTCAGCAGCAAGCTCTTCCACAGACAACGGTTCTGATGTCACGAAAAATCGTTTTTCCATAGTATACTCCTCATATATTGTTCAAACCATGCATCTGCTTTCTCAGTGTCCTGAAAATGATTCACTTCTTCTCCAGGGCCAAACGCTGTTTGAATGTTATCAAGATCCTCAAGGGTGGCTTTATCATTTGTGCTTCGAAGCAGAAATACTTTTGGGTGCGGTGCTTTTTTGTATCCTTCTATAAGAATAACATCAAGGGGGAGCTGTTGATAAATATTCAGCAGCGTGGAAAGCTCCGGAGCCTCTAAATCTGCCAGGAACTGAAAGACCCCGGCGCCTTCAACGCCCGAAACCATAGCTCCTGCCTCCTTCAGCTCCATGCTGTCGACTCCCTCCGGCTGGAGCGGTTCGTGCTGGTGGCCGTGATGCTTTAACACGCCCACTCTCCAGCCGTTGGCCCTGGCAAGCGCCGTCCAGCGTTTAAGCAGGGTCGTTTTTCCGCTTTCTTTGAACCCTATTACCTGCAGCACAGGAATTGTCATGACAGCGGCTCTTTCTGGCCTTCGTTATCTTCAAGCAGCATAACGTCGACCACGTCCCCCTGCTGATACCCGCGGCTTCCTCCAGGGAGAACAATGCACGCGTTCGCACCAGCCAGGGAGGTTACTGCACTCGATTTATTGAACCCGCCCGGCTCTGCATATAAACGGTCACCTTCCGCACGGCAGCTTCCGCGCACAAACCGGGTGAACGGATTCGGCTTGGAGAAATCTGCTGCAAGCTCTGCCTTCACCATCGTATGATGTGGACGCTCAGAATGCATCATTGCCTGAATAACTGGCCGCACAAACAACTCAAAGCCCATGTAGCAGGCGGAAGGGTTCCCCGAGAGACCGAACAGCAGCGTACCTCCCCAACTGGCGACGGTCGTTACGCTGCCGGGACGCATCGCTACTTTATTAAAGAACACCTCCGCTCCGAGACGTTCGTAAACATCCGGCAGCAGATCGTAGTCCCCGACCGATACTCCTCCGGTCGTAATAACCATGTCTGTCTCCTTTGCCGCCTGGCGTACCGCTTCGTAGCAGGGTTCAAGTTCGTCTTTCAGCTTACCGTAGTATACAGGCTCTGCCCCCGCCCGCTGCAGCTGGGCAATCATCATATAGGCATTGCTGTTCCGTATTTTTCCCGGCTCCAGTTCATCAGAGACATCGAGCAGCTCGGTGCCTGTCGCAAATACGCCAACGACAGGTCTTTTAGCCACTTTCACCGTAGCGTAGCCAAAGGTAGCAAGCAGAGCTGTTACGCCCGGGTCGATCCAAGTTCCTGCCGGCACGAGCTCGCTCCCTGCCTTCGTATCTTCACCTTCAAAGGAAATGTTTTGATTCTTTTCAAACTCGCGCTTAATCGTCATGAGCGGATACGTACCATCATGATCCTCCTGGGCAAGCTCGAGCATCACGACAGCGTCGCACTGCTCCGGGATTTTTGCCCCGGTCATTATACGTACTGCCTGAAAAGGTTCCAGGTCTTTTTCTGACACAAAACCAGCGCCGATTTCCTCCACTACCTGAAAAGTTACCGGCTGCTCCCGGGAAGCCCCCGTGGAGTCAACCGAACGGATCGCAAACCCGTCATACGGAGAACGGTCAAAGGGTGGAACCGGATGAGCGGCCGTGATTGTCTCTGCCAGGCGGCGGCCGTAGGAATTATGGATCGATACTTCCTCCACCTCCCCTTTTCCGATATTCTCCATCACTCGTTCGATTGCTTCTTTCACGGGGACAGGCGTACGTTTTTCAACCATATCGATGCTCCTTTACTGTATGTGAATGTATGTATCCATGCTATAATCGGTCAATACTATATCCAGGAGGGACATGCCCATGTCAGAATTCACGCACTTTAACGAGCAGGGCCGCGCCAGGATGGTAGACGTCTCCGATAAACCGGTGACGAGCAGAAGCGCCCTGGCAGGCTCAAGCATACGAGTTCCCGAAGACGTTTACCTGGCGGTTACGCAGGGCGATATTAAAAAAGGCGATGTGCTCGCCGTCGCCCAAATTGCAGGAATTACCGGTGCCAAACAGACATCTACCCTAATCCCCATGTGCCATCCGCTTCCTTTGAGTAACGTAGACATCAGCTTTTACTGGAAAACAGAAGAAGCGTACGAGCTTTTTATCGAAGCCTTTGTTAAGACGAAGGGAAGCACGGGCGTGGAAATGGAAGCATTAACCGCAGCCTCTGCCGCTGCATTGACCGTCTACGATATGTGTAAAGCCCTTGATAAAGGGATGGTTATCGGACCGACATATCTGTTGGAAAAAACCGGTGGAAAAAGCGGTGATTACTACCGCGAAACACATGATTAGTACTTAATCTTCCCTATTCAGAAGGTATGTTAAACCGAGCAGCAGGAAGGAAATAAATATACTGATGCCGACGTATGTGTACGCAAGGTTCATTTGGTTCGACTCAATGGCCACGTATATGGCTGTCGGCATCGTTTGCGTAACGCCGGGGATATTCCCCGCAAACATCAGGGTGGCCCCAAATTCTCCCAGAGCTCTTGTAAAACTGAGCACAAACCCTGTCATAAGGGCCCGGCCGGCGAGAGGGAGAGCAATATTTGTAAACACCCGCCACTCTCCTGCCCCCTCAACTCTTGCAGCGGCTTCAATATTGGGGTCAATTGAACCATAGCCGGTTTTTGCCGACTGAAACATCAAAGGAAACGCAACGACCGCTGCGGCCACAACGGCCGCCACCGGGGTGAAGATAATCGAATTCTGAAACACTTTCTCATATACGCTGCCGATCCAGCTGTTTGTACCAAAAGCAATAATAAGCAAAAAACCGGTAACCGACGGCGGCAGTACAAGCGGAAGCATCAGGCACGTTTCCGCTGCCAGCTTTCCCCGAAAATTCCTGACCGCAAAAATTCTTCCAAGGACCGCGCCGGCAATAAAAACAAGGACAGCTGCAACACTTGCTGTCAAAAGGGATAACTGTATTGGAAACCAAAACATCAGGCACGCACGCTCCTTTTATTCCGGATCTGAAAAACCGTACGAGCGCAAAATGTCCTGAGCTTCGCTGCTTTGCAGGTATTCCATAAACTCCCGGCTTTCTTTTTCATTACCGTTTCCCGCTACGGCCCCGCCGTAATAATGAATAGCAGAATACAGGGATGGGTCAAGCTCTTCAAGAACCTGCACGTCAGCCCCGCGGGCATCCGAGGCATACACAAAGCCCAGCGCTGCATTGTTTCTTTCCACGAGCGTCAGCGCGTGACGTACGTCTTTGGCAAAAACCACCCGTTCCTGCACCCGCTTCCATTCCTGCATGGAGGTAAGTGCTTCCTGTGCGTACCTTCCAGCGGGCGCCGCTTCTGGCGTGGCCACTGCTATGCGTCCGCTTCCCTCCAGCACCTCCTGCAATTCTTCTGCCTTACTATCTCTGGGCACCACTGCCACCAGCGTATTTTCCGCGAAGACAGGATCCTCTGTTTCCACCATTTTGTTTTCTTCTTCAAGATCGTTATAGTGCGCGGCGGAGGCTGACAAAAAAATGTCTGCCGGGCTGCCGCGCTCAATCTGCTGCTTCAGCGTGCCGGATCCTCCGTAGTTAAAGGCAAGCGAGATATCGGGATGCTCATTCGCAAAGCTCTTCTGAACCTCTGTAAGGGCGTCCTGAAGACTAGCTGCTGCTGAAACAGTCAGCTCGGCCTGCTCTTCATTTTGTTCTGCCTGCGGATCGCCGCTGCAGCCTTGAAGAAGAAAAATCCCGGCCCCTGCTGCCACGAAAGGTTTCCAGTTCATATTGTGCCTCATCTCCCGTCGATGGATTTTCTCAGTCTATCCGAGCAGCTGGGCGTACCACCGCTTGGCTTCCTGCACGTCGCTCGTGCCGTGAATGAGTGCCCGGCCGTCCTGGAATAAAACAATGCGCCGCGTTTCGGTCTGTACTGACAAAAGATAAGGATTTTTACGCACGCTCCAGTTCCGGCTTTCCCAATCTCGCTCCAACCGCTCAAAGTTCAGCTGTTTGCTTTCTCCCGGCCGAATCTGTACCGTGTCTCTGCCGCACAGTACACTCGTTTTATTTGAATGCTCATATGTTAATGCCGGGTACGTCGCTTTTTCACCGCATGAGTCGCATCCCAGGTCTTTACTGCTCTGCAGTCCAATGGAAAACTGATGCTGGTTCCAAAGATCAAAATAATCCAGGGTTACCGGGAGGCTTTCTCCGTCCCCGACCAGTATTTTCAAAGCTGCGGCCGTCTGCTTTGCCGCTACTGACTGTACCGCCGGCGCGATCACTCCTACTGTATCGCACGTCTGCCCCTGTGAAGGGATTTTCTTCCATACACAGCGAAAGCAGGGGCGCTCTCCCGGTAGAAACGGGTGGACCATGCCAATGCTTCCAACGCACGCTCCGTAAATCCAGGGCTTACCGTATTTTCTCGCCGCATCGTTAATGAGCAGCCGTGTATCAAAATTATCCGTACCGTCAATGATAAGGTCTGTCTCTGCCGCTTTTGCTTCCATCCAGGTGAAATCCACATCCACCACTTCCCCGTGCACATGAATCCCGGAGTTAATCTCACGTAGCCGTTTTTCTGCCGCTGCCGCTTTAGGCATCTGCGCTGCGGCATCCTTTTCCGTGTACAGCTGCTGGCGCTGCAGGTTGCTGCGCTCTACATAATCACGGTCTGCAACCGTCACCGTCCCTACTCCGGCGCGAACAAGCATCTCCGCTGCCGAAGCGCCGAGCGCCCCGGCGCCCACAATCGTCACAGAGCTTTCGCTTATTTTTTTCTGGCCCATTTCACCTATTGGGGAAAACAGCTGCTGCCTTGAATAGCGCTCGTCCATGCTTTTTCTCCTTTACTTTAATTATTTATAGCTGCTTCAGTTTTTCTGCGCTGCATATGGATACGTGTACGGGAATAGGTAAATAGGGTAAGTCCTGCCCAAACGATTAAAAACGCCGTAAACTGCTGGAAGGAAAAAGGCTCCCTAAATAAAAAAACACCCAGTATCAGCATAATCGTCGGCGCAATATACTGTAGAAATCCAAGCAGGGAGTAGCTGATTTTTCGTGCCCCCGAGGCAAACAGCAGTAATGGAATAGCTGTGGCGGCGCCGGCCCCGAAGAGCAGCGTCCATGTGCCTGAATCATAGGCCGAAGCTGTTTCGCCTGAAAAAAACATTAAAAAAATCAGTGCCAACGGGGCTGCCAGAAATGATTCCAGAGTTAAGCCTGCCCATGCGCCAAGTGCCACAGTTTTTTTTATAATACCATAACACCCAAATGATAACGCCAGAATAATTGAGGCCCATGGAAACTGTCCGTAAGAAATGGTAAGTACAAACACCCCAATAAACGCCAGAAGTACAGCGGCTATTTCTATGCGGGCGAGTCTTTCTTTTAAAAACACCGTGGCCAGGGCAACGTTCACAAGGGGATTGATGTAATAGCCCAGGCTTGCCTGGATCACATGATCTCCATTCACCGCAAAGATAAAGGTAAACCAGTTAATGGTAATCAATAAAGCGGCTCCTGTAATAGACACTGTCGTTTTCACCGAGTAAAATGAACGGCTGATTTCCTTCCATACTCCTTTAGCACGCCCGACCAACACGATAAGTACAGCCATAAATAAAAAAGACCAAATAATCCGGTGGGCGAGTACATCGATCGCCGGGACATCGTTAAAAAGCTTCCAGTAAAGCGGAAGAAAACCCCAAAGTACATAAGCCGCCACTCCTGCTAAAATGCCTGTCTGCTGCTCTCTCATCTAAATCTCCGTCCTCTCTTCACCTATTATAGCGGACAACGGTGCCCCTCTGGCAAACAGGAACGGTTGAAGCCGTTAAAAATTTTTTCCTATAAAAAACAGCTTCGAGGATGTCGAAGCTGTCAGCTGTCATTTTTACGCTCTCTATTTTTCCATAATATGATTGTAAACGCGGTAACGATAGCTAAACCGAGAGTCCCCATAAACACCATTCCCGGAATATTCGGCCCTGCTTCTTCTGCTTCAGCCGCAGCCTGTGTTTCAGCTTCAGAAAGGGAGCTTTCTCCCGTTCGTGCTTCTAATTCCTGCTGCCTTTCTTCGAAAGGTTTATTGCTGTTCAAACTGAAATTCGTAGCTCCCTGTACAGTTTCCCCATCTTCGCCAGTAACACTGTAATTTAATACATAGTTACCATTTTCCAATACAGTTTCTACATTTGAAATTACAGTAAGGCCGTCATCACTAATTTCGGGATCCGACATTTCAATCTCGTCCCCAGTTTCTACAAGCAGATATACATCTTCCACACGGTCAATTTCTGTATCGAAAGTAAGCTCGAGGCGTTCGGGCACTTCTAAAACAGAATCTCCATCTTCAGGGCTTGAGGATTCCAGCATAGGTGCTGCAAACGCTTGGTAAGGTGAAGTAATGAAAAATAAAACCGCGAGAAGGCCGAAAAATCTATATTTCATAGGACTTCTCCTTTCAATAAATAAATCACTCTATTCTTTATATCATGATATAAAGCCAAATTCGAACGATATCATTTACGTTTTTGTGTCATTTTCATATTTCCTGGGAAATTTTCGCTTTCCTGTCTTTTACTCTATACAAAAAACCCGGACGCAGGGCTTGCATCCGGGGAAGTACTTACTATTCAGCCTTGTTCTAAACGACGGATACGGTCTTCAAGCGGCGGGTGCGACGAAAAGAGCATCGCAGCAGCCGACGGCTTGTTGTTAATTTTCAGCGTCTGCATCGAGGACTGCTCTGTGTCCACCCGGTCCACATAATTCTGCAGAGAGCGCAGAGCATGAGCCATTTTGTCTTTTCCAGCAAGATCCGCCCCGCCACGGTCAGCGTGATATTCCCGGTACCGGGAGTAGGCGGCGACGACTATGCTTCCGAGAATCGAAAAAAGAATTTGAAATACGATAATCGCCAGAAAGTGAATAATCGGCCGCATATTTTCATTTACAAACCTTGATACCGCAAAGGCTACGACACGCGCCAGGAACACAACGAATGTATTCACAATTCCCTGCAGAAGGGTCATGGTAATCATATCCCCGTTTGCAACGTGGGCTACCTCGTGGGCAATAACGCCTTCGACGGCATCATCATCCATCGATTGAAGCAGGCCGGTGGACACGGATACAAGCGACCGTTTTTTAGTCGGCCCTGTGGCAAATGCGTTTACTTCAGCGGATTGATAAATTCCTACCTCCGGCATATGAGTGAGCCCTGCCCGCCGGGAGAGACGGTGGACCTTCTCCACTACCATTTTTTCAGCCTGGCTTCCCGGATTGTCCGGGTCAATCACTTTGACATTCATTGCTTTTTTCGCAATGAATCTCGACATTGCTAGTGAAATAAATGAACCAGCAAAGCCGATAACGGCGCTAATAATTAACAGCGGCACCAGATTCAACGTACCGGCACCGTAGTTATAAGCACCCAGGTTAACACCAAACAAACTCAGTATTGAGAACACAATGACAATCGTTAACAATACCATCATGTTTGTTAATAAAAACAGCATGATTCTTTTACCCATGGCTTTCTCTCCTTTTTAACGGTTCGTTTTCTTCTATACAATTGTTTATACGCAAAAGTCGCAAGAATGGTTTCATCCTTCTTAATAATATCACACATCAAAATTTACACGAAAAGAAAGATTTCTTGTTTACGAGTTTTTCTTAACAGGTATAAATATAGAGAGCATGTTTTCATTCAGAAAAATTAACACAATTGGAATTTTGACGAAGGAGGACACCATTTATGGCACGAAACGTAACCCAGAAATTAATTGAAGAACACCTCGTGTCCGGGGATATGACTCCGGGCGAAGAGATTGGAATGAAGATCGACCAGACACTCACCCAGGACGCTACAGGCACAATGGTGATGCTTGAGCTTGAAGCCATGGGGGTGGAGAGAGCTCAAACAGAAGCTTCCGCCCAATACGTAGACCACAATATTATTCAGGAAGACAATAAAAACCCGGATGATCACCTGTTTCTTCAGACAGCAGCAAAACGCTTTGGCATGTATTTTAGCCGCCCGGGTAACGGCGTAAGCCACCCGGTGCATATGCAGCGCCTGGCACGCCCCGGCCGCACGCTTCTCGGATCGGACTCACATACCTGTGCCAACGGCTGTATGGGGATGCTTGCCATGGGGGCAGGCGGTATCGAAGTAACCATGGCTATAGCCGGAGAACCATTCTTTGTAAAAATGCCCCAGGTATGGGGAGTAAAGCTTACCGGCAAACTCCCGGACTGGGTCAGCGCCAAGGATGTTATTCTTGAGCTTCTCCGCCGCCATGACGTAAAAGCCGGTGCCAACAAAGTTATTGAATACTACGGCCCCGGCCTGGAAGACTTGAGCGCCATGGATCGCCACGTTATTGCAAACATGGGAGCGGAACTCGGAGCCACCGCCAGCGTATTTCCTTCGGACGAAGAAGTGAAGCGTTTTATGGCCAGCCAGGACCGCGAGGACGAATGGCAGGAGCTGAAAGCTGACCGCGGCGCCCAATACGACATCGATGAAGAAATCGATTTGTCCTCTCTCGAGCCTCTGATTGCCAAGCCATCGAGCCCGGGCAACGTTGTCCCTGTCCGTGAAATTGCCGGTGAGCCAATTTTTCAGGCATATATCGGTTCGTCCGCCAATCCGGGCTACCGGGACTTTGCGATTGCTTCTGAAATCGTGAAAGGAAAAAACGTGCATGAAAATGTCAGCTTTGATATTAACCCATCTTCACGGCAGATGCTGACAGACCTCGTTTCCAACGGCCACATTGCCAATCTCCTGAGCGCCGGCGGCCGGCTTCACCAGGCAGGCTGTAACGGCTGTATCGGGATGGGACAGGCACCCGCCACCCATAAAAACAGCCTGCGGACGACCCCGCGGAACTTCCCGGGACGCTCCGGCACAAAAGAAGACCGTGTTTTCCTTTGCAGTCCTGAAATTGCTGCGGCTTCTGCGCTGTATGGTGAAATCACCGATCCGCGGACGCTCGATATGGATTATCCAAAAGTTGGCGAACCAGACGAACCAACGGTCGATTTCCGTTTGCTTCAGGAGCCGATTCCTTATGAAGAGGCTAAAAATATAAAAATTGAAAAAGGGCCGAACATTGCTACCCTTCCGGAAATGGAAGAACTGCCGGACCGCATTGAAGTGCCGGTACTCCTGAAGCTCGGCGATAACTTCTCCACAGACGAGATTCTTGCCGGCGGTGCCCGCGTGCTTCCATACCGCAGTAACCTTCCGGAAATCAGCAAGTTCTCGTTTGAAATTACGGATGAAGATTATTACAACCGGGCCATGGAAATTAAAGACGATACTGGGCACGCCATTATCGGCGGATCCAACTACGGCCAGGGGTCAAGCCGTGAGCACGCAGCGCTCGCACCTCGCTACCTTGGCCTGCGTGTTGCGCTCGTCCAGGACTTCGCCCGTATTCACTGGCAGAACCTGGTGAACTTCGGCGTGCTTCCGATTACATTTGAGGATACCGAAGACTATATGAAAATCGACGTCGGTGATACTATTGTACTTGAGAACCTGCGTGAAAATATCCAAAACCACAATACGTTCGAAGCTGCTATCAAGAATAAAAATGAAACCATCACAGTGCGCCATGAAATGTCGAGGCGTCAAATTGATATGATGCTTCGCGGCGGCTTGATTAACTGGGTACGCGCAAGACAATAAAAATTCCGGCGGAGCAGACGCTTCTTTTTGAGGAGCGCTGCTCCTTTAGTTTGACGATTAAGGGAGGCCTTCATCGATGGAAAATACAGTAGAGAACCCACGCACTATCGTACTTACCGGGGCCACAAACGGTATTGGCAGAATCACAGCGGAAAAACTGGCGGCTGAAGGGCATACCTTATTGCTGGTGGGACGCAAAGAATGGAAATGTGAGGAACTGATTGCCGAATTGGAGCAAAAAACCGGAAACACGGACCTCCATTTTTATCAAACGGACCTCTCCCTTCTCCAGGAAATAGAAATACTCGCCAAAGATATCGCACGGGATTACGGACGGATTGATGCTCTGATTAACAACGCCGGCGCCGTATACTCTTCCCGCGTCTGGACCGAGGAGCATTTGGAGCGCACCTTTGCCCTGAATTACCTCGGGGTATTTTACCTTACGGAGCTTCTTCTTCCACTTCTGCGTAAGAGCTCTGATGGACGGGTAGTGAATGTGTCCTCTGCTGCGCATGCCTTATCCAAAATGAACTTTCAAAACCTGCAGGGCGAGCAAAAGTATAATGGCCTAAAGCAATACGGGCTTGCAAAGCTTTCCTTGCTGCTGTACACGTATGACTTGGCCCAAAGACTCCGCCAAGAAAATATTAAAGTGAACGCGCTCCATCCCGGCAACATTTCCACCGGGTTTGGCCTGAACAATAAAAATGCCTTTTACCGGGGACTAAACAAATTTACTAGTAAGTTCGGTGACTCCCCGGAAGAAGGAGCCGATCTGGAGGTATCGCTTGCTTCAGGCGCACGCGGCTCCCAGGTAACCGGCAAATATTTTACGAAAAAAGGGATCACCAGTTCATCGAGTGACTCCTACTCTACAACCAATCAAAGAAAACTACGGGAAATTAGCGAAGAGCTTGTGTATCATTACACCGGACGAGAGATTCAAAAAGAAGCTTAAATATAAATCTGCCTGACCGAATGCCTTAACGGGCATTCTTTTTTTGTTTTTCTGCGATCCTGTGTTGTTTTGCCCCGTTTTGAAGCGGGTATTTAACTCTCATGTGCATATATGTGTGCACCATTTTATTTACCTGAGGAGGAATGAAGTATCGTACAAACAAAGGAATCTGCCACTAGAGCTGATTTCACGGCACGTTTTACCGCTTTGCGGAAGCAGACGATGAAGCTGACCGCACCGTTGTATACGGAAGATTTTATGATTCAGGCCCACCCCGACGTAAGCCCTGCAAAATGGCATCTAGCTCATACGACCTGGTTTTTTGAGCAGTTCATTCTTAAGCCATATGATGACAATTATGAAGAGTTTTCGAAATTCTCTAACGGCTTATATAATTCTTATTATGAAACGCAGGGAAAGCCATTTCCGAAGCAGTACCGCGGGCTGATTTCCCGGCCGACCACCGAAGACACCATGGAATACCGGCGTCATGTAGAAGAAGCCATGGAACATTTTCTCAAAGAAGGCCCCTGGAATGAAGAGATCGCTGAATTAATGGAAACCGGCCTGCAGCACGAGCAGCAGCACCAGGAACTGTTAGTAACCGACACAAAATTCAACTTTTCAATGAATCCACTTAACCCTGCCTACCTGGAAAATGAATCTTTTGAAGAACAGGGAGAAACATCCAAGCTTGAATGGCACGCCTATGAAGACGAGCTGACGACTATCGGGACAGATAACCTGCATTTTTCTTTTGATAATGAACGCCCGGAGCATAAATTTTACCTGCACGCCTTCTCTATCGCCTCAAGGCCGGTGACCAACGAAGAATATATTCGTTTTATTGAAGACGGCGGCTACGAAGACCCTGAGCTGTGGCTTTCCGAAGGCTGGGGCATTGTCCAGGAGCAGGACTGGAAAGCACCACTTTACTGGCAGAAGCAGGGCGGTATCTGGTTTTACTTTACGATGAACGGCTTGAAAGAAGTGCGCCTTCATGAACCTATTGCCCATATAAGCTATTACGAAGCAGATGCCTATGCCCGCTGGGCCGGAGCCCGCCTTCCTACGGAACAGGAATGGGAATATGCTTTTCGCGGCGCCGAAGCAGACGGTACGTTTCTAGAGTCTGAAAGCTATCACCCAAGACCCCTTCAGTCGTTTCCCAATGCGTACGGGGACGTATGGGAGTGGACACGCAGTCCTTATTCCCCGTATCCGGGCAACCGTCCGCCGGAGGGTGCCATGGGAGAATACAATGCCAAATTTATGAGTAACCAGATGGTGCTGCGCGGCGGTTCATGCGCGACACCGAAGTCGCACATCCGCTCCACCTACCGTAATTTTTTCCCTCCGGAAAAACGGTGGCAGTTCAGCGGACTCCGGCTTGCCAAGGACGGGGTGCAGAAATAGCCATGGCTGATTATACTGTATTGGATTTAAAACCTTCGCTGTCCTCCCTGGCTGAAGACGTCCGCACCGGACTGGCTGCTGAACCGAAAAGCATCCCCCCCAAACATTTCTACGATGAACGAGGGAGCATGCTGTTTAATGAAATTACCCGGCTGCCGGAATATTACGTCAGCCGGACCGAAGCATCTGTTTTGTCCGACTATGGGAAAGAAATTGCTGAAAGTATTGGAGCTTCCTCCCTAATTGAGCTTGGAAGCGGAAGCTTTGATAAAATCCGTTGCCTGCTTCCTTTCCTTTCGGAGTCCGTGAGCTATACCCCCGTCGACATTTCGATTAGTGCCCTGCATGATACCGCAGCCCGTGTGAAAGAGGCCGTGCCTGCCATGCAGGTCTCCGGCGTATGTGCAGACTATACAAAAACAATTTCTTTTTTAAACAGCAGCAGAGAACAGCCTGCAGCTGTCTTTTTTCTCGGCTCTACGATTGGAAACCTGGATCCGAAGGAAGCTTCGGAATTTTTAAAGAAGCTCGCTTCCCATATGAAGCCGGAGGATAGCCTTGTGGTCGGGGTCGATTTGAAGAAGGACCCGGTGGTGCTGCACCGGGCGTACAACGATAGTGCAGGAATTACTGCTTCCTTTAACAAGAACTTGCTCCACCGCCTGAACCGAGAGCTTGACGCTGGTATTACCACCGGTCATTTTGAACATGAAGCTTTTTACAATGAACGGCTCGGACGGATCGAAATGCATTTGCGCGCTGAAAAGCCTTCCCTGTTCTCGATTGGCGGGGAAACATTTACGATGCGTGCCGGCGAGACTATCCATACAGAAAACAGCCGGAAATTCACTCCGGAGGAATTCACGCACCTGGCCCGCCAGTCCTCCTGGGAAGCCAATGACTGGTGGACCGATGAAAACGAATGGTTTGGCGTATTTACGCTTTCCCCTCGACCATAAGTAAAAGCCCCCGGTCTGCCGGGGGCTTTTTCATGTCTGCGGCCAGCCTTCCAGCCGGTACGCCATGTCCCAGAATAAATACTCAAACCGGGTGGTCGTTAAGAATATATTTTCAATCTTTCTTTTTTCTGCCTCGGGTTTGTTTTCTGCCGTGCGGTCGAGCATACTGATGCCCCAGTCCGCGAGCTGCTGAAATTCGTCATCGCTGTACATCTGTACCCATTCACCGTACAGTTCATGCTCCAATGCTCCCGGCCACGTACTGAGCTTTCTTCCAATTTCTGCGTAGCTCCACATGCACGGAAGCACAGCCGCAAGCAGCTCAGCCAGGCCGCCATTTTGTCCTTCGTGCAGCATATACCTGGTGTATGCAAGGGTTGTCGGGGCCGGCTCTGCCTGTTCAAGCTCCTGTTCAGTGATCCCGAACTTTTTTGCGTACTGGCGGTGCAGGCTCATTTCCTCATTCATGGTCACATCCATCACCTTCGCAAAAGCCCCCATTGTTTCAACGTCTTCGGCTTTAACAGCGCCAACCGCAAACAATTTCGCATATTGCACGAGATAAAGATAATCCTGAACCATGAAATAGCGAAATTTTTCCTTATCAAGGGTCCCCTGGCCAAGCTCTTCCACAAATGGATGTGTGTGATTCTGCTGCCATACCGGAAGCAGCTTTTCCTTTAAATCGTGAGTGAATGACATTAACCTCGTCCTTTCTATTCTTTTAGAGTATGTGACCATTTATAAACAAAGGACAATACTATTTTTGTGAATGTAACCAGCTGTTCCACCTCTACTTTTTCATCGACTGCGTGTGCTTCTTCAAGCGTCCCCGGACCAAAAATGGCAGAGGGAATGCCTGCATCCGCCAGCCACCCTCCGTCTGTGACAGTAGGAGAAGTATTAATTTCTCCTGCTTCATGGGTGATTTCTTTAAAGGATTCCAGCAGCTGCAGACTGCCCGGGTGGTTGCTCTGAACTTCCAGGGAAGGGAATATTTCGCCTCTGTCTTCTATCATCGATTCTCCTCCCCAAATAAATGTTGGAGGATTCTCCCGAAGCCACGGGTCAGCCTCAGCCACTTTACGGAGATGATTTTCGACTTCTTCAGCCGCTGTTTCATGGGTCTCATCCGGATAAAAATGGACCGTAATCCAAAGACTGCATTCATCAGCTATAAATGCAGCATTTCTTCCTCCCTCAATGACTGCCGGGTTAATGGTATTCGTCCCAGGCTGAAACCCCGGATAAGTTTTTCGTACGGCCCAATCTCTTTCTAAACTCTGCAAACCCTCGATAAGTATCATCATTTTTTCAATAGCACTTGCCCCGAATTTTCCACCTCCGGCATGAATCAGATTCCGGCGCATGGCGTCATGATGTATCTGCTGGCTTTTCACAGTGACCCAGCCTGTAATAACGCCTCCCTGGCCCTGAATATTAAGATTGCTCGTATCTCCTACGAGTGCATAATCAGCAGTATATCCCCTTCGGCAGCATTGAAGTGTACCGGCCTCACCTACTTCTTCACCCACTACCGATTGCACAATAACGTCGCCAGGCAAATCAATTTTTAGTTCATGTAAAATATCAACAGCTAAAAGTATGCCTGCAAGCCCGCCTTTCATGTCAGCTGCTCCTCTTCCGTAGAGCCATCCGTTTTTCACTGCCGGATCGAAAGGATCAAAGCTCCACTCCTTATGTGATACCTCCGCTACATCTATGTGTCCATTCAGAATTAAGCTGTTATACCGGTTCCCCTCTTTTCCGGTTTTTGTGCCTACTACGTTGGGATCTCCGCTAAAAACTTCCCATTTATCAACGTCCCACTGACGCTGCTGCAGATAATCCGCTATAAATTGTTGAGCATTCGCTGTATTACGGGCCGGGGGCGCCATCGTATTAAATCGTATTAAGTTTTTGGCTAAGTCGGTTAATTTCTGCCTGCGTTCTTCCACCAATCTTTCCCAATTTGGTTCTTCCATAAGCCCCTCCTAGTTTTTAACCTATATAAAAAGCCGCTTCTTTTAGAGAAGAAGCGGCATAAATAACCGGGGTGTTCCTTCTTTCTTCCCTCCGCCAGTACGACCTGGATCAGGTGCCAAGGGTCAAGGTACTTAAACCTTTCTCAGCCATCAGGCTCCCCTAGAAAGCATTAATTTCTTATTATTCAAACATATTTTGCAAAATGCTGCAAATAAGCAGGAGCGTGAAGCAGCCCTCCAGAGGGTATAATACAAGTATACGAAGGGAGCGTGATGAATCCATGAAAACCACAAATACCGACGTATGCATTGTTGGGGCAGGCCCCGTAGGCTTGACTGCTGCCAATACCTTAAGAGCACTCGGCATCCGCGTCCGGATTTTAGACAGAAAAAGCTCTATTTCTCCCTTTTCCAAAGCGTTCGGCATCCAGGCGCGAACTCTTGAAATGCTCAATCTGATCGGAGCGCTCCGTCCCTTTTTGAAGGAAGGCTTCCCCATTACTGATGCGGCTGTTCAGCCGGAAGGCAAAAGACCTTCCAATGCCTCCTTTGCTTCGCTCGATACCCCGTTTCCCTTTATGCTGATGCTTCCGCAGTCAGATACGGAGCATATTTTAAAGAAACAGCTCCGGGAGGTCGGCCAGTTTATTGACTGGAACACCCACTGCAAACGGATTACCCAGTACAGTGACCACGCAGAGGTGGAATGCGCCACCGAAAATGGACACGAACTAATCCGCGCTTCCTATGTGATCGGATGTGACGGGCCTCACAGTACAGTCCGTGAGAACATGAACGTCTCCTTTCCGGGCGGCAAGCATGAAACAATCTATTTTCTGGGAGACGTCACGGTGGAAGGACTTTCACTTTCCAACGATATTTCTACATTCATTACCGAGCGCGGCGTAGCTGCTTTCTTTCCCTTCCGCGATGAAAAGTACCGGGTAATCACTATCGACCATGCCGAACAGAACCGTGAACACCGGGATGATCTCCCTCTTGAGGATCTTGAAAAAAGCGTGCGGCGTATTACCCAGCAGCCGGTGCATTTCCCCCATGCTTCCTGGCTGTCTCAATTCGGAACGTCGCATCATCAGGCAGACGCCTATCGTGACCATCGGCTGTTTCTCGCCGGGGACGCTGCCCACCTGCACAGCCCATTTGGCGGCCAGGGAATGAATCTCGGCATGCAGGACGCGGTCAACCTCTGCTGGAAATTGGCGTGGGTGCTGCGCGGCCATTCCCACCCTGCCCTGCTCGATACGTATGAAGAAGAACGATACGTAGTCGGACGCAGGACTATCCGAATGACAAATACGGCAATGCAGGTGATGACCCGCTCCCATACCCTTATTCCACGCCTCCTGGCAAACCCTGTAAGCATTCTCAGCAAAAGCAACTCGCTGCAGCGCCAGCTGACCCAGCGCCTAGCCAATATTGACATCAGCTATCAGAACAGGGCCTCACTTGCGAAATTCCAGCACCAGGGAGAAATGATTCCGGCCGGCTCCCGGGCTGCTCCGGCACGTGTTCTTACCACGGAGGGAGAACACGCAGACGTAATGGATTTTCTGCACATCCAGCAGTTTACCTGCCTGTTTTATATCGAAGACGAGCAGGAGCTCCATCAGCTCGACGAAAGCATTCAGGAGGTGCGCCGGCAGTACGGACCTTCCATTCTCATTCTCGTTGTTCAGCGCAAGGGCATACTCCGGGCCTCAAAGCCGAATATCCACCACCTGTTTGATTACCGCCGCGACCTTGCTGTCAAATGGAAACTCCCGACGTTTTCAGCTGTGCTCATACGCCCGGACGGCTATGTTGCTTTTGCCGAGCAACCGGTACGCACGGGACGGTTGATGAGAAAAATTCACACCGCTTTATACCAATAGCTTCCTCCACTCTAATTCTGTTTTCCAGCCGGCTGTGGATAATTTTCGAACGCATACCAATAGATGTCCACAAGCCGGTTCTTCCATTTAGTAAATTATTTATGAGCAATACCTTCAATCGAAGCAGGTGCTTCGATTTTTTATGTTTATCTTTCGTAAGTCCCCGTTTATGCTGCTGAAATAAGATGATAATTTTTAGGCGGTACCGAACCCTGTGGATGAATCTGCTCCTGACCTCTTTACTTTCTGATTTAAGCTGAAAACCATCCCCATTGTGTATATGTCTGTGGACGGTTTCGTCAGTTTTCTTCTTCTGCCCGTTTCCAGCAGAGAGCCTCTTGTTCGAGCTTCTGCACAACGATTTGCTTTTCATTCATATATTCTGACGGACTGTGCGGATACTGGGCAGCCGCCTGTTTTTTAATGCATTCATATTCCTTCGCCTTTGTCGGGAAAGAACGTAAATAATCCCGGAGGGCTAGGTGACGCCCACTCCCATCGCTTTTCTTTTCAAACACGTGCACGTGAAATCGGCGAACTTGTTTCCCTTTATAATAAAAAGCCCTCCCCGCGATACCGTGCTCTCCTTTTCCCGTATATCCGAGTCCTTCAAGACGATCCATAATCCACCACGAAAGATCAGAGGTTTCAATTAAAATATCGATAATCGGTTTTGCCGCAAGTCCCGGCACACTTGTGCTCCCTATATGAAAAATATTATTTTCTGCTTCACCGGTTTCGAGCTCCAACAGCTTTTGCTCATGGAGAAAATAGTCCCGCCACTCGCTTTTCCACGGGACGATTTGTATCGTTCGCATTGGATCACTCCTTAAAAAATCTTTGCTCTGTATAAACAATAGCATAAAAAAACTGCCCTGGATTCCTCCAGGACAGCTGCTTGTTCTTACTATTCGGGAATGTATGGCAGGTCCTTTGTTTTCGGTACGTTGATGACATGCGGCGTCACGTAGCCGAGAAGACCTTCCTTTCCGTATTCGCGGCCGATACCGGATTGCTTGAATCCGCCAAATGGATAGCGGACATCGAGCCCCTGCACAGCGGCGGTATTGATCATCGTTGTGCCTGCTTCAATGCGGGCTGCCACTTCGATGGCATGGTCTTCTTCTCCCCATACCGAGCTTGTGAGGCCGTAAATGCTGTCGTTCGCCATTTCCACCGCTTCCTCCACCGTGTCATATGGCACAATAGGCACTGTCGGCCCGAACTGTTCTTCTTTCACAATGTCGTCCTGCTGGTCAGCGCCGAGCACCAGGGTTGGCTGCAGAAAGTAGCCCTGTTCAAACAGTTCGTTATCCACAACATGGCCTAACGGAATGACATCGGCGCCCTTTTCAGCCGCTTTATCCACAAGGTTTTTCACAAAATCCAGCTGCTGTTTGTTGTTGAGCGGCCCGGTCGTGACCTGCTCATCAAACGGACTGCCAATTTTCACCCATTTATTGGCTGCCTCCTGATACTTTTCCACGAACTCCTTGTACAGGGAGCGTGGCACATAAATACGTTTGGTAATCATGCAGATTTGGCCGGCGGTCAGGAAATTGGAGATGACCATGCGGCGCATTGCGCGTTCATCGTTTACGTCAAAGTCCGGCAGCACTACAGCGGCGTCATTGCCGCCAAGCTCGAGTGTCATATCCTTGATCGTATCCGCCGCTGATTTCATAATTTTCTTCGCTGTTTCCGTGCCACCGGTAAAAGCTATTTTATCCACATGTTTATTGGAAGTAAGCTCTACGCCGACTTCCGCTTCGCCGTGCACGAGGTTTAGCACCCCGTCCGGAAATTCTTTGGCAATCAATTCAACCACCAGGCTGACCGCATGCGGCGCAAATGGACTCGGCTTTGAAATAACCGTATTTCCAGTTAGAATCGCTGGAGCTATTTTGATCGTAGACAGGGCGATCGGGTAGTTCCACGGGCTGATCGCCGACACAACGCCAAGCGGTTCCTGGCGGACAATTGTCTTGCCGCCTTCGCCTTCATCCACCTGGTCAGCTATCGTTTCTTTGACCGTCTGGCAGGCATACTCCATCCACATGATTGAAACCGCCATTTCCCCGTGGGCGTCATAAACTGGCTTGCCGTGTTCCTCCGCTAATACCTCAGCGAGCTCCGGCGTACGGTCTTTTAGCATTTGAATTACGCGCTCCATCCGCTCGATGCGCTCTTCCACCGGCACTTCCTTCCACGCAGGAAAAGCAGCACGGGCTGCTTCAATGGCTTCTGCCGCCTGTTCTACTGTTGTTTTCGGCACGTAGGCCACGATTTTTTGCGGATCGGCCGGATTCTCTCTTTCCATATATTCGTCGGCGTCCACTCGTTTTCCGTTAATCCATGCATATAATGTCACTGATTCGTCTGCCATTCCCAGTTCCCCCTTAAAAACAATTTTACCTGTCACTTCATCGTAGCCTGCATGCCCTGATTATTCAACTATTTAATGCAGGCCGGCGACAACTGTCGCAAAGGCAGTTCCAACTACTATTTTTTTATAATTTGCTTGGTACCGGGCACCATTTTCCCTTTGCACATCGGGCATTCCTTTTCGTTTTCATTAGAGGCTTCGGACAGACGTATCCATGCCGGGCACATCGCTTCTTCACAGACAAGCGCATCAATTGTTTCCGTTTCCTGCTTTTCTCCGGTATGTGTTTCCCCCGGAAAGGCTTCGAGCAGAAAGCGTGACACTTCGACTTCCTTGCCACGGTAGAAGGCCGGTGAGCTGATGCACAGCTTCTGCTTCGCCCGCGTAATCGCTACATAGGCGAGACGGCGCTCTTCCTCAAGGGCCTGTGTCTGTTTGTTTTCCGCCTTTTCGCCATATAAAAGATCCTTCATCCGGTCAGCCTTTAACGCAGAATCGTGCGGCATGATCGTTTCTGACGCGCCGATAACATATACGACCGGAAACTCCATGCCTTTGGCCCGGTGAATTGTCATCAGCGACACATGGTTCGCGTCGGGGTCCTTCTCCCTCTCTTTCATTTCGCGGAACGTCCGTAGCATGTCGTCGACAAAATATACAAACGACGACACGCTCTCAAACCGCTTGGCTGAGGACTCCAGCTCGTCGAGCGTTTCTTTTAACGTTTCCTTTTTCATGCTCACCTGCTGCTCATCCGCCTCCAGGTAGCCGTCGTAAAACTGGCGGCGCATTTGCCGGATCGCCGTTTCCGGGCGTTTTTCCTTCAGTTTCTGGATCATGCTCTGCCGCTCCTCCACCTTTTTACGCTGAAACGGGCGGATGCCTGGCATCTCTGTTAAATGAAGAAGCGGTTCGCTGCGGGGAGAAAATATCTCCTGCTCTTTAATGTGGCGCATGCCGCGTTCCCGGGAAATAAATAACGTCGGCACGACCTCGGGCATCGCCTCTATCAGCGTCGGATTCAGGCTCAGCCGCAGATAGTCCATCATAGCTTTCACCGGCCACTGCTCATAAAACATCTGGTTGCCGAGGGAATGGTGCACAAACGGAACATCCTGGGCTGTCAGCTGCTCAAAAATCGCACGGCTGACACTGATTGTCCGGTGCAGCACGGCCATATCGCGCCATTCGCATTCTCCCTCTGCCACCGCCCGCTTCATGTCCGCCACCACCTGCTCCGCCTCCTCATCAGTGGAAGCCGCCCGGAAATAAAACGGAGACGACGCTTCCGCATTCATGACCTGGAGGGTTTTGGTTTTCCGCTGTTTATTGTGGCGCACTACTTCGTTCCCAAGACCGGCAATTGCCTTATGGGAGCGGTAGTTGACGTCGAGCACAATGGTCTGTGCTTCCGGGTATTTCTGGTCAAACTCCAGAATAAATTCGTGCCGGGCCCCGTTAAACGAATAAATCGTCTGGTCATCGTCCCCCACTACGAACAAATTGCGGTGCTTTTCCACGATCATCTGCACGAGTTGGTACTGAAGATAGTTGGTGTCCTGGAATTCGTCGACCATCACGTACTCAAACCGGTCCTGCAGCTGCTGCAAAAAAGCCGGGTCCTCGTCCATCATCGTTTTGGCCTTCATTAAAATATCATCAAAATCAATATAATTGCGCTCGAGCTTCCAGTCTTCATACGCCTGGCAGATGCGCTTTAACTGCTTTTGGCTTGTTTCTTTTTCAGGAAGATCCGCGACGGCGGTATCGTTCATTTTGTGATAGGACAGAAAGGATAAGACCGCTTCAGGCTGATAGACATCCTCAAGGCCCATGTCCTTCATCAAAAGCTTGACGGCCAGCTGCTTTTTCCGCTCGCTTGAAACAATTTCCTGTCGAATGCCGTGACGCCTGAGCAGAAGCAGGAAAAAGGCATGAAACGTACGCACCTGCAGATTGCTGGCTGTTTCACCGACACCCGGCAGGTTCATCACTCTCGTTTTCATTTCTTCCGCTGCTTTTTTGGTGAATGTAATCAGCAGAACGGATTCTGCCGGCACCTGCTTGACGGCCATTAAATAGCCGGCCCGGCAGACAAGCACCGACGTCTTTCCCGAGCCCGCACCTGCAAGCGCGAGCAGCGGCCCGTTTCCGAAACGCACAGCTTCGATCTGGGCTTCATTCAAAAAAATACCGTCCGCTTCAAGCGAACGAAAATAAAAGGCGTCAGTTTCCTGGTCTGATACGAGTTCTTTGCTTGTCCTGGCTTTTGCGATTGCTGCATATGGTACTTCTTCCCCGCTTACGCCGAAGGGAGTTGAATAAAAAGAAAATTCCCGCATAAGTTTCTCACCGTTTCTGTTGGATTGAGTATGTTTATTATAAATCGGGACAGCCGCTCTTGTATAGAGCAGGCAGTCACGGCCTGCTGAATATTATTTTTCCGCTGTTCTTTCCATTTTCATAAAATTGCAGTGCCTCTCTGGCTTGTCCGAGCGGATAGGTGTGCTGCACCGGTGGAAGCAGAAGCCTCCCGCTTTCCATCATATGAAACAGAGTCTGAAATACCTGCTGAAAACGTTCACCGGAAACTGCCGCATTCCAGTGCCTCAAATGAAACATCTTCCCTTTCACGCCCAGCGTCTCCGTTGTATACTCCCAGTCAAGCGGCCGGCCCGAGAGCAGCCCCAGCGCCAGTAATGTTTTCCCAGGTTTAACGCTCCGGGCAAGGGCTGTACCAGAGGCCCCTCCCACCATATCAACGGCCGCATCCGCTTTTTCTCCCTGCAAGACGCTCTCCAACTGGAGCGCTTCTTCTCCTTCCTTAGCCGCTATAATTTTATGGGCCCCAAGCTGCATCAGCTCGTTTATTACCGCTCTGCGGCGCACAAGTCCCACCACTCGAATATTCATACCTGCAGCCAGCTGAATCAATAGCCGTCTCATTACAGAATTAGCCGCATTGATAACAAGCATTCCACCGGAAGGAATCTTCAGCTTTTCGGTTAAAAGCACGTACGCCGTTACCGGATTAATATACATCTGGGCAGCCGTTTCATCAGAAAGGCTGTCCGGCACCGGCACGGCCAAGGCTGCCGGCGCATGGACCACCGTCTGCCATGTACCTTCTCCCCGCAGCGGCAGTACCCGTTGCCCCAGCACCCGCCGGCTCACTCCTTTTCCCACCCGTTCGACGACACCGACTCCTTCATAGCCCGGCACCAGCGGAAGCGTCACCCGGTGGGCATACCGCCCGTAAATGGGGATAAGATCCGAGGGGTTCACTGGAGACAACTGCATCCGTACCTCCACTTCATCCGTCTTTAATTCCTTTTTCTCTTCAAGCCTTATACCCAACTGTTCGGAAGGATTCCCGAAAGCTTCCACGTATGCTTTCATGCTGATTGGAGTCATTTTTTCCCTCCTTTCACGTAATTGCCGTGGCACCTGCGAGGTGCTACTCTTTGCATAACCTGTATTTCCAATTATAAAAATACTGTCACTAATTTTTTGAAAGCGTTCTTTTTAAAGGAGGGGCCACTTATAAGAAAAAATGTGAAGATGCAGACTAAAATCATGTCTCTCGTTGTCGGGCTGGTCGCTTTTATTACAATAAGCTCCTTCGGCGTATTTGCTTATTTAGAATATAATGATATCGAAGAAGAGCTTGAAGATAAAGCCTTAAGTACAGCCACCTACATAGCAAGCTCACCGGTTGTCCAGGGGGCATACGCCTCCGAGGACCCAAGCTCGGTGCTTCAGCCAGGCCATGACTATCGCCAACGACGACTTAACGGTCTTTTTCACCCGGCCGATTTCCCTCGGCATGATGATTGTCGCTCTTCTTTCCTTTCTTGTGCCAATCATTCGCCAGAAAAAAACAACTTCAGCATGAAAAAACCCGGAGCCCCCGGGTTTTTTTGTGTCATTTTTGCATTTTATCCATTATTTACTCCTTGTGGCAGTTTTTCATGTTTACCGCAGGGGTTCATTTCGTTAACCATTTTGAAAATTAAGTTGACAAATGGCTGATTTCTTTCTATCCTTAGAAATCAGTGAGGTGAACATAAATGCGTATACAAAAAATTATTTATACGGCTTTATTTGCAGCAATTATCGCAGCTTTAGGCATCGTTCCGCCGATTCCGCTGCCGTTCAGCCCAGTGCCGATTACCCTGCAGACTCTCGGCGTTATGCTGGCCGGCTCTCTGCTCGGCGCGAGATACGGCGGTCTCAGCATACTCTTGTTTGTGGTGCTCGTGATGATAGGCCTTCCCCTGCTCGCAGGCGGGCGTGGCGGGGCCGGTATATTATTTGGCCCAGGCGGAGGCTACATTTTGAGCTGGCCGCTCGGGGCGTTTATCATTGGCTGGATTGCCCATTCCTTTAAGAAACCGTCATTTCCAAAGTATCTGTCTGCTAATATTATTGGAGGGATTTTCGTCATTTATGCCGGAGGCGTTACCTATTTATCGTTTTTAATAAACATTCCGTGGACCACTGCCGCTATCCAGGCCCTGGCTTTTCTGCCGGGAGATATTTTTAAAGCAGTGGTTGCCAGTTTTGTTGCGGTCAGGCTGAACAAGCAGCACAAAATCAGGCTGTAACGCCTAAAGGAGAGCTTCTATGATCGGCCAGTCCATTGCCCGCTATGCTGCTTATGTGCCTGCCCAAACGGCGGTCGAATATTCGGATTATTCGATCAGCTGGCGGGAGCTGCATGAAACCATTATTCACCGGCAGGAGCAGCTCTGCGCAGCTGCCGGTACGCTTTTTCAAAAACAAGTTGCTTTTGCGCTTCAGGACCCTCTCGAGCAGCTGTATATGTTTTTTGCGATCGTGTCTGGGGGCGGCATCGCTGTCCCAGTGGATGAAATGCTGAACAGCAACGCCACAGCTGTCCTTCTTTCCTCTTCCAGGCCCAGCCTTTTCGTCGCAGATAGTGAAGCGCCCGGGTCGCCGGTCCCTTCCCTGACGCTTGAAGAAGTTACTCGCGCTGAAGGGCAGCCGTCTGCTCCCGCTGCGCTTTTCGGAGAAACGGATTTGTTTTATGGCGCGTGCACTTCAGGCTCTTCCGGCAGGCCGAAAATATGCCTGCGAAGCCATCGTTCCTGGCTGAAAAGCTTTGAAGCAGAAAAGCAGCTTTTCCCGTTTCGGGATCACGAACGTGTCCTGATTACCGGAAAATTGTCCCACTCTCTTTTTTTATACGGAACCGTCCGCATGCTCGAGTACGGCCACACCGTTGTTCTTCCTGTCCGGCACTCGCCCCGGGGGATTTCCCGGATGGTTGAGGAGAAACAGGTCACAGTACTATACGCTGTGCCTACGATGCTCCGCTGGCTGCTCAGTCACTCATTTTCTCCTTCTCCCTCAGTCAGGCTGATTATTACAGGCGGAGAGAAATGGTTTCCCGCTGACAATCCGAAAGCGTTTCTCCGTTTTCCTTCGGCCGCCCTGTATGAATTTTACGGCAGTGCAGAAACTAGTTTTATCAGCGCCTTAAACCACCGCGAGGAACAAGCCTCCTCTTCCTGTACCGGCCGTCTGTTTCCTATGGTCGAAGCCTCATCCTGCCCGTCTTCTGGGGAGCTGGTAGTGAAAAGCCCATTTTTATTCAGCGGCTATGCCGGAGAAGCCTCCTTTCACTCCCCCCGCGCAGTAGCCACCGGAGACATTGGCTCCGTCGATGAAGAAGGCTTTCTTTATATTACTGGCCGCCAGAGCGAAAAAATTGTCAGCCGGGGACGCAATGTTTATGCCGAGGAAATCGAGCAGGTGCTCACAAGTCATCCAAAGGTGAAGCAGGCAGTCGTTTTTGGTGTACACGACCCTTTCCAGGGAGAAAAAATCGCTGCTCTTTATACAGGCAGTCCTGCTGTAAGTGAATTGCTCGCATACTGCCGGCAGCGGCTGCCCGCTTATAAGATACCCGCATGCCTGCAGGCGGAAGGCCTGCCTATGCTTGCGAGCGGAAAAACAAACCGGCTGGAAGCAAAGAAATATTATAAAGCTTTATCTAAAGGAGAACGGTAATCATGGCCGAGCCTGTCTATATTATCGATGCCAAACGGACACCTGTACATCACATACAGGGTGCGTTTTCAAAGCTGGAGCCTGAACAGCTGACGGCGCCGCTATATGCACATTTTCAAAACCAGTTCGGGATAAATAAACACGTACCGGCAGATGAAGTTTTCATGGGAAACGCCGTCGGGCCCGGGGGTAATCTCGCCCGTCTCAGCCTTCTTGAAGCCGGCTATGACACTTCTGTTCCCGGGGTAACCGTTGATCGCCAGTGCGGCTCCGGGCTTGAAGCAGTACACCAGGGCTTCCGGCACCTGCAGGCCGGTGCGGCAGATACGGTCCTTGCCGGCGGGGTGGAAAGCGCAAGCCGGGCCCCGAAACGCTCCTTTTTCGCTTCAGATGCCTACCCGGTTTCCTCCACGCAGGAACGAGCCCGCTTTTCCCCAAAGTTTATCGGAGATCCTGATATGGGAGAAGCTGCGGAAACGACAGCGGAAGCTTACGGCATATCCCGAGCAGATCAGGATGCCTTTGCCGAACGCAGCTATAGGCTGGCATGGGAGGAGGCAGCAAAGCCGGACATTTCCCGGGAAATCATTCCGGTAAGCACCATTCAAGCAGATGCTTCGCTTCGTGTTCCAGATAAAATGAATAAACTCATCCGCCGTGCGCCCGCTGTTTTCCGGGAAAGCGGTACGGTTACCGCCGCCAATTCCTCCCGTATCAGTGACGGAGCAGCGCTCACGCTGATGGCAACCCGGTCGTCCTGCCGGCAGTACGGACTGAAGCCCGTGCTCGAACTCATCGATGCCGTGGCGGCCGGTGTTGACCCAAACATGCCGGGCATCGGCCCGGTGCCTGCTGTAGAGCGGCTGCTTAAGCAAAACCGGATGTCTGTAGAAGACATTTCTGTATGGGAATGCAACGAAGCATTTGCCTCCCAGGTTCTCGCTTCCGCTTTGCAGCTTGGCCTTCCGCCGGAGCGGCTGAATATAGCCGGCGGCGCCATCGCCCAGGGGCATCCATACGGTGCTTCGGGAGCAATTCTCGTTACACGCCTGCTCCGGCTGATGCAGAACAGCGGCCTCCCGTTCGGCGTAGCTATGATTGGCATAGGCGGCGGGCTCGGGCTCGCCAGCCTGTACCGGCTTATATAAGGGAAAAAGCCTGCAATCATCTTTGAATGATTGCAGGCTTTCTTTTACTGCAGCACAGAACGCAGCAGCGTATAAAGGTTATTTTTCGCTTCAAAGCCGACGCCGGGCACCTCAGGCAGCTGCACATAGCCATTTTCCACCGGATAGTCATCGGCAAAGCCGCCAAATGGTTCAAAAACACCAGGATAGGATTCATTACCGCCAAGTCCCAGGCCGGCTGCAATATTAAGTGACATTTGATGGCCGCCATGAGGGATACATCTTCTCGATGACCAGCCATTCGCTTCCAGCATATCGAGCGTGCGCATATATTCCACCAGGCCGTAGCTGAGAGCACAGTCAAACTGCAGATAGTCGCGGTCTGGCCGCATACCGCCGTAGCTGATCAGATTCCGGGCGTCCTGCATGGAAAACAGGTTCTCTCCCGTGGCCATCGGATGAGAATAGTAGCGGCCCAACGTGTTTTGCAGAGCGTAATCGAGCGGGTCTCCCGCTTCTTCGTACCAGAACAGACCGTATGGCTCGAGCGCTTTAGCATAGGCAATGGCTTCATCCAAATCGAAGCGTCCGTTTGCGTCTACTGCAAGCTTTCCTGCATCGCCGGTGACATCAATCACAGCTTCGATGCGCCGGATATCCTCTTCAAGTGGCACGCCGCCTATTTTCATTTTCACCACCGAATAGCCGGCTTCCAAATACGTACGCATCTCCTGCTGCAGTGCCTCGTTTCCTTTGCCAGGCTGATAGTAGCCGCCGGCCGCATACACGAATACACTACTGTCTGCTTTTCCTCTTCTATACCGTTCGGCAAGCAGCTGATGCAGCGGCTTTTCTTCAATTTTAGCTACCGCATCCCAAATGGCCATATCGATGACGCCGACAGCCACCGAGCGTTCCCCGTGGCCGCCGGGCTTTTCACCGGTCATTAATACGTTCCAAATTTTAAAGGGATCCAGGTTGGCCCCGTCGTCGTCTGTAATCTCCTGTTCAGAGGCTTCAAGCAGGCGCGGGATAAACCGCTCGCGTAAAAGCCCGCTCGGCGCGTACCGGCCGTTGGAGTTAAACCCGTAGCCTACGACCGATTTGCCGTTTTTTATGACATCGGTTTTGACCGCTACGACGGAAACATTCATTTTACTGAAATCAATAAACGCATTACGGATATCCGATTTGATCGGCACCGCCCGCTCTTCTACTTGAGTAATTTTCATGACGGGGCCTCCTTAGTTATTGAGAAAAGCTTCCGGTACAGTGGTTAAGTCTATGCCCCAAAGCGTCGGCAGAACCAGATAAACTAATGTCGTAATCAGTATTATCGCAAATATATTCAGGAAGAAACCGTTTTTCACCATGTCGATGATTCGTATTTTTCCGCTCCCGAAGATGATGGCGTTTGGCGGCGTACCAACCGGCAGCATAAACGCACAGTTCGCAGCCATCGCACATGGCACCATCAGCGCAAACGGATGCACTTGAATGGCAATCGCAAGGGAAGCCACCAGTGGAATAATCATCGTGCCTGTTGCTGTGTTGGACGTAATTTCTGTTAAGAACAATACGAGCGTGGCAGATACAAGGATAACGAGAATAATATTTACGCCTTCAAGAATAGTTAAGCTGTTACCAATCCATTCGGCAAGATCCGTGTTACTAAAGCCGGCAGCAATTGCCAGCCCACCGCCGAACAGGAGAAGAATGCCCCATGGAATCTCTCTGGAATCTTTCCAGACAAGCACCCGCGGGTCTTCTTGTTCTTTTGTGGCAGGCACCAAAAACAAAAGCACCGTAGCGATCATGGCAATACCGCCATCACTGAGGCCGGCGACTCCGACTACTTCCTGCCAGAAGAATGAACGTGTAATCCACATTACCGCGGCAAATACGAACACGGCCATAACAATTTTTTCTTCGTACTTCATTGCTCCAAGCTTTGTTCTTTCAGCCTGAATCATATCGCGGCCGCCCGGAATATTCGAAAAGCCGATATTGTAAACAAAACGCGTCAGATAGAACCACACCATCAGTAAGAAGACGGCTACGATCGGCGCGCCGAACATAATCCACTGTGCAAAGGAAATCTGCTGGCCAAACAGCTCTTCTGACTGCGCAGCCAGAATACTGAGCGGCGGCGTTCCAATCAGTGTACCGAGCCCGCCGACCGTTCCAGCGTAACCAACACCGAAAATAAGCGCTTTTTCGAATTTTTTCACTTCTTTTTCGGAATCCTGTTCTCCTTTAAGAGCTTCCGACACCTGATACGTGATTGCAAGCGCAATTGGAAGCATCATCATCGTGGAGGCTGTGTTGGACACCCACATGGACAAGAAGCCTGTAGCCACCATAAAGCCCAGAATAATCCGGTTGGTGCTTGTACCGATAACCGCGATGATAAACAGCGCGATTCTCTTATGTAGATTCCATTTTTCCATTGCGTAAGCAATGAAGAAACCACCTAAGAATAAAAAGATAATATCATTACCGTAGGAAGAAACAACCGTATCCCCATCAAGTGCCCCGGTGATCGGCAGCAGAACAATCGGCAATAATGAAGTTGCCGGGATCGGAATTGCTTCTGTAATCCACCAGGTGGCAATCCAGAGCGTGGTGGCAAGAACTGCTTTTCCTTCATAACTCAGCCCGGAAGGATCTAAAAATAACATGGTAATCAGAAATAATAATGGCCCTAAAATAAGTCCTACGAGCTGTGGACGTTTGTAAGAAGGGCCGTGCCCTCCGCTGTCTCCCCCGTCATTTCCTCCTCCATCATCACCGCCGCGGCTGGTATTGCGGCCTGCAGTAGAAGGATCCTGTATTTCTTCTTCCTTATGACGTGTTGGTGACCGGTCCGTCTGAAACACATTCAGCAGTTTTTTTGTCTGCCGATGGGAGTTCCATAATGATTTCCACCCGGACGCAACCGTATTCTTCATCCTTCTCACCTCTATTTTCAGATTATTGAAAGCGCTTGCTGACTAATATAATAAAGTTTTGATTCTTTGTATACATTTTGTAAGTAAGCACATACTTTTGTAAACAAAATAATCAAAACTAACAGCCTTTTCTCTTACTTTTCCATCCAGTCCTTAAGTATTTCCACCTGCTCCGGTGGCATCGTATATTGTTGGAGCGGTCTGCCGCTTCCCGCATAATTCATTGTTATTTTAAGCACCCCTTCGCCTTCTAAAAAGGCGAGATACTTTCGCACAGAAACTCTTGAAATACCTGTGCTTTCTGCAAGTCCCTGTGTAGTGAAGGTGCTGTCGGCATACTTTAGAATCTCTTCGCCGACATTCCGGAAGGTTTCCGTCGTCAGTCCTTTAGGCAGTTCGTGCTCCTCCCGGGTCCCCTTGTTGGCTAAAAACAACTGATCGACGTCGTCCTGGCCCCATTCCTTTTTTGCCCCGGAGGCCTTCTGCCATTCCTTTACATTTAACAATGCTTCCCGAAAACGTTCAAAATGAAACGGCTTGATTAAGTAATCCGTACAGCCAAGTCTTTTGGCTCGCTGGAGCGACGACGTGTCGTTGGCGGATGTAATTGCAATGACATCCACCGGGATCCGTTCTTTTCGCAGTTCCTCCAAAAGATCAAGGCCGTTTTCTTTACTTAAATATACGTCCAAAAGCACAATATCAATCGCTTCTGCCTGAAGCATCTCTTTTGCTTTCGTCAGGTTTTCCGCATGGCCGGCTACGTCAAACCCGGGAACACGCTCGACATACATGCGGTTAAATTTAGCTACCATTGGATCGTCTTCAACCATTAATACTTTCATTTCAGTTCTCCTTCTTCATGGGTATCTGTACGTCAAAGGCTGTGCCCTCGCCTGGCTGGGAATTAATAAACACTTCTGCTTTCAAAGTATCGAGCGAACGCTTTGTATTGTACATCCCAAAGCCGCGGCCTTCCCCTTTCGTCGAATATCCCCGTTCAAATAGTTCTGCCTGCGTCTTCTCGTCCATCCCCCGTCCATTATCCTCGATCTGAAAGCCAAGATAGCTGTTCTCCTCGTAAATATGCATAAATAAATGAGGGGACGGAGTGTGGTTCATGGCATCGCGGGCGTTATCGATCAGGTTGCCGATAATGGTGATCATATGGTCGGTCCATTCAGGATCAGCCATCGCCGGCCACATTCCGCTTCCCGAGAGTTCCACTTCAATGCCGTTTTCCTGCAGGTTGGAAATTTTATTCATTAAATATCCTGCAAGCACCGGATCTTTTACGTATGCAGTTACCCACCCGACCTCCTGGCGATAGTTGCTCGAAATACTCATGACATAGTCGTCGAGCTCTTCATACGATTCTGTCTGGATCATTGCTGATATCACGTGGAGCTTATTCATAAATTCATGGGACTGGGCCCGCAGCGTTTCTGCATACGTGCGGGCGCCGGAAAGCTGTTCGACGAGGCGCGTCAGTTCGTCTTTGTTTCGGAAGGTAGCCACCGCCCCAAGCAGCGTCGTATCGGAAACCACCGGCATACAGCTAACAATAATTTCTACCTCATCCAGCTGCTGGATCTGGTCAAGCTCCCGCTCTTTCGTCTGCAGCACTTTTTTTAGAAGAGAATCAGAAAAGAAATACGATATGTCTTTTCCCATCGGATCCTCATCAGCACCGGCTTCTGCAAACAGTTCCCTGGCCGCCTCATTGGCCAGAATTACCTTGCCGCTGCTGTCCACAGCAAGCACACCTTCCCGCACGGAAGACATAATCGCCTCCCGCTGCTCAAGCACCTGCGATATTTCCAGCGGCTCGAGCCCATGCATGGTTTTTTTAATACGGCGGGCTAGCCAGAAGGCGCCAAGGACACCAGCTGCCAGTCCAATACCACTCCCGAGCACCAGCGTTTTCTGGTCTGCCCAGATGTCCTCCTGGATGCTGTCAGTCAGAATGCCCACTGAGGTAACACCTATCTGCTCTCCCCCAGCCGTTACCGGCACAAAAGCCCGCATGGAAACACCGAGCGTTCCTTCAGCCGTGGATACATACGTCCGGCCATTCAACGCCTCTGTCTCGTCTCCCCCGGCGAATTTCTTTCCGATCCGGTCCTCGCGTGGATGCGTATACCGTACGCTGTTCATGTCCATCACAACAATGTATTCCATATTCGTCGCCTGCTGAACTTCCCTGGTATATTCCTGCAGGCTTGCTCCCTGCTCACCGGCACGTAGGGCTTCGGCTGCTTCCGGCGAGCGGCTGACCGCCTGGGCAATATTTAATGCCTTCTCTGCCTGCTGATCCCGGACATCGTCAGCCGTGTCCACAGCAACAATGATACCGGTTATACAAAGCGCAATCAGCATAACTGCAGAAATCAACAAGGTAATCCAAGTTACGAGCTTCAACGGTTTTTTTCTCTTGTCCCCCACCATATCCCCCATCACTGCTGCAAATACTTATGTCTGGTAACATGTTTTATTATGCAGGGAGCTGACGGTTTTTTCAAACGAAGCTAGAAGCCGGTTTGGCCTTTATTTTCGCTGGCAGGTCGGGCAATAGTAACAGCGCCTCGAGCCAGCAGTAAAGCGGATGATTTCTGAGCCGTCCACCCGGCATGGCTGGCCGCCGCGGTTAAAGACCCAGTGCCGGTACTCGCTGTATGTTTTCCCTTCGGCCTTTGCCCCTTCAACAACTGTCTCATCGGTCGTTACTCCTTTGTATTTATAGGAGCGGTTCATTAATAAAAGAAGTGCTTCTGCCACCTGGCGGACCTGTCCCTCACTTAAATCCGCCGGCCGCTGCTCTGGATAAATGCCGGCAGCAAACAGTATTTCACTGCGCAGGTAATTACCAATGCCGCCGATAAAGTGCTGATCGAGTAAAAGCGACGTGAAGCGCCGGTTTCGAAACTTTTTATCCAGGCTGCGTGCTGCAATCATATCCACCGTTACCTGCTCGCTGAGCGGATCCGGGCCGACCCGGGAGACGAACGGATGATCTTCAATTTCTTCTGTCGGCATGATTTCCACATCCGAAGCGCTGTATAACAGAGCGGACTGCTTCTCATTATGCAGGGCCAGCCGGAGCTTGCGGTTTGTTTTCGGGTAGGTGTAGCTGTTTTTAACATACCATCGTCCGTACAGCTGATTGTGGGAATAAATGGTATAGCCGCTGCTCAAATGAATGAGCATCGCCTTTCCTTTTGTGGCCACTTTATTTACTTTTGACCCAGACAGCAGGTTTTCATAGGCTTTCAACCGGTCAAACGTCGTATACATTTCGATAACCGACCCCTTCTGCAGGGCTTTTTCCACTTTATCGGCTTCCCGCCGTATCTCTGGTCCTTCGGGCATATCGCTCTTCTCTCCTATTCTTTTTTATCTTTACGTCCCATGCGCGACATCGTCTGGCCGCGGGACTGTGATTCGGCTTCCGGCTCCCCGCCGCCCGCCAGTTCCGGCTTCAAGCCACTCGTGTGCAGACCTGCAATCTGGCGGAGGCCCGCCTGGATCATCGTTAAAATCAAATACCAGGCCACTGCGATCAAAACCAGCTGTACCAGTCGGCTGTCCGGAAAGAAAGCGAGCGGCATGTCCCATACTGCATGAAGAAGCACCGGTATAATAAAGATTTTTAAAAACTGTCTGTCCGTCACATGCTCTCTCCGGAGCGGGGCATCCCGCTTCACGAGCAGCAAAGCTGCGCCGATAATAGCTCCCCACACCACATGCCCGCCAATCGACAGCCATCCGCGTTCAAAAATGACGTCAATCATTACGCCGGTTCCGTACTGCAGGCCGAAATTAAGCGCATAGCCGGCGGATTCAAAGGCAGCGAAGCCAGCTCCGACAGCTGCACCGATCAGCAAGCCATTCAGAATATATATTACCTGTGTTTTTTTTATTAGATACGCGATAATAATCAGTTTCCCTATCTCTTCCACAACGCCAATAACGATGGCGCTGAAGAACCCAATTTCACCGATGGGAATAAACGAATACAAAATCAGCGTGACGAAGATTGACGCTACCCCGCCGACGAAAAACATCTGCAGCACGCGAAGCATGCTGATGTTTCTCGGGGCATTCAGTTCATAAAAAAATACAACGAGCGCAAACGGGGCAGCGAATGAACCAATCGCGACCATGCCCGGAATCGTCAAAACATTGCCGAAAAACAGCGTACATGCATAAAGAATCAGGTATGTTATCACTAGCACCAGGAATACACGCGAAAACAGCCATGGTTTTGGCCACGAAAGCGGAATTTCCTGCTCATTCGGTGTCGTCAGAGATGTGCCGGAAATAAATACCAGCTCTGCTTCGTCCCTCGTGTGCCGTTTAAAAACGCTGGAAAACAGGTTTTTTAAATGAAAATCAGCCGCCCCTTCTTCCCCCACGTATTGATTAATCCGGGTTGAAGCCCGGATGAAAGCACTTCTCGCCTGGTCGCCCGGGTGATCTTCATCTTCTATAAGCGCTTCGACGAGTATAGTACGGCTGAGCGGAAGCCAACGGCCGCCGGTAGCTTCTGACCACACAAGCGTTTTAGCCCCAATCTGTCTTTCATCAATTAACGCCCGCATCTGCGCACTCGACAGCGGGCCATGCTCTTTTTCTTCCTGTCTGTAGTACCAGTAATCCATAGACTCCCCTCCTGCTTTTCCTTCTCCAGCTACTTTCATTTTACCCGAATGATAGCAATCATAAGCCCTGTCTATCACAAACCAGGTATCGCAGCCCACCACTAGATTAAAAAAAGCCAGCCTGTTTTTTTACAGCGCCAGCTTATCTCTACACCATTTTATTAGGTAGCGACTCCGGAAGCGCATACCTGTACATATATACCGGGTCCTCATGACGATCCAGTACGTCCAGCAGCCCTGACGGCGGGTCCGCGTAAATTCCCGGATAGTCAATTTCTCCTTTCTCGTCGTTCACTTCAAAAGCCAGCTGTTCTTTAGCGGTGAAAAATTGAGCATTGATGCCCGCCTTGTTACCTCTTGCATCCAGCCGTACCCATTTGTCCCAGCCCACAAGCCAGACCGCATTTAATGCATGAATGCAATATCCGTCTTCGGGTTTTTCAAAAAGCATCAACCGCTGATAGCAAAAACCACATGGGATTCCTTCCGGCCGTAGAAGGGCTGCCAGAAGATGAGATTTTGCCCAACAGATCCCTTCCTGATGCTCCAGAACTTCAGAAGCTCTCCGGGTCACTGTTTTCCCCCGAATATCCCAGGAGTGCCCAATGCTATCCCGAACGAATGTAAAAGCCGCTTTCACCTTCTCTTCTTCATTCATCTTCGGCAAGAACAGTTTTTCTCTGGTCTGTTGAGCTATTTCTGATTCATAATCGATATCGTGCGTTTCCCGCAAAAAAATTTTCATTAGACCGCCTCTCTCTTTTTTGTATAATTATACTTTATTTGTTATTAAAATACAAAAAGAACAGGCATTTGCCTGCTCTTCTCTATACTTTATAAATCTTTTGTCCACTGTGGCACCGGCTTTTCGTTTATCGCTTCTTCTTCGGTGAAGCTCTGCTTCATGCCTTCCTGCACATATGGCTCATGCCTAGCTATCCAGTATTTCATCAGGACAGTATAAAGCAGCAGCGCCGGCAGCCCGCCGATAAACCAGGAGCCGTCAATATTAATAAAGGAAACGGCGGTACCAACACCGATGGAAATAATTGCAGCCGGATTCCATCCTTTAAACGCCTGGAAAAGTTTATTCTTCTCGTAAAGCGCCGCCACATTGTAATTCCTTTTATGCACGAAAAAGAAGTCTGCAATCATCACACCGAACACCGGTCCCAAAAATGCGGAAACGATCGCAATAAACGTGGTGAAATAAGCAGCATTCATCAGCCACCACGGGCATGTAAAGGTAGCTAATATACCGATAATGATGCATGACTTTGCCCATGAAATTTTGAATAGGTCCATGGCCACAAGCGCGGGTGGCATAATGTTGGCCATCAAATTCGTCGTCACCTGGGCAATCGCAATGAAGACCAATACGATAATGCTTGCAGCAGTAGAAGGGATGTACTCAGAAATGACATCAATCGGGTTCCAGATGCCAACCGCTGCCGCTCCGAGCATACCGATAAACGGAAGCAGAATACTCGGCGGCACCATACCAATAATATGGGCATTAATATAGGTAGATGTCTTCGTTCTTTTTGGCACATACCTCGTATAATCCGACACATTGATTAAAAGCGCCGCAAATTGGCCAACCAGCACAGTCATCGCAAGCCAGAGCGGAATGCCCCAGGATCCGTCCACGTTTGCGGCTGCCTGCACCTCGAACCCAAACGTCGTTAAAAACAGAAAAATTAAGTAGATGATACCTCCCATAATAATCACAGAGCCAACGATCTCCACCCATTTAATGGATTCAATCCCTTTAGCCGAAAGAAAAATCTGCAGGGCCTGAAAGCCGAAAAACCATACCCATACATTTTCAAATCCTATAAAGCTCGAGGCAATTTGATTTAACGCCTGCGCCCCAAGCCAAGTCTGTATACCGAACCAGAACAAAGCCGGAATGCTCCGTAAAAGCGCAGGAATTCTTGAGCCTATCGGTCCGAAGGACGAACGAAGCTGAACAACCATCGGAATACCGTGCTTCCAGCCTACATATCCATTTAATGAAAATAGCAGAGCAGCCATAATATTTGCGAGAAGCAGCGCCGCTCCCGCCTGGTAAAGGTTGAGATCACCAAAGGGCGGGATCAGGCTCGACCCGAGCATAAACGTTCCGATCATGATTGTATCGCCCCACCACATTGCAACATATGCTTTTGGACCGAGAATTCTTTCCTTTTCATTGGTAATTGGCCGCAAATCCTGTCGTGCCTGCATTGTTTTCCCTCCTAATTAAAAACGAACATTTATTATTTGTTTCATTAGTTCATTCGTTAAATGATTAATTATATTGTATCGGAGGGAAACATTCTGAATCATTGTTCATTATCACACAAATTTATTATTTTCTCTGTGCATCATCGCTAAAAATAGATTATTTATATCATTTAATATGTATATTTTCTTACACTACCAAAATAAAAATGCAATTGCAGGAATCCTAAATATCTCTCCCGCCACCCTCTTTCATGCGTGTTTGCTCTAACTCATGATACAATCAAACGAGCGAACTAGGCCTTCCACCGGCCTGCATGAAGGAGGTTCTTTTTTTGAAATTAATTATCGGCATGACCGGTGCTACGGGCGCCATTTTCGGCATCCGGCTGCTCGAAATACTAAAATCCACCGACATTGAAACCCATCTAATTTTATCTTCCTGGGCCAAGGCCACTATTCCACTTGAAACAGCGTACACGTCAGCCCAGGTGGAAGAGCTGGCGGACGTTTCGTATTCCTCGAAGGACCAGGCAGCCCGTATATCCAGCGGCTCTTTCCGTACGGAAGGCATGATCATCGCGCCGTGCAGCATGAAAACGACCGCCTCCATCCGTCACGGACTCGCGGATAACCTTATTGCCCGCGCTGCCGATGTCGTTTTAAAAGAGCGAAAGCAGCTGCTTCTAATGACGAGAGAAACACCGCTTAATACTATTCACCTTGAGAATATGCTGGCCCTTTCCAGGCTTGGGGTGACCATTGCCCCGCCGATGCCTGCTTTTTACAATCATCCAGCAGACATTGACGAGCTTGTCGACCATATTGCCTACCGTACGCTCGATCAATTTGGCATTCATATGGACGAAGCTGAACGATGGGAAGGCATGTCTTCTTCGAAACACAAATAGAAGCGGACGCCCGGTCAACAGGCGCCCGCTTCTTCTTCTGAATTCGTTTCTCTTTGGACATTATCAGACCAGCCACTCCCCTTTCATCACAGTCACAGCCCGGCCCCCTATGTGGCAGCGACTGCGGTGCATTTCCACCTTTACCACGCCCTCCCGTGTACTCGCCTGTCTGGCAGTAAAGTGCTGCTTCGCCATCCGCTTCGCCCAGTAAGGCCCCAGGGCGCAGTGCGCCGAACCCGTGACAGGATCTTCATCCACGCCAATTGCCGGAAAGAAACAACGTGACACAAAATCGATGCCTTCCTCTTCCGATAAAGAAGTAACTATGCATCCGCGCGTGGTATGCTGCGCCAATGCTTTCATGTCCGGCACGAGGCTTCGAAGCGTCTGCTCGGAATCCACCTCTACGATAACATCCATGCGGTTTTGCTCCACCGAAGGCGCTTCCACCCCAAGGGCCTCGAGCAGTCCTTCCTGTAAAGGCGCAGGTTCGGGAGGCTCTGATGGAAAGTCGAGCCAGATCGTTTTTTCCTTTTTAAACGCCGTCAGCGGCCCGCTTGCACTATGGAAAGTAACGGTTTCAGCGTCCGGCACTTTCATCTCTTCCCACAGCACATGCGCCGAAGCCAGTGTCGCATGGCCGCATAAATCTACTTCCGCGGATGGGGTAAACCAGCGTATTTCATATTCCTGCTCTCTCTTTTTCATCAAAAAGGCTGTCTCAGACAAATTCATTTCTGCGGCTGTCTGCTGCATCCATGCCGCGGATTTCTGATCTGGTTCTTCCAACAGGCAAACGCCTGCCGGATTTCCATAAAAAGCCTCACTCGTAAAAGCGTCCACTGTGTATATCTTCATATTTTTTCTCCTTGTCTCTGTTATTCTGCCTGCATTGTAGCACAGCCTAATAAAAGAGGCACTGAACTCGCCAGAGTCCGTGCCTGTCCAATAAATTATGCCTGCTTTGCTTTTTTGTTTTTTACTGCGCTAAGGATGAAAGGTACGCTGATCGATAAAATAATCATAATAATCAGCACAACACTAATCGGCGAAGAAAAAAATACAGAAGCACTGCCGTCGGAGACAATTAAACTTTTGCGGAAATTCTGTTCCATATCGTGTCCGACAATCAATGCCAGAATTAAAGGAGCGATTGGAAAGCGAAGTAGTTTAAACGCCAGTCCGAGCACGCCGAAGGCCAGCAGGATGTAAAAATCGATCGTGCTGTAGCTGAGTGTATAGGCACCAATAAAGCCAAGCATTAATATTAATGGATATAAAATGTTAGACGGTGTATCAAGCACTTTAATTAAAAGTCCTACTAATAAAATGTTAATGACGACTAAAAACAAGTTTCCGATAAACATACTGTTGATCAGCGTCCAAATAGTGGTCGGCTCACTTTCAAACAGCAGCGGCCCCGGTTGAATGCCAAGCATCACTAGAGCCCCCAGCAATACCGCTGTTGTGCCGGAGCCGGGGATACCCATACTCAGCAGTGGAATCAAGGCCCCGACAGAAGCACTGTTGTTCGCTGATTCCGGCGCAGCTACTCCTTCCGCTGTTCCTTGGCCAAACCGTTCCGGGGTCCGGGACAGCTGACGCTCCGTAGTATAGCCGAGCATCGAGGCAATAGAGCCTCCGGCGCCAGGCAGCACCCCAACTATAAAGCCTAGCGGCGCGCTGCGGAAAATAGGCAGCTTCGATGCGTTCCATTGCTCTCTTGTAAACCATAAGCTTTCGACTTTGTTTTTCTTTTCCGGCGGACGGTTTATCGCGATAAAATTATACAATACTTCTCCCACCGCATAGATTCCGATGATAACGATCAAAAAATCAATGCCTTCTGCCAATTGCGGCAGCCCCATCGTAAACCGGTAAACACTGCTTTGGGCATCCACACCGATCGTACTCAGCACCAGTCCGAACAGCATGGAAATAAACCCTTTCAGCATATCTCCACGGGACAAAGACACAATCGCTGAAAGTGTGAAAAGCATTAGTAAAAAGTATTCTGCCGGGCCAAAGCGTATGGCAAAATCAGCCAGAGGCCCTGCCAGGAACGTAAAGCCTATGACCGCTACAGTGCCTCCAACCAGGGAGGCTATCGTAGCTATGGCTAACGCCTGTCCAGCCTGGCCTTTTTTTGCCATCGGATAGCCGTCAAATGAAGCAGCAATTGCCGATGCGTCGCCGGGCGTGTTCAACAGAATGGAGCTTCTCGATCCCCCGTACATTGCTCCGTAATAAATGGCTATTAATAAAATCATGGCGCTGATTGGCTCCATGCCAAACGTCACCGGTATCAGGACAGCTACCCCTGTGGCAGGCCCCAATCCGGGGAGCATCCCTACAATCGTGCCAAGAAGCCCTCCTAAAAAAACAAAAAGTAAGTTAAGGGGGGTTATTGCATTCATTAAGCCATCTATAAAATATCCATAATCCATATTTATTCCCCCTAGTTGTTATGGCAGGCTGATATTCAGCAATTCAGCAAAAATGTACCAGGACATAAACGTGAAAATAATTGTCGTTAATACGTTGATCAGCCACTTGGATTTGCCGTTAATAATGAACATCAGTACACCCAAATACAGTAACGTAGCGATGATGTAACCAACAAAATCGAATATAAGCGCATACACTACTCCAAATATAAGTGTCCCGCCAATAATATACGGAGTCCGTCCTTTAGCGACTGCCCTGATGTCTTCATCCTCTTTATGCTCCTCATGGCGTTCCCGGTAGGAGCGGATGAAATAAAAAACACTCAATAGAAGAAGCAATGCAGATGCACCCATCGGAAAATAATGTGGTCCGAAAGCATTTCCCAGGCTGGCCTGGGGTAAATTAAATGTTGCGATGATAAATCCTACCGCCGTTAGTATAAATACTGCCGGCAGCGATAATTTAACCACTGTCATAGGAAGCACCCCTTTCTACTCTGTCAGACCAGCATTCGTCAGCAGTTCTTGATAAGTTTGTTCCTGTTCGTCCATAAATTGTTCTGTTTCTTCCGCGTTCATGTAGTAATCGTCCCACTGGTTGTTTTCAAGAATAGTCTGCCATTCCTCCGTCTCGACCATTTGCTGGAGACGCTCGTCCCAATAGGCAATCTCCTCCTCAGTCATATCAGGCGGCCCCATCACGCCGCGCCAGTGAGGGAAGACCAGGTCCACGCCCTGCTCTTTGAAAGTCGGCACCTCCGGCAGCTCCTCCAGGCGCTCCTCCGAAGAGACTCCTACAATGTCCAGCCGGTCGGCCTTGTACTGCTCACTTGCTTCCGATACAGACATCGTGGCAACGTCAATATGCCCGCCAAGCAGGGCTGTGACCACTTCGCCACCGCTTTCATAAACGAGAAAATCAAGCTTGGATGGATCGATTCCGTATTCCTGTGCTGCCTGAATAAATGAAAGATGGTCATCATTGCCGAGTCCCGGCGCCACGCCTATTTTTAGCGATTCCGGATCTTTTTTCAGCTGTTCCATGACAGCTTCTAAGTTGTCATAGTCTGAGTCCGGCCCAACCGCGATGGACTGCCATTCGGTGGCTAAAATCGCAAGCGGGGTAAAATCTTCGTGGGACAATTCACTTAATCCGAGTTCATTGTTTGTAAATAGGAGGCTTGAATTGACCGCAAGAGTGTTGCTATCCCTGTTTTTTAAATATTGAAATCCTACTTCGCCACCGCCACCGGGTTTGTTCACAACATTAATATCAGATTCCACCAGTTCATTATTGTTCAGCGCTCTCTGCATCGATCTCGCAGTTAGGTCCCATCCCCCTCCGGGAGTGGCTGGAGCCACAAATTCAATCAAATCCGGCGGATAGTCGCTCTCTTCTCCCTGAGACTGCTCTGCGGAACAGCCGCCAATAAAAGCAATGGATAATAACAACAGTATTATTCGTTTCAATGAGTCCCCTCCTCACACTTTTGTTTATATTATTCATCATCTTAAAGATTTTTCTGTAAATTGTAATCGTTTTCAAAATTATTCGTTTTTAATTTTTTTCGTGTATTTTGTTTATTTTGTGCACAAAAAAAGAGTTCGTCTATGAACTCTTTTTAAACTTCATAATAATGCCGTTCCGGACGCCCCACTATGCCATATTCCAATCGTGCTTCTGCGTCTCCTTCAGAAATCATAAATTCCAGGTATCTTCTCGCCGTGGTTCTCGAAGCACCTATTCTGTTGGCCGCCTGTTCTGCAGTAAGTCCTCCTCCAGCCTCGTGTAAAACCTTTTCAATTCTTTCCAGTGTTAAATAATCAATACCGGTGGGAAGTTTTCGTTTATCTGCCGCGGGTTTCATTGCAGAAGATTGCGCCATGTAATCATCGATGAACTGCTGATCCACATTTTCTACGGAATCCAGCACCGCTCTTTTCGATAAGTATTCCTTCATGGTCTGTTCAAATTTTTCGATGGTTACCGGCTTGATTAAATAATTCACGATGCCCCCGCGCAGAGACTTCTCCAAGTATTCCCGGTCTGTGGCTGCAGTAATAATGATAATGTCCATTTCTGGATAATAATGGCGGATATCTTCAAGCAAATGTATTCCCATACTATCCGGCAGATATATGTCCAGCAACAGCACGTCAGCCGCTCTATCCCGGAGCAGTGCCCACATCTCCTTCGCATTGAGGGCATGACCGGCGGATTCGAGGCCGTCGATACTTTCCAAGTATTTTTCATGCAGCATACCAATACGGTAATCATCCTCTACAATTAATGCCTTACGCATCGCGTGACTCCTCCTTTTTTATTTCTTTTGGAATAAACACACTTATCACAGTGCCTTCCTCCAGATTTGAATACACTTCAATCATCCCGCCCAGTTCATCGACTTCATTTTTGACGTTTGTCATACCATAACCGCGGTCCTCTCCTTTCGAAGATGTGCCCTGTTGAAAAAGCTCTGTCTGCAGGTGCCCGGGCATTCCCGGCCCGTTATCCTTTACCTCCATCACAATATCCTTTCCAATATCGGTGACAAAAAAACTTACTTCCCGTGTGGTCTGACCATTTACAGCCTCCATCGCATTATCAATTAAATTCCCGGCAATAATAATTAATGAAGTCAGCGTCACGTGCTCAGGCATTGCTTCCAAAGAAGATTCGGGATCAACGGTAAAACCGGTTTTCTTTTCCGAGGCCGCGGCAGCTTTTCCAAGGAGCACAGCCTGAAGCTTTTCATCCTTTATTTGGTCTACTACCATTTTCGTGTGTTTTTGCTGTATTTTAGACTCTTCTCTAAGCATTTGCTCAGCTTCAGTGTAATAACCCAGCTGCAAAAGACCCATTAACGCATAGAGCTTATTCGTAAATTCATGGGACTGGGCACGCAGGTCATCAGAATACGTTTTCACATCAGAGAACGCCTCTATCATCTGCTTCATGTCCGTTTTGTCCCTAAAGGTAAATACCCTTCCGATTCTGTTTCCATATTGGGCTATTGGGCTTTCGTTTACAATTAAGGTTTTCGAGGCAGTTATTATTTCCTCGTTTCGAATCACTTCATCCCCCTCCAGCAGCTTCTTTTTCCGGGGTGATGAAAACACTTCGTCAATCAAAAGTCCTTCCTGATTTTTTGGGAGCTGAAGAAGCTCTTCGGCAGCCCGATTAACCATCGTTATCCGGCCGCTATTGTCTACAGCAATAATTCCTTCCTGCACGGAGCTGATAATAGCCGCCCGGTCACGGTACAGTTCAGCAATCTGGTAAGGCTCGAGCCCAAGTGTATCTGAACGGATACTCCGTGAAAGCCAGACGGTGCCTGCCGCTCCAATCATCAGAACAATCAGGGAGATCACAGCTGTCCGGCCTGTTTGCCGCCATACATCTGCCCGGATAGCAGCTTTGGAATATTCAACAACTGCCGCCCCTTCCACGGAGGTATAATCCCCGTAATCAACCGAAACAGGCGCATGGCTCCGTATTATTCCTTCCTGACCTTTATCCGCTTCCCTTACATAGCTCCCTCCGAATACCAGGGCCGTATAGGCGTCCCGGGCATCAGGATTCAGATCTTCTCCACCACCTGCAATAATTTCGCTGTTCCTGTTAATTATGTACACACGGTCAGCATTTACCTGCGTGCGTATCTGCTCACTGATAACATCCGCTTCCTGCCCTTCCCCGTTTTCAAAGGCCTCTTCTACTGCAGGAAATCCCGCCACGGAACGGCTTGTTTGCAGAGCCAGCTGTCTTGCGTCATTTGTTTCCTGGCGAAGCTCATTCCATGCATAGACGCTGTTCGCCAGAACAATTACCAGCAGCAAAAGCAAAAAGACCAGAACTCCAATTTTTGTCTGCAGCTTATATTTTTTCCGGTTCAACGTGCCCCTTCTTTCATAATTAGTTTCTCCAAGCTTAGAATATCTTTTATCCTATCATAGAAAAACATGTATTTAGGAAACAAGGATTACTTTCCCTTTTCATAGGGAATGGGGTATCACACATACTTCCTGCCCCGGTAGTTGTGACTAGAAGCAGAAAGGAGAGAACAAGTAGATGAAATGGACGTGGAAAAAAAATAATTCTCTGCCTTTTCAGGACGTTTTCGGCCCGGTTGAATCGACTATCACGCATATGACTTATGATTCCCGAAAAGTCCAGGAAAACGGCTGCTTTGTCTCAATACCGGGCAAAAATATGGATGGACACACCTTCATTCCGGATGCTGTTCGTAATGGCGCATCCACCATCGTAGGAAGCGACCACGAAACATTAACCCGCTACGCTGCTTTGTTTCCGGCTGTCACATTTGTGCTGGTTGAAGACAGCAAAACAGCGATGGCTGACTATGCAGCGCATCTGCATCATCACGTTCACAAAAAAATGAACCTTTTCGGGGTAACAGGGACCAACGGAAAAACTACTGTTACCGCTTATATACGGTCAATGCTGAATAATTTAGGAGAGCCTTCGGGCATTATAGGTACAGCTGGAGTATGGTCTAAAAGCGATAAATACCCGTTTAAGCCTACCACCCCGACTACGCCGGAAGCGGCAGACCTTCATGATATTTTTGCTTCCTTTTACGATGAAGGAACAAGAACGGTAGCAATGGAGGCTACTTCTATTGCCATCGATTTAAAGCGCCTGCATGGACTTGAATTTGAGGTAGGCGTGCATACCAATCTCGTGTCTGAGCATATGGAATTTCACGGCACAATGGAAAATTATAAACGGGCAAAATTAAAATTGTTTGAGCAGTCCCGCCAGGCTGTAGTAAATCTTGATGATGACGGCATGGCACGGGACATTCTGGACATGTTCGACGGGCCAGTCTGGACATACGGCATCCGGTGCTCCGCAGACATTATGGCAAGCAACATCCGCACGGATGCAAGAGGCTCGAGTTTCCTGCTGACCGTGCAGGGACGCTCTTACTTAGCAAGAGCGCCGGTATTTGGCGAATATAATATCTCCAACATTCTTGCTGCAGTAGGCTCGTGTCTTGCTGCCGGCTACCCAATTTCTGAAATTCTATACTCTCTCCCGGATATTCAGGGTGCCGAAGGACGCTTTCAGATAGTGTCTGAGTATCCAGGAAAGCAGATCATTCTCGATTACGCCCACACGCCTGACGCATTAGAACTGGTCGTAGACACGGTTAAAAATCTTCCGCACAATCGGCTGATCCTGATGATCACCGGCATTGGTCTCCGCGATCCGGCTAAGCGGCCGAAAATGGCGGCGGTGGTAGAAGGAAAAGCGGACCATATCATCGTTTCCGTCGATCACCCCGGTCCGTATAACCGACAGCGGATCGTTGATGACGTTGCTTCAGGCTTCCAGAACCCCAGAGCAGAAAATGTATACAAAAGAAAGCACCGGGAGGACGGCATTTATACAGCACTCTCCCTGGCTGAATCCGGTGACCTGGTGGTCATTACCGGCCTCGGGTTTGGCGGCTACCAGGTGATCAAAGACCAGCATGTGCCCTATGATGAACTCGAAGTAATCGATTCTTTTTTTCAGGAAAACCGGCAGCTATCATAAATATTTTTAAAAAGGCCCGGCCCAGGAGAGCTTATCGTTCTCCTGGGCTTTTCGCTATATTATAAAATTAAGAGAAAAGCATTCGTATCTTCCCAAACATTTCGTTAATAATGTTCTCGAAAGACTTCCCCGGATTAAAATTTTATCTTTCGGGGAACACCCGTAATATGAATATGTAAAGGAGGCTTTTCATGGATTATCAAATTACTGCTGTCCATATAGGCGGCAGCCGGGAAAAAGAAGAGCATATTACGCATATACAGCTGGTCGATGGCACCGAAGAAACGATCGAAAAAGCGATCGCAAGCATTGATGAAGGCAAAGATTATTATTACCGCGTAGATGGCGGAGACAAGGTGCGTGTGGATACGGTCCATCCGGAAGACCCAAACTCACCGGCTTATCTGCGGACTCATCCAGATCAATCAACGACTGACAATCTATTAAAGCTCCCGACATTTGAACCAACTTATACCCCGTAAAAGCAGTAAAGCAGCGTACCTTCTGCGGAAGGTACGCTGCTTTTTATAATTCCTGCTTAAATGGATAAAGCCCCTCTGCTTCAGCTTCAGCAGCGTAGTTGTCTAAAATTTCTTCAAGCACATCTTCCCTATCTTTTCCTGCCACATCAATGCCGAGCACTTCAGCAGCATGCATAATTTCTTTTACCCGCACATCAGCCATCATCTGCGCTACATCCTCCGTTACCTCTACACGGTAAGCAGCGGCTTTTTCTTTCCATTCCGACAGAAGCACTTCATCAATAATCGTCTGTTCATCTTTATTTTTGGTAGCGATGCCGTAATGCTCTGCTTTTTTCATTAAATTGTTTTCCCGAATATCTGTGCCCAGCCGTTCGATTCCCATTTCACTTTTTTGTGCCGATACATTGGCCGGCAATACCACACTCGACAATATGCAAGCGGTGATTATGGCGTACATCCATTTTTTCATCAATTCAACCTCTTTTTTATACATAGAGTGTAATCTTTCTATATCGTATAAAGAGAAGATGTCAGGAAAAAGTCAAACAGAAGTTTTACATCGCATCCGTTTGTTTTTCGTGACCACCGTCTTTGTCTGATGCGTCCTGCGGCAGCTCAAATACAAACACTGTTTCTTCCGGGCGGCTCGACTGCAGATACAGATCACCGCCGAGCCCCTGGGCGATTAATTTGCTGAAAGGAAGCCCGAGCCCCAGACCGTGCACGCTGTATTTTTTGTTTTCGCCCCGGTAGAAGCGCTCGAACACCAGCAGCTGCTCCTCCTCATCAATGCCAATCCCGCTGTCTATGACTTCAATGGCTACCATATGCTCATCTTTTTCTCTGCATTGAATCGTTAAGGTCCCTTCTTTATTCATTGCTTGATTTGCGTTATTTAAAAGATTAACCATAATCTGCTGAAAGCGCATCGGATCGGTATAAACCGCATGCGTCTGCTCTCCGTAAAGCTTTTGAATAACCAGCCGGTCCGTGTCATTTGAAATCGACCATTGGTGAATAACTTCATTTAACAGCGACTCCAGCGTCAGCGGCTGCATGTCTGTCGGCACGCCCTGGGAGGAAAAGGTGTTAAATTCCAGCAGGTCAGCGATCATGTTGCGCATTCTGCCCGTTTCAGCCAGCGTCACGCTTAAGAATTCCTTTGCCTCATCGCCCGTCACTACGTCATCTTTGACTGCCTGGACCATCCCGCTGATGGACGTAACCGGTGTTTTTAACTCGTGTGTGACACCAGCAAGCAGCTCAGTCCGCATGCTCTCGAGCTGCCCCAGTCTCGTAGTCATATCATTAAAGCCAGTAACCAGTTCATCGACTTCCCGTTCCTTTGCTTCAGTATCGATGCGTATGGCGTATTTTTCTTCCTTCACGCGTTGAAAGGCTTCGGCAATCTGCTTGATCGGACGCAGCATCCGTTTGGAAAGAATGTAAATCGTAAGCCATCCCAATATCGCTAGGCTCACAAGCAGGATGCCGACTAGCTGATACTGTCCGCCCACTTTGATTAATGAATCAGCCGGCTGGACAATGACCACCCACCCTTCAAACGAACCGTTATCGTTCTGGATACGTGATTTCACCAGGTACTGTTCCAGACTCCCCTGCTGCACTTTCACCGTCTGGGGACCGGACTCGAGAAATGAATCCGGAAATACGACGGGATCCTGATAGAGAGAATTCCCAAACAACGAGTTGGAGACGATGTTTCCGTTGTTATCCACGACATAAACAAGCGGCTCTGTTTCAATATCAAAAGCCTGCTGGCGCTCGCGCACGTAGGCGGCAAGATCGGCGTTCAAGCCAATTGAATTATCTTCCGCACCGGCCAGATCCTCCGAAATTTCATCTGCCAGAAAGGAGGTAACATTCAATCCCCGTTCAAGGTTGTAGGAGCGGAGCCAGAAAAATGAAATTAAACCAATGATAATTAAGCCAATACAAAGGGTGATAAAATAACGCGTTGTCCAGTAGCGGAGCAGCGATACTTTTTTGTCTTTATTCCTCTTTAACACTGAGCTGATACCCCACTCCCCGGAGCGTCCTGATCTCTCCTTCTTCGGTCGGCCAGTTTTTCAATGACCGGCGGATCCGTTTAATGGCCAAATCCACCGCGCGGTCACTCCCTTCGTAATCAATGCCCCATACGTGAGAGATCAACTGCTCCCGGTCAAAAAACTGATTCGGGTGATTGCTCAGAAAAATAAGCAGCGACAGGTCCCGCGGGGTCAGATCCAGCTGCAGGCCATTCAGCGTCACGGAATACGCTTTTTCATCAATGACCAGGCTCCCGAACCGTTTAAGATACTGTTCTTCCTCGGAAGGGGAAGCAGTTCTGCCGCTGCGACGGAGCACCGCCTGCACACGGGCGACAACCTCGTCGCCTTCAAACGGCTTTGGAATGTAGTCATCTGCCCCGCCGTCAAAACCCTTTAAGCGGTAGTCCACGTCCCCGAGCGCGGTCAGCATAATACACGGACAGTCACTCGTGTTCCGGATATGTTCAAGCACCGCCCATCCGTCCCGGCCCGGCAGCATGACGTCAATTAAGGCCAAGTCAAACGCCCCCTGGTCGAACGCTTCTACAGCTTCATTTCCTTCATATATTTGAGTCACTTCAAAGCCCGCCTTCTGAAGGTAGGCCCGAAGCACCTGGCTAATCGATGTTTCATCTTCAATGACAAGAATCGAGCTCATACACGCTCTCTCCTTTCTCTATGTACTTTCATTATAAATCAACGAGCCACAGGAAAAAACGAGTATCCCCTGCAGGCCAGTATAAAAAAAAGCCCTCGCGGGGGAACGAGGGCGTACAGCTATATGAATCTAGGGGGTAATTCCATGAAGAGTGCACTACCCGAGTGAGTGCAGCTCTTAAGCCGAGTAATAAAACCCAGCTAAAACACAATTGGATGGTTTGCGTAGAGCCTTCGTATCCACATAGCTTTCGGCTTCTTCCCCAGTTACAGGACGATCAATCGTTGTTCTAGGGGGGTCAACATATTTAAAGTCCTGGCAACCAGCAAACTGCATATCCTCATCTTTTCTTCATGCGTGCCAGTTATCTGTTGCACTTTTCCTTTCGACAATGCAGCAAATACAGGGCGGAAGAAAACGGTGATTCGATGCCGTTTACGTGGCAACTGTATCAGAAGCCGGCTTTCACTCCGCTTTCTAAGGAAGTTGGTCATGGTGCGGCGCGGAAGTGTTTTAAGCCGTGGCGGCCTCTACATTTATTACTATAAGTGGTTTGTGTGTCAGCAAAATGTCAAAAGAAAATTTTTATAAAAAAAGTGGAGGCATGCTTTATGGAAGTCCGGCTCAGGCATCTTCGCCGAACTGACTCTCCTTCGGAGAGCCCCAACCGGCTGGCGTAAGCCTGAGGGAAGTCGTCGCCAGACGATGACATCAGGATGAAGCCAACGGCTTGAACGGCTGCATGCCGAAACTGGATTCGAAAAACGATTATTCTTATGACCACCAGTCATAACGCTGAACGGACCACAGTCGGTAACATTCGAAGCTGGACAGTTAAAAAAGTGGAGGCATGCTTTATGGAAGTCCGGCTCAGGCATCTTCGCCGAACTCACTCTCCTTCGGAGAACCTAGTCCTTCTACTTTTTATAGTACAAATACATAGTCAGAGGGGCAAACACAAGCACTAATAGAAATGAACCTACGAACACCCAACCGACCTCGGCAAAGGCGGGGTCTCCGCCCATAAATCCGCGGACAGCCACGACAAGAAACGATACCGGGTTGTTCTCCACAATCGGCTGAAGCCAGCTCGGCATTGTATCGGGATCTACAAACACATTACTGATAAAAGTTAACGGAAACAAAACCATCATGCTTGCTCCCATCAGTGATTTTTCCGACCTCATCACGAGGCCAAGCGTCGTCCAAATCCAGGAAATGCTGAAAGCAAATACGAGCAGTATGCCTACGCCCAGCAGAACACCGACCAGCCCGCCCTCCGGCCGGAAGCCAAGGATAAAGCCGAGCGTAAGCATAATCGCAGACGCAATCGAATACCTCACAAGATCCACGAGCAGCGCCCCGACAAGAACGGATGGCCTCCAGACCGGCAGGGTCCGGAAACGGTCGAATATACCTTTGGTAATATCGTTGTTTAATTCGATGCCTGTGTACATCGTAATGCTAACGACGGTCAATACCAGCACTCCCGGCAGCACAAACTGCAGATAGGCTTCCGTCGATCCGGCAAGGGCCCCGCCAAATAAATAGGTGAACATAAGCAGGAAGATAATTGGAAAAGCAGTAATATCAAACAGCTGCTCGGGCACATATTTGATTTTCAGAAGCATTCTGCCGCCAAAGGTCAGTGACGCCGAGACCGGGCCTGCGTTTTTTGGACGTTCACTGGTCGAAACTGCGGCACGGAGAGCATCCTGCTGGTTAAAAGGAACCTGTTTTTTATTCATCCTTCCGCCTCCACTTCTTCCTCTTCGGCTGAGCGTCCAGTCAGCGTAAGAAATACTTCATCCAGGCTCGGTTTGCCTACGGAAAAATCCGAAACAGCGACACCGGCTTTATTTAATTCATCGAGTATTTGTACTGCCAGGCTGTTCTCTGCAACCTGGGCCGTCAATCCCGATCCGTTAAAGGAATAATCCACAGCTGTCCCAAGCTTCTGCTGCAACAGTTGAGCAGCGAGCGACCGCTGCCCGGGATCCTGAAGACGGACATGCAGCTTACCCACCCCTACTGACGCCTTTAGTTCGCCGCTTGTGCCCTCTGCAATTACCTTCCCCTGATCAACTACTGCGATCCGGTCTGCCAGCTGGTCTGCTTCATCTAAATACTGGGTCGTTAAAAGTACCGTGGTGCCTGTGTCCACAAGCATCCGTATAATATCCCAAACCTGATTGCGGCTTCTTGGATCAAGGCCTGTCGTTGGCTCGTCTAAAAATAGCAGATCCGGCGTTACGACAATACTTGCAGCAATGTCTATGCGGCGCTGCATCCCGCCGGAATATTGCTTTACCTGCTTTTTCGCTGCTTCTTCAAGCCCGAAAGCCCGGAGCAGCTCGTACGCCCTTGCTTTTGCCTGCGCTCGTGTAAAACCCATCAGCCGCCCGATTAAATGAAGGTTTTCCATACCGGATAAATCCTTATCCACGGAAGCAAACTGTCCGGTCATACTGATTCGCTTGCGAATGTGCGCTGCCCCTCCCACTACGTCGTAACCGAATACCTCTGCCCGGCCCCCGCTTGGCTGAAGAAGCGTTGCAAGCACCCGGATGACTGTCGTTTTCCCTGCTCCGTTCGGACCGAGTACGCCGTACACTGTTCCAGCCGGCACCTTCAAATCGACACCGTCTAATGCCCGCGTGGTTCCAAACGTTTTCTCCAAGCCTTTGACTACTACAGCCATTCGGGGCTCACCGGCTTTATTATCCATTACTGTCTCCTCCTTATTGGTTATCTGCAGGTTCTCTCCTTTCTTATTATCATAGCACTGCCCCCCTGCCCGGACTTCTTTTCGATTGCTATAAAAACATATGTTCGCATTTTTTTGTCATGGATGTTTTCCCAAAAACGTTCCTACGGCTTTGTTCCTGCTTTCTGCCTTAGTGCCAACCCAAACCAGGCACCCTCCCGTTTTCTGGATCTTCACTATATCTTATAATAAAATAGGCTGCCGCAGGCATTTCCGCTGAAGCCGGCAAAAGTTTACACAGGGATTTTCATGAAACAATTACGCAGGAATTGCAAAGCACCCGTCTCTTTGTCATATTAAACAAGAGAGACATAACTACAAACGGAGGCTGACTATGGATCAATTTATCTTTTTTCAACCAATTTTTCAGGAACGTATCTGGGGCGGAGATAAACTACATACCCAGTTTCACTACGATATCCCCTCATCTTCGACCGGCGAAGCCTGGGTATTTGCCGCCCATCAAAATGGTTCAAGTGTCGTAGCAAACGGCTCCTATGCGGGTAAAACACTCATGGATCTCTGGCAGGACAAAAGGGAGTGGTTCGGTTCGCTTAAAGGCGACCGTTTCCCGTTGCTAACAAAAATTCTTGATGCGGCTACGGATCTCTCGGTGCAGGTGCATCCTGATAACCAGTACGCCGCCGCTAACGAAAACGGCGAATACGGAAAGACCGAGTGCTGGTACGTGATTGACTGCAATGAAGATGCCGAGCTTATACTCGGCCACAATGCCGACAGCCGCTCGGAGGCCACCGAACTCATCGCCGCCGGCGAATGGGACGCTTTTTTACGGAAGGTCCCGGTAAAACCCGGTGATTTTGTTTATGTACCAAGTGGCACGATGCATGCCATTGGCGAAAGCGTGCTAATTCTGGAAACCCAGCAGAACTCAGATGTCACTTACCGCGTCTATGACTATGACCGGACCGACAGTGAAGGAAACAAGCGGGATCTTCATCTGCAGCAGGCGCTCGACGTTACGCAGTTTCCTCACGAAGATGCCAAGGTGGAGCCTTCCATGGAATCTGACGGCGAGGCAGAAGTCACCACATTTGTGGAAGAAGACTACTTTTCCGTTTACAAATGGGATGTACACGGTACAGCTTCGTTCACGTGCGAAGCACCGTTTCTGCTCTGCAGCGTTATTGAGGGCAGCGGTACAGTCGATAACCTGGTCGACAACGCGCCCATCCAAAAAGGCGATCATTTTCTCGTCCCGAATCACGTGACCGACTTTACGATTGACGGCAACGTAACCTGCATCGTCTCCCATCCGAATGCTTCGCTTCAATCCTGATAAGTACAAAAAACCACCTTCTGCGTGCCGGAAGGTGGTTTTGTTATAATGGAAAAAACAAAGATTGGCGGCGATACAATGAACGTATTCCCTCTACTGTATACTCCGATCATGCAGCCGGTGGAAAAGCATTTCCTCCATGCGCTCCGGCAGAAGCATCTTCCGTCCCTGAACGGCCACGTACTCGAAATTGGATCCGGTCCCGGCGCAAGTTTTCCTTACTACCGGGCTGCCACCAAAGTAACGGCCATCGAGCCAAATGACCGGATGCGCCTGCTGTCTCTGCCTGCGCAGCTGCGCGCGCACGTCCCGATTCGCACGCTCGGCGCTTCGGCTGAACGACTGCCCTTCGAGGAAAACACCTTTGACAGCGTCGTCTGTACACTCGTGCTCTGCTCTGTGGAAGATCCGGTCCGGGTGCTGCAGGAATTGAAGCGAGTATGTAAACCCGGTGCCACAGCCTACTTTCTTGAACACGTCCAGATGGCCCACCCTGCCGCAGCCCGGCTGCAACGCAGTATAACACCGGTATGGAAGCATTTTTGCGACGGCTGCCATCTTGATCGTCCCACGCATTCGTATATTGAACAGGCTGGATGGAGCATTACCCACACGGAGGCTTATTTGCAAGGGTTCCTGCTTTCCATGCAGGCCGGCCTCCCTTCAGGACCGTCATCCTAAAAACAACATGCCGTATATGATAGCAAAAACAATAACCAATGCGGGGTGCAGCTTCGTTTTTTCAAGCAGCAGGTAGCTTGCCACAAGCATCCCGGCTGTCTGCCAGCCGCCAGCACCATCCCAGGCGCTGGTGAAAAACTGCAGCGTTAAAATACCCAGCAGCACACCGATGACCGGGCGGACATAGGCAGTGAGCCGTTTTACCTTTGGCGAGTTCCGGTATTTGTACAAAAAGCCCATAAGCACCACCATTAAAATTAGCGAGGGGGCGACAGTGGCGAACAGGCCGGCAGCGAGCCCCGGCCACCCCGCGACTTCATACCCGATGTAGCCGGCCATTTTTGTGGCAATCGGCCCGGGCAGGGCGTTACTGATAGCCAGTACTTCACTGAATTCACTCACACTCATCCATTCGTACCGATTCACCACCTCGTGCTGAATAAGTGGAATAGACGCCGGTCCGCCCCCGTAGCCAAGAATGCCTGGAATAAAAAATGCCATAAAAACCTCTAAGTAAATCATGCGGAGGCGTCCTCCTCTCGTTTAGCAGCATCCTTCTGCATGAGCGCGGCAATCAGAAGCACGGCGATGATGATCGCCGGATGCACACCGAAGACTCCCAGTACTACAGCGGCTCCGATAATAAAAAGAATCGTTTTTCCCCAGCCCAGGTCACTTCCGGATTTTTTAATAAATCCCCACGTCAGTACTCCCATCAGCACCGTCACCACCGGGAGCACTCCGTTGGCGAGTCCGTTTACCCACGAGGAATCGCGGTACTGCGACAAAATGCTGAAAAACAAAATCATTAACAGCGCGGTGGGAGCAACGATTGCTGTCGCTCCGTTCAGCGCCCCGAGAACGCCGCCCCGGCTGTAACCGATATAACCGGCAAGCTTGGTGACGATCGGCCCCGGGAGCGTATTGGCAATCGCAAGCGTATCGCCGAATTCTTCAGCACTCATCCATCCGTAGTGCTCCACCACTTCTTTTTGTACAAGCGGAATCGACGCCGGTCCCCCTCCGTAGCCAAAAATACCGACCCGGAAAAAAGCCAGAAAAATTTTCCACTGCATCTCTTTCCACCTCTTCTCTCTTTATTACCAGGCAGCTATGCTGCCGTCTGTGCGTGATTCACTGCCCCCACAGAGGACTCCGGTTTCCGGGTCTCTCCAAATAATCTGGCCGCGGCCAAAGCTTGAAGACTCTGTTTCTATTTTTACCGTATGGCCTTTCCGGCTCAGCGCCTGGGCGGTCGCCGCAGAAAACTCAGGCTCCACGGTGATCAGGGTTTCCCGCTTCCACTGCCACCGCGGAGCGTCCAGGGCAGCCTGCGGATGAAGACCGAAATCAATGGTATTCATGATCATCTGCATGTGGCCCTGGGGCTGCATGAATTCCCCCATGACTCCAAACGGGCCAACAGCTTCGTTTCCTTTCGTCAAAAAGCCGGGAATGATGGTATGATACGGCCGCTTGCCGGGCATCAGCCCATTGGCATGCTTTTCATCCATGGAAAAATTATGCGCCCGGTTGTGCAGGGCGATACCGGTCCCCGGCACGACCATCCCCGAGCCGAACCCCATGTAATTGCTTTGGATAAACGATACCATATTGCCTTCCCCATCTGCGGTCGCGAGGTACACCGTCCCACCGCTGTATGGGTCCCCTGCTTCAGGAACCTTCGCTTCGTCTCCAATTTCACTTCGCCGGGCTTCTCCGTAAGTATCTGCAAGCAGCTCTTTGGTAGTCCGGGACATGGCCTCCGGCTGGGCAACGTATTTCTTTCCATCGACAAACGCAAGCTTCATCGCCTCCATCTGATGGTGAAAAGTATCGATGCTGTCGCGCTCCTGAAAGTTATATCCTTTTAAGATGTTCAAGGCCATTAAAGCAACAATGCCCTGGCCGTTCGGCGGCATTTCCCAGACGTCATAGCCTTTATAATGCACCGAAATCGGCTCCACCCATTCCGGCTTGTACAACGCCAGGTCCTTGGAGCGCAGATAGCCGCCCTGCTCTTTCAGGTAAGCGTCCATTTTTTTCGCCAGGTCCCCGCGGTAAAAAGATTCTGCCTTTGTGTCAGCAATTTCCTTTAACGTGGATGCATGCTTACTGGAGCTCCACAGCTCCCCTGCCTTTGGAGTGCGTCCTTCCGGGGCGAATATCCGGCTCCAGTCGGCAAATACAGTTGGATCAAGCTCCTCTTCCAGCGTTTGAAAGGCAGAATTCCACAGCGTGGCGAGTGTAGAAGCCACCGGGTAGCCTTCCTCAGCGTAAGCAACAGCCGGGGCGATTAACTCAGAAAAGGGAAGCCTGCCAAATGCCCGTGACAGCTCCGCCCATGCGGCCGGCGCCCCTGGCACGGTAATAGGCACCGGGCCCCGTTTTGGCATTTCATCGTAGCCGTCTTTATACATTCCCTCGATGGAAAGTGCCTCCGGCGCATAGCCGCTGGCATTCAGGCCGTGAAGCTCACCATCCATCCAGACAAGCGCGAAAGCGTCGCCGCCGATGCCGTTGGATGTTGGCTCGAGCACGGTCAGGCTAGCTGCCACAGCAACGGCCGCATCCACAGCATTGCCTCCTTTTTTTAGAATGTCGAGTCCCACCTGGGAAGCGAGCGGCTGCGAGGTGGCAATCATGCCTTTTTTGCCGTACGTTGGTGTGCGATAGGATGCGTAAGGATGATGGTGCGGATCAAATGAAATCATAGTAATCGCTCCCTTTTATGAATCAATGTTTTGAAGATGACGGGCGACTCGCTGGACAAATGACAGCAGCCGGCGGTCATCGTGCTGGTTGGCTACAATCGAAATGGAGATAGGGGCTTTTCCCGGCCGTTCTACTGGAATCGTAACCTGCGGAAGCCTGCCAATACCGGCAATACAAGTCAGCTGCATTGTGCGCTTTCGCACTTCCTGGATCTCGTCCTCCCCGGCCTGAATTTTCGGTGCCGGCCCGGGGACAGTCGGGATGACCATCACAGTGTCCTGCCCGAGCCGCTGCTGTACTTCGTTCTGCAGTTCCTGCCGTTTTGCAAATATATGGAGATAGTCCTCCCGCCGGGTGCCAGCGGCAAACGCGAAACGCTCCCGCACACCGGGCCCAAAGGCCGGCTGGTGCTTATGGATCCACTCCCGGTGCGTTTCCCCAACCTCTACTGCCTGCTGCAGCCGGAATACCTCAGCCCATTCGGCGAGCGAATCTTCAGCCAGCTTGTTTTCATTCAACGTTTCTGCCTGGGCCTGCACTGCGGAAAATACTTTTCCAAGCGCCTGCTTGTATTCATCAGCGTATTCTGCCCACGCTTCTTCCTCCCACCAGACAGTCCGGTACGGCGTTTCTGTGTCCCCTGATGGCAGCAGCGCGTTTCCAACCTGCTGTAAAGCATCAGCGTCCCTGCTCATCCAGCCGATCGTATCAAAGCTTGGAGCGAGCGGCACGACGCCCTCCATCGATACGGCTCCATGCGTCGGACGGATGCCGTAAAGGCCGCAGTAGGACGAGGGGACGCGCACTGATCCTCCAGTATCGGTTCCAACCGCAAAATCAACGCTGCCGGCCGCTGCCGCTGAAGCCGATCCGCTCGAGGAACCGCCCGGAATTGCCTCCGGGTCTGCCGGATTGACCGGCATGCCGTAATGGACATTGTCACCGTGCAGGCTGTACATTAATTCGTCGCTGACCGTTGTGCCGGCAAGAGCCGCTCCGTTCCGTAGCAGTCGTTCAATTGCTGGTGCAGTAAAAGGATTCTCCGGATGGCTCTGAAGCCATTCTGGATGGCCCGCGGATGTTTTCTGTCTGTAAATCGCGAATACGTCTTTAACTGCAAATGTATATCCGGAAAGAGTTCCGTCCATGGCGGGCTCGAGCCGAAGCTCCTTGTTCATAAATGCTTCCTTGTTATTCATTTGCCGCATCCTCCTCGGTGATAGCCTGAATGATGGCTTCAGCTGTTTTTTTAGCGTGCTTCCCGTTTAGCTCCAGGAGCTCATCACGTTTATTTTCCTGCAGCAGGGTCAGCATCTGCTTGTGTTCCTTTTGAGATGTATGAATGGAACGCACGTCCGACTCGATGTTTGTATAGATGTTCATATATGCCTCAATCCGGCTCCATACGTATTCGAGAGATTTCATCAGCGGTTCGGAGCGGGACGCTTCGTACCATACCTGATGAAACAAACGATTCTGCTTCCGCCACTTCACCGGCTCCAGGGCATACCGGTCCATTTCATCAATTCGTTCCTGCAGGCTGTGCAGAACGGCTTCATCTGCCTGCTCAAAGGCCCAGCCGATGGCCAGTTCCTCGAGTTTGTTACGGATAGCAAACAGCTCCCGGACTTCATTGGCAGACAGACGACTTACATAAAAGCTTCGTTTTTCTTCAAACAGAAAGCCCTCTGTTTTCAGCGTCGTAATTGCCTCGCGCACTGGCATTGTACTCACTCCGAAATCCTGGGCGATCTGGCGGATGGTTACCTTTTGTCCGGGTTTTCGCTCACCCTGAATAATCTGCTGCTTTAACAGCTTATATACTTCTGTACGTAATGTAGACACGTGCAAGGACGATAAATTCACGGCAATCGCTCCTTTGTGATCTGTGATCACAAACATTTTTTATAATTTTAGCAGAAAAATCATTTTCTGCAAACTAGTTTTTGGTTTACTTTCACCGCGCTTGTCCTTCATATTAAAAACAGAAGCTCAAGGAGGACGATACCATGACAACACTAGTAACCGGAGTAAGCCATGACCGGGGGATCGGCGCTGCCGTTTGCCGCCTGCTTGCTGAACGCGGGGAAAATATTATTTTCACGACCTGGGGCTCAGACATCGACTGGGCGGCGGAATTCAAGCTTTCTCTCGAAACGCTCGGCATCGAAATTTATTATATTGAAGCCGATTTCTCCAACCCGGAAGCGCCGGACGAGCTCATCGACCAGCTGAACGAACTGCCGCTATTTCCGACGGCGCTTGTGAATAATGCCGCCTATTCTGCTAATGACAACTACGAACGCCTGGACGGGGAGTCGCTTGATCAGCATTATTACGTCAATATGCGCACTCCGTTTCTGCTTACTACAAAAATTGCCCAGCGGTGGATTGATTTTGGCATCAGCGGAAAAGTCGTAAACCTGACCTCCGGCCAGGACCTTGGCCCGATGGTAAACGAAATCGCCTACGTTTCTACAAAAGCAGCAGTGCGGGCCTTTACCGAATCACTGGCTGCCGAGCTTGCCCCGCATGAGATTAATGTGAATGCTGTTAACCCGGGCCCGACCAATACCGGATGGATGGACCCCGCCATGGAAAAAGAGCTGTCGAAAAAATTCAGCAAAGGACGAATCGGACAGCCGGAGGACGCAGCCAAAGCAATTGCCTTTCTGCTGTCAGACGAAGCGGACTGGATCGTCGGCCAGGTCATTCATTCTGAAGGCGGCTTCCTGCGCAGCTAGGAGCCGCACGAGGGAGGAGGCTCGGTGTTGCCTGCAGAATGCAGCGATCTTAATCGAACATCATCTAAATAAACACCCTGCATTTTTCTTTCTGTCTAGCTCCGGAGCCTAACCGCTCGGGGTTACTTTCCAGCCGGTTTCGGGCAGCAGGCTACCCTGCAAGTCCGGGGAGTACCTTTCGCGGTTGAGCAAGGCTCCTACGCTTTTCTCTGTCCAGCTCCGGAAGCCAGCGGCGGCGGGTCTCTTCAGACCTTTGGCAAAGGGAAAAAGCCCCCTTTATCCAAAGCTCCTCCAGAGCCTGCGCCGCTGAACGGCTTCCTACGCTTTTCTTTCTGTCCAGCTCCGGGTGTTACCATCTCCGTCCGTTCGTGATTTCAGAGCGTTTGCGACTTCGTCTCAATCCGCCTGAAACCGACGAGCCGTCGGAGATGGTGACCAAAACACCCTACGCTTTTCTATTCACCTTGCACAATGTTTCGTTTGTTAACTTTGTTCAGGTTGTCTATATTAATTTGAAAGCGTTTTCTTTAATATAAACACCAGATAACATAAACTTCTTCAAAAGGAGCGAACATATTATGGCTGGTATCCGCATGAATCACATTACGAAAAAATACGATGGTGACGTTACAGCAGTAGACGATTTTAATCTTGATGTCGAGGACAAGGAATTTATCGTTTTTGTCGGTCCTTCCGGGTGCGGGAAATCCACGACCCTACGCATGATTGCCGGGCTTGAAGATATTACGGACGGCGATTTATACATCGGGGATGAACGCGTGAACGACGTTTCTCCTAAAGACCGCGACATTGCAATGGTATTCCAGAACTACGCCCTGTATCCGCACATGAACGTATACAACAATATGGCCTTTGGCTTGAAGCTCCGTAAATTCAAAAAAGATGACATTGATCAGCGTGTGAAAAATGCAGCCGATATCCTTGGGCTGACTGAATACCTTGACCGTAAGCCAAAAGCACTCTCCGGCGGTCAGCGTCAGCGTGTAGCTCTTGGCCGTGCCATTGTCCGTGACCCTAAAGTATTCTTGATGGATGAGCCGCTTTCCAACCTCGATGCAAAGCTGCGTGTGCAGATGCGTACAGAAATTATTAAACTTCACCGCCGCTTAAACAGTACGACAGTTTATGTAACACACGACCAGACAGAAGCCATGACGATGGCAACCCGTATCGTTATTATGAAAGACGGCGTTGTGCAGCAGGTCGGCTCTCCTAAAGAAGTATACGACCATCCTGCGAACGTTTTTGTAGGCGGTTTCATCGGCTCACCGGCAATGAATTTCCTGGAAGGAAAAATTAATGGTACCATTCTTGAGCTCGGAGAACACAAGCTCGAAATTCCAGAAAGCAAAATGCAGATTCTGCGGGACCAGGGCTTTGAAAATGAAAAAGTAACCTTCGGCATTCGCCCGGAAGACATCCACCACGTGATGGGCGGAACGACATCGTCGAAAAACAAACTGAACCTTGATATCGAAGTGTCTGAAATGAACGGGGCTGAATCGATTCTTTACACAAGCGTTAACGGCAAGCAGGTTATTGCCCGCGTGGACGCCAACAGCAGTATTCAGGCCGGCGATAAACTCGACCTTTTCTTCAACATGGACCGCTGTCACTTCTTTAATCCGGATACTGAAGAAGTGCTGACGCCAGAACTAAAAGAACTATCCGCTACTCAGTAAAGCAAAATTCAGCACCTGTCCTATTTAGGGCAGGTGTTTTTTTATGTTTTTATACTTTTTTTAAATTCAGGCTCCAGTTTTATGTTTCCGGCTGTATAATGAAGGGAACCTGTACAAATGTCTTGATTTTCGTTTATTCCTTATTAAGAAAAGAGTGGTGATCGTAAAACATGTACCAATACAAATGGTTTCGTGTCTGTTTAGGAATATTAGTCGTTTTAGCTATTGCTTTTATGGCCAGGCAGGTAGAGTATATTTTTCATCCGCTGTTTGTTTTGATTGGAACGCTGGCAGCTCCTGTCATTATTTCTGGTATATTGAGCTACTTGTTCCGTCCATTTGTCGTGCTTCTTTCCAAGTACATACCCCGTTCTCTCTCTATACTGCTCTTGTATGCTGTGCTTATCGGCCTGATTGTGCTGGTAGTTAATTTAATCGGACCGATTATTGCCAGCCAGTTTAACCAGCTGATTAATCAGATCCCTGTTTATTTCCAGCAAGTGCAATCCTTTATTATGAACAACCAGAACCATCCGGCTGTCCAGCCTATTATGCAAGGAAATAATATTTCTATGGATTCAATCAGCTCTCAGCTTCAGAATTCAGCCAGCACTATTACCGATTCCCTAGTTTCTACCATTGTGACGGTAGGAAGCGCTATTGTCAGCTTTTTTGTCGTACTATTTGTTATTCCGTTTGTGCTTTTCTATATTTTGCGCGAAGGGCACAAGCTCCCGGGCTTTATGCTGAAATTTGTGGATCGCGACCACCGTCCGGAAATTCACAAAATTATGCAGGACATGGACCGGGCGCTTGCCAACTATATTCAGGGACAGATTACTGTCAGTTTCATTGTCGGGATCCTCTCCATGATTCTTTTCTGGATTATCGGCCTCGATTACGTGCTTATCCTGGGTATCATCTGCATGCTGACCAACCTGGTTCCGTTCGTCGGTCCTTTCATCGGCACTATACCAGCCGTGGTCGTTGGTTTTTTCCAGTCGCCTCTTACAGCTCTTATCGTTATTCTTGGTGTCATAGTGGTCCAGCAACTTGAGTCTAACCTGATATCGCCGCAGGTGATGGGCCGAGCCTTAAAAGTCCATCCGGTTACCGTCATTTTTGTCCTGCTGTTCGCAAGCAGCATGTTCGGACTTCTCGGATTAATTTTGGCCATCCCCGCTTATGCTCTCCTAAAAGTGGTCGTAACAAACCTGTACTGGATTTGGAAAATAAATCGGCGCGGAAAAAAGCATCGCGGCGAAGAAATGATTTAACTGAAAAAGCCGGCAGCCGCATTATTTTGCGAACTGCCGGCTTTTTGCGCCGTAATTTTTAAAACCAGCCGAGTCCAAGCTGCATTGAACCCGCAATAGCAACCCCGTAGATTACAATACTCGTACCGGTGGAGAGAAACAATGTCCGCTTTGACATGCCGATGGCTTTGGCAATAACGGAAATGGCCCAGACGCCTGCAATAGGCGCCAGCAGCAGGATAACCCATCCTCCGTACTGCTCAATATTTCCCCGGAATCGATTGGCAGCTAACTTCTCCATCCAATTGGAAAAGAATCTGATTCGTTTCAACTGGCTGTAAAAAAACGTCACAGTCGGCACCGCCATGAAGTTTCCTACGGCCGCCCACAGGACAGCTGATACCGGGTCAAAGCCTGCCCCCATTGCTACAGGTACGGCAATATAAATTTCAAAAAGTGGAAAAAACCCCATAAACCAAGCCAATGAAGCCATCAAAATATATTCCATTATTTCTCCCCCTTCCTTACCGAAATTTCACACAAAAATTATTTTAGCACGCGTTATTTCGGTTGGGAAGCGAAAAAACCTATCAAGAACAATTTAACTCTTTGTATGTCATTATATGTGCTTTTAACTAACTATAACTTGAGATACCGGAAAAATTGCAAAGCCTTTTACTATATACAACTACTTGTAATTTTATTACACACTTTAGCCAGCAGAGCTTTTTTCGATTAATCGCTTGTGAAAAAACGTTTTGATTGTCTATTTTTTAACGATTTTTCAAGGAAAAAGAAGTAAAAACAGGTAAATAGTCCTTTCACATGCATATTCAATACTTTTCTAATGTTCTCACTATTCCTATGGCTTAATATCACTTATATGGCAGTATTTTTCTTTTTTGTTTATGCACTAGAAAGCCTCTGTATATTCAGCTAAAAAGATAGGCCTTTATTCTTGAAAAAAGGACATCCTTCCCGGTCACACATTTTATGGCTAGCGTCTTTCTTTTTATTCCAAAACAGTGAAGGGTTGATATTAAAGCATTTGCAGCCCTTATTTTAGAACAATATTACAAACTTTCTTCACATTTGTTGTTTTTTTACTGGACCAGAGATTTCTTGCGTCCAGTCATCTGTAATTAGAATTGTTACTTATTTAGCATTTCTTCCGTTTTTGGATCGTGGTACGGTATACGTAACAAACTTTTCCTTTCGACAATGGTGTAAAAAGTGTTAAGGGAGGCGAATGGCAGTGCCGGTAAAAAATGAGACGCTTTATGTGGAATTGCTTGAATCTTCTGATGATCCGCATCAGAGCTTCATGGATCTGTCCCGTACGATCCTCGATCAGGGCGTCGATTCGGAGAAAAAAGTGGAAGTGATGCGAAGACTTCTGCAGGCTTATGACAAAGTATCGCGCAGGTACAAAACCGTCATACCGCTCCGTAAAGTAACATAAATAGAGATATAACAGGGGGAAGCCGGCATACTTGGGGATGCCGGCTTTTGTTTATCTGTTTTAGCAAATCCGTACTTGCAGGGTTGAAACGTTTGGCCCTTGTTATTATGCAAGTCTGGCTGCGGCTGCTTTTACTGCCCGGATGATGCCGCTGTAGCCCGTACACCTGCAGATGTTTCCCGACAGGCCGTCCCGTATCTCTTCATCGCTCGGGTCCGGGGTTTGTTTCAGCAGGGCCTCTGTGGCCATGATCATTCCCGGTGTACAGTAGCCGCACTGAAAGCCTCCTTCGTTAATAAATGCCTCCTGCACGATACTACAGCGCTCCTCTGTGCCTATACCTTCAATAGTTGTTACTTCCTTTCCTTCCACCTGATAGGCAAGCAGCAGACATGAACTGGTGAGCTGGCCGTTCACCCAGATTGAACACGCACCGCACCTTCCGATACCACAGGAAATTTTCGTACCTGTTTCGTGCAGCTGATCCCTTAACATATCAACGACCCGGGCCAGAGGAGAAGCATTAACACTCGCCTGCATCCCGTTAAGGTAAAAAGTACACACATTTACTCCCTGCCGGTGTTCTATCCCCCGAGCATCTTTTCTGGTTTGTTCCAAGGCAGAAGCCCCCTTTGCTGAATCTGATGTAGTATCCACTCTCTTGAGACGGGAAGCTTTTTTGGCCGGGCGCCAATTGCCTGGTAAATAGCTTCAGCGATGGCCGGCGCCACGGCAATTGTTCCTATTTCTCCTACGCCTCTAGGTCCGTATGTGTCCCCTTCCATTACTTCTTCACGCGGCTTTACTGTCACGTTATCCGGCAGATCCTTTACTCCCGGCATTAAATACGTATCGAAATTTTCTGTCTGATAGCGTCCTTCTTCCATCACGGCGTCCTCCATCAGCGTGTACCCCAGCGCCATGATGCCGCCGCCTTCAATCTGTCCCCTGTACCCCTGCGGATACACAACCGGCCCGGCGGACACCGACTGTTTCAGGTCAAGTACCCGTACGGCGCCGGTCAAAAGGTTCACTTCTACCTCTGCACTCACGCCGCCGAAGGAATACAAATAATGACCGGAGTCAATTTCATCCGGCGTCACTGGAAAATCAAACGAGGTATGCGTCTCAATATCTCCGGCCTGTACATACTCCGCCAGCGCTTTGTAGCTTAAAAAGAGCGAAGACTCTGTGCCGCTTTTATGGATGCCCCCTGCACCCAGGTACAAATCCGCCGCTGCGGTCCCGGTTACCCTGGATGCTTCAGTCAGCAGCTGCCTGCTAAATAAGGCCTTCATGTTTTCCACCGCTGTCCAGATCATCCCCGTGCCTCGTGAAGCAGTCGTTGAACCGGAAACCGGTACTTTGCTTGTATCACCGATCGTGATTTCAATATCTTCGTCATTACAGGAAAAAGCCTCTTTCATCACCGTTTCAATCACGGCTACAATGCCCTGTCCGCATTCCTCAAAACCAAAAGCAGCCTCGAGCTTGCCCTCCTTCGTAAGCGCGAGCCGTCCACCAGAAGGGTCCAGCCGTCCGTAGCCAAGACCGCCTCCATGCATGGAAACAGCGCCTCCCCGGCCGTTTTTTAACCACGGGGGTTCTCCCGTATTACTCAGCGGCAGCTGCTGCCAGGCGGCAACGTCATCAAGCACCATCTTTCCGCCATCCGTCGGGGCGATTTCCTGCCCAAGCGGCCCGGCATCTGAAGGTTTCCTCATATTTATAAAACGCAGCTGTCCGCCTTCCATTCCAAGTTTTTCGGCCAGCCGGTCCATCTGTCCCTCAAGCGCAAACGTCACCTGGTTGCCGCCAAATCCCCGGAACTCTCCAGCTACGCCGTTATTCGTAAACACGGAAACGCCGGTCGTCTTAATATTTGGGATTGGATACAGCCCGCTGGCATGTTCGACAGCAAATTCCAGAATGGCCGGACCGAGCGTGGCATACGCCCCGGTATCAGCATAAATTGTCGTTTCGTGCGCGAGTACGCGTCCGCTTTCATCTGCCCCAGTCCGCATCGTAATCGCCATTGGGTGGCGCTTTAGTCCCGCCCGTACCGATTCTTTCCGGGTGTTATGCACTTGGACCGGCCGGCCGGTTTTCAGGGCCAGCAGTGCTCCGTACGGCTGCAGGTTCAGCTCATCCTTGCCGCCGAACGAGCCTCCGATCGGACTCGAAATGATGCGTATTTTCTCTTCCGGAGTGTCCAGAATTCTTGACAGCTGAAAACGATCTTTGAATCCGTGCTGAGTAGCCATGTACACGGAAATGCCGCCGTCCTGTCCTGGGACTACCACTCCGCCTTCCGTTTCCATATAGCCGTGCATCTGGCGGGGCAGCTGATACGTTTCTTCAACAATACAGGTACAGTCGGCAAAGCCCTGCTGCAGATCGCCGCGTGTATAGAAAGCTTCATGCAGAATGTTTCCCATTTCGTGCAGCTGTTCCGCTCCGGGACTCAGGGCTTTTTCGACAGAATCAAGTACAGGCAGCGGCTCGTATTCCACTACGACAGCCGCCAGAGCTTTCTCTGCTGCTTCGGCTGACTCTGCTGCTGCAGCGGCTACCGCATCGCCCGTATAGCGCACTCTGTCTTCACAAAAAACGGGCTGGTCCGGCATAACGATACCAAAGCGGTTTAACCCCGGCACGTCTTTATGAGTCAGCACTGCATAAACCCCCGGGATTGCTTCGGCCGCTGACGTATCAATATTTTTAATACGGGCGTGCGGGTGCTTGCTTCTCATCACCTTGCCAATCAGCATATGGTCTTCAAAGCGGTCGGTTAAATATTTCAACGAGCCGGTTACTTTGGGCTCAGCGTCCGGCCGGCGCTGGTATTCTGGCTGCTTCATACGTTATGCACCCCTCCTTTTTCTGCATTATCTTCGAGCCACAGGCGGGATAAAAATAAATGGGCAGCTGCCTGCAGGCGGTAGCTCCCTGAAGAAAATGGTTCATCCCCCGGTTGATAATCAGCTTCAAGCGCCTTAAAAAACGCTTCCGGCGTCCACCCGGACTCGGCCACACATGCTTCTGCACGGCGAAGCCTCACCGGAGCGTCTTTTCCACCCACTAGCGCCAGCCTTGCTTTCCAGCTTCCGCCTGCCTGCCTGCGGGCGCAGCCGCTTACAGCAAGAAGCGAAGCGGTAAATGCTTCCCGGCGGCCGATTTTTTCAAAAAAATGAACATCGCCCGCACTGGCTTCTGGCGTTTTTGGCAGCAGAACAGCCGTTAATAGGAATGTCCCTTCATAGGAAGCCGCTTCTTCCACTGGAAGGCGGGCATACGACCTGCCATTCCAAACTTCGAGCTCTGCCTGCAGCGCCATTAGTGCCGGCAGCGCATCTCCATGACCATACATAATATTGCCGCCTATGGTGCCACGCGTGCGTACAGCCGGAGCAGCGATCTGCCGCAGCGCTTCTCCGAGTATTTCCCGGGAAATGTAAGGTTCCTGTATTAACTCTTCGAGCGTCATACAGGCGCCGATCCGCATGTAGTTTTCTTCCTCGTGCACAGACGTTAGCTCCGAAACCTGTTCAAGTGCAATTATATTTCCAGCAAATGCCGTCCCTTTTTCCCGCTCGATCTGCCGCCACGTGCCTCCGGCGATCCATTCCACGTCAGGAAAATATTCCTCGTACAATGCAAAAGCTTCCTGCACTGTTGCCGGCATCCATACAACCGGCATTACTGATTGATTTGCAGCAGCCATCTGTATTCCTCCTCAGTGTCGACGTCGAACTGTTCCAGGTAACGAAAGCCCCCATACGGATGCCCCTTCCATACATACGCTTCCCGTAGAATTGAAGCAGCCCCGCGGTCGCCCTCCACACTCTGCAGTGCAGCAAACATCTGTTGTTTGAACAGCATAGGCGGCTGGTAATGCCGGCCGGTCCACATGCCTGTAAAATCGCAACTGTGCGTCTGGGCCTGCGCGATCAACCGGTCGATCGTTTCAGCTTTCAAACCGGGCTGATCAGCAAGCACCACCAGAACCGCCTCTGCTCCGAGGCGCACCGCTTCATTCATGCCAGCACGAAGAGAATACGCCTGTCCTTTCCTTGCCTGCGGGCTGGCTGCTATACGCACAGGACTTTTGCATCGTCCGAATATTCTGTCATCTATCCATAAAGACTGATTTGTTACGACAATCACTTCGTCCACGCTGCTTGTTAACACCTGCTGCAGCGCACTGCTTCCAAGCGTTGTGCCCTTCCACGGCTTTTCCAGTTTATTATGTCCCATGCGGGAGCTCTTCCCCGCAGCTAAATAAATGACTGCTGTTTTCATGCCATCACCTCGTTAGCTGTTGCGCTATTCTGAAGGGCAATCAGCTGTCCGACCACGCTCACCGCAATTTCTTCAGGTCCTTCCGCCCCGATAGATAAACCGATGGGAGTTGTAATAATCTCCGGCAGCACCTCTGTCTGCAGCAAGCGTTTCGTTCTCGTCTTTGAACCGAGCACCCCAATATAGGCCATCGGCTCCTGCAAAAGATGGACCAGTGCTTCTCTGTCCCTTTCAAAGTGATGGGTCATGACTACTGCCATGTCCCCATTGCGGAACGCTGTGCTCCTCCACCATTCATCGGGGAAACCAGGTATCTGCCGGGCCTCCGGCACTTCGTTTTTCACAGCGTCCAGATAGGCCGGACGCCAGTCAAGCACCGTAACCTCGTACCCGCACCGCATAGCCATTTGTACAAGCGGACGTGCATCCGGGCCGCTTCCGAAAATAAACAGCCTTGGCTTCGGGCGGATCGTCTGGACATATATTTTTTCGCCTTGCCCATCTGAAATAGAGCTTCGGCCACTCCCGCGTTTCATACCGGCGGCCTGTGCAGCCAGCTGTTTTGCCTGCTCGTCCGGCTCTTCCCCGCAAACGAACCAGCCGCCGCCGGCGGCCGCAGTCCACCTAAGCACCGTTTTTCCCTGATTCACGGCAGCGTGCATACGGCGCATCGAAGTAGCAAGTGCTTTCGTTACCGGTTCAAGCAGCACTTCAATCACTCCGTTGCATCCAGTGCCCTCTCCCCAGGACAGCTCCCTGTATCCCCGCATATCATATGAAACCGCCTGGGGGCCCTTGGCATGCACGTCTTCGATGCGGCATTGCAAATCCCCTTCAAGGCAACCCGAACTCAGCATGCCGACAGAGCTGCCATCTGCCTTTAACAACATAGTCGTGCCTTCTTTCCGGTATGCCGACCCCTCCACATTCCTGATCGTGGCCAGCACTTGCTTTTCTTCTGCAGAGAGCTCCGGAATAATATCATGCAAGTGGTCCATATCTTTCACTCCTTTTATAAAAAAAGCCGGAGAAAGGCACAGGCGGCTGTTCCTGTGTTTCTCCGGCCTCTTCATCCCCGTCTAACAGGAATCAAGCTTCCGTCTGGATAGAAAGAGAAGAACCGCCGGTCTACAGCAGGCCTTCTTCTTAACTGTTTGTATTTATTCTACTTCTATCCCGACCGTCTGTAAGGAAAGATGTCATATAATCTAACGCTCTTTTTCATTTAGATAGATCACTGTCGATGCGGCGCCTGAAGCTGGGTCAAAATCCTTTAATACAGTGCGTACCGGCAGCTCCAGCTCCTTTACCAGCAGATGGTGCAGCCGTTTTTTGAATTCGTCCACGAGCGCTGCGTCCACCTGTTCTGCCAGTGCCCTGTTGCCCTGTTCGAGCGCACGAAGGGCGGGCACACGCTTGTGTTCCGCGAAAATAATACACTTGTTTTGTAACAGTTCCACCTTTAACGTTTTTACTCCAACCTCGTACATCTCCTGGTTCACCCTGTTGTACAACTGAGCAATTTGCTGTTTTATCCATTTTTCACTTTCAAACTGCTTTTCCCACACGTTTAACCCTTCCTTTCACTCACGCTTAATTATAACGGATCATGTGTTTCCAGCCTATTTTCATGAAAAATTTTTTAACAAACGAGTTAATGTCTAGTAGTTTTGAACTATTTTATGTCCTGCACCTACTGTTATGCAACAATTTTGGATTTTTTCTGACATTTTTGATTGACGGAAGCGCTTTCATATTATAAGTTTAATTTGTCTCCTTCCTTTCTGTTGTATTTCGTTGCTGTCGATTCTTTGATCCCATTTACGCTAACTGCATTTTATTTGAAAAAGGAGGAAAAAATATGGCTGTTAAAAAAGAGTCTGGAGCAACCGACGAAACCTTTACTTCCGGAGGCGGAGTGAAATACTCTGAAGCCGTCGAAAACCCTGCGTTCAAAAAACTCATGTCGAAAAAGAGAAAATTCATTGCTCCCTTAACGGTGTTCTTTCTGCTATTTTACTTATCTCTTCCTGTTTTAATAATCACCTCAGACGTACTCAATAATTCGGCGATCGGACCGATTACCTGGGCCTGGATACTTGCGTTTGCCCAGTTTGCCATGACCTGGACGCTCTGTATTCTCTACGTACGCAAATCTGCAAAATTTGATAAAGATGCCGAAGCTATCATCGAGGAAGAAGAACGCAAAGCTAAGGGGGATCATTCATGAATGCCACGGTCATTATTCTATTTCTTGCAATAGTCAGCCTTACCCTCGTAATAACATACTATTCAGCGAAAAAAACGAGCTCGGCCAGTGATTTTTATACAGCCGGCGGCGGACTGACCGGCTGGCAGAACGGCCTCGCGATTTCCGGGGACTACTTATCAGCCGCTTCCTTTCTTGGGATTGCCGGTGCCATTGCGCTATACGGCTTTGACGGCTTCCTTTTCAGTATCGGCTATCTGGTAGCCTACCTCGTCGTTATGTTTGTGGTCGCTGAACCGCTCCGTAACCTTGGCCAGTACACGCTTGCGGACATGCTGAATGCGCGCTTTGATGCGAAAAAAATACGCGGCGCGGCGGCTTTCAGTACGATCACCATCGTCATTTTTTACATGATTGCCCAGCTTGTAGGGGCTGGTGCATTAATTCAGCTGCTGTTTGGCATCCCATACCTTTGGGCCGTTATTTTAGTAGGTGTGATGATGACTACCTATGTACTGTTTGGCGGCATGACTGCTACCAGCTGGGTCCAGATTACGAAAGCTGTACTACTCATGATTGGTACATTGATTATTTCCATCATGGTGCTGTGGCAGTTTAACTTTAACGTCATTGCCATGTTCCGGGAAGCAGGCCAGGCGACACCGGCCGGCACGAACTTCCTGAATCCGGGCCAGCAGGATAAACTGCCGCTGGATTCGCTATCCCTGATGGTGGCGCTTGTCCTCGGTACAGCCGGCCTTCCACATATTCTGATGCGCTTCTTTACTGTTAAAGACGCGAAAACAGCCCGCAGCTCAGTTGTTACTGCTACATGGATTGTTGGTATCTTTTACATCCTTACAGTCTGCTTAGGCTTTGGCGCTGCAATTTTTGTTGGCCGTTCGGACATTATCGCTGCCAACCCGGCCGGCAACATGGCCGCACCGCTTCTCGCCCAGGCCCTTGGCGGTGATCTGTTGTTCTCCTTTGTCTGTGCTGTAGCCTTCGCAACGATTCTCGCCGTTGTGGCAGGGCTCGTGCTTTCCGGAGCCAGCGCCTTCGCCCACGATCTGTACGGACAAATTATTAAAAAAGGGAAAGTGACCGAGCGCGAGCAGGTAGTCGCAGCCCGTACCGCTTCCCTGACAGTTGCTGTTCTTTCCATTGCGCTGGCAATTTTTGCCCAGAATTTAAACGTAGCCTTTCTCGTAGCACTCGCCTTCTGTGTAGCCGCCAGTGCGAACCTGCCGGTAATTGTGTATACGATTTACTGGAGACGCTTTAATACAAACGGCGCCATCACCGCGATTGCGGTCGGCCTGGTCAGCTCGGTCGGCCTGGTAATTATCAGCCCGAACGTTATGAACCCGGACGGCAGCGCATTTATCGCCGCCCAGGCAATTTTTCCGCTCACGAACCCGGCCATCGTATCCGTGCCGCTTGGCTTTCTCGGCGGCTGGATTGGGACGCTTGTTTCCAAAGAAGCGCAGTCCGGACGCTACGACAAAGTACTATTCAAAGCCAATACCGGTTACCGCGAATACGATCTGCAGGGCCGGGCCATCAAAAAAGACGAATAGTCCCATACAAAAAGCACCGGAGCGCTCCGGTGCTTTTTTACATATATTTGTTACTGCAGGACCGGCACCCAGTTTCCGTGACGCTCAAGCAGTTCATCGCACATAGCGATAATGTCATCCGGCGAAAGCTCTGCAGCTGTATGAGGATCAAGCAGCGCAGCCTGGTAGACGTGCTCTTTTTTACCGGAAACAGCTGCTTCCACGCTCATGATCTGCGTGTTGATGACATTGCGGTTCAGCGCTGCGAGCTGTTCCGGCAGCTTGCCTACGTAAGTTGGAGTAACTCCGTTTGCATCTACAACACACGGCACCTCCACACACGCTTCCTCAGGCAGGTTGGAAATCAATCCACCCGTGTTCATGACGTTACCGCCAATCACAATCGGTTCGTTGTATTCTATTGCCTCGATCATATACGAGGCGTACTCCTTCGAGCGCTCGTGCGTCAGCTGCTCGTTTTCGACAAATTGATCGCGCTGCTGCTTCCATTCTTCGATTTGCTGCACACAACGGCGCGGATATTCATCGAGCGGAATATTAAATTTGTTAATCAGTTCGGGATAGTTCCTCTTGATATAATATGGATAATACTCTGCATTATGCTCCGAAGATTCGGTAATATAGTAGCCGAACTTCTCCATCATGTCGAGGCGCACCATATCCCCGTGCGTTTCCTTTTGTTTTTCCCTGGCGCGCCGCTTAATTTCAGGATAAAGGTCAGTTCTATTTTTTTTCACTTCAAGCAGCCAGGCCATATGGTTAATGCCAGCAATTTTAGCACTGACGCCTTCATCATCCATGCCGAGCAGTTCAAACAGCTCCGGCACGCACACCTGCACACTGTGACAGAGACCGACAGTGCGGATGCCTCCATGTTCTGTCATAGCCTTTGTCAGTGCTGACATCGGATTCGTATAGTTCATAAACAGCGCATCCGGACACACATCCCGCATATCTTCAGCAATTCCGAGCATGACAGGAATAGTTCTCAGATTTCTGAAAAGACCGCCAATTCCGTTTGTATCGCCAATTGTCTGTTCAAGTCCGTATTTTCTTGGCACCTCAAAATCAATAACAGTAGAGGGCTCATAGCCTCCCACCTGAATGGCATTAACGACGTAGGAAGCTCCGCGCAGGGCTTCTCTTCTGTCATTATGTGCTGTAACCCGGATGCTGCTTTCATAAGTATTAATCAAATGGTTCAGCATCTGCTCGGAGTCACTCAGCCGCTCTGCATCAATATCATAGAGGGCAACCTCGAGATGCTGCAGCTTCGGGGAAACGATACAGTCTCCAAGGATATTTTTAGCAAAAACAGTACTCCCGGCTCCAATAAACGTTAACTTTGACATTTGTCTTCCTCCTTTAATTTTTGTAAGCGCATTCAAATATAAGTAGAAAAAGGGCTTATCCCTTTTCCTATGACTCCAGAAGCTTGTTTATTCGGCTCCCACAGCTTTCTCGTACAATAAGCCTGGACGGCAGTACCCATCTCATCGGGAGATCGCCCTCTTCTGTCGTCAACAGCTTGCGCACTCCCATCCGGCCCATCTCTTTTGTTGGGATGCTAACCGTTGTGAGCGGAGTACTCGCATACTGGGCAAGCTCCGTGCCGTCAAAGCTTCCGATTGCCACGTCTTCCGGCACGCGGATGCCATGCTCCTGGAAAGCCCGGAGCGCCCCCATGGCCATCCGGTCACTGGCAATAAAAAATGCCTCCGGCAGGCTGCCCTGATCAATTGCTTTTTTTCCCATCCGGTAGCCGTCGTCCATTGTAAAATCGGCAATGTGTATATTATTTTTGTAGGAATAGCCGGCAGCATCCATCAGCTCTTTAAATACGGTCTCTCGCTTATCTTCAATCGCCACTCTCTTCCGGAAACCATTCTCTCTCTCCTGTCCTCCAATATAACCGATTTTTTTATAGCCTTGATTAATCAGGTGGCGCATCACTTTCCCGGCTGCCTGAGAAAAATCAATGCTTACTGATGAAAAATATTCATCGTTTGGCGAATGGCTGATAAATACGACCTGTTTTTGATTACGCTGTAGAAAATCTGCCACTTCCTCATGAATGCGCCCAATCAAAATGAAGGCATCGACTTCCTGCACGGCTGGGTCATTTTGAATGGTCGGCAAATAAAAAATTCGTGCCTGCTCCACCCCCTGGCGCATACATTCCTCTTCAATTTCCTGACGGATTGGATAAAAGTACGGGTCATCTTTTTCCAGGTCGCTTGGCTGGTTTAGAACGATCCCGATTCTCATTTTTCTTTTCCTGTCATTTTTCTTTCGGGCCTTCACTGGTACGTAGGCAAGCTCCTGGGCAATCTGGCGAATTCTTTCCTTCGTGTCCCTGGAAACCGAGAGTGTTTCGTCGTGGTTCAGCACCCGGGACACCGTCGCCGCAGACACTTGAGCCCTGGCAGCAATATCTTTAATAGTAGCCATCACAACCCTTTCCTTTCAGTAAAAATTTACTTCATATTTTTATTTACTTTACTTTATCAAAATTATTAACCGCTTACAATCATTTTTTCTTTTCTCTTAGAAATAAATCGCTGGTGAGTTTAAAAATATAAAATATATTAACTAAAAGTTTAACTAATTTCCTTTCAAAAAACCGAAGCCCCGGGCGCTTCGGTTTAACCGGCAATATGCTGCGCTACAAAGACGGTCAAAGGCAGCATAAGCAGGCTGAATACGGTCGTTGCGATCAACGCAACAATTCCGAGCTGGTTAGACCTTCCGTGCACGTAGCGTTCAAATAATACCGCCGCCAGCGTGATGGTCGGCATGGAGGATTGGACAATAATAATTTTACCTAGAAGCTCCGGAATCGGAAGCAGCCATACTAACAGACAGGCAATAGCTGGCACGGCAAGCACCTTTACGACTACGGCAGAGCCAATGAAACGCTTGTACCCTGTTTTCACCATCTTCCAATTAGCGGAGGTAATGGTAGGTATAAGCAGACCGATCAAAATCATCGCAAGCGGAGCCGCGAGCCCGGATATTGTATTTACTGTTTCGAGGAAAAACATTGGAATAACGAGCCCTGCAGATGCAAGCAGTACAGAGCATACAAGTGTTAAGAACGGCGTGTTCAGAATTGATGTAAGCTGCTTGAACGAAAACCGCCCCGGCTTCAAAAGCAGAATACCAATCGTAAATACGCTTGTCGTCGTGCCGGCATCATAGACGGCCGCATAAGACCCCGCTTCGGGACCAAACAAAATGGTAATGAGCGGAATGCCGATAAATCCCGAATTGCTGCAGCCTGCAACAATTGCCAGCTGCCGTGCTTCTATGTCTGTATAATGAAAGGAACGGCCAACCCCGTAGCCAACAGCCATGCCTGTCCACGTGAGCCCGAGTGCACATAAGTAGATCATGGCAAACGACGACCAGGTGGAGCTGTTGAAGTCGAGCTGAAAGATGCTGTACATAATCACGGCTGGCAGCGCAAAATTAATAGCTGTAAAGGAAATAAAACGGCGCGTTTCCACCGATACATCAATCGTTTTAGAGGTGATCACACCGATTGCGATCAACACAGTCATCATAAACACCGGTGTAATTATATCAATAATGGACATTTTTCTCGCCTCAGTTCTTACATTATTTTCCCTAGTAGTACACGTCCTTCATCTTAATATAAATCACAGCTGATTGAAAACAAATGAAAGCTTGATGCATCAATAAATTTCATGCAAGCGCTTCCCCTGCATGAAAAAAGCTGTTCTCCTGCAGGAGAACAGCGGGCCGTTATGGCGTCGTTTTTGGCTCAGGATGCTTCTTTCGGTTCAGCAGCCGCCGCAGGTCATCTTTTTGCTGCCTGGAAACGAGAATGTACAGAAAGTCTCCCTCCTGGATCTCTGTATTGCCTCCGGGCGTCACAAGTTCATCGTTTCGCACCATCGCGCTCACAGTGGCATCATTGGGAAAATTAATTTCATACAGCTGTTTACCGACAATCGCTGATTCTTCGCTCGCTTCAAACTGTACCATTTCCGCATTCGCTGAGCCCATGCTTACAAGCTCGATAGAATGGTAGGGAATTTCTTTTTTCGGCCCTACCAGATGCAGAAGCTTTGCCACATAGGAGATGCTTGACCCCTGAATCAGCGCTGAGGTCAATACGATAAAGAATACGAGGTTAAAAATCAGCTGGGCATTGTCGAGTCCGGCGACCACGGGAAACGTCGCGAGAACGATCGGCACTGCTCCGCGCAGCCCTGCCCATGATAAGAATGTTCTTTCTTTCAGCGTATAGCCGAGAAATGCCGTAGATATAAAGACAGCGAGCGGCCTTGCAATAAACATCAGGATAAAGGACAGCGCAATACCGGCAAGCATGATGTCTGCCGTAAACACCTGTCCTGGAAAGGCGAGCAGGCCAAGAATAATAAACATAAGTATCTGACTCATCCAGGCGAACCCTTCATTGAATTGAAAGATCGAGTAGCGGAATGTAAGCTCGGAATTGCCAATCACAAGCGCGGCTACGTATACCGCCAAAAAGCCGCTTGCACCAATGGCTGCTGTCACACTGTAGGCCAGAAGCGCAAATGCCACTGAAAAAATCGGGTACAGGCCACTCGATTCAAGGCCGATATGGTTAATCGCAAACGACGCGAAGCGTCCGACCAACAGCCCGAAAATGATCCCCGCACCGATCTGCCAGAAAAATGAAGGAATGAGCATCCATATGTTGGCATCCGCATTGGTCAGCAGTTCAATAAAAGAAATAGTTAAAAAAACAGCCATTGGATCGTTTGTGCCCGATTCTGCTTCCAGCGTGGCCCCAAGCTTGGCTTTAATATTTCTTTCTTTTAAAGCAGCAAAAACGGCAGCCGCATCAGTGGAGCCGACAATCGACCCGAGAAGCAGTGCTTCGTACCAGGTAAAGTCGAGCAGCAGATACGCCACTCCTCCAATACATACGGATGTAATCAATACACCCGCAGTGGCAAGTGAAATTGAAGGCGCCGCCACCCGTCGCACCGTCGCCCATTTTGTCTGCAGCCCCCCTTCAAAGAGGATGATGACAAGGGCAAATATACCAACCAACTGGGCTACTTCCGCGTTATCAAAATAAATGATTTCCAAACCATCGCTGCCGATAAGCATACCGATCAGAATAAACAGTACCAGAGCGGGCAGCCCAAGCCGGTTCGAGAATTTAGCAACAATAATGCCGGCTACCAGCAGCAAACCGACAAGCAGCACCACCCCATTATTTGCTTCTAAAAAATCCAATATGTTTCGTTCCTTTCATGACGCATACACTTCATACGTTATGTTTTATAGTTATCCGGTATCCTGGTAAGGAAAAATCACACGGCCAAAGCAGGAAAACGGCGGCCGCGCCAAAATGCTTGTCTGGAATTGGTACAGAAGAACGCAGTTTACTTCCTGCGTGAAACGGGGAAAATTGGTACATAATAATATACTCTTTTTATTTTAACATTGATTTTTTATTCTCCATAGTAATCGGCCCTCCGTCGTCTGCATGCGTAATGAAACCTTTCCCGGGGAAAAGACGTATAGTGGTATACGCATATTAATAAGGAGGCATCCGTCCATGGAGACGTCCCGGATACTCAAATGGGTCACCGGCGGGATCGAACTATTTCTTGGCATTCCGATCATCGGCGGGCTTATTATTTTCGGCACAGGCTATCTGCCACTGCAGATTATGCTAGTAGTCCATATCATCGCTCTTATCGCATCGATTTATGACAAACAAAAGAAAAGCGGCAACATTCTTGGCATTATCACCTCCGTCGTCGGCTATATCCCGGTTGTGGGTATGTTTATGCACATCCTCACCGGCATCTGGCTGATTGTAGAAGCCTTCAGCCAGCAGAATGAAAAAGAAATTTAAAGCAGGACGCGCCTTACGCAGGCGTGTCCTGTTTATTTTTACATAAAAACAGGAATACGATTTTTAACCCCTTCAGGAAAGGAAGCAGGTACCTATGACCAAATGGAAAACGGCTACACAGGCAGCGATGCTGCGTTCTTTTCAAAAACGGGTCAGCCAGCAGTCCCAGTCATACATCACCCCGCCGGCAGCGGACACGGTCAGCACTACCTCTTACCTGGTCGAAACAACTCCCGGCGTAACCCCGGTACATATTTATTACCCGATGGCAGATGTTTCCAAAAAACATCCGGTATACATTAATCTGCACGGCGGCGGGTTTGTGATGGGCAGCGCTTATGAAGACGAGGGCTGGTGCAAACACATTGCCGCTGAGACTCCGTGTGTGGTAGTGAACGTAGATTACCATCTGGCTCCGAAGACCCGCTTCCCGGCAACCGTACTTGAAGTGTTTGAGATAATTGAATGGCTTATGGCCCATGCCGGCCGCCTTTCGCTGCAGATGAATAACTATGTGCTCGGCGGACACAGTGCGGGGGGCAACCTTGCAGCTACGGCAAGCTTAATGCTGCGCGATACCAGTCATAAGCTTCCAAAGCTCCAGGTTCTCGACTATCCCGTACTCGACCTGCAGACCGATCCCTACGAGAAGCCGGCCTATTCGACCGCCATCCCGCCGTATATCGCCCAAATCTTTAACGACAGCTACCTGCAGACGCCGCAGGATGCCCGTCATCCCTACGCATCCCCTTTGTATGCTGAAGAGCTCGAAGACCTGCCTCCGGCACTCGTTATTACTGCTGAATACGATTCGCTCGCCAGAGAGGCGACGCAATATGTGAACCGCCTGGAAAAAGCCGGCGTTGCTGTGCAGCATTACCCATTTTCTGCGACCAGTCACGGATTTACGCACATGGGAAATGAAGAAACCGCGCTCGAAGCATGGACCACGATCATTCACGCGTTAAAACGTGCCTTTAAATAAAATGAACCGCCCTTACAAAAGGCGGTTTTTTTAATTACAGATCGTATCTTCGCAAATATCGCGGTTTTCCATGTCGATTTGAATTGTCGTATGATGAATGCCGTATTCCCGGTGCAGCAGCTCGTTGGCATTTTTTAGTGCCTCCTGCTGGCTCGTCCCTTCCTCCACGACCAGGTGGCAGCTGAGCGCAGGGAAATCCGACGTAATCGACCAAACGTGCAGATCGTGAATATCCTTGACATGCTCGATAGTCAGCAGGTCCTCTTTCACCTGCTTCGTATTGATGTCTTCCGGCGTGCCTTCCATTAATACGTGCACCGAGTCCCGCAGCACCCGAAGGCCGCTAATAAAAACAAGCACTGCCACGAGCATGCTTGCAATCGGGTCAGCAAGACTCCATCCAAACAGCATGATTAAAATTGCCGCTGTAATGGCACCGACCGAGCCGAGCAGGTCTCCCAGCACGTGCAAAAACGCACTCCGCACGTTTAAATTTTCATGGTTATGCCCGCTGTGAAGAATGCGGGCAACGATGATATTGACGATCAGGCCGATGGCGGCCACGATAAGCATCCCTGTACTGATAACTGACGGCGGATCCATGAGGCGCTGAATGCCTTCGTACATAATATATACCGCAATGACAAGAAGCGCGAGGCCGTTGATAAATGCGGCCAGCACTTCAAACCGGCGGTAGCCGTAAGTCTTCGACGAAGTCGCGCTGCGGCTGCCGTACCATATTGCCGCAAAGCTGAGCCCAAGAGCCGCCGAGTCACTCAGCATATGCCCCGCATCGGATAAGAGCGCCAGGCTGTTTGTCCACAGGCCGCCGATCACTTCAACAACCATAAATACAGTAATTAAAATAAACGACCATTTCAGGGCGGTCTGGTTTGTTGTTCCATGGTCGTGGCTGTGCCCTCCATGTGCCATATTGTCTCCTCCTGTTTCTTTATCTTTTATATTCAAATATTCCTTTGAGTATATTATACCACTTCTTCCTTTTCATTCAAACTTTCTTTTGAATAAAATAATGTCTAAATTTTTCCTTTGAAGGGAATATGTTAATGGACGTAGAAGTTAACGTTTACAAAACCTATACAAGGAGAAGATGTTTATGCATAAACTCGCCAAACAAGCAGGACTCAGCGCCTGCGGGCTGATCGCTGCAGCAGCTGCCTATGCATTCTTTTCGCCGCGGCCTGCTGCCTGGTACGTCAAGCGGGCTTTTAAAGGAGGGCTTGAAACCGAAGCCCCCGATTTTGCTGAAGCAGCAGAGCAAACGGTACAGTATCAGGATATTGATTATGAATCCCAATACCGCAACGGCCGGCTCGATATTATCCTGACCACAAAAAAAGAAGAAAAAACGCCAGTCATTTTTTGGATGCACGGCGGGGCTTACGTGGGAGGCGACAAGCAGGACACTTCCAAGTATGCTACTTACCTGGCGGCCTCCGGCTACAATGTGATTAATATTAACTACGCTCTCGCCCCGACTGCCGCTTATCCTGCTCCATTAATTCAGCTTGATGAGGCGTATCGTTACATCAAAAAGCACGCCGAAGACTACAACATCGACTTAACCAATATTTTTTTCGCCGGCGACTCTGCGGGAGCCCAGATTGCTTCTCAGTATGCAGCCATCCAGCTGAACGAGGGATATTCCCCGTGGGTGCCGGTAAGGCGGCATATTGACCCGCTTTATATTAAAGGAGTGCTGCTGTTCTGCGGGCCGTATGATCTTCGCCAGATTGCGGGAGCTCCGCTCGGCTGGTTCAACCGCTTCCTATTTAAGCGTATTGGCTGGGCCTACATCGGCACCTATAACTGGGAGGAGGCTCCGGCCCTTACAGAAATATCCATGCTGCAGCGCCCGCCGGAAAAGTTTGCGCCAACGTTTATTACTGACGGCAACAAAAACTCGTTTGACGCCCAGGGGAGAAAGCTTGCTGCCCTGCTAAGCCGCCGTGTGCCCGTCCGGGACATTTTCTACGACAAAGATGAATTACCGGTGGAGCACGAATACCAATTTATGATGGATAAGCCTGCCGCCCGGCAGACGTTCCGTTCCCTGACCGCTTTTATTGATACGTACAGCCGTGCGTAAAAAACAAAAAGGGCCTGCGCATTTTAAACGTGCGTAGGCCCTTTTCCCATGTGCTTATTACATATCCAAAAGTGTCTCCAGCCGGTTCATAATCTTCCCACCGTGTTCACCAACAACCACGTCATCTTCCAGCCGGATGCCTCCCCACCCTTCGATATAGACACCCGGCTCGATCGTAAGCACCATTCCGGCTTCAAGCAGATCATCGTTATTCCCATGAATTGAGGGCGCCTCATGCACGTCCATGCCCATGCCGTGACCAACGCGGGTAATAAAATGATCCCCATGCCCTGCTTTGGTGAGCACGTCCCGAGCCGCTTTATCCACGTCCCCTATTCGTCCGCCGTGACGGCACGCCTTAATTGCCGCCGCTTTTGCTTGAGATACAAGGTTAAGGCGCTGCTGCGATGTTTCATCCGCTCCTCCAAACACCCAGGTGCGCGTGATATCGGAGCAGAAGCGTCCGTACCGGGCGCCAAGATCGACTAAAATCAAATCGCCCTTTTGAAGCGGATTTTCTGATGGCACACCGTGCGGATAGGCACTTTTTTCTCCAAACAAAACAATCGTATCGAATGCCGCTCCGTCTGCGCCTGCCCGCTTCATCGCATCTTCGAGCTGATGGACCACCTGCCGTTCTGTCACTCCTTCCTGAAGTCCGGCTGCGACAGCTTTGAGAGCCTGTTCGGCAATATCCACTGCCTGCTGAATGTGTGTCAGCTCCTCTCGTGATTTAACCTGGCGGCTCTCCACCACCACACGTTCAAAATCGGTATAACGCACGCCAGGATAGATAAGCTGCAGCTTTTCAAACCGGGCCACGGATAAATGAGCTTTTTCCACCGCGATCCGGAAAGGATTGGGCAGTTGTTTATGAAACATCTTTTTAACGCTGTCCCACGGATCTTCGCTGTCCCTGTAGGTGACTATGCCTCCCTGCCATCCGCTGTTTATTACCAGGCTCTTTTCCATTTCCGGGCACACAAGCACCGGCTCTCCTTCCTGAAAAATCATAAGCATTAAAAGCCGCTCGTGCGGGTCCGAGTAAAAACCGCTCGCATAGTATATGTTAGCCGGATCCGTGAGAATGGCTGCATCCTCCTCCCGTTCCAGCAGCGCCTGTCTCCATAATTCGATTACCGTCGTCATTATTTTGCCTCCTTTACCTTTAGTATCGCATAATTTTTTATGTGCTTTCCAGTTGTCCCTTCTTTCCTTGAAAGTTTGTCCAACAGCAAAAACGGGAAATAATGACAACGACAAGTGAAACTATGCCCTTTTTGGATGCGTATATATACATAGATAACCAGCGGGGTGGTTTGGGCGCATACCGCGCAAACCATAAAGGGGGGCAGCATCTATGCAGAATCAGGAATGGGTCTTTAACGATATACTTTTCTTTTCCTCCCACAATTCAGTTCCAGTCTATAACCATGGCGGGGAAGCAGTCGGTCTGCTCGAGCGGGCCGACGCCAAATCCATTGATGTTAATACCGATCATATGCGTACCGGGGACGCGTACCGGTTTAAGGATACCCATGGCCGCACGAGAATGGCCATGGGCGTAAAAAAAGCAAGATGCACCGCCGCCTCCGCTATCATTACATGTTTCAGCCTTGCAGCGGAGCAGCAGAAATTGAGCTGCGGGATCAAATATTTTTTCCATATTTTCGCTTTCACGCTAAAGGGCGTATTGACGATGAACAGCTCGAAATTTTCCAGAACCGCCACGAGCAGCTGATCGTAAGGTGTGAAAAAACGACTGTGGCCACGATAACGTTTAAGAATTCCGGCTGGAAAGTTTCCGCCGCCGTCAAAAAAAACCAGGATTCGTGCGTGACTACTCCCGAATTTCTCACGCTTGCCTACTGTATGTTCCGCCTAAACGACTTTGAATCCTCCGATATAAAAACTCTGTAAGTACAATCTCCAGCAGAAGTTCCTTGATTCTTAACTGAAGGGAGCATAGATTGATGGATATGTACCGCATTCAATCGAGTCATTTAGCACAGGCCGGCTATGATCCATTCAGCGAGCTTCTTCGTGTTGAGTTTACCGATGGCAACGTCTATGACTACCGCGGCGTGCCCGAGCATATTTTCCGCGGCTTAATGGCTTCGGATTCTGCCGGCGAATACCACTACCGGCGCATACGTGACGTTTATCCGTATACGAAAGTCGGGTGACAGGAGCAGGGCCGGTGGCCGCTGCTCTTTTTACGGCTTTCAACAGATAAAAAAACCCGCCTTCCTGTTTGGAAAGACGGGTTCGGTCGTTTATTGATTAGTCCAGCACTGTTACTTCTACATCCTGGCGTCCAAATGCATAAGCATCAGATTTTGTCGGTACGTGAATGTCGATGCGGTCGTTGTTGATGGCGCCGCCGGTGTCCGCCGCTTCATATGTGCCCATGCCTTCAACCTTTACGGTAGATCCAAGCGGAATTACGTCCGGGTCTACAGCAATAACGTCAGCCCCGCGGTCTTTATTCAGGTTAACGCCTGTGGCAGTAATACCGCTGCATCCAGCACATTCAGCTGTGTAAGCAGTAGCTTCCATAGTCATGGTTTCGCCGCCGCTGTCTGCACTGCTGCTTGTGGATTCTTCCGAAGAGCTGCTGTCAGACGATTCGGATGTGGAAGCTCCTTCCACCGCTTCCCCGCTGTCCATGTCGTCAAGTGCTGCGCGGGTGTTTGGTCCGATAATGCCGTCCACCACAAGACCATGGTCGCTCTGGAAGCTGCGTACGGCGCTGTCCGTAATCGGACCGTAAATGCCGTCTACCGCGTAATCGTAATAGCCTTCATCCTCAAGCACGGCCTGGGCTTCGGATACATCGTCCCCGCGGTCCCCTTTATTTAATAAGTCTGCTGCGTCCGACACGGCCGGCGCTGCTGTAAGCAAGCCTGTTCCAAGTGCAAGTCCGCCGGCCCATTTCATCGATTGACGTACAGAAAACATATGTGAATACCCCCAACTGTTTGAATTTCTCTCACAGCAAGAACTATAACGGACGGGGGAGGGGGACTTCAAGCTTATTAGTTAATTGTAATTACATTGTAATTTCTATGTAATTATTACTAATGGCTGATAAATTCCCGTAACAATTCCTCTGTTTTTTACTTAATATATTTATACCCTGTGACTCGCGCCTTACAAATGAATCTCGTAAATCTTCTTTGTCATCATGAACAGCGACATGCTTTTCTTCTATTACAAAAGCTTTTTGTTTCCGTTACGGCAATTCTGCTTTTTTCAAGAAAGCAGTATGCAAGTAGGTATAAATTAACCTGTAAAAAAACCGGAAGCACTTTGCTTCCGGCCCAGGCTATTCTCCTTTGCTGTCTACGATCAATATATCGCAGTTAGCCGAACGGATGACGGCCTCCGAGAAGCTTCCCATCAGCGTGCGGTCCATCTTGTTTTTGCTCGTCTGCGGAAGCAGCACCAGATCAATCTGGTAGTCCGGCACCACCTTCTGCATGAGGGTCTGCGTCGGTGCCCCGTGCTCGACAATCAGCTTTGCATTGAGTTTCCCGTGAGTCTGGGATTCTGCTTTCCGTTTAACTTCCTGCAGCGTTTCGGTTGCTTCATCCTCTGCTTTTTTCAACACGTCTGGTTCATAGCGGGCAAACGGGCCGTAGCCTTTTTCCTCCACCATCGCAGCCAGGTGTAGATCTGCCCCGTGGAGCTCAGCTAAAGCACAGCCTCTGTGCACTACATGCTCCGGCACGCCTGCCGTTGGATGTACGCCGATTAGAATGTTTTTGTATAGTTCCATTATTTACACGCCTCCTTATTAAGTATATGGAATGCGTGTTATGCTTATTCCCATCCACCCGTAAATCTATGCATTAATTGTAAAAACGGGGAGAATTCTCAGCAGTTATTCTTAACTGCGAAGCACTGCGCACCTCTGTCCACGAAGGAGTGGCGCCGCTCTGAATACGCGGAAAACTGCTTAAATATATTTCCAGGCGCAGGCGGTTTCCCGCTGAAAAACGATACGCTGTTCTGCCAATATTAATGGTCAGCTCCCCGTCTGCATGCGGCTGGGCCTGCACGGTATCCACTACATTCCAGGAGGTCCCGTCAGGTTTTACCTCACTCACCCGAAGGCCAATCGGGAGCTGTGGGCAGCTCGCATTCACCTGCAGGCACGCCTGCACGTTACCGGACACTTCCCAGTTTTCAGCCAGCGGACCGCTCGTATAAACCAGCACGTCGCTTCGCTTTTGTACATGCTGCTGGTCAAAGCTTCCCGCTGGAAACCCGCTCATTAAAATACTTCCGCCGTTTGTCGGCACGGGATCCTTCGGATCATGTTCCACTCGGTGCCCAAAAGCCTGCCCCGGCGCTTTCACAACCAACCGGCCGTCCTGGCACAGGTAAAACACTGCCTCTGTCTGCCCGCGGGGTATTTCCCAGCTGCCCCGCCATTCGCCGGTGTGCATCACATAGTAGTGCACGGGATTGTCGGGTGCGGCCTTTTTCCCCTTCAGCCAGCGGTCAAACCACTGAAGAAATAACGCGGTCCGGTCGATCCGGGCATCCGGGAAAAACACATCCCCCGCCCGGCCGCTCTGATCCTCATGCGTCCAGGGACCGATCCAGAGTTCTGCCGGGCCGGCCGTGCTTTGATATAAATCGATCGTTTCCTCCAGGAAGCAGTCGTACCACCCAGCCAGAAACAGCGCCGGCACTTTAATCCGCTCCGGTTTTATCTGCATCCGCTCTCTGGTGGCTTCAGAAACACTGCCAAGCAGAAAATCCGAGTAGTACGCCGGCATGCCAGCAGTGGTGATTGGAGGCCACACAAGCGGATCCCCTTTTCCAAGCCAATACGGCAAATGCTCAAGATAGTGGCTGATGCGTGCCAGACCCTCAGCTCCTTGCGTCCGCTCCAGGTGATCCGGCAGCATTGATTCAGCGACCCACGTCTGCCATTTGCCGAGCTCAAACACGCCCTGGCCGCCCCGCATGGTGATCCAGCCGTCCGCAAACGCCATCATCGGCGCAATTGCCTGCAGCGATGGCGGCTGTTCAGCGGCTGCAGCCACCTGGGTAAAGCCGTGATACGACATGCCAATCATGCCGACTTTCCCGTTCACTTCCGGAAGACGAGCCGCCCATTCTACAGCGTCATAGCCGTCTGCAGCTTCATATATAAATGGATAAAATACCCCGCCAGAGGCAAACCGGCCGCGCACATCCTGGATCACAACGACATAACCAGCGGCGGTCAGGCGCCAGACATCAACAAACGTTTCCCGGTAATGCCGGCTCGACTTATCGTACGGTAGCCGGAGCAGCAGTGCCGGCCAGCTCCCGGTTTTATCAGGGCGGTACACATCCGTTCGCAGCACGGTACCGTCACGCATCCGGCTTTCCACCTGTTCTTCGATCCGCATAGCCTTCCTCCTTTACGAGCGCACTTCCTCATGGCCAATCGAGAACGTGCCGCCTGAGACGTCTTTGACGTTGTGGACAACAATAAACGCATTCGGATCCACTTCTTTAATAACCCGTTTCAAACGCAGCAGGCGGTGCGAGTGAATAACAATATACAGCACTCGGCGCTGCTCCTTCATATATTCCCCCCGGCCGTCAAAAACGGTCGCACTTGAAGCCAGTTCCTTTGTAATACGCTCTGATATCTGCTCGGAGTACGGTGATACTACGTTAAGCGCTTTTTTGGAATCAAAGCCGCCGAGCACAAAGTCGGTCACGACCTTTCCAATATAAAGAGTGATCAAGGTATACATGGTGGACACCGGCCCGATAATAAAAATGCCCGCGATAACAACGAGCGCATCAAGCACGAGCGTCATGCCGGTGAGGTCCCAGCCGAGCTGCTGGTTAAAGGCGCGGGCGATAATGGACGTCCCTCCGACGGAGCTCCCGGCCTGATAGATAAAACCAAAGCCGACACCGGTAATCGCCCCGGCAAAAATAGCAGCAAGCAGCGGATCCTCCATTGGACGCGCGTACAGGCCTTCAAAAATCCAGATGAACACCGAAAATAACGCCACGTTAAAAATGGTTTTATACACCATATGGCGCGGCAGATAACGAATTCCGACGCCGAGCAGCAGAATAAAAATGATCGGTGTAGAAATACTGGGTGAAATGCCGATCCCGTAATAGATCAACAGAGACATCCCGACAATGCCGCCTTCGGCAATAGAGTTTGGCATCGCAAGCTGTGTCACTGCGAGCGCAAACAGCAGCGTGCCGATAATAATGTACATTATATTTTTCATACGTTCTTTTCCCCCCACATATATATTTTCAGACAAAACTATATTATAACGCAAAAAAGAGCAGGAACGCAGCCTGCGTTCCTGCCCGCGCTTATTTTCCGCGTTTCTGGTCGAGGTTTAACGTCTTGACAATGCCAATGCACATTAAAATAACAATGACTGACAGCGGCAGCGCGCTGACCACAATCGCAGTCTGGAAAGCGCTCAAGCCTCCAACTACCAACAGAATTGCAGTTACCGAAACGAAGAAAATGCCCCACATAATTTTGATCGACACTGGCGGGTTCAGGCTGCCCCCGGTTGTCTGCATTCCGAGCACAAATGTCGCAGAGTCCGCGGTCGTCACAAAGAAAATCGTCACCACTATAATGGCAAACACGGACATAACGCCCCCGAGCGGATACGTTTCAAGCACGTAAAACAGTGCCGTCTCAAGCGACTGTGATGATACCTCGCGTCCTTCGAACAGCTCGAGAAAAATTGCGCTTCCGCCGAGTGTGCTGAACCAGAAAAACGAAACGATCGACGGGACGAGCAGCACGCCCGCCATAAATTCACGAATTGTCCGGCCTCTCGAGATCCGGGCCACAAACATTCCGACAAACGGTGTCCATGAAATCCACCAGGCCCAGTAGAAGACGGTCCAGTTCTGGGTCCAGGATGCTTCCTGCTCATCAATTGGATCCATGCGCAGTCCCCATCCGAGGAAGTTCTGCACGTAATCCGACAGGCCGGAAGCAAACATATTAATTAAAAAGAGTGTTGGTCCGGCGATCAGCATAAACAACAGTAGGATGCCGGTCAGGCTCAGGTTGATGTTACTTAAATACTTGATGCCTCGCTGAATTCCTGTGCTTGCTGACGTCACGAAAATAATCGTCACAATCGTCATAATAATGAACTGCACGCCGAGATTGTACGGCACGCCGAAAATAAACTGCAGGCCGGCGTTAATCTGCTGGGACCCGAGCCCAAGCGAAGCGGCGACCCCGAACAATGTAGCGAATACGGCAATAGTGTCAACGACATTGGCAACCGGTCCGTACGCATATTTCCCGAGCACCGGCCGGAGCGTGGTGCTCATCAGCCCCGGCGCCTGATAGCGGAACTGCTGAAGGGCAAGCGCCAGTGCCACCAGCGCATAGATAGCCCAGGCGTGCAGCCCCCAGTGAAGCCAGGTCGAGGAAACGCCGCGAATGGCATCACTTTCCGCACCGCCCTCGCCGTTTGGCGGACTCGAAAAGTGCCCGATCGGCTCGGACACGCCGTAAAACAAAAGCCCAATCCCAATACCTGCGGAAAACAGCATCGTAAACCAGGTGAGCCGGTTAAATTCCGGCTTTTCGTCCGGCTTCCCCAGCCTCACGTTTCCATATTTACTGAATCCGAGATAGACCGCAAAAATTAACAGAAGCGTCACTAAAATCTGAAAATACCAGCCAAAATGCGCAAACACAAATGCCTGGGCAGCAGTCATTGCTGCTTCAAGCTGCGATGTAAAAAATACGCCAAATGCTAAGAATAATAAGATAAGAACAATCGACACTTTTAAAACAGTTGTCATTTTTTTCATTATGTATGAACCTCCTCCATAGTCTTTCCGCTGCACTCGTTCACAACGTTCTTCATTATAGAGAAAGCCTTCTGAAAAGAAAAAACGCGTAAGCCCGCAAAAATCAACGTAAAATCTATGCAATTTTTATTGCACAGAGTTTATGATTCATTATCTTATGTTTCCTTTCTTTTTCGCTCTCAGTGACCCCAACCTGCTTTTTTGTCTTTATTTTGAAACATGATACAGTTAGACGCATGGAAAACAGAGAACGCTTGATAAAGGGGGAGCGCCATGAGTGCCTCACGGGATAAAAAACAGCTGCTTGAACAATTGAATGAAACCGAACGGCAGATTGCCGACCGCATTTCCGACAATATGAATACATTCGGAGTGTCATCGACAGTCGGCCGGCTGCTCGGCATTATTTACATGAACCGTGAGCCGATGACGCTGGATGATCTGGCCGAGGCCACCGGAATGAGCAAGACCCGGATGAGCCAGGTGATGCGCCAGATGATTTCATTGAACATTGCGGAAAAAGAACATGTTAAAGGCAGCCGCAAAGAGCATTACAATGTGGAAAACGATTATGTGCAGACGTTTGTGTCCCTGTTTACGACAAACTGGCGGGAAGTGATCAGCAAAAACCGCCAGTTTGCCAATAAGCTGCAGCGCGAAATCGACGAAGTCGCTGCTGCGAGCGATGGTTCAGTTGAGGTGGACCAGAAAATTGCCGAGCTCCGCAAAGAGCTCGACGAATGGGTTGCTTACTATAACTGGATCAGCCGCCTCGTGGAATTTTTCGAAAGCGGAGATATTTTTAGCGCTGTTCCAATAGAGAGAAGCGATAAAGGAGAAGATACCTAATGGGTCAGAAAACAATTGTTACAAGCGCCGTCACCGGCGCCGGAGAAACGACAGACAAAAGCCGGCACGTGCCGGTCACACCGGAAGCTATCGCCCGTGACGCCATCGAAGCGGCCAAAGCGGGAGCCGCAGTCGCCCACATTCACGTGCGCGACCCAAAAACAGGCGCGTACAGCTTTGACCCCGCCCTCTTCCAGGAGGTCGTGGAACGCGTCCGTGAAAGCGAAACCGACGTGGTGCTGAACCTCACAGCCGGAGGCGGCGGCGACTTTGTTCCTGACCAGAAGCACCCGGCTGCCGGCGGCGAAGGCACGTTCGTGCAGACGCCGGAGGAGCGCCATCTCCCGGTGGGAAAACTCCTTCCGGAAATATGCACGCTCGACTGCGGCAGCCTGAACTTTGGCGACCAGGTGTATCTCGGCCCGGCCGGCTGGCTGCGTGAGCAGGCATCGCTGATTCAGCAGAGCGGTGTGAAGGCGGAAATGGAGTGCTTTGATACCGGCCACGTGCGCTTTGCCAACCAGCTCGTGCGCGAAGGCCTCGTGGACGGCGATCCGCTCTATCAGTTCTGCCTCGGCATTCCATGGGGCGCAGAAGCAGATGCGGAAACGATGCTTCACATGAAGCATCACCTGCCGGAGGGCGCCAACTGGTCGGCGTTTGGCATCGGCCGCATGCAGATTCCGATGGTCGCCCAGGCAGCCCTTCTTGGCGGCAACGTCCGCGTTGGCCTCGAGGACAATCTATATCTTGAAAAAGGCGTCCTCGGCACGAACGCCCAGCTCGTCGACAAAGCCGTGCAGCTGCTGCAGACGCTGAACATTGAACCAATGACGCCGCAGGAAGCACGCGAGACGCTCGGCCTGACGAAACAATCTTAAATTTTTAGGAGGACCTCATGAATCCCATCACAACTACTATTGCCGTCATCGGAACCGGCGTGATCGGAAATGGCTGGATCGCCCGTTTCCTCGCGCATGGCTTTCACGTTACCGCCTGTGACCCGGCGGACGGCGCCGAAGAAAAAACCCGAAGCACCGTCGCGTCGCTATGGACGAAGCTGAAGGAAAACGGCATGCACAGCGATGCTTCCATCGATAAGCTTGCCTTTACGACAGACATCAAAGATGCTGTCTCGGATGCTGCCCTTGTGCAGGAAAACGTGCCGGAGCGTGAAGACATCAAACGAAACGTGCTCGCCCAGATTGATGAACACGCGCCGGCCGAAAGCATTATCGCTTCGAGTACGTCGGGCTACAAGCCGACAACGCTTCAGTCTGATTGCATCCGCCATCCAGAGCGCGTTATCGTTGCCCACCCGTTTCACCCCGTTTACCTGCTTCCGCTTGTGGAGCTCTCCGGTGGCGAGCAGACAACGAGTGCCGAAATGGAGCGCGCGCAGGCGATATATGAACTTGCCGGCATGAAGCCGCTCGTTATGAAGGGCGAAGTGGACGGCCATATTGCCGACCGCCTAATGGAAGCCCTCTGGCGGGAAGCCCTTCATATTGTGAACGACGGCCACGCTACCACCGAAGAAGTCGACAAAGCGATCGTCTACGGCGCCGGTCTCCGCTGGGCGCTCATGGGACCGTTTTTGACCTTCCACCTGGCCGGCGGCGACAAGGGAATGGCCCACATGCTCGAGCAGTTCGGGCCGGCTCTGAAAGCGCCGTGGACCAAGCTTGAAGCACCGGAGCTCACCCCCGGGCTGAGCGAAAAAGTTATCGAAGGAACAAAGGAGCAGTCCGGGGACAAAAGCGTTGCTGAGCTTGAAGAGCGCCGCGATGAGTTTCTTTTAAAGCTGATGAATCTGCTGCACGAAGGCAGCTACTGGCCGGCAGAAAAGGTAGAGAGCCATGACAAATAATCATACCGTATGGAACGGGCACGTGGAACAGGAATGGGTGGACTACAACGGGCACATGAATGATGCGGCTTACGCTCTTATTTTCAGCCGCGCACTGGATACCATGTTAGAGGAGGCCGGCCTGACCGCCCGCTTTATCGAGCAGGAGCAGTACACTGTATTCACTCTTGAAACGCACCTGATGTACCTGGCAGAAGCTCGCCAGGACCAACTGCTCGCCGTGTCAGCGGTGCTCCTCGACCAGGACGCCAAGCGGCTGCACCTGTGGTTCGAAATGCTGAACGACCAGAACGAGACCATCGCTACAAGCGAACAGATGGTTATGGGAATGGATCAGGCCGCCGGACGCCCCGCCCCGTTTCCCGAAGCGCTTCAGCGGGGCTTTGCCCGTGTTCCGGTTCTTTCTCCGGAGGAGTGGCCGTCCAAAGCCGGCCGCTCGATTGGAATCAAACGAAAATAACAAGGCATCAGCCGGCACTCTTCGGAAGAACACCGGCTGATTTTTTCAACTGAGCAATTTTCAGCTTAACAACAGGCATTGGCAGGAATAGGGACGTAGAAGGAAGAAAGGAGTGGCGCCGATGCCTGTATGGAAAACCTATCTGTATACGTCCCTGTTGCGCGCGTTTCAAATACGGCTGCGCCGCTATTCACCGACCCACATTACACCGCCGTCCGCGAATACGGTGCGCACGGATTCTTATATCGTAGAAACGGCTGCCGGCGCGACGCCCGTACACATTTATTACCCCGAAAAGGCCGGTGGGACAGCCCTTCCAGTATTTGTGAACCTGCACGGCGGCGGCTTTTTCATGGGCAGCTACGCTGATGACGAAGGCTGGGGCCGGCACGTCGCCGAGCTTACGCCCTGCGTGGTGGTAAATATTGATTACCATCTGGCTCCACGCAGCCGGTTTCCGTTTTCGATTTTTGAAGTACGGGATGTGCTCGCCTGGCTGCACGTTCACGAAGATTGGCTCGGGCTGAATATGGAACGCTTTGCGCTTGGCGGGCACAGTGCCGGCGGCAACATCGCAGCCGCGACGCTGCTGCTTTTGCGCGACACCGGGGCGCCGATGCCGGCAGCTCAAATTCTGGACTCCCCGATTCTTGACCTTGCGACCGACCCGCGGGAAAAACCGGTATTTCCCGGAGCCATTCCGATTTTCGTGGCGGATTTATTTACAGCCAGCTACCTGGAAACGAGCCAGAGCGCCGCTCATCCGTATATTTCCCCGCTTCGTGCTGAATCGCTCGCCGGGCTGCCGCCGACACTTGTGTTCACGCCCGAACACGATTCCCTCGCCCAGGAAGCATTCCGGTACGCGGGACGCCTGAAACGGGAGGGCGTGCCGGCGGAGTACCGCATGTTTCCGAATACGATTCATGCATTCACCCATGTTGGCCGAAAAAGCACCGCAAAAAAAGCGTGGGAACTTGTCGTTTCCACGCTTCAGGCCCGCCTCTTATAGGCGGGTTTTTATATTATTCTTTCGGGTGAGCCGGCTGCTGGTCGAGAATCTCCTTCAGCACCCAGGCATGATTTCGTTTCACGTCTTCTGACGAGAACACGAGCGTCACGTCCTTGTCCTGCATCCGCACAATTTCTTTCAGGCGCTGCAATTCTTCACGTTTGAGCTCATCCTGCTCAAGCTCTGCCTTATACGCTTCCTTGAAGCTATCGAACTTTTTCGGCTCCTCATCAAGCGCCTTCTGCAGCTCCTTTGACGGCGCAACGCCGTCTACCCATTCATGAATATCGGCGCGCACTTCTTCCACTTCGTTCGGCCATTCCTTCTCGACGAAAATCCGGTAGCCGTCGTCCGTATCTGCTTTCTTATGAAGCCGCTTGCAGTATATTGGCATTGGTATCATCCTTCTTCTATATAATATGGATTCTCTCTTCCCGGCTCTTTCCTTTCCCAGAAGAAGGGCAAACGTGTAAAAGAAAAAACCTTATTCAAATTAGCCGACGATTTTAAGCATAAAAAATAAACCACCTTTGAGTTTACCCGGCTCATGTGGTTTATTTTCCTCTAGGCCGACCTCTTTGAAGTGTCAAGTACTGCTGCTTTCAGTCCTTGTTCGCGCACAAACTATTATTGTTGGATAAATTATACTACAGGCGGGCGAAGCTATTCAAGCTCCTCCGGCCCCAGCCTGCAGCGTGCTGCCTTTTAGCATTCTACTGCCACAGATCCGCAATCCCCTGCAGCGACAAAAACCCTGCCACCAGTGTTACCAGCACTGCCACTATCCCGAAGATGAGCATCCAGGCCGGGTGCCTGTAGTCTCCGACGATGGATTTTTTCCTGGAGGCAATAAGCACTGATCCAAGAGTCAGTGGAAGGATTAACCCGTTTAAAGCACCCGCAACAATCAATAGCGTGACTGGTTCGCCGACAATAGCGAAGACAATCGTGGAAAAAGCAATAAAGCCGACGATCAGCCATTTATAGTATTTTTCAAGCTGCGGGTGAAAGGAACGGATAAATGAAACGCTCGTATACGCCGAACCGATCACCGAGCTGATTGCAGCCGACCAGAGCACGACACCAAAAATTTTATACCCTACATTACCGAGAGCGATCTGGAATACGGAGGCCGCCGGATTTCCTTCATCAAGCATATACCCTGCAGACACCACGCCCAGCACGGCAAGAAATAATAGGACTCTCATTACGCCGGTCGTCAGTATTCCGAAGTTCGCGGCCTTTGTCACAAGCGGCAGGGCCTCCTTCCCCTCGAACCCCCGGTCGATCAGCCGGTGTGCACCGGCAAAGGTAATATAGCCGCCCACGGTTCCACCGACCAGCGTCACGACCGGAAGCACCAGTGCCGCATAATCCTCAGGGAACACGCTCCGGACCACAGCTTCCCCCACCGGCGGGTTCGTCGTGATCATAACGTAGCCTACCATGACGATCATTACGACGCCTAAAATCGGTATTAGAATATCAATGACTTTCTCCGCACTTTTTACAGTAAAAATAATAATCGCCAGGATCCCGGTGATTACCGCCCCCATCTTCGGAGAAATGCCAAACAGCACGTTAATGCCAAGGCCTGCCCCCGCCACATTGCCAATGTTAAAGGCAATGCCGCCGAGTACGATGAGTGCCGCAACCAGAAAGCCCAGTCCCGGAAACACCATGTTGGCCACGTCCTGCCCCCGCTTACCCGAGACCACCAGCACCCGCCAGATATTTAACTGGGCTCCTATATCAATAATAATCGATGCTAAAATGGCAAAAGCAAAGCTCGCCAGAAACTGGGAAGTGAATTGGGTCGTCTGTGTCAGGAATGCCGGGCCGATGGAAGAGGTGGCCATTAAGAAAATGGCTCCCCACAGCACCCGCCGCTGTATACCTTTGTTCACAAGATCGCTCCGGTTCTGCTCCATGTTCACCGCCGCCTTTCTTCTATCATTCGACCGGCTGCTGCAGCTGTTCTACTCTATACGCATGGCGAATCGTCTGATTCCGGACCGGGTCGTGCAGTTCAAATTCATAATAATCGGCAAACGCCAGCGATTTAGCTACTGTGTTGATCGTCGCTGAAAAAAAGAAATTCCCCTCTGTGTGTACCTGCATTGATTCAAACTGCGGAGCCCACTCCTCCGGCGTCATTAAATCGGTCACCTTCCCCTGCTGATAAAGCTCTTTTTCGTCTCCCGAGGACGCCCAGCAGGCAAAGGTAATCTGGTCCCAGTGATCTTTCACATCGGAGTACTTCCAGATGTCGCTGGCAATAATGTTGGGATACGCCTGCTTGGACATCGGCACACTGAACGTTTCCAGCCTGCGGTCCGTGTGGTCGCTCCCTACGGTGACGTACAGCTCGCCTTCTGCCCAGATTAGTACGTACTCGATTTCCCCACTTGTTTCTTCGTGCTGAACCTGGATCGTGTCGTCTGTGGTTGGGTTGTTGTTGGCGATTGGATATAGCGTCGGCGTCGTTTGGGGCGTCGGCACCCCAAGCTTGGCGAGTTCATCGATGTGCTCCTGTACCTTTTCCTGATCGCTCCCGGCGTACCCGGCATTAAACACCCGGTTCACATCCACGCCGATCTCTTTTCCCGAGGGCTGCTCGCGTAACGTCAGATGATTTTTCATAGACCGTTCCGCTCCTTTCTATAACTATCGTTATTCGTACAAGTCCGGTACCCGGCTGTCGAAAACGGGTACATTTTTACGGACGTCAGCGACATTGGACAAGTCCAGGATTTCCCGGAGCGTTTCCTCGTGCTCCACGCTTCCCTTCTGCAGCACGTTGCCCCACGGATCAATAAATGCCGAGGATCCGGCGAACGTGATGTTGTCGTATTCACCCGGGCGGTTGCATGTGACGACATACATCTGATTTTCCACCGCCCGCGCTATACTCAGCACGTCCCAGTGATTCCGGCGGCTGTCCGGCCATTCTGCCGGGATAAACAGCAGCTCGCATCCCTGCAGGGCGAGGCTCCGGATGATCTCCGGAAAACGGAGGTCATAGCAGATCACGACTCCCATTTTGATCCCGCCGAGTTCAAAGACCTTCACCGGCTCGCGCCCGCCGCTTAAATACGCCGGCTCGTTCAGCATCGGCACGAGGTGCATTTTGTCGTATTCATACACAAGCGCTCCCGTGTTATCTATGACAAGGGCCCGGTTATACACCCGGCCGTTTCTTTTGACCGCGATGGACCCTCCCATGATGTGCACGTGATGGCGTTTCGCCGCCTCCTGTAAAAAGCGGATCGTTTCACTGTCCCCAGGATCTTCTGCGATCTCCCCGAGCTCCGGCAGCGTATACGCTGTTGTCCACATTTCCGGAAGCATCACTACATCCACCTCGCCGAGCTCCTGCTCCCCGAGCCACCGGCGTACTTTTTTCCGGTTTGCTTCCGGATCTCCGGCGATAATATCCATTTGATAAACGGCAATATTCATCGTTTTCCTCCTCATGCTTACGCATCCTGTTTGTTCCAATATACCACCCGGCGGCGCAGGAGAAACAGCATCGATTGCCCGGTACTCATTTCATTTCCCGCCGCAAACGTTTATGCTTAACTGTAGCAGAGACACTCCAAATCCTTGATAAGAAAGCAGGTGAAACGATGCTGCATATGCTGTTTCGCATGATGCCGGCGCCCGTCAAGCGACTGCTCAGCATGTCTTCCCGCCAGCGCTGGCATGAAACGCGCGCCAGCCTTTGGGTGCTGCCGGCGATTTATATTATTATTGCTTCCCTTCTGTCGATTGTTTCCTTCTGGATCGAATTCAGTCTCCGGCCCGGCTGGACATTGCTTTCAGCGTTTACGACCGAATATTCGCTTACGCAGACGATGTACAGCACGATGCTTTCCGGGGTGTTAACCCTTAACGCGTTCACATTCAACTCCATGCTGATGGTACTTACGAATATGTCGAACCAGTTCACGCCCCGGGTGCTGATTAACTTTATTTCCAACCGCCGCACCCAGCACGCCATCGGCATTTTTAATCTATGTTTTTTCTACCTGCTGATCGTATTTTTCTTTTTGGATTCATCGATCAGCCAGTATACGATCTTCCCGATTGCCGGTATACTTATGACTGCGCTTTCGGTGCTGAATTTTATTCTTTTTATTAACCACGCCACCAAATGGATGCAGGCCCCGAGCATTACGACGGATATGAAAAAACAGTCCGAAGAGCGGATTTTAAATACGCTCCATTATGATCTCGAAAAGTACCGGGCCGACAACCCGAATCACCTCCGTCTCTCCTACCTTCCGCAAAAGGAGCAGGATAGAGCGCACAAGGTGGCCTGCGAAACGTCCGGGTACCTGCAGATTATTGATTTTGGCAAGCTGATCCAGGAAGCGCAGAAGGATGGCATCGTGCTCCAGCTTCACTGCCACATCGGTGATTTTCTGCTTCCCGACCTGACGCTCTTTTCCTACTGGACGACCGAGGAGACTTCAGTGGATCAAGTAGATGAGCAGAAATACCGGCGCATGCTGTTTCTCGGCGACCGCCAGAACGAAATCCAGGATCTCAGCTTCGGCGTGCAGAAGCTGAAGGACATCGCCGTGAAGGCGGTCGCAAACGACGAGCCCGGCACGCTCAAGGACACGCTGTACCAGCTGATTGACCTGCTTCTTTCCATCGCCAAAGTCACCTCCTTTACACCGTATCTATCCGACGGGGAAAATACGCTGCGTATCGTCATGAAGCAGGAGTATTTTTCCGATTATCTGTACACCGCGTTCGGCCACATCAGTGTGTATGTGAAAAACGACCCCGTTCTCACCAACATGCTGCTTGAGACACTTGTGCTTCTTGCCCGTTCGCTGCCGGAGGATAAAAAGTCGATCTGCTGGCATTACGGCCAGGTCGTCGCCCAGTCGTTCGCAGAAAAATTCGCCTATGAATTTGAGCAGCGCTCCTTTTATACCCATCTGCACACGCTTTCGGTGGAGGCCCGCGACCCGAAGACGTTCCAAAAACTTGTGCAGGAATTTATTGAAAAAGGAACGCTCCCCGCCTCGTACGGTGAGAAAAGAGGCTCATAAACAGAAAAAACTCCCGGACAACAACTCTTGCCGGGAGTTTGGTTTATCTTTTTATTTTTGCCGACGGACCAGTGACCGGTCGATATCCTTCATACGGGCACGCCCGGTCAGTCCCATCGTTAAATCGGTATCAGCCAGCAGGTTCCGCAGTACTTCATAGGCACCATTTTCCCCGTCCACGGCCAGGCCATAAATATATGGACGGCCGACCAGCACCGCTTCGGCACCGAGCGCCAGCGCTTTGATTACATCCGCTCCGCGGCGGATGCCGCTATCCATTAGCACCGGGACCCGGCCACCGGCTGCTTCCACCATTTCGGGCAGCATATCAATCGCAGCCACCGTCCCGTCCACCTGTCGGCCGCCGTGGTTGGACACGATGAATCCGTTAATATCGTATTCCAGGGCTTTTTTTACGTCCTCCGGGTCCAGCACACCTTTTAGAACAATCGGCAGATTCGTCTGCCGGCGCAGAAAGGCCAGATCCTCCCAGGAAAGGGCGGCATTCGTAAAGATTTCCACAAACTGCTGCACCGCGGCCGCTATATCCTCTTCGGGCGGCCGTTCCAGTTTCGCACGGAAGGCCGGATCCGACAGGTAATTGGCAATGCCCTCCGCCTGCAAAAACGGCAGATAGCCGTTTTCCAGGTCCTTCTCCCGCCAGCTGAGCATCTGGGTATCAAGCGTTGCGACAATCGCCGAATAGCCGGCCTCCTCGGCCCGCTGCAGAAAGCTTGCCGTTACGTTTTTGTCCTTGCCCCAGTAAAGCTGGAACCATTTCGGCGCATCGTCAAGCTCTTCTGCAATGCGCTCCATCGTAAACGACGAGGCGGTACTCGCCACATAGGGCACGCCGGTCTGCTTTGCTGCCCGTGCGGCCGCGAGCTCTCCTTCTTCATGCGCTATCGTCTGTACGCCAATCGGCGCCATCAGCACCGGGAACGGGAGGTGTTCCCCAAGTAACTGGATACTCAAATCCCGGTTCTCCGTATCCACCATCATCCGCGGCAGCAGCCGCCAGTTGTCGAGCGCCCGCCGGTTTTCGCCGGCGGTGTTCCCGCTCCCGGCCCCGTCGGCAATGTAGTGATACGGGCCATCCGCAAGTCGTTCCCGCGCCTGCTGCTCCCAGTCCTCAAACGATACGGGCAGCTCCTGTTTTTTCTTGTCCGGATGGTACATTTTAAACTGAACATCGTTGCCGTAGCCGGTCATAGCATCCTCCCTTTCTTTTTACTTCCGGGTCACGTGCTTCATTATCATTTTACTGTGCGGAAGCGCCGGCATGTCGTTAAAGCTGTAGCTTACGTCCTGCTCCGGGATTCCGTACGTCATCCGGTTGGCCAGGTAATCGAGGCCCTCCTTCATAATTTCTACCGTAATCCACTCCCCGGCACAGCGGTGGCCGTAGTCATAGTCACCGCCGCCCTGGGGAATAAAGCTGAATGGGCTCTCCTTCCAGCCCTGAAAACGGGTTGGATCAAATTTCTCCGGATTGTCCCAGAGGTCCGGATGGTGATTGGTTCCATACAAATCCAGCAGCACGAGCCGGTTTTTCGGAAAGGTGTAATCGTTCCAGGTAAAACCGTCCCGGACCCGCGCAGGCACAAATGGGAAAAACGGGTAAAAGCGACGCACCTCCTGCACAAACATTTTCAGCTCCTGTTCGTCCTTAGAAGCCAGCCTTTCCCGCGCGGAGGAGTGCTGGTGTACGGCAAGGGCGGTGAAATCCACATAGATCGCTACTGCCACAATCGGCCGGACGATGTTCAGTACTTCTACCGCTGCCGTATGCGTATCCAGCAGCTCCCCGTCCAGGTCCCGGTGCCAGGCAAATACGTAAAGCGCCGTCTGCTCTCGCGGATGGAGCTTGCCTTCCCGTACATCCGTAATAAGCTCCTTGATCCATTCCTCTGCCTGCGTGCGGGCTCTTCGTCCTTTCCAATGGTTCGGGCTGATCGAGGATGTCGACTCAATCATCAGCCGGATCATCTGTGCCTTTTCCTCGGCCTCATTCTGGCGAAACGGCACCCCGGCCCAGTCGCAGGCGGCCTTAAACAGCAGCGTCAACGCTTCGTCATACAATACGATCTCCTCACGCCGTTCCCAGCGTGTGAGCGCTTCTTCCCAGCGCTCCCGGGCCAGCCGGCGCATCTCTTCCAGGCGGTCCCCGCTCATCAAGGACATAAACGCTGCTTTCCGGTGTTTATGGGCCTCGCCGTCAAGCGTCTGTACGCCTCCTTCCCCGAACAGCGTTTTCAATATTCGTTTCGGAGCTGCACCGTCGCGGCGGAACTTGCTTTCATCGTAAAACAGCTGCCCTTCTTCTTCGCCGCGCATGCAGATCACGGGCTCGCCAAGCAGCCTTGTTTCAAAAATGTTGGATTGAAATCCGTGGCTGCGGTTTGAAACAAACAAATACCCTTCCTTCAAAAAATCCAGCGTATGCTCAATGCCCTCTTCGCGCGGTATCTGCTTTGATTCTGGCATAATAATTGCCGCCCTCCATTGGAATTCAGATTTATAGTTATATGTTTCCAGTATCCAGCATGTTCAAACCGGAAGCCTTTTATTATACTAAGAATTATATCTTAAAGGAGGCTTATCTATGTCCATCGCTGATGATTGGATCACGCAGCTGCGTCTGGAGCCGCACCCGGAGGGCGGCTTTTTCCGGCAAACGATGAAATCGGAGAAAAATATTACTACCGCTAAGGGAAGGAACCGCGCGCAGTACACGAGCATTCATTTTCTCGTCCGCTCCGGCGAACCGTCCCGGCTGCATCAGCTAGAGTCGGATGAAATGTGGTATTTTCATACCGGTGCTCCGCTCGACGTTCATATGATTCACCCGGAGAGCGGCCGCCATGAAATAATGACGCTTGGACCGAACCCAGCCAACGGTGAAGTGCTTCAGGGCGTTGTGCCAGGGGGCGCCATTTTCGGTGCCGAAGTCCGCAAGCCCGAACAATTCGCACTGGTCAGCTGTGTCGTCGTCCCCGGATTCGAGTTTGCTGATTTCGAACTGCTCGCTCGCGACGAGCTCACCGCGGCCTACCCTGAACATAAGGAAATAATTGAGCGGCTGACATGAGTCCATAGAAAAAAGCCCGTGCAAATACGGCCTGCACGGGCTTTTTTCTCTAATAATCTGAATTTGGAAGGTTCTAGGTTTTCGTTTCCCACTCTCTATGATTCAGCAATTCAGCGATCTCTTTTGTGCTTAAAATAGAAGTGAAGCCTGGGACATCTGCTAAATCAAAATAACGCTGGCCCATTAATCCGCCGGGAGTTGGCTTTTTATACTCCGTTTTTTCGAATTTATCCACGAAGAAAAAACGATGGCCTTTGGCAATTAAGAAGCCCTGTTCTTCTTTTGCTTCCTGAATAACTTGTTTAATAGTATTTTTTTGTTTCTCAGTAATATTCCCGATTTGTGTCGCAATTACCGAAAATTCATCACTTTCTTCGTTGTACTCAATATCGGCACTATTTGTGATTTGACCGATGCCACGTACTGCCTTGTTTCCGTATAAACCTAAGTACTTATGCTGCTGATAGCCACGGGAAGAAGGAGCGTAGTACACTCCGTGCTCTATGTTCTGCTCCAGGGATTTACTGGCCAATACTACTCTCATTTTAGTATGTGAGTTATCAATTAACCCTGCTTCATTACAAAACGCTGCGTAATCCTCTACTACTTCTCCCAATCCGAAATATTGGTTTTGTACAACTTCCGCTGTTTTATCGCAAATTTCTTTAAACGTCACCGGGATGAACATAATTTTATTTTCCTGCTGTTCATTGATAGCTGTTAACTCTTTAATAATTTTTGCTTTATAAGCCTCATCAATAGGAGACTTATTCACCCAGAGAAGCAGCTGCTGATCTTCATTATTAAAAGAATTATGATGTTTTATTAACTGCTGAATGTGCTCCTGGCCATACAGCTTTGTTTCAATAATGATTTTAAAACTCTGCTGGTGTATTACTCCGTCCGGCACGCTTTCTTTTGCTTTTACCTGCTGTTCAAATGCCAGTCTTGTATCGATCTCGTGATCTTCTTTTTCAATTAAATTATTTAAAAACTGATTAAACGTATCTGCGCTGTAATTATATAAGCGATTAAACAGCAGGAGTGTATTGTTTGTAACCATGTTTTCTTTTTGAGAATACCTTGGAAAATAATGAACCTGAGACATAATGACCCCCGTAATTAAGCTTTTTGTTCTAAGTCTTAATGATTAATTTACACTATCTGTATTTTAATTTCCATATAAAAAACCCGCGCAGGTCACACCTGCACAGGTCATTTCATCCATCAAGACGTCCGTTCTTCGTCTTTTTGTCCTTTATATACACGGATGGCTTCGGCCGGGAGCGGCGGGCTAAAATAGTATCCCTGGTACTCCTGGCAGGCTTTCTCTGAGAGCAGGCGCAGCTGCGAGCATTTTTCGATGCCTTCTGCGATCACGTTGAATCCGAGACGCTGCGCCATATGGATAATGCTTTCCACGATGGCTTCTTCGCGCTGGCCGTCCTCGATGCTGTCCATAAAGGTTTTATCAATCTTCAGGGTATTAATCGGAAAGTCCTTCAGGTAGCTGAGCGATGAGTAGCCAGTGCCAAAATCATCGAGAGAAATACGAATGCCTTTGGCACGGATGCTTTTCATTAAAGGAACAGAATGCTCCAGATCCTGCACGATGCTTTCGGTCAGCTCAAGCTCCAGGTACTCTGGCGGCAGGCCGGTGGTTTCCAAAATCTCTGTTACCATTTTCAGAAAGTCGGGCTGCTGGAACTGCAGCGTAGAAATATTCACTGACATCCGGGTTACGGTGCTTCCCTCCTCTTTCCATGCCGCCATCTGCCGGCACGCTTCCTGGAGAATCCAGCGCCCAAGCGGCACGATCAGTCCAGTTTCCTCGGCAAGCGGGATGAATTCGGCCGGCGGTACCATGCCGAGCTCCGGGTGCTCCCACCGCACCAGCGCTTCGTATCCCTTCACTTCCCCCGTCAGCACGTCCACCTGCGGCTGGTAATACAGCAGAAATTCTTCGCTGATCATGCCTTTGCGCAGACCGGATTCGAGCATCAGCTTTTTGGATACCTCGTCGTTCATATCCGAAGTGAAAAAGCGGTACTGGCCTGCTCCGTTGTTTTTCGATTTATACATGGCTGTATCAGCGTGCTTCAGCAGTTCCTCGGCTGTTTCCCCGTCATCTGGATACATACTTATGCCGATGGAGCCGGAAATAAACAGCTCGTTTTCTTCGATCAAAAGCACCTGGTTCAGCGTCTGCAGGATGGCCTGGGCCGTGTTCCCGGCCTGATAGCCTGTTACATCCGGCATCACTACAACAAACTCATCACCGCTCTGGCGGGCAAGAACATCAGTCTCCCGCAGCAGTTGAGCCATTCGTGCAGAGGCGGTAACCAGCAGTTCGTCGCCGATGCGGTGTCCGTAAACGTCGTTGACATTTTTAAATCGGTCCAGGTCTATAAACAGCACCGCAAGCTTCTTGTCCGGCTGCCGGTCAATGGTGGCAGCCAGCTGCTCGTTCAGCATGCGCCGGTTCGGCAGCCGGGTTAAATCATCCCGGTAGATCAGCTCCTGGATACGCTCATTCTGCCGGGCACGCTCCGAAATGTCCCGGATAATGCCAATATATATATTTTCGCCGCCGCTCTCCTGCCGGGAAAAAGAGAGCTCAAGCGGAAACGTGTAGCCGTCCCGGTGAACCCCCTCCAGCTCCACGAGTGAGCCGCTTTGTACTTCTTCACCGTTTTTATGAAAGTATTCCACTCGTTTACGGTAAGCGTCCGGTACAATAATCGAAAGCGATTGACCGACGATATCTGCTGCCCGGTGCCCGAAAATCCGCTCGGCGGCCTGGTTCCAGGAAATAATAAACATATCCATATTCGACGTGATAATCGCGTCGTTCGCCGAATGAATAATAGTCTGATACAGGCTGTCAATGTAATGCAGCTGTTCTTTTTTAAATTCCATCTGCCGGTCAAAAACCGCAACGATTGTCGTAATGATCAAAATGCCCATAATTCCGATGCCGATGAAAATGGACAGCAGATCGGCATTTACCGCCTCCGGGCCGGCCACAGCCATGCCGGCGCTGCTGTGTTCAAAGGAAGCAGCAGCCATGCCGGTGTAATGCATGCCCGCAATAGCCGCTCCCATCAGCAGTGAGCTGCCAATAAAACCGGCCTCCTGGCGCAGGCGGTTCCGGACCCGGGGGATGAGCGAAAGCAGACGCAGAGCTGTAAACGAAGCAAAAAATGCAATCACTACAGACAGCGCCACTAAAAATGAATTGTACGTCATCCCGGCTTCCATCTGCATGGCCGCCATGCCAACATAGTGCATCGATACAATCCCGCTTCCAATTAAAATGGCTCCCAGAAGATGAACGAGCAGACGGGGCTGAAAAAATCGAAGAATCAGAAAAGCGAGCCAGCTTGCTGCTACCGCAAATACAATACTCAGCGCGAGCAAAAGCGGGTCGTATGTTACAGGCATGCCCATGTCGATGGCAAGCATGGCGATAAAATGCATCGACCAGATGCCCCCGCCCAGACAGACGCCCCCGCTCATGGCCCAGAGGGCTTTATGCTTCGTCCCCGACGTTTTCAGCCTCCCTGCCGCATGAAAAGCAGTATAAGAGGCCAGTGCGGCAATTATTAAAGACAATACAACCAGTCCGGGGCTGTACGATTCATAAGTAATATCCATCACGTTCACCTCTGGTGATCCACCACATATTTTAGGTATTTAGACTTGATTAACCTATACTATTTATCGGTTGGAAAGTCAACGCATTTAAATAACCCCTGCTTTTTTTATTTTCGGTTCTGGATTTATCAGGACGCGTTAGTACTAAATAATCAGCTGGCAGGCTTTTGATAAAATGTCCTTTTTACTCATTTATGCTATTTCTTTTGATAAAAGCGGTTTTGTGCAATAAAGATGATATGATTGAGAAGAAAGCCTGTACAGGCACGCAGGCGGAAAGATGCATTCCTTTCTGCGGGCAGGAAAACATGAAGTCGTGGAGGATTTTATGCTATCGGGATTTTTTATAAACATTACTATTCTCATATCCTTTATCTATTTGTTTCACCGTTTATTGTATAAGACGCCTTTAAGCACGTCTTCCCCGGTAAAACAAAAATTGGCCGCCGGCATTGCCAGCGGCTTTCTTGGCCTTGTCCTGCTCGTATATACAATTCCACTGAACGAAACGACCATCATTGATCTACGCCTTGTACCGGTCACATTGATGGCGGTTTTTGGCGGATGGATGCCGACTCTGATTACCGGAGGTATTCTTGCGTTCGGCCGGCTGCTGATGGATTTCAGCATGTCTTCCGTGCCCGCGATCCTGCTGCTCGGCCTGAGCGTTGGTTCAGGGGCTCTCATTCACGCCCTTGTTCAAAACGTCTGGCAGCGGGCGGGCTGGATGGTGCTTGTGACCAATGTGTACATGACCCTGCTGCTTTCCCAGCTGCTGCCTTTCGACAAATGGGCAGCTGCGGCTCTTTTTTATTCTTTCGCCTCTCTTTTGGGCACGGCCATTGCGGTTTATATGTTTGTCCATCTCACGCAGGTGAACCAGATGTTTAACCGCTACCAGTACCAGGCCTACCGGGATAATTTAACCACGCTCTACAACCAGCGCGCCTTTCAGGAGCTGCTCGGGCAGGCCGCCGAGGAATATCCGGCAAGCAACCGCCCCCTGTCGCTGTTGGTTCTTGATATCGATTACTTTAAACAAATCAATGATACATACGGGCATCTTGAGGGCGATATGGTTTTAAAGCAGCTCAGCCATGTAATTGTTGCTTCTATCCGGCCGGATGATGTGGCTTTTCGCATCGGTGGAGAGGAATTCGGCATGATTTTGTATGACTGCGACGAAACCCACGCGTTAACCATTGCCGAGCGTATCCGCACTGATGTCGCCCGCACTCCGTTTATCCTTTCCGGGCAACCCGCTCCCCAATTCATTACCGTGTCCATTGGGGTTGGATCCTACCCGGCGCCCGAAAAAAACGTCCATGCTTTGTATGAGCTGGCAGACCAAGCACTGTATCAGGCCAAACGGCAGGGACGCAACTGCGTCTGTTCACCAGAATCAGTAAGTTAGTTAAGCCAAAAGAGCTGCTCGTTCAATAGACAGCTCTTCATTTATACTATTAGTCTTTCATTACGCGCCCGGCGTATCCTCGAGGTCATCTACCCGTTTCTCCAGATACTCGGTATCCTTGCGGGCGTTGAATTTTTCGGCTTTTTCCACTTTTACGCTGATATTGTAATCCGGGATCTTTGCAAACTGCTCGTAGCGTCCTTTTGGCAGCAGGAAGTTACCTTCTGGAAAATGGACGCCCAGGTTGCCCGGAGCCATATCAGCCATGCGTACCCGGCCCTGGAACACACCGTACCGGTTGTACAGCACCACCGCTTCGCCGTCCGTGAGCCGGTTGGCTCTGGCATCCGCTTCATTCATCAGCACATCGTACCGCTCTGCGCCGTTGATCGGATCGGTCGTTTTGTACACCATTGAATTAAACTGCTTGCCCCGCCGGGTCGTGAGGTAAAAGTCTCCCGGCTGCCGGTTTAAATCCGGGATTTCGACCGGGATCAGATTGCCGCGGCCGTCCGGTGTCGGGCAGACGCCGCCTTCGCACAGCCACGCACCACCCCACTGGAACACGTCACCCTGCTTTTTCAAATGCTGGACACCGTCGTAGTTCGGGTTTGCCTTCGCCATTTCCTCGCGCACCTCGTAGCCGTCCTTGAAATCAACCAGGTGGGCGGTTTCCGGCTTCACGCGTTTGGCGAGGTCAATGTAGATCTTCCATTCCGCGCGTGCTTCTTCGATTTTATTTTTGTTGCCTTCAATTTCCGGGGAAAAGTAAACCATCCGCTCGGTCGACGTTGATGTTCCGCCGTCCTCCTGCTCGTAGCGGGTTTTAGCCGGCAATACAATCACCGCTTCTTTCGCGTCCACAAGCGTCGACGTATTCAGGATAATGTCCTGATGAACGCGGACGTCAAGCTCCGAGAGCGCCTGTTCTACAAAGGCCGGATCCGGCATCGTCTCAAGGAAATTCCCGCCGGACAGGTAGTACATTTTGATTTTACGTTCGTGATCTTGTGGGAGCATAATGTTTTCAAGCGTCACGCCGACCACATCGCCCTGCCATTTCGGCACCTCAAAACCCCATAGCTTCTCAATCCGTTCGATGTTACCGCCCTTAAAGTCACCGCCCGGAAGCACAAACGGGTCGGCACCCATTTCCCCGCTTCCCTGCACGCTCGAGTGGCCGCGAAACGGCATCAGGCCGCTGTACTGGCGTCCGAGAAAACCTCGCAAAAGCGCGAGATTAGCCACCTGCGAAATGTTGTCGGTCGCAAAGGAATGCATCGTCAGCCCGAGGGCCCAGGCGAACACCGCATTTTTGCTGCGGGCGAGCAGATCGGACAGCTCAATAATCCGCTCCTGCGTTACCCCGGAGGACGCCGTAATTTCCTCCCAGGACTGAGCAGCAACCTGCTGCTTCAGCTCCTCATAGCCATTCACGTGCTCCTCGACGAAGGAATGATTGATCGCGGAACCCGGTGCCTCTTCCTCCATATCGAACCAGTGCTTCATGATGCCGTGCATAAACGCAATGTCGCCGCCGATATTAATCTGGTAAAAATCATCCGCCACCTTGGTTCCGAAAAGTGCCGACTCCGGATTCGACGGAATCCAGTACTCATCCATCGACGGCTCGCGGTACGGATTGATGACGATTATTTTTGTCCCCTTTTTCTTCGCTTCCAGCATGTACTTAGTGGAGACCGGGGAGCTGTTGGACGCCACGCTCCCCCAGAACATCAGCACGTCGGTGCCGATCCAGTCCTGATAGTTGGCTGTCGATGCTCCGACGCCGACGGAGCGCTTGAGCGCCGTCTTGCTCGGCGAGTGGCAGATTCTCGACGCGTTGTCGATATGATTCGCTCCGAGAAACCGTGAAACCTTGGCAGCCACGTAATAGGATTCGTTCGTAATACCGCGAGATGTCAGGTAAAACGCATACTGCTTCGGATCCAGTGCTTTCATTTTATCCGCAATCGTGTCCATGGCCTCATCCCAGCTGAGCCGGGAAAATTTGCGCTCCCCCTTGCGGCGGATCATTGGATAAGGCACGCGGCCAAGCTCGCGCAGCTCAGTGCTCGAGTATTCACGCAGCTCATCAATATCCTTATTTAAAATCTCGTCCTCCACTGCGGGCATCGTATTCAGCCGCAGGACGTTCAGCCGTGTCGTACAGATGTGCGGCCCGCTGAGCGTCTGGTCATACAGCCCGGAGACCCCGAGCGCGCAGCCGTCACAGACGCCCTTTGTAATAATATTTTTGGCGTAGCCGAGGTTGTCCTTATTATTCCAGGCAATCTTCATCGTATCCCGGATATGCTTTGGCTTTACTTTGCCGAGCCCGAACGGAATCGGGCTTACCCAGTGCTCCGGTGCCGGCATTTTTGCTTTTTTCATTGGTCCCTGATGCTTTGTCTCTCCCATAACTGACCACTCCTCTATATGTAATAATAAAAAAACCACTTCACGCCCCGGAGCCTGAATCGCCCGGAGCGCAAAGCGGTTGAGTCTTTTGCAGGGTCGCTGCGAAGTGCCTAACCGGCTGTATGTTTAAGTAAATTTCTCCTGAATGTTGTCACTGAATACAAAGATCGACATGCCAAAGTCCTTTTCGATATCAATATCCACATACAAATCGACGAACGTGCTGCCGAGGAATTCCTCCATCTCCACCGGATGGTTCTTTTTGTACATGTCCTTGACCATCTCGGTCCGGGCCGCCCGCAGCATCTGTTCCCCGTTGTCCGCGGCGGCAATAAACTTTTCCACCGGCGACAGATTGCCCTCCATCTCACAGATGGCCCAGTGCTTGCAGAAGGTCGTGCTGATTTTGCCCGGGCCCTTGCCCATATGCCGTTTGCGAAATGCTTTGACCAGGTTGCTGAACTCAGCTTCGTATTTGCTCATTTTTTTCACCTTTACTATATTAAGCTCTCTAAATTTTATGCCCGGCGGCCGGAAAAATCAACTCGAAAGTCTCTCTTTTTTGGCCGGCTCAGCGTTTGCCTGCTTCAGCTGGCGGATGTCGACCCGGATCAGCAGGGATACGAGAAGTGCGACGATAAACATGCTGCCAAAAATCGAAAGCGTGAGCGCGTAGCTCTCGGTGACGCTGCGGATCCAGGAGGCCAGCAGCGGTCCGGCAAGCCCGGCAGCCGCCCAGGCAGTCAGCACGTAGCCGTGAATGGCGCCCAGCTGCTTGGTGCCAAAGATATCGCCGATATAGGCCGGGATGGAAGCAAAGCCTCCGCCGTAGCACGTCATGATCAAAAACAGTGCCAGCTGGAACAAGAGTGCCACGGTCAGGTTCGGCAGCGCAAAGAAAGTGACAATCTGGATCAGGAAAAATGCCGTGTAAACATTCGGGCGACCGAGATAGTCGGAAATGCTCGCCCAGGCAATCCGGCCCGCGCCGTTGAAAAAGCCCATCAGACCAACTGTCGTTGCCGCGGCGGCCGCCGACAGCCCGGCAATTTCCTGAGCCATCGGGGAAGCGACCGATAAAATCGCAATTCCGCACGTCACGTTAATGAACAGCATCACCCACAGGTACCAGAAGCGGCGCGTCTTGACTGCTTCATTCGCCGTCAGCTGCGCCATGTCCGGTTTCTGTTTTCCAGCAGCTGCGTATTCCTTCATGTAGCCCTCCGGCGGACGCTCGAGATACAGCGCCGAGCTCATCATCACCGTGAAATACACGGCCCCCAAAATGAAAAACGTCCATGGAATACCGACGCCTTCAATGAGAGACGCCATCACCGGGCTTGCGATCATGGCCGCAAAGCCAAATCCCATAATGGCAAGGCCGGTCGCGAGCCCCCGGCGGTCCGGGAACCATTTCACAAGCGTCGACACCGGGGTAATGTAGCCGATGCCAAGGCCAATCCCGCCAAGTATTCCGTACGTTATGTACAACAGCCACAGGGACTCCAGCATCGTCGCCGCCCCGGATCCGATCATGCCGAAGCCGAAAAAGCTCGCGGCCACCATTCCCGACACCCGCGGCCCGTGCTTTTCAACGAAATGGCCCATAAAGGCGGCCGAAAGCCCCAGAAACAGAATCGCAATACTAAACGTCAGCGACACCGCGCTTAAATTCCAGCCATACGTGTTAATGAGCGGATTGGTGAAGACACTCCAGGCGTAGACCGAGCCGATGGAAATATGAATCCCGACAGCCGCGAGCGCAATCAGCCAGCGGTTTTTTGTTTTACTCATCTTTCTCACTCCCCAATATGTAATAAAAAAAAGCGCCGCCTGTGCCGCCGGGAGAAAAATCCCCAGACGAAAACAGAACGACGCTTAGCTTCAGGCAGGACCTCTGCCGAAATACCAATGTAATCGTTTCCAAGATTATACTCATTTAAAACCGCCAACAGGACCGCTGCCGCGATGTTTAAATGTTACAGCTTTATGAACATCTTTATCATAGCTGTTTTTGGGCTGAATTTCAATTGTTTTTTCTGATCGTTTACGTTTTCGCTTCACTCCCCCGCACGCGCGGCGCCCGGTACGCCATCAGCGCAATTCCCATGGCGACTACGACGAGTGCACTTCCGGCCCAGGAGGTGGCTGCGACGACGGATTGTTCCACGACGATGCCGCCGAGAATGGAACCAATCGCAATACCAACCTGGAGCGCCGATGTGTTGACGCTCTGCTGGATGTCCGACGTTTCCGGGGCGACTGCAATCAAATAACTCTGCTGCGCCGGGGCGATCGACCAGCTGAGAATACCCCAGATGATGACAGCTGCGATAAAGAGAGCCATCGAGTTTGTCGCAAACGGCAGGATGAATAGGATCACCGCAAACGATGCGATGAACGTAAGCGACATTTTTTTGGATCCGAACTGGTCGGTCAGCCAGCCGCCGACGCCTCCGCCGGAGACCGCAGCGGCACCGAAGATGAAGAACATGGCGCTGATCCAGAACGAGTTCAGCCCCATCGTTTCCTGCATGAACGGATTAAAGTAGCCGTACAGCGTGTAGTGGCCCGCAAGCACGAGCAGCGTCACGCTGTGAATGCCGACGATCTTGATATCTTTGAGCGAGCGGATCTGCTGGCCGACCGTGACCACCTGCTCCGGCTGCATGCGCGGCAGAAAGCGGACCATGAGCGCACCGATCAGCACCGTCAGCACTGCGATCATGACAAAGATGATCCGCCAGCCGAACGCCTCGCCGATAAGCACGCCGAGCGGCACCCCGAGCACGAGCGCCGAGCTCACGCCCATCGTGACGAGTCCGATGCTGCGGGAGCGGTATTTGGCTTCCACAAGCTTCGGTGCCATCGTGAGTGCGAGCACGATAATGAGAGCGGCGCTGGCCGCTGTCACAAACCGGGCGGCCATCAGCACCGCAAACGTCGGAGCAAAGCTTGCACCGATATTCGCGATGGCAAACACCGCAAGCGCCCACATGTAGACGGTTTTTCTCTCCACGTTGGACGTAAATGACAAAAGTAGCGGCCCTGCCACCGCAAACACGAGGGCAAAAATTGTAATCAGCTGGCCCGCAATCGCAATAGAAACCCCTAAATCGTCCGAAATGAGCGGAAGAATGCCGCTGATAATCAGCTCGACCATGCCGACGATAAACGCCGACACCGCCAGTAAGTAAACACGTGAATTCATAAAGCAATGACCTCGAAAGACTGTTGCGTCTTCCGTCCCTTTCTATCCTAAAATATTCTATTTCAGTCTAACATGAACCTGACATTGAAAACGATATGCGGCCTGCACGAAAAAAGCAGCACCCGAACCGGGTCCTGCCTTCTCTCATTTATATCAGCTGCACATTTGGTGTCGTTTTTTCGTGGTTCTGGTACTGCCTGGCCATAATGCCTTCCGGGGTGATTTCCCAATCGGTGATCGAAAGAACCAATTCGTGCCGAAAACCGGTCAAACGGCAGGAGGCAAGCTCCTCTATGTGTACCGGACGTCCCTGCAGTTCTTCCAGCAGCTCGTACGTTTCCGGCTTCCACATCATATATTCATCGTAGAAAAAAGGAATAAGTAATCCTTCCTTTCGCTCCTTCGCCTGTTCAAAGTTAACAATTGCACTATCACGAAAAAGAGATCCGATGTCTTCCCAACGATCCGAACGTATCTGAGCAGCAATGAATGTGTTTCTCATCAGTGACAACTCCTTTCCTCCATCTATTCCCAGAAGAAAGGAAATTTAGACATGAATGGTGAATGTTTTATGAGAAAAGCTTACTTCACTGCGGCTGAAACAGTTCCACGAGCAGCAGCGCCACCGCGCCCAGCATCGTTGCCTGGCTACCGAATTCGGTAATGACGACTTTCGTCTGCTTGGCCTGCTGGGTGAGAGCACGCTCCTGAATGGTCTGCCGGATCTGGTCGAGCACGTACTTCCCGGAGGCTGAGACCCCGCCGCCGATAATGATTTTGGTCGGGTTGATAATATGAATCAGATTAGTGAGCCCGATGCCGAGATATTCGCCGGTCTGGCGGAGAATGTCGGCTGCGAGCGGATCCCCCGCCTCAGCGGCGGTAAATATGATTTCTCCGCTCACACGCCCCAGGTCGCCCTCGATTAATTCCCATATCTTGCTCTCGGAATGATTTTTTAAGCTTTCCACAGCCCGCTCCGCAACCGCCGGGCCGGAAGCGACTGTCTGCAGACAGCCGTTGCTTCCGCACGCACAGCGGCGGCCGTGCACGTCAATTGCCATATGCCCAAGCTCCCCGGCGATGTCGTATTCCCCGTGGTAGAGCTCCCCATTGATCACGACGCCCGAGCCGATTCCGCGGCCAACGTTCACCGCGACCATGCTCGTAACATTTTCACCGCTCCCAAACCAGGCTTCACCGAGCGCCATGGCGCGCGCATCGTTTTCCACTTTAACGAGAAAGCCAAATTCCTTTTCCAGTTCTTCTTTAATCGGTATGTTTCGAAGATGCAGGTTCGGCGCAAACAACGAGGTTCCTGTCGAAATATCGACGACTCCGTGCATGGCCACACCGATACCGATCACTTTATCCCGCATGAGCGGTATTTCATTCAGTAAATCATGGATCCCTTTTTTCACGACATTCAAAAACGCCGTTTCCTCCATCAGGTTAATGTTTGCTCTCAGGTGATGAATGACTGTGCCGGACAGGTCGGCAAGGCCGAATTCCACTTCTGTCGGACCGGCGTCGAGGCCGATAATATAAAAATCGCTGCTGTTGATCACAAGCATCGTCGGTTTCCGGCCGCCCTGGGAATCGCCGAGACGGCTTTCTTTGACGATGCCCTGCTCGATCAGCTCACGCACATTCGCGCTTACCGTCGGCGGCGTCAGATTTGTTTCTTTCGCAATCTGAGCACGTGAGATCGGGCCCTCGCTACGGATTTTATTTAAGACAATCGATTTATTAATGGACTTCATCCATTGAAAACTGCCGGTTTGCATAACTGTTTCCCCCGTTTCGCGGCCCCTGGTTCTTCTTCCACGTGCCCTGATGCAATGCATAGAACCTGCGCGGATTTTCTATGTCCTATTCCCCACACAGACGCAGCTGAAAATGGAAAGGCTCGGTGTACAGCCGGTACGGCTCCAGCACATCCGGGCCGCAGCTGGCTGAACCCAGCCCGTGCTGCTGGTGGTCGAGCTGCACCGTCACATAGTCCGCTTTCACCAGTTCATGACGGTGACGGGCCTGTTCCATATTTTCCCGGGTATACTCCTGAATTGTAAAGTCAAAGCGCTCGCCGCGGGCCTCCGCCGTTAGCGATACAGCTCCTCCTTTGATGGTTACTTCGCGTACGTTGTGGCGGTTTCCATTTTCCTGCGGAAAAATGTACGGCGTCATCAGCTCCGGCACCGGGGACGACCAGGAGCCGCGGCGCACCGACTGCCGGCTATCGCGATAAGCCTCTCCCGGCCCCAGGCCGAGCCAGTCCACCTGCTGCATCGACTTAGGCACCGTCCATTCCATGCCGATCCGGGGCAGTGTTTCCGGATAATCGCCGTGCGGCACCACAGAAACATCTATATCCACCGTCCCCGAGGGCGCAATAATATATGTCCAATCGACATCCATCCCCCACGCAAGCCCCGGGGGCGCGACGCTTTCCTGAACGGCCACATACACCACTTCGCCGTGTTCGGTCACTTCGACTTTTTTTGTCCGCGTAAGCAGATAATGGAGCCCGGACAATTTCCACGTGGTCTCCGATGGTACTGGCTTCCATTCCTTCTGCCCCCAGCGGTCATTATCAATCGGCGCCCGCCACAGATTCAGCTTCGGCCCGTGCTCGATCAGCGGCTCCCCGTTGTGCGTCCATGCGTTCATTCTGCCCGTCTGCCTGCAGAACGCGAGGTGCGTTATTTCCCCGGAAATAATCCATTCCGTGGGCGTCCTTGTCACCGTGAGCGCAGATGCACTGTCGCTTTCGACCGGCATGTCACCCGGAAGCACTGCCTCCTGCAGCACGTGCTCGCTCCAGGCAATTTCGTGGCCCGCCGGTGCCCACGGTGTGTCTTCCTTCAGCGAGCATTCCACCGACAGCACTACCTCTTCGCCGGCTTCAGCTTCCACGGTTTCATACGGAATACTGAGCAGCTGCGACGTGCGCGCCGGTACTTCAATACCGCGGAGCTCGCCTGCCTGAACAGTGGTGCCGTCGATTTTCACCTGCCAGTGCCACGCGAGGTGTTCCGTGCCGAGAAAATCATACTCATTCACGATCCGGTAATTCCCCTCATTATCCGCTTCCATCCAGATCGGCTGGATGATTTTTTTGTATTCCCGGAGCGCCGGGGAAGGTGTGCGGTCCGGCATCAACAGACCGTCAATGACGAAGTTGCCGTCGTGCGGATATTCCCCGAAGTCGCCGCCGTAAGCGAAATACTTCTTACCATCATCCGTCGTACTTAAAATGCCCTGGTCGATCCATTCCCAGACGAACCCGCCCTGAAGCCGGTCGTGGCGGCGGATCGCTTCCCAGTATTCCTTCAGCCCGCCCGGACCGTTACCCATCGCGTGCGCGTATTCACACAGAATGTGCGGTTTTTCATAATCCGTGCGTGCCCCGAGCCGGTCCATCACTTCGACACTTGTGTACATGGTCGTAAACACGTCGGAGGCGGTCGGGTCCTGATCCGGCTGATTCCGTACCGCTGCTTCATTCATCAGCTGGCGTGTTTCGCCTTCATAGTGCACGAGACGCCCCGGGTCACGATCCTTCGCCCAGTCGGCCATTGCCTGGTGATTCGGGCCGAAGCCGGACTCATTGCCAAGCGACCACATGATGATCGACGGGTGGTTTTTGTCGCGTTCCACCATCCGCACCATCCGGTCCAGATAGGCCTCTTTCCATTCCGGATCCTGGCTGAGCTGGCTCCAGTCGTTTATCACATCAAAGCCGTGGCACTCCAGGTCTGCTTCATCGATCACATACAGTCCGTAACGGTTACACAGGTCGTAAAAGGCCGGCGCGTTCGGATAATGCGCGGTGCGCACGGCGTTAATATTGTTCTGCTTCATTAACAGCACGTCTTCTTCCATGCGTGCCGCACTCACCGCCCGTCCGGTTTCCGGATCGTGGTCGTGGCGGTTTACACCCTTCAGCGTAATCGGCACGCCGTTCACGAGAAAGACACCGCCCTTCAGTTCGACAGATCGGAAGCCAATGTCGTGGACAACCCGGTCCACTTCTTCCCCGCTGTCGTCTCGTACCACGAGCACGAGCTGATATAGATACGGCGACTCCGCCGACCATTTGTTTGGATTCGCTACGTGCATATCCGCGCTTGTTCCCGAGCTGTCCGCCGGCAGCTGCGCCGTACCGATTTCTTCTGCCCCGTCATACAGATAGGCGTCGACCGTATAGGCTTCCTCCGCCCGGTTTGTGTGCACGTCTATCCGGCAGACCGCGTCCCGGTACTCCTCGTCGAGCAGAGTACGAACGAAAAAGTCATTCACATAGACGGGCGGCTTCACCTGCACGGACACGTCGCGGAAAATGCCGCTCATCCACCACATATCCTGGTCTTCGATGTAGCTGCCGTCCGACCACTGGTACACCCGCACGGCGATATGATTGGTGCCGGCATTCACAAGCTCCGTCACATCAAATTCACCTGGCACCCGGCTGCCCTGGCTGTAGCCGGCTAACTGGCCGTTCACCCAGACGTGAAAGGCGCTGTCGACGCCTTCAAAGGCCAAAAGCACCGTGTGGCCCTCCGGCACCTCCGCCAGTTCAAAGGTCCGCCGGTAGCTTCCGGTAGGATTTTCGGACGGAATGTTTGGCGGGTCCACCGGAAACGGATAAATCACGTTTGTGTAATGCGGACGCCCGTAGCCGTGCAGCTGCCAGTGCGACGGCACGGCGAGCGTATCCCAGTTTGCATCGGAAAAGTCCGGTGCATGAAAGCCTTCCGGTGCCTCCTCCGGCGACGGTGCATAGTGAAATTTCCAGTCACCGTTCAGCAGCGTGACGTTCCGCGCGCCTCCCGCTTCGCTCTGTGATACGAATGAGGCCCGGGCCGCCCGGCGGTTCCGCTGCAGCGTGGTTAAGTCTTCCCAATCTCTTTGCATAACAATGCCTCCTACTTGGACTGTTTAATAATCGTGATGCCGCGCGGTGGGAGCGTGAGCGTTTCATGAACTGCTTCCCCGCTCACCAGGTTCGTTCCGGTCAGTTTCTTGGACGTCAGGCTCTGCTTTTGCTCGCTGAAGTTGGAGACAAACAGGTATTGATGGCTGTTGTTTTCGCGTTTTTGGACAGTCATACCATGCGGAAGCGGCACGTCCACCAGACGTTCGACCCCGCTCTCCCTCAGGACGGAGGCGTAGAAATCATCGTAAAATGATTCCTCCGGGCGGGCGGCTATATAATACGCCTGCCCGCCCCCGTAACGGTTTCGGGTAAGTGCCGGCCGCCCGGCATAAAAATCGTCCCGGTACGCAGCCAGCACCTCCGCCCCTTCCGTGTGAATCAGGTCGCACAGCTCGGTGAGCGTGTATTCGCCCCCGAGCTCCGGCACGTCTGCCCGCTTAATCATGGTATTTTCTTCGCCGTCGCCGAGGCTGTCGATTTCCTCGGACCAAATGCCGAGCACCTCGCGGAGCGGTCCCGGAAACCCGTCCAGAAAACACAGGTCGTGTCCATCCACAATGCCGGACCAGTACGTGGTGATCAGCGTGCCGCCGTTTTTCACAAACTCGGCAATTTTTTCGCCCACGCCTTCTCGCACCATATACAGCATCGGGGCAACAAGCACTTTGTATGGCGACAGGTCTTTGTCCATACCAATCACATCCACCGGCACACCCTGCTTCCAGAACGCCTTATAGTGATCCTTCACAGTGGCTTCGTAATGAATGCCGCTGTTTCGCGGCCCCTGGGCGTCCTTGACTGCCCAGCGGTTTTCGGTATCAAAAATCACCGCCACTTCCGGCTGCACCGTCGTTCCCGCTAGCTCTCCCGCGGCTTCGAGCGCCTGGCCAAGCTCAGCGACTTCCCGGAACACCCTCGTCTCGCTATGGCCGGCGTGATCCACCACCGAGCCGTGAAACTTTTCGCTCGAGCCCCGGCTTTTCCGCCACTGAAAATACTGCACCGAGTCGGAGCCGTGGGCGACTGCCTGCAGGGATGAGAGCATATGCACCCCCGGCTTTTTCAGCTTGCTGAGTGGCTGCCAGTTGGTCGTGCTCGGCGTGCTTTCCATTAGAAAGAACGGCTCGCCGTCCTTCATTGCCCGGAACCAGTCATGGTTCATGCCTACCCAGGCAGCAAGATCCGTGTCATCAGCCGCGTAATGCCACGTCGGGTACGAATCCCAGGAAATAAAATCGACGACTTTAGCGAATTTGGCATAATCCAGTTCGTCGAAGGCCTCCATAAAGTTGGCGGTTGCCGGCAGCTTCGGGTTGGCTTCGCGGAACGGACGGAGCTCGTGCTCATAAAAATCAATCGTCTGGTCGGTAACAAACCGTTTCCAGTCCAGGTTCAGCCCGTGCACCATCGTTTCGCCGTGCGGCGCCGGGGATTCAATCTGTTCCCAGGACGAATACGTGTGACTCCAGAACGTCGTCCACCAGTCATGGTTCAGCTGCTGGAGCGTACCGTATTTGTTTTTCAGCCACTTGCGAAACGCTGCCTGGCAGAGCGGACAGTGGCACTCGCCGCCGTATTCGTTTGAAATATGTAGCCCGATCACCGCCGGGTGATGGGCGTAGCGTTCGGCGAGGCGGGTGTTCATCTGTTCTGTCTTTTCCCGGTAGACCGGCGACGTATAGCAGTGATTATGGCGCAGCCCGTGCAGGTTGCGCTGCCGGTGCTCGTTTACCCGCAGCACCTCCGGGTACTTTTCCGACATCCACGCGGGCCGGGCACCACTCGGCGATGCCAGAAAGGCGTAGATGCCGTTCGCCTGGAACTGATCGAGAATCTGGTCAAGCCAGCCGAACGTAAACGTCCCTTCCTCCGGCTCCAGGCTCGCCCAGGAAAAGATGCCGACCGACATAACGTTGCATTTGGCTTCCTTCATCAGCCGGATATCATCTTCAAGCTTGTCGGGATAATCGAGCCACTGCTCGGGGTTGTAGTCCGCCCCGTGCAGAAGCGTTCCCGGCTTGGGGAAAATGGATTGGTAGTCGCGTGCCAACAGGAATCATCCTTTCACCGCTGTAGTATTTTTGCTTTTCAGAAACCTATTCCTTGACCGAACCACCGAGAATCCCGGCAATAAACTGCTTCTGCAGAACCAGGAAGAAGACCATGATTGGTACGACGGAAATGGCTGCCCCGAGCATAATCTGCCCGTAATCAATGTCTGACAGGCCAACCAGACTCGACAGCGCCACCGGCAGCGTGTACATTTCGCCGGAGTTTAACACGACGAGCGGCCAGATAAAGTTGTTCCACTGGAACATAAACAAAAAGATCGCGACAGCCGCTAGTGCCGGACGCATCGTCGGCAGCACAATTTTAAAGAAGATCCGGAACTCCCCGGCGCCGTCCACCCGCGCAGCCTCCAGAAGCGTCGTCGGGATTGCCTGCATGTTCTGGCGCATAAGGAAAATCGCGAACGGATACGCGAGCTGTGGCAGAATGACCGCCTGGTACGTGTTCAGCCAGTTGAGCTCCACGAAGATCCGGAACAATGGAATTAATGTTACGTGATACGGAATCATCATCGACAGCAGCAGCACGAAGAAAATGACGTCGCGGCCTTTAAACTTAAACTTCGCAAACGCGTAGCCCGCCGCGCTGCATATGAGCAGGCTGAGCACGGTAAACGAAATGGCAATAAACAGCGAGTTAAATACGACGCGCAGAATGCCGATGGATTCATTTAAGTTGATAAAGTTCTCGATCAGGTACGTGCCGGGAAGCAGCGACGGCGGAATCCCGAAGATCTCGCCCGACGGATTGGTTGCCCCGATCACCATCCAGTAGAACGGAAAAATGGAGATAATGACGCCTACTGCAAGCAGGACATACAGCACGATTTTTTTCGACAGATGTTTTTTTGGCGTATTGGCTGTTGAAGTACTCAATCCCGATCACTCCCAAGTCTCAGCTGTATCCAGGACAATACAGCGATAATAATTACGAGCACATAAGCAATCGCCGAAGCGTAGCCGAAGTCAAAGTAGCGGAAGCCCTGGTCATACAGGTACATAATAACCGTCAGGGTGCTGTTGTTCGGTCCGCCGTTCGTCAAAATATACGGCTCGTCAAACAGCTGGAGCGTACCGATGGTCGAAAGCACGACTGTAAACAGGATAACCGGCTTCAGCTGCGGCAGGGTAATGTAGAAAAACTGGCGCACCTTGCCGGCGCCGTCAATGCTAGCGGACTCGTACAGATCCTGGGAGACGTTCTGAAGGCCGGCGAGCAGGATAACCATATTGTAGCCTGTCCAGCGCCACGTAACGACGAGCATGATCGACACCTTCGCCCAGAATGGGTCATTCAGCCAGGACACCTTTTCCAGGCCGATCGTGGAAAGCACGTAGTTGACGATCCCGTAGTTGCCGTCCAGAAGAATAATAAATACGATCGAAGCTGTAACAAGCGCCGTCACGGACGGAAGGAAAAAGGATACCCGAAAAAAGCCGTTAAAGCGTATGAGTGCTGAATTAAGCATGACCGCAAGCAGAATCGCGAGCGTAATCATGATCGGCACCTGAATGATCAGAATGGTAAACGTATTAATGAGCGACTGGTAAAACAGCCCGTCGTTAAAGAGCCGTATGTAGTTCTGGAAGCCGACAAAGCTCATTACGCCCCCTTCACTCGCCTGAAAGCTCAATAGAAACGAGGAAATGACCGGATACACCGTAAAGACAACAAACAGCAGCACGGCCGGGAAAACGAGAATGTACGGAAAGGTTTTCGGGGTAATCCATTTCTTTTTGGTTTTCGTCTTTTCTTGGGCGTGCTCCGAATTGACGTTTTCCATGTTCGACATATTGGACCTCCTTATAAAAATGGGAGAGCAGGCGCTCTCCCCTTCATTCATTATTGTGATGTTTCCCGGCCGGTTTCACTGGCCAGCCGTTCGACCGCGTTGCTCATGACCTTGCTAGGATCATTGCCCTCGAGAATGACCGAGGACTGCGCGTCCATGATCACATCTTCCGCCCGCGGGATGTCGGAGTTGTAGACCGGAGGTTCAATGTTTTCGGTCGTATCAGCAAGCAGGCCGTAAACCGGTTCATTGTTAAAGTATTCCACCGGCTCTTCAAAGATTGGATCCTCATACGTGCTTGTGAGCGACGGGAACAGTCCGTACTCTTCAAAGGCCTGAATTTGTACGTCTTCATTGGTTGTAAAGTATTCGGCGAACGCATAGGCCGCGTCCTGGTTTTCCGAGGATTCCAGTACCGCCAGGTTGGATCCGCCGGAGTTGGCTGCCTGCGGCGTGCCCTCTTCAAACGTCGGCAGCTCCATGACGCCCCACTGCCCGCTCATGTCCGGAGCCTGATCCATAATGGTTCCGCTGTACCAGGCGCCTGTCGGAACCGAAGCCACATCGCCGTTTACAGTTGCCCCGACCATTGCATCCCAGGTGTTAGCGTTATAGATTAATTCCTTCTCGCTCATTTCCGCCATCAGGTCCATCGCTGCCTGAGCTTCGTCCGTATCGAGCTGGATTTCGCCGTCCTCGTTAAAGTAGTTGACCCCCTGCTGGTTCAAAAACACGCGGTACGGGGAATCATCGGAGGTCACCTGCACCGGCAGCATGAACGCGTCCGTCTCTTCCACGACCTTTTCACCGGCGGCCACGTAATCATCCCACGTTTCAATATCGTCCGGATTCACCCCGACTTCTTCAAACAGATCCACCCGGTAAAATACACCGGCCGGGCCGATGTCCCACGGCATCGAAACAAAGTCGCCGTTTTCATCCTGCGCGGCATCCACTTTAAATTCGGTGAATTTGTCCGCGTGCTCGTCAAAGCCGTTTTCCGAGAGGTTCATGAATCCATCCGGAAATTGGGATTTGTAGTTTTCCAGCTGGGACGATTCAAGCGAAACCACGTCCGGAAGGCCGGATCCGCCGGAGCCAAGACCAACCGTCAGCCGCTCGTACACGTCATCGGTCGAGCTGTCCTGGACTGTAATTTCCACGTCCGGATGCTCTTCCATAAACTGCTCAGCCGCCTGCTCCAGGGACGACGCTGCCACGTTCCACGACCATACTTCCACTTCGCCACTCAGTTCACCGTCGCCGCCTCCGCCATCACCGCCGCTGTCCCCGCTTCCGCCCCCGCTGTTTCCGCTGCATGCCGTTAACAGACCTACCGACGCTGCCCCCGCTACTGCCAATTTCCAATATGATGTTTTCATGAACCCATCCCCCTCAAGTGTATTACCAGCTTTTGAAAGTCGTGTATGTAGAATATATTAAAGCGTTTTCAAAAGTTAGTAAAGTAAATTAATTAACTTAGTATTTATTAAACAGTATTTTGAAAGCGGTGTCAATTTATATTTTGACTCATTTTAATAAATAAAATTGAAAATTAAAAAGGATTATCTTATTTTTAAGAATAACCCTTTTTGCTCCAACATATTTAATTAAAGTTTATAGTTATGAAGTTTTGCGATCTTTTTCACGGATATTAGACCTGGAATTTGTTTTATTGTTTAACGAATTATTAACTTCATTCTCAGGCATAATTGGAACAGTACCAAGAATAGGAAGTTTTAAATTTTTCTCTATATCTTGTTCACTTTTGATCGACTTATCGAGGAATTCTAGTACAAAAGCCAGACTTACCGCGACTATTAAACCTATTATTAATGCTATTCCTAAATTTAATATAGGTTGAGGTGATACCGGGGCGTTAGTATCTTCGCTTAAAGCTTCAGATAGAACACTTACATTGTCTACATCCATTATGTTCGGGATCTCATTTTCAAAAGTTTGGGCTAAAGTATTTGCTAATAACACTGCTTTTTGCGGGTTTGTATCATTAACCGTAACAGTAGCTACTTGAGATTCTTCTTCAGATTCGACATTAATTTTAGCTTGTAAATCCGAAGTAGAGCCATCAAAATTGGTTTCTTCTATTACTGGCTCTAAAATAGCTGGACTAGTCATAATAATGTTATATGTACTCACAAGTTCTCTACTTGATTGCAAGTCTGTAGAAGATATTTCTTCGTTTCCATTTTGAGATTGATTAACTAAAATTTGGGTGGAGGCTTCGTATTTCGGTGTCAAAATAAAAAACGTAACAATAGCACTTATAATTACGGCAATTAACGTAATAGACAGGATAAAAACTATTCTTTTTTTTAACACTTGATACAATTCTTGAATACTAATATTTTCTTCCATGATTTCCTCCATACTTAAACATAATTAATAATTTTAAACTATCTTCACGCCCAAGATATTTAATAACTTCTTTCTAAATTAAACTATACCATTGACTGGTAATTAATGCATTATCCTTATTTATACTAGTAATATCATCTAACAAAAGACACATTTATATTTTATTTATACTAATGTGTTTAATAGCGTGCAAAATTCCAACTTAATTTACTGTTTTATTTAAATAACTAATAATACTATTAGTGTATTCTTCAGCTAAATCAGAGCTCCCACCAATTTTTTCCCATTTTTTATTTTTCATAGTAAAATAATAGGGAGATTTCACAATAGTATATGGCCCAAAATGTGTGCCTTGAAATTCCACTAAATAAAACTTTTCACCGTCATAACAAATATCTAAAGATACAAAGGGAACGTCTAGTTTCTCATAGATTTCCTTTGAATAATCTAAAAGACCTTCAGGGGGATCTATAAAGCCTAATTTCCCACTCCCACTTGCACGAAAATCATTTTTTTTTACTTTTCTATTCAATACATAATATTTTTCGTTAAAAACTAGCACTTTCCAGTCTTCTTCAAGATTAGGCACCCATTCTTGAAGAACGTATCTTCCAATATAAGTGCTTTCTTTTTTGAACTCGGAATACTTTCTAAATATATACGATTTTAAAAATTTTTTAAATTTAAAACTTAAAAAGTTCTGTGGCTTATTATATTTTTTTAATAATTTTTTCACATCTTTTGAATTATTAACTTTAAAAACGTTTATACCACCTGCGCCAGATAATCTTTTAAATACGGCAGGGTATTTTATTTTATTTGAATATTTTTCAAATTCTTTTTCTGTTGCTAAATAGATAGCATTCAATGAAGATATATTTTTTTTCTTTTTTAGTAATTCTTGATAACCTTTGTTTTCATGAGCTTTGAATATTTCATATTTTGGTATTAATATATTTTCTTCAGCTAATTCTAATAATAAGTCATCTATATATTCTTTGTACTCTAATTTTTGGGAACTAGAATATATTATGTATTTCCCTTTAATGTCAACATTTTTATTTATGATTTCATCGTACTGGTACTCTTCTATTTCGAATCCATTATTTTTTAAAATAGCTTTAACTTTATTTAAATCTATGCTTATTTTTGGTGACAAATCTTGTCTAACAAATCCCGCGTAGTCTTTAATTATTACAATAGTTTTCATGATAAAATCCCCTTATCCAATCAAATTAACTTTTAAATTATTAATTGTTTGTTTTTAATTGTTTTCTTAATTGATTTTTCAACAGCTCTTTTGTATTCACAGAATTCAATAACAAGCTTACTAACAAGTAAATTATTGCACCTAAGATAATTTTCACAAGTAACGAAATTATTAAGTTATTTATTCCCACAAAATATATGCATAAATACATTATTCCTGAGGAAATAGTTATTTTCATTAAATTCATCCATGGTTTTTTCACCTTATAAACTTTATTTTGGTAAAAAAAGCTTAGCAACATAGCTATAAAAAATGAAGCAGTTGTAGCAAATGCAGCACCATTGATCCCATAACTATTAAGTAAAAAATAATTTAAAACAATGTTTATAGTTATTGCTATTAAAGAAGGCAGAAAAAAGTATTTAGCTTTTCCAGATATTTGCAAACCAATATCAAAATAATAGCTTTTCAATCCTTGAAACAAAGTAGCAAATACTATCAGTATAAGTAATTCACTAGGTATATTGTATTCACTGCCTATCATAACATTTTTAAATTCTTCTATTATAGCAATCATACCAATTACAGAAGGGATAGATATAAAAAATAGCATGTTTGAATAATTATAAAATTGCTTTTTACCTTCTTTTTCTCCTTTCTCACTGATTTTACGGAAAATTAATGGAAGTCCGGCCAAAGAAATAGAGGTCATTATCATGTAAAGCAAATTATGTAGCAAATCATAACTTACTGCATAATTCCCATTGGCATTTAAACCTAATATAGCAGAAATCATTAATTTATCTATATTTTGCATAGCTACTCCAAGTGCAAAAGAAAAAGTAATTGGTAAGCCATATTTTAGTATCTCTTTTTTAGTATCTTGATTCACATCTCTAGAAAATTTTCTTATTTCTAAATTTGACTTAAAATAAAATATCAATATGCTTAATAAATTCCCACTAGCGACTCCAATTAATAAGCCCGCCACCCCAGCTCCATAAAAAAGCAAAATTGTTGTAACAATTATTGTCAAAAATTTATTTAAAGTTTGAACTTGAGAAATGATCTTAGGTTGTAACCTGGAACGATAGTATATAATAAACATCTCATAAACAGATAACAAAACCATCATTAGGAAACCGAAAAAGAAGTAAACACCAATTGAAAAATAATATTCAAAAATTATACTTAATATCATGGCTATCGAACCAACTATTAATAACACCTTTATATGTGATTGAAAAAAAGTATTATTAAATTTTTCTATTTGGTCTTTATTATTATAGAATTTTAAAAAGCTAGATCTTAACCATTGAAAAAACAAAATATTTACTAAACTAACTATTACAGTAATTAGGGAAAACAAGCCATAACTGTCTGGGGAAGCTAGTCTAGTATAAATTACGACTCCTAAAACACTTAAAATAGCTGGAATTAATTTCCCTATAAAGTATATTATCGAATGTTTAATTAACAATTTACCACTCTCTTTTACCTAACGTAGAACTTAAATCAAACTAAGTTCTCAATCACTATTATATCTCGTTTTTTCATTCAGTACTTTAGTTTTGTTATAATCCCAGGCAGCAACGAACAAGATAATAAAAAGGTATAAATATTGTAGTTTATGCCTTATAGCTGTACCTACATTAGAATCAATTAAACCATTAGCGATTAATCCTAAAAGACAAAAAGCTATCAAAAAAAAGAAACCTTTTTTATATAAAGAATAATTTATTATTTTTTTAATATTTTTTAAAATGTAAAAAGTCATTATTATTAATACAATGCTTTCTAAAAAACTTATCGCTTGTTGAAAATCTGTTATTTGCCAAGGAAAAGGAGTATATACGAAATATATCAATCTAATAGGGGAGTAAATGATTAAATCGAAAATACTAGAGTAATTCATCCACGCTAAATACGCCGTCTCTCCATCTGTACGGTAATTCATCTCTTCTGATATGTAATTCAAATTTAAATAACTTAAGTAACCTGAAACATTCAAGATAAGAAAAGCAATAATTAAACCGACAAAAGAAAAAATAACTGAAAAAATCTTGAGATATTTATTTGAATTCTTCCAAAAATGAACTATAACAAATGGAAATAGTATTAATGTAACCAATACTGCATTTTGTTCTCTTATTAAAGCACTGAAAATAAGCGCGATTAATACCCCAATGAGGTTTTTAATTTTGAAATCATTGAGCCAATTTATAAAAAAATATATAAGTAATGTGATGAAAAAAATAGCTAAAGATTCCCGCATTTGCATCGAAATGAAAAAAATATAGGTAGGCCATAAAGCTATAATAATTGATGTTAGGTAAGCAACTCTTTTATTGAACAACTTCAAACAAATTAAAAATATAACATAAATGGTTAGGGCGCCAAAAAATGCATTTAATAATTGCATATAAATTGGATTTTCTCCTAATAAAAAATAAATGATAGTTGTCAATATACTATAAGGTTCAAACCCATTCCCAACATCAAAATAAAAATTTCCAGCATGCCAACTGGGAAGTAACTGAGAAGCCGTTAAATCCCAATTGTTATCATATTGATAAGGTAAAATTCCAAATATACTCATAAAAAACACTGTTATAATTCTTAAAAAAAATGCAAGAAAAACAATATTCATTAATTTTTGAGATACAGTACTAGCAATAAAATACAATATTGAACTACTAATCAAAATACATAGAATAACTTTGATCAAAGCAAAAACATGGTTTTCTGAAAAATGTGTAAATGGCCCATTAGATGCTAATAAAGAAACAATTAAACCTATTGTTGAACCCGTGAAAAATATCAAGAATTTTTCTGTTTTACTTACTTTCAATCCAAGCATTGATATATTTTTCATTACTTACCACCTTATTCTCTGTGAAGCAAATAAATTGATTAAATTTGAATTAAAAAACTTAATTAGTTTAAACAATCGCTTTAAGACTTATTAATGACTACGTTTTAAATAAAATTCTTCATACCATCTAGCGGTAGAATTTATATCATAATCTGAATTTTTAATTAGATCATAACCATCCTTTCTGTCAAATTCATTTAACGTGTTAACTACTTGTTCAGCCCAGTAATGCGAATCTTCATTCAATGGAACATATTTCACTTGGTTTGTCACATTTACTTCTTCAGTTATTTGATCAGAAATTATGCAGGGAATCCCTGCAGCTTGTGATTCTAAAACTACCCCTGGGAAACCTTCATGTGTTGAAGGGAAAACTAAAACATCGATAGCTTGTAGCAAATCTTGAATATCTGAACGAATTCCTAACAAAATTACGTTTTTGCTCATCTCTAATTTTTTAATCTTTGTTTCTATTTTTTCTTTATATGGACCGTCGCCTATTAATATTAGTAAAGATTCGGGATATATTTTACGTATTTCGTTAAATATATCTAATAAAAACAAATGATTTTTTTGAGGTTGAAAACGTCCAATATGGCCTACTAATAACTCTCTTTCGACATTGAATTTCTCTCGCATACTTTCTCTAATAGTTTGATTAAATTTAAATTTATCAGCTTTTATAGCATTGGGCACTACTTTTACTTCACCTGAACTTACTTTCCTTTTACCGAATTTACTATTGCCAGCAATTTTAGAAACTGCAAACATATCAGTTACTTGAAAGCGGCTTAATTTTTCTAGTATTTCTTTTACCAAATTGATAAAAGATAATTCTCCTCTAGTTCCAGCTCTAGCATGTGCTACTCTAGTAACCACTCCATTCTTTCTAGCTAAAAATTGATATATAAATGCCGTAGTTAACATATGCCCATGTACTACTCGATGATTAGATATTAATTTAAAAAAATTGTTGACTTGCTTAAAATATTCAAAAAAGTTTCTAGGACTGAAACTCGGCACTCTGTATACTTTGCCGCCTAAATCATTGATTTCATCTTCAAAGTATCCTTTTTTTTCAGTATGAACTAAAAAATCAAATTGCACTTTGCTTCGATCTATTTGTCGATATATATCCATCGTTCTACTTTCAGCACCACCAGTGTCTAAATTACCAAATACATGTAATACTCTAATAGGTCCCATTGAATATCCTTCCAAATTATTTAATTTTTTCCGGCAGAATAAATTTCTCGCCTAATTGGTAGTCGAAATAATCCGGATAAAACTTTTCGTAGCCACTTAACAAATAAAATGTTAACTCTCCAAAGTAAATCTTATCGTTTATTAAATATAAATCGACTCTTACTTGAGGAAAATCTTCAGCTAAATCTTCAGCGATTTCTTTCATTTCCTGTAATTTATTAGGTTTTTTAATAACTCCATTATAATTTTGAACATCGCTTTTAATATTTAAATATTTCCATTCTAAATCGTAAAAGTTTCTTTTATGGTCTTCATATCGATCAATATCAATCCAAACTATTTCGGCTTTTCCATTTATACAAACAAATTTATAATCATTGATACCCTCGAATTCATTGTCGTTATCTTCTAGTAACATTTCACAAATAATTTTAGGCTCAATATTATAATACGCCCACTCCCTACCTAATTTTGCAGTTCTTTTTTTCACCCATTGATTCAAAGTCATTATGGTTTTATTTTTGTCTAATTTTTCTTTGTCTTTACATATTATATTTGTATGACTTCCGTTCGTTGTTTTTAATACGAATTTCTTGGGAAGTGATTGAAAATTGATTTCTTCCCCACGACTATATAAACCATATAATGGGATCAAAATAGAATCGTAGCCTTTTGCTGATACATATTCTCTTACACTATATTTATCTGCGCATTTAGTCATTAATGGATCACGATAATACAATTTATACCATTGAATTTTCTCATTGAATCTTTTAGGAGACTTCAAGTTTAATTTTTTTCCCATTTTAATGAAATATTGCAAATGAATCATTAACCTATCCGGTAAAAAATCTAATAAACCTAACAATTTTATCCTAGTTTCTTGATTTTTAATAAGTTCTTTATATTTCAACTTATTCACCTCACATTCTCAATTTCGCTCAAGTAAGCGTTAACCACGATTTGTCTGTCAAATTCAGCTTCCACTTTTTTTCTTCCTGCTAATCCCATATTTTTTTTGTCACTATATCTTAAATTGATAAATTTTTCTATCTTAGCTATAAGATCATTACTGTTTTTTTCCATAACAATGTATCCATTAATGCTATCATCTATTACTTCTCTACAACCACTTCTATCCGTGGAAATAATAGGTCTTCCGGAAGCGGCACTTTCAAGAAGTACATTTGATAAACCCTCTGGGTAATATGTAGGGTGAACGGTGCAATGAGTTATTGCTAATATATCTTTCACTTTTCTTACCATTCCGTGGTAATTGATAATACCTTTATTATCTAATGAATCTAATTTTTCTTCGTAATTCTCTTCACAAAAACCGCATACATGAAATTTCACATTTGAATATTTATTTGAAATATATTCTGCTGCCTCTAAATATTGATCTATTCCTTTCGCTTGCATTATTCTAGAAATGAACACAAAATGGATTTCATTTTTATTAGGATATTCTAATATATCAAAACGCTTTAAATTGACTCCAGAACCTGGAAGTAATTTATGTTTACCGATTGCTATTTTATTATCTATGAAGAATTTTTTATTTTCTTCATTCTGAAAAAATACACAGTTTACTTTCTTAAAAGCAATTTTATATAATAATATAGATATTTTTTGGACTATGCCTTTTTCTTCAACTGCCGTCCCAAGTCCAGTAATATTTGCAATATAAGGTATGTTCAATAGCCGGCAAACAATACCTCCATAGATATTAGGTTTAATGGTAAAAGATAAAACTACATCGGGTTTAACCTCCCTAATAGTTTTTAAATAATAGTTAAATAAGTTTAAATCTTCCATGATATTTGTACCGTGTCTAGAAATAGTTGCGTCTATATATTCACAGCCCAACTCAATTAATTCATCTATACGTTCACCATAGGGACTGGAGATAATGACTCGATGTCCTTCATACAAAAATTTTTCTACAATTTCTAGGCGGAAATTATAAATAACTACATCATGATTAACTGTTATTAAAATTTTTTTCATTTGGTATGCCCCAACTCTGTAACTGTTATAGTTTCTTTTAAATTCCTAATTCTATATTCTTGTTTATAATTACTCATATTTTTCTCATACACTAAATCTCCAAATATTTTATTTAAAAAATTGACTTTTTTTCTTAACAATAATATTAAAGGATTAAAAATTTTAGTTAAGATCATTTTTTTTCTATGTACATGGGAAATTAATTTAACTATTTCGCTTGTTCTTACATACTCTTTATTTTGCGGAAAGTATAACCCTTTTTCTTCATTTTCAATTAGTAACCTAATGAATTCGCAAAGATTGTCTATATGTAACATACTTCTTTTGTTTTCTATATTTGGGAAAAAAGGAGTTGCTTTAGCTAATTTAGATAATTTTGGATAGTTCCCTTTTGAACCCTTACCATAAATCATCGGCGGGCGAACTATAGCGACCTTAAAATTTTCACTTTCTAACGAAACAATACCTTGTTCAGCCTGTAATTTACTATCACCATAAAAATCTCTAGGGCGGGGCACTGTAGATTTGTCGATCATACCGTTATTTAAAACACTGCCTCCATAAACAATAATGCTACTCATAAAAATAAACTGCTTCACACCATCCTGCTTGGCTTTTTCAGCAGTTTCAATAGTTAAGTCACGATTCACTTTATAATACAGTTCTTTTTGCTTTGGATCTGAAGATACGTGGGCAATGCCGGCTAGGTGCAAAACTGTATCGTATTGGGAGAAATTTGTATTTTCCCAAGACTCATTGCGCAGACTAATTGTTTCTACTATGTATTCACTAGAATATTGTTTTAACCATTCAATTAAGCTATTTCCTATATAGCTATTGCTCCCAGTAATTAGCAGCCTTTTCATTTACACATACTCCTTTTATGAGTCAGCTTTTCCTTCTTTAACACCATCACTTTTAAGAACTCCAAGAAATGTTTTAATTAGTATTTTAAGATCAAAAGTTAAACTTTGTTTACTTACGTATTCACCGTCTAGTCGGGCTTTAATCTCTATGGGCAGTTCATCTCTTCCATTCACTTGGGCCCATCCTGTAAGGCCAGGTTCTATAGCGTTTGCTTTATACTTATCCCGTTCTTCAATTAAATCGTATTGGTTCCAAAGAGCTGGCCTAGGACCAACCAAACTCATGTCGCTTTTTAGAATATTAAACAGCTGAGGGAGTTCATCTAGGCTGGTTTTTCTTAAAAATGCACCCATGTTCGTGATATAGCTTTCTGGATTTTCGAGCATATGCGTTGGTGTATCTTTGGGGGTTTCGATTTTCATCGTTCTGAATTTGAAAATATAAAAAGGAACTTTATTTTTTCCAATACGCTTTTGTTTAAACAAAACTGGTCCCTTAGAATCCATTTTAATCAGTAGCGACAACAGCACAATTAAAGGACTTAATGCAATTGTAGCTATCAAAGTTATGTCAAAATCTATTATCTTTTTTAATTTTGAATACTTCTTCATGATAACACCCTTTATTTTTTCTTTGCGAAGCAATTCCAGTCATTCTAGTTATTTGCATTCACCTTTTTATTGACTGCTGAAAGATGATTCTGCTCTATATGTTCTCCTCTCGCAATTTCAAGCACTCGTTTTTTTATTTCGTCTTTCTCGAGCATTTCACATTTTTTCGTGAAATTAATAACTTCATTGATATTTATTTCACTTGATTTACCTACATAAATTTTTGGGTACACCTGATTTTCATGGACTTCTTCTTTACTAAGAAGCTCTTCATACATTTTTTCACCTGGACGAATACCGCTGAATTTAATACCAATTTCGTCCACCGTATAACCAGAAAGTTTAATTAAGTTTTTCGCAAGATCAACGATTTTCACCGGCTCACCCATATCAAGTACAAAGATTTCTCCGCCCTTCGCAAGAGCTCCGGCTTGAATAACCAGTCTCGAAGCCTCAGGAATCGTCATGAAATAACGGACCATTTCAGGGTCAGTAACGGTGACAGGGCCTCCGTTTTGTATCTGCTTTTTAAATAAAGGAATAACGCTGCCACGACTGCCAAGTACATTGCCAAAGCGCACTGCTACAAACTTAGTTTTGCTTACCGTGTCCATATGCTGCACGATCATTTCAGCTAAGCGTTTAGTCGCTCCCATCACGCTGGTTGGATTTACTGCTTTATCGGAAGATACCATTACAAACGTGTTAACACTGGCGTGGTCTGAAGCTTCGGCTGTATTTTTTGTTCCCAGTGCATTATTTTTCACCGCTTCTTCAGGATTACGTTCCATGAGCGGTACATGCTTATGTGCTGCAGCATGAAATACCACGTGCGGCTTTCTATCTTCGAAAATCTGCATCAACTTGCTTTTATCCTGAATATCAGCTATCTCTGTAGAGATATTCAACTCAGGAAGACTGTTTCTAAGCTCCATCTCGATGGAATAAATGCTGTTCTCCCCGTGCCCAAGCAGCACAATTTCTTCCGGAGAAAAGCGGGCAATCTGGCGGCAGATTTCTGAACCAATGGATCCGCCGGCTCCTGTTACCAATACTCGTTTGTTAGTAATGGAATCAGCTATACCTTCTACATCCAACTTCACCGGCTCCCGCCCCAGCAGATCTTCTACGTCCACATCTTTAAACTGTGTAACTTCAACTTTACCGAGCATAATGTCTTCCATGCGCGGCAATGTCTGAGTCCTTACTTTTGTTTCTGCACATACATTGACGACCTGGTTTAATTCTTCACTTTCGAGTGAGGGTACCGCAATAATAATGTGTTCAATCGAAAATTTCTCTACTGCTTTCTTTACATCTCTTATTGCTCCATAAACAGGAAGATCCATAATTTCAAGGCCCAGTTTGGACGAGTTGTCATCCAGAAAAGCTACAGGCAAAAGCCCTGAACTTGTTTCCTGCGCTAACTGTCTGGCCACCATTGTACCTGCTGAACCTGCGCCCACTATCAGTGTCTTCTTTCCACCTTGATTACTAGAACCATAAGCATCCCGGTAAAGTCGCCACGCCATTCTAGAACCGCCAATCAAAATAACATGCGCCATCCAGGTCATTATTAGTGTGCGTAAATAAAATTCCTGAAATACAACTATCTGCATTAATCCTGTAAGAGCTATAGAAATGGTAACAGCGTAAACAATAGATTTAATTTCTTTTGCGCTCGCGTACTCCCATGCTTTTTTATACAATTTGAAATAATAAGCACAAATATGGTGTACGATCAATAAAATAAATGCACTGGTGACCAATACACTATTAATAGGACGTATATCCGCCGATAATATAAAATTACAAATAAATATAGAAAAAATAACGATAGCTGAATCTAAAAAAACTAAAGCTAATAGTCTTTGCTTTAAACCCATGGCATTCTTTACTCCTTTATGTAATATAGTAATTAATTCTCTTAATTTGATTTAATACTTCTTAAATTAAGGAGTATATTTTGTCATATATTAGTGAAAGAATGTCGTTACTATAATTATTATTTCGTTGAAACAAAAAATTATTAAATATTTAATTTATAAATAAGAAAAATGCAAATATGGCGAATTGAAATTGAACATAGCACTGTAAATAAAAGTTTTTCATATTTACCGTATCACACTTTTCAAAGCTCCCCAATGTTTTAACTATCGAAGATTCGTAAAAAACAATGTTATATGGACAGAAAGACATCTTCAGACCAACTGTAAGTATATCAACACTTCTCACTTTACTAAACACTTAATGTTGTTCCTATTTATTAGCAAATAATTTAACCACTATTTTGTTCTTACTTAATCATTTCAAAAACTTTTTTAGTGTATTCCCCAAATAGCGGTCCGTTATTAAATTGATGAAAGTTAATTTCTTGACCTTGTAAATTTAACTCTAATAATTTTAATTCAGCGTTCAAATCTACCGCCACGTCCCATGAAACCATGTTAAAATAATGCAATTTATAATGCAGATCTTTAACAAGTTCCGTAGCTGATTTATAATTAGGTACTTTGATACCTTCGAATTTCACATTAGTATATGGATGAACGCTAAATTTTGAGCCTAATTTATCGACCGCATATTTTTTTAAGAATCCTTTATCGTCAACACCACACGAAACTCCGCCTGAAGCTTGGTTGTCTACAGATTCTCCTTTATTACCAAATCTCGCCACTGTCGATATAACCACTATCTCATTATCTAACTTTAATGTTGTTATTCTTAGAGTATTTAAAGAATCGGGATGAACTTCCCTTAAGCTTTTATGCTGCATTATTTTCTTTTGAATCAGGTAGTCTGGACCATACAGTTTATCTAATTTTTCAAAAGAAATTGGATTATTTTTTAACGAAATTTTTTTATTCTCTACCTGAATTAAACTTACTGCTTTTCCTCCTCCGCTATCAATACTGGGTTTAATAAAAAATTCTCCTTCTTTGTTTAAGAGAAGTTCCTTCGCTTCATTTATATTTAATTTTTCCTCGCTATTTGTATAGAATTTCCCATGTTTATTTTTTATTAAAATTGTAGGTTCTGGATAATTACCCAAGAAAGTTTTATAATTATTTTTATCCGTATACGCGGGCACAAGGTCTTGTCTGTTTAAAGCCGGTTCTATCCGTGTATAAAATATATCTTCTGGCACATAACGCTCGTCTCTAATTCCGTTCAGGTTACTGTAGGCGAGATGCCAATCCTTTCTTATATTGGTATTTGCGTTTTCCATCCAAAAATTATTGATTACATTTCTATACTCATTAGGCACTCGTTTTGTTATTTGATTTTTTTTCAGTATGATTTTTATCTTTTTTTTCCACTTTAATTTTTGACTTATAAGCGGGACCTTTTTATAAATATTTTTTAACATTGTTTTCATTATTATCATCTCCTTATTATTTTCGACGTCCTCATTTTACTTTATCTTACAGAAAAATCAACCGAATTAAACACGCTATATATTATCATTTTAAAATGTAAGTGCTTAAACATTTCCATTTATTTGATTCACAACTAGTTAAATTTGTTATATGATAGATGTGTTTTCTTAACTTGGAGCAACAATTAACATAATAAAAATATTAAGTAAAAATTATTAAATAATAATGGAGGTACACAATATGATTTTAGTTACAGGAAGTAATGGCTTTGTAGGCATGCATACAGCGGAACGTTTATTGAAAGAGGGCTATGAAGTCGTCGGGGTTGATAACAATAACGATTATTATGACGTGAACTTAAAGTATAGCAGACAGGAGCGGCTGGAAAAACACGACGATTTTCACTTTCATGAAATAGACCTGGCTGATACTGCTGCTCTTCAGGAGATTTTCAATACATATACGATCACGGCGGTTATCAACCTGGCTGCGCAGGCGGGAGTGCGTTACAGCCTGGAGCGCCCGGATAAGTATATCCAATCCAACATTGTCGGCTTCTCGAACATTCTGGAAATGTGCCGGCATCATCAGGTGGAGCATTTGATTTATGCATCTTCAAGTTCTGTGTACGGTGCAAACAAAAAAATGCCATTCTCGCCGGAGGACGGCGTGAATCATCCGGTCAGCCTGTACGCGGCAACGAAAAAGTCCAATGAATTGCTTGCGCACACGTACAGCCACCTATATGATCTGCCGACGACCGGCCTGCGGTTCTTTACCGTGTACGGAACACTCGGGCGGCCGGACATGGCCTACTTTAAGTTTGCAAATAAAATCGTGAACGGGGAGCCGATCCAGGTGTACAACAACGGAGACATGATGCGGGACTTCACGTATATCGATGATATCGTGGAGGGCATTGTGCGCCTGATTCCGGCTGTTCCTGCCGGCGACAGCGATTGGGATGCCGAAAATCCGGATCCGTCGACAAGCTATGCGCCTTACCAGGTCTTTAACATTGGCAACAACCAACCGGTCGCTTTGATGAAATTTATCGAAACGCTGGAAAAGCATCTAGGCATGGAAGCGCGGAAGGAATACCTGCCGATGCAGCCGGGAGACGTGCAGGCGACGTATGCAAATATTGACAGCCTGCAGAAGGCTGTCGGATTCAAGCCGGTTACCTCGCTTGATGAAGGTATCGGAAAATTCGTGGAATGGTATAAGGATTATTATCCAGAGTACTTTTCTGTGCGATCGGTTTCTAAAAACAAATCCAATCATTAAACACAAAAACCATTCTGCCGATGAATCTCGGCAGGATGGTTTTATCTTCTATGTAATTTTATGACGGCTGCGGGCTGGCGCCCGACTTTTCCAGATCCAGGCTGTGGACCATGATCAGCGTCTGCTCCATTTGGCATATCGTGTCCGCTGTAACAAAAGTGACTTTCATGCATCCCCCGATCAAAAGCTGCTTGCCCGCGTCCAGGGAGTTCTCTCCTACTTCGACAATGTATTCCAGCCCGTGCGGCGGCTGTTCCTCCGAAGCCATGTAGACGTACTGCCATTCGGTTTCTTCAAGCACCTCCTGCAGCTGCTCCCACTGCACGTAACTCCGCACCAGCCGGTTCATGTCCTCGTACATGTAATGCTCTTTATTCACCTGGTAGTAGCGGCGGTTCTGAACGGGACGACCGATAATCAGATCCATGTCACTCAGGCGCTTCAGCTCCACGCGCACCGCGTTGGCCGAATCATTGAACTCGCGTACAATTTTCCGCAGGTACGTTTCTTCCTCGCATAAAAAAAACTTCACGATTAACCGTAATCTCGTTTTCGATGTGACTAATTGATGCAGCAATGCTTTTCCTCCTCCGGCGGCGATGGTTTTAACAGGCATCTTCAAATGAGCTGGAAAACACTTGCATATGTTTTTATTTCTCTTTTATTTCATCGGCTGCTCTGTCCGTATTCTGAAGGTAATCTGAAAGGCAATTTCAATAATATTCCACTTTCCCTTTCATTGTTCCTTTATTTTCATGCGAAATAGCCGCTTCGCGTCCCTCGCGTGAAGCGGCTGTTCGTTTTGAAGCGTTGTTTAAGAAGTTTTCTGCTTGGAGGCCTCGGGCCGTGTAACGTCTTCTAACTCAATGACTTCTTCGGGCTGTCCCCGTGCCTGGTCGGAGATGAACGAGATGGTGCCCAACACCGACAGCCCCAGTCCGTTTTCAATATCCTCTTCCTCCTTGATCGACCGGTCAAGATATTCTCGTACGAACGCGAACCCGATGCCGATCATAGCGCCAATCAAGAGAGCAAGCGCGATATTAAACAGCGGCTGCGGGGACACTGGTTCCTCCGTTTCTGAAGCCTTCGCCGGTGCGAGCACGCTGACATTATCCACGCTCATAATATTTGGCACTTCGCGCTCAAACACCAGGGCGGTCGTATTCGCGATGGCAACCGCCGTTTTCGCATCTGTGTCCTCTGCCGTAATTGAGGCCACCTGCGATTCATTTTCTCCGGCTACGGTAATCTGTTCCTGCAGCTCTTCCACGCTCTGGGTCAGGCTTGCTTCCTCGATGACCTGTTCAAGAATTGGCGCACTCGTAATAATGACATTGTACGTGTTAATATACGCGAGGTTTGCTTCCAGTCCGGTGCCGGGGGCTGCATCCTCCTCCGGCTCCTGGTTCACAAGAATCTGCGCCCGGGCTTCGTACACCGGGGTCATGAACAGGTACGTGTACGCCGCCCCGGCCGCTCCGGCGATTATCGCAAAGGCCGCGATTACCAGAGCGTATTTTTTCAGGACAGTCAGCACCTTTTTTGCGCTCATGGTTTTTTCCATACGACCCTCCTGGACGTTTGACTTTGGGCCAGGTGCATTTTTTGGACATATTCAAGCAGTTCTGTGAAAGAAGCCTTTGAACCCGCGAAACTCCACTGCTCCGTCAGTCGCCGGGCCTCTCCGGCAGCTTTTTTACGGTCCAGCTCCGTAAATGCTTTTTTTATTACAATCGCCATCTGTCTGCTGTCGTTTGGATCGACGGTGTAGCCGTTCACGCCCTCTTTCACTAAATCCAGCGAGCACCCGCAGCGCTCTGACACTATAACCGGAAGGCCGGCGGCCAGCGCTTCGTTCACGACCAGCCCCCACGGTTCTATGAGAGAGGGAAGAATAAACGCATCCCCGAGCATATAATGCTCGAACACGTCCTCCTGCCGGGACAGAAATCCGGTAATGATAAGCTTTACTCCGGCCTCCCCGGCCTGTTGCTGCAGCTCCTCCTCCTGTTCGCCGCCCCCAATAACAAATACTGTCACCGGATTTTTCATCGTGCTGACCGCTTCAATCACCGTTGCCATATTTTTAATGGCAATCAGCCGTCCCGAATATACGAGCACTGGCTCCCCCGGCGCGAGCCCGTATTTGGTTCTCAGCTTTTCCCGGTAATAATCGCGGTGATGGGCGAGTTCCTGGATGGCACGGCCATCCACCGCCAGGTACTGGTTGTAGATGCGCGCGTCCGGATAGCCAAACACATCGGCAAAGTAGCGCCGGCTCACTTCCCCGTTGCCAAACACCGCGGCGGCGTGATCGATCACCGTTGCCTTCAGCTTATGCTTGTAGCCGCTGGGTGCATCCTGCAGCCTGGGGGCACTGATTCCGTCATACAAAAGCACGTATGGTTTCCGGTACATTCGGCACAGGAGGCTGAGGGCAATATACGCCGGTTTTTCATACCCGCCGATCACTACGAGGTCATGGGTGCTCACGATATGGTGCAGGCCGGCATTCATTCGGCCCGCTTTGCCGAGCTGGACGCCGGGAAGATCGATTTCTTTATATTCTTCGGCTGTCGTTACCCTCCAGGCCCGGTTTTCGCTGGGCCGGTCGGTGTAATAAACCGTGACCTGGGTATCGGGAATACGGGCAAATTCGTTCCACTGCAGCGTCCGGTACGGTGCACGCAAATTTGTGACAAAGGCAATTTTCATCTGGATGCTCCTTTCTATCAGTCTCCCGCTTCAGCTTGCGTCCCTTTTTAATACCATGTTCAGGCAGGTCCAGACGATGATTTTCATATCAAGCACCGTGCTGCGCGTTTGAATGTACAGGAGATCGAGCTGCACCATTTCTTCAAAACCGACGCTGTTGCGGGCGGTTGCCTGCCAAAGGCCGCTGCATCCCGGCTTTACGTTCAGGCGCTGCATATGATACTCGCTGTAGTATTTCACCTCACGCGGTAGCGGCGGACGCGGGCCGACCAGACTCATGTCGCCCTTTACTACGTTCCACAGCTGCGGCAGCTCGTCGATGCTCGTTTTGCGGATCCACCGGCCAACCCTCGTGACGCGCGGATCCTCGGCTATCTTAAACATCAGGCCGCTTACTTCGTTTTGATCCTGCAGCGCCTCCCACCGGGCTTCAGCGTCTGTTGCCATGGAACGAAACTTGTACATCGTAAACGGCGTGCCGTTTTTCCCGCAGCGGGTCTGTTTAAAAAACACCGGGCCTTTCGGGTCTTCAAGCTTAATCAACAGCGCGATGAATGCAAACAGCCAGCCGAGCAGAATGATTCCGAGAGCGGCGAAAACAAGATCGGCCAGCCGCTTTACTGCTTCATAATACGGCTTCATTTGTACGGGTTCCAGCGACTGGTGAACTTCCTTCACAATGCCATCAGCCTGTCGTTTTGTTTCCATCAGCATGATCCCCTTCCGGTTGGATTTTTATGAAGGTTTCGCCTTTGTCCCCGATACCACGGCTGAGTGTTTCTCGCGCGTCAAATCCTCAAACAGCGTGCGGTACTTTCCGATCGAGACCTCTCTCGTTAAATGCTGATCCAAATACGCCCGTCCGGCACGCCCCATCGCCTGTCGGTCTGCGGCGTCCATATGATACATGGCCGTGATCGCTTCCTCCACCGCGGCGTAATCCTTCGGCTCTGCTAAGAGACCCGAGCAGCTCACCCGCAGCAGCTTTTCCGCTTCACTGCCCGCTTCAAGCACGCCAATCGCAGGCTTCCCGGCAGCCATGACGCCGTAGATTTTACTCGGCACCGACACGCCCTTGATGCCTTTCTGGTTCACCACCAGATGAACGTCTGCAGCATTTAACGAATACTTGATGAACTCCAGCGGCTGGTAGGGCAGAAACAGCACGTTCGCGAGATCGTGCTTGGTTACGAACTCCTGTATTTCCGCTTTTTTCGCCCCTTCGCCGATAAATACGAACCTCACATCCGGATAGCTCTGGAACTTTTCAGTGAGCCGGATCAGGTTTTCCAGATCGTAATAAAGGCCAAGGTTGCCGGAATACATAACGATAAATTTGTTCTCCAGGCCGTGAGCATGCAGAAACTTTTGAACCTCCGGATTCGTTTTGTCAAGCGGCACGATGGTTTTTTCATTCGTCCAGTTGTTGATGACGCTGTGCATCGGCACTCTTCGTTTACCAAACCGGCGGCGGAGCGTCGTTCGCATGTCTTCTCCGACAACGACCACGTGGTCGGCCAAGGCGCAATTAACGGTATCGACGGCCTTTGCCAGCCGGAGCACCGTCTGGTTTTTCACGTAGCCGGCCGCTTCGGCCTGCTCCGGGTTAAAGTCCTGAATGTTGTATACGTGCCTCGCCCGCTTGATGACTTTGCCGATCGTGCCGAGCAGGCCGCCGAGCACCGGCGGCTGCGAGATGGTGTACACAAGATCCACGTTCTTTTCCTTCTGCAGGGCATGCAGGGCCCGCGTAAAGTAAAGAGCCACGTATTTGGCCCGGCTCACCTTCGAATTTTTATTGACCGGCGGGAGCGGCACACGCACCACCTTGATGGAACCATGATAGCCTGAAGCGGGCGGAGTCGTTTCTTCGGCCTCCGTTCCCGCATAGCCGGGCTGGGCGGCGATGACGGTAATCGCAAAGTCATCCGCCAACTCTTCACACAGCTCGGTCATCAGCTGGCCGGTGGAAGCAAGGTCGGGGTAAAAGTAGTTGATCACAAACACCAGTTTTTTCATCCAAGCTTCTCCTTTGCTGAAGATTCGGCTGCTTCCGGCGGCGTTTCTGCCGGGACGGCCCTCTGGAATATCTTGTCGATCCGTTCGGTATAGTCTGTTTCTTTAAACGAGCGCAGGGCGTACGTCCGGTTGACCCGGGCTGTTTTCTGCAGGCCCCGGACGCTGATGTCCTGGAGCTGCCGGGCAATGGCGTGCGGCGCCTGCTTGGGAACAAAATAGCCGTTCTCTTCTTTGACAATATCCGGGATGCCGGCGTGCTTTGTCGTAACGACCGTGAGTCCGTTCGCCATCGCTTCGATGACCGAAATCGGCTGGCCTTCATTCGGGTAGTAGGTCGGCAGGATAAACACGTTGCACGTGCGCAGCAGTTCCTTTTTGGCTTCGCCGCCAACCACGCCGTGAAACACGACGTTGGTTAACCCGTGCTCATCCACCATCGCCTTGAACCGCTTTTCTTCTTTCGGGTCAAAAAAAGCACCCGCAAAATGAAACGTCATTTCCGGATGGCCCTTCGACAGGCTCGCTGCCTTCAGCACGTCCAGGTAGCCCTTGGAAGCGATAAAGTTACTCAAAAACAGCACGTGCTTGCCATCCATTCTCTGTATTTTCGTCTCGAGCTCCTCCTCGGTGAGCAGTGCTTCTTTTTCCACGAAGTTTTCGCAGATCACGAGCTTTTCGTCGGGGACGACCGGCTGAAACAATGCTTTCAAGCTCTCGCTCAGTACGACCACGCAGGCTGCTTTCGGAAGCAGCTGTTCGTTCAGTTTTCGCTGCAGCGGATTCATTTTACTCAGCAGCTGTTTAAAGTAGCCGCCGTGATAATGAATAATAACCGGGCGCCTTTTCCCGAGCATGATCGCAAGCAGCAGCAGGTCCCGGGCGTTGCCGCCCTTCGAGTGGGCAATCGTAAAGTAGAAAAAATCGCAGTTGGATGTAACAAGCTTCCGGATCGTCGAAACAATTCGCTTGTTGTCAGTTAGGTTGATCGTTTCCATCTCATAATCAGCCTGAAGCTCTTTTGCGTCGGCTATCTTGAAGAGAGCCTTTGACAAGCCGTGCACCGGCGGGGGAAACTGGCCGACGAGCGCTGCTTTTGGGCGCATGTGCCCTCACCTCCCTGGAATTTACCAATGACAGACGAAGAAATGGACGTTGTTGGGCCGGCCTTCCGGGTCTTTCAGCCATCAATGCATGAACCACCGCGTACAGCACAGCAGTAATGAGCATGTAAAACGACATTTTAAACATGGTAATCGGGTCATATGCGAGCCAGCGCGGGAATGTCGTGAGAATGATGATTCCTGTGAAAATAAACAGCGGGTGGCTGGCGCGGGCCAGCTTGTTCAACAGCACGGCGATCACCATGGCGATGACCGCCACTCCGGCAAAGCCGAAAAAGTAGAAAAAGTAGCTGGCGATAAATCCTCCGCCCCCGGCCGGTGATATATCCGACAGGTAATTGCTGAGCTCGGCCTGTTCAAACGGAATGCGGCCCGTGGGCAAAAAGATCCGCATCACAAACGCGGCAGCCGCGGCCATCCGGTCGCCGGCACCAAGCAGCCCGTCCTGCAGCAGCCCCGAAAAAAGGGTGGAATTGTACAGCACTTCGCCGGCGTTACTCGGCATGTAGCTGCCCTCCGAGTAGCTGGTGAGGCCGAAGTTAATATTTTCCGGATTCTGCAGGTAAAACGAAATGTCCGCCCGGATGCGGCCAAACACCATAAACACGTAATAAATAACGCCGCCCCCGGCAAGCATCGTCATAAGCGAAAGCCGTTTTTCCCAGAACAGAATAAACAGCAGCATCCCGACCTGCAGCGCTTCAATGCGGCCGCCGAACAGTACCATTTTGGCGATATACAAAAACGACAGCCCGAGCAGCAGGACACTCGCGTACTGAATGCTTCTGGAATAGTAGTAGCCGAGAATAATAAACAGCACCACGTATTCCGAAATCGCCAGGCTGCCAAACGTGGCGGTGGAATTCATTCCATACCCACCCGACTCCAAAATGTTTTCACCCGATTTCCCGAGCATGATTATGACCGTAATCGCGGCCAGGCTCACGAGATACAGTGCCCAGTTGGACTTCCGCTCCAGCCGGTCAGCGATATAGACCGGCGCCTCCGGCCTCCGGGTAAATAAATAAAGCACGAGCAGAAACAGGGACATAATCAAAAGCGTTTTGACGTAATACATCGGATAAAAGTAATCGTCGTAGTACGTCGTTTTATAGCCGCCGTAGTACACGTAGGCGAAGTTCATGTAGTACGTGCTCATAAATACCACTAAGAGCATGACGGCCTTGAACCTTCGCAGATGATAAATAAAATGAACGATAATCAACAGGTTGGATGCCACCGCGACTGCCGGATTGCCGTTTATCAAAAGCAGCAGCGCGATGATCTGCACACATACGAGAACATATTTCGTAAACATCGGCGTACCTCACTTATCTGCCATGGGTTTTCTGGTACTCCAAATACTTGACCCCGAGCAGGCCGGCCAGATTGCCGGCGCCCATATACACGTACTGCAGTGCTTTAACCCGCTCGTGCTCCCATCGGAACAGCGCCGGCACGTACAGGAAAAGCCCCTGGGCGATGCGCCCGCTTCCGACGATCGCCCGGCTTGCCTTCGCCCTTCGTGCATTCGCTTTTGCGCCGGTGCAGAGTGCGAGCGTGTTGCCCGAGCGGTAGGCCCGCTGCAGCACCCACTGCCTAGTCGTGCGCGTCGCCGGGATCCGGTCGTAAACGATCGCTTCTTCGGAGCAGATCATCGTGTATGCCTCCTGCTCCAGCTCGGTAAATAAAAACGTGTCGGAGCCGCCGGTCAGAGCAAGTGCTTCGTTAAACCGGTAGCGGTGAAAAATGCTTTTCCGCATCAGCAGGTTGTTGGTCGCCGCCCGCCGGATCGGATCGCCGGTACGCCGCTGCAGGCTGTCAAAAAAACCGCCGCGGGTGACCCACTCGGGGGCCTTTTGTTCAAACACGCTTACGACTTTGCCCTCGACAACGTCTGCACCGTACATATCACGGGCCGCGAGCAGCTGCTCGAGCCAGTCGGGCGCCGGCGTTTCATCGTCATCAACGAATACGACAAAATCTACGTCCCCGGCCAGGCGGACCGATGTGTTACGCGCCGACGGGATGCCCCTTTTGGCCTCCACCTCATAGAGGAGGGGGTACGGGTATTTTATTGGAAGCGTTGCAGCGGCGCTTCCTTCAGCGTCGTTATCAACGACGACCACGGTTAATTCAGGATGGTGCTGGCTCCATTTCTGTGCGGCAATGCCCTCTAAAAGCGTCTGCAGTCCTTCCGGACGTTGATACGTAATAATACATACCGCAAGCTTCATTTATTCCTCCCTCTTTTCCACGACGGGGATGTCTGCTTTCATTTTCAGCAGCAGGATAATGCTGAACAATAGCTCACTCAGCATGAGCCCGATGAGCGCTCCCGCTTCGCCGAATACCTGCACCGTCACAGCGGTCATGCCAACCGTGATGACGGCAACGGCCATGCCCGATTTGGCGAGCATTTTAAAAAACAGCGCCGACTGAAAATAATTGGAATAGTTCACGCGGACGAGCTGAAACAAAAACACGAGCATCCATAAAAGCACGTACTCCTGAATGCCCTGGTACGCTTCCGGAAACGCTCCGGAAGGTACTACGGCAAGCGCAGCCATCAGCACGAGCGTATACACGAGCAGAATGGCGACAGAGGCAGCCATCCCCTGATACATTAATGTCTCGGCCCGGCCCGGCTGCTCGCGCACCATCGCTTTACTGAGAAGCGGGCGCATCACGTTGCTCCAGCTGGTGATAATGAGCACGATCGGCGTCATTAACAGCTTGGCGGCCGCAATATAGGCAACTTCGGTGACACCGAGCATCAGAAAAAGCAGAAGCAGATAGGCGTTTCCCTGTAGCCAGCTGCTTGTTGCCCCGAACAGGCTCCACTGCGACAGCTTCCATGTGTCGCTGAACTTCTGCCGGATCACGTGCTTCGGCGGCAGGTGCACTGTAAACTGATGCATTTTCCTGACTGACACGAGCAGCGACGCCGCGCCGGTGATCAAAAACATAAGCGAAACGTACACAATATCGGTATACACTGCTGCTCCAATTGCCAAAAGCGCCGCTACGGCATAGATGCTGTCCCGCTTAAGTGCTTTCTGGGGGAGCAGCTGTGCGTACTCTTCCGTGCGGAAGTACTCCCGCAGCAGAAGCAGGCAGACCGCGAGCGGCAGCACCCAGAGAGACGCTCTGTCGATGCCTGTGACCCCGCTGAAAAAAGTGATGATCATCATCGAAAGAAATACCATAACTAAAAACAACAGCAGTACCGCAAACAGGCTGCGCCGGAGCAGGACGGCCTCCCCGTCTTCCAGCTTCGGGGAAAGCACAATCATCGGCGTGTTAATCAGCGCGTTCTGCACGCTTAAAAATAAAAAGAATACGCCCATAAACATCGTATAAAACCCGTAATTTTCCGGAGAGCTGAAATATACAAACGCGAGGCCGATCGTAAAGTTCACGCCGCTCAGCGCCGCCTGGTCCAGCACGGTGTAGAACGCTTTGCCGGAAATGTTGCCGGCAAGCACTTTCTTAAGAAGTTTCACGGTAGATAGTCCGTACTTTCTGATGGCTTCCGTAATGGTCCAAATCGCTCTCCACCATCATTTCCACCAGCTCCCGGAAGCCGACCTCAAGCTCCCATCCGAGCTTTTCCTTCGCCTTCGTGCAGTCGCCGAGCAGAAGATCCACTTCGGCCGGGCGGACAAATTTCGAATCAGTCACGACGTAGTCGCGCCAGTTGAGGCCGACGTATTGAAAGGCAATGTCCACCAGCTCTTCGACCGTATGCGTCTCGCCGGTCGAAATCACGTAGTCATCCGGCTCGTCGCTCTGCAGCATGAGCCACATTGCCTTCACGTAATCGCCGGCAAAGCCCCAGTCGCGTTTAGCGTCGAGGTTGCCCATCCGCAGCTCGCTCTGGAGCCCGAGCTTGATGCGGGCGGCAGCGTCGGTTACCTTCCGGGTGACAAATTCCATGCCGCGCCGCGGCGACTCATGGTTGAACAAAATGCCGGCGCAGGCAAACATATCAAAGCTTTCCCGGTAATTGACGGTGATCCAGTGGCCGTACGTTTTTGCCACTCCGTACGGGCTGCGCGGCCAGAACGGCGTCGTTTCGGTCTGCGGCGTCTCGAGCACCTTGCCGAACATCTCGGAGCTTGATGCCTGATAAAAGCGGGCGTCCGGCTTCACGATGCGGACTGCTTCGAGCATGTTGACGACGCCGACGGCGGTGATCTGGCTGGTGGCGATCGGCTGTGGCCACGAAGTGGCCACAAACGACTGAGCCGCCAGGTTGTACACCTCGTCCGGCTGCGCCTGCTGCACGGCGGTAATTAAGGAAGACAGGTCGGTCAGGTCGCCGTCGATCCATTCAATCTGATCTTTGACGTGTTCGATGTTTTCAAAGTTTGGGGTGCTCGTCCGGCGCCGGAGCCCGTAGACGGTATAGCCTTTACCGAGCAGAAATTCCGCCAGGTACGAGCCGTCCTGCCCGGTCACGCCGGTAATAAGTGCTGATTTTGTCATAGGGAAGCAGCTCCTTTGTTTGGTTGTGCCGCGTGGCCAGTGTACCAGTCGTACGTTTTCTGCAGGCCGTCCGCAAGCGGTGTCCCGGCCTGCCAGCCGAGATTGCTCAGTCTGGTGACGTCCGTGCGCTTTCGGAACGTGCCGTCGGGCTTACTAGTATTAAATACAAATTCGCCCTCGAAGCCGGTTACCGCTTTGAGCGCGTCGGCGAGCTCCCGGATGGAAAGGTCCTGGCCGGTACCGACATTCACCACGTCCGTGCCGTCGTACTCATTCATCAAAAAGACGCACGCATCAGCCAGGTCGTCCGCGTACATAAATTCCCGGCGCGGCTCGCCCGTGCCCCATATTTCGACTGTGGGGACGCCGTTTACTTTCGCTTCGTGACACTTTCGCATCAGCGCCGGCAGCACGTGCGACGTTTCCAGGTCAAAATTGTCATTTTTCCCGTACAGGTTCGTCGGCATCGCGGCGATAAAACGGGTCCCGTACTGGCGGTTGTAGGACTCGCACATCTTCAGGCCGGCAATCTTTGCGATGGCGTACGGTTCGTTCGTCGCCTCAAGCGCCCCGGTTAAAAGCGCATCCTCTTTAATCGGCTGCGGGGCGTGTTTTGGATAAATACACGTACTGCCTAAAAACAACAGTTTTTTCACGTTGTATCTGTAGGCCGCATCGATTACATTTGTCTGAATATATAAGTTATCGCGGATAAAATCCGCCGGATACTCATTATTCGCGGTAATGCCGCCAACCTTCGCGGCTGCTAAAAACACGTAATCTATTGAAGAGGATTGAAAAAAAGCGTCTACCTCGGTTTGGTTTCGTAAGTCGAGCTCGCTGCTCGTCCGGCACACCAGGTTCGTATAGCCCTCGCTCTGCAGCTTCCGCACAATCGCAGAGCCTGCCAGTCCCCGGTGCCCGGCCACGTATATACACGCATGTTTTTCCACTTAGGATCCTCTTTTCCAATAAAATTTTGGCGTTTTGTAATACCTGCATCTATTCAAAACAGATGACTGAAGACTGAATGCCAATGGTTTATTCTTCCATCTGCAGCAGCGTTGTATGCGCGGCCGCCGCAGGTAAACCGGAGGCATTGAACCTCCCCTCACGCAGCGCTGTTGACGATCAACGTCTAAGGCTTTTCCAGAAGCCCTTGGCACTGCCGAGTGCCTCCGCGTGATACCGGTGCAGGAGACATGACCGAAAATTTTCAGGAAAGCTATTTAATAAACTTGGCGGCGGAGCCGTTGTGGGCGCGCAGCACATCGTCCCATGTGTCATGGATCCGGATAATGTCGTCGTTACTGATGTCCATGCCGGTCTGCACCTCCACAATTTCCAGATCACTGGTGGCCCGGAGCGCATGCTTGGTGCCGGCCGGCAGGTGGACAACGTCGCCCGCTTTGATGCGGTACATATGGTTGTCGACTGCAATTTCGCCTTCCCCGCGCACCACCGTCCATACCTCATCGCGGTTATGGTGGTAATGAAGCGTCGAGTTTTTCCCTCTTTCCAGCAGGATGCGCTTTGTGATCATCATCTGGCCGTCCGGATACTTGGCGTAGTCGAGCACCCGTGACCATCCCCACAGCCGCTCCTCGTACATTTGCGGGTAGCGGAAGTCCTTGATCAGCTCTTTAATCTGCGAGCTTGATTCTTTGCTGGCAACGATGATGCCGTCAGGACTCGAGACAATCACCATATCGCTGGCATCGATGACCGCGACCGGAATGTCGAGTTCGTTCACGAGGTGCGTGTTGACCGAGCTTTCGGAAATGACGCCTTTCCCGGTCTGGTTTGCGGCCATCTCTTCGGTGAGCGTATTCCACGTGCCAAGGTCCTTCCAGTCGCCTTCGTATTGTAAAACAGTGACCTTTTCGGCCTTTTCCACGACCCGGTAGTCAAAGCTTGTCTTCGGCACGGTATGGTACTGGCTTTTCAGCAGCTCGTATTCAAACGGCAGCCCCTCCTCTTCGAGAATGCTGAGCAGATAAGCCATCGTAAAACCAAATACGCCGCAGTTCCAGAGCGCCTGGCATTCGATGAGCTCCCGGGCCCTGTCTTCCCCGGGCTTTTCCGTGAAGGCCTCGACGGCAAAAGCATTCGTGCCCTTTCTCCGGCTTCCGGGTACAATATAGCCGTATTTGGTGGACGGATACACAGGCTTCACTCCGATAAGGGCCATATCACTCGTTCCTTCCTGAATCAACCGCTCCAAAAGTTCAAAATTTTCAAAAAAACTGGTGTCTACGAAGGCGTCGACCGGCAGCATTACAATTACTTCCTCCGGGGACGCTTTTTCTACGGAAAACAAGTAGCTGGCCGCAAGCGCGACAGCGGCAAATGTGTCCCGGCGCTCCGGCTCCATAACAAGCGGAACATTTTCGCCGAGCTGGCGTTTGATCAGGTCCTTCTGCGACTCCGAGGTGGCGATCACCGCCGAGGAAGCAAGCCCGCAGGCTTCAAGCTGTCTCCATACCCGCTGGACCATGGATTCTTTTTCCCCGTCCGGCCCGTCGAGCACCTTGAGAAATTGTTTGGATCTCGTGTCATTCGACAGCGGCCACAATCGTTTTCCCGAACCTCCGGACAACAGGACTAAGCGCATGTTCCTTCCTCCTTGTTTATTGAAATGTTGGACAGAATTACCTTACGTTCGTTTAAAAAAAGCACGTTTCTTGTGCAGGGGTTCCGGCGGGTCCACGAGTGCCGGGGATCCGACCAGCAGGCGTTTGGTGTTTTCCTGCATGTCCCGGGACTTTTTCAGCCCGAGCACTGCAGCGGTCTGCTCGTAGGCAGGCTTTAAGCGAAAAGGGATGCTGTCTGCCTGCGACGCGATAAAATGAGCCAGGTTTTTCCGCAGCAGCTTCAGGGCGAAGCGTTGTCGTTTCCGGCCGTTTCTCCCGGCCACCGCTGCAGCACTCATCTGGGCCAGGGCGCCGTGAGAGACAAAATAATACAACGGTTCTTCTGTTTCAGGGTATGCCCCCAGCCGCTCAGGATGCGTAATGATCGGGATATAGCCTTCCATCTGCATTGAATAAAACAGCGTTTTGATTAAGGCGAAGGAATCGTCGGACTGGATTTCCACGAGTACGTAGTTGGTGTCTTCAAGCGGCAGGAGCCGGCCGGAAAGCAGGTCCTCCACCATACCGGGGTAGAGCGTCATTTCATGGCCGCTTTTGACGTGAAGTGGAATGCTTTCATTCCGGAGCCGCACGTTAAAGTCCAGCACGGCTTCTTTAACGGTCAGGCCTTCGTTTTCGTACACGCCGGGCCGGAAATGCGGCGTGGCAAAAACCGTCTGGATATTATTTTCCACGGCCTCCCTGGCGATGATGATGCTTTCGTTGATTTCCTCCGGCCCGTGGTCAAGTGCAGGTAGTATATGCGTGTGTATATCGATCATCCGGCGCCTCCCAGGTTTCTATTGTTTTAAGAAGGAAGGGTCCTCACGCCCGGCCGGCACGGTTTTTTTCTTCCTCCCACCGGCACAGCGCCTGCAGCCCCTTATCAAGCGATACTTCCGGATACCAGCCGTACCGGTTGATTTTTGACGTGTCGAGCGTTTTTTTTCGTATTCCGCCGGCCCCGGCACTCGTAAAAAATACAGCGCCCTTATAGCCAGTCACCCGCTTAATCAGCATGACGAGCTCCTTGGAAGTAATTTCCCGCTCCGTGCCAATGTTGATTGGCCCTTTTTCATGGTAGTCGTTCATGACAAACACACAGCCGGACGCCAGGTCTTCCCCGTAAATAAATTCCTGAAAGGCGGGCTCCTTCTCTGGTATTTCCACCTTCGGCAGCCACTGGTCACGGGCCTCGATACATCGCCGGACTGCCTCAGCCACAATGCCGGTGGACGTTTCCATATCCTGTTCCGCGTACATTTGCGGAGCCACAGCAACGTGAAAATTCGTATTGGAAGCCCGGTTATACGCCCGGCAGAGCGCGATGCCCTCCCGCGTCACCTGCGTTTTTTCAGCATACACCTCGTCAACAATCCCCCGCTGGAGAAACGTTTCCTTCAGCGGCTGCGGAGTGTACTTGGGGTACACATGGATATCACCGAGGTACAGCAGCTTTTTCACGTTGTAGCGGGCAGCGGCTTCAAGCACGTTCGCCTGCTGGCGGCGCCTTTCCAGAAGCCCTTTACTGCTGCTGGATTCTGCATATTCATAGCCATCGGTCATGAACACATAATCAATGTTTTCCTCCGCGAAGAACATGTTAACGGCCCGGATGCTTTCTGTTCCGGAGCTCGTGCTTTCGAGTACGGCCACGTTTTCATATCCATGCTTTAGAAGATAGTGATAAATCGCGCTGCCTGCCCGTTCCTTATGATTGGTTACGTAAATCCTCGCCTGTTTATCCACGCCGGCGCCCTCCTTTTATGATACTTTTTCTTTCTCTCTGCCCACGCTGATCAGCACCTGCTCAATATGGTTTAACATGGACGTCGTCGCAAACGTGACGGTCGTTCCTTCCCCGAGATAAAACTGCTTCCCCCAGTGCGGCGAGTTCTCTTCCACTTCAATGACGTATTCCACCGGGGAGCTCCGCTTCGGGTCAGGAGTAATATAGATCGTTTTCCAGTGAATTCTTTTCAGCTGCTCATGCAGCTCATCCCAGTATAAGTACTGCTTGATCAGCGATTCCATCTGGCCGTGCAGATAGTAATCTTTATTTACTTTGTAGTAGCGGCGGTTCTTGACCCAGCGGTCGGTAATTAAATTCATGTCGTACAGTCTCCGCAGTTCGAGGCGGATCGCGTTCGTCGATTCCTTGCATTCGCGTACGAGCTCGCGCAGATACGTTTCCTCCTCGGTTAAATAAAACTTCATTACGAGACGCAGTCTTGTTTTGGATGTGACCAGTTGATGCAAGATCATCTCCCCCTCCATTCCTTTCAGCTGTACAAAATTGGTGCTGCGCCGGCCTGTCTATAATATAAGTGCCGGCGGTGTGACCCTTACCCCGTTCAGCAGCAGATGCGCGTTTTTCTGCATTCGTTGCCATTCATCCAGCCGCTGCATTTTTGCGAACTGCCGGTACACCTGGTCGAGGCAGAACGGCTGGTCGTACGCACTGCAGGCGTTGGAGGCGATAAAATGCACGAGCTTCTTTTTTAAAAAATATTTTGCCCAGCGCCTGTCGCTTCTCCCGTCCCGGCCAAGCAGCGCCCCGGCGCTGATCTGCACGGCTGCTCCTTCGTTTACGAGCGTCTCGATACCGCCGCGCCTCTGGTGGAACATCTGCAGCCGCTCCGGCGATGAAAGAATGGGAATAAACCCCGAACTGTACAGTTTTTTAAGCATCTGCCGGACGTATAAAAAACTGTGGGTCTCATTCATATGAACGAGTACATAATTGGTATGCTCGAGCGGCAGAATTCGCTTTTTCTCCAGATCTCTTTCCATTCCGTCGTACAGAGTGACCTCCTGGCCGGATCGGACACGGACCGGGATGCGGGCTTTCAGCAGCTGAAAATTCAGGAATTTTACTGCTTCCGTGACGAAAACAGCGCCGAAATCATATGACGGATACCGGTATCTCGGCGTTGCATAAATAATGCTCACCCCGGCCTCTGCTGCCTGCCTGGCCATATCCAGGCTTTCTTTTAACGTATTTGGCCCATGGTCAAATCCGGGAAGGATATGGGCATGCATTTCAATCATGTACTCACCTCTTTCATTTGAAGTAAGAAATATGGCCTACGTTAGATTTTTTAGAATATTTTGCCTGTTGCCGTTTCTTTTATATTAATAGTCCAGTATAATTATTAATAGTAATTACCTAGTCATTAATAATCACACAAATGTTAATAGTCATATGACTTTTTCTGGGACGAAGGAACTTTACGAAGGATGACGGAGCGGAAGGGAGCGGGATTGCATGAACCGCCGCCAGCGAATCTTCATGTATACGATCCAATTCATCGCCATCATCGCAGCCGGACTATTCGTGTACATGGAGTCGCCGGACGAGCGTTGGCTTGCCGCAGCCCTGTGCTGGTTGTTTGGTATGATCCAGGTTATCCGGCTTGTGCTTCTCGCCGTGCCGCTCGCCCGTTTTTCCTCCGTGGCGGTGATCGGCCTCCAGTTTTTGACCGCCTGTGTGGTGCAGGTAATCGCTGGGGGCTTTGTACCCCAGACGCTTTTTTTCGTCCTGATCGCCGAGCTTGGCTACCGGGCGCCGCGCCGGTTCAGCTTCCCGTTTATGCTTTTGTCCTACGCGGCCTTTGTGGGTGCCACGGCTTACCATGAGGGCTTTCCAGGGCTTGCCGGTATCAGCTTTGTCCTGCCCCGCTTTATTGAATACATTCTATTCTGGGGCTTCAGCTACCTGGCCCAGCGCTCCACCCAGCAGCGAAACGAGCTGCAGCGGGCCTATGACCGCCTGCGCCTGTACCACCGGGAAATAGAGGATAAATCCATCATGCAGGAGCGGCTCAAGCTCTCCAGGGATATTCATGACAGCGCGGGGCATTACTTAACCACCTCCATGATGGCGCTGGAAACGGCTAAGCGGCTGCTTGAAAAGGGCGAAGTCGAAAAAGCCCGTACCCAGCTGCAGACGTCCAAGCATCAGGTGCAGGAGACGATGAAGGAAATACGGAAAACGGCACATTCCATGGCACACACCGACGGGTTTATTGACCTGGCAGCAGCGCTTGAAGGGCTTCTCGTCTCAACCCGTGACACCTCAGATGTACGGATCGAATGGCACTTTGACAAGCCGCTTCCCGTACTTCGGGCAGAGCAGGAAATGCTTTTGTACCGGATGCTTCAGGAGGGGCTCACTAACGGTCTCCGTCACGGGGGATGCACGTATTTTTCCTACACCTTGTCCACCCAGGTGCCCGGCCAGCTTGTCGCCCGCCTCGAGGACAACGGGCGTACCGTTACGAAAAACATCAGCTTCGGCTTTGGCCTCCGCGGGCTTTCCGCCCGGGCGGAAGAGCTCGGCGGCCTGCTTCGCTTTGAAGCTCTTCCGGGAGGAAAAAACGGCATGGCGCTCGAGCTCCGCCTGCCGGTCAGGGACCCCAGCCCATACGCCCCTTAAAGAGAGAGGTGATTTTTTAAACACTCAGCACCGGCAACAGGAAAAGCTTGAAAAGGAGGATTCATAGATGGAAACCGTTCGGATAGGGATTGTGGATGATCATGCCATTGTCCGGGACGGACTGGCCATGATTATGGAACTGGAAGAGGACCTGGAAGTGGCGGGGATTGCGAGAAACGGCGCCGAGGCAGAAATAATGCTCACCAACGAGCAGCCGGACGTGGTCATGCTTGATGTATATCTTGAAGGCAATAACGGCATCGAATGGCTGCCCGATTTTCAGCTGACATCCCCCAAAACAAAGTTCATCATGCTGAGCTCTTATGTGGACGCGGAAAATGTCATTCAGGCACTGACTAACGGCGCGAAGGGATTTCTTTTGAAGGATTGGGAAAGTGAGGAGCTCGTGCGATGTGTGCGCCAGGTCGCCCGCGGGCAGATGGTGCTTCCGACCTCCGTGTCGGAAACGCTGAGCGACCAGCTCGCTGCGAGGGACCGCAAGGACGGAGCGCCGCATTTTCAGGAAACGGAAGACACGGCTACGCTGTCTCTGCAGGACCGCCGGATCGTGGATCTGCTTCTTGCCGGCTACTCCAATCAGGAAATCGCGGACACACTGTTTTTAACGCTCGGCACGGTGAAAAACTACCTGACTGCCATCTACCGGAAAATCGGCGTCCGCAACCGCCGCGAAGCGATGGCCTACTTCCAGCAGCGACATAAAGAAACCGGCTCCTGAAGGCCAGGAGCCGGTTCGTTTTATTTATCCACCGTAATAGTAGTAGTAGCTTTGATCCATACCTTTTTTCTGGTTCAGGATGCAGCCGAGGATTGGCACACCGCTTACTTCCAGCAGGTCTTTGGCCTTCCGGGCAGCATCGTTTTCAGTTTCTCCAGCCTTTACGACGAGAATGCTTCCATCGCAATGGCGGGAAATGACCTGGACGTCCGTCACGGCAAGCACCGGCGGCGCATCAAACAAAATCACGTCATACTGCTCGCGGGCAAGCTCCACCAGATGTGCCATCGAACGGCTTCCGAGTATCTCGGACGGATTCGGCGGAATCGGGCCGCTCGGCAGAATATCGAGATTCGGCACTTCGGTTTCCTGCACGTATGCTGCATATTCACCGTGATTTGTGAGGGCGTTAATCAGCCCATGGGTATTCATGCGGCGAAACGTGTAGTGCACGGTCGGCTTACGCAGGTCAGCGTCTACGAGAAGCACCTTTTTTTCCTGCTGGGCCATCGTTACTGCCAGATTCGCCACCGTGGTGGACTTCCCTTCCCCGGGACCTGCTGATGTAACCACCATCGTCTGCATCTCTTTATCCACTGATGAATATTGAATATTAGTACGAATCGTACGATACTGCTCGGAAACCGGGGATTTACTGTTCAGCCAGGTAATGAGCTTCCTCTGATTCGTGTTCATCTCTTGCTTCTTTTTTCGTGCCAAACGCGCACACTCCTTTTGATTTCTTTCCTGCTACTCCTTGTATCGGCTGGGTGCTTAGTGGATTATAGGCGTAGTATAGCATATCCGCCCAGATCCCGGTTCGTTTTTTCAGGATAAAGGACCTTTTTATGACCCGTTTTCTGTCCACTGCTGCCAGATGCCGTCTGTCCAGGCCGTGTGTCCCTGCTCGGTCGGTACCGGTGTATCTTCACCGACATAATCGATTAATGCTTCGTCGTCCACTGCCGGCCAGGCGCTCCAGTGATTCAAATAAGTGACGCCGGCCTCGTCTGCGTAGCCTTCGACGGCATCAAGCTGTTCTAAGTAATACTGCGCTTCGTACCACGGCTGCGGGGCGCTGATATAATAAGCGCTATCGTTTTCCTGCACCGCTTCTGTTACTTCCCGGATAGCATAAATTGTGTCATCGCTGCTAACCGTTCCGTTATCGCTGACCGCAAACGGCACGAAGATAAACAGATCTGCCTCAGCCCCGGCCATTTCCTCCACGCCGCCGTTATTTAGCACCTCAAGCGACGTGCTGTCTTCATATGTAATCGTTTCTACTTCTGTACTGACTCCGTTCCAGTTCTCCTCGATCCGATCAGCCAGCTGCTGCGGAAAGCTGTTGTCACCTTCCGACGTTATCGCACCGGGCCCGGCCACGACAAGCCGCAACGGACCGCCGGACTGCTCAGCTTCTTCCAGTTGGCTCTGCAGGCCGCCGTTCAACCCTTCGGCATTAATCCCGCTTCCGGACCCGCCTTCCGAAGAGGCATTGCCGCCGCTGCTTTCATCAGCTCCACCAGTGTTATCGATGCGGTCCTGGTAATACAGCCATCCTGCGATCAGCACCACAGCCGTAATCAGGACGAGGATAAATAACCCAATTGATCGCTTCATGAGATCTCCCCTCGTTCATTATTCCATTCTTAAGTATTACGAAAATCTTCCAGGTTGTAAAGAAGGAATCCAAAAAATTCAATTTATTTCTACTGCTTTTTAATCAGAAAATCTTTAATATTGTTTAATCATGAAAAAACAGACTTTGTATTAAAGTTTTTTCTTCTATTCTATCTTTGAATATCTCACGATTCTAAAATCGGCATTAATTTTTTGCGCACAAAAGGTCCAAGTGTCCGAGAATAAGTAGCTGTTAGATGATGAGCGTCACGGTAAATGAGAACATTTCCTTCTACTGGAGCACATTGACCGTCATCACAAATATAATCGTTAAAATCTGTGAATGTGACATTTTCAGGCATCTCTTTTTCCATGTCTTCCCACGGGGCCTGTTCTCCCAGTAATTCTTCCTTGGTGCCTCCACATTCGTCTAGGTTGTTTTTATTTTCCTCAACACAAGACGGAATATCTTTGCTGAACCACGGATTGTCCCGAAGAGCCACAACCTCCACTTCTGCTTCCTCCAGCCTCTCCCACTGAGCTACGAAACCTTTAGGGATATCTTTACTTTGCTCAATATCGCTTGTGTTTGCCGTTGTAAATACTACATCCGGTTTTTCCTCAACCAACTCTTCGACTAAATTCTGATTCCAGGTTTCACAGGAATCGTACTCTCCCCCGTCTGCGTTAAAACGACAAGAGCTTTTTGTGTAACTCTCAATTTTGATACTTTCATTTTCAGCAACCTGTTCGAGTGCCGGAAGCCAATGTGCAGAATGAGAGCCACCCACCAGTGCCACCGTGTATTTTGACTCATCCGTCTGCCCATAATCACATTGAATTACTTCTGCATTCTGTTGTGATTGATGACAGTCATCATCATATACTTTGGGAAGATCCTCTCTGGCTTGTACTGGGTTCGGCAGCACTTCAAGATCCTGATTATACTCCATGTTTTCATTTTCAGGTGCCAAAGCTAAAGCTCCCGGGTAATTTTCATCTTCCACGGCATTTGCGAGCTCCTCGTTCGATTGGTCTACATCGTAAGCCCACCATGACGCAACAATAAGTGTTGGAAGCATACAAATTACTACTGTACCCCAGGAAAGCCAGTGTTTTGCAGGCAGTTTCATTGTACGGATGGGCTTTTCGATAAGTACAGTACTTACATATGAAATTAAAGCCGCACCTACCATCAACAGCAGGCCATCAAAAAATGGTACTTGTTTTGTATCAGTAAGAATATAATAAAATATTAACAGTGGCCAGTGCCATAAATAAAAAGCATAGGAAATGCTCCCGAATTTGGTTAACGGCCCCCAACTCAGCAACCGATGGACTCCTAACGCCCCTCCTTGATTACCAGTAGCTACTATAAGAATACCTCCAACAACCGGCCAGAGTGCCGCATAACCCGGAAATTCTGTTGATACTTCAAGGGCTGCTCCTGTTACAATAATAGCGAATAGACCCGCCCAACCCAAAAACGCACTCAGTAATTTATTTAATATTATTTTTGATATCATTATAGCTAAAAGACCGCCGAGACTGAATTCCCATACGCGCGCTAATGTATCAAAATAGGCCCACGGCTGGTCTACCGCTGTACGATAAATGGAATACGAAAAGGAAACAGCAAATAATCCTGTTAATACTCCAGTCAATGCTACACGTGTTGAAATTTTGAAAATATATTTTGCTGCTAAGTAGGCTATAAACAGAACCAGTGGCCATAGCAAATAAAATTGTCCTTGTATCGACATTGCCCAAAAGTGTTGAAACGGACTGGCTTCATTGTTTTGTGCTAAGTAATCAACTGAATTAATAGCAAGCTGCCAATTTTGATAATAAAATGCTGAAGCAAATACCTCCTGGATTGTTTGGCTCCAACGAACTTGAGGGAGCCATAGGATCGATGCCAAAGATGTCACCAGCAAAACAAGAAATGCCATAGGAAACAGTCGTTTCATTAAACGTAAAATAAACGAAAAAAAATCAATCGAACCATTTTTTTCTAAGCGATTGACTAGGGAAGTAGTAATTAAAAAACCCGAAACGACAAAAAATACATCCACTCCGCCAGAAACCTGTCCTACCCATATATGATATATTGCTACCAAAAGGGCTGCTACTGCACGCAACCCTTCAATCTCTGGACGGAACCTTCTTTGAGTGAGATTATTTTGCTCACTTTCCATGTAATTCACCTTACTTTTCCCGATAGTAATATATAATTATTATAAGTTGATTCCGCTTGTATGTAGTCGAAAAATCGATCCGGCCTTCAGCAGTTTGGTAACATTAATGTGCATGCTAGTTAAAACCAGCATTTCAGGCACAATCTTTGGTTGTCGGGAGGATTCTTTCAGCTCGAAGCATACCGGTATTTTTTTAAAGAGGCCTGCACTTGTTTCATTTAAAATTTAGAATACCTCGGATCGATATGTTCTTTCAGCTTCATCATTGTCGGTTTTAAAAAAGAAGGCATCCCAAGCATCACTGCAGACACGGTTAAAGAAACCAGTTTTGTTCGCCCTGTGCTTCCAATAAGCTTCGTGCCTCTCCATCTTGTTTTAGCATCAAGCCACCGGTGTCGTATATTTCTTTTTTTTACATGATGCGCTTCCATACGGTAGTACAGCAGCGTTTCCGGAATATTGTGAAAGCCGCTGCCGTTACCCATAAGCCGGAACCATAAATCATAGTCCTGGGCCACAGGATACGTTTCATTATAGCCGCCTACTGTCTCTAAAGCGCTGCGCCTGATCATCGCCGAAGGATGAATAACCGGGCTTGCCAGCGGAAGCGTCTTTTTAACATCTTTATGATAAACAGGCACCTTCCGTATATCTATTGGTTCGCTGTCTTTATTAATATTCATGGCATACGACCCTACTACATCAAGGCCCTTGTGCTTCTCGAGAAGCTGCACCTGTTTTTCCAGACGTTCTTCATGCATCACATCGTCTGCATCCATTCGCGCCACATATTTTGTTTCTGCCATTTTCCACAGCTCGTTCAGTGTAGGAGTCAGCCCCCGGTTTTGTTTATGTATGTCAATTAACTGAAATCGTTCATCGTTTTTGATGAATTCTTTTACTTTCTCCGCAGTACTATCGGTCGAAGCATCATCAATCATATAAACTGTAAAATCCGAATAACTCTGAGCAGCGATACTTTGCAGGCATTCATCAATGTACCCTTCGGCATTATGAGTAGACATGATAATCGTTACTAAAGGATTCATCTTTTATGCTCCTAACTATATGTTTTCATTTATATATGCCTGTCGATCCATAATACAGCCTTTTTCAGTGTATCATAACCGCCTGGCGGTTTGGAGAGCCTATTCCAAACCGCTTTCATATACAGCAGTTAAAAATAAAGATACGAAACGACTCCGACCGTTACAAGCATTGAAATGACCGTAAGCGGCATGCCGACTTTCAAATAATCGGAAAACTTATAGCCTCCCGGTCCGTAGACAATTAAATTTGTCTGGTAGCCGATAGGAGTAATAAAGCTTGCTGAAGCCGCAATGGCAATGGTTACCGCAAAGGCCATCGGTTCCACATTTAAGCTGTCCGCGATACTTAAACCGATAGGGATCATCAGCACCGCGGCCGCACTGTTAGTAATCAGCTCGGTGAATATATTGGTTAACGCGTAAATAAGAAACAGTACAGCAACCATTCCAAGAGGCTCTCCAAAGGAAAGCAGTCCCCCGGCCATCCAGGCAGCAAGCCCTGTTTCCGTCATTGCGTTCCCCACACCAAACGCACTCGCAATAAGCAGCAGCACCTGAAACTGGACATTCCGCTTCGCTTCTTCAGGCGTAATAATTCGCCCTATAAAAAAAATAAGTACTGCCAGCGCCATTGCCTGAAACATACTGAGCCATCCGATGGTTACTACTGCAATCATTACCATCAGTACAGCCAGAGAGAACCATCCTTTCGCAGGCGGTTCCTTGATCGTATCAGGAGTATTCAGTGCAGAAACGACATAAAAATCTGTAGAACTGCGATACTTCTGTAAAAAATCTGAACCCGCCAGCAGTAGAAGAGAATCCCCGGGCCGAAGACGAATATCGCCTATTTTACTCTGGATTCGTTCATTGTTTCTATGCACCGCCACCACCCCGGCATCATAAGTTGAGCGGAACTGAGCCTGTTTAATGGACTTAGACTGCAGGGAGGACTGGTGAGAAACTACTGCTTCCACTAGTTGGTTCGTATTGTCCCGGAGGTCATCAAGTGTCAGTTCTGTCCCAGTCTTTAACGTCAGACCCGGGGATCGCTGCAGGTCAGCCATTTTTTCCAGTACGCCGGTAAATATTAAACGGTCCCCTGCCTGTACAATAGTATTTGAGCTTACAGGAGAGATACGTTCATCCTTGCGGATAATTTCAATCAAAAACATGCCCTGCAAATCACGCAGCCCCGCCTCCTGTACTGTTTTCCGTACATAAGGAAAGGCAGGCTCCACCTTCATTTCACATAAGTATTCCTTCGCTTCTTCTTCCATTTGCTTTTTTCCGTTTTCGTATGCAGGAAGCAGCCGGTAGCCAATTGTGAACAAGTACAACAGCCCTACTGCTGTTAAGGGCAGACCTACCGCTGCAAGCTGGAACATGCTGAACCCTGATTCACCGTAATCGAGCAGCATCCCGTGGACCACCAGGTTGGTAGACGTTCCGATAAGCGTAATCGTGCCTCCCATAATCGTAGCGTAAGACAGAGGGATTAAAAATTTGGAGGGCGCATATCCCCGTTCCTCGCACCATTTTTTGATAACTGGAGTGAACGCCACCACAATTGGTGTGTTGTTTAAAAAAGCCGACATTCCTGCAATGGGAATAAAGGTCCTCACCATAGAGGAAACAGGACCGTGGCTTTTCTGCAGCCATCTGGTCATGAACCTCTCGACAATTCCACTTTTCTGCACAGCCCCGGCGACAATAAATAATAAAGCGATTGTCAGCATACCTTCGTTTGAAAACCCACTTAATGCCTGTTCTGTCGAGAGTATGCCTGTCAGCATCAGTACGACCAGCACAGAAAAAACGACCATGTCCGGCCGGGCCAGTTCAAAAAAAAGAGCCAAAAGCATCCCAACAATTAATATCATGACAAAAACCATCTCGATGGTCATTTATGTATCCCCTCAATTTCCAAGTAACCTTATCTGATTAATTATACAACAAAAGAGACTCTTTACACGAGTCTCCTTTGGTTAGTTTGTATTTTAAAAATAAAGTTATGATTAAAACGATTTTACAATAAACCAGCCGTTGGTCTGATCTTTTCTATTATAATAGAATCTTTCATTGTCTTCATACCTGGCCACCGTACCTCCGGCCGCTTCGACAAGTGCCTGGCCGGCGCCTGTATCCCATTCCATCGTTGGAGCGTAGCGGGGGTAAAAGTGTGCTTTTCCTTCTGCCACCAGACAGAATTTCAGCGAGCTTCCGGCGGATACTACATCGACTTCATTATAAGTTTCTTTTAATTCATTAATAAATGCTTCGGTCTCCACTGACATATGTGAACGACTGGCGACAACATTCACTTCCGCTTCAGGCCCGGAAACCGACAGCCTTTCGCCATGCTGTTGGAGCAGCTCTTCGCTGAGCGGCAGCCTGGAGCTGACATCGGTGACCTTGTACGCCCCGAAGGATTTTCCGCCAATATAAAGCACATCACGCGCTGGCACGTAAATAACGCCCATAACTGGATACTGATCTTCAATTTTTGCGATATTCACCGTGAATTCATCGTTTTTCTTCACAAACTCTTTCGTTCCGTCGAGCGGATCCACGAGCCAAAACGACTTCCAGTCTCTACGCTGTTCATATTCCACCGTATTTCCCTCTTCACTGATGACCGGCGTTTCCGGGTCTGCTTCGTGGAGTCCTTTGGCGATTACATTATGGGCGCGCTTGTCCGCTTCTGTCAGCGGGGAATCGTCCTCTTTATGCTCGACTGTGAAATCCCGCTTGTACACTTCCATGATTTCCTGGCCTGCTTCCACTGCAATTGAAATGAGTGCGCTGGTAATAACCGCCTGCATATGCATGCTCCCTTTTTAATTATGTGTTTATGCTGTTCATTTCAGTTATAATTCGTTGTTAAATTTAATTACTTTGTTTCACTTGCTCTATTGTACACTTCTTCTAATTAAGTGAAAAGGTGCTTTCCTCTTATGATAGTGCGGATAGAAATTTTTTACTTATTATCAAGAAAAAAAGCCGCCCCCATGGGCAGCTCTTTGCTATTAATTTTTACTGAAGTAAGAATTTGTTCCCTGATAGATTCCTTCCGCGAGCTTTTCTCTGTAGGAGCTCTGCTTTAGGTAGGAAGCTTCTGTGGAATTATCGATGAAACCAAGTTCCACCAACACGGATGGTACTTTTGTTTCCCGGATCACGTGGAAATTACCTTGTTTCACACCACGATCACGACCAGAGGTTGCCCGGATCATTCCAGCCTGAATTTCTTCAGCGAGTTCTTTACTTTCAGCACGTTCGTACTTGCTGTACCAGTAAGTCTCGATACCATTACCGCCGCCTGCGTTTGTGTGAACGCTGATAAAGGCGTCTGCATTGGCTCTGTTTCCGATAGAAGAGCGTTGGGAAAGCGTCAAGTACTTATCGGATTCGCGTGTCATCACTACATTGGCACCAGCTGCACGCAATTTACTTGCAAGGTATTTTGTTGTTTCGAGATTAATATCTTTTTCTCTTAATCCATTCGCAACCGCTCCTGGATCACTGCCTCCGTGCCCGGCGTCCAAAACAATTGTTTTGCCGGATACGGCGGATTCAGATGGATACGTTTCTTCTACGTTTAATGCTGCACGCAGAGCTTTCATCGTATTCGGTCCGGCTACCCCGTCGACTGCAAGATTTTTAGAACGTTGAAAATCTTTTACAGCCTTATCCGTGGCAGAATCGAATTGATTGGAGGGATTGCTTACACTCATGAAACCAAGTGCTTCAAGGTCAAGCTTCAGCTGAATTACACCGTCGTAAGTGGTGCCTATCTTCATAATCGAAATCGATCCGTAGTTTCCTGGATCGCCTACGTCGCTTTCTTCATTGTCGCTCCCTTTGGTACTGAGAACTTCGCTGATTTTCGAGAGTGTCTTCGGACCAGCTACACCATCTACGTATAAACCATGGTCACGCTGGAATTCTTTAACCGCCGCTTCTGTCTGAGGGCCAAAGCGCTCGTTTGGGTTCGCTATATCCAAATAGCCGAGTGTATAAAGATCTTCTTTCATCGCTTTTGCCGCCGGGCTCGTTACTCCATCTTTCAGAAGTGAATCAGAGCCACTTTCAGGTTGACTGTCATTGCTGTCGTCTTCTGCCGGCGGGGTCTTCAGTACTTCCCGAAGCTTAGACAGAGTATTTGGACCCGCCACACCGTCGACAGTCAAGCTGTGATCACGCTGGAAATCCTTCACCGCTGCTTCTGTCTGAGGACCGAAGCGTTCATTCGGTTCGGAAATGTCCAGATAGCCCAGTGTATAAAGGTCGGTTTTCAGTAATTGGGCTGCTTTGCTGCTCACTCCGTTTTTCAGAAGCGTGCTGTCGCTGTCCTTACTTGCGTCACCGTTACTGTCATCCTTCGATGCATCCTTTAAAACTTCGCTGATTTTCGCCAGCGTGTTTGGTCCGGCGACGCCGTCCACCACGAGGCCCTGGTCGCGCTGAAAGGCTTTAACAGCGGCTTCCGTCTGCGGACCGAAGCGCTCATTTGGCTCAGCAATGTCGAGATATCCGAGCGTATACAGGTCTGCTTTCATCGCCTGCGCCGCCGGGCTTGTTACGCCGTCCTTGAGGAGCGTGCTGCTGTCGCTGTCTGCGCTGTCGTCTTCACTCTTGCTGTCACCCGACGAAGCTTTTAGCACTTTGGCGATTTCAGCAAGCGTGTTTGGACCGGCGACGCCGTCCACCACGAGGCCTTGGTCGCGCTGGAAGGCTTTGACCGCGGCTTCCGTCTGCGGGCCGAAGCGTTCATTCGGGTCAGCAATGTCGAGATATCCGAGTGTATACAGGTCTGCTTTCATGGCCTGTGCTGCCGGGCTCGTGACGCCGTTCTTGAGGACACCGCTGTCACTGTCTGCACTGCTGGCGTCGTCTGCCGGCGGGTTCTTCATAACGTCACGGAGTTTCGCGAGTGTTTTTGGTCCCGCTACACCGTCGACATACAGGTTATGCTCACGCTGGAAGGCTTTAACAGCAGCTTCCGTCTGCGGGCCGAAGTGTTCATTCGGCTCGGCAATGTCGAGGTATCCGAGCGTGTACAGATCCTGCTTCACCGCTTTCGCTTCAGGGCTGCGCACGCCGTCCTTGAGGACACTGCTGTCACTGTCTGCACTGTCATTTTTGTCGTCGTTCGACGAAGCTTTCAGCACTTTGGCGATTTCAGCCAGCGTGTTCGGACCGGCCACGCCGTCCACCACAAGACCCTGGTCGCGCTGAAAGGCTTTGACCGCGGCTTCCGTCTGCGGGCCGAAGCGTTCATTCGGCTCAGCAATGTCGAGGTACCCGAGTGTATACAGGTCCTTTTTCATTGCCTTCGCCGCCGGGCTGGTGACGCCGTCTTTCAGCACGCTACTGTCTGTATTGCTGCCTCCAGAAGATTTGCTATGTATGATTTCGTTTATCTTGGAGAATGTATTTGGTCCAGCAACTCCGTCCACAGTCAGCGAATGGTCTTTTTGGAAATTTTCCACCGCTCGTTCTGTTTGCCTACCGAAGTATTTAGTCGGGTTCGCTATATCCAAATAACCAAGTTCATACAGATCCTCTTTCAGTTCCTGTGCCTGCGAACTGTTGTCTCCGTATTTAACGATATTGGAAGCTGCATTGGCTGGAGTTGACGTAGACAATACAAACGAAATAGCGAGCAAAACGCCAGCTAAGACACATATGAAGTTTTTAGACATCTTGATTACTTCCTCACTCCTCTTTTTATAAATTGATTTTGTGCATGTATTTATTCTAATTAGGACTTAAGAATCAATCAATAGGTAATTATTATGCAAAAAAATTTATCGTGATTATATACCCCCCTCATAAAAAACCCAATATAGTCTGTTTTTATCGTTATTTTTTAATTTTATTCTTATACACTAAATTTCATTTTCATCTTGTTATAATTAGTCCTAAAGAATTATTTTTTCTTATCGTATTTACATTTTAAATTATGTAAATCTTTTGAACTATGCTTTTGTATGTAATTTTTTTTAGTTAGGACGATAATATATACGTACAACTTAATTAGGAGGCTGAGTATGGTTTCATCTAAAAAAATTATATTTTTCAGTTCGTTTATCGTTTCTATTTCTTTAGGTAGTTTCGCCACCGCTGACACGGCCCAGGCCAATGAAGAAAATAACAGCAATGAATTATACATGGCGGAGGGAACAGAAGCTTCTGAAGTAAAGGAACTCGAAGAAGCTTTGATTGTTTTAGGCTATCCCCTTCAAGAAGCAGACACTTTATTCGATAGCGATACGTCTATACATATTTCAGATTACCAGGAACAAAACAGCTTTGAAGTGACCGGAGAAGCTGATCGGGAATTGCTTGAAAGTATTCTCGATGACGTGAAAAGCATAGAAGAGAATGAAGCTTCTATTAACACAGATTCAGAAGAAGATGTGCCGGAAGACACCTCCACTGACCACTCCAGTTCGGGTGATACTTCTGAAGAGGAAAATAGTGAGCTAAAGGATGATATAGATGAATCTTCCATTGAGAGCTCCTCAGAAGAGGGAGAAAATCAGGAATTAGAGGAAGAGTCTGCAGTGGAAAATTCCGAAGAGGATTCACAAAAAACAGAAATTAAAGATCAGTCTGGCTCTGATAATAAAGAGGAAGAAACCACTCAGGAAAAGCAGTCAACTGAAGATACAATCCAAGAGAACACCTCCACTTCTGCGGATGAGAACTCTGGCAGTGAAAATAAAGATACAGAAAAGCAGGATAAGGCTGAGCCACAAAAAGAAAGAACTTTTGTATTATCGGCTAGAACCTTTTCTTCGGCAAATATTATGAAAGAAACCAGCAGCACAATTCTGAAGGACGGCGTCACTAGCCCGGCGGCGCAGGCGATGAAAGAAAATCTGTATACCCTGGGCTACCTCGACATTGCTGATCCGAACGAGCGCTTCGGTCCGCAGACGGAAGCCGCCGTTAAAGCCTTCCAGCGCGACCAGGGCCTTGTTGTGGATGGGGTCGCCGGACCGAACACGCTGGCGAAGCTGAACGAGGTGCTGAAGCAAAACGACACCACTGCCAAAAAGAACGATAAGCCAATAAGTACCGATACAGTTCTGAAGGACGGTGTCAACAGTCCCGCAGCCCAGGTGATGAAACAGAACCTGTACACGCTCGGCTACCTCGACATTGCTGACCCGAACGAGCGCTTCGGCCCGCAGACAGAAGCCGCCGTTAAAGCCTTCCAGCGCGACCAGGGCCTTGTCGTGGACGGTGTCGCCGGGCCAAACACGCTGGCGAAGCTGAGTGAAGTGTTGAAGAAAAACGATACCTCCGACAAGAAGGAGACTGATAAAGTTAGCACGGAGACCGTCTTGAAGGACGGCGTCACCAGTCCCGCAGCCCAGGTGATGAAACAGAACCTGTACACGCTCGGCTACCTCGACATTGCTGACCCGAACGAGCGCTTCGGCCCGAAAACGGAAGCCGCCGTTAAAGCCTTCCAGCGCGACCAGGGCCTTGTCGTGGACGGTGTCGCCGGACCGAACACGCTGGCGAAGCTGAATGAAGTACTGAAGCAAAACAACACCGCCGTCGATAAAGACGAGAAGCCAGTCAGTACCAATACGGTTCTGAAGGACGGCGTGCGCAGTCCCGCAGCGAAAGCGGTGAAGCAGGACCTGTACACCCTCGGCTACCTCGACATCGCCGAGCCGAATGAACACTTCGGCCCGAAAACGGAAGCCGCCGTCAAAGCCTTTCAGCGCGAGCATAACCTGTATGTCGACGGGATAGCGGGACCAAAAACGCTCGCAAAACTCCGCGAGGTGATGCAGAACCCGCCGGCAGACGACGCCAGCAGGGATGACAGCTCCAGCCGTGTCCTCAAGGACGGCGTCACGAGCCCGGCAGCGCAGGCGATGAAAGCAGACCTGTATACGCTCGGCTACCTTGACATTGCTGACCCGAACGAGCGCTTCGGCCCGAAAACGGAAGCCGCGGTTAAAGCGTTCCAGCGCGACCAGGGCCTTGTGGTGGACGGCGTCGCCGGACCGAACACGCTTGCTGAAATCACCAAAGTACTGAATCAAAATAACACCGCCGACAAAACGGACGAAAAGCCAATCAGTACCGCTACGGTCCTAAAGGACGGCGTACGCAGCCCTGAAGCGAAAGCCGTGAAGGAAGATCTATACACCCTGGGCTACCTTGACATCGACGAGCCGAATGAACACTTCGGCCCAAAAACGGAAGCCGCGGTCAAAGCCTTCCAGCGTGAGCATAACCTGTATGTCGACGGGATAGCGGGACCAAAAACGCTCGCAAAACTCCGCGAGGTGATGAAGAACCCGCCGGCGGACGACGCCAGCGATGACAGCAGTTCGGAGGATAGTTCCAGCACCGTTCTTAAGGACGGTGTACGCAGCGCCGAAGCAAAAGCGATGAAGCAGGACCTGTACACCCTGGGCTATCTTGACATCGACGAGCCGAATGAACATTTCGGCCCGCAAACGGAAGCCGCCGTCAAAGCCTTCCAGCGTGAGCATAACCTGTATGTCGACGGGATAGCGGGACCAAAAACGCTCGCAAAACTCCGCGAGGTGATGCAGAACCCGCCGGCGGACGACGCCAGCGATGACAGCAGTTCGGAAGATAGTTCCAGCACCGTTCTTAAGGACGGTGTACGCAGCCCTGAAGCAAAAGCGGTGAAGCAGGACCTGTACACCCTGGGCTATCTTGACATCGCCGAGCCGAATGAACACTTCGGCCCAAAAACGGAAGCGGCCGTTAAGGCCTTCCAGCGCGATTATGGGCTAACCGTCAATGGGGTAGCGGATCCTGCAACACTTTCAAAATTAAAAGAAGCTTTGGAGGGTGAAATGAATGCATCTATTCCATCACCATTCACTTCCGTATTGGGTCAAGGAGACAGCGGAGACAGTGTCATCACGCTGAAACAGTATCTTGAAGCTGCTGGCTACAGCACTAACACCTCAAGCACGTATGATCAGTTGACTGCTGATCAGGTCAAAGCCTATCAGTCTGCCAATGGCCTTTCTGCAAGTGGAGCGGCGAACGCCCAGACCTTGAGCTCGCTCGTTGAAAAGCGGGGCACCACCTACGTGTTCTCTGGCAAACAGCGATTCGGCCACGGTGTCGGCATGACTCAGTGGGGTGCCTACGGCATGGCCCAGCAGGGATACGGCTATGAGAAAATACTAAAGCATTATTATACCGGCATCGATGTAGTGAACAGCGACAGCTACAAAAATAAAACGATGCGTGTACTTCTCGGAGACACTCAGAAAAACTCTGCTGATATCGAAAGCTCCTCTGCTTACAGCATTGTGACAACGAATGGAGACACGCTGTTCGAAAATGTTTCCGGCTCCACTACAATCACATACGGCTCGGGCGGAAACGGGACGTATACCGTCACAAATAACGGGTCGGAAAAAACGACCACCGATCCGATTTACGCAGTAAGTTCAACCAGCGGTACCATCGAATACAACGACGTCACCTACAAGGGTGAAATTCATTTTCCCAAAAGCCTCGTAGAAGGTAAGTATACAAGCAGCTGGGTGATGGACGTTGTTAACCACGTGAGTATCGATACGTATCTTGAAGGCGTCGTTCCATACGAAATGTATACTAGCTGGAATGAACCGGATGCATACAAAGCCCAGGCAGTTGCCGCACGCTCATATGCGATGACAAAAATGAAAACCTCCGGCACCTTCGATGTGTATAACGATACTCGTTCACAGGTTTATCACGGTGTTCCTACCGGTTCTCATAACAGTCCGACCATTCTAAATGCCATTCAGTCCACGAGCGGCCAGGCCATTCACTATAACGGCCGGCTGGTGGAAGGTGTCTATTCCGCTTCTGCAAGCGGCCACACCGTGGATGCTGCAGACGTATGGGGAAATAATGTCGGCTACCTGATCGGCGTCCCGGACCCTTACGACCCATCCCGGTACAACCAGGTGAGCTGGACCGAATCCTTTTCACTAAAAGAGCTCTCAGCTGTTGATTATTTCAAAAATGAAAGTAAAGGCGAGGTTCTTGCCCTTCAGCCAACGATGAAAAACGAACGTCTTCAAAGCATCAAGGTAATCATGGAAAAAGGAACAATTACTCTTACCGGTGACCAGTTCCGGAGTGCAGTTGATTCAAACGCGATGAAATCGAATATTTTAAGTATCGAAGAAATTAACTAAATACAGTAAAAAAAGGCTGCAGTCCGAACGTGGACTGCAGCCTTTTTTTACTGTAATATATCGGGAAAACCTTTGAACTTATGCTTTTCTTTCAATGTCTCCACCAATTTTCTGGAAAAGCTGCGCGAGATCCTGGTACCCACGCTCAACCTGATAGACGTTAGTAATAATGCTTTTACCTTCTGCTGCCAGGGCACCAATCACCACGGCAGCCCCCCCTCGAATATCACGGGCCACAAGATCTTCCGACCCTCGCCATTCTTTAGTGCCCATGAAAGAAGCAATCTGTCCTTTTGCTCCATTTACGCACAGAAAGCCTCCGTCTTTTACCGAACCACTGGCTCCTAGTTTATTTAGTTCCCATACGTATTGAAAACGACCATCCAAAATTGTTTCTTTGATAGAGGTTTCCCCATCTGCTCTGGCCATCATCACACCATGCAATGGCTGAATATCTGTATGAAAACCAGGATAAGCGGAAGTTTCAATAGAAATAGCTTTTAGCGGCTGCTTCCACTCTACATCCAAATAATTCTCTTCAGAGTCTTCAATACTTAAACCGGCTTCGCGCCATACACGGACTTCATTTTGGAGAAACTGAGTGCTCGCGTTGTAAATTCTAACCTTCCCTTTTGCAGCTCCTACAGCCGAAATCAACGTGGATACAATGATCCTATCGCCAATAACGTCATGGGACGCTCCGTGAAGGTCCTGCACTCCATCAATGATCATTGTATTTAAGTCATCTTCAGCCCATGAAATTTTAGCCCCCATCTTATTCATCAACTTCATGACATCGATAACTTCCGGGTTAACAGCCGCGTTCTTAAGCACAGTACGAGTACCACTACGTACAGCTGCTGCAAACATAACGTTAAGCGTACCACCAAAAGTCGGGTAATGAAAAGAAATTTCTTCATCTTGTTTAGACGGTGAAGGTGTGAATACAATTCCTTCATCTGTTTCTTCTGCTTGGTGCCCTAACGTACCTAAAGCAAGCGTATGAAGATCATGTTTTCTGCTTCCTATATTACAGCCCCCTGGTACTGGGAGAAAAAGAGGCTCCTCCCAGCGGGCACTTCCTCCAAGAAGCAGCAGGGAGTGCCGAATTTTACTTGCTTTTTCACGATTCAATCCGGCATCCTTCCAAGCCTTTTTTTGAACTGTAATAGTACCCTCCCCCTGTGACACGATTTCTACTCCTATATCTTCAAGAAGAGAAGTTAACAGCTTCACGTCATTCAAATGAGTAGGAACTTGATGCAAGGTCACTTTTTCTTCTGTCAGGGAAGCGGCAACCAGGGCCGGGAGAGCCGCATTCTTAGCCCCTGGCACTTCAACAGAACCTTTGAGCGGCTTCCCGCCATTCACTTCATAGTATGGAGAAGAGCTCCTTTTTTCCTGCTTCAATCCATCTGTATAATTTGATGATTTCATATATATCGATACCCCTTTTACAAGTAAAAACAAGAAAAATTAATTGCATTTAGCTTAGCATACCCGAACTATAACAGAAAAATAAATGCAATTTTTAAACTTCTAATACATTAATAACGAACGCTGCATACTCCACTTATTACTTTTGTTTTACATAATAAACGAAAACTATCTTTTATTTTCAACATCACGAGGGGCAGAGCGCTCAGAAAAGTGTTCCGGGTAAAAGGCTTTGTACCAATCCACAAATTTTTTAATGCCCTGATCAAGCGTAGTGACCGGCTTAAATCCGACGGCCTGCTGCAGGCTGTCAATGTTTGCGTAAGTTGCCTGCACATCTCCCGGCTGCATCGGCATATATTCCTTCCGGGCTTCCATGCCCAGGTGCTTTTCCAGCGTTTCGATGAATTCCATCAGAACCACCGGCTGATTATTCCCGATATTGTATACTCTATAAGGAGCATAGCTCGTCGAGGGGTCAGGATTCCCTGCGTCCCATTCAGGATCACCGGCTGGCGTCTCCGGGATCAAGCGCACAATGCCCTCCACAATATCATCGATATACGTAAAGTCCCGCATCATGTCCCCGTTATTATACACCTGGATCGGCTCGTCGTTCACGATTTTATTGGCGAATTTAAAATAAGCCATGTCCGGACGGCCAAGCGGCCCATATACCGTGAAAAATCTGAGACCTGTGGTAGGAAGACTGTACAGGTGACTGTACGTATGTGCAAGCAGCTCGTTAGACTTTTTCGTTGCCGCATAAAGGCTGACGGGATGATTCACGCCGTCCTCCGGGGAGAACGGCATTTTTTTGTTTGCCCCGTACACGGAGCTTGAAGATGCATAAATCAGATGTTTTACCTGATGGCGCCGGCACATTTCCAAAATGTTGGAGAAGCCGACAATATTGGACTGAATGTATTTATCGGGACGATCCAGACTGTAGCGGACACCTGCCTGAGCACCTAAATTAATGACCACTTCTATTTCATACTCAGAAAATACTTTTTCCAAAGCAGAAGCATCGGCTAAATCAATCTCGTGAAAGTGGAAATTTTCATATAAAGCCAGCCGCTCCTGCCTTGTCTTTTTTAAATTAATATCGTAATAGTCGTTGTGGTTATCGATACCAACGACTTCTTTTCCTTCCTGAAGCAGCCTTTCTGCTGCATACATTCCTATAAAACCACTGCTTCCGGTTACTAGTATCATTACACTCCTCCGTTATTCATCAGCAAGACCCGCTTGCCTGGTAGTATTGTTCCATTCAGTCTCTTTTCATTTTTTACCAATAAGCGAAGACACGTCGAGTATATATGATTTTCTTAGTCCTTCATGTGAAGAGTCGATCGAAATGTATTTTCCATCCGGACTCCATCTTGGATGCAGATCCGCTCGTTTACTCAAATCAAAGGCCCATGGGGCGAAAAATTGTCCTGCCTCCACAAGTTTCCCGGAGTTCAAATTGTATAGGAAAAGATGGCGAATCCGCGATTTATCTGGATACGTATCTGTGACCAGCCAGTTCTGATCCGGCGATATCGAAGGATGTCCGTCCCCGAACTGATCCAGCACCCCTTCCCCTAAAATAGAAGCATCCGAAGTGTTTGTATTCAACCAGTAGTAATGGTCTCCGCGAGCTTCTGTCCGTGCCCAGGCGATGATTTCGTCGTCGTTATACCAGCAGCAATGAGAGACCATGCGGTCGTCCAGAAGCAGACGCAGGCTGCTCCCGTCTGCCGCTGCAGCATATAGCCTTGTGTATCGTCCCTGCTTTCCGATCCAGCGGTGCATGAAGATAAACTGTTTCCCGGAAGGAGAGTACATCACATGATTGACTTTATGCTCAGCCCCTTCCATCTCTGGTCTGAATTTATGTTCAATTAATTGTTTGATAGTAATAAGGAGTTCGGTTTTCTGCGTAGCCATGTTCACTTTCCATATTCCGTCTTCCTCCCTTGGAAGAAATGGATGAAGATTCATGGACTCCCCTTCATAGCCGTATTCAGGGTTCAGCCGGGTTAAGTTTTTAAAATTAATAGACAAAAAGGTATTTTCGCCTGGGTGAAGTGTTTGAAGAGGCATGGAGTACGTAGCTTCCACTTGTTCGGATTTTACATTAAACTGCCGGGCCACAAGCTTTCCTGCCGCAAAATTATTGTATAGAAGACGGTCTTCATCGAGCCAGCAGGTCATGGAGCCCTGCTGAAAATTAAAAGCTGTTGTTGTTTCTGCGGTAACTTCCTGCTGCTTTTCTCTGTCGATCGCTACAATTTCCCACTCGGATGCTTCGTTTAAGCGATGATAAGCAAGACGTGTCTGCAGAGGATTCCAGGGCTTTCTGTCATAATACCCAAAAAATAATGAAGCACTGGAGGGTTTTAGACCAAAATGTTCATAAGGATTCTCGAGCTTTACTTCTGGATGCGTTTTATATGTAAAATTCTTCTTTCGGTGAAGAGCATATTGCACACGTTGGTATAGAAATTTAGCAGTTTTTTTAATTTTCGGGTTGGATTCGATCAATCTTGCTAATCGCTTTTCAATAAAACTATATTGGGCCATAATTCTTCCTTTCTTTTCGTTTATTTTAGAAGAGCAATGAAAAAATAAAAACTTTGATATAAATATTATTTTAACGAATTTTCTTCCAGATAGATAGATGAATTAGCCCTATTGGATGTTCCAGCTTTGCTTTCTAATTTTCACCTGCCTTACTTTTCATTTCCCATGTTATACTATGGCAGATAATACATATTAATTTTAAGGCGGTGTCTATGTGAAAGCCTCTGTAATTATTACTACAAAAAACAGACAAAAAGAGCTTCAGGCCGCAATTCAAAGCGTTCTGGCCCAGAGCCGCCAGGCGGCTGAAATTATCGTGATGGATGACGGCTCCTCCTATGATCTGTCCCAAACATCAGACAGCGGATTTTTGTCTTCTGTACAATACTTTTATCACGAAGAAAGCCTTGGCGGAGCTGCAAGAAGAAATGAAGGAGCGGCCAAGGCCACCGGGGATATACTCATGTTTTTGGATGATGACGATACGTGGGAGCCTCAAAAAATTGAAGATCAATTAACTATTTTCGACCATCATCAGGAGGTAGGTCTGGTTTATACCGGACGGAAGGTGGTTGATGCTGAGGACCGCGATACAGTACTGCGTAGAATCGAACCCAAAAAACGGGGTAACGGCTGGCCGGATATTCTCTTTAACAATTTCATTGGTGTTACATCCGGAGTAGCTGTCAGAAAAAACCTGTTTGAACGGGTGGGCGGCTTTGATACTTCTGCAGTTGCGAGGCAGGACTATGACCTTTGGATAAGGCTTGTACGGGTTACTGAGGTTGACTATGATATAGGCTGCAATGTTCGGTACACAGTATCTAAACAAAAAGGCAGACAGATAAGCAGCCGCAGCGACCTGCACGGAAAAGCCATTCATTATCTTCTTAATAAATACAATAAGGAAATCGAGTCGTTTTCTTCGCTCGAGAAAAGGCGTCTTAAAAGTGACTGGTACCATTACGTAGCAAGGAAAACACACGGAGTGAGCTATAAGACTGCGATAGCCTGGGCGATCAAAGGTCTGATTCAATATCCGCGCGTCAAGCTCTTCGCTTTGCTTCTGCCTCCCGCAGTTTTAAACAAATTAATCGGGAGATTGGCTTAAAATTTTCAGCAGTAAAAAACACCCTAAAATGGGTGTTTTTTACTTCATGATTTTATTACTTACTTTTGATCTTCCCGATGAAGATTATGCGCCAGCTGAAGAAGCGAAACCTGCTCTCGTCCATCCAAGCCGTTTAAAATTTCTTCCAGTGATAAATTCCGGCTGCTTATTAAATTCATTATATTTTCTGCTTTATTGTCGTCCAGTTCCTTCGCTATCCAGCCTCTATGTGCCTGAGTTGTTTCTTCCCAATCCGGCCATGATTCCTGCTTTACCTTTGAGGAACGAACGTAGTTAATTAACTTCCCACCCAAAAGCGCTCCTGCCATAATTGGAAAATTAATTTTGGCATTGAAATAAGGAAAAGACCCATTGGCATGAGAGATGAACTTTGATTTACGGAAATCCGGCTGAAAAGCTGCATGAAACAAACGCCTGTTCATTTTAAACTCCTGCGGCACATTTGCAGCTATTTTTAATACTTCATTGTGTAAATACGGCTCATAGTTTCTGAATAAACGGCGGTGACTGAAGAAATTAGCCATGTTATGATTCATCGCTGCCGGCCAAAGCTCTATCCATTCACTCGCACTGCCGGGACGGAATGTTTTAATAAATTCTTTATGCGCTTTGCGTCTGTCATAAATAGCAGAATAAATTTCTTTTTTCACAAAATCATACTGCTTGCTGTAGCTCGATAAATATTTATTCGTCGACTGCTCGTCTTTATCTAACGTATCCAGCTTGTATTTGATCCCTTTAACTTTATGCTTATACAAATTTTTAATTCTTCTTCCCTTGTAATATGCATCTGCTCCCAGCCCCCCTAAAACCGCTGTGTACTCTTTGAGGCGGAAAATCCGGTGGCACCCATAGGCATGGGCATGAAAAAACTTGTGATCACTTCCGAGCATCTCTGATACGCTATACAAGGCATCCAGATAATACGTGGGGCTGCGAAACCCAGCACGAAGATCCACTCCATACAATTTTGCAATGCGCCTGGCAATTGATAGTTCCTTATTTGGCGCATCAAGAAATATAAATCCGTTCTTTTTTGTTTCTAAAGGGAGAGCATTCAGAAGCACTCTGGAATCTTCTCCTCCACTCATTAATACGGCTGCCTCCTGCTTTTCAAGCTTCAGGTCCTCTATGACTGTATGAAAGTTCTTTCGCAAATTTAGAGCAGCTTCTTCAAAATCTGTCTCCGGTTCTTCTGTGGGCAGCCAATAAAAGCTTCCCGCTTTCATAGATTTTTCTTCAGCTTTAATTATGTACTCAGTAGCAGGATTCATCTGGCTGACCAGCTTGTAGGAAGTATAAGGAAAGGTGACAGCTTTGTTTAATATAGAATCCGCTATCGATACTTCATCTATATCTTTTCCCCGTGCCGAAAGACGGGCCACGCTATCTACGTGGGTCCCTGCAATCACAGATGCACTGTTTTTGTGCAAGGAGGAGTAAACAGGTATAAAGTTCATTAAATCTGTAACGATATGTACATGTTGATTTCTTTTGTCTATACAGATTATACAGAAGGGACCATGAACATATTGATCAAACTGAGTATTTTTTTTCGAAAACCACTCATGCAGAATAACATGACATTTATTTTCACCTGCACTGGGCATGTGCGTATTTTTAATAATCGGACCGCCTAAAAGGACTAATACAAAGTCTTTATCTTCCACATGCCTGGTGTAAGGATAGTGATTTTCAAAAAAAGCCAGTGCTCCCCATTTTCCAGAAAGACTGATCAGAGTTTTATTGTTTTCTACATCAATCTTTTGCAGCTGCTGTTCCACTTTTTCTTTGTCAGCCAGAGAGGAAGAATACAGAAAATCAGCCATAGAATACTCCTTTTGCCTGTTTAATGAAGAAAGGCTTTTATTTTCGTTTTAGTTTGTCTTTGAGGCTTCTCGAAGCATAGTATTTAATGATTTTGCCGTAAATAGTTATAAAAAACACAATACCGGCGGGGTAATTTAATTTCACACCATTATTTGGCTTTCCTTTTTTTTCAATTATTTGATTTAACTTATCGTGAATTTGTTCAATGCTGTAATTATCTTTAATAAATTCTCTTATGTTCGTTAAAGCCTGGGGATTGATTTCTTCACCGCCCGAAAAAACATGGGCTTCGTCAGAGGATGATAAATTTCTGCCCGCAAAATTATAATCCGCCAATGCCTGCACGTTTTCCTCTGTTACGAGCGCATAATGATCCGATTCATTCACCACAATGCTAGGTTTTTTTAAATACATACCATCAATGACGCTTCGGCCTTTACCTGCAATAAAATCATGCTTTTTCACTTCTACCGGCACATCCCGGATAAACCCGAGCATATTTACTTTTATTTTTTGATTTTCCTGAAGCTTTTCGGCTTCACGCTTTACTTCTTCCCATAGAGCCCCTGCTCCTGCAATCGTCAATTCAACCTCTTGGCCCGCAGCTTCCTGTGTTTCCTTCACTAATCTGAAAGTAGTCCAGATCGAATTAATTTTTTCATTATCCATGCGGGTTACTAGTAAAAAACGCTTTTTTTCCTTTGGCGGCTCGTAGGAATCCGGCTCTGGATACAAAGAGAAATCAATTCTATTTGGGAACACGTGAATCACCGAAGAATTATAGCCCTGTGCCGTAAGTTCTTTTTTGTTTTCCTCGCTGAAAACAATTAATTCGTCAGGGCTCATAACGTCTGCATAAAAACCTGGGACAGCCATGCCCGGAATGAGATGGAGACTCGGTACACCGGTCATTTTCGAAGCAAGCTTAGTAAATATAGAGTTCTGGAACGTAATATCAATTATTAAATCGGGCTTTGTTTTTTGTATTCTATTAATATAACTGATAAGAATTTTTAAATTTTTCCATGGCTTCTTATAGTCAAACGGAGGGAAATGAACTAATTGATTAATACCTGCTTTTTCATACCTTGCTTTTTCTTTCGTCAAAGTCCCCCAAACTTCCACTTCGTGCCCTGCACGCTTAGCATGCTTTACGTACTCGAGCAGCGAATACGAAGAGCCTCCGTTAAACAGTCTATTTTTAAATACAATTTTCATAAAAGTCCATATCCTCCTTTAACGTGAAGTTACTATTCACTTTTTATGATTTTTTTCTGAAATTGCGGTATTTCTTTACGATTATTGCTTTAATTTCTTCAAAATCTTCTTTGTTTATGAATAAAACATCTTTCAACATTAAGTTCTCTCTTCGAGCATATAAAATCGCAAATGTAATACCACCAATAACATAGCTAATAGTCGAAGCCGCCGCCGCTCCATTGATCCCCCACGCCGGAATAAAGATAAAGTTAAGCCCTATATTAATAAATAAAGGAACAATAAAAGCTTTAATAGCGTACAATGGATAACCGCGACCGGCCAGATCAGGGTGTAAAACCTTTGATATACATATAGCAATGACCCCCACCATTAATAACTGAAGTACAGTAGCCGATCCAAGATAAGCTTCACCATACAACAGTCTTATTAAGATTGGTGCAAAAGCTATAATAAACAAACATATAATTATAATTATTGGAAAAGAAACTCTGAGCACTTTCACAGCACGCCGTACTGTAGCTTGAGAATTTCTGCTGGTGGCCCCTTTGGCAAACAGCACCAGACCGATAGCCATCGGCAGCTGCCATACCAACTCCGCGATATTACTGCCAACTGAATAAAGACCGATTTGAGCTTCAGGGACAAAATAACGAAGAATTATAATGTCGATTTTATAGTTTAATGTCAATAAAAATAATGCTAACGCATAGGGAAAACCTTTCATTAGCATCTTCACAGCTACGCTTTTATCAAATTCGTACTTCCAGTTTACATAAGGGTTTACTCTTATTAAATAATAAATAGCAATTCCCAGAGGGATCAGAAATTGTACAAAAGCTCCTCCCGGCACTCCCAATCCCAGCGCCCACACTACAATGACTACGCCAAAGAAGTAGATGCCTGCCTTTAACAGTTCACTTATGTTAATAGCTCCAATTTGATTTTTACCGTGTAAGATACCTTTATAATAACCATGGAAAAGCTTCAAAGGCAGCGAAGCCAGGGCAAATAACAGCACAAGCCAGCTGTAGTCATTCCCCATTGAAAAATAAAAATATGTACCTACCACAAGCACTGCTAATGATGAAGAAATAACCCATAGTGTTAAAATCGCTGAGTGAATGGTGTCTATTGGGTACAATTTCTGCCCGGTGAAATAGGCTGCCGATTGACGAATGCCCAGATCCGCAAGTGAGTAAAGCATATTAGGAAGCACAAAAACAGCTGCAATGATTCCCTGCCCTTCCGGCCCCAAAATCCGGGCAATTAAGACAGAGGATAAGAATGTGCCAAATAATACTGCTATTCTAGTACCAAAAGAAGTGATTATATCAAACAGAGTACTGCGTTGCTTTTTCCCCATGAGGATTCCTTCCATTTCATGAACTTATTTATAAGATGAGGTGTTTCATTGTAATAGCCAGGTCACTTTAAACGGTTGATAGTATTATAAGAATCAGCGTGGTTCAGGCGTTTATTTTTAAATTCAAAATAAACAACTCCTACTACCGCAATGGCGCTGAACAACATGTAAGTACCCGAAAGTTCAAAGGAAACATTCCAGGTCATAAACAGGTATAATACCAAAAAGACGCTCCCGACTGCTAAAAATTGATCTCCCCAATTACGAATGAGAAACCAGGAAAAAGTGAGAAATAGTACGGTTATTATAATAGAAAGCAGAAGACCGAGCAGACCTGCGCTGAACATTACTTCTAAAAAGAAATTATGGGGATAACCGCCGGCGGATTCATTACTCCAAGCTTTTAACCCGTATCCCAAGACGTTATCAAACGACTTTTTCAGATAATAAGCATAAATTTCGACTCTTGGCTCTTCATCAATATTTGTAAACAGTCTCATCATTCTATCAATCCTTGATTCGGGAGCCATTAAGAAGGCTCCCGCTACAAATACGACAAAAGCTCCCACAGTACCAAATATCCAATAAAAATTACCATTTTTCCAGTTATAATAAATCACGTAAGCCACGATTAGAATCATTGGAAAAAGTAATGGAGCTCTTCCATCTAACTGCGACAATGCTCCCACCGTTATTATGACCCCAAGAATGCCTGCAGCTCTATACAGCCACCAATCTTTTGTGAAAAACAAAGCTACTGATAACAGTAACGCAATAGCAAGCGGCACTCCCAGTACTAAATAATTTTGGCCGTCACTTCTATCTAGAGTTATCAAGTCTAATATCGACAAAATTGAAAGAAAAACTCCCCAGCCAAATTGGAAAAAGAATAATTTTTTTATATCTTTCCCTTCAACGAATAGTAAAACAGCAGAAAAAGCTATGATAATACTTAAATACTGAGAGAGTTCTATCACACTTAATGCTATGTGACTGCTGATAAGTCCTGACAAGATGAGTACAAGCCAAAAAAACAATAGTAATGACAGTAAACGCTTCCGCCCTTCACCTATAAGAAATGGCAGCTTTTTATTATCCAAGGCTCTCAATGCTCCTATAAAAAATAAACCTAATATACTAACAACATTTACAAGTTCACTGCTTATAAAAACGATCTTCAAGCTTGGTATGCTAAATGTTAAAAACAAAAAGAATGGGAGCACAAGATTTAACAAGTTGTTTTTTTTCCCTCGCATATTAATTATGTGTCCTTTCTAGACTTCTCTCAATAAGCCTTCAAGAAGCCGGCTTCAAGAAATACTTCAATAAACCGATTAATTTATTCGGCAATACTTGGTATAAGTAACTTCTATACAATCTGAATTTCGATGTATAGTTGTATTCATACTCTTTCCAAGGTGTCTTTAACAACCTGCTCCTGTAATCTTCTTTGTATGGATGTACATTATCCAGCTGCCATGGCTTTGAAGAAGTCGTATAATGGATCACATATGGATTACTTTTGGCGGACTCAAACTCTCTTTTTGTAAAAGAAGTAAAATGATGAGTCAGTTCAAAATACTTCGTCTGTTGATTCCATTTAGGATGGAGAAATAAACAATTACCTGCTAATACCGCATTCAGGCCATCCTGGTCATGCAGTTTGATTTTATGAGAATTCTCTTGTAAGAATTCCATAGCTTGTTCAGAAATATTTTCCTTACGCCATTGAGGAATATTTATCAGCATAAGGCCTGAATTAAAAGTCATTGTGCTTTTTGACAGCTTTAACTGGTCATGTCTTTCAAAAAGTGGGTTGTGTACTGCCGCAAGGCAGAATCCGTTAAGGTCAATATTCCAAAGTTCAGTGATATCTCCTTTAATGATCATATCGCAGTCCAGAAATAGTATCCGCTCCGCCTTTTCTGCGAATAGATCAGGTATAGAGAGCTTGAAATAAGCAGCATGGCTGATATGTCTCTTAGTGGCTAATTTCGAATAGAGAGAAGCATCAGTATGCATAAATGCAACATTCCCCCCCCATGCCTTTGCCACAGCTTTAAGGTTTCTTCTGTTTTCGTCAGATATCCCCCCGTCTAATACTGTTACTTCTATATCACCAGGAACCGAAGCATGTTCGAACAACGAATAAAGCATAACCCCTAAATGCTGAGCGTAATTATCATCCGATACTGTTATTACATTCATGGTCACCATACTAATACTCCTCAGAATCTTTGATATTATTCATCACACACAAACACATACTAATAATAAATCTTCTTAAAGTAAATGGGGAATATTAGTTAAAACAACCCTAGAAATCTTTTCTTATTTTTAATTTTGAGCGGCTCATCAAGCAGCGGGTCTTTATTTTCAATAATGCGCTCGGCGTTCTCCAAAAAGGTGTCTACATATTCTGCTCCCAGATGATGGTCAATGTAATCATAGGCTTCCCGCAGGTCGAACGGGCGCATATCGATGTTATGAGCATCGGTCGACACGACATGGGTTAAGCTGTGGGTCACCATGTCTTCAGCAAACTGCTTGATGCTCTTATTCATTTTACCGGTAAAGCAGTGGGCGGTGACCTGGGTGAGCGCCCCGTTTTTCACAAATTCATGCAAAAGGTCCGGCTGCTCGCGGAACGCTTTTGTCCGTTCCGGATGCACAATGACCGGCACGTAGCCTTCCACCTGCAGCTCAAACATCAGCTGCTTCGCGTATCTTGGCACCTGCGCACTCGAAAATTCAACAAACACATAGCGGCTGTGATTGAGGCCGATGGAGATGCCTTTGTTCAAATCGTTAAGTAGTTCCCCGTTAATCCGGTTCTCCTGGCCCGGCAGCACCTTCACGTCGATACGGGCGCTTTTCAGCGACTCGTTCACGTAGTCCACCAGATGGGGAATATCCTGCCCGCTGTTGTCCCAGGCACCATTTTTATGATGCGGTGTGGCAACCACGGTGTGTATGCCGTTCACCTGTGCGGCTCTTCCCATTTCGATGCTGTCCTGAATTGTTGCGGCCCCGTCATCAATGCCGGGGAGTATATGTGAATGCAAATCGATCATAATTATTTGCTCCTTTACATTTTTTCCACACCAACAGCTTACCATATTTTCGCAATTTTATGCAGAAGACCTACGGAGAATACTCCACAATAAAAAAGCCCGGAAGACGTCGTTAGCCGAAGTCTTCCGGACTGTAATTCCGTGCTGTTCAAATCGTCAGCTTGATCGTTTTGAGTTCATACGGTTTAAAGTGGAGCGTCAGGCTGGAGCCGGCTTCGAGCTTTTTCACCGGCTCCTCCAGCAGGCTGCATTCCATGCAGGTGGAAAAGGCATGGGCGCTTGCAAACGTTACTTCCCCGCGCACGCCTCCGTGCTCATGCAAACGCACAATAATGCCGTCATCATCCTCCGCCTGCTTGACGGCGTCCACGGTAATATTAGCCGCCTCAGTCTGCAGAAAACTGTATTCGTGTGCTTCCATCGCTCCATCCACGCTTTCCGCCGGAATATTGAGCTCCGTTGCTTCCTGTACAGTGCCGCCATCAAACCAGCCTCCCTTATGAGGAAACAGGCTGTACGTGAAAATATGTTCGCCCTGGTCCTGGGTCGGATCCGGTTCTATTGCGGATTTTAACAGCGTCAGCTTCATTACATTGTCTTTGATGTCATAGCCGTACTTGCAGTCATTAAGCAGGCTGATGCCGTAGTCGCGCTCCGAAAGATCCGCCCACTGGTGGCCGACGGTTTCAAACATGGCCATATCCCAGCTTGTATTCCAGTGGGTTGGGCGCGTGACATTGCCGTATTGAATATCATAGGTAGCTTCGGTGGCACGGATCTTTACTGGAAACGCTGCTTTCAGCAGCTGCTGGTGCTCATGCCAGTCGACCGTCGTTTTAAAATCGATTCTTCTTGAATGGCTGTACACAATAACTTTCTGGTACACCGAAGAAGACTGGTAGCTCCATTCCAATTCAATGACCGCACGAAGCGGCCCGGTTTCGGCCAGGTGAATTTTTTTCAAATCAGAAACGGCATACTGTTTCTCTTTGTAAAAAATATCGATGTCCCAGGCGTCGTACGAAAGCGGCTTGTCCTCAAACACCTCGAGAACGTTCGCCGGCCCGTCCAATGCTTCACGTCCGGACTCTTTATCATACACACTCACGAGCTGGCCGCGATCATTAAAATCGATCGTATAAAAAGGAGTTTCCAGGCGCCTGCTCTCGTACTGAAACAGCTTTTCCTCTTTTTTCTGTGCTGCCCCGCCGGCGTAAATCACCTTGTACCCGAGCGCCGGGAGATCCGGCACGTGCACGAACACCTCTCCAGACTCTTCTGTCTGCATCTGCAGCTGCTCACCCGTATGGCTGGTCCATCCGGTCTCTCCATCCGGCACCTGGATCAGTGCCCCGCGCGAATGGGAGGCCGGGTTGAAAACAGTCTGTTCCTGTCCGGCCTGTTCATGCTTCAGCAGTTCCGTCTTTGTTTCCTGTTCGTTTGCTTCAACGAGCTCCAGCGCTTTTGCATATTCCTTTGTGCTGTCTTCATACACTTCCCGAATTGAAGAACCCGGAATAATATCATGAAACTGGTTGCGCAGAATGATTTTCCATCCCTGCTGCAGCTTTTCCTGCCGGCCCCTGTGCCACGAACCGTTCTGGAGATACGCCAGGGTGTCGAGCCATTCCGCCCGGCGGTAGCGAAGCTCTGCGGTGCGGTTCATTTTTTTATTGTAGGCCTGGCTTGTGTAGGTGCCACGGTGGTACTCCAGATACAGCTCCCCGTCCCACGTGTGCACGTACTGGTCGGTTTGTTCCATGCGTTCATGAAGCCCGTCGAGATACTGGTCTACCCTCCCTGTTTTCACATTCGGGAGCCCCGGCATCTCGTCGAACCGGCGTATTTTTTCCAGCATATCCCGGTTGACCCCGCCGCCGCCGTCTCCGTATCCATAGGATAAAAGCAGCTCATTGTTAAAGGAGCGGTCCCGGTACTGATCCCATATACCCTGAATGCTTTCCGCTTCAATTTCACCATTGTATGTGTATTTGCTTGAGCCGTCCGGCGTCGTAATAAAATGAGCAGCAATCTCTGTGCCATCGATGCCACGCCAGGTGAATGTATCATGCGGCATACGGTTGTACTGGTTCCAGCTGATTTTGGTGGTGATAAACGTATCGATGCCCGCCTGCTTTAAAATTTGCGGCAGCGCCCACGAGTAGCCGAAAACGTCCGGAAGCCACAGATACCGGCACCGCTTCACGCCAAGCTCGTGTTCGAGGAAGCGCTGGCCGTATAAAAGCTGCCGGCTGAGAGATTCACCGGAAGGGATATTGCAGTCGGCTTCAAGCCACATGGCGCCCCCGGCCTCCCAGCGGCCTTCAGCTATGCGCTGCTTGATTTGTTCGTAAATCTCCGGGTAGTCATCTTTGATATATTCATACAGCTGTGGCTGCGTTTGCAGAAACTGGTATTCCGGGTACTGGTCCATTAATTTCAGGACAGTGGAAAAGGAACGTCCTGCTTTTTCCCTCGTATGCTTGAGGCGCCAGAGCCAGGCAACGTCAATATGGGTGTGGCCTACGGCGCGCACAGTCAGCGGATGCTCTTCCTGCAACGGCTTCAGTTCGTTATGAAGCTTGTCGTTCGCTTCTTCCACCGACTCGTAAAATGCTTCGTTCCCCGGCACGCGCCAGTCGATCTGCTTAAACGCCCGGTCCAGTGCCTGCAGCAGCAGGGCTCTTTTTGCGTCCCGCCCGCCAAGTACGGCGACCGTGTCTAAAGCTGCCCCTGCCGTGTAATACAGATCATCTGCCGCCTCATGCAGGCAAGAAATAAAAGCCTCCTGCAGCCGATGCTCCTGAACTTCCCGGTTCCCCTTAATTCCTTCGAGACCCGACCAGAGCCGGAATTTAAGCGTGATTCTCTGCCCGATTAACCGGTCAGGAAAAAATACCTCTTTGTGATTCCCATCGACGGCCTGCATCGGTTCACCGTTGACGTACAGCAGTGATTCAAATCCGGAATTGTGGCCGCCGCCTGTTTTTCCGAAATCGAACACGCCGACGACCTTTTCTCCCTGCCACTGTGCCGGCAGCTCTACTTCTGTTTTCAGCCAGAGATAGCGGTCCCTCCCTTCCCAGCGGTCGCCAATGTTCATTTTGGTCGTTTCCTGCTTCGGCATAGCCTGTATGATTTCTTCTCCTGTTTGTTCTTCCACCGTTTGAAAATGCTCGATCGGCTGTTTGTTGGTATAACGATATTTCTGTAGCTCACTTATTCGCTGCCCTAATTTTTCCTCTGTCCAAAACATATTTTTCATCCTCTCTGAAGTAAATCCCTGCTATCCTTTAACAGCTCCGCTCGTCAATGCTCCAACAATATAGCGCTGCAGCAGGACAAATAAAATGACTACTGGAATAATGGACATAATGCTTCCTGCAGCAAGCAGGTGGGTCGTAATCTGGGTCTGGGTGGACTGAAGGTTTACCACGCCGACCGAAACCGGGTACAGCGACGCATCATCGATCAGGATGAATGGAATAACAAACTGCGACCAGCTCTGCACAGCAACAATAATTACTACGGAAACGATACCAGGTATGCTGACCGGAAACAAAACGCGACTCAGCATCTGCCATTTGTTGCACCCGTCAATAATTGCCGCTTCATCCATATCCACCGGCACGGTATCAATGTAGTTTTTCAAAAACCACGTGGTAAACGGAAGCACTACGGCGACGTATACAAGAACGACCAGCCACAGCTGGTTCAAAAGCCCCCAGCTTGCAAACAGCCGGTACAGCGGAATGGTAATAACTACTGCTGAAATCATCTGGGTCATTAACACAGCGACCATCAGCTGGCTTTTAAACTTCATCCGGTACCTTGATAAGGCAAACGCTGCCGGGATTGCAATGAGCAGTGTTAATACAACTGTGGAAGCCACAATTCGAAACGAGTTCCATAAATACTGGAGCACCGGGGCTGAATCCAGCACTTCCCGGTAGTTCCCGATCGCAAAGCTTGTCGGAATGATACTTGGGGGCACCTGAAGCACTTCAAACCTTGTCTGCAGGGACAGGGAAAGCACCCAAAGAAGCGGAAATAAAAAGCTGAGTACAACAAGCACGTAGCTTATATAAAGTCCAACCTTTATCCACCGCTGTTTTTTCGCACCTACCATCATTTATTCTTCCCCCCTTCGGCCGAGTACCTTTAAGTAAACAAGCGTCATTACTACGTTCACCACCAACAGCACTACGGCAGTCGCAGCACCTTCTCCGAGGTTAAACTCCCTGAAAATAGCTGTATAAATACTTAAAGCGATAACTTCTGTGCTGTTACCCGGCCCGCCTCCTGTAAGAGCCATCACCATATCGAACGTATTGAAGGTATCAATAGAAATAATAATCAGGTTCACCAGTATAATAGGAGCGATCGCAGGAAGAATAACATTTTTCATGCGCTGGAGCGCACTTGCTCCGTCAATAACCGCTGCTTCGAGCACATCCTTCGAAACCGTTTTCAATCCTGCATACATTAAAATCATGCTGAATGCTGTGCCGCGCCATATATTGGCGAGCGTCACGGACAACAGCGCCATGGTCGGGTCTGAGAGAAAGGAAACGGGCCCGAGGCCTATGGTACTCAGAGCATAATTGATAATGCCTGCGTCTGTTTCGTTGTACAGCATGCCCCATATAACCCCAATGACAACACCTGGAATGGCCCAGGCCACGAGGACAGAGGTACGCACGACGACTGTGCCCCGTAGGTTCATTTTCTCCCCCTGTACAATGAGAAGTGCAACGATAAATCCAGCAAAGAGCTGAAAAACAACACTGAAAAATACGAAGAACGCTGTTGTTCCGATCATCGGCAAAAAGCCTGGAAGTGTAAACATGCGAAGATATGATTCCAGCGTATAGTCGTACCCTACCTGAATCATATTTGCATCTGTGAAGCTAAGCCGCACTATTTGGAGAATTGGGTAGAGGAATACTGCGGCCAATACCAGCAAAAGAGGGATTAGCCAGGGATACGGGGTGTCCCACATTGTTTTTCTCGGCCTCCGCTTTTGTTCCGTTTGCTGAGGGGGAAATGCTTTATCGTATGTGCTCATTCGCTCTCACCGCTTTCTCCGAAGGTGACAATTTCCCATGCATCATCAACCGCCTGTTCCGGCTCCTTGCTCCCGGATATTACCTGGGAAATAGCCGTTTGCAGCTGTACCGAAATTTCGTTATATTTTGAAGCCCCCGGACGGGCTTCGGCCTCTGTTTCCAAAGATGTCAGAAACTCGTCATTGAAAGCGCCGGGATTGTAAGAATCGGATTCATATACAGACGTCCGGGCCGGCAGCGAGCCCTGAATCGAGGTGAATTCGCCCATCCCTTCTTCACTGATAAAGGAATCCATAAGAAAATCAAAGGCGGCTTCCTTCTTCTCCGGGTCATCTGTAAAAATCCCCCAGGCCCAGCCGCCAGCGCTTGATACGGTTGGATCGTCTTCCTCAATTGTCGGAAGTGAAGCTACTTCCCAGTTCTCAAAATCGTCGCCAAGTATTTCTTCTATCGTGACCGCCTGCCAGCTTCCGCCTAAAAACATGGCCGTATCACCGGCTGCAACTTCCCCATTTGCATCATTTTCCCGGCCCGAACTCGCCATGCGCTTGGAAACAGCTCCTTCCTCCTGGGCACGGTCGAGCGTTTCAAACGTACGAATCATGGCTTCTCTATTCTCTCCTTTGCCGAAAACCGGGTTGCCTTCCTTATCCACCAGCTTGCCGCCCTGCGACCAGAATAACGGCCATAAGGATGTCACCGATGTACCCTCTCCAATGCCCAGCGGAAGTACCAGGCCTTCATAGCCTTCTTTTTGTACCTCATTGGATACTTCAATCACTTCCTCCCAGGTCGACGGCGGTTCTTCAATGACTTCCTTGTTATAATAAAGCATTCTCGTATCCGTGCTCATGTACAGGCCATAGATCTTTCCGTCATCGCCCCGTAATACCTTCTCCGCAAAAGGAAGGTAATCATCTGGATCGAGACCCCGCTCTTCCATCAGTTCATCCAGGGGCTGCAAATATTCCTTGTAACGATCCAGCATATAGCCGTCAATCGCAGCCATATCCGGCGCCCGGCCGGTATTTGCCTGTTCAAGCAGTCTGGCCATCGCTTCATCAATGTTGCTCGATTGCAGACTAAGTTGAATGTTCATATCCGGATGTTCTTTTTCAAAGGATTCTATGTTTTCTGAAATATAATCTGATGTTGCGGCTGATGGGGCTTCAGGTGAATAGCCTGCTGTCGTGTACCAGGTGAGCGTCTCTTTTTCTTCTGCGCTCGGGTTGTCACCACTGCAGCCTGCCAGTCCTGCTATTACCAGCATAGACATTCCAATCGATATTGATTTTTTCATGAGGCTCCGCCTCCGATCTGCATTATTTTCTAACCTTTCACTTCTTAAAACAGTTTTAATAAGTCTTTAAAAGCTAAAGGCTGCAGAAATTTCTTAGTGCAGCGCTCGTTTTAGAATCAGGGAAGCCGCTCCCATAGCCTCCGCTTCCTGCCCGAACTTCGACGAAATAAACTCCATTGCGCCTGCTGTTTCAGGATAAACACATTCTCTAACTATTTTTTCTGCTTCTTCAGGAAACTCCGGGACAGCTGTAATCAACCTGCCGCCAATGACGACTAATTCCGGATTAAGAAAATTCACTTTATCGGCAATGGCACTGCCGACGTCCTCCATGCTTTCCTGAATAATCTCCTGCGCCAGCGGGTCCCCTTTTGCCAGGCCTTCGATGAATTCTTCTATGGAATGTAAATTTTTTGGCAGTGATGTTGAATCACCTCGATGTATCCGGCCCTTTGTTTCTTCTAAAATGGGAAGAATAGAGTATAAAGCCTTTCCTGTTACATTGTTTTTCGGACGCAGCCGCCTGCTTTCGAATCCTACCTCCCCCGCCAGGTGAGTCGTGCCCCGGAAGAGTTGGCCATTGATGATATAACTGCTCCCTATACCAAAATCGATCATAAAATAAAGCACGTTTTCTGCCTCCCGTGCATGACCGTAATGCCATTCTCCGAGCAGCATGCAGTTTGCGTCTTTTTCAAGACAGACAGCTGTATCAAACGCTTTTTCAAATAATGTAACGACTTGGATGTTTCGCCATAGAGGCAGGTGCGGCGGGGATAAAATGGTGCCTTTATCCGCATTAACCGGGCCGGGTGAACTAATACCGATACCTACCATCTTTTTTAACTGGAACTTGGGCGCATTTACAATTTTTTTAACTCTATTTATCACTCTCCCTATTACCGCTTCAGGCTCTTCCGCTAGAGAAAAAGATTCTGTTTCCCGGTAAATTATCTCCCCCTTTAACGTAGTAATCACAAGCACCACTTCTTCTACGGAAATGCTTACGCCGACTAAATAGTGCCACTCGGAATCCAGGGTATACAGCGTAGGTTTTCTGCCTCCATTGGACAGTGCCTGCCCCGCCTCCTGCAGCAGCCGTGCTTTTTCCAGATCAACCAGAATATTTCCTACGGAGGCTACTGTTAAGCCTGTCGTTTTAGCCATTTCCTGCTGGGTCATTGGCTCTTCACTGCGGTGCAGCAATTCAAATACACGCCGTCGGTTTGCTGTTTTTAACATGTTTGCGTTCGTTACCGTCATGATAGCCACCTATACTTCTTAAAATTGTTTTAATAAGTAATTAAATGATAACGCTTTCATAAAGAAGTGTCAATATTTTCTTTTTTATTATGGATTTATTACAATGGTATCATCTAATTATTGGAGTGATCGCATGGACTACCGCCAGCTCATTTATTTTATGGAAGCCGCCCGGCTTGAAAGCATTACCCGCGCCGCTGAACATCTGTACGTTACCCAGCCGACGATTAGTAAAATGCTGCGCCAGCTTGAGGAGGAATGGAGCGTAACGCTGTTTGACCGCTCTCGCAAGAAGCTGACCCTTACAGATGCCGGAGCAGTCATGCTTGAGCAGGCCAAAAAGATACGCCACGCTTATCATGGCCTTGAGCACGAGCTTGACGCTCTCCGCGGCTTAAAGCGAGGACAGCTCCGCATCGGGCTTCCGCCTATTTTAAGTTCTTCCTTTTTCACTCGCGTGATCGCCCCTTTTCACGAAAAATATCCCGAAATCACCCTCCACCTCGAAGAAAACGGGTCAAAAAAAATCGAAGAGGCTCTGCTGCACGGCGACCTTGATGTCGGCGCCGTCGTTTTGCCAACAGAGGAATCGTTTTTTCATATCCATCCCTTTATTGATGAGCCGCTTCAGGTCGTGCTTCCCTCCCGACACGCCCTTGCTGTGCAGTCGTCTGTCGGGCTTGCCGAGCTGAACCGGGAGCGATTCCTGCTGTTCAACCAGGACTTTTCCCTGCGCCAGCAGATAATTGCCGCCTGCCGGGATATCGGGTTTATGCCCAACATTCTTTCAGAAAGCTCACAATGGGATTTTATTGAGAAAATGGTGGCGAGCGGTCTCGGCATTACCCTTCTTCCCGAAAGTATTTGCCGGGAGCTGGGCGGGCAGGTAATTATTCGTCCGCTTTCCGGCGAAACGCTCCGCTGGAGGCTTGGCCTTATCTGGCATCGCGAGCATTACCTCTCCTTTATCGCTAAAGAATGGCTCGATTTTTCCATTCCGGTGCTTTCCCAAATGGGGCAGGAGCATTAACGTCTTTATCATAGACAAAGGTTATGTTAAATATGTTAATCATTCATTTTCATTATGATTTTGTATAGAGTATCCTTATAAATGAAAGGAGACTTCACTATGCAGGCACGGAAAATGCGTGAAAGCCGTATCGTCAACACTGACCAGGTACTGCTGAACGATTTAAATAATTATAATTCTCTATTTGGCGGCGTTTTGATGAAAAAACTCGACAGCTGCGCCACGCTGTCGGCCCGCCGGCACTCCCGGGCGAAGGAGTGCGTGACCGCTTCGACCGATTCCATTGATTTTCTCTGTTCGATTTTCCAGACAGATTCAGTCTGCATTGAATCCTTTGTATCCTATACCGGCACAAGCTCGATGGAAATTTTCTGCAAGGTGATCGCTGAAGACATGATGAGCGGAGAACGCCGGATAGCAGCTACCGCTTTTTTAACGTTCGTCGCTCTCGGCGATCACGGCAAACCGGTACCGGTTCCAGGCATTATTCCAGAAACGGATGAAGAAAAAACGCTATTTGAAACCGGCAAAGACCGCGAAATTGACCGCAAGCACCACCGGCAGAAAAGCAAGGAGCTAGCGAAATTTATAACACTGGAAAAACCTTGGGATGAACACGAGGAGGGCGCACAGTATGATCACATTAACTAGTATTCAAACACTTCGAAGCGTCGAGGAAGAACGCAGCACGCTGATGAAAAACAACGAAGAGCTCTATACGCTCTGGGCGCATGCCGTCCAGCTCACCCGGAAGCTTCAGCTTCGCTATCAGAGCCTCTGCAAGCTGCTCGAACAGACAGAGAATCTTCCGGATGACGTTCAGGCGCTGCCGGCTTCTGTACGAAGCCTTTATATAGAAGAAGTCCAGAAGCTGCGCAGGCAGACAGACGACGCCCAGCTGCAGCAGCTCATTCAAACACTTTCCTCTGAAGAACAGGAAGCTTTCTGCGCCATGACCGCCGGCGCCACCCCGGAATCCATTAAAGGGGTAAGTAAATAACTAAACGTATCCAGGCAATTTTATTGTCTGGATTTTTTTGTAACTTCCCGGCAGTTTAGGCGACTATTATTTGTAGCAGATATCATATAATTACAGCCTATTGAACTATTGCTGAATTAACTATAAAATGAAGCAATACTACATAACCAGGCAGACAGGAGAAATGGAGACATATGAAAAAAGCATTATTAATTATTGGCGGGCTGTTTTTGGCGCTCCTTATAGCAGTCGGCATCTATGCCTGGTACCTTTACGACTCGGTTGCGGATACGGCGGAAAATATTAACGAGGGCAACGATCGCCAGAGCAACCTTCGGGAAGCCGATGTAGACATGGATGCAAGCGAGCCGATTTCCATTCTGCTCATGGGCGTTGATGCCCGGAATGGAAGCACCTCAGGCCGGACCGACACCATGATTGTGGCTACTGTAAATCCTGAAACTGAATCAACCAAAATGGTCAGTATTCCAAGAGATACGTATACGGAAATGATCGGACGGGGAGATGAAGGAAAAGACAAAATCACACATGCAAATGCGTTTGGCGGGGCTGACATGGCAATGAATACCGTGGAAAACTTCCTGAACGTACCGATTGACTATTACGCTACTATTAACTTTGAAGGATTCGAGGATATGGTAGATGCGGTAGGTGGAATAACCGTCAACAATACTTTTGCTTTCAGCGACAACGGCTATGATTTTCCAGAAGGTGAAATCGAAATGGACGGGGAAAAAGCACTTACCTATGTTCGTATGAGAAAAGAAGATCCACGCGGGGATCTCGGACGTAACGAGCGCCAGCGTCAGGTACTTGAAGCTATTGCGAATAAAGGACAGAGCGTGACATCCATCACTCGCATTGGCGACTATCTCGATGTGGTAGAGGAAAATGTGCGCACGAACATGACCTTCGATGACATGAAGGATCTGCGCTCGAATTACTTCAGCGCCCGGAATGATATTGAAAACATTAGCTTTGAAAACGGCCAGGACCGCACAATTGATGGAATTTACTACATGGAGCAAGATCCGGCCGAGGTGCAGGAAATCTCGAACACGCTCCGTGAGCATCTCGAGCTTGAAAACGGCGAAGAAGCTCCCGCAGAATAAATAAAAAAAACGGTGTCCTCAGCGAGGACGCCGTTTTTTATTTGGCTTTGGAACGGTTTGGCATAAACCATTTTCTTTTTTCTTTTAACGGAAGCGGCTCCTCGGTACTCACATAACGATTATTCAGCACGCATGCTGCGTTCTCCTTCAGCATTTCTGCATAGTCTTTTCCAGCCAGCTTTTCGATACTGTTGAAGGCCCCTTCCAGGGAAGCTCCCTCTTCAGAGGGATCGATGGTCATACTCGCTGTCATGTTAGCCCACCGGTGCTGAATCATTTTTTCTGCCAGATGCCTTTGCGGCTTCGGAGCGGCTTTGCTGAAGCTTTCTGCACTCACCTGTGCGAGCGATCCGTCTTTAATCAGCCGGTACAGCTCTTCCGGATGTTGCTGGAAGCCCGGCGCCTTTTCTGGTTCTGCAAGGATGGGCATGTACCCTTCCATACGCAGTTCATGTAAATTCGCATGCATGTTGTGATAGGAAAGCTCTTCGCTCCACTCTACAAGAACGTACCGGCTGCCGTTTAGCGTTAGTGCTTCTTCCGTCTTTAATTCATTGATCAGTGTATCTGTCAGCCGAACGCACTGGCCGGGATAAATACGAATGTTGCCTAATTCACTGTGCCACTGCTTTTGAAACTGCTCTATTAAAAATGGAATTGTATCTCCTGGACGTTTATCGTTTTCATGCCACTGCACTGGGGCAGCAATAATATCTGTAACTCCTGTTTCCTGGCATTCTGTGAGCCATTGCCTGACATTATTCTTTTTCTCCGCAGTATCGTCTTCATCACTTAAGATGCAGCTGTTAATGTCAATCAACTCTTCCACTCCTTTGGTTCGGCCCTCAGCCTTTATTATTCCTTCGGCATGGAAACGATTAAGCAGTTTAAGTATAGCACATAACCTCCCCCGCCAAAGTAACTATATCTCAGCCTGCCAGCATCTTTCGCGTAAAACTTTTGTCACGAAAAAGAGGCTGAAAGCAATGACTCTGCTTTTCAGCCTCTCGGTTATTTATTATGTTTAGAAACGTCCTGCGCCAATGTAACGGGATTTCCAATAGGAGCTTTTCATGTCGGAAATGGTGACGCCGGTCGAGGCGCCGGCATGGAGAAACTTGCCGTTTCCAACGTAAAATCCCATATGGGAAGGACCTGTTCTTGTTTCATAAAATACGACATCGCCTACGCTCGGATTCGACACCTTCGATACCTGGGTCCACATTTGCGCTACTGTACGCTTCGTTTTTACGCCGTGCTGATTCATAACATACTGGACGAAGCCACTGCAGTCAAAGCCGCTCGGTGTAGTGCCCCCCCATACATAAGGAGTCCCCATATACTGCTTGCCTGTTTCCACTACCGCTGAGGACGAGCCGGTCGATACACCTGCTACTGTACTGGAATTGGAACTCGAAGAGGAGCTGGAATTTCCGGAAGAAGCCGTCACATTACTGCTCAATGCTTTTCTGGTAACCGGACCGACGACGCCGTCCACCCCGATACCCGCAGCGCGCTGAAAATCTTTTACTGCTGCATCTGTTACAGGGCCGAATACGCCGTCCACATAGCTGTTATAAAATCCTTTGCTTTTCAGCGTGCTCTGCAAACTGCTCACTTCGCTTCCGCGGTCCCCCCGGCGGAGACTCGAAGACACGCTCGAGCTGGAAGAACCTGAGGAATTCGAAGAAACACTGGAGGAAGAGCTGTTGCTGCCAAGATTCATTTTACTGAATGTGATTGGGCCGGCTACGCCATCCACTCCAATGCTTTTTGCACGCTGAAATGATTTCAGGGAGCTCGCTGTTACCGGTCCAAACACCCCGTCAATGGCACCACTGTGATATCCTTCGCTTTTTAAGTACTCCTGCAGCTCTTTTACGTCAGAGTTCCGGTGGCCTACTTTTAATGTCTGGTCTCCAAGAGCTGCGTCTGCAACGCTGGGTGTGGCTAAAAGTCCTGCTGCAAGCGCAGCGCTGAATAAGAATTTTTTCATATGTTTTCGTCTGTAAGGTCTCTTAATATCCGGAGTGTGTATGTTGTGAATCTAAAGTTTCAGAACAGCTCATCTGATAGAAATATATGTAATAAAAGGGATATTTTTTATTATTAAGAGTTTAAGACGATTACACCTCCTGTTATTTTATTTTTAAGTGATTAAGTATGTTTTTTCCGTATTTATTAACTACTCGTAGTATATGTTGGAGGCACAACTAATTCAATAGAAGTGGAACTTTTGTTACATAACTGTAATTTAGCACACAAATTCGTAACTTTATTAGTGATTTTAGACCTAATTAAAACTTTGCACACGGTATAATATGCCCAGTAAACATAAAAAAACTTCCTCCACCTGCGAAAAGGCGGAAGAAGTTATGCGTTATTTTCACATCTGTAATATTCTATGTTCTTTAATGTAGTCGATGACCTCTTCCACGCTGATATCCTCTGCCAGAATATACCTGCTGCGCTGATGCACTTCCGGTTTTTCAAGAATATTCAGCTTCACGCAGTAGCGGAACAGCAGAGTGATAAACTGGCGAAGCGTAGAGGCCTGATAGGTGGATTTTTCCTTCAGTGAATCCCCAAAGGCTTCAAAGTAATCCTTTGAAGAGAAAGGAGATTTATTCTCCCAGGAAACCAGGTTCTGTAAGAACGTCCTGAAAAATTCAACGCTTACAGCGTATGTCTGTGGTGCTTTTTTGAATTTCAGCAGCCCCTCTTCTTCAATGTAGTATAAAAGAAGCGTGTCCCGGTTTTGGGCTGAAGAAGCGCTGGTAACGTTCAGATGGGGATCTCTGAAGGGAACTGTAGGAGCGGACAGGTCGACCAACCCGTTTTCTCCAAAGGGCACCGCCTCCGCGTTATTCCGTTCCGGGTAACTGGCATCCTCTCCCGCGATAAAAGCCTTCATTCGTTCGAGGCTGCGCATATAATGTACGGCCTGTTCGGCGCGGTCATAGTTATGGTCCTGCACCGCCTCATGCAGTATTTCCTGTAACTGTTCTTCATATTTTGCTGACATTAAGGGTGAATCTCCTTTCTTCAGTGACGGTCTTCATATTATTAATTTTTTGCGCTTGTGTAAGAATTAATTTAACAATTGTTTTTATGCAAAAATAAGCAGCCATTTGAATTATACTTAATATATTTTTTCATATTGTCCTGCCGGCGTCTATACTTTCTTGTTGTATAATTATAAATTACACACATATTCTTTTATCGTACGTTATTCTTTTACTACTTTCATCGGTCTTCATTCTCGATAATTATAGCGGTCTTTATTAGTATTTTTATACTGACGTGAAAAAAGCCGGAAAAAGCGAATATCGCTTTTTCCGGCTTACTGGTTCTCTATACTGCCCGCAGTACTATAACGGTGGAGGCATAATCTCCTACAGGCTTTTTCACCCCCTCTGTATTCACCGGAAGCCCTGCATACATTAGTTCAGCACCATACAGTTGCCAGTCTGTTCCTTCCACTGCATAAAGCAGCTCTTCAGCGAGTCCGACCCCATAAACCCGGCTGAACCCATCATTTGGTTCTTCGAGCACCTGGTACCTGCCAATGACTGCCGTTTTCTTATCCTTCGAAACCACGCTCCAGGAAGTCACGTTTCCATCACCCTCAAACGGGCTCGTAATCCGGTAAAAGTCACCTTCCTGGAGAAGCTCCCGGTAGTGTTTGTAAAATTCCACCTGCTTTTGCAGCACTGATAGATCCGGCTCCTTCGTAATATCAAGCTCGTAGCCAAAATTTCCAAAATAGGAAACGTCCGCCCGTGTCTGCAGACTCGTAGTCCGGTGCACCTGATGATTGGGTACGTCAGATACATGGGCACCCATTGTCTTCAGCGGATACACCATCGACGTACCGTACTGGATACGGAGTCTTTCCACAGCATCGGTATTGTCGCTCGTCCATGTCTGCGGCGCGTAGTACAGCATGCCGGGATCAAACCGGCACCCCCCGCTTGCACAGGACTCAAACAATACATGCGGAAATTCTGTCGTCAGCCGCTCATACAAATCATAGACACCGAGCACGTAACGGTGCATGATTTCCTGCTGCCGGTCCGGCGGATACACCTTAGAGTAAACTTCTGTAAGCGGCCTGTTCATGTCCCACTTTACATAAGTGATGGCAGCATCCTTTAGCAGCCGGGACATCTGACGGTAGAGCTCATCAACTACCTCCGGCCTTGAAAAGTCCAGCACAAATTGATTCCTTCCCTGTGAGGGCTGTCTCCCCGGTGTTTCAAGTATCCAGTCCGGATGCTTTTGAAACAGTTCGCTTTGTTTTGATATCATTTCCGGTTCAAACCACAGGCCAAAACGCATATCCATGCCTGTGATTTTTTCCGCCAGCCCCCGGATGCCGTTTGGAAGCTTACTTTCATCTTCAAACCAGTCCCCGAGCGATGTCGTGTCATCGTTCCTGCGACCGAACCACCCATCATCCAGGACGAACAATTCGATACCACACTGACTGGCTGTTTCCGCCATGGAAACAATCTTTTCTTCATTGAAATCAAAATAAGTGCCTTCCCAGTTGTTTAAAAGCACCGGCCGTGTTTCATCTCTCCAGGGTCCACGAACAAGGCGGCTGCGGTATAGATCGTGGAATTTTTGGCTCATGCCGTTTAAGCCTTCTGTAGAATGCACCATCACTACCTCGGGAGTCTGGAAAGTTTCGCCAGGCTCCATCTTCCAGGAAAAATCAAAACCCGGAAGCCCCATCGACACTCTCGAAACCCCAAAGTGGTCAACCTCTACCTGGCCCTCGAAATTACCGCTGTAAACAAAGCTGAAACCAAATACTTCGCCCCGGCTTTCATCTGTTCCCGGCCGCTTCAACGCCAGAAACGGGTTGTGCTGGGCACTACTGACGCCTCGGGTGCTTGCAATCTGCTGTACTCCCTCTTCAAGCTTTCGTGTTTTCACGTGACGCTCTCTCGCCCAGGCACCGGATAAATGCAGCATCTCAAACTCTGCGTCCGGAAAATCGACATTCATGCTTTTAATGCCAAGCAGACGAAACGATTCACTTCCGCCGTTATAAACAGCCGCACTCCGAGTAATGACCCCGGATGCTTCAAAAAGCGTATACTGCAGAGTTAATTCCGCGTTCAGATGGTAGTCTTTCAGAGTAACAACGAGCGTAGAAGCTTCATCTCCGTGCTCTGTGTATGTGGCCGGCAGCCCTGGAAGCTCAGGCTTGTTTTCAAGGAAAGCATGACTTTCGTATTGGAAATTAGTAATACGGCTGCCATCCTGCTGCTGAATGTGCAGTGCCGGCTCACGGAAATCAGTCGTGCCGTAAACCGGATATTCCTGCTGTATGCTTTCGAGTGAAAATGAAGGATTTTCTTCAAATACAGAAGTCGTATTCGAACGTTCTTCAAACCGGCGCAGATGAGAAAAATCCTCACGATGCGGCAGGCGTTTTCCGTAATAGATATGCCCGAGCTGATTATTTGAAAGCACATCGAATACGTAGCTCGTATCTGCTGCCTGCAAATGAAATGTTTTAGTGGCACTGCTGTAATGAATAGGCATTCCGCTTTTCCCCACTTTTTATTTTATTTGATCGATCCCTGCGCAAGGCCTTCGATAAAGAAGCGCTGTAAAAATAAGAACAACAAGGTCATCGGCAGCAGCGCTACAAGAGAAGCGGCAGCCACCAGGTTCAGATTGGCCGAGTTTTCTCCGAAGAAGCTGTTCACTGCCACCGGCAGCGTCTGAACGCTTGCTTCCTGAAGGAAGAAAATCGCAAACTGGAAGTCGTTCCAGATATAGACGCAGGCAATGATTAATACCGTGGCTGTAATAGGCTTAAGCAGCGGAAACACGATCCGGAAGAAAATGGTCATCGTACTTGCACCGTCAATTTTTGCCGCTTCTTCAAGCTCTTTCGGCACAGTAGAGCGAATAAATCCGGCATACAAAAAAATCGTCATTGAAAGAAATGCTGCAACGTTATTAAATATAGCCACGGCGCGAGTATTTAACAGCCCCCAGTCCACGACCATCTGGTAAAGTGGCACGAGGACCGTCAGTGGCGGCACAATCATAACACCGATAAAAAACAAGTATACAAATTTGTTTAGCTTCGTCTGTCTCCTTGCGAGCGGGTAAGCAGCCAGCGAACCGGCAAGAATCAGGCAGGCGGCGGAGAAAAACGTAATGAAGCCGGAATTAAACATTGCTGTCCCGAGCTGCGCCTGTTCCCAGGCCACAGTAAAATTTTCAAAGCTCCATTCCTGCTGCGGCAGTACCCACATGGAACTAAAGTCGCCCAATGCTTTCAGCGAGGTAGTAATCAAAATATAAAAGGGAACAATATGCAAAAGACATATGAGCAGGCACAAAAGATTCAATCCTAAACGCTGTTTTCCTGTAAAGCGATTCATTATGCTTCTACCTCCTTGCGGCGCAGGTAAATGACCGAGGCCAGCGTAATAACGAGAATAATGATAACCATCAGCACGCCCTGCGTGGCTGCGTAGCCTGCGTCCTGGCGGTCAAAGTACAGCGAATACATGAATGTCGACATGGACTGCGAGGCATCTCCCGGTCCGCCTCCGGTCAAGGAAACAATCACGTCAAACAGCTTTAACCCTCCTATAATATTTAGCACAACGTTGATGGTAATTGCCGGCATTAAAAGCGGAATCGTGATATTTTTGAACTGCTGGAACAGCGAAGCCCCGTCGATGCGTGCTGCTTCGTAATACTCTTTGGATACGCTTTGCAGTCCGGCAATAAATACAATCATCGAAATGCCTACAAACTGGTATGTGTTGACCAGTACGATTAAAAACGGATTCAGGCTAGGATTGTTCAGCCAGTTAATACGATCAAGCCCAAAAAGCATGACAACATCGTTTAACGCTCCATTACTGTAAGCAAACATAAAGTACCAGATATACCCCATAATAAGCGGGCTGATAATAACCGGCATATATACGATTGTTCTGGTAATGGCACGCATTTTCAGGCTTTGCATGAGCAGCAGTGCATACAGCAGGCCTACTGTCATCTGCAAAAACGTACTGCCGACACCATAAAGCAGCGTATTGCGCACTACGAGCCACGTAGTAGGGTCTGTAAGCATCCGGGTGTACTGTTCGAAGCCGACAAAGTTCCTTGTCTGCGAGAAACCATCCCAATCTGTAAAAGAAATGCGCAGGCCGTTGATAAACGGATAAACGATGAAAATAATGACAAAGGCAAGCGCGGGAACGTACATAATCCAGAGCGAGGATGTTTTTGAGCTTTTGATTTTGTTTTTCTTAGCACCGGAATCTGCTGATTCATATTTTTCGGTTTTTTCCATTTTTTCTCACTCCTATAAAGGGAAAGGGACTGACCGGAAAGAAGTCCCTTTCATTTAATCCTCCTGATTACTCTTCCGCTTCTTCGTCTACTGCCGGCTCTTCCGCTTCTTCAATATCTTCGCCTTCTTCGACGCCGACCTCTTTGCGGAGACGCTCGAATTCTGTAGCCATTTCCTCGGACACCTGTTCCGGCGTCATTGAACCGGCCAAAAGCTCTTCACCAGTGCTTCCAATTACGTCCCACATACCGCTCGGCAGGTATTCCCGGTCAAAATATGGCTCAATTTCAATATCCTCATATTTGGCGTAGGAATCTTCATAGTAGCTCTCCGAATCTACGCTTTCGAGCGGGGACGGGAGGGCGGTAGCTTCAGCCATTGTTTTTGCATTTTCTTCTTCAGCCATAAAGGAGATGAACTCTTTCGCTTCTTCCTTCATGTCAGAATCATTCCAGACAGCCAGCGTATGGCGTTCGCCGCCGATCCAGCTCGGGTCGTCCCCTTCATGAATGGAAGGCACCGGCACCATTCCCACTTCCACATCCGGATTTAACTCTGTGACGTCAGCGCCGAATGAACCACCGGCAAAGATGAAAGCAATCTGGTTTTGGGCCATGAGATTTACAGCCTGGGCACCGTTAGCATTGACCGCGTCTTCGTTAACTAAACCTTCCTCGTGCATAGTCTGCAGCTGTTCCGGCAGGAATGTATAATTACTCCAGTCAAACGTACCTTCTTTCAATTCTTCTTCATAATTGTTTTCACCTTCAGCAGAGGTCAAAAGCGGCGTAGCCATCTGATCGAAATACTGGGCGATTGCTCCGGCACCTTCCTGAGCCATAAACATCGGCGTCACTTCATCTCCAGCTTCTTTTTCGAGCTGCCTCATCGCTGCAAGCAGCTCATCGTATGTTTCCGGCGCTTCAATACCGTGCTCATCAAGAAGCGTTTTGTTGTAGCTGATCCCATCCAGCGCTTCGTTGATTGGATATGCATATAGTTTTCCGTTTTCGTCCGACAACAGCGAGCTCATGTTATCGTTTAAATCGCTGGCCCACTCTTCCCCGGAAAGATCTTCAGTATAATCACCGTACCGATTCTGTGCCCAGCCGTGGGTATCGAAAACGTCCGGCATTTCATTGGAGGCCATCTGCACGCGGAGTTGGCTTTCATAATCCGCTCCTGGGAGGTTCACATTCACCTGGATGCCGCTCTCTTCTTCAAAGTCGGCAACGAGTTCTTCAAACGTTTCTTTTTCCGATTCATTCGTTACAGAAGAATATAGTGTTAATGTTTCGCCAGAATCTTCCCCTGAAGAGTCTCCCCCTCCGCCCCCGCATCCGCTCAATACTACCGCTGTAACGACAGGCATCGAAAGCAACAACCTTTTTTTCATAAAATAACATCCTTCCCTGAATTTTTATTTAGTAAATTTTTATTCGTTTTTATTAAGTTAACACATTGAGCAAACGCTTTCAATAAAAGTTTGAAAATTAATTTAATTATGTTTCGCTTCGTCTGATTCTATTGATAAATGCCTTTGTTTAATGAATTAACAAAGATATACCAAACTATTTTATCTTTCTCTGCTGTTAATAATGTAATCATTCACCATTAGCTTTTAGTTATATTTTAGTAAATTTATTGATGAAAAAGCTGTATTCCTTCTTAAAAAGGCAATACAGCTAGCTTTTGTACACTTATAAATAAACATCCACCGGGCGTCTCTGCCGAAAAAATCTCCAGGAACGATAGCCAATCTGCTTCAAACGCTTTTGTACTTCTTCCAGGTCTTCCCCAATCCTTTCGGGTACATGGGCATCAGAACCAAAAGTTACGGGAACGCTGTAGTACAGGGCGCGTTCAAGCAGATCGTCCGACGGATACCAGCCCCCGCAGTATTTAGTTTTACCCGATGTGTTAATCTCAATGGCCGTCCCTTCCTGCCCAATCACCCGGAGAGCTTCGTCCACCTTCGGAGTATCGATCTCTGCTGCGTAGGGAAAATAACCCTTCAGGGCATCAATATGGCCTAAAATATCAAACATTCCGCTTTTGGCAGAGAGCATAATCTGGCGGTAATACTCTTCCTTTACCTGACGGATATCTGCATCATCCATACCGTCCCATCTTGAAGTGTCGAAAATATTTATGCCGTTTACAAAATGGACCGAACCGATCACGTAATCCATCGGATAGTTGTCATACTGCAGACGATACGGCTTCTCCTGGTTCGGAAAATAATCGGATTCCACTCCGATCAGCACTTCAATATCATTTATGTATTTTTCTTTCAGCTGACGAATTTCTTCAATATAGACCGGAAATTCTCCTTTAGCCATCGTAATGCGGGGATAAGGATGTTCTTCGCTACTTGCAAAGAACGGGGAATGGTCGGAAATACCGATCACGTCCAGCTTTTCCCGGATCGCTGCCTGGATATAATCCTCAATGGTTCCTTCTGCATGTCCGCAACGATCATGATGGTTGTGAAGATCAAATTTCATTTTTCTCACCTTTCCTTTTTCTTTTTATCGTATCATGTCCGTCATAAAAATCTATTTTAAAAATGGTATAGACATCTATATATAATGTGTTACTATGTTTGTAAGCGTTACCTTATAGATGTTGCCAGATTCTCTGACAGAGTTTTTAAATTTTTAAGAAAATTGGTATAGACATCTATAACTAAAATAAGGTACATTTTCATCATACATTCTATTAGAGGGGGATCTACTTATGCTTGGAAACATTCAAATCATGGGCAAGTTCCAAAAGCTCGGACGTTCATTGATGCTTCCGATCGCAGTCCTGCCGGCTGCCGCTCTTATTCTGCGCTTCGGGCAGGAGGATCTGCTCGATATTGCCTTTGTCGCCAACGCCGGCCAGTTTATTTTCGATAACCTGGCACTGCTGTTTGCGGTAGGACTGGCGATTGGTTTTTCCAGGGACGGCAGTGGCGCCGCCGCACTCGCGGGCGTTGTCGGTTATTTAATTTTAACTGGAGGATTAGAAGGCATAAACGAAGATATTAACATGGGAGTGTTTGGCGGCATAATCGCAGGTATTACGGCCGGACTATTATATAACCGCTTTTATAACATTCAGCTGCCGCAGTTCCTCGGCTTCTTCGGGGGCAGGCGGTTTGTGCCTATTATTACGGCCGTTACGATGCTCGTATTTGCGTTTATTTTCGGCTATGTGTGGCCGCCGGTACAGACTGGTATTGACCAGGTTACCAATGTAATTACAGGAACTGGAGCTGCCGGAGCCGGGCTGTACGGATTTTTAAACCGACTCCTGATTCCAACCGGCCTGCATCATATAATTAATGTGTACATTTGGTTTGATTTTGGTTCTTTTCAGGGCTATAACGGTGAGATCACTCGTTTCTTAAATGGTGACCCGGATGCTGGCGCCTATACTGCCGGATTCTTTCCAATCATGATGTTCGGCCTTCCGGGCGCGTGTCTCGCCATGATTCTGGCTGCAAAGCCGGAGCGTCGCAAAGAAGTTGCCGGTATGCTCGGCAGCCTGGCACTCACTTCTTTCCTGACCGGTATTACGGAACCGATTGAATTTACATTTATGTTCCTTTCCCCGCTGCTTTACGTCGTGCACGCGCTCATGACCGGGCTTGCGATGGTGGTAACATTCCAGCTGGGAATATTGGACGCCTTTGGTTTTTCCGCCGGCTTTATAGACTACTTGCTCAACTTCGGCATTGCGACCAAGCCTGTGCTGCTGCTAGGGGTAGGATTAGTATTCGGTGTTCTTTACTTCGTGGTTTTCTCAGTGCTGATCCGGCTGCTGAACATTAAAACACCGGGCCGCGAGGATGAAGAAACGGTCACCACAGCTAATACGTTCAGCGGCGATGATAAATATGAGTCGCTCGCTAAAAACTATGTAGCTGCTCTCGGGGGCTACTCCAACATCCAGTCGATTGATAACTGCGTAACGAGACTGCGTCTTCAGATGAACGATATGGACGAAGTTGATGAAGACCAACTGAAGCAGAACGGAGCACGGGGTGTGGTGAAGGTAGATAAAACCAATCTGCAAGTCATTATTGGTACAGAGGTTGAATTTGTCGCTGACGCAATGCGTACCCAGGATCCTGACTCCAAGGTGGAATAACAATTGCCCCCGTTTTAAAGGCGGGGGCTTTTTCTCTGCCAAAAAACAGGTATACTTTTACCGTGCAGAAAGGATGATATATATTATGATAGAAAAATATTTCTCCCGAATCCACCAGCAGCTGAATGCTGTGGAAGAAAAAGAAAGCGCGCCGATGGAAGCATGCGCAGAAGCCATTGCCAAAACGCTTGAGCAGGACGGCCTTGTGCATTTGTTTGGATGCGGGCACTCCCACCTTCTTTCGCTCGAAGTCTACTACCGGGCCGGCGGGCTCGTGCCGATCCATCCCATTCTTCATGAACCGCTAATGCTCCATGAAGGAGCTCTCCGGTCCTCAGAGCTTGAGCGGACAAACGATTACGCCCAAACGTTTTTAGCGGACGAGCATATTCAGCCGGAGGACACGGTGATTGTTATCTCTACGTCGGGAAGAAATCCTGTTCCGGTTGACGTCGCCCTTCATGCCAAAAAAGCCGGCGCTAAGGTTGCCGGCCTGACATCGGTTGCTTATTCTTCGGCCCAGCCCTCCCGCCATAAGGATGGATTAAAACTGATGCATGTGGTTGATATCGTTCTCGATAACCATGCCCCTTCCGGCGATGCCCTGCTTACGCATCCAGCACTCACTGCCCCCTTTGCTTCAAGCTCTACGGCGATAGGAACGGCTATGCTGCAGGCAATTATTGCCCGGGCCATTGAGATCACGACAGACCGCGGAAACATGCCCCCTATCTTTGCGAGTGGCAATGCTGATGGCGGGGACGACCAAAACGAACAGTGGCTGGAGAAGTACCGGGACCGGCTGGGGCTTTAACAGTAAGAAAGATTAAGAGAGGCTGTAAACTTTTTCCTTCCTTTTCACTACAATCTTTAACCGTACGAAAAAACCGATCGCGGCGCTTGTCAGTCCGACAGTAATACCGAGCCAGAGACCAAAAGGGCCAAGCGGCGTCGCAACAGCAAGCAAATAGCCGGCCGGCAGTCCGAGGGCCCAGTAGGATACAAGGGCGGTGAAAAAAGGCACCGTTACGTCTTTATAGCCCCGGAGCACACCCTGAAGCGAGGCCTGCGCAGCGTCTGAAATCTGATAGACAATCGCAAACAGGAAAAACTGAGCCGCCAGCTGCACTACTTCTCCATTGGCCGTGTAAATATAGGCAATCGGTTCGCGCAATAGAAATATTCCTATGGACGCCACGCCTAATATGCCCATGGCTGCCGTTACCCCGAGGCGCGTATACGCTTTGGCCCCCTCCAGGTAACCGCCGCCAACTTCAAAGGCAACCACTATCGTCAGCGCGATAGAGATGCTCAGGGGCACCATAAATACCAGGGACGTGAAGCTGAGCGCCACCTGGTGGGCAGCGACCGTCACAGTGCTGAACAGCGACGCCATCAGAAGGCTCACTGCCGAAAAAATACTTGATTCAAAAAACAGTGACATGCCCATCGGCACGCCGATCCGCAGCTGCTCTTTCCACGCCTGCCAGGAGGGCCTGTACCAATCTAAAAAGATGCGGAACCGTCTCATTGCCGGGATACGAAACGTCATTATAATGCTGAACGCAAAAATGATCCAGTAGGAAATTGCCGTGGCATAGCCCGCCCCGATGCCGCCAAGCTCCGGAAAGCCAAATTTGCCAAAAATTAATACGTAATTAAAAAATGCATTAAACGGAAGCGTGCCAAGCATAATAACCATCGTAATCCGTGTATGTCCCTGGGCATCAAAAAAGTTCCGGAGCACAATCGACAGGAAGAACGGAATAATTCCAAAAGCAAGGCCGATCAAATAATGGGCCGCAATCCGTTCAACGCCCGGCTCAAGTGACATAAAAGAAAGAGCCGGGCTTAAAGCCGCTGCTCCGAGCGCCATAACAAGCAACCCGAAAAGCACGCCCAGGTACAGACCCTGCGTAATTGTGCCGGCGATTTTCCTTCCTTCCCCGGCTCCAAGCTGCTGCGAAACAATCGGGGTGATGGCGAGCAGGATGCCGTTCACCGCTGTAAACACCGGCATCCACAGGTTCGCCCCGATCGCAACGCCAGCCAGGTCATCGGTGCCGGCCCGCCCGGACATGATCGTATCTATTAAATTCATGCCAAAATAGCTTAGCTGCGTAATCAGAATGGGCACTAAAATAACCATAAACAACCGCAGTTTTTCTTTAATTGTTTCTGCGTGATACATACTCTGCCTCCTGCTGACATTCCCGTCCGTGCTTACTCATCTGTATAGAATAACATTGATCAGCAGGAAAAAGCACTGCATTCACGCAGACAGCTTATGGGCTGTCCATGTTTCCGTAGGTTACTTCAGTGCTATGAGAATACAGTTCGATTATATTGCCGAATGGATCCTCCATATATACAAGCCGGTACGGTTTTCCCTCTCTTGGTGCCCATATCCGGCTCCGCTTTTTTCCTCCCTCCGCTTCTATGCGTGCGGCGGTTTCTTCAATGCCAGAGACGAGCAGGCACAGATGAAAAAAACGTTGCTGCCACGGCGGGCCTTCCTTCAGTTCAGGCTTGGGATCAACAAATTCAAACAGCTCGAGACCTACCTGATTGCCTGTGGTCAGATGCGCGTTGCGCATCTCTTTTACTTCTTCGCCGAGAAGATCCATCGTCATATTCGTGGAGGCGTCGTCCGTCCCCTCAGCTTTCGCCGTAAAAGGACCAGCCAGAAGCTCAAAATCCAGCACCCGTGTGTACCATTCGACAGCAGCGTCAATATCCGGAACGGTTAAACCGATGTGGGTGATTCCAGTCATAATCTCACTCCTTTTTCATACAAAAGCCGTTCCCATTATGGGAACGGCTTAATCCTATATGGGTTAAAACCGATCTAGTATACCCGTCTGCGCTCACCGGTTCCATTCCGCTTTATTCAAGATTCACACCTCTCCTTTTGAAAGCGTTATCTTAAATATAATGTAGCACGGTCCTTCCCGGGAAAAAAGAGCCAGGGCATAAAAAAACATCCGGCCAGAAGCCGGATGAATTATTCCATGTAGCGGTATTTGCCTTCAAAATAAACGAGCGGTGCTTCGTCCTGGACAGTCACATTCTCCACCGAACCGATAAACAGCGTATGGTCTCCGGCATCGGCTTCATTGTATTTCGTGCAGGCAAGCTGTGTGATGGCTCCTTCAATAACCGGACGGTCTTCAAACCGTTCAAAGTTCACCCCCGCGTCGTCCTCCGACTGGCGGGCGAAGTAGCGTGACACTGCTTCCTGGTTGTTGCCGAGGACGCTGATAGCGAACTGGTCTGTCTGCTGCATGTATTCGTGCATCGAGGCTGTTTTTGCGACAGAGATCAGGATCAGCTTCGGCTCGAGCGACACAGACATGAACGCATTCGCCGTCATGCCGTGGATTTCCCCTTCAAGCTCTGTTGTAAGCACCGTCACCCCGGTCGTAAATTTGCCCATTGCTGCTTTAAACAATCGATCATCCATTTTTGCGGCCTCCCTCATTATCGGCTAATCGTTATCCTGCGAGCATTTTAACGTAAATCAGCCAAGAAAACCAGGAAAGCCGCTCCCGGCCGGTCAGCCCTGCCGGGGCATATGAATACGGAATTTATACCGGTCTCCGCGATAAGAGGAGATAACGTGTTCAAACGGAGCCCCGGCCGCGGTATAGGTGGTCCGGGATATTAAAAGCACCGGCGCTCCCGGCACGATGCCGAGAAGCTCCGCTTCACGCTCTGAGGCAAGGGATGCCTCCAGGGACTGATCCGCAGAGCCGATGGTAATGCCGTACTCCTGTTCAAGCCGGTTATAAATAGATCCTGACGCCGCTTCCTCGCCGAGTCCTGGAAACATATCCGCGTTCAGGTAGGAATTTTCAAGCGCCATCGGCTTATGATCGGCAAGCCGCAACCGCTCCATCCGGTAAACGGACCTGCCCTCCAGCTGGAGCAGTCTCGCCGTTGCCGTATCTGCTTCTTCCATTTGAAACAGCTGCAGCTCGCTGCTTGCTTTCATGCCCCGGGCTTTCATATCCTCAGTAAAGCTCGTAAGTCCCTGAAGCGTCTGTTCAAGCTTAGGTTCAGCTACAAATGTGCCTTTCCCCTTTTCCCTTGTCAGAAGCTGTTCGCTTACAAGCTCTGTTACTGCCTGGCGGACGGTCATGCGGCTCACATCAAATTCCTCCGCGAAAATGCGCTCGGACGGGAGCATATAGCCCGGAGGCCATTCGCCGTTCTCAAGCTTTTCACGAATCATTTCTTGTATTTGATAATAAATAGGAAGCGGGGATTTTTTATTAATTTTCATTCACGGCGTCCTCCCGTTTTACATTTTCACCCGGTAAAGTGCCGCATCACCTCTGCGGATACGTCTGTCAGCGCCTCTTCATCGGCAATCACCGTTACGTTCGAATGCTTTTTCAGCACGGAGGCTGGAAAGCCCTCATCCACTTCTCCCTCCAGCAGGCGGAGAAGTGCTTCTTTTTTGCGCCTGCCAAATACGAGCAGCAGAATGGCACGGCTGTCTGTAATCGTTTCGATCCCCATGGTTACTGCCTGCTGCGGGACCTCTTCGATACTGTCAAAATACCTGGCGTTGGCTTCTCTCGTTGACGGCTTCAATTGTACCACATGCGTCCGGCTCGAAAAGGAAGTACCGGGTTCGTTAAACCCAATATGGCCATTTTCGCCAAGGCCGAGAAGCTGCATGTCAATGCCGCCGGTTTCCGCAATACGCTTTTCATACCGCGTGCATTCCTGCTCCAGGTCAGCTGCGCTGCCATCAGGCAGATGCACCTGCTCCGGCTTCAGCTGCAGCGGCTGAAAAACTTTGTGCTGCATGTACGTGTGGTAGCTCTGCGGATGGTCTTTTGGCATACCGGCATATTCATCGAGATTAAATGTAGTAATTCGGGAGAAATCTGCCTCCCCGTGATCGTAAATTTTTTTCAGCTGCTGATACGTACCCTCCGGGGTGCCGCCGGTGGCAAGACCGAGCACACTGTCCGGCTGTTCCTGTACTTTTTCCGCGACCATCTCTGCTGCCCGTATGCTCAGTGCTTCTCTGTCAGTAACAGGAATAAGCTTCATGGCTGCACTCCTCCTTTCTGTTCGGCTGTAGCGGCGAGGCGCCCACGGCACCAGACTTTCTGCACATGCTCACTTTCATCCATCCAAACAATATCGGCATCCTTGCCGGCCTCGATGCTCCCTTTTCGCTCCGCAATCCCTATTTCATGCGCGGCGTTCAAGGAGGTCATACGCACTGCTTCTTCGCGGCTGCAGCCTGTGAACGCCTGGATGTTACGAAATCCTTTGTCCATGGCAAGCATGCTTCCGGCAATTGTTCCGTCCGGCAGATACGGCTTGTCTCCTGCCACCGTCACCTGCTGGCCGCCAAGATCGTACACCCCGTCCGGCAGGTTTTTGGCCCGCAGGGAATCGGTAATGACACAGAGCCGATTGGCCCCTGCCGCCTGATAGGCAAGCTGCACCATGTCCGGGTGGCTGTGCACGCCGTCTGCGATAATTTCAACGGTAAGTGCGGGATTTAACAGAGCTGCCGCAGCGATGCCCGGCTCCCGGTGGTGCAGTCCGCTCATTCCATTGTACAAATGGGTAACGTGGGAAAGTCCTTTTTTCACTGCTTCGTCTACGAGCGCTTTAGAGGCGTTGGAATGCGCAGCGGAGGCGGTTACACCGATACGCTGCAGGTGCGCCGTCAGCGCGAAGCCCGGATCATGCTCCGGAGCCAGCGAAACGATCCGGACCGCATTTCCCGAAGCCTGGCGCCATCGTTCAAACAAATCAACAGAAGCCTTGACTATAAACTCGGCCGGCTGCGCTCCAGCCTTGGAAGGCTCAAAAAATGGCCCTTCGACATGCGCTCCAGCAATTTCCGCCGTTCCGTTCTCCGGCGCCGCCGCCCGGTATTCAGCCATCTTCTCCAGCGCCCGTGTGATGTTTTCGCTCTTTTGGGTAATCGTAGTTGGAAGAAACGCAGTCGTGCCTTCAGCCGGCAGCACCCGGGCCATTGTCTCCAGCGCCTCCGCCGTGCCGTCCATCGCATCTGCCCCCTGGACACCGTGAATATGCATATCAATCATTCCCGGTATAAAGAAGCCCCGGGAGCCGTCCACCATGACCGCCCGAAGGCGTATTTCTTCCGGCACGTTCTGCTTCAGGAGGTCCATGCTTCCTGTCCGGCGAATGGCCCCGCCGCGAATCCAGATAAACTGATTAGGCGACGTACGGTCCGCGTTTACAATTGTTGCTGAGTGTATAATAATATCTTCCACTACGAGTCCCCTCCTTTTCTACATCGTACCAGTATAAAATATAGTTGTCTATACCAATATTGTTAAAAAAACAGGAGACCCCTCCTGCTTCACAGCTGGTCCTGAGGCTCCTTTCCATCTAATACTTGAAGCACGTTTTCCGCTGCCCGCAACGACATATTGTTCTCATTTTCCTCGGTAAAAGAGCCGATATGCGGAAGCGTCACTACGTGTGGAAACTTCAACAGCGGATGACCGGAAGGAACCGGCTCCTCCGAAAATACATCTACCCCGGCATTCCATATCCAGCGCTCCTGGATCGCTTTCACGAGCGCCTCTTCATCTACTACGCCTCCCCGGGACCCGTTTATAAATACAGCAGAGGCTTTCATCCGGCGGAATGCTGCTTCGTCCATTAGATGATAGGTATCTTTCGTAAGCGGCGTCATCGTACAGACAAAATCCGATTGTTCAAGCAGCGGCTCAAGTTCCGTCCACGACGCTCCGTATTTATCCTCCGCTTCAGGTTTTCGTGAGCGGTTGTAATACAAAATGTTCATGTCAAAGCCAAAGCGGGCCCGCTTGGCGATTGCTTCCCCTATCCGCCCCATGCCGATAATACCAAGCGTCCGGTGATGCACATCGACGCCGAAATAATCATCTGGAAGCGTGTTTTGCCACTTTCCGTCTTTCACGTAGCGGTCGGTTTCGGGAATGCGTCTCGCCGCCGCCAGCAGCAGCCCAAAAATCGCGTCTGCGGTCGTGTCGTTTAATACTTCCGGCGTATTGGAAGCATACACGCCCCGGGTGCTTAAAGCTTCCAGATCCAGATTGTCGTAGCCGACAGAAACGTTAGCAGCAATGCGGAGGCAGGGGGCCTGTTCCAGAAATGCTTCATCGACTTCATATTCCACACCGATAATGGCCGAGGCCCCAGCTACCGCTTCACGGAACTCCGGGTCCTCGAGTGTTTCACTTTGTTCGAAATAACGGACCTCGCACGTTTCTGCTAATTTTTCACGGGCCTCCCTGCTGACCCGGTTGTAGGCTACAACTAATGGTTTACCCATACTTAGTCTCCTTTCTTCTCATTTTCAGCGATTTTCACTGTTTGTTTGCTGATAGCTTCTCTATACGCTCATTTTCTTTAAAAACGATGTTTTATCTTCGTTTTATCCTGGGAATAGTCCTTGTACAATCATTATTAAAGGAAAGGGGCATTTTCATGCTATTTATTGAAGCCCGCAAACGTATGCAGGAAGACGCAATTAAAAACGGAGAACAGCAGGTTAAAAAACCACAGCAGGCCTCCAAGCGGAAATTCCGCAAACAGAAAAGCAGCTGAAGCTGAACTTCATGATTACCACGTCCTTCAACAGGGTATCCGGTAAATAAGAACTTGAAGATGGAGGACGTTATCTACTATGAGAAAACTAATTAAAATGGCTGTCAAAGTTGGACCTTTTGTTTATCCCTATGTGAGAAAATGGTGGAGAAGCCGTAAACAAAAGCGCTGAAATCACGGAGCGCTCATATACACGCTGGAAAAAGACAGCCGTTCTCGTATGCAGAGGGCGGTTTTTCTTATGCCTAAAACCGCCTTTTCTTCATTTCTTAAACTGCTGCCGGCTGCCTTCATTCCATACCTTTTTATTGACGAGCGCTTCGGGCTTTTCTCCCCGCAGAGCCTTTACGCACTGTGCGGCCGCCTCCATATACATTGCTTCCCGGGTTTCCGTGGTGCCAGTTCCGATATGGGGAAGCACCGTTACCTCCGGCATAGCAAGAAACGGATGATCTGCGGGCAGGGGTTCTTCTTCAAACACATCAAGTCCGGCCGCAAAAATCTCTTTTTCCTGAAGAGCCGTAATCAGTGCCTGCTCATCTACGACCGAGCCGCGTCCGCCGTTTAAAAAGACCGCTGTTGATTTCATTTTCCGGAAGGCCTCTGTTCCGAGCATATGCTTCGTCTGCTCTGTCAGCGGCAAAAGCACCATGACCACATCTGATGAAGCGAGAAGGTCGTCCAGCTGCTCATACACAGCACCGGTTTCCCTTTCCGCTTCTTCATGCCTCGAGCGGTTGTAGTAGCTGACCTCCATCCGGAAGCCTTCCTTAGCCCGGCGTGCGATTTCTTTTCCTATACCGCCCATTCCAATAATGCCAAGCTTTTTATGATGTACGTTCAACCCGAACCATTCCTTCGGGGCATTCCGGTCCCATTGTCCGCTTTTGACGAGCTCATGCATCTCCATCAGACGCCTCGAGGCGCCGATCATCAGGCCAAACATCGTGTCTGCCATCGTATCAACGACCGCAGCCGGAGTATTTGTGACCGTGATGCCCCGCTCTGTCAGCAGATCAAGGTCAAGGTTGTCCACTCCCGCGGAAGCATTGCTCACTACCCGGAGTCCGGGTGCATTATCCAGCAGTTCCCGCTCCACCGGAAGACCGGCTCCAATCAGCGCGTCCGCTTTCGGAAGCAGCTCCATGAATTTATCCCGTTCTTTATTCGGACGGACTACATGAATCTCTGCTTCCGCCTCCAGGTATTCCCGGACGTGCTCCGGGGGGTTCGTATAGGCAATAATGACAGACATAAAGGCAAGCTCCTTTTATTCGTATTTTTAGATGAATCATTTGTTTTACCACGTACCACGCCGGGAATACCCCAGATAAGAATTCAACACAGGAGGTATTCATTTATGGCGGATAAAAAAGGCCTCAGTGATAAAGTAAAAGGCGAAGCAAAAGACCAGGCAGGCAATGCAAAGGATGACCCAAAAATGCAGCGTGATGCCAAGAAAGACAAAGTAAAAGGTGAAGTGCAGAACAAAACCGGCGACGCCAAACGGCAGGACGAGGAAAAATAAGCGCTACTTTCAAAGCCGGAATCTTGTGCATTCCGGCTTTTTATTTTTATGCTGCTTTTACGTCAGCCCGAGCTCCAACAGCATTTCTTTTACCGTGGCAGCAGTTCGCAGATAGGAAAGCGAAATATTTTGCGACGTAAAAGCCATGGAAAGCTCGGGTCTGATGCCGGTTACAATCAGCTCTGAACCGAGCAGTCGGAGCAGGTGATGCAGATTCATAATCCCGTCGGCTACCTGCTCATCGTATTCATCCATTCCGGAAAGATCGAGAATCAGTTTTTCGTAGTGGACACTTCCGTATGCTTCGGAAATTTTATGAGATATCATTTCGAACCGTTCGTATGATAAATCCCCGACGACCGGGAGCACAGATATTTTTTCTGTAATCGGCACAATTGGCGTAGATAGCCGGTGCACCTGATTTTCACTTTTGTTTAGATCGTCTTCGTATTTTTTCTGCCGGGTGATATCACGCTGGACACCAAGATAATAAAGGCGGTTTTCCAGATAAATAGGTTCGATATAAATTTCGTTCCAGAAGGGCGTGCCGTCCTTTTTAAAATTTTCGAGCTCCAGGACGTATTCTTCCCGGGCCGCCACCGCGCGCTTCATGTTTTCTATTGCCTGCTCATCTCTGTTTTCCCCCTGGAGAAACCGGCAGTTATACCCTACGCTTTCTTCGTACGTATAGCCGGTCACATCAGTAAAGCCCCGGTTTACATAGACGATGGGGTTGTCATCCTTGTTGGGGTCTGTGATAACCAGCCCCACCTTTGAATGGTCGAGCGCTTTTAAAATTAACGAATCCGTCAAAATCTCATCGTTAAACTCATCCATGGCGCGTGCAATCCTTTCCTAATATGAATAGTTGTTATGTACCTCGTTCTTTTTATTCCTTTTTCCCACTCTGCGGTAAACTTCCTATTTTTCTTTAACGGGTGTACTCATCTATTATAATAAAAACATCATTTAAAAGAAATTACTGTCGTTGTAAGTTTCAAAAAAACGGGTATGCTTTGCATAAGCAGTTTCTGCCAAAAAATTGTCGTTTAAAGGAGCATCGATATGTACGATTATGTCATCATCGGCGGCGGCATCCTTGGGCTCGCTACGGCCTACGCACTGCTCGAGGAAGAACCCGGCGCCGGGGTAGTCGTTTTAGAAAAAGAATCGCACCTGGCTTCGCACCAGACAGGCCGGAACAGCGGAGTGATTCATTCCGGCATCTATTATCAGCCCGGCAGCCTGAAGGCTGTTCTTACAGAGAAGGGGCGGAAGTCACTCACAGCTTTTTGCGATCAGCACGGGGTGGATTACACTATTTGCGGGAAGATTATCGCAGCCAGGGACGAAGATGAGCTGCTGCAGCTGCGCAGGCTCTACGAACGCGGCAGACAAAATGGCCTGCAGCCGCGCTACCTTTCGCTCGACGAGCTTGCAGAACGCGAACCTTATGTAAGCGCCCAGCATGCCCTGTTAGTGCCGGAAACCGGGATCGTCGACTACGCAGAGGTAGCCGATGCTCTCGCCAGGGAGATCCGCAGGCGCGGCGGCGATATATTAATTGGCCAACAGGCTCAGCATATTCAGGAAGAAGCCCAGACTGTCAGCGTCACTACCAGGCATCAGACGTTCACCGGCCGGAAGTTTATTAACTGCGGCGGGCTTCACAGCGATAAAATCGCCCGGATAGCCGGCTATCATACAGACGTCCGTATCGTGCCTTTCCGCGGCGAATACTATACGCTTACTCCGGAGGCTGAACATAAGGTCTCCTCGCTAATCTATCCGGTCCCGGACCCAGCTTTTCCATTTCTCGGCGTTCATTTCACACGGATGAGCCGGGGAGGCGTAGAGGCTGGTCCGAACGCGGTCTTAAGCTTCGGACGGGAAGGCTACGGAAAATTGGATATGAATCCGGCCGATGCCTGGGAGCATTTCCGCTCTCCCGGACTAATGAAACTGGCTTCCCGGTACTGGAGGAAAGGAGCGCAGGAATACGTACGTTCGTTTTCCAAGCAGGCGTTCACCAAAGAGCTGCAGCAGTTGATTCCTTCTCTTCTCCCGGAGGAGCTAATGGCTGGAGAACCAGGCATACGGGCGCAGGCAATCCAGGAAGACGGGACGCTTCTGGATGATTTCTTTTTCATTACAGGCAGCCGCAGCCTGCATGTATTAAACGCTCCATCTCCCGCAGCAACAGCTTCTCTTGAAATCGGTAAAACGATAGCCCAAAAAGTGAAAGGATGACTTTCTGATGACTTTATTTAATGGCATCGACCATGTGCAGCTTGCTGCGCCACCGGGTAGTGAAGAAAAAGCCCGGCATTTTTTCCACACCATTCTCGGTATGCCAGAAATACAAAAGCCTGACGATTTAGCCAGCCGCGGCGGCGTGTGGTTTGACTGCGGCGGACTTGAGGTTCATATCGGCGTAGAAGAGCCGTTTTCTCCGGCCTTAAAAGCGCATCCCGCGCTTCGCGTACATAGCCTTGAGCTGGCCAGAGAACGCCTCCAGGAGTTCAATTGGCCTGTAAAGCCTGAACAGCCGCTGAATGGAGCTGCGCGCTTTTATACAGAGGACCCGTTCGGCAACCGGATCGAGCTGATCGAGAGATAGAAGAACCCCCCAGCAGCGACTGCCGGGGGGGGGGGGGGGTTCTGATATTCATTTTACAGGCTGAGCATTTTCACCGAATTCGGATGAAGTTCTTCCTTTAGCTGCTCATACATTGTAGTTGCGCACTCTTTTCCTTCTAAAATCAATTCTTCTTTCGCTTCACGGCCCTTATAATTCTTCAGCGAAATTTCATGGCCGTCCTGGTCCACTGCAATCAGCATGTATTTCTGTGTCATGGCTGCTCCCCCTTTTTCTTTCCTTTCTTATTCAGCCGTGATGCCTTCGAGCTTCATTAGCATTAGTGCAGAGTCAATTGTTTTAAGATTTGATTGGCTGTCAAAAATACTATTTCCCCGCATACCTCCCGGTGTAAACATCAGCTGCTTGAGACTATCTTCTTACAACCCATGGTTTTCTTCAAGGCAGTTCCGGGTACATAGTCATTAAGTAAATAGATATATACTGCTCTTATTCATGTTATTTATTATACGCCGAAGGAGTGAAATACGATGGATTACTCCATGTCGCGTCAGGTCATTTATTGCTCAATAACGAGACAGACGGTCCTTCACGAATTATCCTACGTATATACAGATGGCGTGCTTGACTCCGTCGCTACATGCACCGGAGTATCAGAAGCCTGCACAAATTGTCCCCTGTTGGAGTTTAACCGGGTGTCCGAGGCTGCCCCCTCCCCCCGCAGGCAGCTGGCCAGTGGATAATATACTCATTCATAAAAAATCTTCCTCCCCCGCTCACGCGTGGTCAGGAAGATTTCTTTTGTTTATTTTTATAATAACGCAGGGTTTTCTGGGTATCATTGAAATCCCGCATCAGCCGGTACGGCTTGCTCGCCATCCGGAACGGCATTCTTATGACAAACGGCTTCCTGCTTTCCCTGTATTCTTCTGTTAAACGTGTCGGTTTAGTGGTTACACGGTCATACACTTCGCTGTACCATTCTTTCATAATATCGCGGTTTAACGTCAGCTCCCGGCCGCACCTCCGGCATTCCATGCTGTACACGTCCCCATTAATATACTCTACGTTATGGGGCGTGTCTTCCTTACAATGAGAACACTGTAAGTAAATAAGCTCCTTACGTTTTTTCATCGCTTCAGCCCCTCCTTTAATGATTCTTCTTTCATTATACCACGATTTAGATACGGAAAAAGAAGCGGCTGCTCATTCAGCAGCGCTTCCTCCTCATTTTATTTCCAGTCGTGATCCTGCATTTTCCGCAGACGCCAGATCGTGGATTCCACTGTCTGCTCCACGTCCTGATACGTAATGATTTCTCCTTTCTTTACCGTCCGGGACATTTTTACGTTTTTATCTACCAGGCCGATCGGGAGCGCTCCTTTATCTTTTGCTTCTGAAGCTTCCATCACGGTTCCGTAAATGGTAAAGCCGCCAATAGAATCCAGATACTCGCCCACTTCGAGATCACGCTTCGCTACCGCTGCAGTTTCAGCGATATGCCCGGCATCCGGGGCGATAGTTGCCTGGCCGTCCAGATACGCCCGGGCTACTGAAAGGGGAGTTTCCAGGCTTGTTAAATGGTAAGGGCGATACAGTACGTAATTCGGCCCATCTCCCATTTTTAAATATTTCATTTCCGCGTTTACTTCTTCCATGTCCGAAGCAACGATCGCAAACACACCTGGGGCGATACCGTTAATGTATTCCACCACGTGCTTTTTCCCGATCCGGCCTCCCTGGTCCCTCAGCTGGAAGAGTTCAGGAAGATCAGCAACTCCGGCTTCAAAGCCATTCATCCCCGGTTTTTCCGGTACAAATCCGGTGGCGTTCGCTACGGCATTCATCTCTACCATCGTTTTCGTTCCATCCTGGAAGGAAGCAAGCATTTTCGGGCTTGATCCTTTTTCCTCCGCTTCTTTTGCCGCAGTATCAGGATTTGCTTCCACATTTAACGGATTATTTTTCCCTTTACCGAGAGCGACTACTTCAAAGCCAATCGCATCGGCGAAATCATACAGCTCCATGATCGCTCCCGGCTCATCTCCTGCCGATCCGGTGTATACGACACCGCTTGCGTCTGCCATCCGTTTCAAAAGCGGGCCGACGGTCACGTCCGCCTCCACGTTCAGCATAACAATATGCTTCCGGTTCAAAATAGCATTCCAGGCAATCTCTGCGCCGATATTCGGCACCCCGGTCGCATCCACGACCACGTCTACTTCATCGAGCGCACATACGAGCAGCGCCTTTGTGGAGGCTACTACTTTATTCAGCTCAATAGCCTGCGAGGCTTCTTCTTTATTGTTAGTAGAAACAATATTTCCCCGCTCGATACCGGCATGCCTGTAAGCATTGATGACGTTATCTTCGTTTATGTCAGCCGTGACGACCACCCGCATGCCTTTCATGTTTTCAATCTGTGCAATCATGCCGCGCCCCATCTGGCCAGCGCCGATGAGACCCACTTTAATATAGCGGCCCTCTTTTTCCAGCGCCTGCAGCTTTCGATTAATCCCTATCATTTGTCTCCACTCCTATCCAGCTTTATTGTTTACGAAATGTAATGGTGCTTCCCACCTGTATGGCAGGCAGGGGCTTTGCTTCTACACAGACCGTGCCCGGAAGGTCCGAACTTGTTTCCCCGTTAAATTGAAAGGTGGCATGCCCGAGATCCCGCAGCGTTTCGTTTGCTTTAGCGCCAACGAATGTCAGGGAGAATGCTTCACCGTCAATAACCAATTCGTCCCCGGCCGCCAGATCTTCGTTCAATCCTTCAGCGTTATGCACAAAGCTGATGTCATATAAATCCTTTGGTGCTGTTTCATTGAATAAAATCATCATGCCATCATCCATCAGCATTTGGGCGTCCTCTCCAATACCGACTACAGTGGCTGTGAATATTTCTGTATTCATTTGCATGGTCACTCCTCCTGAGAAATACTTTGCGGGCAGGATACGCCCGCTGTTTTATTTTTATGAATATAGGCCAAAGCTGAAGAGATAGGCAATCACAACGGCAAGCGGGCCAGTAATGACCCTCGAAAACAGAACGGCCGGTACCCCGACGGAAATGGTCTCCGGCTTTGCTTCCCCGAGCGTCAAACCAACCGGCACAAAGTCTGCCCCTACCTGCGGGTTAATGGCAAAAAGAGCTGGAAGCGCCATTGCCGGCGGAATGTTTCCCATGCCAATCTGGGTTCCGATAAGCACACCGACCACCTGGGCAATAACAGCGCCAGGCCCGAGCAGCGGAGATAAAATTGGAATCGCACATATAAAGGATAAAAGCAGCAGTCCGAAAATATTACTCGCGAGCGGCGATACAAAATTTGCGATCAGGTCCCCAATACCGGTGAAGGTGATAATCCCGATAATCGTACTGACAAAAGCCATGAATGGGAGGATGTTCCGGATGACTGTATCAATCGTTTCACGCCCTGCCTGGAAGAATACGCTTACAACGTTGCCGACGGCGCGGCCTATGCGTTCGATAATATTTGCTTTTTTCGGCCCGGATCCTTTGGCCTTCAGCTTTGCATCTTCTTTAACCTGCTTGGCCACATCCCGGTCCATCAGGGAATTATACGGGGAAGCTTTGTCCTCTGCTTCCGCTTCAGCCGCCGGCACCTCATCCGCGCTGATCGCTTTTATGTCTCTTTCAGCTACACCCGAGACAAAATTCTCTTCGTTAATATACTGCGCAAGCGGGCCAGCCGGTGACGTACCGTGAATATTGACCGTCAGCACGCCCATTTTCGGGTAGACTCCGCAGCGTGCGGTGCCCCCGCAGTCAATAACTGCCACGGCAATGTTTTCTTTATCATAGGAGGCTTTAAACCCATCAACCGCCTCTCCGCCTGTCAGTTCTGCCAGGCGTTCGGCAACCGGATGAATACCGCCTCCGGTTACCGACATAATGTACCTTTTCTGGTCATCTGGATGAATGACGAGCGGGCCTCCCCATCCGCCTCTTCCCTTCGTTACCTCTACCGGTTTATATTCAGCCATTATTCTTCCCTCGCTTTTTCTTTTAAATTTTCATTTATGCACTGGCGCTTTTTTCACCTGAATCACTCTCTGCATTAGATGCCTGACGCCTGAGCATAATAGCGGTAATCCATTCGGTTACAATGCCGCGGATCAAAATAACAATCAGACCAACGATGAAAAAGCGAATCGCGAGCGGGCCTGCAGACAAGCCAAGCGTAGTAATGCCGGCCGATATACCAGTGTAGACGAAAAGTTCTGCCGGATTCGCGTGAGGAAACAGTCCGGTGATCGGATGTACAAACGATACAGCGGAATCATAGAATGCCGGCTTCTGCCGTTCCGGCAGGAAGCGTCCGAAGGTATAGCACATTGGGTTCGTTAAGAAAAATACGGCCAGCAGCGGAAACAGTGTATAGCGCAGAAAGAAATATTTTGTGCTTTTCTGGGCCAGCGAGTAAATTCGTTCTTCCCCAATAAATTTAATGATAGCGTTTACAGCGAGAATTAAACATATAAGTGTCGGAATAATACCTGTAACGAGTCCGACAAATGTTTCGCCGCCTGCCTGGAACATTCCGATAAAGCCTTCTGCGAGCGTTACTAAGAAATCCATTTGTTATCCCCCTTTTTGTTTTTGCGCTTTTGTTCTGCGAGAATCTGCTGGGCTGCCATTAGATGAGCCCGCTTTGGATGCTTTTTTTTCCCGGAAGCGCCTTCTGCTTCCCACTGTTTTTTCAATTCGTAAATATTTTTATCCATCAGTTCCGGCGCTTCAGTAAATTTGGCGAACACCGTCACTCCTCTCATGATCTTGGCATCAATCACTGTGCCTGCCTCATTGGTTACGAGCAAAAGCACGGTTCCAATACCAAGCAGGCGTTTATCAATGCCTGTGCCAAGGTATCCTGACGGCCGGCTGCTCATCGAAGCAATCATGCCGTTATAATATTTCATCTGGCGAAATGTCAGGTAAAATTGTGCCAGCCATATTACGACGAATGCGGCAATAAAATAACCCCACATTATTACTCCTCCTTTACATTTGTAACAACTTGTAACCTTTGTAACTATATTAAAGCGTTTTCACATAGCCGTCAATATATTTTTCAGATATTTTAAAAATTAATTTCCCACAGAGTCACCAGATCATTTGTAAATTATTTCTTTTATTTTACATTTGTTTTAAATAACACATTTGTTCATATAAATATAAAAAAATGGCTCCTTCATAAGGAGCCGCAGACTGTCGACAATGGCTCTCATTTTAGAGCGTGTCGGCAGTTTTTTTATGCTATGATAAAAAGAAATAACCTGGAAAGGGGTTATGGCGCATGATGAGGCGGGATACGGAAGAAGCTCGTTATCGGGAAGCSACCATTCAGTTGGATCAGTTAGTGCCYGCGGACCACYTGGTCCGCCAGATYGAGGCMGCGCTGGATTTTTCCTTYATTTACGAYGAAGTYGCRTCCCTCTATGCCCCCATCGGMCGGCCGAGTATTGACCCGGTCCGGCTAGTGAAAATGGTGCTGCTCCAGTATTTGTTCGGCATTCGCTCCATGCGTCAGACCGTTCGGGAGATCGAAACGAATGTGGCCTACCGATGGTTCCTCGGTTTGGACCTCCTGGAGCCCGTGCCGCATTTCTCCACCTTCGGCAAAAACTACACACGCCGGTTTCGGGACAGTGGGTTGTTCGAAGCGATGTTTGAACGAGTGCTGGGGGAAGCAGTGGCCGCCGGTTTTGTGGATCCGTCCGTCTTTTATATCGATGCCACCCACGTGAAAGCGAACGCTAACAAGAAAAAATTTGATCGGGTTCAGTTGGCGGCCGAAGCCCGGGCCTACCAGGCCCAACTGGATGCCGAAATTCACCGGGACCGCGAGGTCCACGGAAAAAAGCCCCTGCCTCCCGCCCGCCGCGAACCGGGCGGACGGGAGGTCAAACAAAGCACGACGGATCCTGACAGCGGCTATTACGTGAAAGATGAACGCGAGAAGATGTTTGCCTACAGCTGGCACACCGCATGTGATCGGCACGGGTTTATCCTCGGAGCCATCGTGACCGGGGCCAACGTTCATGACAGCCGGATCTTTCATGAGTTATTGGCCCAGGTGACGGCCCGAGCGGGCCGACCATACGCCGTCGCGGTGGATGCCGGCTATAAAACCCCGGCGATTGCTCACCTGCTTCGCGAGCAGGCTATTCGCCCGGTGATGCCTTATACCCGGCCCAAGGGCCCGCCGGGGCGTTTGCGCAAACAGGAATTTGTGTATGATGCCTATCTGGACGCGTATCTTTGTCCCGAACATCAAGCCTTGCGCTACCGCACCACGAATCGGGAGGGCTATCAGGAGTATGCCTCGGATCCCGTCATTTGTCAGTCCTGCCCGCTGCTCGAGACCTGCACCCAAAGCCGGGATCACCGGAAGGTGATCCTCCGCCACGTCTGGCAGGAAGATCTGGACGAAGCTGAACACCTTCGGCACACCCCGTGGAACCGGAAGACCTATGCGGAACGAAAAGAAACCATCGAACGGGTTTTTGCAGATCTCAAACAAAAGCATGGCTTGCGCTGGACCCTCCTCGCCGGAGGAGCACGAAACACCGCGCAGGCGATGCTTGTTTATGCGGCGATGAATCTCAAAAAACTCGCCACCTGGCGGTGGCGACAGACGTGTGCTTGCCCCGCGGGGGCTTCTTTTGTATCTCGATGGCATAACAAAGGCCTCCGAAGTCCATTTTCGGAGGCCTTTGTCTACAATCTGTGGCTCCTTCATAAGGAGCCGTACGTTCGCTTATTCGGTTAACGCTTCTGCAATCTGGTTGTCGACGATCAGCACGTCCAGGTATCCACCCTTGAGGGCAGCTTCAATGCCGAGCACCTTATGGGAACCCTGGGCTACACCGACAACTTCGGGAATGCTTTTAATTTCCCCCAGGGTCAGGCCAATGACCCTGTTGTTGATCGGGTGGTCCACACCCTGGCCAAGCGCGTCGAAAAATTTCGAGCTGATATCTCCGACTGCTCCGGCTTTCCGGAGCGTCACGATGTCTTCTTCCTGGAGGTAGCCCATTGTTTCCATGGTGGAATGCTGGAGCGGATTGCCGAGGCCAACGAGGGCGAGTTCCACGTTCCTTCCTTCCTCGAGTACCTGGGCAATATCCTTGGACTCTACGAGTCTCTCCTTCAGGTCATCTGTTTCGACCATTGCCGGGGCGTACAAATACGAACAGGAAGCATTCATTTTCTGCGCAAAATGAAAGGCCAGCTGATTGGAATGCAGATGCACGTATTTGTTGCCCATTCCTCCGATAAGCGGTGTAATTTGAATGTCTCGATGTTCCACATACGGATATTCTTCAATTAGTGAACGAAGCGTTGTCCCCCATGAGATGCCGATCCGCTTCACCTGCTCCGAGCGCTTGGCCACGTAAGAAGCCGCTGCTTTCCCGATCAATCGTTTGCCCAGATCGGGAGTAAAGCCTGTGGTTGAAACGACGACCGCTTCCTTTAATCCATATTTTTTTTCAAGCTTCTGTTCCAGATCCACCGTATGCACGCTTTCATCTTTAATATATATTTCAACGATGCCTTCATCCCGGGCCCGCTGCAGCATTTTAGAAATGACAGGCCGGGAGACGCCCTGTTTTTTAGCAATCTGGGCCTGGGTCCATCCGTCAAAATGATACAGCTTCGCTACTTTTACCGTTTCTCGTTTCTCTTCCCAGTTGAGCATAATTCTTCCCTCTATTCCATAAATTCATCTGTTCTCAGTATATCACTCCCTGCTGAAACTATATACGCTTACATGGCTTTTTATTGATGCACTGGACGTCCGGAGAGCGCAGATACTCCTTCGAAAAGCATCTCCGAAAGCGACGGGTGGGCATGAATCTGGCTGCTCCATTCTTCGGTCGTGCCTTCGAGATGAATGTAGGCAGCAGACTCCCCGATCATCTCCGTGACATGCGGGCCGGCCATTACAACCCCGAGAATTTCGCCGAACATTTCCCGGGAAATAACTTTAATGAAGCCCCGGGATTCTCCCATCGTCATTGCCTTAGCGTTTCCTCTAAGAGGCACTGTCTTTATTTGAACGTCGCTGTACATTTGTTTTGCTTCCTGCTCGGACAGACCGACAGACGCGATTTCCGGAAAAGTATAAACACACCGCGGCACGAGCGAGAGATCCATAGAAAGCGCAGCACCCGCAGCGTGCTCTGCTGCAATAATGCCCTCGGCGCTTGCCGCATGGGCAAGCTGCCATCCGCCGACAATGTCCCCAGCGGCATAAATCCCCGGCACCGATGTCTGCATCGAACCATCCACCGCTACAAACCGGCCATCCATGCGCAATTGAAGATCTTCAGCCGCCGCGATGACAGGCGTCCGGCCAGTGGAAATCAGCAGGAGGTCTGTAGTGAGCTGCTGGTGGCTGCCAGAAGCGTTCTGCATGTCAATGACCGCCTTTTCTCCCTGCTGCTTTGCAGAAGTAACCGTGGCGCTGGTAAGTATGACCACTCCCGCCTCTTCAAGCGCTCCAGCCAGCATGTTCGCGGCATCCTCGTCCTCCTGGGGAACCAGCCGTCCGGCTGATTCGACAATCGTCACCCGGACGCCGAGCGATTGATACAAGCAGGCATATTCGCAGCCAATAAAACCTCCGCCAACGATCGTCATCGTTTCAGGGAGTGAATGGCGTTCATAAATGGTGTCACTCGTGTAATACCCGGTCTCCTCAAGCCCTGGAATGGGAGGCACTGCCGGCACGGATCCCGATGCAATGATAACTGCTCTCCCGGCCAGCACGGTTTCCTCCCCGTCTTTACTGATAACAGTAACCTCTTTGTTGGGATGGACCTTTCCCCTTCCTGCAAACACCTCGATGTCTCCCTTCTTCATTAGTGACTCTACTCCCTGCCGGAGCTGCCGAATCACCCGGTCCTTTCGTTCAAGCATATCTTTATAACGCAGGTAAAATCCTTCCACTTGGATACCGTATTTTGAAGCGTTTCGCACATAGTTCACTGCTTCAGCGTTCTGGAGAAGCGTTTTGGAAGGTATGCATCCCCGGTTTAAGCACGTACCCCCGAGTTCACGATTCTCTACAAGGGCGGTGGACTGCCCGAGTCCGGACGCCCGAAGAGCAGCTACATAGCCTGCCGGCCCCCCGCCGACAATCACCTGATCAAACGTTTCCATCGATCCATCTCCTTCTAGACAAACAGCTGATATGGCTGTTCAAGCATTTGTTTGAAATCTGTTAAAAATGCAGCTGCCGGTGCGCCGTCAATAATACGGTGGTCAAAGGAAAGGCTGATAGCCATCATCCGGCCCACAGTGATTTCCCCGTTTTTTACTACCGGCTTCTCCTGTATGCGCCCGACGCCAAGAATAGCTGCTTCCGGCTGGTTGATAATCGGGGTGAAGTGGTCAACAGCATACATTCCTAAATTGCTGATCGTAAATGTGCTGCCTGAAAGCTCTTTGCCGGGAAGCGTACCGTTTCGGGCCGCAGCCGCTGTCTGTTTGGTTTCAGCAGCTAATTCTGCGAGTCCTTTATCTTCTGTATGGCGGATGACCGGAACCAGCAGCCCCCGGTCTGTAGCTACGGCGAGTCCCATATGCACAGCTGCCTGCTTCGTGATCCGGTCATCTGTCATGGAGGCGTGCACGTCCGGATGCTTTCGAAGCGCCCGACTGCCAACAAACATTAAAAGCTCCGTCACCGACAGCCGCTGGCCGGTCTGTTTTTCAATCACCGGCAGAAGCTGTGTGCGTAACTCCATCGCCACCTCCATATCAATTTCAGTATGAAGCGTCACGTGCGGCACTTCATTCGCGCTTTTTTGCATACGCTCTGCCACTACTTTTCGTACGCCCTGAAGCGGCTCGGACTGAAGCTCCTCTACTGCCCGAGGCGCAGAAACGTCTGAGCGCGTAATTTTCCCGTAGCTGCCGCTTCCTTTCACAGCGGACAGATCCACATTATTTGCTTCTGCTTCTTTTTTTGCCAGCGGCGTGCTGCGCACCTGCTGGCCGTCCACAGCGGCATGAACATCAGCAGCGTGAATACGCCCTTTCGCTCCGCTGCCCTGTATTAGGGACAGATTTGCACTATGCTCCCGCGACAGCTTCCGTGCCGCCGGCGTGGCACGCACGCCTCCTGCTTTCTCAGCTTCTATTTCCTGCCCTGCCGGCTCTGGAACCGGGGCTTTCGGCGTACTTTCTGGTGCTGGCGAGTCATTTCCGGCTCCGGGTTTTTCCTCCGGCACCTGCTCGCCCTCCTCGCCAATGTAGCCAACAATACCATTTACCGGTACTTCTTCGTCTTCATCATAGTAGCGCTTCAGCAGGATGCCTTCTTCATATGCTTCCACTTCAATATTTATTTTATCAGTCATCACTTCGAGCAGCGGTTCTCCAACCTCCACCGGCTCTCCCTCTTGCTTAAACCACTGCAGGAGCGTGCCGGTTTCCATCGTGCTGCTCAATTTGGGCATAAATACTTCTTTCGCCATGAATTCTGCCCTCCCTTACCGGCGGTGAACGCTGTCGCGCGCCGCCTGCATAATATCATCAACCTGCGGGACCGTTGCTTTTTCAAGTGTCGGATTGTATGGCACAGGGACCGGCAGCGCCCCAAGCCGGCGGACCGGAGCATCCAGATAGTCGAATGCTTCGCTTTCTGCGATCATGCTGGCGATTTCTCCGCCGTATCCGCCTCTTTTGACAGCTTCATGCACAACGATCACCTTTCCGGTCTTTTTAACGGAATCCACGATCGTCTGCTCATCGAGAGGCACAAGTGTCCGCGGGTCGATTACTTCCACATTGATGCCTTCTTCTGCGAGCTTTTCGGCTGCCTCAAGCGCTTTATGCACCATTACAGCGGTCGCAACAATCGTCACATCTGTGCCCTCACGCTTTATATCTGCCTGCCCCAGAGGGATGGTATACGCTTCCTCCGGTACATGCCCTTCAGTTTTATACAGTAGTTTATGCTCGTAAAAAATAACCGGATTCGGATCAGCAATAGCTGCTTTTAACAAACCTTTAGCATCTGAGGCGGTCGATGGCTGCACCACCTTTAATCCAGGGATATGGGCCACCCATGCTTCCAGGCTCTGCGAATGCTGGGCCGCAGCCCCTGTTCCGGAGCCTGAAGGAGTACGAAGCACCATCGGTACGTTGCCTTTTCCGCCGTACATATATCTCAGCTTTGCTGCCTGGTTGGCCAGCTGGTCCATTGCAATGGTGATAAAATCTGAAAATTGCAGCTCCACAACCGGCTTCATGCCTGTCAGCGCCGATCCAATGGCAGCCCCTGTAATAGCCGCTTCAGAAATCGGGGTGTTTCTTATCCTTTCCGGGCCGAACTCTTCAATCATTCCGCGGGTGACGCCGAAAGCTCCGCCGTAGACGCCAATATCCTCTCCGAGAATGAAAACGTCCTGGTCCTCCCTCATTTCCTGCGACAGCGCTTCACGGACGGCTTCGGCAAAGGTAATGCTCCGTGCTGTTTCTTTATCGTTTGAAGAATTTACTGCGCTCGACTGCATCGTCAGGCACTCCTTTCTATATTAAGCATATACATCCTCAAGCAGCGTATCCTCGGAAGGCTCGGGGCTTTGCTCTGCAAATTCCACCGATCGCTCAATCTGGGCTTTCGTTTCTTTTTTTACCGTTTCTGCTTCCTCCTGGGTGATAATGCCACGCTCGATTAAAGCGTCCTGAAAGAAACGGATCGGATCCTTGTCCTTCCATTCCTTCTCTTCTTCTCTCGTCCGGTATTTTTTGGCGTCGCTTTTGGAGTGGCCCTTCCACCGATACGTTTTCGCCTCTATGAGTACCGGCCCATGGCCGTTTCTTGTATACTCCACGGCTTCTTTCATCACAGTCATCACTTCCGGAAGACTGTTGCCGTCCACTACATGCCCCGGGATGCCGTAGCCTGAAGCACGGTCGGCAATATTTTCGATTTTCACCATATCCTTTACTGGGCCGGACATGCCGTACTGGTTGTTCTCGCAGACAAAGATAACCGGGAGATCCCAAATAGCGGCAAGGTTTACGGCTTCATGGAAGCTCCCTTCATTTGCAGCTCCGTCCCCGAAGAAACAAACCGTAATATAACCTTCCTGGCGCATCTTCGACGTGAGTGCCGCGCCTACAGCTAAAGGAATGCCGCCTCCAACGATCCCGTTGGCACCGAGATTGCCTTTCTCGACGTCCGCGATATGCATGGAGCCGCCTTTGCCTTTGCAATAACCGGTTTCCCGCCCAAACAGCTCCGCCATCATCCGGTCAGGATCCGCTCCTTTAGCAATGCAGTGGCCATGGCCGCGGTGGGTGCTCGTAATTTTATCTTTACCCTCAAGCATTGCACAGACACCCACAGCTGAAGCTTCCTGCCCTACACACAGGTGGGTGGTGCCGTGAATCATGCCTTTGGCAAAAAACTCGTCTACTTTTTCATCGAACCAGCGCACCGTCCACATCTGCTCGAGCCAGTCGACCAGCTTTTCCTTCGGTTCTTTCCAAATCCAATCAGCCTGCGTCACAATAACGCCCCCTTTACATTTGTTCAATATTATGACCTTTGTAAATATAATAGCCTTATTTCATACGTTCGTCAACTAAACGTTTGTAAATTATCTTTGATTTCAAAATATTGTTTCCGTTTTCATAATTTCAGCTGAATTTTTCAATTGTAACTTTCAGAAACATTTGTTTACTGAGCATAAAAAAAGAGACGCCGCTACGCCTCATTTTCCTGCCGCTCTTTAATTTCTGCCTGGTGGCTGACGACAAGTTCCACCACCTGCCGGACATGCTCATCATCAAGAGAATAGTAAACGGTTCTTCCTTCCTTTCGAAACTTCGTCAATCCCAGCTTATGCATATACCTGAGATGATGGGATGCTGTAGCAATGGAAGATTCGATGATTTCTGCAATACTATGTACACTCAATTCCGGTGTCAGGGCGAGCGCCTGGGCAATCTGCATCCGCTTGCCGTCTGCGAGCCCCTTCAGCATATCCGTCATAATGCCGAGCGAGCGTTCCTGTATTTGCTGCTGGATCCATTCTACATTTGCCTGCGCGCTTTCGTTTTCGTTTGGCATTTTATTCACCTGCCTGATCGTAATCATTCCTATTTTAATTGTACGCTATCTTTATTTGCTTTCAACCGATCTGCTTTATTTTTTCTCTGGGCATGAGTTTCTTTTTCTATACTTTGGCAGTCCCTTCCCTTTCTATGATACAACAGAGCGCTCCCTATTTATCAGCACATAGTGCTCCGGCGGCATTCTTACTCTTTGTATATGCTGATCCTACCATGGAATAAATCAGAACCGCGCGGCTTCGCCAGGAGAGACCATTGACCAGTACAATTCCTGCTTCATTTGAAGAAACATACGAACAATATACTCCGCTCGTTAAACGAATGATTACCCGTCTCCGGATTTATCAGGAACAGGAAGAATATATGCAGGCCGGCTATGTAGGATTATGGAAGGCTTACAGTACCTTTTCTCCCGAAAAAGGCACTTTTTCCGCTTATGCTTTTACCCTCGTGCGAGGTGAAATGCTAATGATGCTCCGAAAAGAAGTGCGGTTCTCCGAGCGGCATCAGCTGTTTGATGACCACCAGCCTTTTGAGCAGCCATCAGAGATGGAGGACCGCTTTGAGCTCGAGGCCTATTTTCCTCTTCTGTCAGAACGGGAACGAACCTGGCTCACCGATTTCGCCGTGCATGCCCTGCCCATACGCGACATTGCAGCGAAACACGGAGTAGCAGCTTCCACGGTTAAATCATGGCGGAAATCCGCATTGCGCAAGCTGCGCGCACACACCAGCGAACTAAAGCTGGATTAACCTTTTGCCGCTGATGTGCAGGTGGAGAAATCTTTTCTATTTGTCCAGTTCCATCCACTGCCGGCTCGAGGTCGCTGTCTCCTTCCTGCAAAATGAAAGAGCTATTTTTCGGAAGGCGGACAGCGCTTGTCGCCGGCTTTCAAGTGGATGGAACTTTTCTATATATGATACAATTTGAATGTTGTTATTAAAAGAGAGATGGATGGCACGATAAATACATAGGAGTGATGTTACTGTGGCTGAATCATTGACCATTGAGCGTACAAAATCCCCGAAACCGAAGCCGGATTTCTCTCAGCTCGCTTTCGGAAAAAACTTTACCGATCATATGTTTGTTGTAGATTATGTAGAAGGAGAAGGCTGGATCGATCCAAGAATCGTACCGTACCAGCCGCTTACCATGGATCCTTCGAGCCTTGTGTTTCACTACGGCCAGGCTGTATTTGAAGGAATGAAGGCTTATTATTCCGGCGGCGATATTATGCTTTTCCGCCCGGAAAAAAACTTTGAACGGCTGAACCAGTCCAACCGCCGGATGAGCATTCCGGAGATCGACGAGCAGCTATTGATTGATTCGTTAAAGGAGCTCGTTTCACTTGAGCGTGACTGGATTCCCCGCGGGGAAGGGCAATCACTGTACATCCGCCCGTTTGTGATCGCTACGGAAGCAAGCCTTAGCGTGAAGCCGTCCTCCTCTTACAAGCTGCTCATTATTTTAACTCCTGTGGGTTCTTATTACGGAAGCGGTGGCGACGCCATGAAACCGGTCAGCATCTATGTAGAGAACGAATTCGTCCGCAGCGTCCGCGGCGGCGTCGGCTTCACTAAGACAGCGGGAAACTATGCGGCCAGCCTGAAAGCCCAGGAGCAGGCCGGGAGTGCCGGGTATGATCAGGTCCTTTGGCTCGACGGGGTGGAGCAGCGCTATATCGAAGAGGTCGGCAGCATGAATATTTTCTTCAAAATCAGTGGAAAAGTCGTAACGCCTGCTCTGAATGGGAGCATTCTTGAAGGAATTACCCGCGACTCTGTCATTGAACTCCTGCATTATTGGGACATTCCTGTGGAGGAACGCCGAATTGATATGGAAGAAATACGCACTGCATATGAAGCAGGTACACTCGAAGAAATTTTCGGTACCGGGACAGCGGCAGTCATTTCTCCTGTAGGCAAGCTGCGGTGGGACGCCCAAACCTATAAAATCAATGACGAAGAAACCGGCCCCCTCGCCAAGCAGCTGTATGACACGATCACCGGCATTCAGACCGGGGACAAGGAAGATGTACTTCACTGGACCCGCACCGTATAAAATGAATCAACAGCGGCTCTCCTTCACGGAGGGCCGTTTTATTTCTGAATGAAATTCTTCCGTTTTTCCCATTGTATGCTAGAATATACCTACACGTCCTTTACAAGTGACAACGAAACGGGAGGAGGAGGGGACAATTGAAGCAATTAGCGCTTTCTTTACGCGACGGCCGCATGCTGAGTATTTCCATGTTCGGAGACCCGGACGGAACACCGGTCCTGTATGTTCATGGGGTCGGAAGCTCCCGGCTTGAAGCAGCGATCGGAGAAGAAGCTGCCGCTTCCAACTCCCTTCGTATTATTTCTGTTGACCGCCCGGGCTACGGCTTGTCCATCCCCGATCCTCACGGCACTTTTCTCCAATTTTCCAAAGATATCGACGAAGTAATGAATCATTTTGAGATACAGCGCTGCTCCTTAATTGGTGTCGGCTGCAGCGGCCCCTATGCAGTGACAAGCACCAGTCTTTTAAAGGGACGCATCAGCGAGCTTCATTTGGTGGGCTCTATCGGTCCTACGGAGGATCCTGAGTTGTTTCGCCTGCTCGACACTTCTTTAAAAGCTCCGCTGCAAACGATTCAGGAAGCACCGGAGCTTTTGCGCAGCCGCTGGGAACAGACGAATATGGAGGATAACATTTTCCAGACAGATTACGAACAGCTTTCCAAAGAGGAGCAGCAGTACGTGACCCCGTTTGTGCTGGATAAATGGAGGTTTGCGGTTCAGGAATCCGCCCACTCTGCTGAAGGATTTCTTCGTGACCTTCAGACGCTCACGACGCCATGGGCCTATCACCTGGAGAACATCGATACTCCCGCGTATGTATGGGCGGGGGAAGAAGATGAGATGATTCCCCTTCGGCATGCCGTTTACCTTGCCAATCACATTACCGGGGCTGTACTCGAAACGTTTCCCGGCATGGGCCATACCGCCACAGAAGTGCTCGGCATCAACAAAGCCCTGCAGCAGATCAGCAAAAACCGCGCCCTTTCATAAAAGCGAAGCCGCCCCTAAAAATAGGACGGCTTCGTTTTTGTATTTAGCGGATTGCTTTTAAAATAAAGCTTAAAATGACGACGAAAATAATTGCGCCGATTAACGCTGGGAAGATCGCAATACTGCCGATCACCGGTCCCCAGGAACCAAAAATCAAGCCACCGATCCAGGCACCGATAATGCCTGCAATAATGTTACCCAAAATGCCGCCTGGAATATCCTTGCCGAGAATTAAACCGGCAAGCCAGCCAATCAGGCCGCCGACGATAAGAAATAGTATAAATCCCATTACATTGACTCTCCTTTCGTTATCTCGTCCAATCCTCTTTCTTCCCTTAATGATTTAAATCCAATCTCTTTTTATGCAAAAAACCGACATTTCTTTTTCGAAAGCCGGCAAAGTTATTTTTTTATTTCCTGCGAACCACCAGTGCATCGACGCATCATATTGAGAAGGGGCTGTCTCTTAGCTCCAATTAAACCTACTACTTCTGCACTCAATTGTATTAAAAGAAGCAGGAAGACAAATATGACTACAGAGTTCCATAATGTAACATTGGAAAATAACAAAGCTGAAGCACCAAAAAAGATTCCTATAGTGTAAATTATCAAAACTGTTGCTCTATGGCTAAAGCCCATTGCTAACAAGCAATGGTGTAAGTGACCTTTGTCTGGAGACATAATACCTTGCTTGTTTAAAAACCTTCTTACAATCGCGAAAAGCGTATCGAATATTGGCACTGCAAGTATTAATACAGGAGCGATAAGACTAAATAATGTTACACTTTTGAAAAAGCCCATCAGCGAGATTATTGCTATAGAGTATCCAAGAAATAATGACCCTGTATCACCCATAAAAAGTTTAGCTGGATGAAAATTAAATATTAGAAAAGCCAATGTACTCGCAATTAATACTACAGCGATTGAAATGACTGCTACATGTGCCAATGGGTCTATGATAGCCATTACTAATATGGTTGAGATAGCAATTGTGGCTACTCCTCCAGCTAACCCATCCAGGCCATCAATCAAATTAATGGAATTCATAACACCAATAATCCAGAGTACCGCCATTACAGAACTTAAAAAGCCCATTTCTATTCGGCCAATTAATGGGATTTCTATGAATTCAATGGTTAAACCTGAGGTAACTACGACTACCGCAGCTATTAATTGAATCAGAAATTTTAATTTAGCATTTAATGTAAAACGGTCATCCAACAGCCCCATTATTATGATCATAGCTGCACCAATACCAATTTGGGGAAGATACGCACTGTCTACCTGCAAATAGATACATCCAGCTATTGTTCCAAGAATAATGGAGAGTCCCCCTACTCGGGGCATTGACTTTAAGTGGACTTTTCTTTCTTCGGGTTTATCTACAAATCCAAATTTACCAGCGTAACGAATGATAAGGGGATTCGTCAGCAATGCGACAGTAAAAGCTATTACAAAAGCTATCGCGTACTCCCAAAGGTTCATTAAATCATTCACCCACTTTAGTCTGCTCTTTTATAAACCTATCTTATTGTAGGCTTATCTTTCTTAACTTACAATACCTTTTCTTAAAATTAGGTAAAACTCCATATAATCTCTCTAATAAATAAGACGTAAATTAAAATAAATAGTTTCACCAAATTAAATAGTATGAAAAATATATTAAACACCGTCTATATAAATACTAACCTTAGAAGTTACTTCATTTATTATAACACAATATAATTAAAATTTTAGAAGATTCAAGTAAGCTCTAATTAACTTAAAGACAGAAATCTTAGCACTTTAGAATTCATTTTGGTTTTATTAAAAGGTAAAAGTAAATTATTTTAATAAAAGCACCTAAAAAAGGACTGCAGCCAGATTGAGCTGCAGTCCTTTCTATTGAATCGCAAACATCAGGTCTGCTTCTGCGACGACCTTGCCGTCCACGGAAGCCGTCCCTTTTCCTTTGACGATAGAGCGTCTCTGTTTGGTAACTTCCATTTCGAGGCGGAGCTGGTCTCCCGGCTTCACCTGGCCTTTAAAGCGGCATTCATCAATGCCTGCAAATAAGGCGAGCTTTCCCTTCATGTCCTCCTGCTGCATCAGCGCGACGCCGCCGGCCTGGGCGATCGCTTCAATAATAAGCACCCCTGGCATTACCGGATAGTCAGGGAAATGCCCATTGAAAAATTCTTCATTGGCGCTGACATTTTTAATGCCTACGGCCCGCTCTCCGGGTTCTACCTCAATAATTTTATCGACGAGCAGAAATGGGTAGCGGTGGGGGATAATTTCTTTAATTTGTTCAATCGAAAGCATCTTCTTTCCCTCGCTTTTAAGCTAGTTTCCTCGAATCAACTGATAAATTTCCCACCAGGTCGATGGGTTCAGGGCCTGAAAAGGATTGCCACCTCCGACCGCATAGCCGATCATCAGGCCTATAATCGCACAAATAAAGGCCAGAATTACAATAATAATCAGCCAATGCCACCAGAGCAGCTGCTGAAGACGTGCACGCACCTTCTGTGTGCCTCTTTTCAGCTGTTCTTTTCTATTCGGCTTCGAAGTCCTTGTACGGTTATTCTGATTGCTCATATGTACTATCTATGCTCCCTTAACCACAAAGACTTATCGAATGCTGTTAATCAATCCAAGCATCTGGTCCCCCTGCGTCAGCGCACGGGAATTAAACGAGTATTGTCTTTGGGCATTCATCATATTTACTAATTCGTTCGATAAATCCACATTAGACTGCTCGACCATTCCCTGCTTTACGCTGGACGGGTCAGCTTCTATAACCATATCATTTTCCGCTGCCCCGAGTCCATCTAAATCCTCAAAACGGTACCGATTGCCCCCGACAGACGTCAGCGCCTGCGGACGCTCCACCTGCACGATGCCAAATGAACCAATATTCACAGTCTCTCCGGCTGCCGTTACTCCTGTCAGCTCCCCGTTTTCCTGCATCGAAAACTCCGAAGTCCCTGCAGGAATATCGAATCTTCCTCCAGCTTCGTTTAATACAAAGCCGCCATTTTGATCAACGAGCGTATAGCTGCCGGGCGCTGCCGGATTTTCTGAAAGATACAGCTGCCCGTCTCTGGTATATTCAGTCGTCCCATCTTCTGCCTCTATTTGAAAAAAAGTATCCTTATCTTCAAGAGCAAAATCGAGCTCCCGTTCGCTCTCTTTCAGCGCCCCCTGCTCCATGCGAAGCGCGGTCTGTCCGATTGCTGCCCCCCCGCCTGTCCGGATCCCGGGCGGAGTAAGCCGACCCGTTCCATTTTCCGGCATTGGCATGTTGTCTTCCTGCTGATACATCATTTCGCTGAAGGTCGCCTGTCTTGATTTAAACCCTGCCGTTTCTGCATTGGACAGATTGTTACTGATGGTATCCATCTGCTGCTGAACGGCCCCCATGGATTGAAATGGTATGCGTAATCCCGAATACATGCTGTTTTCCTCCTGAATTCTATTTTACGTTTTTAATAGATTAGCCGAGCCGCCCCACTTCATTTACCGCCTTTTCCATGCTGCGGTCATACGTCTGCATGACCTTCTGGTTGGATTCAAACATCCGGTATGCTTCCATCAGCTCCGTCATCGCCTGAGTGGAATCGGTATTGGATTGTTCGAGAAAGCCCTGCTTGATCTGGTAGCGGATGTTTTCATTATCCGCCGCAGCACCGAGCTCTTCCTCTGCTTCGAACATGCCTGCTTCAGTTTTAACTAAATCATTAGTATCGGGAGCGTACGCCACACCCAGCTGCCCGGCTTCCCCGCCATTTTCAAGTAGCACGGTGCCGTTTCCGGTGATTTGAAAGCTTTCATTTCCAGTTTCCACAGGGGCGCCTTCGTTATTCAGTATGTACTGCCCATCTGCCGTCGTTAAAAACCCTTCTGCATCCACTGTCCAGTTGCCGTTCCGGGTGTAGGCCGTTCCTTCTTCTCCCTGGACCATAAACAGCACCGCCCCGTTTTCATCCGGCACCTCTGCCTGAAGCAGAGCGGCGTCGGCTGGCGCGTTCGTTTCCTGCAGCTCTCCCGGAGTAAATGACGGAGCCTGGTCCTGCATGTAAACGCCTGTACCGAGTGCACCGATTGTGCGCGGCCCCCTCCCTGCATTCTCCGCATGAAGCAGCTGTTCCGGGAACGTCCGGATCGCGCTTTGATCGGATTTATATCCCGGGGTATTGGCATTGGCAATATTATTATTCAGCATATCTGTCTTTCTCTGCTGGGCTGCCATACCAGAAGCAGCATTATAAAAACCTCTCAGCATAATCCTATTCCCCGTTTCCGTGCATGTAGTCCCAGTATCAACTCAGCGGGCATGCTTTTCCGTATGAATTGTTTATTGATAATTAGTTCTATTTTACCACACGAGCACGCTTCAAGGAGCGGAATTCGGCATTTAGTGATGTATATCCTATTTTAACAATTGTTATATACCTAGTTTTAAAGTATTAAAAAAGCCACCACTGTGTAGTGATGGCTTGCGTTAGTAAAGTTTAGGAGCGCTCAGCTGTTTTTAAGGAAGTATCTGCAGCTTCGTCTGCATTCACGCGCTTTACGTTCGCGCCGAGACTCTGCAGCTTTTTATGAAAATCCACATATCCACGGTCAAGGTGACGGAGCTCTGTTACTGTCGTTTCTCCTTCGGCTACGAGACCGGCAACAATTAATGCTGCTCCTGCGCGGAGGTCCGTGGCCGATACTTCGGCGCCCTGCAGCTTTTTCGGCCCGCTGATAACCGCCGTACGTCCTTCAATTTTGATGCTTGCATTCATGCGCTGGAATTCTTCTACGTGCATAAAGCGGTTCTCAAAAACTGTTTCTGTGATGAGGCCCGTCCCCTTTGCCTGGGTAAGGAGCGCCATGAACTGTGCCTGCATATCCGTTGGAAAACCGGGATGCGGCATTGTTTTAATATCTACCGGCTTTAAAATGTCCGGGCCGGTGACAAGCATACCTCCGTCGCTTTCTTCAATCTTGACGCCCATTTCCCGCATCTTCGCTACAAGAGGACGTAAATGCTCATGCATCGCGCCTTCCACAAATACTTCGCCTCCAGTGATTGCTGCAGCAATCATGAAGGTACCAGCTTCAATCCGGTCCGGAATGATAGTGTGTTCCGCTCCAGTTAGTTTGTCCACGCCTTCAATACGAATCGTGCCGGTGCCGGCGCCGCGCACTTTGCCTCCCATGGCGTTAATAAAGTTGGCAAGGTCTACAATTTCCGGTTCCTCTGCTACGTTTTCAAGCGTTGTGGTGCCTTCTGCAAGCGCCGCGGCCATCATAATATTTTCGGTGGCACCAACGCTTGGAAAATCCAGATAGATACGAGCCCCCTGCAGACGCTCTTCTACTTTTGCTTCGATATAGCCATTGCCGATTTCAACGTGCGCGCCCATGGCTTCAAAGCCTTTCAAATGCTGGTCAATCGGCCGGGAACCAATTGCACATCCCCCCGGAAGTGCAATGTGGGCAATACCTTTTCTTGCCAGAAGCGGCCCCATGACAAGAAACGATGCCCGCATTTTACTGACATATTCAAACGGGGCTTCTGTGGAAAGATCCCCGGTAGCGTCAGCAATCCAGCGGTGATCTTCATAAGTGACTTCTGTTCCGACGTGGCGAAGAACATTAGAAATCGTGTCTACATCTGCAAGCGGCGGCACATCATAAAGCGTGCTTTGCCCTTCTTCTGCCAAAAGAGTAGCTGCAATAACAGGCAGAACCGCATTTTTTGCTCCTTCTGCTTTGACGGACCCCTTTAGGCGTCTGCCTCCCTGTACAATAATTTTATCCAATTTAATTCCCTCCGCTATACTTATGCATATTATCTTTTTGTGCTGCGTGCTTTACCTGCAAAGCTGTACTGTTTTCGTCCTTTTGTCTAGCCTTTTCATTAGTCGCTTCCCGTCTTGAAATGTTACAGCGGTAAAGAGACCTTTTTTTCCTTGTCAGATCCGGCACCATCGATGAGTTTCATACAGAATTCTTTACCCGCTCCCGCATTTTCATAATCTTTTATGCCAAAAGTGTGAAAAACAGGTAACGAAGATACAAAGAAAAATCAAAATAGTCAATAAAGAAGCTGCTTACAGAGTAGCTGATTGCAATAGCGAACAATATAATCAAAAGTCTTCCCTTCAGGCTTTCCGGCCTTCGGATAAAAACGTCAAACCGAAACGCCTGCAGACACCACCAGGTCAAGATAAAAAAAGAGAGATGAAGCAGAATATGTATTAGTGCTTCCTGACCGTCCGGATTCATGCCATCATGCCTTTCTTTCATGCCTTTCTTTGTTGCCGTACAATGTCTTTGCAAATTTTAAGCTACGTTTCAGAATAATTAAATGTACCAGGGAAAACAAGAGTCAAAGGTTCTGCTACTATGTGCGAAGATAATTGGGATTAAGGATTCTTTTACTCTTTTTTAATGATTTATATAACTATAAGCATATTTCATTATAAAGGATTCGTAACCAAACATCTATAGTTCTATCTTCTTTAGAAAAGGCAGAGCTTTCTGTCCTTCCCTACCGCCTTCCCCCGGAGTCGGCTGAGTATGTAAAAAAGAACCGTTTTCCCTTTTGGAAAACGGTTCTTTACGTGTGCCTTTACGCGCCTTCTGAAACCTTTAGACGGGTGTCGGCCCGTTTTAAGGCAAGACGTGCCCGCATGACATCAATTTCCTCTTCATTTATCCGGGCCAGCCGTTCTTCCGCACGCTCTTTGGCAATGCGGGCCCGTTCCGGATCGATCTCTCCTGGAGTTTCTGCAGCTTCCGCCAAAATATTGACAGCATCGGAGCGGACCTCTATGAATCCTTCACTCACCGCCAATAATTTCTCTTTGTTTTCATGCTTAATGCGGACTGCATCAATTTTAAGAGGAGCCACGGTCGGAACGTGGCCTGGAAGAATTCCCATTTCGCCACTTTCCGCACGAACACTGACCATCTCTACTTCTCCATCAAAGACGGACCCGTCCGGAGTCACTACGCTGAGATGCATCGTTGCCATCTGTGTTCTCCCTCCTCCGTGTCGTCCTTAGGACATAGTTTTTGCTTTTTCCACTACATCTTCAATTGGGCCGACAAGGCGGAAGGCATCTTCCGGAATGTCATCATGCTGCCCGTCAAGAATTTCCCTGAACCCACGGACCGTTTCCTTCACGGGCACGTACGTGCCTTTCTGGCCGGTAAATTGTTCTGCCACGTGGAAATTCTGCGAAAGGAAGAACTGAATACGGCGGGCACGGTTTACCGTGAGCTTGTCTTCTTCGGAAAGCTCTTCCATCCCGAGGATCGCGATAATATCCTGAAGTTCATTGTATTTCTGAATCGTTTGTTTTACCTGCTGGGCGACATCGTAATGCTCTTCCCCAACAACCTCTGGTGCAAGAGCGCGGGACGTGGAAGCGAGCGGATCCACTGCTGGATAAATCCCCATTTCCGTTAACCGGCGCTCAAGGTTCGTTGTTGCATCCAGGTGGGCAAACGTGGTTGCCGGTGCCGGGTCGGTGTAGTCATCGGCCGGCACGTATACTGCCTGAATCGACGTAACCGATCCTTTTTTCGTGGAAGTAATACGTTCCTGCAACTGACCCATTTCTGTTGCAAGTGTCGGCTGATACCCAACGGCGGAAGGCATCCGGCCGAGAAGGGCGGACACTTCAGAGCCTGCCTGCGTGAAACGGTAAATGTTATCGATAAAGAGAAGCACGTCGGCCCCTTCTTCATCACGGAAATGCTCTGCCATGGTCAGGCCGGTCAGGGCTACGCGCATCCGGGCACCCGGCGGCTCGTTCATCTGGCCGAACACCATGGCTGCTTTGTTAATAACTCCGGAATCGCTCATCTCAAAGTACAGGTCGTTCCCTTCACGGGTACGCTCCCCTACGCCTGCGAACACGGAAATCCCACCGTGTTCCTGGGCAATGTTGTTAATGAGCTCCTGAATAAGTACTGTTTTCCCTACGCCTGCACCGCCAAATAGGCCGATTTTTCCACCTTTTACGTAAGGGGCGAGCAGATCTACGACTTTGATGCCTGTTTCAAGCACCTGTGTTTCCACAGCGAGCTCGTCAAACTTCGGAGGTTTGCGGTGGATCGGCTTACGTTCAATGCTGTCTGCCACCTGCTCTTTCATGTCAATCGGCTCCCCGAGAACGTTAAATACGCGGCTGAGCGTATCGTTTCCGACCGGTACCGAAATAGATCCTCCTGTGTTTGTTACTTCCGTTCCGCGAATGAGGCCGTCTGTCGAAGACATCGCGATCGTACGCACAGAATTGTCGCCCAAATGCTGGGCAACTTCCAGGGTGACGTCTATGGCTTCTTTATTTTCAGTTGCCGGCTGTGATACGCGGAGCGCGTTGTTTAGTTCCGGAAGCTGGCCGCTTGGGAACTGAACATCAATAACCGGTCCCGTAATCTGGGTAATTCGACCGTTTTCTTCACTCATTGTAATCGTTCCCTCCTTACTGTCCGGCAGGGCCGGACGAAATGATTCTTCTATTCAAGCGCAGCTGCACCGCCGACGATTTCTGTGATTTCCTGCGTAACAGCTGCCTGGCGGGCGCGGTTGTAGGAAAGGGTTAAATCATCGACCATATTGTTTGCGTTATCGGTTGCTGCACTCATCGCTGTCATCCGGGCCCCGAACTCACTTGCTTTGGCATCAAGCAGAGCCCCGTAGATTAAGCTTTCTGCATACTGCGGGAGAAGCTGTTTTAAAATTGCCTCAGGCGAAGGCTCGTATTCATACTGCGCCGTGCCTTTGCTGTTCTCTTCACTTACTTCCTCCGTCAGCGGCAGCAGTTTCTTTTCTGTTACCTTTTGCTGAATCGGGTTAATAAAGTGGTTGTACCAGATATATAATTCGTCCACATCTTCGTTTGCGTACAAGTCCACCGCAAGACGCGTGACGTTTTTAATATCGTTAAAGGACGGCTGGTCCGGCAGACCCGTGATTTCATCGAACATCGGAATGCCATAACGCTTTAACAGGTCCCGCCCGGTCCGGCCGATTACAATGACGCTGTATTCGTCCTTTGACTGGTGGCGCTCCCGCAGCGTTTGCATTAAGTCCCGGAGAATGTTCGAGTTGTAGGCCCCTGCAAGCCCCTGGTCTGTAAATATGGCAATATAGCCGGTCTTCTTTACAGGCCGTTCTTCAAGCATCGGGTGAGATATACCGCTGCTTCCGGCAGCGATGCCGGAGACAACGTCTTTGATTTTTTTCGTGTACGGCTCGTATCGCTGAGCATTTTGCTGGGCCTTATTCAACTTTGACGCAGACACCATTTCCATGGCACTTGTAATCTGCTTCGTTTTTTTCGTCGACTGGATACGGCCTTTAATTTCTTTTAAGGAAGCCATCTGTTCACCACCTTTTGAACCTTTTTACGTACGGCAAGCTTTATTTTGAAGGGTTAAATGACTTCTCAAACGATTGAATCGCCTGTTTGAACTCTTCTTCGTCCGGGAGTTTTCCAGTGTCACGAATTCCTGCGAGCAACTCCGAATGGCTTGATTCAAGGTACGCAAGCAGTTCCTTTTCGTAACGGCGGATGTCTTCTGTCGGAATGTCGTCCAGAAATCCTCTTGTCAGGGCAAACACAATCGCTACCTGAAGCTCCATACGAAGCGGCTGGTGCAGCCCCTGTTTGAGCACTTCCACGGTTCTCCCCCCGCGGGCCAGTTTATCCTGCGTGGATTTGTCCAGATCGGACCCGAACTGGGAGAAGGCTTCAAGTTCACGGAACGAGGCCAGGTCGAGACGGAGCGTACCGGATACTTTTTTCATTGCCTTTGTCTGGGCCGAGCCGCCGACACGGGATACGGAAATACCCGGGTTGATGGCCGGACGGACGCCGGAGTTGAAAAGGTTCGCCTGGAGGAAGATCTGGCCGTCGGTGATGGAAATCACGTTTGTTGGAATATAGGCACCTACGTCCCCTGCCTGGGTTTCAATGATTGGAAGAGCTGTCAGTGAACCAGCGCCTTTGTCGTCACTCAATTTCGCTGCCCGTTCGAGCAGGCGGGAGTGAAGGTAAAAGACGTCCCCTGGGAAGGCTTCACGGCCCGGCGGGCGGCGAAGAAGGAGAGAAAGTTCACGATAGGCGTTTGCCTGTTTGGTTAAGTCATCATATACAATAAGCACATGCTTGCCGTTGTACATAAACTCTTCGCCCATGGAAGCTCCGGCATACGGCGCCAGATAAAGCATTGGTGCCGGCTCGGAAGCCCCTGCGTTTACGACAATCGTGTAATCAAGCGCGCCTTTCTGGCGGAATGTATCCACAACCTCTGCCACGGTCGAGTCTTTCTGGCCAATGGCTACATAAATGCAGATAACGTCCTCATCTTTCTGATTCAAAATTGTATCGATCGCCACTGCCGTTTTACCGGTCTGGCGGTCGCCGATAATAAGCTCACGCTGGCCGCGCCCAATAGGAATCATCGTATCCACGGCTTTAATACCGGTCTGGAGCGGCTCAGATACCGACTGCCGGTCCATAATGCCCGGCGCACCGCTTTCAATTGGGCGGGATTTGGTTGTGTTTGTGGAGCCAAGTCCATCCACAGGCTGGCCGAGAGCGTTAACTACACGTCCGAGCAGCTCTTCGCCGACCGGCACTTCCATGATGCGGCCGGTCCGTTTAACCTGGTCACCTTCACGGATTTCTTCGTAAGCGCCGAGAATGATAATACCGACGTTTCCTTCTTCAAGATTTTGAGCCATGCCCATGACGCCGTTTTCGAATTCCAGAAGCTCACCAGCCATCGCGTTGTCCAGGCCGTAGGCACGGGCGATACCGTCCCCTACCTGAATGACGATGCCGACTTCTTTGGACTCTGTCTCCGCTTCAAACTGTTCAATCTGCTGTTTAATTAAAGAACTAATTTCATCGGGTTTGATACTCACCAGGATTCACCCCATTCATGATAAATTCGTTTGCGTTATATTACGCTGCAAGCGGTCTAGCTGACCTTGAATGCTTCCGTCAAAAATCGTATGTCCAATGTGTACCTTCATACCGCCAATGAGAGAAGAGTCCACTCTGTTTTCAATATAAAGCTCGTGCTTGCCGACCTGCTGGGCAAACTTGCGGGAAACTGCCTGTTTTTCTTCATCCGATAATGGTTTCACCGTATAAACAACTGCATTGGCCACGCCAAGTCGTTCATTGATAAGCGCAATTGTTTCCTTTGCCACTTCATCAATCAGATGAAGCCGTTTGCGGTCAAGCAGCACACTCATCATTGAACGGCTGCGTTCGCTCCAGGAGCCGAATGTACTCGCAATGAAAGACTGCTTTCTTTCACGGCTGATCGACGGATATCTAAAAATCTGGTACATCTCCGGATGCGCGTGGAACACTTCGAGCATAGCTTCCCATTCCTGCTTCGTTTCTTCAAGAGTCCCGTGCTCTTCCGCACTTTTTAAAAGCGCACGGGCATAGCGTTTCGCGAGGGTTGGATTACTCATAAGCGACCGCCGCTTTCCTGTACGTATTCCTGAATCAGTTTTTCCTGTTCTTCTTCATCTAATTCTTTTTCAATAATTTTCGTAGCAATCAGCACAGAAAGCTGGCCGACCTGGGCACGAAGTGCTTCAACTGCCTGCTCCCGCTCTCTCGTAATATCAGCGAGGGCGTTGTCTTTCATACGGTTGGCTTCTTCGTGGGACTCCCGGATAATTTCCTTGGACTGTTCCTGAGCTGTCTTGCGGGACGTTTCAATGATAGATTGCGCTTCTTCGCGCGCTTTCTCCATTTCCACCCGCTGCTCTTCTAAATATTTTTCCGCTTCCTGACGGTGATTTTCCGCTGTCTCTATTTCATTGGAAATGTGATTTTCACGTTTTTTCATCTGTTTAACAATTGGACCCCAGGCGAACCGGCGAAGCAACAGCAGTAAAATGAAAAACGTAAAAAGTGAGAAAAGCACATCTCCGAACGCAAATGTAGATGGCAAAAGATTTCACTCCTTTCTTAGATATACAAAAGGAATGGCGAAGCCAGTTCCCCCACTCCGCCATTTTGCTTCCCTTTCCAAAACTGTATGTTTATTGGAAAAGCGTGATAAAACCAACAACGACTGCGATGATCGGAACTGCCTCAACAAGACCGATACCAATGAACATAAGTGTCTGCAATCTGCCGCCAAGCTCCGGCTGACGGGAAGTACCGTCGATCGCCCCTTTGATTACGATTGCGTTGCCAATACCTGCACCAATTGCTGCTAAACCTGCTGCGATTGCAGCTGCTAAAAGACCCATGTGCAAATCCTCCTTAAATTAGTTTAAAACTATATTGTTATTTCGTTGTTTCTGCAGATGCTGCTGTAATTAATGATCCGTTTCCACTTTGTGCGAAATGTAGACCATGGTCAGTACCAGGAAGATAAACGCCTGGATAAAACCGATGAACAGGCTGTATCCCTGCCAGGCAACCATTGGAATAATGCCAAGAGCGGTACCGATTGGAAAAGTCGTACCCACTGTCGCCAGAAGCGTCAGAAGTATCTCCTTGGCATAAAGGTTGCCGAAAAGCCGTGCCCCGAGTGTCAGTGTGTTGGTGAACTCTTCAAGAATGTTGATCGGAAAGAGAAATTTCTTTGGACGGAAGTAGTTCTTTCCGTACTCTTTTGCCCCGCGAAGCTTAATACCATAGAAGTGCGAAAGCACAATGACCATTACAGCCAGCGTCATCGTCACCACCGGATCAGCCGTCGGTGATTTCCACCAAAGCACGTGGGTTTCATCATTAATCAGCATGAACGGAATCCCGAGCAGATTCGCTACCAGAATGAACAGGAAGATCGTAATTCCCAGGCCGAAGAAGCGCTCTCCGGTTTTCCAGTCCATGGTGCTTCCAATCATATTGCGGACGAATTCAATCACCATTTCAAACACGTTCTGCATGCCGGTTGGTCTCATCGAAAGAGTCCGCGCACTTATCAGTCCAATGATGAACACAATAACTGCTGCAATAGTCAGCATCATGACATTGGAAAGATTAATGTGGAAGCCGGGTATACCAAACAAATCATAAACATACGGCGATTCGTGCTCTATATTCAAGTCTCAGTCACCCCTTTACTATGTTAGTCAATTGTGCGCTGCAGCTAAAAATTATTTTTCTTTGCTGAAGTGAACGGATAAAGCGTAAAGCAGCAGATAAGGACTGAACAATCCAATCACCAGGTAAAGCAGACGGAATTGTTCCGGAAACCGGACATAGAGCATGGCAATGACTACTCCTACTGCGAGCCTCGTGGCCATGCCAAACGGAAAAATCTTTTTTTCCGCGAGTACCGCCTTCTGGATTCGTTTTGTTTCCCGGTGGGCGTGCCAGATGTTAAAGGCTCCTCCGCATGCTCCTGCAAATAAGCTCACTGCTTCCTGCCGGAACGCTGGAATCAGCGCCGGAGCTATGTACAATACAAGCATTCCAGCCAATCCTATAAATAATGAGCGGAGATACAAGCTTGTATCATTCATGCGCGGTCCACCTTTTCCTCCGAAACAGACTGATTAGTCCGTTAATACACTACGAAATCCATTGAGAAAATTTTTACACAACTTTTCGTAACAATAGCTGCCTCCTACATGTTTTAGGCAAAAAAAAAGAAACAAATGCGTGAATCATGCCGTTCATGAAGGAATTCCAAATTTCTCCCATATGTAAACCTTATCATACGTTCTTCATCATCGTACAATAGCCGCCCCTTGATGTCAATGGACGAAAATTAACAAAACCCTGTATTGGCGCACGTTTCAGGCATTTTTTATTTTGTGTCTATTAAGTGACATTTTCATATCCTTACGTCAAGAAAAGACTAAATGAAGCATATGCATATTCGTTATTTCTCATATGCATATACGTCATCTCCCTGCCTGACTGTTTGGGATGTATACATCCTTTACAAACCAAAGGGCTTCTCCGTGCATGCGGACAAAGCCCTTGTCACCTTTTATTTTGTGCCGAATAAACGGTCGCCGGCATCTCCGAGTCCCGGGACAATATAGCCCTTTTCGTTTAGTTTCTCATCCATTGAAGCCAGGTAAATGTCCACATCCGGATGCGCTTCCTGTACGAGCTCCACTCCTTCAGGCGCAGCAATTAAACACATGAGCTTAAGGTTCTGGGCTCCGCGTTTTTTCAGGCTGGTCAACGCTTCAATAGCAGAACCGCCTGTTGCAAGCATCGGATCAATCACAATAAATTCCCGCTCCTCGACATCACTTGGCAGCTTTACGTAATACTCGACCGGCTGCAGTGTTTCCGGATCCCGGTACAGCCCGACGTGCCCTACTTTCGCGGCCGGGATCAGTTTGATAATACCGTCGGTCATGCCAAGCCCTGCACGCAGTATCGGCACTACTCCCAGTTTTTTGCCTGCAAGCGTATAGGATTTTGCCGGCCCTACCGGTGTTTCCACGGTTACTTCCTGCAGCTGTAGATTTCTTGTGATTTCAAATGCCATTAGGGTAGACACTTCGTCGACAAGCTCCCGGAATTCCTTCGTTCCTGTTGAGACGTCCCGGATGAATGTAAGTTTATGTTGAATGAGCGGATGATCCAATACATGTACATTTCCCATAAGTATAGTCGGCTCCTTTTTCCCCGGCGCCAGCCGGTGCTTATTAACCCATGTCCCTATCGAACATATTCTTTAAAAATTCTACCTAAAAAGCGTGGTGGATTCAAGGTAATATGAAATGACAGAAATATGCCGCAATTCCAAGGCCCGGTTATAAATAACAGCAGCGCCGGCATGCACTGCTGCGAACGTTTATTTTAAATTGTCTTCAATATACTTTACGGTTTTGCGAAGCTCTTTCGGGCCCGGACGGCCGAATGGATTTGTCTGGCGGTGCTGGTATAAAAATCTGCCTTCTTCATCGAGCAGAAAGTATGCCGGTTCCCCGTGCGCTCCGTGGTCTTCATAAGGAGCTTCCGAGCTGTGGTAAAAGACGCCGTAATCATCGAGTACTTTCAGGGCTTCATCGACGAGCACTGGAAAGGTGAGCCCGTATTCTTCTGCCATGGTCCGCAAGTCTTCGGGGTTATCGGTAGAAATAGCGGTGATGTTTACGTTATTTTTTTCAAAAAAGCTGCGGTGCTCTTCCCAGGCTTGAAGCTCTTCTTTACATACTGGGCACCATGACCCCCGGAAAAAAACGAGCAGCTGCCAGCCTTTACCTATTTTTTCTTCGAGTTTAAATTCTTCGCCATGAACGTCAGCAAGCGTGAACATTGGTGCCTTCTCATTTATTGCAAAAACCATTTGAACTCCTCCTTTTCCCAATCTATATATACCCTAACACACTTGTGTTCACCCCCGAAAAATACAGGTCTCTCCTGAAAGCCAAAAAACAGCTGCCTCCTTTAAATAGGAGAACAGCTGTTTCAGCATGCTCGTTTGTTACCGCAAGCTGGGGATATTACAGATATTCGTAAATTGGAAACCGGCCCGTTAAAGTTTTTACACGTCCGGCCGCTTCTTTTAACGCTTCCGCGTCTTCATGGTTTTTCAACGTATAGGCGATAATGGAGCCGATTTCTTTCATTTCTTCTTCGCCAAAGCCGCGGGATGTAACAGCTGCAGAGCCAAGACGGATACCGCTTGTGACAAATGGCTTTTCCGGGTCATACGGGATGGCGTTTTTATTCGCCGTAAGGCCAACTTCATCCAAAGCCTTTTCCGCTATTTTCCCTGTCAGTTCCAGGCTGCGGGTATCCATCAGCACGAGATGGTTGTCCGTACCGCCTGAAACAACAGTAATGCCTTCATTCTGCAAGGAGTCGCTTAGGCTGCGGGCGTTTTTCACAACATTTTCGGAATACGCTACGAAATCCTGCTGCAGCGCTTCTCCGAAGGCCACGGCTTTCGCAGCGATTACGTGCATGAGCGGTCCGCCCTGCAGGCCCGGAAATACTGCTTTATCAATCTTTTTGCCAAATTCTTCCTTACACAGCACCAGCCCTCCGCGCGGTCCACGCAGCGTTTTATGGGTTGTGGTCGTAACAAAATGCGAATGAGGGACCGGATTCTGATGAACGCCAGCTGCTACAAGTCCGGCAATATGCGCCATATCAACCATTAAGTATGCATCTACTTCATCGGCGATTTCGCGGAATTTTTTAAAATCGATTTCACGTGGATAAGCACTTGCGCCGGCAACGATTAATTTTGGCTGTGTTTCTTTAGCTACACGAAGCACTTCATCATAATCAATTACCTGATCTTCTTTGGTCACACCGTATTCCACGAAATTGTACTGCACACCGCTGAAGTTAACGGGACTGCCGTGTGTTAAGTGGCCCCCGTGGGAGAGATTCATGCCAAGCACGGTGTCACCGTGATTTAAGACCGTATAGTAAACAGCCATGTTTGCCTGGGCGCCGGAGTGGGGCTGCACGTTTGCATATTCTGCGGCGAATAATTCCTTAGCCCGGTCAATCGCGAGCTGTTCAACCGTATCCACGTGCTCACAACCGCCGTAATAGCGGCGGTTTGGATAGCCTTCCGCATATTTATTAGTAAGAACGGAACCTTGCGCTTCCATTACTGCACGACTCGTAAAGTTTTCCGAAGCGATTAGCTCAATCTTATCGCGTTGACGTCCCAGTTCCTTCTGCATTGCCTCAAATATGGCCGGATCCTGCGTTTGTACACTTTCTGCATTTACCTTTGTTTCCATCTGTAAATCTCCCTTCCCTTCGGTACAACAACGAACGATTGACTTTAATGAAAATATTTCGTTCGTTATTTTTCTCCTCTTGTCACCATGTTTTTCATTGTAACACGTATTTTTTACGAATTTCCGTACCTTTCGAAATTTTTTCGGATTTCTTTCTTTTTTCTTCGCCTGGACGTGAAGAAAAAAGAACCGCGGCATGCGATTCTTTTTCTGGCTCATCTCCGTACACCGAAGGGCTATTCGTAGCGTGCACGCTCGCCGCCGATCAGCTTCGGCCGTGTTTTTGCCATCGTCACGTAAGCAGAACCGATCTGCTTCTTTGGGCCGCGCACCGGAACCGCGACCGGTTTCAAATGCATACCGATCAGGGTGGATCCGATATCGATGCCTGCATCTGCTTTTACTGATTCGATAACGACCGGCTCACTCATGTGTTTATATGCATATGAACTCATTGAACCGCCTGCCCGTGGGTGAGGCACTACACTCACTGCTTCGAGGCCATAAGCATCTGCCGTTTCCCTCTCTACGGTCAAGGCGCGGTTAATATGCTCACATCCCTGAAATGCAAGGCGCACACCGGTTTCTTCGCGAAATTCCTGAAAGACATCAAACAGTGCTTCAGCGACTTCCTCGGAGCCGGCCTTGCCAATATGCTCACCGAGCACTTCACTCGTACTCGTCCCAATCACGAGCACCTGGCCGCAACGAAGCGGTGCCTGGTCTTTTAATGAAGTCAACAATTCCCGTAAAGGCTGCTGCCATTCTGTTTTGTTTACCATGACAACCCGTCCTTTCTTCGTTCCTTATTGTTCAATAGCCGCGACTTTTTGGATACGGTCTGCATGCCGGCCGCCTTCGTGTTCCGTACTGAGCCATGCCTTGACGATTTCGCCGGCCAGGCCGGAGCCGATAACCCTTGCGCCCATGGCCAGCACATTGCTGTCGTTATGCGCCCGGGTCATTTTCGCGCTGAATACATCATGGACAAGCGCGCAGCGGATACCGTTTACTTTGTTTGCAGCAATCGACATGCCAATACCTGTGCCGCAGACAAGAATACCACGGTCAGCTTCTCCGGCCGTGACTTTTTCAGCCACCGGAACAGCGTAGTCCGGGTAATCCACGGAATCACTGCAGTCACAGCCCAGATCTTCGTATTCCACTCCTGCTTCATCCAGTACAGATTTAATTTCCTCTTTTAATTCATATCCGCCGTGATCGGCACCCAACGCTACTTTCATTTCGACCTCTCCTCCGTTTGATTATACTGTTTTTAGTTTCTCACGTATTCGGCAGCCTGTAAATCTTCAGGCTCAGTCCGGCGATTTTTCTTTTGTATACCGTTCCCACGCCGCCTGCAGAGCCTTTTCCATTTCCTCAGCCGTTTCCTGGTACACTTTCGATCCGCCGCCGATAGGGTCTCCAATATCCCTGTCTCCCCTGGCGCCCGCGTATTCCTTCAGCAGCACGGTTTTCTGTTCCGCACCCGGAAACATCCTCTGCATGATATCTTTATGCCCCTGGGTCATTGCAAAGATAACGTCCGCCCAGTCGATTAATTCCTTTGTGAGCGGCTGGGATTCGTGGTCAATCTCCACCTGTCTTTCATCCATTGCATGGATGGCTTCGGCCGCTGCCGGTTCTCCGCCTGCAGCCATCACGCCGGCAGAAGCCACTTCCACCTCTGGATAGTGGTGCTTCATCAGCGCAGCTGCCATCGGACTCCGGCATGTGTTTCCTGTACAAATAAACAATACATGATAACTCATTGTCATCGACTCCTTGCAGAAATTTTCATGCTTCTGAAGATGCTGCTTTTTCCAGGCGGTTCATGAGCGCGGCCCCAATGCCTTCTTTTGCAAAAACTTCGCAGAAGGCTGCGTCTGCATCTATTGTATCTAATTCGCGGAGTACTGCGTATAATTTTGCTGCCGTTTCTTCAGGGGCCCGGCGTGAACCTAAACTAAAGAAAGCATCCGCCTGCTTCCATGCAGGTTTGTTTTCCTCCACAGCAAGCACCGCAACTTTTTTCCCTTCCTGTTGGTATGCCCTCAGCCTGTTCTGCCACATCTCTTCCGGTCCTTCCATTAAATAGAGAGGCGTTGCGGGGGAATAGTGGCGGTATTTCATTCCTGGCGCTGCAGGAGATTCTTCGGAGGACGCGCTGTGGGAATAGCGGACTGTCCCCGGGCCGAGCACCCGCTCGAGCTGTTCCTTCGTTACTCCACCCGGACGCAGAATCCAGCAAACCTCTGTGGTGCAATCCACGACGGTGGATTCTACTCCGTAGCCGCACGCGCCGCCGTCAATTACCGCATCAATTTTTCCGCTCAGGTCATTGTAAACATGCTCTGCGGTTGTCGGACTCGGAGAGCCGGAACGATTGGCGCTTGGTGCCGCTACTGGAACCCCAGCGTAAGTTAGCAGTGCTCTCGCCACCTCATGCTCCGGAATACGGACTGCCACCGTAGGTAACCCGGCGGTGACAAGAGAGGAGAGAGGGGTTTCTTTCGTCAGTGGAAATATAAGCGTTAAAGGGCCAGGCCAGAACGTGTCCATCAGCTTTTTCATGTTCTCTGTCCACGTAACCCCGAGTGCGTCAAGCTGCGCACGGTCAGCGATATGGGCAATCAACGGATTGTCCGGCGGCCGGTTTTTGGCTTTAAAAATAGCCCGGACGGCTTCCGTGCATACGGCGCTTGCCCCCAGTCCGTATACGGTCTCCGTAGGGAGAGCCACTGTCTTACCCTGCTTTATCCACAGCCCCATTTCCTTTAATACCGACTTCTCTGGAATTTCCCCGCTAATATTATCCACATTTCTTATAACTGTCTGTTTATAACTCATGCAGCTTTCTTTCCTTCCAAAAAGTTAAAATGCTTTCATAACCAAGGTCCAGTTTGGTTTATTTTTGTTTTTTCACACTATCAACAAGCTCTAATTTTCTGTGGATAACTTTGGGTTTTCCTGTTAATCCAGCCTTTGAATTTACATTTTTTACGAAAAATTAATGTTTTCCACATATAAGGATGATTTATCTTTTTTTATCCACATCTCGGGGATAACGTCCCTACTTATTCACAACTGTAACGATTCGGTCATTTCCATTCAAGTCTTTTATTACTTGGACCATTTTTCCCGGAAACGCTTTTTCAATCGCTTTCTTCACGGAGTGTCCCTGCTGCCAGCCAATTTCAAAAGCGAGCAGGCCACCGGGAGCGAGAATATCAACAGCATGTTTAACAATTTCTTCATAGCTGTGAATGCCTTCTTCGCCCTCACCAATCAATGCCACCGCAGGCTCCTTGTCCCGGACAAGCGGGTCAAGCTGTTCCCATTCCTTCTTTGGAATATACGGCGGATTGGATACAACCACATCAGCCTTCTCTTTCCGGAGCACCATGCCTTCAAGAAATGATTCCTGATGAAAGGTGACCGGTGCCTGGAGTCGTGCCGCGTTCTGTTTAGCCATTTCAAGCGCCCGGCTATCAATATCCACAGCCTGCACCCGGGCCGGCGGAATTTCCAGTGCAAGCGTAACGGCGATAATTCCGCTGCCTGTACCTACATCGACAATGCGCGGAGCCTTCAGATCTTTATTTTTTTGTACCCAGTCAATCACGTACCAGACAAGCTCCTCGGTTTCCATCCGCGGGATCAGCACATTGGCGTTGACGTGAAACTCACGATCATAAAAGGAGCTTCTCCCGGTTAAATGCTGAACCGGGGTTCCCGCTGCGTGGATACGTACGTCCTGCTGGAACTGCTCCCACGTCTGTCGAGCTACCGGCTCCCCCGAAGCAGCCAGCAGCTGGGAGCGGGAGAGCTGCAGGTGATGCTCCAAAAGCCAATCCGCCGCCGTTTCTTCTCTTCCGTGTTCACTTAAAAAAGAAGAAGCCCATTTTCGGGCTTCAAATACAAATGGTTCCTCTTTCATTACGCTTCGCCTGCTTTTTCCATCAGTTCGGCCTGCTCTTCCATCACGAGCGGCTCAATAACCTGATCCAGCTCTCCCTGGAGAATCTGGTCGAGCTTCTGCAGCGTCAGTCCGATACGGTGGTCCGTGACACGCGTCTGCGGAAAATTGTATGTCCGGATCCGTTCGGAACGGTCCCCGGTCCCTACCGCTGATTTCCGGGTTTCATCGTACTCTGCCTGGGCCTCCTGCTGGAATTTATCATATACGCGGGCGCGGAGAATTGTCATTGCTTTTTCTTTATTTTTAATCTGGGATTTGCCGTCCTGGCAAGAAGCGACAATGCCTGTCGGCACGTGAGTGAGCCGCACCGCCGACATGGTAGTGTTAACGCTCTGGCCGCCGGGACCGCTTGCTGCGAATGTATCCACACGAATGTCCTTATCGTGAATATCTACCTCGACTTCCTCAGCTTCCGGAAGCACAGCCACTGTGGCTGTGGACGTATGCACCCGTCCACCCGACTCTGTGCTCGGCACCCGCTGAACCCGGTGGGCTCCGTTCTCGTATTTCATTTTCGAATAGGCCGAATCACCGTTTATCATAAAAATGATTTCCCGGAAGCCGCCGAGGTCGCTTGCAGTCGATTCCACGATTTCTGCTTTCCATCCTTGTTTTTCCGCATAGCGGGAATACATCTTATATAAATCAGCGGCAAACAGCGCCGCTTCTTCGCCGCCTGCGGCTCCCCGTATTTCAATAATGACGTTTTTGTCGTCGTTTGGATCCTTCGGAAGAAGCAGCCGCCGAAGCTCTTCCTCCTGGTTTTCAATACGCTCACTCAATTCTTCCACTTCCGACTTCACCATGTCTTTCATTTCTGCATCGAGCTCGTCTTCAAGCATTGATTTTGCCTCATCAAGCTGCTGCCGGGCTTCTTTATATTCCCGGTAAACCTCTACTGTCCGCTCCATCTGGGCCTGTTCTTTGGACAGCTCCTTAATTTTATTCGGATCGTTCGCGATTTCCGGGTCGCTCAGCTGTTCGTTTAAATATTCATAACGGTCTTCTACCGTCTGCAGTCGCTCTAACACACCGTTCACCTCTATTTTTAAATTTTATCCGTTTCAAGGGCATATCGTTACGTTTACACGTTTCTCGCTCTCTTTTACAGTATACTAATTATAATACAGGGGCATAGGGGCGTCAAAATACCGTCGCTTCTATAAATTTCGTTTGATCAGGCCGGGCGCGGGGAACCGCTCTGTAAGTGCCTATTGTTCCAGCAGAAGGGGGAAAAAAGATGAAATACGTCATTATTGGCGGAGATGCCGCCGGCATGAGTGCAGCCATGCAGATCTACCGGCAGGATGAGAACGCAGAGATTGTTACGCTTGAAGCCGGGGAAGTGTATTCCTACGCCCAGTGCGGACTTCCATACATACTCGGGGGTGAAGTCGAAGACAGCTCGAATTTAATTGCCCGCGATGTTGATACGTTTCGGGAAAAGTACGGCATCGATGCCCGGGTGAATCACGAGGTTACCGGTGTCAATGCGGATAAAAAAGAAGTGATGGGCACACGCACCGACACGGAGGAATCGTTTCAAATTTCGTATGATAAACTGCTGATCGCTTCCGGCGGGCGTCCGCTCCTGCCCAACTGGCCGGGCCGGGAGCTCGAGGGCGTCCATACGTTAAAAACGATTCCGGACGCCGAAACGATCAAAGCGGAGCTCGTTAACGTGGACCATGTTACTGTTGTAGGAGGCGGCTACATCGGCCTTGAAGTGGCAGAAAACTGTATTCATGCCGGGAAAAAAGTGACGCTCGTGCAGCGCGGCGACCAGCTTGCGGGCATATTCGACCCTGACATGGCAGCGCATATTGCCGAAGAAGCGGAAGCAAACGGCATTGAACTGCTTTTCGGGGAAAACATTCAGCGTCTGTCAGGCAGCAGCCGGGTGGAAGCCGTCCATACGGAGCAGCGGGTGGTTAAAACTGACGCGGTAATTGTCGGCGTTGGCCTTCGCCCGAATACGGAGATGGTGTCCAAATGCGGTCTGTTCCGGCACGGCAACGGTGCTCTCCAGGTGAATCGCTATATGGAGACCAATGTCCCCGGCATTTATGCCGCTGGAGACTGTGCTACCCAGTTCCACCGGATTAAGGAAATCGATGATTATCTTCCGCTCGGAACGCATGCCAATAAACAAGGACGGGTTGCCGGGCTCAACATGGCCGGAAGCGTAAAGTCCTTTAAAGGCGTGACCGGGACGTCTATTCTCCGCTTTTTTAGTTTAACGCTCGGCAAAACCGGTATTTCTGAAGCGGAAGCTGCCGACATGCGTTTTCCTTACCGCAGCCAAACACTTACTACATCGAGCCATGCCGGCTATTTCCCGGGAAATAGCAAGCTTCATATTAAAGTGACGTACTGTCCGGACACCGGCATTATCCTCGGAGGCCAGCTTATCGGCGGGGACGGCACCGATAAACGGCTCGACGTTCTAGCAACCGCTCTCTTTCACCGTATGACCATCGCTGAATTTGAAGACCTGGATTTAAGCTATGCCCCTCCGTACAACAAGGTATGGGATCCACTGCAACAGGTGATCCGGCGTGCGAAATAACTTCATTGTACTGAACAAAACAAGCCAACCAGCATTGCACCGGTTGGCTTGTTCTCTTTTTACAGAGCAATAGGCGGATTGGCATGGCATCTTCGGCATACTGGATAATAGGAATCATTGCCGCCGATATGAATCTGCTCACCTGTATAAATCGGGCGCCCCTCGCCGTCGAGCCTTAAATTCATGACTGCTTTTTTATGGCAGAACCAGCAGATGGTTTTCATTTCCTCAATTTTGTCCGCGTACAGCAGCAAATGCTTGCTGCCTTCAAACAGCTCATTTTGAAAATCGTTTTTCAGCCCAAAGCTCATCACTGGAATATCGAGGTTGTCTACAATTTCTGCCAGTTGAATGATGTGCTCCTGGGAAAGAAACTGTGCCTCATCCACGAGAATACAGAACGGACGCTCCGCTTCTTTTCGCACGATATCGTAAATGTTTGTTTCTTCAAAAATTGGAACGGCTTCGCGCTCCACTCCGATTCTGCTCGCTACAAACCCGACACCGCGCCGGTCATCAAGACCAGAAGTGAAGATCAGCACCGGTTTATTCTGCTCTTCATAATTATGGGCCACCTTTAAAATTTCGATGGACTTGCCGCTGTTCATTGTGCCGTATTTAAAAAATAATTGCGCCATATTAGTCTCCCCTGCTTATCAACATCTGTTTGTTACATAAAAAAGGCGGAAGCCGCAGCTTCCGCCTTTACCCAACCATTGTGCTTAGCGGTTGTATTTTCTTTTGAACTTGTCCACACGGCCGCCGGCAGTATTCTGCTTCTGCTTACCGGTATAGAACGGGTGGGAGTCGGAGCTTACCTCAATTTTGATTACTGGGTACGTGTTTCCGTCTTCCCATTCGATGGTTTCCGACGAGCTTTCTGTCGAACCGCTCAAGAACTTGAATCCCGTACTTGTATCCATAAACACAACTTTATGATATTCCGGATGCACCTGTTGTTTCATAGCTGGTCACTTCCTTTCGATTCTTCTCTTTTTCACACATAACGAGATTATAACAACTTCCCCGAAATTTATCAATCGTTCATTTCGGTTATTTCTTTCCGGTCGTTACTTTTCCCTGTTTATCTTTTTGAAGTTCTTCAAAAAATTCTTCGTTCGTCTTGGTCTGTTTGATGCGCCGGATAAAGTGATCCACAAAGTCCGGGGAATCGTTCATGGTTTTGCGGATCGCCCATAAATTATCCAGGTGCTCCTTAGAAACGAGCAGTTCTTCCTTCCGGGTACTCGAGCGGCGGATGTCGATTGACGGGAAGATACGACGCTCGGCCAATCGGCGGTCAAGGTGGAGTTCCATGTTGCCGGTGCCTTTAAATTCTTCATAAATCACATCATCCATCCGCGATCCGGTTTCTACAAGAGCTGTCGCTAGAATGGTCAGGCTTCCGCCTTCTTCAATATTGCGCGCTGCTCCGAAAAAACGCTTCGGACGGTGAAGCGCCGCCGGGTCAATACCACCGGAGAGCGTACGTCCGCTCGGTGGCAGTACAAGGTTATATGCTCTTGCAAGACGGGTAATGCTGTCGAGCAGAATGACGACATCCTTTTTATGCTCCACAAGGCGCATTGCCCGTTCGAGTACAAGCTCCGAAACCTTAATATGATTTTCCGGCACTTCGTCAAACGTCGAACTAGCCACGTCCCCGTCGACAGAACGCTCAATGTCTGTTACTTCCTCCGGGCGCTCGTCCACAAGCAGCACAATCAGTTCGGTTTCCGGATGGTTTTCGGTGATGCTGTTGGCTATTTCTTTCAGCAGCGACGTCTTACCGGCTTTGGGTGGAGCTACAATAAGTCCGCGCTGGCCGAAGCCGACCGGGGTAATCAGGTCGATAATCCGGGAAGAAGCACGATTTGGATGGGTTTCCATCTGCATACGCTCCTCCGGGTACAGCGGGGTCAAAGCAGGAAAATGTGGTCGCTCCTTCGAAGAGTCCGGATCTTCCCCGTTGACCGCCTCCACCTGCAGGAGGCCGTGGTAGCGCTCTGAATCCTTCGGCGGCCGTACTTTGCCGGAAACCTTATCCCCGTTTCTTAGATCAAAACGGCGGATCTGGGACGCAGAGATGTAAATATCTTCCGTACTGGGCAGGTAGTTGATTGGGCGCAAAAAACCATAGCCTTCTGTCTGGATAATTTCGAGCACGCCTTCCATAAACATCAGGCCGTCTTTTTCTGCCTGCCCCTTTAAGATCGCAAACACAAGCTCCCGTTTGTTTAATTTGCTGTAATACGATACCTTGTATTCTTTGGCGAGCCGGTACAATTCTTTCAGCGTCATTGTTTCGAGCTCTGCGATGTTGACTGCCAATGCCGTCACCACTTTCTTTTTCTATTCTGAATGCGGACAAATTAATCGTGTATATTAGTTTTATTAACGTGAAGAAACACTTACACTTTGCGAATGTAAGCTGTCTTTTTTATTTCTGTTATGGTTTTCCTGCACAGCGTGTTGGGATAAATGAAAGATAAGAAAAGGAATGGGTGCCCTGCGTTCATGAAGCGTTGAAGCAGATATGCCTTCACTCTGCATAAAGGAGAGGAGAACTGTTGAATGGCCGTACATATATTATAAATACAGATTGTACTTCATTATTTTAACTTTGAATGCCTCTGTCTGCAAGCAAAATTATCAGTTTAACATGCTTCCTGCATCAAATAAGAAGAGGCCAGATCTCTCCGGCCTCTCCCCGTGCTATTCGTCTCTAATGACAAAATCCGGCTTTTTCTGCACGTTGTGCTTGCCGTCAACAAAGCGGACCGTCCCTGATTTTGCCCGCATAACGAGAGACTGAGTTGTAGCCTTGGAGCTTTTGAAATTCACGCCTTTCAGCAGTTCGCCCTCTGTTACCCCGGTAGCGGCGAAAATGCAGTCCTCTCCGCCCACCAGGTCCGACATGAGAAGCGGCCGGTTGACATCATCAATGCCCATTTCTGTGCACCGGGCCAGCTCATCGTCGTTCTGGGGAAGAAGCTTGCCCTGCATTTCCCCGCCCAGGCACTTGAGACCGACAGCGGCGATTACTCCCTCCGGCGCTCCTCCGGAGCCCAGCAGTATGTCTACACCTGTTTCATCAAAGGCCGTATTAATCGCCCCGGCCACGTCCCCGGCCGGGATCAGTTTAATGCGGGCGCCGGTGTCGCGGACCTCCTGAATCAGCTTGGCATGACGCTCTCTGTCTAAAATAGTGACAACTACATCTTCGATATCCTTGCCTTTTGCCTTTGCTACAGCATGCAGGTTATCTGCGACCGGTGCATCGATATCTATTTGCCCGATCGCTTCAGGGCCTACTGCAATTTTATCCATGTACATATCGGGCGCATGAAGAAGCCGTCCATGGTCAGCAATAGCAAGCACTGCCAGGGCGTTCCATGAGCCGCTGGCAACAATTTCTGTGCCTTCAAGCGGATCTACCGCTACATCAACTCTCGGGCCGAAGCCTGTGCCGAGTTTTTCTCCAATGTAGAGCATCGGGGCTTCATCCATCTCCCCTTCACCGATTACGACGGTGCCCTTCATTGGAATTGTGTCAAATACGTCACGCATGGCGCTGGTTGCAGCGTCGTCAGCCTCGTCCTTCTTGCCCCGGCCCATCCAGCGGGCAGAGGCTTGCGCTGCTGCTTCCGTAACTCGTACCAGCTCCATCGATAAACTTCTTTCCATTGTTACATTCCCCCAGGCTTATGAATTTTGAATTTCCTGCATTTCCTGTTCGCTGATGGTTTCCAAACGGACCTCAGCGCCTAAATAACGCAATTTATGTTCGATTTTTTCATATCCCCGGGCCACATGTTCAAACCCGGTGATAACGGTCCTGCCGTCGGCCATCAACCCGGCCACGATTAATGCGGCGCCTGCTCTCAGATCGCTCGCCGTTACCTGAACGCCCTGAAGGTCCGCCGGACCCCGCACAATTGCCGTTCCTTCACTTGTGGTTACCTCTGCTCCCATTCGTGCAAGCTCATCCACATGCTTGAACCGGGACGGATAGATGGTGTCGTGAACGATTGTTTTTCCTTCAGCTCTCGTCATAAGTGCCGTAAACGGCTGCTGCAGATCGGTCGGAAAGCCGGGGTAGACGAGTGTTTTTAACTGGACTGCCTGCAGGCGGTCTACCCCGGTAACCCGGACTGAATTGTCAAACCATTCAACGCCCGTTCCTGTTTCCCGGAGTTTTGCCGTTAACGCTTCTAAATGATCCGGGATGACGTTGTCTATCACTACTTCACTTCCCATAGCCGCACCGGCAATCATATACGTTCCTGCCTCGATCCGGTCGGGAATAATCGAATGAGTGCATCCGTTTAATTCTTCTACACCGTCAATGCGGATCACGTTTGTTCCTGCGCCTTTAATATTTGCCCCCATATTCGTCAGAAGCGTGGCTACATCGATGATTTCCGGCTCTTTCGCGGCATTTTCGATGACTGTCTGCCCCTTGGCCATCACCGCTGCCATCATAATATTAATGGTCGCGCCGACACTCACTACGTCTAGATAAATACGGGCCCCTTTCAGCTCTTTAGCGTAAATATGGAGCGAACCGTGTTCATTTTCGACCGTGGCACCTAAAGCTTCAAAGCCTTTAATGTGCTGATCAATCGGCCGCGGGCCCAGGTAGCATCCACCAGGCATGCCGATGACCGCTTTTTTGAACCGGCCGAGCATCGCTCCCATCAGATAGTAGGAAGCACGCAGCTTTTTTACTTTGCCATTTGGCATCGGCAGCGGACGAACGTTTTTCGCATTGATTTTCATTCGGTGATTTTCTGTTTTTACATTCGCTCCAACGCCCTGCAAAATCTCTGCCAGGGTATCTATGTCATCAATGTCCGGAAGGTTTTCCAGGGTGACGTGGCCATTTGCCATTAAAGCAGCCGGCACTAAGGCCACCGCACTGTTTTTTGCCCCGCTGATCGACACCCTTCCTTCCAAAGGCCTGCCGCCTTCAATGATCATTTTCTGCATGTAATCATCCTCTACAGTCATTTTCCGGAATCCACAGCTAGTTTATATGAACCGGTATGTAAAAGCTGCATCCTGCAGCAGTGCTTGCCAGATGCTGCTTCTTTTCGGCTATTTGTGACCTACTAATTAACAAAAGTGTTTTCTTTTTTTAGCATAGATGTTTTTCCACTTATTAGCAAGAGAATTTGGCTGAATTTTCATACAAAAAAAGCTTCTGCAGAAACCCTGCAGAAGCCTGTGCTATTGTTTTTACTGCTTGCGGTTTTCCCAGTCGTTCAGGAATTTTTCAATGCCCTGATCTGTTAATGGATGCTTCAGAAGGCCAGGAACCACTTTAAACGGAATCGTCGCGATATGGGCACCGCGGGCCGCTGCTTCTGCTACGTGAGTGGAATGGCGCACAGAAGCAGCAATAATTTTCGTCTCGATGCCGTGAACGTTAAAGATTTCGGAAATCTCACTGATCAAATCCAGTCCGTTATGCCCGATATCATCGAGACGTCCAAGGAAAGGTGACACATATGTCGCGCCCGCTCTCGCTGCAATCAGAGCCTGCACGGAAGAAAAGACGAGCGTAACGTTTGTTTGGATATTTTCTTCTGTAAAGACCTTTACGGCCTTCATGCCTTCAAGCGTCATCGGAACTTTGACTGTAATATTCGGAGCGATTTTTGCTAGCTCCCGGCCTTCCGTAATCATGCCTTCCGCTTCAGTTGAAATAACTTCAGCGCTGACAGAGCCGTCGACAATCGCAGTAATTTCCTTTAACCGTTCGTGAAAATCGACGCCTTCTTTAGCGACCAGGCTCGGGTTTGTCGTAACGCCCGCAAGAATCCCGAGGGCATTCGCCTCTTTAATTTCATCGACATTCGCTGTATCTACAAAAAACTGCATACATGTTCCCTCCTATTATTTGATACTCTTTATCCGGACTAAGCAAACGCTTGCAAACTATTTTACTATGAAAAGAAGAAAGTAAGGCGGAGAACAAGGCGGCCCGGTAGCGGGCCCCTTTTCTTCGCTTTTATGCTTATTAGTTATGCCTGGTTGGAAGAACCAAATTCCTGCATTTTGAACTTCACTGTTTCTTTAATAGCATCACGTGCCGGGCCGAGGTATTTACGAGGATCATACTGATCCGGCTGCTCTGCCAATACTTCACGTACCTTTGCCGCAGAAGACATCTGGCTTTCCGTGTTTACATTCACTTTTGCGTGACCGTAGCGAATCGCTTTTTTCACGTCTTCGGTCGGAATGCCTGTGCCGCCGTGCAGGACAAATGGCACCTCCACGAGCTGCTGGATTTCTTCCATGCGTGTGAAGCTGAGATTCGGCTCCCCTTTATAAGGGCCGTGCACGGAACCAAGCGCTGCTGCAAAGCAGTCGACGCCTGTCTGTTCTACAAGCTCTTTACACTCTGCCGGAATAGCGTAAGCTTCTTCCGCTTCAGAAACGATCAGGTCGTCTTCCTGGCCGCCAACACGGCCAAGCTCAGCCTCTACAGATACGCCGATCGCGTGGGCTGCGTCTACGACGCGCTTAGTCATTTCGATGTTGTATTCGAGCGGGTGGTGGGATCCGTCGATCATCACAGAAGTGAATCCCGCTTTCATGGCTTTCATGCAGTTCTCAAAGCTCGAACCGTGGTCGAGGTGAATGGCTACAGGCACTGTTACGTTGTATTCTTTCATTAACGCCTTTACCAGCGTAACGACTGTTTCAAAACCGCCCATGTAGCGGGCCGCGCCTTCAGAAACGCCGCAGATTACTGGAGATTTTTCCTCTTCAGCCGCCTGAAGAATGGCCTGGGTGAATTCCATGTTGTTCAAGTTGAACTGTCCTACGGCATACTGATTTTTTTGTGCTGTTTTCAGCATTTCCGTCATTGATACCAATGGCATAAAAAATATCCTCCCTCTTCGTTTCAAGCAAAATGTTTGAGCATCTTCCCATACATAGTAAATATATATAAGCACACGAAAGTATCTGCAGCTTTTATGCAGGCTGCATCGAATAGTGGATATAAAAGCGCGAAAATAGTATAATCAGGGCTTTCTTACTGACAAATACTTCTGCTTAAAAACAAACCAACTATGCTATGTAGATCTTACTCAAATTCTTTATTCATTATAGCATATCAAGGCTGGTTGTCACCCTTCTTCCGAAAGTTTGCCGATGACGCTCTTTAAGTTTTCGATATCAAAAGGCTTGGCGATATAGTAGTCCGCTCCGTTTTGCCTGGCCGCTTCCACCTGCTCCTTTTCGCCAAAGGCAGTCATTATAATTACATAGGCATCGTCAAGACGCGAAGAACTTTGGAGCTCTTTAAGCAGAGTGAGTCCGTTGATGCCCGGGAGTTTCATATCAATGATAAAAATGTCAGGCGTCCACTCCTCCACCATATGTAAAGCAAGTTCGCCGTTATGGGCTTCTTTGACGGTATAGCCTTCTTCTTCGAGCACCTCTTTCAAAAGAAGCCGGATCCCCATTTGATCATCTACAATTAACACCCGTTCCATGACACAATTCCCTCCTTCTCCACTTTCTTCTCCCTGCAGTATATATTACTATGAGGTTTATGACCACGTAAGTTTCAGCCAGGCATCAATTCCAAAGCAGAAAAGAGGATTTTTATGAAAATTTTTTCTACTCAGCTACAGGGGAAATTTCAAAGCATCATGGACCAGGAGGAGGAATTTGAGGATGCAGCGCGTTTAGCCGTACAGGCTGTACGGGGACTGGGCAGGCTCTGGATCGCGGGCTCCCCGTCTGCCCATTCGATTGCCCTGGCGCTTGCGGACCACCCTGACGCCCCCGAAGGAACGACAGCTATTGTGCCGTCTCCTGATACAGAAGCGCTGTCCGAGGTCGACCGCCTGTTTCTAATCGTTCATCCCGATGAGGGGGAGGAAATGCTTTCGTTTATCCAAACGTGCGAAGCCAGCGAAACACCTCTCATTATTTATTCACAGGATGACGCCCGGATAAATGAACTGCTCGGGCCGTTAAACTGCCATATTTCTGCGCCTTCGACCGAGCCGGTGATTCCCGATGAAAAGGGAGAGCGCTACGGGAACCCATTTGCTTTATCAGCCTTTTTCGCCGGCCAGCTTTTCTATTTATACATTAAAGAATTATCGGATGAACTCGAATAACGCAGTTGTTTTTCCGGCCCAAAAAAGCCTGGATGGTATGCACCATCCAGGCTTGCTTTCGTGTTATTCCCCTGCAGAGTGACGAATAAATTCGCGGAACAAAGGCTGCGGGCGGGTCGGGCGGGATACAAATTCCGGGTGGAACTGCGAAGCAACAAAGTAAGGGTGGTCTGCTACTTCAATAATTTCCGCCAGACGGCCGTCGGGGCTCGTGCCACTGAAGATAAATCCGTTATTTTCAAGCTGCTCTCTGTAAGCGTTGCTGAATTCATAGCGGTGGCGGTGACGTTCGTAAACGATCTCTGCATCATCATAAGCTTCTTTTGCCCGGGACCCTTCTTTTAATTTACAAGGGTACAGACCGAGCCGAAGCGTGCCGCCAAGGTCTTCTACGTCCTTCTGCTCCGGAAGCAGATCAATGACTGCGTTCTTGGCATCAGGATGGAATTCTGCTGAACCGGCGTCGTTGATGCCGGCCACGTTTCTTGCAAACTCCACGCTTGCAAGCTGCATGCCGAGGCAAATTCCGAGAAACGGAATTTTCTGCTCCCGGGCGTAGGTAATGGCTTCAATCTTACCTTGAATGCCCCGGTCTCCAAAGCCTCCAGGCACGAGAATTCCATCAGCATCCTTCAGGCGTTCTGCCACGTTGTCTTTATCGAGATCCTCCGACTGCACCCAGTCGATTTCAATATCTGCATCAAAGTGGTAGCCGGCATGTTTCAGCGACTCTGCTACCGACAGGTACGCATCCGGAAGAGCAACGTATTTCCCGACAAGCGCGATACGTATGGTTTTACTTAAGTTCTTTACCCGGTCGACAAGCGCAGTCCATTCAGTCATTTCCGCCGGTGGCGCTGTGAGCTTCAAGTGATCACAAACGATCTGATCCATATGCTGGCGCTGCAGTTCCAGCGGGATCTGGTACAGCACTTCTGCGTCTCCTGCCTCAATGACCGATTCTGATGGGACATCACAAAACGAAGCAATTTTTTCTTTCATGTTTTCCGGTACCGGTTTTTCTGTCCGAAGCACAATGATGTTCGGCTGGATACCGATGCCGCGAAGTTCTTTGACACTGTGCTGCGTCGGTTTGGATTTCATTTCCCCCGCCGCGGATAAGTAAGGAATTAATGTACAGTGTACATACATGACATTATCGCGTCCGACATCGCTTTTAATCTGGCGAATGGCCTCGAGGAACGGCAGACTTTCAATATCCCCGACCGTGCCGCCGATTTCTGTAATTACTACATCGGCTCCTGTTTCTCTCCCGGCGCGGTACACGCGCTCTTTGATTTCATTTGTGACGTGCGGGATCACCTGCACGGTGCCCCCGAGATAGTCACCGCGCCGTTCTTTGCGAATAACGGATGAGTATACTTTTCCGGTGGTGACATTGCTGTTTTTGCTGAGGTTAATATCGATAAAGCGCTCATAGTGTCCGAGATCCAGATCAGTTTCCGCTCCGTCATCTGTAACAAAAACCTCCCCGTGCTGGTACGGGCTCATTGTTCCCGGATCCACGTTGATATACGGGTCAAACTTTTGGATAGTAACACTAAGTCCTCTGTTTTTAAGCAGTCTTCCAAGGGAAGCTGCTGTAATGCCTTTACCTAACGAAGATACAACGCCGCCAGTAACGAAAATATATTTACTCGCCATATACCTATCTGCCTCTCTTTATATAAATGTCCTTTAAAATAGTGTTTCCAGGGTCCGCGCTGCTGAACAGGCTTCCTGCGCTTTTCGATGTCCAGCTTCGGAGCCTAACCACTCGAGGTTACTTTCCAGCCGGTTTCGGGCAGCAGGCTGTCCTGCACGTCTGGGAAGTACCTGTCGCGGTTGAGCAAGGCTCCTTCGCTTTTCTTTATTCATAAAAAAAACAAAAGTGGTGCCCTGCCACCATATGGAGGGGGCACACTTTTGTTTGTCGTTCATGCTTATATAGGTATCATTTTCACCTTTACGTCACAGCCCAAAAATGATTGTACCTATACGTGTTTCGAAAGTCAAGATATGCCCACGATAAAATTACCGCTCTTCTTCACTTTCTTCTGTATTGTCGCTTTCACTTTCTTCTTCGTCTTCCTCTTCGTCCTCGTCGTATCCTGCACCGGCATTGCCTGGCTCGAAGCCTTCGAGATCATTGTCATCAAAAGTGTCTTCATCGGCATCATCTTTTTTAGAGATGGCGTCCAGATCATCGGAGATGTCTACCAGGTCGTCATCATACGTTTCTTCTTCCGGATCGATCTCATCGGCAAGTTCATCTGAGCCCTGCACAGTATGGCTCAGTTCTTCATCTGACTGATCAAGAGGATACCATCCGCGAAGTCCCCAGTGGTTTTCACCCAGATGCACAAACCGTCCATCCAGATTCATGGAGGTAAACAACTTGATCATCCGGCTTTTTCTTTCTTCCTCCGTGTACCCTTTTAGCTCTGTCAGACGATCCATGACTCTTGTGTAGCCTGATGCTCCGCCCTCTTCTTCAAGAATCATATACGCCAGTTCCATCGAAGACATTTCCCGTACTTTTTCTTCGCTTAACTCATTTATTTTCACAGCTTCATCGCTCCTTTTCACGAACATGCCCTTATACTACTATCTTTATATTAATCGCTTCATCGCTACGAAAATTCATACCTAAAATTATAAACATATTTTGAAGGAAAATTCCATAATTATTATTCAATTCTTCCTGACAGAATTTCCTTCCTGCCTGCTTAATCATTCTCCAACGGAGCCCAGCCGTTCTGCCGCTGATTTGTGATAAGGGAAACAAGTACAAACGCTGCCAGGGAAAAAAGAACGGGCATCACTACTTCATGCATCCCAAGCCACCCCGGAAGCCAGATCGAAATAACCATGTAAGAGGCAATGCCGGTAACCATTGCAGACAGCGCTCCCCAGCCGTTTGCTTTTTTCCAGTATAACCCTAAAACGATTGGCCATATAAACGCTGCTTCAAGCCCTCCAAAAGCAAACAGATTCAGCCAGATTAAAAATTCCGGCGGACTCCATGAAATAGCTACGACAATAATGCCAACTGCGGCCGTAACAATCAGGCTCAGCAGACGTATTCTGTGTTCCCGGGCATCAGGTTTTACGTAGTTGATGTACACATCTTTTACTACCGAGGAGCTGATCATCAAAAGCAGAGAATCCACGGTGCTCATGATGGCAGCCATTGGCGCTGCTAGTACGATGCCCGCCAGCCATCCGGGAAGGACGGTCATCGTAAGCTCCGGCATAACGGTATCAGCAACTTCAATGCCCGGGACGACGACACGTCCCATAACTCCGGCCATATGCATGCCAAACATCATAAAAGCAACTACCGCCGTTCCGATCAGAAGCGCACGGTGCATAGCAGCCGAGCTTTTATACGACATCGCGCGGACAGCCACCTGAGGCAGCCCGACGACCCCCACACCGACTAAAATCCAGAAGGAAGAAACGTAAAGCGCGGTTAAGTCCCCGTCCGCCCCGAATGGGGTAACGAGATTCGGATTTTCCTGGTACAGGGAAGTCATAATATTGTTCATGCCACCGCCGGCTATCAGCGTCGCGGTGAAAATAATTAATGTTCCAACTACCATAATAATACCCTGGACTGCGTCAGTGACTACCACCGCCCGGAAGCCTCCAATAATGACATAAAACAGCACGGCCGCAGCAAAAAGGAACAGGGACGCCTGATAGCTCATGCCTGTCACCGATTCGATGAGCCTGGCTCCGCCGACCCACTGGGCAGCCATGGCAGAAAATAAAAAGATCACAATGCTGAACGCCCCTAAAATAACGACCAGCCCGTTGTTGTAGCGGGAGCGGAGGAAATCCACAAGGGTCACAGCCTTGTACCGGCGGGCCATGACGGCAAAACGCTTGCCAAGGATCATCAGCGTGAAATAGCCGGTAACCACCTGGGCCATGGATAAAAGCACCCAGCCAAGCCCGCGGTCATAAGCAATTCCGGGGCCCCCGACAAAGCTGCTAGCACTGCCATATGTCGCGACCATCGTCATCGCAAGCACCAGGCCGCCGAGTTCACGGCTTCCTAAGTAATAGTCATGAAGAAAAGAAGCGGCTCCCGACCTTTTTTTGGCCGACCAAATACCGATTAAAAATGTAAATAGTAAAAATACGACTAATGGGATAATCACTTCTATATTCATTTGTCTTCCTCCTGGTCAAGAGGAATATCACGCAGTACATATTTTACGACAAACCATAGAGTGAGGAGTAAAAGAACCGGTCCAAGCACACAGCTGTAAAAAAGCCAGTCAGGCATGCCAAGTATGTATTGATAATTCTGCGGGTCTCTGCCTCCAAGCCCGTATGCAAAACCAAACCACCAGATAAAATGGCCGACAGCAATAGCAACACCAAGAAGCGCTTCCCTCGCTGTGAGCTCCTGCAGCTTCCTCTCTTTTTCTTCCAGGCTCATGACCATCCTCCATTTTTTCGTTCTATCAAAAACTTCAATTAGTTTAGCTGATTTACCAGTATGCTGCAACCTTATTGACAAATCGTTCCTCTTTCACGAAAATATACGTAATATGCCTGTATTTTCAAACAACGTTTAATTACTATAAAAAAGGGTATTATATTTTAATAAAGTTAAAGGTGTTGATGTAAATGGCTGGCGAAAAACAATTCGACCAATTCGAACCCGGAGAGGTAGTTCATTACGAGGGGTATGAAATGAAAGTCATTTCTGAATTTGAACGCACAGTTATTGTGGAATTCAGTGATTACCCAATTGTAGGAAAAGAAGAAGAGTTTCCTTACCACCGCATCGTCCTCTTAAAAAATGAAGTAACCCATTAAAATAATCATTTATTAAGTGCAAAGCTGCTTTCTCACAATAGAGGAGCAGCTTTAAAATTTGGCCAAAGGTCTCCGGGAATCTATTTTCGGAGGTCTTTGTTTATGACCTCAAAATAAAAAGGCGGCTCAAAGCTCTAAAGGACGATAACCTTCACTATCAGAGCCGGTCTTGCTTTTGGGCATTACTTATATTTCTTTAATTGTTATTTGGTCAATTTCAACCTTTTTGCCAGGGGTGTCAATGTGTAACCATGGATGACTACCGTAATAAACACAAGTGCCAGCGTCATTGGGAGTATCCGCTCCGCATCCGTAAAACCTGCTTCCACCAATATTGTCTGAAAATAGCCGCTGACAGTCAAAGCAACAACACCACGCGGGGCGATCCAGCCAATAAAGGCTTTTTCCCCCAGGCTCACTTTCGTGTTCGCTAAGCCTATCCAGACTGACAATGGCCGCACAACCAACATCATTAGAAGTACGAACCCGATGATCCGGATATCCCATAGCTCCATTAATTCTGTTCGCGTAAGAGAAGAAGTTAACAAAACAAATACAGCACTGATAAACAACGTTGATATGTTCTCTTTAAAATGGCGTATGTTATTTAAGATAGGAACATTCAACCCCCTGTTGGCCAGGGTAATACCCATGGCTGTCACAGCCAGTAATCCACTCTCTTCCATGATCAAATCCGAGACCGCAAAGATAAAAATAACCAGTGCAAACATCATAGGCGCCTGCATATCGACGGGGATTATAGATCGCCGGAAGGCATAGCTGGTCCCAAGCCCAGCCCCTATTCCTAAAACGAGAGCTGTAAATGCTCCCAAAATGTAGACTCCGAGAGCAGCAGAATCTATGACTCCGCTTGCCGCAAGGCCAATTTGAAGAGCAAATAAAGCCGCCAGGGCGCCCATGGGATCGACAATAATCCCTTCCCAACGGAGCATCCTATCAGGTCTTTCTTTTAAATTGGCGTTCTTTAATAACGGAGTAATAACCGTAGGGCCCGTAACAATAAACAATCCGCCTATGACAAAAGCGGTCACCCAGGACAGGCCAACTATCACGTTGGCAATGACCGCTGTTAAAAGCCAGGATATTAACGGCACTAACGTGTACATCCGCCTGACCGGTCCTTTAAAATGAAAAATTTCCCTTCGATCCAAGCTTAGACTTCCTTCGAACAGAATGATCGCAACGGCTAAAGAAATAATCGGCTCAAGCAAATCCCCAAACAATTGTTCCGGATGAATCAAGTTTATTCCCGGGCCAATAAATAACCCCATCAGGGTCATCCCTACGATAGCAGGTATCCCCCACCTCCATGAAAGCCATTGGGCAATCATACCAATCAATAATACTAGCGAAATCCCTAAAGTTATCAATTCGATGGAAGACACCTCCCCCGCTTTTCGATCCCGCACGATGCGGGTCAGTTCGACGTTGCTACAGGACGTAGCGGTTTTAGTCGAACATCATTACATCTCCTTCTCCATAATCAGCATTGGTATCTGATAGCCGCCGAATTCCCCCTGCAGCTTTTCTTTTTTCTCAAATCCCTGCGCTTCGTAAAACTTCTGCCCGCGCGTGTTTTTTTCTTCTATATAGACGCGGATCTTTTTAGCATTCGGCTCTTCCATCAGCGTCTCGTCAAACAGCTGTTTTCCAATTCCCCGGCTTTGATAATCAGGAAGCAAATACATCGCAGACATTTTACAACTTCGTTTATCATCGATCGGTCCTAAATCAGAAAATCCTACGACTTCCCCATCCACTTCAGCTACTTTGGACGTATGCCCCGAGATCCGGCGCATTAACATCTCATCGTTATAAGCCTGGCTTAAATACATCTCCTGGGCCGGCAGCGGAATAATACCTTCATAAGCATCATGCCAACAGTCTCTTGCTACTTCACGGATTCGGTCCAAATCTTTGTATTCCATCGGACGGATAATAACAGCCATATCGCTTCCTCCTTTTGCATAGTAGCACGTCTTCCTGTAGTCTTCTCGTTCTACCACTATTTACCCTTCCTGTGTACAATAAAAACCGTACAGACCTCCCCCGTTTTTTGCTTGACGTTTGTCATTACCAGTTGTATAACTATTGTGTAAGCGTATTCAACACTTTTGAGAGGATGACATCATGATTACTTTTATCATCGCAGTAGCGTTACTGATTATCGGCTATTTTACATACGGCGCTTTTATTGAAAAATTATTTACCGCCAACGATAAGCGGGCGACCCCCGCCTTCACTAAACAGGACAACGTCGACTACCTTCCCATGGGAACGAAGCGGAACTCTATGATTCAGCTGCTGAACATCGCTGGCGTCGGCCCAATCTTCGGCCCGATTATGGGTGCTCTTTACGGCCCTGTTGCTTTTTTATGGATTGTGTTTGGCGCTATTTTCGCTGGCGCAGTGCATGATTATTTAACCGGCATGATTTCCATCCGCAACGGCGGAGCCCACCTTCCACAGCTTGCCGGAAAATTTCTTGGAAAGTCGATGAAGCATATTGTAAATGGATTTTCTGTTCTTCTTTTATTGTTAGTTGGAACCGTTTTCGTCACTGCTCCTGCGGAGCTCCTGAGCGGAATACTTCCTGCAGGCATCGGCCTTGCTGTTATTATTACAGTTATTTTCGCCTATTATACTCTCGCAACAATCCTTCCAGTAGATAAAATCATCGGGAAAATTTACCCGATTCTTGGGGCGCTGCTTCTACTCAGCGCTGTCGGTATCGGTGGCGGGCTCATTGTCCAGGGGCAGCCGATTCCGGAGCTTTCGTTCCAGAACATGCACCCTGACCAGGCACCTATTTTCCCGCTGCTCTTTCTAACAATTTCCTGCGGGGCTATTTCAGGCTTCCATGCCACCCAGACGCCAATCATTTCCCGGACCACCGAAAATGAAGGCAGTGGGAGAAAAATTTTCTATGGCATGATGATTGCCGAAGGCATCATCGCCATGATTTGGGCCGCTGCTGCCATGAGCATTTTCAATGGGGTAAACCTGAATGAAATTATCGCTGCCGGTGGACCGGGAGCGGTCGTAAGCGAGGTTTCGATGACGATGCTTGGCGCTGTCGGCGGTACGCTCGCCGTCATCGGGGTTATAGTGCTTCCAATCACATCCGGTGATACCTCGTTCAGAAGTGCCCGGATGATTATTGCCGATTACTTTCGGATCAACCAAAAGAAAATGCCAAACCGGCTGTGGATCGCGCTTCCGTTGTTTGTTGCTTCGTTTGCTTTAACAAACATGGACTTTACCATTTTATGGCGGTATTTTTCCTGGGCTAACCAGTCGACCGCTATGATCGCCCTGTGGGTGGGAGCCATGTATCTCGTACTTGCCGGCAAAAATCACTGGGTCGCTTCCATTCCAGCCACCTTTATGACTATGGCAACGTTCACCTACATTTTAAACGCCCCCATCGGCTTCGGGCTGCCAATGGAATTAAGCTATATGATTGCAGCCATAGGAACGCTCGTTGTGATCGCCCTATTTGTTAAACGGGCCCGCGCCTACATGGGAACCAAATTCCCAGTCGACGAGCAGATCGAATCGACATATGACAAAGCACCTGCCAAAGCATAATAAAAAGGCACCTCCCGCCCCAGGTGGTGCCTTTTTATTACATCGTTTCCGGCGCATTTACGCCGATAAGATCCAGGCCGTTCTGAACCGTCGTCTGGACTGCCTTCGCCAGCACGAGTCTTGCCTGGGTTTTAGGCTCGTCTTCCGCGTCCATGACGCGGTCTGCGTTGTAGAAGCTGTGAAAAGCAGAAGCCAGCTCATGGAGGTAGGTGGTCATGCGGTGCGGAGCGTATTTATCCGCTGCAATTGCCACTTCTTCCGGGAATTCCCCGATTTTCTTCAGCACGTCCAGTTCCTTTTCACTGTGAATTGGCGTCAAATCTGCCCGGGGGTCAAAGATAATGCCGCGCTCCTCCGCCTGACGGAAAATGCTGCAAAGACGGGCATGGGCGTACTGTACATAGTATACTGGGTTTTCGTTCGACTGCGATTTGGCCAAACTCAAATCAAAGTCCATATGTGTGTCCGGGCTTCTCATTGCAAAGAAATACCGGGTAGCATCGATGCCGACTTCCTCCATCAGGTCCTTCAGCGTTACGGCCTTGCCAGTCCGCTTGCTCATTTTCACGCGCTCGCCGTTCTCAAACAGATTTACCATCTGAATGATCTGCGTTTCAAGCTGTTCTTTATCATGACCGAGCGCCTGCACTGCTGCCTCCATCCGCGGAATATAGCCGTGGTGGTCCGCTCCCCAGATATTAATAACTTTTTCAAACCCGCGATCAAATTTGTCCCGGTGATACGAAATATCCGGCAGCAGGTACGTGTAGGTACCGTCGTTTTTCACGAGCACCCGGTCTTTATCGTCTCCGTACCGGCTCGAGCGGAACCATACCGCCCCCTCCTCTTCGTACGTCTCGCCCTGGTCGTGCAGATACTGCAGGGTTTCTTCAACATTGCCGTTTGTGTAAAGGGAGGTTTCCGAATACCATACGTCAAAACGGACTCTGAATTTTTCAAGGTCCTGCTTCAGCTTTTCAATTTCGCGCTTCAGGCCGTACTCACGGAAAAATTCAAGCCGTTCTTCTTCCTCGACGCGGATGAACCGGTCACCCTGCTCACTGGCCAGTTCTTCGCCAAACTGGCGCACATCTGCCCCCTGATAGCCGCCTTCAGGCATTTCCATTTCCATGCCAAGGGCTTCGAAATACCGACTTTCGACTGATCTTGCCAGATTTACGATCTGATTGCCGGCATCGTTAATGTAATATTCACGCGTCACATCATAGCCGGCGAAGTCCAGAATATTGCAGAGTGAGTCCCCCACAGCCGCGCCGCGGGCGTGGCCAAGATGGAGATTGCCGGTCGGGTTCGCCGATACAAATTCCACCTGAACCTTCTTCTGATTTCCAACGTCAGAACGGCCATAGTCCGCTCCCTGATTAAGCACTTCCGGAATTACATCGATCAAATAACGGTTATCCATGAAAAAGTTAATAAAGCCGGGCCCTGCAATTTCAATTTCTTTAACAGAGGCTTTATCCGTGTTCAAGTGGTTTACGATGTCTTCGGCAATGGCCTTTGGCGCTTTTTTTGCCACGCTTGCGAGCTTCATTGCTGCATTGGACGCAAAGTCCCCGTGGCTTTTTTCCTTCGGGGTTTCGAGTACAATTTCCGGGACCTCCTCTTCCCGGGCAAGCCCTGCTGCTTCAATTGCCGCCGCAATTTCTGTTTTTAGCTGTTCTTTCACCTGATCCATTATATTCATATGCTCATGCGTCCTCCTCAATAACGATCGAAATTTCGTAACGCCCTACCGGCGTTCCCTGCAACACTAGCCGGTAATGAAAATCAATATGCATCATCCAGCCGAGATTGGCTTTCGTTATAGCCAGATGATCTGTTACCGCTTCTGTATGAAGACGGCCGTAGCCCATATCGTAGGTGCCTTCGGTACGTTCACCGTACGCGTATACCTGTCGCATGGCCACGGCCCCGCTTCGGAGTACCATAACCTCCGCATTTCCGATTTTCAGTGTGGTCTGTACTTTCCCTATGCCTTCGAGCTCTTCTTCAAAACGGACATACGTCCATTCCTGTTTTTCATACATTTCACCATCTGCGTTCAGCTGAATGGTTTCACGTTCGTCTTCCTGCTGCATGTTGGTCGTCATAGCGACTTTTACCGGGGTCTTCGCTGTGTCTGCCACGATGAGCCACCTTTCTCTATGCCTGCATGTACTCGCTTTTAACGTTCCGGTTAATCACTGTCTTATTTTAACACGTCTTCGCGCATTGAGAAGGGAAAATTGATCAATTGAAAAGCCCGGGCACGAAAAAGCTCCCCTGCCGGAGCAGAGAAGCTTTGATTACCCTTTTACCGAGCCTGCAAGCAGCCCGCGGACAAAGTATCTTCCGAGTACAATATAGACAATCAGCGTTGGCAGGGCCGCAAGCATAGCACCAGCCATCTGCACGTTCCACTGCACGATCTGGCTGCCGGATAAATTCTGCAGCGCCACCATAACCGGTTGACTGTCTGCGTTTGTAATCGTTACTGCAAACAAAAATTCGTTCCAGATGTTTGTAAACTGCCAGATGGCTACCACTACAAACCCTGTAATGGACAGCGGAATGATAACGCGCCGAAATATCTGCAGAAAACCAGCACCATCAATTTTCGCTGCCTCGATCATTGTATCGGGAATGTTGGCGTAGAAGTTTCTAAACATCAGGGTGGTGATCGGCAGACCGTATACAACATGGGTGAGAATCAGCCCCGGAATCGAGTTGTACAATTCGATGGTTCTGAGAAACTGAATCAGTGGAATCAGGATACTCTGATACGGAATAAACATCCCAAACAGCAGGACGGTAAAGAGAATTTCCGACCCTTTAAACTTCCATTTGGACAATACGTACCCGTTCATTGCCCCGAGCAGCGCGGATAAAATCGTTGCTGGAATAACCAGATACAGGCTGTTGGCCAGATTCGGAGCCAAAGCACTAAAGGCTTCTGCGTAGCTTGAAAAGTCAATCGCTGTCGGGAACGCCCACATCGTAGCGAGACTCACTTCATCGAGCGGCTTCAGGCTGGTTACTACGATAACGTAGATAGGCGATAAAAACAGAAGCGACATGAAAATGGCGAGTGCGTATTTGAACACCGGCGTTAATCGAATGGCCATCAGCCCTCCCTCCTTCGATTGGCGAGTAAGTACGGTACGATGAATACGGCGACCAGGATGAGCATAACCATTGCAATGGCCGCCCCGTTTGCATAGTAGTTAGCCCGGAATGTTGTTTCGAACATATACACACCCGGAACATCGGTCACAAAGTTCGCACCCGAACCAGTCATGGCGTACACAAGGTCAAAGATTTTCAACGAAATGTGGGCCATAATGATAACGACACTTACGGTAATCGGCAGAAGCAGCGGAATGACTACCTTCATGTATACTTTCCACTCCGACGCCCCGTCGACCCGGGCGGCTTCCCGGAGCTCCTCCGGAATGCCCCGCAGGCCGGCCAGATACATCGCCAGGGAAAAACCGGTCATCTGCCAGACAGCCGCAATAACCAGCGCGATGATGGCGACCGGGAGGCCAAACTCAATACTGCCCCACTGAAAGCCCCCCAGAATCGTTGTATCGGTGTACCAGAGCGGCTGTATGCCAAAAAACGCCAGAAACGTATTGTAGCCCGTAGACGGGTTTAACAGCCACTGCCATACAACGCCCGTTACAACAAAGGACAGCGCCATTGGAAAAAGAAAAATATTGCGGAAAAGCGTTTCTGCTTTTAATTTCTGGTCAATAAGCACGGCCAGTCCCAAACCGCTCACGATCACAAATCCGATAAATAATAGAGTGAAAAACAATGTGTTTCTTAAATCCGCTTGAAAACGGAAGTCCTGGAATAAATAAATATAGTTTGCAAGCCCGGCAAACGAAAAATCGGGCGTCAGGCTGTTCCAGTTACTAAGTGATACGTACCCCGTCCAGCCGATAAATCCGTATACAAATACAGCGACCAGTAAAAACGAGGGAGCGATAAACGCCACGGCCCACCAGCGGTCCTTGACTGCCTTTTTACGTTTCACCCGATCTTTTGCTGCTGCTTTGTCTATTACTTCGTCGGCCATCTTCCATCCCTCCTTTGAACAAAAGAAACCCGGCACCGCTTGTACCGGCACGGGGCTTCTTTCTGTTAACCATCCTATTGTTGTTCTTCATCCAGTGCTGTCTGCATCGATTCCATCAGTTTTTCTTCATCGCCCTGGGTAACGAAGATATTTACTGCCTGGTTCGCTTTAGTCACAAAGCCCTCAGAGGCAGCTGAACCGTGCGCAAGACTTGGCGTAAGCGAGGTTTCCTGGAAATCTTCCATTGTGTCCTGTCCGTATTCGTCATATTTAGATTCGTCCGCGTCCACTCGTGCCGGGATCGACCCTTTTAACGGATTGAACGTGTCCTGGCCTTCCTTCGAACCGAGGACACTCAGGAATTCTTTTACTTGCTCCGGATTTTCAACTCCTTTTGGCAGGCCGAACGTATCAGTGATAACCATGAATTCTTCTGAAGTGCCAGGGAACGGCGTGTAGCCGAAGCCTTCATTTACTTCGAGTCCAAGGTCATTCACAAAGTAGCCTTTTGCCCAGTCGCCCATATTAATCATGGCAGCTTCGCCATCTGCAACCATTTGCGCTGAATCCTGCCAGTTTCTCGAAGCATGATCTTCGTTGACATATTCAAGCATCTGCCCGAACTGCTCGGTAGCTGTTGCTACGCGCTCATCATCAAAGCCGACTTCTCCTTCCCAAAGAGCTTCATAGTCCTCTGGACCAAGATTAGCAAGGAGCAGGTTTTCGTAAATCTGTGTAGCCGGCCATGATTCTTTATCGCCCATCGCAAGCGGGGTCACCCCTGCTGCTTCAAGCTCTTCTGCGACTTCAAAAAATTCGTCGATATCACTTGGGGGCTCAATGTCGTTCTCTTCAAACACTTCCATGTTGTAAAACATGACGTTGCCGCGGTGGATATTAACCGGGACCGAATAGATATCGCCGTCAGAGCTGACCATATCGACCAGTTCTTCCGGGAACTTGTCATTTAACTCCTCTTCTTCGTAGAAATCATTGAGCGGCTCCATCTTGTCAGCTGCAACCCAGCTGTCATTCAGCTCAGCACCGCCGTGCACCTGGAACGTGGATGGCGGATCGTCGCCCTGCATTCTTGTTGCGAGCACTGCTTTAGCATTTGTGCCGGCTCCGCCGGCTACAGCTGCGTTTTCCACCGAAATATCCGGATGCTCCTCTTCAAACATGTCGATTAAAGCCATCAGGCCGTCTTCCTCGCCTGCGCCTGTCCACCAGCTGAAGATTTCAACTTCAGCGTCGCTTCCGCCTTCCCCGGATCCTCCGGAGCTTCCTTCATTTTCCGAACCGGATCCGGAATCCGAGCCGCCTCCCCCACAGGCTGCTAAACCGAACAACAGCAGTGAACTCCCTACCAGACCAACACTTTTTTTCAACATAAACCCTCCCCCTTGCAGGAATAATATATTTTATGATAACGCTTACAAATTTGATTATAAGTTAGCTTGCAATGTTTGTATGGAATTATTTTCTATACAATCTTTTGATTTTCTGCATTATCTTTAGGTTACTTTATCCTATTACTTTCTGCCCTGCTGGTACTGTTTTGGAGAGCACCCCACCTGTTTTTTAAACACCCGGCTGAAATAGTTCGGGTCTTTGTACCCGATGCTGATGCTGATTTCCTTTAATGGCCGTTCGCGGTCCTGAAGCATCCTTTTGGCTTCCTGCATCCGTATACGCGCGACATAATCAACAAACGAGACACCGGTGACTTCCTTAAACTGATGGGAAAAATAGGCCGGGCTCCACTGCACGTATCCTGCCATGTCCTCGAGCTGAAGTGATTTCGCGTAGTGCTCTTTCACGTAAGCTTTCACTTTTTCAATCTGGTGATGCTCCTGGAAATGAAGACCTCTGTAAGCTCCTACAAGATGAAGAAGCCGTTTCCATTCGGCAGCGTCAGACGGCATATCTTCTTCAAGCGTTCCGTTCATTTCTTTGACCAGCTCCTCAAGCTGAAGCCACAAATGCCTCCGGGATGATTTTTGGGGATGGGTGTGCCACCATTCACTCCAATAGTAGACGGCGGATTTTTCTTCGCCTGTCCGCAGTGCATTTACAATGGAGGAAACCCACTGGCTGCTCTGCTCCGGCATGGCCGCCTGGTTTTTTTCAAGTCCGGATAAAGCTTCCACGTAGGCCTGAAACAGCAGCTTCATTTCGTATTCTTTATGAGAGACGCCGACCGCTGCTTTTTTCCCGAGCTCAAAATGCATGCGGCGCCGAAGGCGTTCAATCTCTTCGGACCCTCTGCTTTTCCCCGTGTGGAAGAAAAATGCCCGAAACCAGCCGTTCGGCTGACGGTCTGTGAGAAAGACATCACTCGTCCACTGCGCCAGTCGTTCTTCTATATCTTCCGGCGCTTCCTCTTCACGCATCACTGCCGCAAAACCGTACGAAGCACGGGGCACTGCTTCCGCCAGGAGCTCTGCATAATTTTCATGCGGTTCTCCGTGGCAGACACTTTGAAAAAGGAGCTTTTGCAGTCTGTGGCTGTACTGCTTCTGCTCCTGCCTGCTGCGGAGCACAGCCGTCTGTACGCGTTCGAGTGTCTGGATAGTCTCATCTTTTTTGCCGGGCTTCAGTAGATATTCTTTCACGCCCAGTTTAAGTGCCTCCCTGGCGTAATCAAAGGAATCATAGGCGGTGACCATAATAAAGTGAATACCAGGAACTTTCTGCTGGATATGCTGGATGGCTTCAAGGCCGTTACATCCCGGCATTTTAATATCCATCAGCATAATATCCGGCCTGCTCCGGGTGGCCTGCTCTACCGCCTCGAGGCCGTTCTCCGCTTCTCCTATCACTTCTATTTCCGGTAAGTGTGCCGCTATCAGTTTTTTCATCGCTTTTCGTTCAAGCCATTCGTCTTCTGCCATCAGTAGTCGTATCATCCTGCCTGCCCCCCTGTCTGCCATTCTCTGAAAGGCATACGAAGTGTTACTGTGGTGCCGCGTGACGGCACAGAGGCCACATCCACCAGCGCTTCAGCGTGAAAAAACAATTCCAGGCGCCTGCGGACGTTCTGCATGCCGAGGCCGGTCGAATGGCCAATATGCGCTTCCGGTTCTTTACCGGCACCGAGAAGCTGCTGACGCTGCCGCTCGTTCATCCCTTTTCCATTATCTGTTATCCGGACGACGATCTGGTTGTCTTCCATGCGCACCTGTACCCGTACTTCGGCATTTTCCTCCATGCCTTCCACCCCGTGGATAAAGGCATTCTCAATCACCGGCTGCAGCGTTAGCCTCGGGATTGGAAGATCGAGCTCCGATGTTTCGATATCAATATGCGTAGATAAGCGGTTCCGAAACCTTGTTTCCTGTATGTGAAAATAGCTCTGGATCACCTCAATTTCCTCCCGAAGCGTTACTTCTTTTTCGATATTCCCCAAACTGTAGCGGAGCAGAGAAGAAACCGACCCTATTAATTCCGACGTTTCCTCTGCATCTTCTAAATAAGCCATTTTCGAAATGGTATTCAGCGTATTGAATAAAAAATGCGGATTGATTTGATTCTGCAGATGCTTCAGCTCGAGCTGCTTCATGAGCTGGTCCATCTCGGCCTTTTTTTCCATTTCGCCCACGTACGTATGAAGATCTGTACGCATGCGGTTGAACGTGTGGCCGAGAAGCTCCAGTTCATCTCCAGAACGAATACGGAGCGGCTCCCCCTGAAAATGGCCGCGTGAGACCTCCCCTGCCGCCTGGGACAATTCGTGCACGGGCTTTGTAATGCTTGAAGAAAACTTGAATGCGATAAAAGCCGCAATCAACAGCGATGTGGCAAACAAGCAAATGATAAAATAGCCGAATGCGGTATTTCGCTCCTGCAGCTGGGCATAGAGCTGCTGATAATCTGTCAGGGACTGGTCGATGAGGGTTAGCGTACTTTCCTGGATATACGTATTCGACTGCTCGGTTTCCGCAAGCTTGTCCCCGTATTTTTCAATATCTCCCTGGAGCACGAATCCGGCAGTCGTTTCGCTGTTTTGTTCGAGCGACTCAAGCAGCTGCATGTAGCTCTGCATCTCTACCGATCCCGGCTGATTTTCCTCTTCTGCGATTTTTTTCGTCAGAGCTTTCATTTCCCCGGATGCTTGATAATAAGCAGCCCACGTTTCCTGAGAAGGATTGGTGGCGACCTGCTGAGTCGCAGCCGTCCATTCTTCAGCCTGGCGGGAAATGGAATTAAGTAATACAAAACGGTCAAAGCTTGAGCTGTATTCATTGGTAATACGCTCCGAACTCCAGTAGATACCGATTGCTACTGCGTTAAAGAGCACAATAAATGCAAAGGAAAAGAACACCATTTTCGAGCGAATAGACCGTATCACTGCTCCAGCTCTCCTTCCCGGGCAGCTTCAGAAGCCCGCCAGATAATTGTCTCTGTATGCTGCACTGCCGGTACGTGCTGCTGCTGATGCAGCCGGGCCACGTCATAGATTGCCTGCTCTCCCATCCGCCCGGGATGCTGACGGACCGCGGCGTCAATTTTTCCTTCTTCAAGCAGCTGTACTGTTTCAGGCAGCGTATCGAACCCGATCACATACAGATCACCGGCACCTTCAATCTCTTCAATCCCCTGGGAAATGCCGATAGCATCCAGGGCACTTGTGCCGTACATTGCCGTGATGGAAGGATGCTCCTTTAATAAACTGTACGTGGCCTGGGCGGCCCCGATCTCAGATATCCCGGAATAACCGATATCTTTAATTTCCACACGCCCGCTTGCTTCCACCGTGTCCCGGAAACCCTTCACCCGCTCCTGTTGATTAACTGCCTGCGCACTTCCCGAAACAATGCCGACCTGCTGTGTTCCTTCTGTCTTCTGCAGAAGCTCCTCGCCTGCTAAAATGCCGGCTTCATAATTATCTGTGCCGATATAGGCGCGCCGCCCGCTGCCGGGTACATCACTGTCTACTGTAAGAACCGGCACGCCTTTTTCGAGCGCCTTCTGCACCAGCTCCTGAAAAACCGGATCATCGATGCCCTGGGTGATAATGGCATCCACGTTGCTTTCAATCATCCGGTTCATCGTTTCAAGCTGTTCATTTTTATCCGCCTTGGCAGGGCCATGCGTTTCAACGTAAATTCCCGATTCCTTGCCGGCTTCGACGGCTCCCTCTTTAATCTGCTCCCAGTAGGGGTTTCCCGCCTCTTCCATAATGAGCGCTACTCTCGTCTGGTATGTTTCGTTCTCCTCTGAATTTACCGGTTCCACGTAAAAAGCCTTTGTTCCAAAATAAACGGTAGCCACCAGGCTGGCCAGACACGCGAAAAAGAAAACCGCAAACATCCAATGCTTTCGCCGTTTGCCCATAACTGCAGCCCCCTTTTTGAAATCGCTTACAAATAATTATATAACTTTTCCCAAAAATCGCCACCCCCCCTCCGCTGCAAAGGGCATAAAAAAGACGCCGGGTCTATGGCCCCCGGCGCTCTCTGTTTATTCGTCTTCTGTTATTTCAAGTCCTTCTCCAGCCGCTTTGAGCTGCTCATACGTGTAGACAGCAATAGCTGTGTCTTGCACCCCGGTGCCCGTAAGATCGCAAAAGGTTATCTGCTCCATCGTTTCCCGGGCGGGCGTGTCTCCGCTGATGATCGCCCCAATTTCCACCGTGCTGCTTTCATCAATGGCTCCCGCTTCTTTGGCCGTCCGGTGTTCTCCGATGGAAAACACCTGCGAAGCAGCATCACAGGCAAGAATGTCCACCGCCCCCAGCACCTCCGGCTCGATTTCATTTTTTTCTGCGGCATCCGAGCCCATAGCAGTAATGTGGAGTCCCGGGTGCAGCCATTCTTTTTTAATAAACGGCTCCGTCGCCGGTGTCGTTGTTACGAGCACGTCGCAATTTCGTACTACCGTTTCCAGATCGGCTGCTTCTGTCGTAACGCCAAGCTCGTGCTCCATCTCGCGCTGATACGCTTCGATCCGTTCTTTTTTGCGTCCGTACACGTAGACTTTCTCAATTGAAGGCCGCACCATTTTCAGCGCCCGAAGCTGAAAGCGCGCCTGCGTACCGGTGCCGACAATACCTGCAATTTTCGCCTCATCCTTAGCCAGATACTTTGCTGCTGCAGCACCGGCGATGCCTGTACGCACATCGGTTAAATATCCGTTGTCCTGAAGTACCGCTGCCGGGAAGCCGGTATCCGAATGAAATAACAGCATCATGCCGCTAAGGCTTGGAAGTCCTTTGTCCGGATTGTCGAAAAAACCGGTCGAAATTTTCAGGGCAAACTGATCCATGCCTTTGACATACGCCGTTTTTGCGTCCATTTCACCGTTTTTGTCAGCAATTGGCATACTAAGAACCGGGGGCATGGTTACCTCTCCTGCCTGCAGGCGCCGGAAGCCGTCTTCAATGAGAGCAAGGGCCTGTTGATTAACGTCAATCGTATTTCTGATCGGTTTTTCTTTAAATAAATACACGGACTCCGCCTCCTTTAAAGTGAGCTATTTTTATTATAGGAAACATTGCATCAAATCAAAACCATCAATCATGAGAACGCTTAAATATTTGCAGAACGGGAATAGCGTATCATACTTTGATTAAAAGGCAGGTGGACGATATGAAATATCGGCAATTGGGAGATACTGATTTGAACGTAAGTGAACTGAGTTTTGGCACGTGGGCCATTGGCGGAGCCTGGGGAGCAACAAATGATACCGAAGCACTGAAGGGCCTCGAGGCCGCCATGGACGCCGGCGTGAATTTTTTCGACACCGCTGACGTGTATGGGGACGGACACAGCGAGGAATTGATCGGAAAAGCAACGAAAGGGAAGGAAGAGGAAGTACATGTTGCCAGCAAGTTTGCCCGCGGCGGCGATATCAATGACCCAAATACTTATTCGAAGGAAAGCGTCACTGCTTATCTCGACGCTACGCTGAAGCATCTTGGACGCGAACGCCTGGATCTTTATCAGATTCACTGCCCGCCGATTGATATTTTAAAAGACGGCTCGGTGTTTCAGGTGCTTGATGATCTGCAGAAAGAAGGAAAAATCCGTCATTACGGGGTCAGCGTGGAGACAGTGGAAGAGGGATTGGAATGCCTGCGTTATCCGAATGTGAAGGCCCTTCAGGTGATCTACAATATTTTCCGCCAAAAGCCGGCAGAACGACTGTTTCCACAGGCGAAAAAGCAGGGTGTCGGCATCCTGACCCGTGTACCGCTTGCCAGCGGACTATTAACGGGGAAATACACGCAGGAAACGACTTTCGCTGAAGATGACCACCGCAATTTCAATCGGGACGGGGAAGCCTTCAACGTCGGGGAAACTTTTGCCGGCCTTACGTTTCAAAAAGGCGTGGAGCTCAGTTCCTCCCTCCAGTGGATTAAAGAGGAACGGGGTACGATGGCGCAGGCTGCTCTTCGCTGGATTCTGGATAATGACGATGTTACCTGCGTCATACCAGGATTCCGGAATGAAAAACAAGTGTCTGACAGCCTCGAAGCAGTCAGTGTGCCTTCCTTCTCCAGGGAGGAGCAGGAGAAGCTGACGAAGTTTTATTTAGAGGACGTGGAGCCAAGCATCCGGGGCGGATATTAAATCGTATGATTAACACAGTTTCATCCCGGGTAATTGTACTAGTGGACAAATTATTAAACAAAGGAGCGATTATATATGGGAAGCCAATCCGTTTCCGAACTAACCGCAGGTACGAACTATAAAGCGAGTGAAATCGACAGCTTTGTAGAAAACAATCATGTCACGGTTATTTCTAACAACGAAAATCAACTGTTTACAGAACCTGACCGCGAGTACAAAGTCGTCTATAAATTCGGCGGCTATTTCGATCATTCGAAGGAACTTGGCGGAAAAGAATTCGTTGAAAAACCAACGTACGTTGTAGAAAAAGTCTAAAAACAGCGTCCATTTGTTTTGAAAACACAGAAAGGCCGGCGCCCCTTAAAAAGGGTGCCGGCCTTTGTAGTGTTCCTGATCCATAGCCTGGGCAAGCGACGAAGCGATCGGCACATCTTTAAAGCTAATGCCGAGATTGACGGAGGTCTGGGCAATTTCAGGACGCATCCCTGCCAGGACAGGCTTCACGCCAATCAGCTTCAGCGAACGGATCAGGCCGAAAATCTGATGGGCAACATGGGTATCAATACCGGCTACGCCGGATAGATCAATAAAAAGTTCGGACACCTGTTTTTTCGCACACGCCTCAAGCGAGTGTTCGAGTATTACTGCGGCCCTTTCTTCATCAATTTCTCCTATTAACGGAAGAAGGGCAGAGGATTTATTCAGCGAAATGATTGGTGCACTCAGTTCATTGATGATGCTTTCTTTAGCTTCCAGCTTCTGCAGGAGCAGCCGGTTGGATTTTTCCACATACGAAAGAATAATCTGGTCCACGCCGTTTGTGACGACCTCCCGAAGCTGTTCTTTCATATTGGCGGAAAGCTCGGTATGCTCTTCAGCGTAAAAACGCTTCAAATAGGCTGTATACTGCTCCCGGTGCCTCATCATTTCCCGGACAACCCGCGCGTCCTTCGTACGGAAGTACTTAGGATCGCTTATAATGCCATCTATCCATACTGCTAAGGTATTCTCCCACGTATTCCAGTCTTCAACAAAAATGCTTGAAAAGTGTAAATGAAATTCGTAGGTCTGGGCCTTCAGCTCCTCGACTTCTTTTGGATCCGTGGTTGCGTAAACAGATTCTCTATCTGATTCCTCTAACGTTTCGTACCATGATTTCGCCATCTCCGCTGCGTGATTGACAAAATAATCACGGATCAACTGGTTGGTGCTCATACGGCACCGTCTCCCTTCTGTGTGGAAACTACTTATATCATGTTTCATGTTCCTTTAAAAAATTATAATTAAACAAGAAAATTTATGACTCCGGTTGGAGCGGATAGGATTCTCTTAGCGTCCACTGGTCTTTTTCAAGATGGGCTTTAAAGCGGTTCATGATCCAAAGGTGAATAAATGCCTGGGTGTACTGATAAAAATACCATGGCATAGCCGGGACGTAGTCATGGACCGCTACAATGCACTGATTGGTATGAGGAATTTTACGGAATTCCAACCGGCCCCGCTCTCCTTCGTTTACCTGAGCCAGGAGCCCCCCGGTAATATAATACAGCGCGCGGTCTTCTTCACTGCGCTCCTTGGAATAAGAAAGCTCAAGAAATGTTCTTTTCATAAAAGCAGGCCGGAGCCCATACTGATAACGGTCGGTCGTTTCCACTTTTACAAACGGGCGCAGAAGCTTCGGCAGCCATTTTATATAGTAGCGTGCCGTCCAGTCTGCGTCTCTGCCATTTGGAATCGTCACGCGCTGGACGGAGCGCACATTCCGTTCCACCGGCGCCGGCTTCAGGCGTGCCAGGATGGAGGACTGATCTTTCCTGTTCTCACGCAGGGAATTTTCTGCCGCCTCCCGGAATGAAACTTTTCCATCACTAATCCCTTTTACACTTTTGGCTGGATCGGCCACCATCGGATGGATCAGGCTTTCAATTAAGGGGTAGACAAGGCTTTTCGGCGTTCCAGTCGTCACACTTACCCACAGTCTGGAAAGACGCACGGTGAAAAACGGAACAGTAACTGCGTACCGCTTTTTCCCCATCACCTGTGATGTGACCCCCATCATTTTCCGGTACGTCATGACATCCGGGCCTCCAACATCAATGGAGCGGTTGTAGAGTGACTCTTCCCCGATGCTCTTCTGCAGGCTGTTCAATACATCGGAGAGGGCGATCGGATGGGTCTTTGTTTGTGTCCATTTCGGAAGAATCATCACCGGCAGCCGTTTCACCAGCTTTGCCAGAATAGGGAATGACGATCCCTGCGGACCTACGATTAATCCAGCCCGTATGGCAGTTACCGGGGTACGGTACGACTTTAGGATATTTTCGACTTCCAGGCGGCTGCTTAAATGACGGGACAACCGGTCGGCCTTAGGAATGATGCCACTCAAATAAACGACCTGCTTTACCTGCTGCTGCTCGGCAGCGCGCGCGAAATTATCCGCCAGAATGACATCCATATCCTCAAACCGGCCCTGGGTTAATTTGGACGTCGGCATCATAGAATGAACTAAGTACAGCGCGTAATCTGCGCCTTCAAGTGCTTTCTCTGCGTCCTTTAGTGAAAACAAGTCACACGAGCGCCACGTTACGTGCTCTTCGTTTTCTTTTGTGCTTATATTTCTCGACAGGGCAATAATATCTGCATGCTTCTTCAGCTCCGTCATCAGATTTCTTCCGATGTAACCGCTCGCTCCAGTTATAGCTATGACTGGCCGCCGGCTGTTTGTTCTCTCCATCTCCACACGCTCCTTTTTGTCTAGAATCGTTACGTATACCTTTCCCTAATTATTCCGGAGTTAATTACATATTTATTTTTGAAATAATCCATTGCGCAATTATCATCGTAACAAAGCTGACAAGGAAACCAAAAACTACAAAAGCTAGCACCCACAGCCATCCCCGCTCCAGATTAAGGCCGGCAAGCAGTCCAATAACCGCCCATGTCAATGCTGCCGGGAGGGCGTATTTTAATGTATTTTCCATTGAAACATTCCTCCTCTTTTCTGACTCTTCCCTTTGCAAAACCTAACCAATACTTAATTTCATTATTTGTTCACAATTATATAATCTTCCTGCTTGCATCCTTTTGTGAAATAGTGCACAATACAAGTAGATAAATATTGCTCAGGTATTCACATGATTTAAATTCGAAAGGGGATTTTATACATGAAAAGAAATCACGTCCACCGGGTTGTTGTTGTCGGAGCCGGAGCTGTCGGCAGCGGATATGCATTTTCGTTAATTAATCAGGCTGTCGTTGAGGAGCTCGTGATCATCGATCTGGATGAACGCAAAGCCGAAGGTGACGTGATGGACCTGAACCACGGCAAAGCCTTTGCGCCCCATCCTACCAAAACGTGGGTTGGCACGTATGAAGACTGCCGGGATGCCGATATTGTATGTATTACAGCCGGTGCCAACCAAAAACCCGGCGAGAGCCGTCTCGACCTTGTTGGCAAAAATACAGCAATTTTTAAAAATATTGTCGGACAGGTAATGGGCAGCGGCTTTGACGGGATATTTCTTATCGCTACTAACCCTGTGGATATCCTTACGTATGCCACGCAGCAGTTCAGCGGGCTTTCGAGTGAAAGAGTCATCGGGAGCGGCACCATTCTTGATACTGCCCGCCTGCGGTTTATGCTGAGTGATTACTTCGACACTGCCGCCCAGAATGCTCACGCCTATATCATTGGTGAACACGGGGATACCTCACTTGCCGTCTGGAGCCAGGCTAACGTGGGCGGCCGGAACGTTCTGGATTTAGCAGAGAAGCAGGAAAGGAAAAGCGTAGATGAAGTAAAAAAGATGATTAAAGACGTGCGCGGAGCTGCTTATGAAATCATTGAACGTAAAGGCGCTACGAGTCACGGCATTGCTATGGGCCTTACCCGCATCACAAACGCCATCTTAAAGAACGAAAACAGCGTTCTGACCGTCAGTGCCTATCTCGAGGGACAGTACGGAGAACACAATCTGTGCATTGGCGTTCCGGCTGTAATTAACCGCGAGGGTATACGGGAAGTAATCGAACTACCGCTGGACGAAGAAGAAACGGATAATTTCCGTCACAGCGCAGATACGCTCCGCCGTGTATGGGAAAACGCGAACGGGCAGACAACAAACTAAGCGATCCCTTTATTAAAACAAACTTAAAGCCTGAATAGCCCTTCCGCTGTGGAGGGTTTTTCTCTGTCCGCAGGCCCTTAAAGCGCAGTGATTCCCCATTTTGGGGCAATGTATGTTAGAATTTGAAGGAATAGCAACATACTAGTGAGAAGGAGCTTGAATGTATGAGTATTTCACGAAATGACCCGTGCCCTTGCGGCAGCGGAAAAAAATACAAAAAATGCTGCGGCGATCCCGCCAACCAGCCAGCTTATACGACCGAAGAAGTAACCAACATACAGCTGGATCTTGCCGCCGCTGCCAACAAAGACAGCCGGAGGGATTTCAGCCATTATTACCGCCGCGTCTACCGGCCGAATTATTTTCCTTACGCCTGGCATAAATTTGTCCAAAACCTGGCGCTTGCCGACTTTTTACTGCACGGCAACGAACGCCGGAAATGGATGAATATTCACCAGCAGATCGAGCAAAATAATCAGCATCCCCGGCTCCAGCGGCTTTATTCCAACTGGACCGGACATAACCTGTCATTGTTCCGCCTGAATAAAATGACCGACGACTGGTACGAAGTCACTGACCTGCTGAGCGAAGAAGTTCACCATATTGAACCTTTGTCCTTTTTCCGCGATCTGCAGGAAAACATTGTATTCCTTGCCTTTTTAGTTCCTGTAGAGGATAAGTGGTACCCGATGCTTGGTCTGCTGCCGTTCCATCCCGACTTCGCCGATGATGTCATCAAAAGCGTTACCGGCTCTGTGCCGGACGATGAAGCGGATAAAGCAGGCTGGATTACTCATCATCTGCCGGACGTGCTCCGCACGCTCAAGGATGACCTGCAGGATAAATACCAGGAAGCAGATAGCGCCTCCCCTTCCGCTGAAACAGAGGACGGTGCCGAAACCGAAACAAAAGAAGCCGCTTCGGCATCGACTGGTGCTTTAAACGAGGATCAGCAGAAAGTGATTGAGACGCTTGAAAGCTCTTCCCGGCTGTCCACGGATGCAGCAGCTGCAGCTTCGGATTTGTGGATTCAGTTCTGCGAACAGGAAAATCCAGTGATCCGCAAACCGGAAGCCCAGGCAGCTGCTCTTGAATACGCCGTAGGCGGCGGCACGCAAAAAGAAATAGCGGAACGGTATGGTGTCGCTTCGTCGACAATCCGCACGCAGTGGAAAAAGATGGAGCCTTATACCTCCAACGAGAAAGCGTAAAGAAATAAACGACCAGCGGGGGTGACGTTCCGCTGGTCGTTTACTGTTTTAGAAAACCTTTTTCTTTTTCCGTTTCTTTAAGGCAAGCATCCTGCTTCCGGCAAGCACCAGATGGATAGAAGCAGCCATAAGTATCAGGTCGAGCTCAAAGCCTCCAACCAGCCCCTGCTGCCATTTAACCGTCACGATTGCTCCGAGCATGATTATCGCAAACAGGCCGGCGACCACCCGTGTCAGCACTCCCAGAATAAGTAAAACGCCGCCCACGGCTTCGATGACTGCCACAGTAGGCGCTGTACCATCCGGCATACCCATGCTGCCAAACGAAGCAGCAGAAGCACTCATCCCATTCATTAATTTATCTGCTCCGTGCGCTAAAAATATTATGCCCGTCACCACCCGAAGGATCAGCAGCCCCACTTCCATATTTTTCATGCCTTGGCCCCCTTTCTTTCTCACCAGTATGCCGAATACCTTCGAGTTTGAAAAGCAACGGGAGAAGAAACGTGATTTCTTCCTATGAAAAAAGAGGCCGGGCCGGCCTCTTTTAGTTTACTACAGTTTCTTTTCGAGCCAGATACGTTCATCCGGCAGCTCCTCTTTCACCTGAAATCCTGCTGCCTGAAGCATGTCAATGAATTCCGGGTACTGGTGGGCGAGCTTCGTCTGTACAACCTGGTACCCCTGCTCGCGGGCATGAATAAGCACATTGCCGACGAGACGGCTTCTCCATCCATCATCTTCAAACGCTTCTTCCATGCCGTTCAGCCAGCTGTACCATACGCCCTCGTCTTTTGCGTAGCTGATATCGTAGCCGAGGATTTTCCCTTCCTCTCTGGCTACCTGCACAAGAGACGCTTCCGCCTGCTCAAGGGTCTGGTGCATCGGTTCCATTTTTTCAAAAAGCTGAGCGTGTAAATATAAGATGCCCTGAAGCACTTCGCTTGGAGGCATGCCTTCGTATTTTTCTATCTGCATTGTCGTTGTTCCTTCCTTCCCTCACTAACTTCTACAGCCAGTGTAGCATACGAAAGCACAGTTTATCTTTTCTACCGCCTGTTTCAAGTTCATGTTACCATATAAAGTGATATGAAAAACGCCCGGGCGCGCATACATACCAGAATGTAATTGAGGAGATCGATGAGTTATGGAGTTGACCTTAAACCTGTACTACCTGTTATTTATCGGCCTGGCGTTAAATGCCGTTATTTACGTCATTGCACGCATTAAACAGCACGGCCGGAGGCACCGGTTCGCAGCGGCGAATGTAACCTTTATCGCCTTTTTCTCTGTATTAATTTTAAGCATGGTATTCACCCGCTGGATCGGTCCCGACTTATTCGTCGTAAGCATCGGTATGATTTTTATGTTCGTTATAGCCGCCCTCCTGGATAAAAAAATGGGGGCAGACTAAAAACAGACAGGGCCAGGCGCCACTGTCTGTTTTTTGTATAGATAAGCCTTCTGTCAGATGTGCTAAAGCTCGGCCATCAAACGGATTTATTTTTAAATTTTTGAAGCTCCTGCATTAATAAATTTAGCTCTGCCTGAGCACTGTTAATAGAAGCAGTTAACCGGCCAAGCTCAGTGGTAGCGCTTTGATACAGGCATTTTGTGATTTTATCGATAGAGTCAGAATTGGTAATTTTAGCGTTTACTATAGACGGGGACATACAGTTTGCAGCTATTTTAAACAGCCTCCTTGAGTTACTTTTTCATTAAGAAAATGTTGTGCACGAAACCCAAACCGTTATATTAGACCTAAGATTACCTGCTTATTATAGCTTAAAAAAAAGAAAATTAATAGTCATATAGTAATGAACAGGATTCATAATACTTTCCACCCAGCCCGATTACAAAAGGCAGAGCCGCCTGGCCCTGCCTGTTTGTATTATGAAATTTTCATCCGCTGGAGGCGCAGGGCGTTCAGTACAACGGAAACTGAACTGAACGCCATGGCTGCCCCGGCCACCCAGGGAGCGAGCAGGCCGATAGCGGCAATAGGAATGCCGACAGAATTATACACAAACGCAAAGAATAAATTTTCTTTAATGTTTTTCATCGTTGCTCGGCTCATGAGTACGGCGTCTGCTGCGCTGTTCAGATCCCCGCGCATGAGCGTAATATCGGCTGCCTCCATGGCGATATCCGTGCCTGTGCCTACAGCCATGCCGATATCCGCTGTCGCAAGCGCTGGAGCGTCATTGATGCCGTCCCCGACCATGGCGACGCGCCGCCCTTCACGCTGCAGACGCGTTACTTCGCTGCTTTTCTGCTCAGGAAGCACGCGCGCAATCACGCGGTCGATCCCTACTTCTGCTGCAATGGCGTGGGCAGTCTTCTCATTATCACCAGTGATCATGACGACTTCAAGCCCCGCTGCCTGCATGCGTTCTACTGCCCGCCTGGACGTCTCCTTCACAGTATCAGCGACGGCAATCCAGCCGGCAAAGCGGTCGTTTACTGCTACACCCATAACTGTTTTGCCCTCGGCTTCCATCTTTTCGCTTTCAGATCCTTCGGGAATGCCCTCCACGCGGCGCTCCGCCAGCCAGGCATTTGTTCCAACTGCTACGGTACCGGCGCCTGTGACTGCGAGCACTCCTTTGCCGGGAATTGCTTCAAACGAAGATGCACGCTGCAGCGTAATATTTTTCTGTACTGCCTCCTGGACAATCGCCTGAGCCAGCGCGTGCTCGGAGGACTGCTCCGCTCCGGCGGCGTGCTTTAGCAGCTCCTGCTCTGTCCAGTCCAGTGCCGGTACAATATCAGTCACTGCCGGCTCTCCTTTCGTAATTGTGCCGGTTTTATCAAGAAGAATCGTTTCCACTGCCCCGGTGCTTTCCAAATACTGGCCGCCTTTAAAAAGCACACCGTTTTCAGCAGCTCTGCCGGACCCTGCCATGATGGACGTCGGCGTGGCCAGGCCGAGCGCACACGGGCAGGCAATAACGAGGATAGCAATGGTAGGCAGAAGTGCTGCTTCAAGCGCTCCCGGCTCCACAAAAATGATCCAGGCGAGAAAGGTCAAAAGTGCGATGCCAATCACAATCGGTACAAACACTCCGGACACGCGGTCCGCAAGGCGCTGAATCTCTGCCTTTCCGCCCTGGGCTTCTTCGACGACCCGGACTATTTGCGACAGCGCCGTATCCTTGCCGACCCGGGTGGCGCGCATGCGGATACGTCCATTTCCATTTACCGTTGCACCAATCACCGGATCTCCCTTGTCTTTTTCCACCGGAATGCTTTCACCCGTAAGCATTGATTCATCCACAGACGACCGGCCGTCCATAACTTCCCCGTCAACCGGCACTCTCGCGCCCGGTTTCACATGGACAACGTCGCCCACCTGAACCTCTTCACTTTTTATTTCTGTTACTTCCCCGCCGCGTTCAACCAGTGCGGTTTCCGCCTTTAAGGAAAGCAGCGATTTAATGGCGCGCGAAGTACGTCCTTTCGCTTTCGCTTCGAACCATTTGCCAAGAAGAATAAGTGTAATGATCACAGCTGATGTTTCAAAATACAGGCCCTCAGACGTGTTGCCAGTGAGCACAAAATACAGACTGTAAAAATAAGCAGCCGAGGTTCCCAATGCGACCAGCACATCCATATTGGCACTGCCGCTTCGCAGAGATTTATAGGCGCTCCGGTAAAACGTGGAACCGATGATAAACTGAACCGGCGTTGCAATGCCTAACTGAACCCATGGGTTCATCAGTACTTCCGGAGACCAGAGAAAGGACAAAAATCCAAAATGGGATACCATTGTCCATACAAGCGGCAGGGTCAAAAGCGCAGAAATCAGCAGCTGCCATCCTTTTTTCCGCTGCTCCTTTTCTCTCGGATCTACGGTCTCTTCCCCGGTTCGTTCGGTTAACCCGTACCCTAATTTATCTACTGCCTGTTCCATATCTTCTACAGAAACTTCCCCGTCCAGGTAGTGCACCGTTGCACGCTCCATCGCCAGGTTGACAGAAGCTTCTGACACTCCGGGCAGTTTATTCAGCTTCTTTTCCACCCGGTTGGCACAGGCCGCACAGGTCATTCCGGTAACGTCAAACACCGCTTCGCTGCGGCGGACGCTGTATCCGGTCCGTTCTACTTTTTCTTCCATGTCATGCGGCGATACTTCGTCTGGATCGTATTGCACTGAAAGCTTTTCGGTCGTTAAATTAACAGAGGCTTCCGACACACCCTCCATTTTCCCCACCTGCTTTTCAATCCTTCGGGAGCAGGCTGCGCAGGTCATGCCCTCTATGGATGCGTTCCAATGAGCAAGGTTATTGGCTGTCTGCTTTTCCATCATGGCACCTCACTTTCTTACAAGCTTTCTTCTAATATTATACCCCCGTATAGTATTTTGCAAATAAAAATTGCATAGAAAAGCGGACCGTGCAGCCACGATCCGCTCCTCTTTATTATTTACGCGGATACCACATCGTATCCCTGATCATCTATCGCTTCATCAATATCTTTTCGCGAGGTTACTTCTGGATCATATTCTACATCTACGGCTCCAGTATCAAGATTTACTTTCACATTAGAAACGCCCTGCAGTTCACCAACGCCGCCTTCTACTGCAGAGACACAGTGGCCGCAGCTCATGCCTTCAACCTGGATCGTTTCTTTTTTCATCTCAACCATCCTTTCTGTACCCTCATTGTATAATACACCTATGGGGTATTGTCAAAAATCACTTCATCATCCGTCTCATAACGGCCATCAGCTCTTCAATGGATTCTTCGCCTTCCCCGTCTTTAATTGCATTTGCTACGCAATGCGAGGTGTGGTCTTCCATTAACGCCAGCGACACTTTATTAGTCGCAGACTGAATGGCTGCAATCTGGTTTAAAATATCCACACAGTAACGGTCATTTTCCACCATATCGTGAACGCCGCGCACCTGTCCTTCAATGCGCTTTAATCTATTCAGCATTTGTTGTTTGTTAGGTTGGACGGTCCTTTTGTTGCCTGAAGCATGCTCCATACTGTCCACTCCTTCTTATCGCTTATTTACCGCTAGTTTACTAGGTTGAGCGGCGTTAATCAATTTTAATGATTCATAGAAAAGCCCTGTTTTTTTGTTCTAATTTTGAAAAAACACAAATTAAGGGTTGCGTTAATTGAAAGCGTTTTCTATAATGAAATCATTCTTCCAAAACGTTTCGGAGGCTGATCATGAATACCATAAAAGATATCGCTAAAGCAGCCGGCGTTTCTGTCACTACTGTTTCAAGAGCTCTGAATGGATACAGCGACGTCAATGAACAGACCCGCCAACGTATCCAGGAGATCGCTGAACAGCTCGACTATACGCCAAATCACATCGCCCGCGGCCTCGTTATGAATCGTTCGAAGACGATTGGGCTATTAACCTCCCAATCTTTTCCGTCCAATCCAAAGGATACGTTCACCCTTGATATTCTGGCCGGAGTAAATGAATATGCCAGTGAGCGCGGTTATGACCTTATTCTGTTTCAATCCCGACCTGCCGGCGGTCGCACGTACTATCAAATGTGCCGGGAACGGCAGCTCGAAGGAGTAATCACCCAGAACCTTCCCCACGACCACTCCGCCACTGAAGAGCTTGCAGCTACCGGGCTTCCGGGCGTGTTTATTGATAATCCGGTGGGAAGCGGGTCTGCAAGCTTCGTCACCACCGATAACGCAGACGGTGCCCGCCAGGCGATTGTGCATTTGATTGAACTTGGGCATGAACATATCGCTTTTATCAACGGCCACCACTACGCCTACGTCTCCAAGGAACGACGAAAAGGTTATGAAGAAACGCTCCATGAGTTCGGCCTGCCTTTCCGGGAGGAGTACGTCCGGGAAGCAGCCTTCGAGGAAAAGCTTGCAGAGCAGGAAGCTCTTGAGCTGCTACAGGCTCAGCCGCATATTACGGCCGTCTTTTGCGTAAGTGATTTGATGGCTCATGGTGTCATGCGGGCAGCTCATCAGCTCGGCTACACCCTTCCCCGGGATCTGTCGATTATCGGCTTCGACGACCTCGTGCTGGCGGAGTACTTTTCCCCTCCGCTTACGACTGTCCATCAGGACAGGTACACGCTGGGCCGCAAAGCCTGTGAATTACTTATTGAGAAGATTGAAGGAAAAGAAACGCCTGCCAGCCTGGTAATTCCTGCGTCGCTGACTGTGCGGGAATCCACCGGGCCTCCAGGAAGCTAGTAAGCTTCTCTCTTCTCTTTGCTATCCGAAACGTTTCGGACTTTTTGAAATCGATTTCATATAAGGAGGAATTTGTATGAAAAAAGCTGCAGCCGTTACAGGCGCGTTTATACTGCTCGCCGGATGTTCCAATGCGGATATCTCCCCCACCGCTGAGGACGAAGTAACGATTACGTACGCCCGCGGTGTAGATACGACCAACGCGACGAACGCAACGATTAAGGCATTTGAAGAAGAACATCCAAATATCAATGTGGAGGTTCGAGAGATGCCACCAAGCAGCAGTGAGCAGCATAATCAGTACGTCACGATTTTGAGCAGCGGCAGTGATGAAATTGACGTGTTTGCAGCCGACGTCGTCTGGCCGGCAGAATTTGCGCAGGCCGGCTATGCCCTCCCGCTCGATCGCCTGATCGAAAGAGACAATGTCGATATAGATGCCCATTTCCCCGCGCCTATTGAAGCTACTTCTTATAATGGCAGACAGTATGCCATGCCAGTTTATACAGATGCCGGCCTGCTATTTTACCGGGAGGATATTGTAGATGAGCCTCCGGAAACATGGGAGGAGCTCGAAACCCAGGCTTCCAGTCTTCAGGGCGAAGAAGGCACTTCCTTCGGCTACACCATGCAGGCCTCCCAGTATGAAGGCCTCGTTACGAATGCCATTGAGTTTATAGGAGCCTACGGCGGCCAGATCATTAACGAAAATCAAGAGGTGGTCGTCGATTCCCCTGAAGCTGTGGCAGGAATTCAACAAATGATTGATATCACCCAGTCTGATTTTGTGCCTAATAATATTTTAAATTTCCAGGAAATTGAGACAGAGAATGCTTTCAATACCGGCAACACCGTTTTCGCCAGAAACTGGCCTTATATGCTATCCACATCAACCGACCCGGAAATCTCCAGTATTCCTGACAACGTCAGCTTTACTACCCTTCCGGAAGGAAGCGAGGGAAGTGCCTCCGCGCTGGGCGGATGGACTACCATGATCAACAAAAACTCTGAAGAAGTCGAAGCTTCATGGGAATTTGTGAAGTTTATGTCCAGTAAGCAGGGACAGAAGATTGGCGCTCTCGAAGGCAGCCGGGCTCCTACCATTGAATCTTTGTACGAGGATGAAGAAATCCAGGAGGCAAATGCTTTGTTTGCGGACGAAGCGTTCGTCGAAACGCTGCAAAATGCTGTGCCGCGTCCAGTAACAGCAAATTATCCGGAAGTATCAGATATTATGCAGATTGAACTTTCACGGGCAGCAGCGGGAGAAATTACGGCTGAAGAAGCAGCCGCTAATATGGACCGCAAATTGAGCGCCGTTTTGAATGAAGAATAATACGGATTCAAAGGAGGAACCCGCATGGCTAAAAAACCTGGAGGTAAATTTCAATTAAATGAAAAACAATTAGGCTACGCAATGGTCGCCCCGGCGCTCATTCTGATTCTTCTGGTCGTGATATGGCCGGTGCTGCTTTCAGGCTGGAACAGCCTGTTTGATTACCGGCTGAATGATCCCAGTAAATCAGAACGTATTATGACCGAAAGCTTGAACCTCGAAGAGTATGCCGATAACCGGTACCTTATCGAACAAAACATAAACGAATTAAGCGAAGCCTATCCAGAAGGAGAGGAAACGTTTAACGAAACCTGGGCTGTCGTCCAGGAGCATCACGAGGAGCTCGTAGCTGATGAGGGAATGGCTTCAAGCTATCAGGAAGTCAACAGTATGCTCAATAACTACGAGCCGATTCAGGACGATAACCTGCGCATTCAATCAATCGACGGGTCGTGGGGCAGTGAGTTTGAGGCCGCGATGGGAGAGCAGATTGAAGCCGTGAATTCCGTACAGCAGCAGGCGGAAGGTGACATCGCAGTAGAAATCGGCTACCTGGCCGCCCAGCTCGACAATCTGCAGGGATCGGTGCTGTCTTCGAATTTTGTTGGCCTGCAGAATTATACCGATTACCTGTTTAATGGCAGGACCTGGACCGCTTTAGCGAATACGACATTCTTTACGATTGTTTCCGTTGGTGCCGAACTGATCATCGGCCTGGGCGTTGCCCTGTTAATTAACCGGGCCTTTAAAGGACGCGGAATTGTGCGGGCATCGGTCCTTGTGCCGTGGGCTATTCCAACAGCAGTGGCTGCCATGATGTGGAGCTATTTGTTCGACGGCCAATCCGGGATTGTCGCCCACTACATGGCTGCCATCGGATTGATTTCCGATCCGGGTACGCTTCTAACGACGGCGTCAGGATCCATGTTTTCCATTATTTTCGCAGACGTCTGGAAAACGACGCCTTACATGGCCCTGCTTCTGCTGGCCGGGCTGCAGACTATACCAAATACCCAGTATGAAGCGGCTGAAGTTGACGGAGCAGGAAGTATACAGAAATTTTTCTTTGTGACTCTGCCGCTGTTAAAATCAGCGATTCTCGTTGCACTGCTGTTCCGTACCCTTGATGCCTTCCGCGTGTTTGACCTGATTTACGTACTGACCGGCGGCGGGCCTGCAAACGCTACGGAATCGATTTCTGTTTTTGCCTATAAAATCCTGTTTGAACAGCAAAACTTCGGTGCCGGCTCTGCGCTTTCCGTCATTGTGTTTGTCTGCGTAGCCATCATCAGCTTTATTTTCGTTAAGCTGCTCGGCTCGGACCTGTTTCCGGAAAAGGTGAAAAAATAAGTGGAAGGAGTGACTGCACATGTTTAAAAAACAAGCCGGCATCCGATTTTACATCTTCCTGGTTATCTTCGTGTTTCTCGTCATGTTTCCGTTCATCTGGGTGTTTTTAACTTCCCTGAAGCCTCAGGATGAGCTGACATCGTTCGCCTGGTTCACGACCAATGCCACACTCGACTCCTATGCGTCGGCGATTACGACACGGCCGCTGTTCCGCTACATGCTCAACAGCTTCGTCGTTTCCGGCCTGACTACGATTTTATCGCTCTTGATTGCTTCTTTCACGGCCTATGCGGTGACGAGGCTCCCCATCCGCGGCAAGACTTTAATTTTAGGCCTGGTACTGGCTTCATCAATGTTTCCGCCGATTGCGATTTTGTCCCCGATCTTTAACTTTGTGACCGACACGGGACTTCGCAACAGCTACATCGGTCTCGTGATCCCGTACATTACCATCAGCCTGCCGCTAGCCATCTGGATTCTGGCTACCTTCTTTCAAAAAATCCCGTGGGAGCTCGAAGAATCGGCCAAGCTGGACGGCGCTACGCCGTTCCAGACATACCGCCAGATCATCCTGCCGCTCGCTACACCGGGCATTTTTACAACAGCGATTCTCGTTTTTATCGCAGCCTGGAACGAATACCTTTTCGCCCTGGCGATTAACACCGCCGATGCCTGGCGGACGATTCCAGTCGGAATCTCTTTTTACCAGAGTGAATACACAGTACCGTGGGGAGACATTTCCGCCGCTACCGTTATCGTTACCATCCCGATTGTCATTCTCGTTTTGATTTTCCAGCGCCGGATTGTTTCCGGGCTAACGAGCGGGTCAGTAAAAGAATAGTCAACCATATACAAAAAGGAGTGGGACTCATATGAAAACAGTAAACATTGGCGTCATTGGATGCGGGAGCATCGCAAGAAACCGCCACATTCCCGAATACGAAGCAAATCCACATACTATTATCCGGGCGGTCTGCGACCTCGTAAAGGAACGCGCCGAGGAAACGGCCGCTCCTCTCGGGGCTGCGGCCTACACGGATTACCTTGAACTGTTAAAGGATGACTCAATCGATGCCGTCAGCGTCTGCACGTCCAACCATATGCACGCCCGGATCAGCATCGACGCCCTCGCTGCCGGCAAGCACGTGCTCTGCGAAAAACCAATGGCAACAAGCGAACAGGAAGCCGAAGAAATGATAGAGGCTGAAAAACGCAGCGGCAAAAAATTAATGATTGCCCACAACCAGCGCTTCGTTCCTTCCCATGTGAAAGCAAGAGAGCTGATTGCAAACGGCGATCTTGGCAGGATCTTCAGCTTCCGGACGACATTTGGCCACGGAGGGCCGGAAGGGTGGAGCATTGACGGCAAGGACAGCTGGTTTTTCCGCAAGGAAGAAGCCTTTATCGGCGCCATGGGCGACCTTGGCGTACACAAATCCGACCTGATCCAGTTTTTGCTCGATGAGCCGGTAACCCAGGTGGCGGCTTTCGTGGAAAACAACGCGAAGGAAAATATTACGGTGGATGATAACGCTATCTGCCTGCTCAAAACAGCAGGAGGCTTAATTGGCACTCTCACGGCAAGCTGGGCGTATGTACCCGAGGAAGATAACTCCACGATCATTTACGGGGAGAAAGGCACGCTCCGGCTTGAGGATGACCCGGTCCATTCGCTGACTGCCCACTATACAAACGGCCACACGGTCCGCTACGAGCTGGGCGGCATTCAAACAAACGATGCCGGCGGCCAGGAGAGCTCCGGGGTGATTGACGCTTTTACCGAGAGCATTGTTTTAAATACAGAAGCTCCAGTATCCGGAAATGATGGAAAGCGGGCTCTTGCTGTCATTCTGGCAGCCCTTGCCTCCAGCGAACGCGGCCAGTTTATTACTATCGGAAAAGAAGGTGTTGAATAATGAAAATTGGCGTTTTTACCGTCCTTTATGCTGATTTGGCTTTTACAGACATGCTCGACAAAGTGAAGCGTGCCGGAGTGCAGGCGGTAGAGCTTGGTACCGGCGGCAACCCCGGCAGCGCCCACGCAGATGTGGACAAGCTTTTAAACAGTGAAGACGCTCGCAAGCAGTTTCAGGAAGCGCTCGATGCCCGGGAGTTAACCGTCAGCGCGCTCAGCTGCCATGCCAACCCAATTTCCCCAGATCCAGCGGAAGCCAGGGATGCGGACGAAACGTTCAAAAAAACCGTGCAGCTTGCCAGTCTCCTGGACATCCCGGTTGTCAATACGTTCTCGGGAGTTGCCGGCAGCGACGAAAGCGCCAGGCATCCAAACTGGCCGGTCGCCCCGTGGCCGAGTGCATACTCAGATATTTACAGCTGGCAGTGGGAGCAAAAGCTCATTCCATATTGGAAGGAAGTCGGCAGCTATGCTAAAGAGCACGGCATCAAGGTTGGCATCGAGCCGCACGGCGGGTTTTTGGTCCATACGCCGTACACGGTTTTAAAGCTGCGGGAGGCAACTAATGAAGCCGTAGGCGCCAACCTTGATCCGAGCCACATGTGGTGGCAGGGAATTGATCCGGTGGCCGCGATTAAAATCCTTGGGAAAGAAGGAGCAATCCACCACTTTCACGCCAAGGATACGTACATTGACCAGGATAACGTCAACATGTACGGCCTCACCGACATGCAGCCATACAGCAGCGTTCAGACCCGGGCCTGGAGCTTCCGTTCGGTCGGCTTCGGCCACGGCATGAAGGAATGGAGCGACATGATCAGTGCCCTTCGGACATTCGGCTATGACCATGTAGTCAGCATCGAGCACGAAGACCCAATCATGTCGCTTGATGAAGGCTTCGAGCGGGCCGTGCAAAACCTAAACTCAGTCAACATTTCCGAGCGCCCGGTCGACATGTGGTGGGCATAGCTCTCCGTATCAAAAAAGCTGCTTCCCTTATTCAGGGGGCAGCTTTTTAAAATAGATGATGCTTATACGCATAAACGACTGCCTGGGTCCGGTCCTGGACCTGCAGCTTATGGAGGACGCTGCTTACATGTACTTTCGCCGTTTTCAAAGCGATAAACAGCTCTTCCGCAATTTCGGTGTTGGTTTTTCCTTCCGCAAGCAGCCGCAGCACCTCAAACTCGCGCGCGGTCAGTTCCTCATGCAGCTCCCTCCGGTCCCGCCGTTTCATATTCACCATCAGCTTCCCGGCCACTTCGGGTTCCAGGATCGACTGCCCCTCGTGCGTTTTCCGGATGGCCGCTGCGATTTCTCCGGCCCGGGAGGTCTTTAAAATATAGCTTACCGCTCCTGCCTCAAGTGCCGGATACACCTTTTCATCATCGATAAAGCTCGTGACAATAATAATTTTAGCTTCCGGCCACGCCTCCATAATGTTTTCCGTCGCTTCAATTCCATTCATATCGTCCATCACAAGATCCATCAGAATGATGTCCGGCCTGAGCTCGAGAGCTAATTTAACCGCTTCCCGGCCGCTTGAAGCTTCCGCAGCCACCTCCATATCCGGCTGTGTCGACAAATATGACGTTACGCCAATCCGTACCATTTCATGATCATCTGCAAACAGGACGGTAATCAATTTTCTCCCCCCTTGGACAACCAGGGTACTTTGACATCGATGCGGCTGCCTTCTCCCGGCAGGCTCACCAAATGAAAATGCCCACCGATTTCCTCCGCCCGTTCCTTCATCGTGCTTAACCCGTAGCTGTCCGGTTTTTCTTCCTCTATATAAAATCCAACCCCGTTATCCTGGACGCGCAGGATAATAAATTCTTCGCGCTGCAGCAGTGACACCTTCAGCTCGGTTGCCTTTGCGTGGCGCAGCGTGTTGGAGATAGATTCCTGGCTGATCCGGAATAGCTGATCCTCTACTCCCTTTTCAATAGGAAAAGGCTCGATCACGTGTTTAATCTGCAGAGGCACTTTCGTCGTCAGGTCATTCAGCAGCTCGGTTATCCCTTCCTGAAGGGTTTGTTTATTCAACGCAGCCGGCCGAAGATGAAGCAGCAGGGCCCGCATTTCAAGCTGGGATTGATTGATCATCCGCTCAATGGTCTGCCATTCCCGTGACGCTTCCCTGGCACCGGATTTTTCATTCACCGCAGATATCATCATAGAAGCTGCAAACAGCTGCTGGCTGACCGAGTCGTGGAGTTCGCGGGCAATCCGGTTTCGTTCCTGCGAAATCACTTCCTGCAGGCTTTTCTCCCGGTCTTCGGCCCGTTCCTTAGCTAGCTTCTGCCCCCGCTCCGCCTGCCCCTGCAGCTGGCGCTCCACCATTTCAATCTCCGTGCGCAGCTCTTCTACTTCCCGGTACATATCCGCCGGCCAGATTGTTTTAGAGCTTCCCCTGCCCAACCGCTCCAGCACAGCCTGCATCTGCTGCCAGCGGGCACTCCAGGCCCGCTGCACCAATAAACCAAGGGCGGTGCCAAGAAGAACAATCAGGACAACAAGCAAAAACACATATGGCAGACCGCTCGCTGTCTGTCCTGTGAGCACATCCCACATATCAAAAGGAAGCAGCAACAGCAGCGGAACGACAGCGGCACTGCTGATGAGAAAGGCTGCTCCAATCCCCCATCCCGCTGCTTTCATAAAGCTGTTCATCGCCGCTCCACCTCCAGATCCCCACTGAGCAGCGAGGTGAAAATGTAAAGCGTGGGAACATCTTTATCTGCCGCTGGAACACGTAAGGTAACCGTCTGGTTCCAGCGCTTTGCTTCTTCTTTCCCAAACAGGCGCACACGCCCGTACAGCGTGCTGTGACGAATGACCACGTGCACTTCGTACGGTACGTAGACAGTCACTGATCCCAAACCGTGGCGGATAATAATCACCGCTTGCTGCGGCAGCACCGTATTGGTCACATCAACCATTTTATCGCCAACGCCGCCGATTACGTTAATATCCTTCCAGTGAAATGGCTTCCGTCCGACCTTCTCCCGTCCCCACAGGCGGTTGCCAAGCAGTTCGTCCCGTTCGTAATTCTCAATTCTGCCGCTCAGCTCCTCCACCTCTGCCTGTTCTTCGACGGGCTCCCGGCCCGAGCGGCGCATCTGCAGAAGCAGCAGTACAAAAAAGGCAATCACCCAGAACTGGACGGCCCAGAGAGTGACCGCTGTAAGGCCCAGGCCGATCCATCCGGTCCACCAGAAAATGGTGGCGAGCGTCCGCCTTTTCGTCCGCTTTCCGATAAAAATAAACAGGGTGAAGAAAAAGAGTACGGGCAGCAGGCCCGCTCCGTCCGAAAAAAATTCCAGTATGAACAGAAGGATTCCCGTAAAAAACACGAATTGGATCATTTTCGTTGATATGTGGGAAAACATAGGAACCCTCCTTTGTTGTTTTATGTAGGTTAAAATAGAGACGCCGCTGTCAGCGTCTCTATTTTATCACGCTTTTTCCTGTCCCGCCTCTGTCTTCCGCTTTTCCAGACGCGCTACCCGTTCATCGAAGGTGGAATGCTCGTACTGCTTCTCATGATACTGCTCCATGCTTTCTATATGATGCTCCACTTCCCTGAAACGGGCTTCGGGCTCGCATCCGTCCTTCTGATACAGCTTGGAAATATTGTAGTTTGCCCGGGCTATATTTTCCCGCCCCATCCACTCCATACGTTTCAAACGCATATCCTTCAGCTTGTAGACCATTTCCTCGTGCCGCTCTTCTATTGTCTGCAGCTGTTCTTCAGCTTCCTTTTTCATCGCAGCAAGCTTTTGTGCCCGGTCGCCGTATTGTTCAATCTCTCTTAAGGCAACCTCATACAGTTCGTTTTCCTCGTAATGCTTCACTACCGCAGCCTGCTGCTTGCGTTTATCGAGCATGCTTTCTGCTTCGTCCAGTTCGTACTGAAATTCTTCGGCCAGCCGGCGCTGGCGCTCTGTGAGCCTGTGCACCTTTTCCGTTTCACGCTCTGCTTCCCTAATATAGCGGTTCAGTGAAGTGATCGGATTGTCTGGCTCCTTTTTCATATTCCACCGCTCCCATTCGTGTTCGACATCCTGCTTGAACTGCTGCCAAATGCCTGCCATCATGCATTCCTCCTTTTTATCTGCGCTTTAGTTTTTTCCATTCTTCTTCAAAGCCTGTGAACGGATCTTTTGTTCTGGCGCGGCGGTCGATGTCTACCTCGTCCCCATTCCATTTTTTCACGCTCCAGTACATTGCATAGAGGCCGAGAAGTGCAACCACTGCATAGATGTTAGTGAGCGCAAGCGATATCGCGGCAATACCTGTAATTACCCAGAAAACCCGTGCCGCAGTGGTCGTGCTTTCCTGAAACTGGCGGTAGACGATATAGGCCAGCGCCACTCCGGCTGCGAGTAAGAGCAGCGACCCTAGGTTAGATAAAACTACGATGGCTGCGACGGTAATCACTGCTGCTAGTCCGATTTTTTTCCACATGGTGTTTCCCCCTTCCTGTACCTCTATCTTACGCCGGTTACCCAGCGGCCGGGAGCAGCCCGGGGTCTATCTTTCCTACGCCTCCAGGCGTATTTATCATGAAAAAACACCCTTTCCGAAGAAATGGGTGTTTACATCTGGATTTGCTGCCCTGCTTTTTCAAGAGCTTCGATGGTCTGTTTTTTAAATGCATCGCCGACCGGACAGCCGGACGGGCTCAAGTATTTCAACTGGTTTTTTTCCGGCACATAAAAATACCCTAGAGCTTCCAAGTCTTTGTAAAGTCCGGCGGGAAGAACGCTGGAGCCTGTTTGCCGGATAAAGTGGTCCGTGACCGAAACGGTGACTTCTGTATCTGTGGATCCAGTGTTCAGCACAAACAAATCATACTCGTCCTGCTTGACCCACTTCCCTTTAGAAAAAAGGGAAAACAGGGAGGCCTCGAGAGCCGAAATGCCGCTGAGATTCACCCGGTACACGTCGTTAATTACCTCTCGCACCATCTCTCCGGAGAACCCGGCGGGCAAGCGGGCAAAAGCGTATGCTAGCAGCTCTTCTTTACCTGCCTTTCCCCCCTCATCTCCGGCCCATTCCTTGAAAAGAGGGTGCGTTCTCTGCGCGCCGGGAGCTTTTGGGTCGGCTGCTATACTTCGCAGCGAAATGCCAAAAATGTCAAAAACAATGTGTTCCACCGAGGATACGGTGACTCTTTTTTCACTTTTTATTCTTTCATCCATTTGTTCCGCTTTTGTAAGCATACCAGGCTCCCTTTTCCAACTTGATATGTAATTCATCCACCGCTTTCTGTTATTCGTCCCTTACCAGTCGGAAGCCAATCGATTTGAGCGCTGTCTCCAGGCTTTTTTCAATTATAATATTTTCTCCAAGTATATCCTTGCGGACGTCCTGTACCGCCATATCCGGTCGGACGCCGGTTAAAATAGGGTCAATGCCCATTAGCTTCAATGCCTGAATAACCTGGGAAAGATACATTGTAAATGTTTCGTTAAAGGCTGAGACACCCGAGACATCGATCATAAAATAATCGTATTTTCCACCGTACACTTCCTGCAGTACTGTCTCCATTAAACGGTTCGATCTGTTTTCATCCATCGCCCCGACAAGCGGGAGCACCGCAATGCCTTCGCCTATCGGTACAATCGGGTACCCGAGCACATCTATCTTTTCATTCATTTGGTCTACACGGATCAAATAGCTAAGTAAATTACCGAACGTCTGCATCAACGAAATTTCTTCTTTCTTAAATTCACGGGGCTCGCGGTTTAATACGCAGAGCGTGCCAAACGGGCCGCCTTCCTGGTTCTTGATGTATACGCCCAAAAAGGTATGAACATTAAAATTTTTCGGCATCAAAAGCTCTTTCGTTTCTTCATCATTCACTGCGTCGGAAAAATGAAAGTATTCCTGTTTGTCATTTCTCAACACATACTGGCAAAACGAGGCTTCATGCTCTACTTTCATCCCCGGGGACACAAGCTCCTCCCCGCGGTTATTGTAAGCACTCAACACGTCCATATAAGCAGCTTCTCTTTTTGCAATATAAACGGAGTCCACGTGAAGGGACTCAGCGATCACGCTCATGATTTCTTCAGCCATCTCTTCAATGGAGAAAGTGTATCTGCTTGACGGCCCTGATGTTAAATTCACTTTTTCCCCTCCTGTTACACAAAGCTAATATTTACTTGTTCCCTTTTCTGTTTTTGAATAATCTTTTTGTAAACACATTATGCCACCAAGGGACCGTCAATAATTTTGTGTAAACGGCTGTCCTTTTCCAGCCTTGAAGTTAACCCTGCCGTTGAAACATATCTTCCAATTGATGTTGGGCCTGGGCGAAGCCCAGGTGGCAGCGGGTGGAAAACTTTTGATTGTAGGCATCAAAA
>NZ_NPFA01000002.1 GCF_002265875.1 Marinococcus halophilus
GAGGTGGCCCGGGAGGGCTACTTTATCGGCCCGACGATCTTTGACCACGTGCAGCAGACGATGACCATCTGGCAGGACGAGCTGTTTGCGCCGGTCCTGTCCATCGTGCGGGTGCCGGACCTGACCGCCGGCATCGCGTGGGCGAACGAGTCSCGSTTTGCGAACGGCGCGTGCCTGTTCACAAGCTCCGGGCACCACGTCCGCGAATTCCGGGAGACGATCGATGCCGGGATGCTCGGGGTCAACGTCGGGGTGCCGGCGCCGATGGCGTTCTTCCCGTTTTCGGGCTGGAAGGATTCCTTCTACGGCGACCTGCATGCGAACGGCAAGGACGGCGTGGAGTTCTACACCCGCAAGAAAATGGTGACCGCCCGCTGGTAATCCAAAATTCAAAAAGTAATATCCTTTTAATAAAGGGTATTACTTTTTTTGTACTGTAGACAATTACCTGTAATAAAAGTAAATTAACAAACTATAAAATATAGCGGTTGTAACGATGATTCTCAGGGAATAACATCTTCAGTATAAAATTAAGGGAGAGTGTAATATTATGAGTGCACGCATGGGTCAGGAAATGGATGAAATTCTCAGTCGATTGGAAGAAGATTATGTGAGGGCTGTGAAAGGTAATGAGAGCGGAAACGTAGAAGACTTCGTAGAAAAATTCTTGTATGATTCATGGGCATATAATGAAGAAAATATGGATAATATTAAAAGTGTGTTAAGCCGTTATACAAGAAAGGAAATTCATCAAAGCACCTTTAGTGGTTCTTTCAATGAAATGGTGGGACATTTGCAGAAAAAGCTAAAAGAGCTTGACCGGGATAAGAATTATCCTGCGCTGCATACAGATTACGGGGCTTCGGTAGTGGTCGCCTTTGTAGATGGTCTGATTATTCAATATTATGTAGGGGTTTACAGTATCGATCAACTGAAAAATATGACACCTGCCTTTAAGCGCCTGATTCTTGAAGCACTAACGGTAGAAACATAAGTACAAAGCGAATCTTGTTTTTGCCCAAAATCCGGCTAATATGTTGGGGGATTCTCAGGTATAAATTTGAAAAGCAAAAATTTTATCGTGGCGCAGGTTTATATGAACTGCTTTATTTGCTGGCTATTTTCGTATAATATTCTATAGCTTTTTGAATTTCGAACCCCTTGAAGCCAATCGAAATTATTTGTGGGCATCTCTGCTTTTTCTATAGGGAAGTTAGGATGAAAAGCCAGGCATTCACGAAATAGGGTCTAGCTATTTTCAAAGGCTTTAACTTAGTTCAGCAAATAGCTTTTGTGAAATCACACCTTACGCATGAAAAACGTACCAGGCTTCTTATTTAAACCATTATCCTTATTGATGTATTCTGATAAGTTTCGGGAAAATATGATATCTGTACGGATTAGTTTATGCTCGCGGGTAATGAAATTAATTCGAATAAAAAGCCTCCGAAAATGAATATCGGAGGCTTTCAACGAAAAAAAGAAGTGAATAAAACTGGTTACTAATAATTATTGTTTGTCCATATTTGGAAGAGTGTTGTGCATATAGTCAGGAGCAGGCTTCAGCTCAGGCTTGCCTCCATGAGCCTTCGGCTCCGATACATATTCAAAGGACTGGCCGTCCGGTGCTTTGTCTTTCAGCCAGTTAAGATTTGCGCTTTGCTCTCCTTCAGAAAAGTTCATCAGCTGGTGGGAAAACTCAGTTGCTTCCCACTGTGCCGGTACAGTGGACGGTGCAGTAAAGCCTTCTTTTTGTTCGAGTTCTTTAATTGCTGCAGCCCACTGATTCTGGTGCATCGTATCACGGGCGAGTAAGAAAGAAAGCATCTGACGGACACCTTTGTCTTCGGTCATTTCATACAGGCGTGCTACCTGCAGGCGTCCTTGCGATTCCGCATTAAGGTTGGCCCGGAAATCACTGAGCACATTGCCGCTCGCGATAATATAGCCTGCATTCCAAGGAACACCATTGCTGTCTTTAGGAACGGCGCCGAGTCCGGAAACAATCGCATGCTGCGGGTTCATGTCTCCCATTATGGATTCGATAACTGGGTTTTTAGCTGCTTCTTCCTGTTCTTCTACAGGAGCGTCATCGAGCAGCTGGGCGATCATGGTCGCGATCATTTCAATATGGCCAAATTCTTCTGTGCCGGTATCCATCAACATATCCTTATACTGTTCGTTGCCGCGGGTATTCCATCCTTGAAACATGTATTGCATCGCTACAGAGATTTCACCGAACTGGCCGCCGAGAATCTCCTGCAGTTTTTTGGCAAAGACGGGATCCGGACGGTCTGGTTTCGCGTGAAATTGCAGCTCTTTACGGTGAAAAAACATAAATGAATAACTCCTTTTTTGTAGTAAATAGTTAGTCTATCTAATTGGATGTTTATAGTTCATGTCGTGAAAAAGACAACATACCGCCCTGGCGCTTGGTGGACCGCCCTCCTTTCTGAAATCATAAAAAAAGAGCCAGAAAAAGAAGGTGTCTCCTTTCTCTGGCTCATAATCCAGCTTTTTATCTGGTTATTCCCGCCACGCAATATGCTGTACTGATTATGTTATAGCCGATAACGGCAAAGTCTAAACGTAGAGTTGCCATTTCTTTTAAAAACATACAGGAATTTTAAAATTTAGATGTTTTTATAAACAGAGGCAGTATACTAAGGTGGAAATGATATTTTGTAATTGGTTTAATGTAAAAGGACGAGGAGGAGAAAAAATGAGGCTGGATACTTTTACCCCCGGCCAGAAATTTGAAACACGTGCATACAGGGTGACTAAGGATGATGTTTTGCGGTTTGCCCGGGAGTTCGATCCGCAGTATATGCATGTAAACGAAGAGAAAGCCCAAGCGGGGAGATTTAATGGCATTATTGCCTCCGGTATTCATACGATAAGTATCACATTCAAATTGTGGGTAGAGACAGGGGTGTACGGCGACGATGTCGTAGCGGGTACAGAAATGAACCATATCAAATTCATCAAGCCGGTGTACCCGGGTGATGAACTGCGTGTGTATGCGGAAGTGACCAACATAGAAGCAAAAAGGAAAAACGAAGGCATCCTCACGGTGATGCTCAGAACATACAATCAAGAGAACACGAAAGTGTTTGAGAGTGAATTGTCTGTGCTGATTAAACGATAATGCCGAATAAAAAAGCTAATCTCCTTATGAAATGAGATTAGCTTTTAACTGCTGCTATGAGCTGCTGCCTTCGGCAAATTCCCGAAGCCGCTTCAGATGAATCGGCGCATCCATCTGGTCATCGACGTTCATTTCGATAAAATGGAGCGTATCGTTTTGGCCAATGCGGGCCACGGCTTCTTCAAATTCTGTGGAAGTGGACACGCTCACCGTTTCCGCGGCAGGATAAAAACTTTTTACGAGCTGCATGTAATCCCAATGCGGAATATCATTGTAGCGGGCATGGGTATTTTCTGTGTTTAAATAACGTTCAACAGTGTAGCCCTTGTTGTTTAAAAAGAAAATAACCGGCTTAAGATTCTGCTCGGCCATCGCACTAAGCTCCTGGGCGGTCAGCTGAAACGATCCATCTCCCATAAATAACAGGACGCGCCGGCCAGGAGCTGCAAGCTCGGCCCCGAAGGCCGCCGGGAGGGCGTATCCGATACTCTGCCAGGAGCCCTGGGAAATAAAAAGCGTATTCTCAGGAAGACGTACGTGCGGCAGTCCGTAAGAAAATGTGCCAGTCTCGACGACTACAATATCCTTCGGCTGGAGCAGCTTTTGGATAATAGGATAGTACGTTTCTGCCAGCAGTCGTTCCGAATAGTTTTCGGACGGAAAATCATAGAAGGACGGAAGATAGCCAATCTGTTCAAACGTACGGCACTCCATTAAGGTAAGAGCATCAATCACTTCTTCAACCACTGTATTGTACCGTGCTTTGTTTTGAATGGAAATCTCCTGTGGCTGGATATCGATCCGTTTTTCCGCCGGGAGATCGGCAGTGAATTTTGCCATGTTAAAATCGGATTCAAGCAATCCGGCAGTAATAATTAAATCAGCGTTCTCTACATAATCGCGCACCTGCTGGCTGCCGAAGGCCCCGGCGTAAATACCGATGTATAGCGGATGCTGTTCATTGAACCCGCTTTTGCCCTGCATCATCTGGGCTGTCGGAATGTTCAAATGTTCTGCCAGCTGTAAAATAATGTTCTCCATGTGGTAGCGGGAGGTAAAAATATCTACAAGCAGCACCGCTTTTTCTGCCTGATCAATGGCTTCCTTCATCAGCTGGGCTGTTTCCTGCACGACCAGCTCATCGCTCATGTAGGAAAGCTCCTGCTGGATACCGGGAGTCTCGATGCGCGTGGTCGCTGTATCCTGCGGAATATCCAGATAAACCGGCTTTCGCTCACGGACGGCAGAAGCGATCGCTTTTGGAATTTCCTCGGCGGCGTTTTCGGGGGTGATTTTTACTGCATAACAGGTGATTTCCTGATGCATGCGCAGAAACACCGAATAGTCGCCGTTCATTAATGTATGATGGGCTTTAGTCCCGGCTTCCTGCATAGAGAAGGCGGGTGAGCCGACAATATGGATGAGGGGAATGTGTTCACTGTAGGCTCCGGCAACAGCATTCGAAGCGCTAAGCTCCCCCACGCCGAACGTGGTAATCATAGCGCTGAGGCCTGCGACGTGCGCATAGCCATCTGCCGCATAACCGGCATTCAGCTCATTTCTGTTATCAACAAAGCGAATGCCGCTGTAGCTTTCAAGCTCATCAAGCAGGGCGAAGTTATAATCGCCCGGTACGCCGAATATTTCTGTAATACCTTCTTTTGCAAGGCAGTCATATAAAAAGGAACTGATTGTTTGTTGTGCTGGCATAATGAACCTCCTGAACGGGATGATAGTAGGCTGTTCCCGTATTCGTGAAGATTTAGACATAGGTCAGGAGAAAAATCGCCTGCAGCGGTAAATAGATAAGAAAAAATTACGAGCCTACAGTGTAGTTATAATCGGGCCGTCCCTGGTGAGAATAATTGTATGCTCGTATTGAGCTACATAGCTGTCATCGGTCAACAGGGTCCAGCCATCTTCAGCCGGAAAAACCTCCTCTTCAAACGTCGAAATAAAAGGCTCAAAGGCAATGACCGCTCCATCCTTTAAAATTTCATCGTCCCAACGGGAAAAGTAGTTAAAAATATGCTCCGGCGGTTCATGAATCGAGCGTCCAATGCCGTGCCCGGTAAGATTTTTGATAACCGTCAGACCATGCTGCTTTGCCACGTTGTGTACAGCTTTTCCGAGAGCGCTCTTTTTTGCCCCGGGTTTAGCTTTCTCCAGGCCGGCATCGAATGCTTCTTTGGCAGCGTCGCATATTTTTTGTAACACCGGTTCAGCACTGCCAATCACAAAGGAAACCCCAGTATCTGCGAAATAGCCGTTTTTCGAACCCGAAACATCAATATTGATAAGGTCGCCTTCCTGAATGGCCCGATCGCCCGGGATTCCGTGCGCTACTTCTTCATTGACGCTGATACACGTCTGGCCGGGAAAGTCGTACACTCCTTTCGGGGCAGATTGAGCTTCTGATTGTTCAAACAGCTTTTCTGCAATGGTATCGAGTTCCTTTGTTGTAATCCCTGGTTTAGCAGCCTGGACTAGTTTGTTCCGAATCGTTCCACAAATTTCGCCAATTTCCCGTAAACCCTGAAAATCCTCTTCCGTTTTTGCAATCATTGTGTATCCTCACTTTTTAAACAGTTTATGATAATCATTACATTTAGATTCTATCATAAAAATTTAAAAGAGAGCTGCCCGGGGCAGGGGAAAGCTTCTATTAAAAACAAGGGGTAAAATCTAACTATATGCCAGGCAATGCATTATTTAAAATCGAAAAATTGGTATAGTAATGGTAAAAAGCAATTACCAAACATTAGAGTGATAGTATAAAGGGGCACCTGACATGAAGAAACAATTAGTTATGATTAGTCTGTCATCACTATTAGCACTATCTGCTTGTGTAACTTCGGAAGAATCAGGCAGTGATTCAAGCGAAAACAAGGAGAATAAAGACGAGGCTTCTGCAAATGATTCTTCCAGTGAAGAAGATACGAAGACAGAAACAGCCGAAATGGCGGCTGAAGAAACGTCCGAACGTTTTGAAAAGTTGCACAAAACGATGGCCACGTTCAGCCTTCCCGAAAAAGGACGTCTAAGTAGTAAGGAAGCAAAACTGCGGTTTGGGGAGATTCTTCGACCAGAAGACGAGTACAAAGATGTTATTGTCTATGATAATTCGATGATTTTTTATAAAAATACGAAAGAAACGTATACTTACTCCTGGATCAATTACGATACATTATCGCAGGAAGACAAGCCCGAACCGTATGGAACGCAAGCGTTAGGGGCGTTAAAATATAGAGTGAATCATGACATGGTATTTTATCCTTCAATATTCGAAGAAAACGCAGGTACACCTTTAAAAAATTTAGATGAATACAAAGGGGACAAAAAAACTCTTATTGCCTCAGGGGAGCTTGTAGAAAAAGAAGGGAAGAATCCCACAGGCTACGAAGCTATTGAGGCAGGTTCACAACGTATGTTAAGCCAACTTCACCAGCTTGAACCTTACGTTGAACAATTCGACGCCGTACACGACTGGACGACAGAAACAATTTATTACTTTGAAGAAGCCGAATCATACGATGAAGAAGAATGGAAAGAAGCTTATAAGTATTATAAAAAAGGCGTTGATAATATTGACGAAATGGAAAAAGCAATAAACGGATAACTGGTAAACACGCTGTCCTTGTTTGGGCAGCGTCTTTTTCGTGAATAAATATTAACAAGAAAGGACGTGATTGGTTGAACCGTCTACAATACGAAAAATCGCCCTATCTCCAGCAGCATAAAAACAACCCGGTGGACTGGTATCCATGGGGAACAGATGCTTTTGAAAAGGCGGAGGCAGAAAACAAACCGCTTATGGTGTCCATTGGGTATTCAACGTGCCATTGGTGGCAGAATCTAAATGCAACTATATAATACAAAAGAAAAACCCTGAAACAACAGGGCTTCAGGGCATTACATAAATTCGATTTTTAAACTTATTTCATCATCGACCCTATCATAATAGATACAATCAATAATTTCTTTCAGGTATTCGTTCGTTTCAGAACTGAACGGGTCAGTAAGATCGTATTCCCGTTTAGCGATTTCCAAGCGTTCAATTTTGTCGTCTACCGATTCACTGGACGCATAAGCAAGTTCTTTTTCCGCTTCACGAAGTTCCCGCTGTTTTTCTTCAATTTTCGAAGTCTGTTCTTCGTGCTTTCCGTTCATTTCTTCTTTATCAATCATGCCGTCAATGAAAAGTGACTTAATACGTCCAATGCCTTCCTTCAGCTTATCTATTTCCGTATGCAATCCGCTAATTTTGCGATTCAGGCGTTCAACCGAATCATTTTCGCCCATATCACGTTGTTCCATAAGACGGGGAATATATTCTTCGATATTTCTACGCACATAATCAAGTACAATACTTGCGTCACAGCCACGGCAATTACAGCGATTTCCGAAAGGGTCAGGCGTTACGCAGGTTCGAACGTAGCATTTCCAACCTGCTTTTACGAGTTGCTTTTTCGTAAAGTTCATAATGGAATTACAACGATTACAGCGCATTAAACCCGTTAAGGCGTAACCTGAATAACGTGCTTTAGGCGGAATCCTCCGCTTTTTCGTCATTTGTATTTGAATCTGTTCATAAACGTCTTTACTGATAAGCGCAGGGTGAGCGTCGTCCACGACAACCAACCATTCGTTTTCAGGCTTATAACGTAACGTCTTGGACTTCTTATGCTTATGCCCGCTTCCTTCGCTTTTTCCGTAGACGATACGTCCTACATAAGTCTGATTCTGTAAAATACGCCCTATCTTGGTAACGGTGAAATAATCGTTCCTTTTCGTCTTAAAACCAAGTCGATTCATTTCGAAAGACGTGTTATCCATCGAATTGCCCTTTTCGTGATAAAGGTAAAAGATCATTCGAACGGCTTTCGCTTCGTCTTCGTTAATGACGAGTTTCTTTGTCTTGTGGTCATAGTCGTAACCTAAAGGCGGAGTACCGTTAACCCAGTTACCAAGACGGGCAGAACGCAATTTTCCTTCATTCAGGCGTTTCTTCGTCTGAAGGTATTCGTAACGCCCCATTGTGGCTTTCATGTCGTTCATCACATTAAATTCATCGGATAGATCAATTATTTCGCCGTAAGGCGTCAGAATCTTCGTCCGTGATTCCGCAAATATGCGTTTTATATAGCCGTAGTCATACGAATCGCCACGTGTTAAACGGTCAAATTCCACGACAACAACAGCGTCGTAAATTCCCGCTTGTACACGTTCCAGTAGCCGCTTAAATTCCGTCCGAAATTCCAAGTCGTCGGAAGAACCGATTTCCTGAAACAAGTCAAACTTCCAACCGTAAGACTGAACGAAGTCTAAAAGTTGGTTACGGTGCTTTTGTAAAACGTCCGTTTCGCCTTCTTCGTTACGTGATTTACGAAGGTAGACGGCTACGGATTGAACGTCGAGTATTGCGTTATTTTCATATTGCAAGACGAATAACCTCCTTTGTTTACGTTCGATTATATTATAAAGTAAACAAGTAAACATTTCAAAATAAAAAATATTCGTCCTGACTTGTTAGATGAACGTTTGGTTCAATTACTCATTGAAAGAGACATTAGCGTTCATGCTTTTGTCATTCATAAGGTACGTATTCAACCGTTAAAATGCACCGTCTAAACTCTTAAAGAACGACGGGATAGCGAAACGGTCAATGATACGTAATCCTTGCTTTTGTACATGCCGACGAATCGGGTTGCAAAAGTCTTTTACGTAGAAATTAAATTTAATACTTGTCGGAAAAAGAGAATAAGAAGGTTGTAACAAAACGAAGAAGTGGGGATTGTAACGAAGTAGTTACATGAACTATAACTATGTTTTGAACTAGAGCCTATATAAATTATTCTTTTATTTCCATAAAACAATAATTGCCGAAGGCAATTTCCCGTAAGGGAATAAAGCGTTATTGCGTTTATTGATACGTATATTGATTACGTAAATCTTGACGTAATAACGTGAACTACGTCTTAACGTTAACTACGTATAGAGAAAAAGCGATCTATTACGTTTATTGAACGAAATATTGTCGTAAATATTGACGAATATTGATCGTCAGGGATATGTAATCTAACGTAAAATGCTATGTCCGAATATAGGACGTAAATAAGCGTTACTGACATTTATGATTAACGTAAATATTGGCGTAAATCAGACGTATATAGGGGTTAAAATTTCGTTAGGGGGTACGTGCTTAAACGTTGATATGGCGTAGGTTCAGGCGTTGTTATGTATAGGCGTATATAGGCGTTTTTACGTTGGGGGATTACGTTTAAAATTCCCGTGTTACGTCTTCAGTGGACGGCACTTCTCAAATTTTCGAAAGGGGGTAGGTTAACGATGATCGACTTTACACAATTTAAGGAAACGCAGGTTCAAGCAATAGGGTACTTGTCCATGCCAAATAAAGCGGGTATGTCCTTTGACGATATAGCTGAACGTTGTGGGGTGTCTGTTAGACAATTGCACAGGTGGCGTACTGAACCTGAATTTAAACAGGCTATCGTTGAACAGTCGCTTAATAATGTTAAGGACGAAATACCTGACGTTCTATCAGCACACAAGAAGCAAGCAACTAAAGGAAATGTTAAGGCTATTGAATTATTCTATAAGCTGTTTGGTCTGCTAGTAGAGAAGCAGGAGATAGAGCAGAATGTAAGCAATAAGGACAAGGATAATGAAGACATTGACAAAGAAATAAATGAACTTCGTAACTTAATTGATGAAAGTAAAGGCGATTAATCATCGTCTTCTTTCCTACATAAATACTTTAAATTGTTCGTCACATAATATAGAATATACGACGAATAATATTTTACTTAAACGCAACAAACACTGACAGTAAAGGAATGAACGAAAACAATTCGTCATATAATGTTGTTGACACTTTATCGTGTTCGTCGTATAATAAAGTTAATCAGTTGAACGAAAGGAATGAACGAATAAAATGATTGAACAAAAGTATATTGAAATGTTTGCTGACGAAATGAAGAAAGATGAACGAAGTGAAGCCACGGTACGTAATTACGTGTATGATCTGAAATACTTCAATAAGTGGGTGAATGATTCCGTGGAAAACGTTGACCCCCCACAACGGGGGGCGGGGGGCATATTTCCCCCACAGCCGACGTTCAAAAAATACGCACAACATTTACGAAACTCGGGGTCTGCGCCCGCAACGATTAACCGACGTATGCAATCTTTAAAAACGTTCTTTAACGTGATGATAGCGAAAGGCTACGCTGAAGAAAATCCGATGAACGACATTAAGGCGAAAAAAGTCGCCCGTCAGAATGAAACGAAATGGCTTGATCGTGACCAAATAAAAGCGATTTTTAACGAAATAAAAAAGGTAAACGGCGACGCTAAACGGGTTAAGTATCATGCCATATTTTCGATATTAGTTAACTGCGGCTTACGTGTCGAAGAATTAACGAACCTGAAAGTGGACGACGTTAATTTTAAAAGTGGAATCTTGACGGTACGAAGCGGGAAAGGCGGCAAGTTTCGTTACATTCCGCTAAATAAATCGACTTCGACAAGTATTTTACATTGGTTACAGTATAGAGAAGCGGAAGATAGCGATTATTTATTTACGTCAGAACGTCAGCCGCAAATGACGACAAGGGGCGTTCAGCATATGGCGAAACGATTGAACGAAAACCTGAACTTTCATTTTACGGTTCACCAATTGCGTCATACGTTCCTGAAAAACGTGGCGGATTCTACGGGGAAAGTTGAAATTGTCGCAAGTTTGGCGGGGCATGATTCCGTTGATACGTCACGGCGTTATATTGAACCAAGTATGCGGGAAATCGCTGAAGCCATGCAGGACAACGAATATAACTTCTAAAAGGTGGGCGAAAGCCTATCTTTTTTTTGTTTTAGGCGTTGTTAAACGTCCAGTCAGATTAATTTAGTAATAGGCGTCAAAATGGACGCTAAATTTTAAAAGAGGTGATTTATATGGCAGACGCACATTGTAGAGCGAGTGACTTGCGATTCTTAGGTTTAGAAGGTTGTGGTCGTACCATTAGCGGCGAGCATGTTCTTATTTCTCTTAGTGGAAGTACAACGGACGTTAGCGGCAACGTGGCGAGTTACGACGTAGAAGCCGCACTATACCGTAAAACACATTATGGTTCTACTAACCTGATTACGATTAAAACAGGTTGGGTTTCGGGTTATAGTCCGTTTAACCGTGATATTTACGGCGTCCATACGGGCGAAGGTGATATTTTCGTTAAATATACTATCTTCCACAGCGGTACTGATACCGTTGTAGACACAATTTACACGCACCAATGGACGCATTAAGTTAAGTTGTCGTAACCCTTTGAGGGTTGCGGCTTTTTAATTAATTTATCGAAAGTTGTCACAAATAGCGACTTTTAACAACAGTCTTAGTTGTAAGCGTTAAAATGGACGCAAAAATTTACATGAGGTGATAACATGGCTACACCGGAAATTGAAGAATTTTTTAACTTGCAAGACAGTCCAATTGCAGAACATGACCACTATGCGACTTTAAAAGTTTATGACAATTGGGAAGAAGTACAGGTAAGACTGGACGCTAAATCAGGGAATAACAATACAATTACAGCTTATGATGTTGAAATGAGGTTGTACCGTGAAGGTGACGGTCTTATTGCAACAAGAACAGGTTACGTTCATTCAGAAAGTCCTTTTGACCGTGATATTACACCTGTTTACGAAGGAACTTGTTGGTTAGAATTTCATTTCACCTATTCTCAAGGCGGAGAATACTATGGAGAATGGAATTATACAACAGATACTTGGTATCACTAATAAATTTTGTCGTAACCCTTTCAGGGTTGCGGCTTTTTTTTGTACATATGTTTACATGTTTTCACTACTTTGTTACAGTTTGGTAACGAAAATATTACAAAGGGGTTACAATACATGAAGAAGCAATTAGTTACAGTTGGATTGTCGTCATTATTAGCGTTATCCGCTTGCGGTACGAATGAAGAAGCAAGTAACGAAGAAAACGAAGGGTCTACGCAGAAAGCACAGGCGTCTTCAGATGATTCTTCCAGTAATAACGAAGGGGAAACGTCGGAAGCCGATTCTGAAGAAACGTCAGATCGTTATGAGAAGCTACACAAAACCATGACGACGTTCAGCCTTCCCGAAGAAGGGCGTGTTAGCAAGGAAGAAGCTGAAGCGGGTTTTACGGAATTTCTTCGTCCTGAAGATGATTTTGAAGACGTAATACTTTACAAAAATTCAATGGTTTTTGATAAAGAAACACAAGAAACGTATCGGTACACATGGACGAATTACGGAAAAGCTACGGAAGGGTTTAAAACTGAACCTGAAGGAACGCAAGCGTTAGGGGCGTTGAAGTATATTGTTAATGAGCAATTAACCCGTTACCCAACGCCTTCAGGGAAAGTGGGCGTTCCACTTAGCGAAATAGAAAACTACGAAGAAAACGTTGATTATTCAAAAGAAGCTGAATCAGAAGAAAGGCTTACAGGTTACGAAGCTATTGAAGAAGGTTCACATAGTTCGTTACACGAACTGTATCGTATCGAACCTTACGTTGAACAGTTCGACGCTGTTCACGACTGGACGACAGAAACGATTCATTACTTCGAAGAAGCTAGATCATACGACGAAGACGAATGGAAGCAAGCGTATAAATACTATAAAAAAGGCGTCGATAATATTGACGAAATGGAACGTGCAATAAACGAATAAACCTTTACGTCCTTCCTAATGGAAGGGCGAATTTTTTTTATAAAAATATTGTTTACATGTTTACAAATAATAAAATACGTCGTATAATGAATTTAGTTCTTCAGGGAAGGACATAATAAAAACGCAAAGGGGAAATAAAAAATGAAATTACTTAACACAAACGCAGGAATCCAAAAGGCAAAATTCGCAAACAAAGTTGACCACATTGAAGACATTCAGGAAGATATTGAATACATGGAAAAGATAAGCGAAAGATACAAAATCGTTGAAGTTGCGGTTATGACGGAAGAAGAATATAACGAATTTAGTACAAGCATGATGGCGGATTGGGATTTTCTTGACGGAAAAGGTGGAACGGATTCAACGACAGCAACGGAAGCCCACGAAAGCAAAAGAATGTTCGAATGGACGAAGGAAGAAATGGACGAATTTCGCAAGGGCGCATATCGTGAATGTATCGGTATCACGACGCCGCAAGCAAACGAAATGATTGTTGTTGACCCGCAAGGTCATAACTACGCAAGATATTCAGCGTTGGTAAAAGGTTAAAACGTGGGCGATTAAATTCGCCCTTCTTGTAAACATGTTTACTAATTTACGAAAGGTAGGTTAACGATGTTAATTAAAAATAGCGACTGGCAGAATATGAAGAAAGAACATAAAATGTTAATGCTCGAAGGGTTGGTTGCGAAAACCAAACGAATGAAAGTTTACATGTACGTTTTCCGTTAAGGAAGCGTACTTTTTTTATGCCCAAAAATTATTTTAAAACTTTTTATGTAAACATGTTGACGTATAATAAAATACGTCGTATAATGAATTTAGATCAGATAAACGAGAGGGGAAATTAACAATGAAAAACAACACAAACATTCAAGTACCGAACAAATATCAGGGCATGATTGCAGAAGTAGACTTCGAAGGTAAGGCAATGGGATATTGGGCTTACACAGAAAAAGGATTTTATTTCCCTTCAACGGGTTGTCACACTGGACATGAAGACACACAGGCTGAACTACTTAAAGTAATTCGTGAAGTAAAGCCTTGCAATTGCGAAGAATGTACAGAAGAAGAAGTTCTTGTTGAAGAAGAAAACGAAGAAGAAGAAGAAACGGCGACTGAAAACGTTGAACCAAAAGCAACCGCAAGCGTAAGGGTAGCAGGTAAAAAATTCGAATACAAAATTACGCTTCCTGACGGTGGAGAAGCAACAAGAAAAAGCGACAAAAGTGATTACCGTTTCGCTGTTATCGGCTATAAAAATCCAACGGAAAAAGACAAAGACGAGCATTGGACAGTGTTCAGTTTTCATTCACGGAAAGACCTAGCAGAAAAAAGCCGTGAATATAACAGAATTTCATTCATGAGTAATCTCACTATTGTCGAAATTCCTGAAATTGAAGAAATGAAAAAAGCGAACGCACAGAAAGTTACTTTCGAGAAAAAAGACACAGTTTGGTACGCTTCAAACGGAATGTCGATCAGGGCGAAGTTCTTCCCAACGCAAGGGTACAGCGTTAGAAACGTAGACGGCGAAGAAATTGACTTTGTAAGTGAAATCAACGTTGCCAAAAATATCATCAAGCAAGCGTAAAGGCGGCGGGGTTAACGCCCCGCTTCCAATTAAAAATTTTCGTAGTAAACTTGTTGACTTGTAAATAAATACGTCGTATAATTTATTTAGATTAGACGAAAGGGGAACGGAAAGATGGACGAAAATATTGTTGAATTAGAAAAAGACCGTAAAGTTGCGGTGATACGAGAAGACGGAATTGAAATCCTTTCCTTCAATCGGATAACGAATCAAACGCAATCGGTTCACTTATCGAACGAACAGTTTGAAAAAATTATGGAAGCTATGAAAGGCGGCGAATAAAATGAACATAAACAAATTCAGATCATTCTTGTACGTATTGGCGAAAATACTCGGAGACATAAGCGCAGTTAAGAACGGCACTGTTAAGAAACGCATTGGTCGAAGGGTAGTCGGAAAAGCGACAGGAAAAGGCATTGGAAAGTTGTTCAAGTAAACACGGCTTGTTATTTCAGCCTTTGCCCCATTTATGACAGTAGAAGATTAATAACGAAAGGCGTTCCCAAAAAAGGGGCGTCTTTTTTCTATTTAAAGAGGTGGGGTGAATGAGTGGAAACGTCGGAATCGTTGACCGTAAGTTTATAACGGACGCAGAGAAACGACACGAACGAATGGGCTTAATAGCGGAAGCGGTTGATATGCTTTCCAAGCTACGAAAAGAAAGCGGCAACCTGAACGAAAGGCGAACGAATCAACTAATCGACTATATGGAAGAATTGAAGGCGTTGAAACGTATAGACCAAAGTGAAAACGATCTTCTATCGTTCGCATACGAATACTTTTCGGAAGAATACAATCCTGAAAACGGCGGCAACTTAATTCCTGAAGGAATTGGCATAGAAGACGCCCCCGAATTTCACCAAGAGTTAACGAACATTATGAATGTCGTTTCAAACGAAGAAATTAATAAAAGGGTTGCGTGGAGTGCGCCACGTGGACACGCAAAGTCAGCGTATCTTTCGAATATCTTTCCAGTTCATCAAATAGCTTTCGGCAAACGTCATTACTTACTGATTATTTCAGAAACGGACGCCGCCGCTAAAAAGTTTATCGAATGGATTGGCGACGAATTTAAACACAACGAAAAACTTCGTAATGATTTCGGGGAATTGTTGTCGCCTGAAAAATCACGTAACGACAAGGACAACGAACATGGCTTTCTTTCGTTGACTGGAACGATGGTCGAAGCCGCTTCAATTGGTAAACAATTACGTGGTAAACGTAACGGGGCGCATAGACCTGACTTAGTAATTTGTGACGACTTGGAATCTTCCAAGAATACAAATACGCCTGATCTAATTCAGAAAAACATTCATTGGTTCAATTCCGTTGTAATTCCAATAGGTGAACCTGATAAAACAGCGTTCATTTATATGGGAACAGCGGTCACGGCGGAAGGTCTTCTTCAGCACGTTATGAACAGAAGCGATTTCCATTCGAAGAAGTTCGCCGCTATTGTACAAGAACCTGAACGTGGTGACTTATGGGAAGAATTTGAAACTATTCTACGTGACCAAGAAAACGAAAACCGAAAGGCTGACGCTGAACAATTGTTTGAAGATAATCAGACGGAAATGGAAAAGGGCGTTGAGGTTCTTTGGTCTAAACGTTGGGATTATAAATCGTTAATTCACGAAAAGGTAAACATGGGTACACGGGCGTTCAATTCAGAGTATATGAATAATCCGATTGATACAGAAAACGCTATATTCCGCCCTGACGAGTTCAGTTATTTCGATTACGAAGAAAAGCACGAAAAAGAAAAGTTCTTCGAATACTTTACAGCGTGGGATATTGCTATGGGTAAAAATAAAAATTCCGACTATAACGCTATTGTAACGGTTGCCCGTGATCGACGGACAGGCGTTTATTTTGTCGTTGAAGCGTGGGCGAAAAAAGTTCCCGCACACCAAGCGTTAAATAAAGCATTGGAAATTATGAAAAAGTACAATCCGAAAGTATTCATGATTGAAACGGTAGCGGCGCAACATGACTTTTACCGTCAACTTCGTGCGGCTATGCCAAAAGAAGGTATCTATCGGACGAAAATTCTTCCTATCCAGTCGAAAACGAAGAAGGAAGAACGGATTGAAGCACTTGAACCGCTAATTGAAAACGGTGCGCTTCGTTTTATGCGTCATCAGCGGTTGTTGCTTGAACAATTAGAACAATTCCCTAATGGGGTGAACGACGACCTTCCTGACGCCTTACAAATGGCACTTGAAGCAGGTACGAAAATGCGGAAACTGACACATCATAAAAAACCGAAAGGGGTTTGATAGACAAACATTAAATGGAGGGAGGTTAATTTATGCCGTTATTCGAAAAGGGCGGGTACTATCCGCCGCAAGGACACAGGGAACGTATTGAACGCTATAAAGAAAATAAACAGCTATTTTTAGGCGACCATTATGACGTATTTCAGCGTTTACAAAACATTCCTTCAGAATCCGTTTATATTTCGTCAAATATGGCGGGTTTAATTTGTAAAAAATCCGCTGACTTTCTTTTTGGCGAATCACCCACGTTTTCCGCAGGAAAGGAAGACGATTCTGAAGAACAAAAAGCGATTGACCGCATTGTTGAAGAAAATGATCTTCGTATGAAGTTACAGCAATCAGCGACAGGGAACGCTTTTCGTGGTGATTCATTTTTAAAAATTCGTTGGGGGCAGAAGTGGGGCGGTAAAGTACCGAAAAAATTCGACCCTTTTCGAACAATTATAGAGCCGCAGAATCCAAAATTTGTTTTCCCTGAAACATCGTTTGGTGACGCAACTGAAATTGAAATTTATCACATTGCCTATCCAGTAGCAATTGAAGGTTCAGGAGATCAGGAATGGTATTTAAACGTAGAAAGTCATTATCCTAACGAAATCGTATATTCGAAATTTGAAATGACGCCATTTATGACAAGTGGAATGGAAGTAACGGAATGGAAGATTGAAAAAGAAATTACTTCCCAACGTAAAACCGTAGAAACGGGCGTTCCTTTCCCGCTTGTCGTACACATTCCAAATTACGCAACAGACGACGACTGGCAGGGAATAGACGATATTTCTGAACACAAGCCAATGTTCGACGAAATAAACAACCGCCTTTCACGTATTGCGGAAATACTGGACAAACACGCTGACCCGTCGCTTGCTGTTCCCGCAGGTGTACTTGGAGAAGATGAGCATGGCAATCCAATGTTCGCCGTCGGGCGTGACAAAGTATTTGAAATCATGGGTAAAGACGATATTGTTCCGCAATATATAACGTGGGATGGACAACTTCAATCGGCGTTTGAAGAACTTGACCGTGTAACGGAAATGTTACTTGTGAACGCTGAAATTCCTGCCCTTGCGTTAGGAAAAGGCGATTCAGGAACGTCAGGGTCAAGCGGTCTTGCGATTAAATTTCGTATGAACTCATTACTTGCGAAAATCAACCGTAAGCGTCAATTCTACGATAAAGGATTAAAGAAAATGTTTCTTATCGCACAGATGCTTGAACATGAACAGGGTAACGCTAATTACGATATTGTTGAGCCTATCATTCACTTTAAAGACGGACTACCGCAGGACGACGCAGAACTTGCGAATATCATGAATGTTCGTACAGGTGGAAAGCCTACCGTCAGCCAAAAGACGGCACTCATGAAGATGGACGGGCTTACAGAAGAACAGGCTGATCGTGAACTTGAAAAGATGGAACAGGACGCAAAGAAAGAAGAAGATCGAAATAAAGAACTGTTTGCTGACCCTTCCGCTTTCCAAGAATAAACGGAAACTGACGAAGAAACGGGAAATGACGAACAGCCAAATAACGAAGAAAGTTCTGAAGGAAGTGGGGAGTAAAATTCCCCGCTTCTTTTTTCTGTTATAGGAGGGGTTAACGTATGGCTGAACCGAAATGGGATTTACCGCCGCCTGAATATGATAAGGATATGAACCATATGATTAAAACGTATAAGAGGGCAACGAACGACGTACTGGACGAGATTGTTTCGCTTTCGACTTACGGAGAGGATAAGGAATTTCAACGGGCAGAAATGCGAAAAGTGTTGGCTTATATCGCTTCACGTTTAAAGACGGTAGACAAAGAAACGGAAGAATGGGTTAACGAAAAGATAGAAATGGCTTTTAAAAATGGACAGGCTGAAACGATTGTTGCGTTAGGGGAAGCAGAAAGTTTTGACGACGCAATTGGTGCGGTAGCCGCTACGGATTCTATTCTTGACGCCCGCAATCAGTTAATTACAGACACGTACAACGATCTTCTTCAGGCGAACAAACAAATGAAGGAAGAAACTATTCGTATGGTTCGTAATGTAGCGAAAGAAGAAATGTCGAATCAGGCGGCACAAGATAAAGGTCGTAAGACGACGAAGAAAGCCCTTCGTGAACGTTTTAAGGAAGAAGGTAATATTGCGATAAGAGATAACAAAGGACGCAGGTGGACGCTTGAACGTTATTCCGAAATGGTTACACGTACAAAAATGTTACAGGCACACGTGGAAGGCACACGTAGGGAAGCGAAAAATAGAAACGTTGACCTTGCAATTGTATCTTCTCATAACGCAAAAGACGCTTGCCGTCATTTTGAAGGACAAATTATTTCGATGAATGGAGAGACAGACGGCTTTATGACGTATGAAGAATTACGACGTTCTAACTTAATTTTTCACCCGAATTGTCGTCATAAGGTTACGCCTATTCGTTCGCTTGATATTCTGCCTGATAACGTAAGAAGTCGAATAGAATCAGACAGACCTGAAGCGGAAAGATTACTTCAGGAAAAGAAAAATAAATAATTTTTAATTTTTCCTTGTAAATGTGTCACACAGTCGAATTATCTATTGAATCGGTTTCGTGAATCCTCTTTTATGGGTTTTCGAAATTCGATTCCTTTTTATTAAATACACATGCCCACGTCGGACGTGACGACGAAAAATATTCGAAGGCAGGAGGAAACTTATTTTGAAACAAAGCAAACTTTTACAATTAGACCTTCAATATTTCGCAGAAGGCGAAACGGAAACAGACAGTCAATCTTCCGACGGGAAGGAAAAGACGGAAACGACTGGTGAAGAAGAAGGTAAAGAACAGCAAGAGCATATGATTCCGAAACATCGTTTTGATGAAGTTAACGAAGGCTACAAAGAAATGAAAAAAGAACTGGACGCCTTCAAACAGGAAAGAGACAAAGCGGAAAAAGAACGTAAGCAAAAAGAACAGGAAGAAGCAGAAAAGCGTGGAGAATACGAAGACTTGTATAAGCAAACGCAAACTGATCTTGAAGCTGTTCAACAAGAAAGAGATTCCGCTAATGAACGGATTCAATCACTCGAAGGAACAGTTAACGAGTTGCTTAATTCAAAATTAGAATCTATTGACGAAAGCTATCATGACCTGATTCCTGAAAATTTGACGCCTGAACAAAAACTTGCATGGGTCAATAGTGCGGAACAAAAAGGTCTTTTTGGTAATAAACAAGAACAGCCGATTGGTGAACAAACTAATCCGCAAGACGTACAGCAGACGCAGGACACAAACAAAATGAATCCGATGGAAAAATTACTATCGGGTTATGGTCGTAAATAATTTTTTGCATGTTTTGTAAACATGTTTACTTATTTGCGGTTAATAATTTCACTACGAAAGGGGGAGTATAAAAATGGCTTTAACATTGGCACAAACAGCAAAGAATCTTTCTACTGACACGCTTCAGGCGGGCGTAGTTGAGACTTTCGCAAGAACATCACCTGTAATGGAACTGACGCCGCAAATGACCGTGGCGGGTAACTCTTATCAGTACAACCAAGAAGACACGCTTCCTGACGTTGCGTTTCGTGACGTGGGCGACGGTTATGAACCTTCAAGCGGTGACGTAGCACGTAAGTCTGAAACTCTTTCAATTATCGGCGGTGACGTTGATGTTGACAAATTCGTTGCACAAACGCTTGGTAACGTAAACAACCAACGTGCGGTTCAAACGAATCTGAAGGTTAAAAGTCTTGCAAAGAAATATACGCAGAATTTCTTCAAAGGCGACAGTTCCGCAAGCCCGCTTGAATTTGACGGACTGGAAAAACGTGTTGCTAACAACGGAAACGAAATTATGGCAGGTACAGACGGCGGTAATCTTTCCCTGATTAAACTTCACGAACTTCTTGACGCAGTTGAAGGCGGCGCAGAAGTATTGTTCATGTCGAAGGCTATGCGTCGGGAACTTCAGAAATTGCTTGAACAATCTACGCACTATATTCAAAACGGTACTGACGAGTTTGGTCGTCCAGTTGAATACTTTGGTGACGTTGCTATTCGTACCGTTGAAGACGATGTTCTTGCTTTCAACGAAACGCAAGGTTCAGCGACTTCCGCAGGTTCGATTTATGCTCTACGTTTCGGCGCACAGGAAGCTATTTCGGGGCTTACGAACGGTGGCATAATGGTTCAAGACTTGGGTGAAATTGATTCCAAGCCTGTTTATCGTACACGTATCGAGTTCTATTGTGGACTTGCTGACTTTCACCCGAAAGCGGCGGCACGTCTTGGCGGTATTACTCGGTCTGTTTAATCGAATAACGAAGTAAGGGCGGTTGCGGTTTATTCCGCTTCCGTCCTCTTTTTTTATTTATTTTTTGATTAATAATCTAAATTTTCGGAGGTTGTAACATGGCGAAATTAGTCGTACCAAATAAAAGTGAAGATCGTAAACTTTTCGGATTCCAGTTCTTCAAAGGGGAAGCTGACGTTCCTGAAGGACGTGAAAAGGAAGCGAAAAGTCGAGCCGTTCAGTTTGGATATGAATACGTAGAAGAAAATGAGCCTGTAAAAGTGGACGTGAAAAAAGTAAGTAAAGAAAGCGTTGAGGGCGAGAAGCCAAAACAGGCGAAGAAACAAACGAAACAGCCTAAAAAGCAAACGAAAAAAGAAACTGAAGAATAACGCAGGGGGTGACGTAATTGGCGATTAGTAAGGAAACGGCAAATACGTATTTTGAAGAAGAAGTTTTCGATAATGCCGCTTGGACGAACGCAAACGAATCGGACAAAGATCGTGCATTAAAAAATGCTTCTAACGTATTGTACCGCTATTACTCACAATTCGACCCTGAACGTCGCCCTATTCCTGACGAAGCTGTTTTTGAACAGGCGATATGGCTTCTAAAAGTTTCAGAAGCACGTAAGCAGTCAGAACAGGGCGTAACGTCTTATTCCATTGACGGGATTTCTGTTCAACTTTCGCAGATTGATCGAACGATTTCGCCGCAGGTGAAAGCGATACTTGGTCGCAGGGTTGGGCGTTCAGTTAACGATAGGGTTGGTTACATTGATTCCAATTCACGAAAAATTGAACGTCGTGATCGTATTCAAGGACGTGGTTTCCGATGATTCCGTTCACTCATGACGTAACACTATTAAGAGAAGGTAAGCCTGACGCTTGGGGTGAATCTACGGACGTGGAAACGGAAGATTTAAAAGGAAATATCCGTTCGTCTACGCAAGTCGTGAAATCACTTGAAGGTAAAGAAGTAGTTTCCGTGTTTAATATTTTGTTCGAAGGAACGGTTAACATTAAGCACACGGACAAAATACGCTTTACTGAACCGAATGGAGAAGTCAGGGAACACGAACCTATTACGGTTAAATATTTGCGTAATTTAAGCGGAGAAGTCGCATATACGAAGGTGAACGTATAAATGAATTTTAGCGCAGATTTAAACATTGGCAAGTTTCAAAAGCGTTTAAACGGTATTAAAAAAGAAGCGCAGGAAAACGCCACGACAGGAACAAATGACGCCGTGGACGAAATTCTTCGTATAGCTTCCGAAATTGCGCCTTTCCAGTACGGCACACTTCAACGTTCACATAAGCGAAAGGTGAATGAAAAACGTGGCGGGCTGTTTGCGGAAATTGCGTTTTCCGTTTCGGAAGGCGGCTTTAATTACGCCCGTTGGATTCATGAAGGCGTGTATGAGTTAGGTAGCGAATCAGTTTCGAAAGGTGGAACGACAAGCAATCTTTCAGGTAAATCGTATGCAGTCGGGCGTAAATATCTTTCCCGTCCAATTGAAGGAGAATCGGAAGCTGTTCGTCAGCATATCGCAAAATTAGTTAGTAAGGCGTTGAGGTGATTTTATGAAGGTAATGGACGTTATTCAGCATTTACAAGACGTTAAACCCTTCGATTATTATGCGAACGATTTTCCACATTCAGCGGGAAATTGTGCTTTCGTCCGTTTTAACGAAGGCGGTGCGCCTAATGCGTATTTATTAGAATTGGCGAATCCTAATCTTCAAATAGCTGTTCGTCATAAACGTGGAAGTGAAGCAGAACGAATTTCTTATGATATTTTCGATTATTTAAACGGAAAATTCCACTTTGAAATGGGCGACACTTACGTTTATTCAATGTTAGCACAGCAAAGTGAACCTATTTATGTAGGCACTGATGATAACGGAAGAACAATTTATTCGTTAAATATTGCTTGTAAGGTGCGGCGTTAGTCCAATTACTGTAAAGAAGGGGGTCATAACATGAAAGTAAAATTTATTCAGGTTGATAAAAATGAAAAGTTTGTACACAAAGGGAAGCCTATAAAGGTTGGCGATACTATTGACCTTCCTGAACATCGTGCGAAAGATTTTATTGCACGTGGAAAGGCTGAAGAAGTAAAGACACAGGAGAAAAAGAAAGAGCCGCAAGAAAAAACTAAAGAATAAAGGGGGTTTATTAGATGGGCGATATTAAAAACGTTCAGATTGGGGCGCAGAAACTCACATACAACGGCGAAGACTTGGGTCACACTAACGGCGGTTGTACGTTTGGTTATGAGCCTGAATTTGCCGACATTGTAGTTGATATGTACGGTACGACAGCCGCAGACAAAGCACTTATTGGTGAAATTGTACGTGTGACTGTTCCAATGGCGGAAGTAACCGTTGATAAATTTAAGAACGCTATTCCATCGGGTACTTTTGTTGAGGATTCCGCAAGTGGTAAGAAGAAATTACAGATCGGTTCGCAAGCAGGAAAGAAAATGTCTGACGTAGCGGCTGAATTAATCATGCACCCGTCATGGCTTCCTGAAAGCGACAAACAGTTTGATATTACACTTCATAAAGCAATTGCGGCGTCTGAAGTTGAACTTGAATATTCGAAGGACGAACAAGCGGTTTACGAAGTTGAATTTGTCGCAATCATTGACGAAAGCAAAGAAGACGGAAATTTACTTGCAACAATCGGTGATCCTGAAACTACTTCAGGTGATACTTCAACATCAACGTAATTGAATAACCCGCCTTTCGGGGCGGGCTTTATTATGAATTAACAAAATGGTTCGCAACCTAAAGCGAAAGGAATCGAATTACGAAAATTTATAACGAGGTGTTTAATAATGGAAGAGATTCAAAAAGCAATTGGAACAACGAAAGAAGTGGAACTTGGAAACGGCGAAATTGTTGAAGTTAAAAAGTTACCGCTAGGGAATTACGCTAAACTTCTTATGACATTGAAAAATATGCCTACGGACATTCTTAAAGACCTTCAAGGAATGGAAGGTAATTCAGACGAAGGTGCGATTCAATTGATCTTTGAAGTATTCGGAAAATCGTGGGAACAAATTATTGAAGTAATTGCTATTGGTTCAGGAATTACGAAGAAGCGTTTAAACGAAGATAACAACATTGGTCTTGATGGTGGGATTGCGCTTTTCTTAGCAATTTATGAAGTAAATAATCTTGAACAGGTAATTGGTCAAGTAAAAAACGTCATGAACCGTCCGAAAGAATAGAATCGGGCGGTGATTCCGAAACAACGGAATGGATTTTTGACATTATTCACTTCATGGCTTCAAATTATGGTTGGTCAAAAAGTGAAGTCCTTAACGAGTTATACCCTGACGAAATTAACTTTTATGTTACACGGGTTCAAAGGGATAGAACAAATGAACGGATAACTGAATTGGCTATAACGCAAAACCCGCATACAAAAGACCCTAGCAAATTACAGAAACAATTTGAAAAGGACTTGCAGAAGTCAGAAGGGCGTTCCTATATTGATAAAGAGAAAATGTCAAAAGAAGACGAAAAGCAATTGAAGGCAATAGCCCGTGAAATGCGTGAAAACGCAGAGAAGCGAGGGGGCTAAATGCCTTCTTTTTTTATCCAAAATTTCGGGGGTGTAAGTAATGGCTAGTGCGGGCGATATTGTAGCCAATTTAAAGTTAAAAGTAGATAATTTCAATTCAGGAATAGAAAACGCAGGAAGAAAAGCGAGCGAGTTTGGCGATAATTTTCAACGAACAGCCGATTCAATGAAGAATGTAGGCGCAGGTATGGCGGCAAGCGGGGCAGTAGTAGCGGCAGGTTTAGGCGGCGCAGTTAAAACAGCCGCAGACTTCGAAAGTTCTATGTCACGTGTAGGCGCACTATCAGGCGCAACTGGAAAAGAAATGCAATCTATGACGAATAAAGCGAAAGAACTCGGTGCGTCAACCGCTTATTCCGCAACAGAAGCGTCACAAGGTATGCAGGCGTTATCAATGGCAGGTTTTAGCGCACAGGAAACGGTTAGTTCGATGGGTGACGTTTTAAATATGGCGGCGGCAGGACAGATTGAACTTGGTAAAGCCGCAGATATTACGTCAAACGTTCTTTCAGGTTTCGGAATGAGCGCAGACCAAGCAGGACGGGCGTCAGACGTACTGGCGAAAACGTCCACGTCTTCAAATACGACTATCGCAGGTTTAGGTAATACGATGAAACAGGTTGCGCCAATAGCGGATTCCGTTGGTTGGTCGTTAGAATCCATGTCAGCGGCGGCGGGTAAAATGGGCGACGCAGGTATTGACGCTTCACAGGCGGGTACAATGCTACGTTCAGCCGTAACACGTCTTTCTGCCCCAACGAAAGCGGCGCAAAAAGAAATGGATAAATACGGTATTTCCGTGAAAAATGCTGACGGTTCGATGAAAACCCTTCCTGAAATCTTACAGCAGATGAAAACAGGATTTAAAGGCGTAGACAGTACGACACGGGCGGCGGCTATGTCCACGATTTTCGGTCAGGAAGCTATGTCGGGAATGATGAAACTAATGTCAGACCCGCAAGGTTTAAAAACGTACACACAGGAACTTAAAAACGCTGAAGGTACAGGAAAACGTATTGCTAACCAACAAATGAATAATCTGAACGGGGCAGTGAGAAAACTCGGTTCAGCGTTTGAAGGGGCTTCAATTGCAATAGGTTCTGCTTTAGTTCCCGCTATTACAAGGGTCGCTAAATGGCTTCAATCTATGCTTCAATGGTTCAACGGTTTAAGCACGTCTACGCAAAACTTTATTGCTATCGGAACAGCGTTAGCTTCCGTTCTTGCTATGGTTAGCGGTGCGGGATTGGTTGTCGTTGGTTTCCTTCCGCAATTAATCGCAGGGTTTAAATCCTTAGCACTCGTAGCAAGTACATTAAGGGCGGCGATAGCTGTTCTTTCTGTTTCACTGAAAGGGCTTATGTTCAATCCGATTGTTCTTGGTATCACGGCAGTTGTTGCCGCTATTGCGTTGTTAGTAACGAAAGGCGACGTAATGAAGGCGAAACTTGCTGAATGGGGCATAACGATGGAACTATTTCGTAAATATATCAACAAAGCGAAAAGTGCTATCGTAAGCCTTTGGAATAACTTCACGAATACAGCCGTTTTTGCCGTTATGTCTGAAATGATTATGAACTTAGTTCAACGTTTCAAAGATTTATATAACGCTATAAAAACAGCGGTCACTTCAGGAGACTTTACGCCGTTATTTGAAGCGGTTAAAAATCTTATTCCTATGATATTAAGTATTCTGATGGGTGGAATACCCCGTTTAATCATGATGGGGGCGCAGTTGATTCAAGGACTGACGCAAGGAACGAATCAATCCATGCCGCAACTCATTCAGAAAGCGGGTCAGGCTATTACGCAGTTCATTCAGCGAATACTGACGAAAATTCCGCAACTCATGCAGACAGGAATGAAATTTATAAAGAGCCTTGTAAGCGGGTTAACCGCCGCTATGCCGCAGTTCATGGCTTCGGTAACTCAAATAATGAACCAATTCGTAAACATGATTACAAGTTTACTTCCGAAGTTAATTCAGCAAGGTATGCAAATGCTTAAATCGCTTATGAACGGTTTAATGCAAGCTATGCCGCAAATAACTTCAACAGTAACGACGTTAATCACGACGATTGTAAACATGATTACGACTTTGCTTCCGCAAATACTCAACGTAGGTATTAAGTTGCTGACCACGTTAATTCAGGGTATCAGTCAGATTCTTCCGCAACTGACGACAACAGCGTTAAACGTAATTAATACGTTAGTTACAAATTTAACGTCAATGTTGCCGAAATTGCTTCAGGCAGGAATCCAAATACTGAATACCGTTATTAGCGGGATTACGCAAATGCTTCCGCAATTGATTAGCGCAGGAGTTCAAATACTAACTTCGTTACTCAACGGAATCACCAATGCGTTACCACAACTAATGTCTACGGCGACAACGATTATCACGAAATTAGTAACGACGCTGACGACACTTCTTCCGAAATTGATAGAAATTGGCATACAGGTTCTTACGACGCTGATCGACGGAATTACGCAAATGCTTCCGCAATTAGTTTCTGCGGCTTTAAATATTGTAACTTCGTTACTGAACGCTTTAGTTTCGAATTTACCTAAATTAGTCAACGCAGGAATAAAAATTCTAAATGCGGTAATCGACGGAATTATTCAGCTTCTTCCGCAGATTATACAGACGGCGGTTCAGGTACTAGATACGATTATTCAAACGGTAGTAAGCAATTTACCAATGATAATCGAAGCAGGTATAAAAATACTGAACTCTTTAATCGACGGAATTACCCAACTTCTTCCGCAGTTAATTTCTGCGGCAGTTGATTTAATCGTTTCAATTGTAGAAGCGTTGACTGGTGCGCTTCCGCAGATTATAGAAGCGGGTGTTCAAATTCTCACGGCGTTAATTGAGGGGATTTTACAGATACTTCCACAGTTGGTATCTGCGGCGATTGATTTAATTATTGCGATAGTAGACGCTTTAATTGGTGCGCTTCCGCAGATCATAGAAGCGGGGGTACAGTTGGTACTTGCTTTAATAGATGGAATTATCCAGATTCTTCCACAATTGGTGTCTGCGGCGATTGAATTGGTCACGGCTTTACTGGAAGCAATCCTTCAAGCCCTTCCTGAAATACTCAACGCAGGGGTCAAATTGATAGGTGCTTTAATTGAAGGCGTCCTTTCTTTAATAGGTGAAGTTGGAAGTGCGGCGTGGGATATTGCGACAAAAATATTCGACACAATTTCTGATATGGACTTAGTAGACGTAGGTAAAGACCTAATCCGTGGACTATGGAACGGTATCGGTTCAATGACGAATTGGGTTAAACGTAAGATAAGCGGATTTTCTGAAAGTGTACTGGACGGAATCAAAGGATTCTTTGACATTAATTCACCTTCGAAGGTATTCGACAGGGAAGTTGGTCAGAACTTGGTTCGTGGTATGAACGCAGGGATTCAGCGTCTTGCGAAAATGCCGCAGGGAACTATGAAGAGAGTAGCCGAAAACGTTATTGGCGGTGTAGACGCCGTTAAAAATGCTTTCAGTAGCATGGGCGGAATGACCGTATCAGCACCTAACGTTGGGAACATGCAAATGACAGGCGCAAGGTTGAACGACCTTTCAGAACGCAAAGGAGAAGATGGAAACGGTGGCGACAGTTACAACGCCCCACTTGTTAACGTTGACAGAATGGAAGTTCGTGACGAACAAGATACACGTAAGATTTCGAAAGAACTTTACAATATGCAACGGAATCGCAATCGGGCGAAAGGAGGTAGATAATCATGAACGGGTTCACGTTTGACGGCGTACATTCGGACGATCTTGGCGTTATTGTTAACAAAAAGAACGTTCCAATGTCGCCGCCCGTCAATGGGCGAACGCAAACGATAGACGGTTTTGACGGGGCATGGGATTACGGCGTTTCCTATGACCCCCGTGAAATCGACCTTGAATGTACGATATTTAAAACGGAAAAACGAACGATGAAAGACAATCTTCGTCAAATAGTAAAGGCGTTTAACCCACGTAAAGGGGCGAAAAAATTAGTATTCGACGATGAACCTGACAAATGTTATTTCGCAAGACTGGACGCCCAAGTTCCACTTGAACAGAAGGGGCAAATGGGAACGTTCACGATAGAATTAGTTTGTCCTGAACGCCCGCACACTTACGGCACAGACGAAAGAATTGGAACGTTTTCGAACGATCTTAATACGAGCCACGAAGGAACTCACGTAGCAAAACCAACGCTTACTATTACGCATAATGGCGGCGAAGGTGCTGTTACTTTAACGAGAAATGACGGGAATATTCTTGAATTGGCGTTATCCAGTTCTTCACCTTCAGGAGAATATGTTATTGACTGTACAGAGTACACGATACAAAAGAACGGCGAACCTGCTTATCAATACGTTACAGGAGATTATTTCGAAATGGACGAAGGCGAAAACTCTTTTGTAAATAGCGGTAATATTTCGCAGGTGAAAATTGCTTTTCGTGATACGTGGATATAAAACATCATATTGTTAAATGTTCGCTTGGTTTAATTGTCAAGTGAAGACAGTGATAGGCGTCTTCCATTGTGGAAGGCGTATTTTTTTTATGCGAAAGGGGGTGCAATTTTGGCAACTGAAAAAGCATTATTCACGAAAGATACTGATTTTCGTAACGTTGGATTCCCTGACTTTCCAATAAATCCTTACTTATACCATAACGGAAGTAAATGGGTTATAGATGGTAACGGCGGAGAATCATTCGAATATAGCAATGAACCCTTCATTGTGGACGGTGTAAGAGGTAACGCAACGGAAATGATTGGTAATTATGGAATCTTTAAACACGTGGGTATGCCCGCAAGTAATAAATATATGCTTTCGTTTTGGGTGAAGCCAAAACAGGAAGACTTGGAAACGTCTTGGACGATGTTGGCAACGAACAGGGGCGGTTTATCAGCGGGAGGTTACGCTTATTCGAATCAGGGCTTCCACGTAGCCATATACAATCAGGACAGCGTTGGGGGCGTTGGTACATTGAACGTAAGGCTATACGGTTCAGCTTCCGTAAACATGTATTCGTCACAGGGAGTGTATGGACGTGGAGACTTTAATTTTGAACCTAACGTTTGGTATCACATTTCCGTGATTTATGACCCTGACGCTGACTTTATTGTTAAGGCGTATGTTGACGGTGACGACGTGTTATTTACTTCGTCTGACCCTGACCCTACGGCGGGGTGGTCAAATTCATTGACGTTGGGCGATATGTTAGACACAAGTAATAGTTCACAGTATAAATTTCAGGGATATTTTGACGACCTTATTGTTTCATATGGAAGTGACGTTTGGAGTGCTTCAGGAGTACAACAGTATTACGACATTGTAGCCAATGGGCGTTATTTAGATTATGAAACGATTGGTGGAGAATTGCGGCTTGGTAAAACGTTAAGCGGCGATTACACGGCGACAAAACAAATATGGCAACCTGACGTAATTGATTTAGGAGAAAACGGCTTGACGGATTACGGGAAAATACAGATCGTTTCAGAAATCGCTGAAGGAACTTCTATAAATGTCGAATACCGTTTAAGCGACAGCAGTAGTTCATTCAGTGAATCGTGGAAACCAATAACGTCAGGCGGAATTATTAACGAAACGAATAAACGTTATTTACAGGTTAGGGCAATACTTGAATCAAATTACGTTGGAAACACGCCTATTCTTGAAGAAATTCAGATTTTGGATTTTGAAGAAGCTAAACGCATAAATTTAGCAGGGAAGCCGCTTCAACTTTATTTCGATATGGAAGAAGGGCTTATTTCAGCAGGAACGCTTAATTGGGCTTATGACGTAATCATTGAAGAAAAGATAAATGAAGAAGACATTCTTGAATTTAAACTTCCGCACAATGATAAAAAGTTGAAAGAAATAGGCGAAGACCCAGTTGAAATGCGTGTGATTATTGGAAATAGGAATTACGTTGTGAAGGAATTAAAGAAAGTCAGAGGGGAAAGGGGCGCAATTCACGTGTTATTTACATGTGAAGCGTTATGGACGGAATTAGGCGATTGGTACGTTCAGGGGCTAGACGAAACAGCCGTTAACGCATTAACAGCCGTAAAAGCGATAGTTGATAACGTAGTTAGGGAAGAAGGCGACCCTGAATTTGACTGGACGATTGGACGGATAGAAACGGACGGAAGGAAACGTTCAATTAGCGCAGAATGGAAAAACGTGCTTGAACTTATGCAAGAAGTACAGGACACGTGGGGCGGCGAACTAAAATTTGATACCGATACAAAGACAATCAATTTAGTTAAGCGGCTAGGCAAAGACACGGGTATTCGTTTCTATCACAAAAAGAACGTGAAGGAAATTGAACGTCATATTGATACGTATGATCTGAAAACACGTATCTATCCAGTAGGAAAAGGCGAACTTGATATTACGACAGTTAACGACGGCGTTCCCTACATTGAAAACTTCGAATGGGTTGAAAAGTTAGGGCTACGTAAGAAGGTTATTCCGTACCGCTTCAAAGATGATCGTTATACGATTCCTGAAAATTTAAAGGAAGACGCTGAAGCGATTTTAAATGACAGGGCGAAACCGAAAATAAGCTATGTCGCAGATATACAAGATTTATCCGTATTGTCAGGACACGAACATGAAGCGTTTGAACTTGGTGATTCCTTAGCAATCGTTGACAAGGAACTTATGGAGGACGATTTACCGCAAAGAGTTGTTCGACGTAATTGGGATGTTCATAAGCCCGAAAACTCAACCGTCGAACTTTCAGAACCGCAGAAAACATTACAGGATATTGAGAGTAGGGCAGTGGACGATGACAGTCAGGACTTAGAAGAATCTGACCCGCTATCTCAAACAGACGCCCAACAAATGACCGTATTTAATCAACTGTTAAATTCACGGGCTGACGAAGGCATAAGTGCCGATTGGGTTCAGGTAGGAACAGATTTCGATATAGCAAATGCAGGGTTTTCGGGAGATTGGTCTTTTGTAGTAACGCCAAAATTCGACAAAACCGCTTCCTTAACGCAAGAAGTTCAGGGCGTAGCACACCGTTCAGCTTACACGGTATCAGCCGCCGTTGCGACGGAAGGCGATATTACAAGGGGCGGAAGTGAAGACGCCTTTGTTGGAATTAAAGTAAATGTCTATTACGAAGACTCCCCCGAAGAACCTGAAACGCATTACTTGGCTATACCTGACGTAACAAGCGCAGAAGAAAGTAGCGGAGGTGAAACCTAATATGGCATTGAGAGCGTCCAGTTTTGACGTTATATCGAAGCAAATAGACATTGACAGAACTAAACGTATTCAACGAATCGAAGTTTCCCTTGAATCCACAAATTCGGGGAAACCTGACGATTCTGACAGTACGGAAACGCCAAAAGTTTATATTTCTGACGTTATGCTTCAGGGCGGTACAGTAGCGACTTCGTGGGTTGGTCACGTTTCCGAAATTCAGTGGTCGTTGGGTAACGTATGAGCGACGTTCCAACGCTTCAAGATTGGGTTCGATTTCATGGAACGTTTAACCCTGACCCTGAACGTCATGTTGAGAAAGTCGAATTTGAGGTTGAAGCAAACGACGCTGTTTCGTCTACTGACGGCATAGATCGTAACCCCGTATATTTTACGGATATTCAATTTCAAAGTGGAAATGTGCTTACAGGTTGGACGCCTAACACGAAGGAAATGATGAAACAACTAACGTGGACAGACGACGAAAAGCAGAACGTAGCAAGTCCGAATGAATTTGAAGGGAACGAACCAACGGTATATGAAAACGTCAAAAAACGTTGGTTCAATCTCATGGGGCGTGGAAATACGACGCTTGTCGTACCGAATTACCTTCCTGAAGATTGGGAAGTTCCTATTCTTCCGACAGGGTTGGACATTACGCTTTACCCTAAAGAAGATTTCGATTTATGTCGTGTATGTACGGAAGCGGGAACGAAATTGCCTGAAGAAGAATGGCATTATAAAGATATTATCGACGAATATCGAGAAAAAGAAGAACGTGGTGGGGGTTACGCTGAATATCGAAACCTTCAACGTGTTTTATCGCTTTTCGAAGATCACCCGCTTCATTATCGTCATACAAGAGAAATGTGGTTCGAAGGCGCAGAAGCAGGAACGGAAATCCTTGTACACGCTAATACGAGAATTGCACGTGTAGGTGACAATTATCTTGATCTTATCCAACGCAAGCCGCTTGATCTAAATGGCTATACGTACCCTGTTCAAATTGAAGGGAACAAATTCTTAATTGCACCAAAAGGTTCGACCCGTTTCCGTGTAGAGTTCTACAAAAAGAAAACACTCGAATTAATTACGGAAGACGAAGATGGTAACAGAGTCAAGAAAGAATATTCTTATTTAGAAGACGTAGGCGTTGGATTTCACGGTTACGCTTCATTTTTCCAATGGACTTACGGACGTGAACAATATTAATTCAGAAAGGGGGTTAAAGTATGGAAAAGAATGATCGTCGTCTTATGACGTGGACATGGCAGGGTGCTGAACCTGATGGTTCTTATCGTCGTTCCCTTAACCAATACCATGATCGAATATATTCCATTGGTCTTCATGAGTTTGGTATAGATAGCGACGGCAAAATATATGACTATCGTAGTGAAGGTTATTACTTTGAAGCAGACGGCGACAGTATTGTTCATACGGGTCAACGTTGCCCTTCACCAATTGAACAAGACCTAATTGACTTCCCTGATATGAATTGGTATTTACAGTTTATTATTCCGTTCCAATGGAACACAGTGAAAACCGTACTTGCGAATAATACCACGAACAACGAAGGGAGACTTCCGCAAGATCAATTAATTCTTGAACTGAACGAAGTCGTTAACGTTTATAACGAATCCAGTGACGGCGTTCCTTTAAATATTGTAGGCGTAGAAATCGACTTTGAGGGTTCAATGACCGCAGACCCAAACGCAAGCGGATATGACCAACGTTATATTCAATTACTGGAACGTATAAAGAACGAAGTATGTATTCCGAATGAAAAGAAATTACGTATTAACACTTACGGAATGTGGGGCGAACAGCTTCCGTATTATTATCGTTTCCATAATTACCGCTTATTTGCGGAATCAGAAGACAAAAACGGAAATGCCACGATAGACGAAATGCAATGTATGACGTATGACTTCCATTGGGCGGGTTCTGCCGCAGGTGCTTCAACGCCTATATGGTGGCTTACAGACGTATGTGAATGGATAGACGAAATTGTTGGTCGTAATCCTAACGCAAAGTTACGTAAAGAAAATGTTTACGTCGGGGCGGCAGGTTACGGACACAGGTGGGGTATGCACGACGAAAGCGTTGTTCAAAGAGGTTCAACGATTACGTATCTTCAATTATTGGACTGGCAGAATGGACGTTACAAACATTATCACAGAAAGCAGGAAGACGTAGACGGTGACGGAAACGACGAAACGGTTTTTGTTTATGAACCGCAAGATTATTTGCCGTTTGCTTCAGAAGAAGACGCCGAATCCTTAAACGAAATCATGTACCCGCACGTTTATGATCTTTTTGAACCGAAATATGCGAAAATCTTAGAACAGAATAATGGTTCTTCTACCGCTACAAAGGACGAATATAATCGACTTGAATATATTACAACCTTTTCGAAACAACAAATTCCTACTTGGACAAACATTCATGAAATAGCGAATACGCCTGACAACGTAACAGGAAAAGCGTTCGCTGTTAACCCGCCTGACGGAGTAAGTGAGCAATCAGCTTATTCTGAAAGACGTAAATATAACAAAAATCTTGACCCTGAAACTTTAGATTTTGGTCATTCTGTTAAGACGGTTAACGGACAAAATGAAGTATTTGTTGGATATGAATTTGTTCACCCTATATGGACACCAACCAGTGACGGTTCAGCTTGCTATCAAGAACGAGTGCCTGAAGGCGTTGTTGAGTATAAGGTAAATGTTCCCGCTTCAGGAAGTTATAAGATCGTAGCCATGACTTCTTTTTCTTGGTATGACCAAATGACCCTTGTCGGAAGTGTTAACAGTACAAGTATGGTTATAGGAGGGGAAAACACAGAAGAATGGTATCCGTTTGTTCTTAAAGGTTCGCATTGGTTCGATTGCGGATTTTTTGAGTTAAACGCAGGGGAAAATACTATTTCTGTTACTGGCAACGGAAGCACAGAGCAAACGCCTATTTTTGGCTTCATTGTTTGCGACGATTTTGACCAAAACTTTTCAGGCGGTGAAATTGATCTTCCGACGAATCTTCAGCCGTTAAAAGCGAAATCAGAAACGGATTTTGAAGAAGATAGCGAAGGAAATGTTCAACCGCCGAAAGACGCCTATTTTCCCGATAAGTTAGCGTTAGCGGCTAAAATGCTACGCCGTGACGCCCGCCCTGTTATTTTGTGGGAGGATAACTTTCAATCTTATTACGAAGACGAACGAAGTTATAACGACGACCCGCAACCTATGCTTCAGAATACGACGTATTACCGTTCTATTGAACGTGATTACAGAGTAGAGGGCGCAGGGAGTAATTTAGACACGGACGCAGACGGTGAACCTGTTTGTTTTTCAGACGCCCGTAATGTTGGTTTTACTACGGGAGAATGGCAGATTGCCTTAGACGAAAGCAATACGGTTGTCGTTGATTATGATTCTTCCGCTTCAGCGCAATTGGCACTTTCAAAGAAATGGACGGGGAATATTCAGGTGGAATCGAACATTAAAATTCTTCGTGGAAAAATGGCAGGTATTCGTTTCATGGCACAGGAAGAAGGTAGCGTTGCTGACGGTTATGCGCTTCGTGTGAACTTAGAAAAAGAATATTCGTTCACTAATACCAACGGACAGACAATCACAGGCACAGGCGTTACAGAACTTGTACTTGAAGATATGGAGTACAACGAAGAAACGGGCGAATGGGATTATACCGAAACGATTGTTGCACGTCAGCCAGTCGGAAATATCAATTTAGGAGATACCGTTTCGTTTATGGCACGTTGGATTGAAGACGAATGTCAGCTTTCCGTGAACGGTCTTGACGTATTCATTGAAGATAACGAAACGATTGAGGGCGAAAATCAAACGAAGGTTTTCGTTAATAATGGCGACGTTGATCCGACAAACGGAAAAGTTACACTTCAACGTCAATCAGGTTCTTGCGGAATATACGCTTGGGATAGCCATATTCAATCAACGTTATTCGCTGTTTCGTCGCTTGATCGTTGGGAAACGATGGAAAAGTTTGAAGTAGACATTGACGGCGAAACACGTGAATACGGGCGGATTGCACGAAGCGGCTACGATTTCGACCATTACGGTTATTTGATTTATACGGGAATGGACGAAACAGAAACACGTGACCAAGCACCTTCAGACGGAGGTACAGCGAATACAGGCGATGATATGGGAAGTCAACTATCCTATGAGCCTGACGAAGTTTCGCTTGATTATGAAATTACGGTTGACGAATGGGAATCGTGGCAGGGAAGTAAAAATGTCAGGGTTCGCCTAAAAGACGCAGGGGTTTGGTTCGGTCAGGCGTTAATAGGTGATCGAAACGGAATGTCCGTCCTATGGGTTGGTGACGCTGAATCTTTCCTTCGTACTATGAATATAGCGGTTAATGATTACGGATTAAAAGGCGTCGGACTTTGGACGATGGGTTACGAAGACCCCCGCATGTTCGAAATGATTCCTAAAGTACAACCGAAATATCGCAGTTAAGGAGGGGGTTATAATGAATGAGTGAAATTGTTTTCGCTGAAGCGGCGAAACAAGGTCTTTGGGCTTTGTTATACGTCGCTTTATTTTATTACACACTAAAGGAAAACAGGCGTCAGCAGGAAATAGCGAAAGAGCGTGAAAACAAGTTACGGGAAGAATACCAAGAACTTCGAAAGGAGAGTTTGGAACGTGAAACGAAGCTGACGGAATTTATAACAAACATTTCCAACCAATTCGAACGTTTGGCTACGGGGGTAGAACGATTAGCTGAAGACGTTGACGATATTAAAGACGAATTGCACTTAAAGACGGAAGTGAAACGGCGAAAACGTGAATGGAGACAAGAAAAAGAAGAAAAAGAAACCGAAAGGAGGTATGAAAAATGATGATCGAAATGGGAATTATTATCGCAGTTATTACGGCATTGGGTGAGGGCATTAAGAAAGCGGGCGTACCAAAGAAATTCATGCCAGTCGTTTCTATCGTACTAGGCGTTACAGGGGGCTTGTTTTTCGTAGACGGTGACGTTGCTAATCAGGTCTTCTACGGCGTCGCTATGGGATTAGGCGCAAGCGGGTTGTTTGATATTTCGAAGGTTAAAAACACCTTTGGAAATAGTAAAAAAGTTAAATCCGTATCAGGAAAATAAGGATTAAAATTCCCGTTGGGCTTTTGCCTGACGGGTCATATTTTTACATATTTGAATTTAAGTAATTAAAACAAGTTTACTTGTAAATAAATTTACGTTTTGGTATATTCGAGTTTGAATTAACAATCTGTTAAAAGGAGATATAATTACATGGCTAAAAAACCGTTTTCCGTTAGAGTGGAAGCTGACGTAGTTAAGAGATTTAAAGCAATAGCAACAGTAAAGAATATAGACAGCGCACAAATGTTATCTGAAATGTTGGTTAGAGAAGAAACAGAATTAAGTGAAGAAGAACATCAAGCCTATTTACAATTAATGAGTATATGGAAAGATTGATAATTATTTTATTCAAAAATTATATAAGTACCATCTATATTAGATCATTAAATAATTCAAAGATAAGTCTATATTGATAAGATTGAGAGTGTCATAAATGAGAATGTTAACAATAACAAAAACAATAATGATTATGTAAAAGCAAAAACTAATTATAAAACTTATATACTTATATTCGATTTTAAAGGCGTCTTCCTTAACGGGAAGGCGTCTTTTTTTTGTCTATACGAGAATACTAACAAACACTTGTTCGCATTTCAAACTTTTTTAAAAGAATTTTATCGAACATGTCACATTCAGGGGGTTGTGAAAAACACGTTACTTTGTAAGCCAAAAAATACGATCAATGCGTTTTTCGCTATTACAAATAAGAGTGTCGTCATTTCAATGCTTATGTGACGCATGATCGGCAAATTCAGGGAGGAATTTTCGTGTTTTACAAAGTGGACATTGAATCAATCAAAAACGGATTAATTAAAGAGGTAGGTGGCGTTAAACATTTCGCTGTTCTTTCAATAATCGCTTCTTATGCGAACGACAAAGGTGAAGCGTTCCCTAGTCAGGACACAATTGGCGAACTTATTGGATTTACACGAAAAACCGTGAACGGCGTCATTAAAGACTTACGGTCAACAGACGTTGAAGGCGAACCTGTTCTTCAAATTCTTCAGGAGAAAACGGCTAAAGGACGACGTAACAAATACGTTCTTTCGCAGAAACTAGGTCTTCATTTTGGGAAAACGGGTGTAACGCAAACAGAAGGGGTTGTAACGGAACAAGGAAGTGGGGTTGTAACGGAGAGGTTACAAGAACTAGAAAGAACTACTGAACAAGAACCAAGTAACAAGAGCCAAGAACAAGAAAGTATTGTCTTCGACAATGCGAAAGACGTTGTTAATTACTTCCGTAACAAATACTTCGACAAGTACGAAGAAACGTATCAACCGAATTGGGGTCGTGACGCCGCCATGATTAAAAATAAATTGTTAAAGACGTACACGGACGAAGAAATAAAAACGATCTTGGACACAGTGTTTTCTGAATATGACCAACGTTGGGCGAACGACAAGTTTCCACGTCCTACGATTGGACAACTTTGTTCATGGCTTGGAAATAAAGCGTTAGGCGTAGCGGATTCATTACAGAAGCAGGAAGAAAACGTTGAAGCGGAATCCGAAAAATATAATTACGATGAATCACATTATGACGCTTTACTTGAAAGTTTAGATTAAAAATTTATTGTTACGTGTCACAAAAACGGCTTCCTGAAACACAGGCTAAATTGTATAGCCATTTTACCCAACGGAAGGTGATTATTCATGTGTAAAGCAAAAGAAATTAAACGTAAGCGAAACTTTAAAAACACAGTTTAAACGAAAGGGGGATTCACGAAATGACGCTTGAAGATAAATGTTTGTTAGCACCTTATTGTTCGAAAGCGGGAAATCCTACGTTTTGTAATCACGGTTGTTTCCCGTTCACCCGTATGCATGGAGTTAATGAAAACGGCGGATTGTTAGCAGTTGCGAACATTCCCGCTAAATATAAAAATACGACGCTTCAGACGTTGCCGTTCGAAGAAGATAATCCGAAAGCGTATCAGTACATTCAGAAATACGCCGCAAAAATCGAACAACGAATTGACGATGGTTTTGGGCTTTACTTGTTTGGCGTTCCTTCGAAAGAGAATCCGAAAGGAACAGGAACAGGAAAAACGACGGCGGCGGTTGCTATCACGATAGAGTATTTACGTCAGCGGGCGATTTCAGAAGCAAAACAGGAACGTTCGATTGATAAAGAACCCGCCTTCTTTATGAAAATGGCAAAGTTTCAGAATGTCTATAATTCGCAATATCGAGGTTCAGCGGAAAATAAAGAACTGAATGGCGATAAATACGACAGCTTGAAACAGAAAATGATGAACGTTGATCTTCTTGTACTGGACGACATTGGTCTTCGTGGAATGACGGAAGCGTTTATTAACGAAGTTTACGAAATTATAGATGAACGAGATACAAACGAACGGGCGACAATATTCACTTCTAACGTTCCAAGAGACACGATTCACACAATGCTAGGCGAACAGGTTGCTTCCCGTATCGAAGGAATGACGCAAGCACTACCGTTTAAAGGCAAAGATCACCGTAAAAAGTCGTTGTGATTTAAGAAGGGGGTTTTCTTCAATGGTTGAAGAACAAATTATATCGAAAATACTGGATAACAACGATGTTCATTCCGTATTGAAGTACAACGTTAATAAAGAGGATTTTCAACGTCATGGTGAAGTATTCGACTATATAGTTGATTACCGTAAGAAGTACGGGGCTTGTCCTGACGTTGAAACAGTCGTTTCGGAATTTCAGAATTTCGACTATCAAGAAGCCGTTCATGAACCGTTTAAAGGACTGGCTTCACGGATTAAAAAACAGTCAGCTAAACGTCAATCATTCGAAATGCTTCAGATGGAAGCGAAACAAAAGTATAAGAGTTTAGAAGGCGACGAATTTATTACGTGGCTTGGTGAGCGAACGAAGCAGATCGAACGGGAAACATCAACGGACTTTTCAGCAGGAACGAATTTCGCTGTTAACGGAAAGGAAAGAAAACAAAGATACGAAGAAGCGAAAGAAACACGCACTCAACGTTACATTCCGTTTCCTTACAACGCCCTGAACGACAAAATGGCAGGAATGGAATTAGGCGACTATATTCTTCTTATGGCTTATACGAATAGAGGGAAAAGTTGGATTGCTACGGACTTAGGTCGTCAATCATGGCGTTCAGGTTTTGGCGTTCTGCATTATTCACCTGAATTGTCGAAAGCACAGCAGGAAAGCCGTATTGATACGATAGACGGCAAATTTAACAATTCCGACTTACGCCGTGGACAACTGGAAAACGAACAAGATTATTACGACTACTTGGAACAGTTTGATCTTTCAGAAGAAGAACAAACGCCTTATATCGTTAAGACAATGGAAGACCTACCGAAAGGCTTAACTATTGACGCAATAGAAGCTGACCTTGAAATGAATCCAAACGTATCAATGGTAATCATCGACGGCTTTAATTTAATGGCACACAGCGGCGGAGGGAAGTCCAACCGTGACGCCATGAGTAACACTTCGAGACAACTTCGACAACTTTTCGGTAAATACGGGGTCGTTGGTCTTGTCGTTCACCAAACACCTACTTCAGCGGAAAAGGAAAACAAAGAAGACGACGACGAAGGGGAACGGGTTGTAAGACCGCCTTCCGTCGATCAGTATTCCGAAACAATAGCAGTCGTTCAGGACGCCGCAACCGTTCTTACATTCGATCAGCATGACGGAATTGGAAAATTGCTAGTTGCTAAATGTCGTGAACCTGCCGTTGGGGAAGTCGTGGACTTACATTGTGATTTCAATAGGGGAATTATCGGAGAACCCGACTTGACCGCACGTTTCTAATGCGGTCTTGATTTTTAGGAGGGAATAACGTGGTCATTATAAAAGACAAGGAACTTCCTGTTAACGTATCAGCCGAAATTGAAGATTACGAATGGGAACGTCCTAACTGGAAAGAAAATCGCTTAATCGCCTGTTCCCCGTTTCGTGACGAAAAGCACCCGTCCTTTGCGGTTAACTTGGAAAATGGAACGTTCATAGATAGTGGGAACGATGATAGCGAATGGCAGAAAGGAAACTTCGTCAAGTTGCTTTCCTTTATCCGTAATGAAACGTATGAAGAAACGGAAGAATATCTTCTTGCTATGTATTCGCCTGATTACGGCGAAGTGGAAAATTTCAAACTGGATTTCGACGACTGGCATACGGAAGAAGAAAATAACCATGTATTCGATAAAGACGATCTGAAGCCGTATCTTTACAAGCACCCGTACTTAGAACGGAGAGGGATTCCGTTTAACGTACAGCGGGCGTTTGACGTGGGCTATGACCCTAATACGAAATCAATCGTTCTTGTATGGCACGATTTGAATGGAAATATCGTTTCATGGAAGCACAGACACGTTCATAATAAACAGTTTTGGTACGTGAAGGGCGGTCAACCTATCCGTAACCATTTATATGGAATACATTGGGTTGTACGTAGGAAAAAAGACACCGTTTGGATAGTTGAAAGTGAAATTGACGCTTTAACGTTATGGTCGAACGGTATAGCGGCGGTAGCAATCGGAACGTCTTTCATGACTACGGCGAAGCGGAATTTACTTTTAAAGGCTGATATAAAGAAATTGGTAATTGCTACGGATAATGATAAGCAAGGCAGGAAAGCAAGACATTCGATAGTAGATCAGCTTGCAGGGCTTATTGAACTCGAAGAAGTTGATTGGACGGGCGTTCCCGACGGAATAACCGACATTAACGAAGCACGAAACGAAATTAATAATATGGAAACACATGGAATTAACGTCTTTGATTGGTAATAATCAAGGACGTTTTTCTATTTGAAGCACGTCCAAACTATATTTTACGGGAAAAGTGGTCACTTCGTTTCATTTATCCGTAAATTTGTTTACATGTTTATGTATTCGTCATATAATACACAAATATTGCGATTTTAAAAATTTCATAAAGACGTAGCGTCCGACCTAATTTGTCGGGGGCTTAGTTCGTCATGCCCTTTGTGTAAACAAGTAAACATTTATGAATTTATAAATGTGTGTCACAAAACATGTTTACGTTCCAACACTCTTTTTTGAAACAAATAAAAGCCGCAATAAACAAATTTTCGGAAGGAATGATTTTAATGAAACGTAACGTAAACTATTGGGAAGAAGTTCAGATTATGGCGGATAACTTTTTTGACGAAAAAGATGAATTTAAACAGGAAGAAATACTTGGTCAGGTGCTTACGTTTATGAAGCCATATATTGAAAAATCAGCAAGAAATGCTGAATACCGTGGTCAGTTTAAGGGCGTTAAGTTGCCGTATGAAGATTTCATTTCTGCTTTTTATGAAGCCCTTTGGTCAGCGTTGAAAAGCTATGACCCTGAAAAGGGAAAATTCAGTTCACTTTATGGCTATCGTCTACGTATCGCTGAAGCTAGTGTATGGAGAAAGTACGAAACAAAAGGAACGGAAAACGATAAAGACGGTAAATCGTATATTTCCGCCCGTTTGGATTCACTGGAAGCACACATTGGCGCAGACAGCGACAACAATGATTTAACGCTTGAAGTTTTTGCCCTCGAAGAAGTACCGAGCGCAGAAGAACAAGTTGTTGAAGACGAAGAAGAAGAAGCGTTTAACATCGTCAGAGAGTTTTACCGTTGTAATCAGCGTTACGCTGAAATTATCGCTTATTTGTATAAGGGTTACGAAGGTGACGATTTAGCGGAAATACTTGGATTTAATGAGTACAATGCTAATCTTCGTAAAACCGTACAACGGGCGAAAAATTCATTTTCGAAGTTTATGGAAAAACGTGGGGCGTAATAGCCCCGCATTATTGCGGCAAGTTTCAATATAAAATGATGGGGGTTGATTTATGTCTGTAATTTTAGGACGTGGCGACGAAGCGAAAAAAGCGATTGAAGGAAACGGTGGCGGCGGAGGTCTTGACTTTAAAAAAGCGTTTATCAAATTGAAGGCAGGACAGAGCCGAAAAGTACGAATCCTTTCACCTAATGATTACGTTGCCTATAAAGCACATTCGCATTACAGCAAAGGAATTTACACGCAACCGTGTATTGCTTCGACAGGTGAACGTTGCCTTCTATGTGAAGCACAGAAGTACGACAAAGAAACGGATAAAGACGGAAATTCTGTTTGGGGTGCTATGTACGCAAAGAAACGGGTTATGTTCGCCTTTGTCGATCTTGAAGAAGGCGCAGAAGACGAAGACGGAAACCCTGAAGGTATGCTTCGAGTATTTGACGCTACAAAATCGCAAGCTGACGCAATTATTTCGACCATTGACGAATACGCTGACGATCTTGACGAAGTAGCGTTTACGTTCAAGCGTACAGGCGAAAAAACAGATACGTCTTATTCACTTAATCCGATTATGCCGAAAAAGATGAAAGAAGTTCAGCCTACGTTTGATAAGTTCGACGAAGAAGAAGTTTCAGACAAGATTTTCGAACAAGCCCTTCAGCCACGTACTACGGAAGAACAAGCGAAAGAACTTCAGAAAGCAGGCTTCCCTGTTAAGAGTTTCTTAAATTACGAAGTTACGGAAGAAGATTCCAGTGACGAAGAACCTGAAGGTGAACAGGAAGAAGGGGAAGACGAAGGAGAGGCAATCGACACAACGGAAGATGAAAACGAAGACCCAACTAACAACTTCTAAAAGAAGGCGGCTATATGCCGTCTTTTTTTCGTTATGTGTCACAAACAAATAGAACCTTCCAACAGTCTTATTTGAAAGATAAGAAAGCGGGGGTTTTATATGTCCGAAGAACAAACAGAATTAGACTTTAGTGAATTTGAAACGAACACAGCGGAGAAAGAAGAAACCGCTAAAAAGAAGGCAAAGGAAGCAACGCAGAAAAAGAAGGCTTCGAATAAATCACCTGACGAACTATGGGAAGAAATCTTTTCACGTAAAAACAGTACAAACGACATTGAGAAGTTACGGAAGGTTTATCGTGCTTGGAAGAACGGAGAAGTTGAGCCTAACGCCAAACTTTCCAAGACGGAAGCCCTTCGAATGTATTCCCGTTTAATGGAAAAACATCGTGAAGAACATTTAAAGAAATTGGTCGAAGAAACGCCTGATAACTATTATCTAATTGTCACAGAAGAAAGCCTTCAGTGGGTTTGTGACGTTTGGGAAGAAGAAAAAATTTCAGGGCTAGACATTGAAACGGACGGCTTGGACATTGTTCATGGCGATAACCAACTTGTCGGTCTTTCGATTTCATTTCCGAAAAACGACGTTCACGTTTATATTCCGACAAGGCACGTTGACGACGATGGAAATATATTAAAAGAACAGTTGTCCACGGCTTTCGTTATGCAAAAGATCAAACGTTTTTTACAGGATAGGCAGTATTTAAAAGTTCTTCATAACGCAAAGTTCGACGCTCACGGTTTTTCAATGGAAGGCGTTCGATTAGTCGGAATATTAATGGATACTATGCTTGCAATGTGGGTTCTGAACGAAAATGAACCTTCGTTTAAATTAAAAGACTTAGCGAACAAATACGCTAAACATTTAGGCGTAAAATCCGAAAACGATACGTTCAAAGATTTATTCGGAAAAGCAACGTTCGACACAATTCCGCTTGATGTTGCGTTAGTGTATGCCGCTAAAGATACGGAATTAACCGTTAAGCTATACTTCTTTATCGAAAAGCAGTTAAAACGTGAACATCTTCAGAATGTACGTCAGCTTTATTACGACATTGAGAATCCGTTACTTGAAGCGTGTATTGATATGGAAGAAAACGGATTTCTATTAAATCACGAAAAGGTAACGGAAACACAGAAGGAACTGAAAGCTGACGAAATCAGTATAAAGAACAGATTGGTTAACGTATTAGGTGACATTAACTTTAATTCGCCGCAACAGCTACAAAAAGCGTTGTATGACGATTTAGGTATTCCTGACTTTTCAAAGAAACGTTCGACAGATAAAAAGGTTCTGAAGAAGTTAGCGGAATCTTATGAAGTAGCGGATTTATTACTTGAATACAGGAAGATTTCAAAATTGTTATCTTCGTTCATTGATAAGTTGCCCGTACTTGTTAAGTCAACAGGCAGAGTTTACGGACAATTTAAACAGAACGGTACAGACACAGGGCGTTTTTCTTCCAGTGAACCGAACCTTCAGCAGTTGCCGCCGAAAGCAAGAATCATTTTTCGTGCGCCTGATGGAAGAATCATCGTCGGGGCTGACTTTTCGCAGATCGAACCCCGTGTTTTGGCACACATTACGGGAGACTTGGAACTTCAGCGTCCATACAGGGAAGGTTACGATCTTTATTCAACATTGGCTTCATACACATTCGGGCTTTCATACGAAGAATGTGGTGACGGTGTTAAGGACGACAAAGGTCGTGAGCCACGGAAGATGATGAAAACAGGCTTACTGGCTGTTATGTATGGAACGACAATGTACACGCTTGCGACGCAACTCGAAATTTCCGTTGAAGAAGCAGAAACGTTTATTGAAGACTTCTATAAAGCGTACCCAACGGTTAGAAAGTGGATTGAATCTATTCACGAAGAAGTAGCGGCGAACGAATACGTTGAAACAATGTACGGACGTAAACGCCGTTTCCCTGAACATTCGAAAGACGTGAAGGAACTGAAGGCTTTACGCAAGGAAGCGAAAGAACGAATGAACGGGAAAGAAGTTCCTGACAATATTTGGGAAGTTGGTAAGGCGTTGCCGTATAAATTTAAGCGTAAGATTCACGACGCTAATAAGAAAGTTTCCCGTGTACAGCGTCAGGCAGTTAACGCCATTATTCAGGGTTCAGCGGCGGATATTATGAAAATCGCCATGATACGCCTGAATGATTTAGTAAAAGAACGTGAAGACTGGCTGTTACTTGGAACGGTACACGACGAAGCACTTACGGAAGTTTCAGCTTCCATAACGAAAGAAGAAACGGAAGAAATGGAACATGCCATGACGGGGGCGGCAGAATTGGACGTTCCTTTAAAAGTAGACGTTGCCTTTATGCACGAATGGGGCGTTGAGATAAGCAAAGACGAATGGTTTTCGTCTACGGCTTAAATTGTAGATCGAAAGGGGGTCATTATGGATAAATCGAAACTATTTGTTTCGGACGGGGAAGAACTTCGAAATGAAGTAACCAAGAAAGACAGGGCTGACGAATTAACGAAAGCTATGGCGAACCATTTCGAACGTTTTCATTCCTTAGATGAAATATTTGATAAGGACATTGAAACGCAGGTATTAGAAGAAGAACTTGACGATCTGAAGAATCCGAAAAAACCAAACTTTCAACGGCTTCCGACGTTTTCACCTTCGTCAGCTTCGAAATGCGAACGTGAACTTTACTATAAGTTACGTAAGGAAGAAAAGGACGAACAGCCAATGCTTCCGTATCAGCGGCGTTGGGTTCGTAATGGAACGGCTATCCATGCGGCTGTTCAGAAAGACTTGCTTTATGCGGAACAGCATTTAAAAAATCCGAAATTTACGGTTCACCGTATGGAAAACGGAACGCCCGCTTGGGAAAGCAATATAAAGGACGTTAAGCCGTTTGAATATAAAGGCGTTGATTTTCAGGTTTTCGGAATGATGGACGGAATACTTGAATATACGCCTGACGGTTCAAAAGTAGGCTTCGAGTTTAAAACGAAGTCAACGACCATTGGCGCAATTGGTGACTTCAAGATGAAAGATATTCAACAAAGTCACAAAGAACAAGCCGTTGCTTATTCGTTACTATTCGACGTTGATGAATTTGTTTTTGTTTACGAATCGTTAGCAAAAGATTCATGGCTGAAGCAGGAAGACGCTAAAAACGATATGCGGTTTTTCTATTACAAGCCTACGCAAAAAGAAAAGAACGATTTCCTTGCGAAATGTGCGTTCGTTGCAAAGTCGAAGCACAAAGAAGTAATTCCTGATGGACGTTTCCCCGACAAATGTTTATTTTGTCCGTTCAAAAGCGTGTGTGAATCAGACGGCGGTACTGACGCTTATGATTCTGACGCCGTGGAAGCGGAGAAATTACGCAAGGAAGAAGAAAAGAAACGAAAGGCGGAAGAACGGCGGAAGAAAGCGAAAAAATGAATGAAATCTTTGTACTAGGACTTGACGTTTCCATGAACTCGACAGGTTGGGCGGTTATTGGCGTAAAAGGTCAAGACGTTCGCCTTGTCGATTCAGGGATTGTTAAGGCAAACGATAAAAAGCCACACGGGGAAAGGCTGACCAAACAACGTGAAAGTTTCGAAAATATTTTAAAGGAATACAAGATTAAATATGTCGCAAGAGAATCAGGATTTACACGGCATAAAAAAGCGACGCAGGCTTTGTTTAAGGCTTACGGTGTAGCGGAAGAATATTTTTCAAAAATGGGTCTTGTAGAATACGCCGCTTCTACAATTAAGAAAGTAGTCACAGGAAGTGGAAGTGCTTCGAAGTCTGAAGTGGAACAAGCCATTGAGGTCGAATTAAATCTTCCTGAAGACTTTGTTTTTCAAAGTAACGACGAAAGTGACGCTATGGGCGTTGCGCTGACATTGGTTTATAAAAAAGATTTACAGGAGGGTTCAATATGACCAAAAGAATCGCAGTAGGCGCAGGACACGGGGCAAACACTTACGGAAAACGTACACCTAAATTCGAAGACGGTAGTTATATGAATGAACATGACTTTAACTTTCCAACAGCGGAATACGTTAGGGAAATGCTTGAAAATGAATATGAAGACGTTGAGGTTCTTCAGCTAGGCGAAGAAGTTCGTGACGTACCGCTTGGAGACAGAACGGACAAGGTTAACGATTGGGGCGCAGACGCTTACGTTTCCATTCATGCGAACGCATTGGGGAACGAATGGGCTGACCCTGCCCCAAGAGGTATTGAAACGTATGTGTACGAATCAGAGCCGACAGGTTCAGTTGATCTTGCGGAAAACGTTCACGGGGAAATGATTGAAAAGACTGGACTTTATGACCGTGGCGTAAAAGCCGCAAACTTCCACGTTCTTCGTGAATCGCACATGAGCGCAATTCTTGTTGAATGTGGATTTATGGACAATAGGGAAGAAGCTGAACTTTTACTTTCCGACGATTATCGCCGTACTTGTGCGAAAGCTATTGTTAACGGTATTGCGAAAAAATACGGTCTTCAGGAGAAGACGAAAGTAGAAAGCGCAAGTACAGACGAAAGCAGTTGTGAAGAAAAAGACGTTGAAACTGTTAAGGAAAACGTTGGTGATTACAGACTTGAATCGAAAGTTGACGATCTTCGTTTTTACGCAAGTCCAAGTTGGGCTGACGCTGAACAAATTGGAGTAGTTGACGAAGATCGTGGTTTTCCAACGGTTAAACGTAAGTTGAAAGTTGAAGGCGGCTATCAGTACGAAGTTGAAAATTCCAACGGAGACACGTTCTATATTACAGCGGCAGAGAAATTTGTAACGCTTGTTGAAAAGGACGAAACGCCTTCTTACGTGGGTAGACGGGTAGAATCGCATTACGACGGCAGAGTTCGATTCTATAACGAACCTTCTTGGAAAGACGAAGATCACGTTGGTTCACTGACGGAAGGACAAGGATTCCCTGAAATCGTCGAAAAGGTAACAGTAGGCAACGGAAAACAATTTAAGGCGAAAAATTCTAACGGTGACGCTTACTTTGTAACCGCCAATGAAAACTTCGTTCAGGTTGTCTAATTAAATAGTCACTAAAGAAAAGGAGGGGGATTCCCTTCTTTTTTTTTATTCCAATAAGTCACAGACAGGCGTATTTAAACAACAACTTTATTAGAAAGATAAAGAAGGGGAGGTTTTAATTTGACAATAGTAATTGATGGACACGAACAGAGCGAATTTAATCCTGAACGTTTAGGTAAATATTTGAATGACGTATTAGATAATTTCCCTGATCTTCCAACAGAACGGTATAAAGAAAGAATCTTTCGTTCAGTCCAAGCAAGGGGCGAAATTAAGGCGGAGAATATCACGGAATTATTAATTTCGAACGCCGTGGACGAAATCACGAAGGAACAACCTGACTGGACGTTTGTCGCCGCACATTTCTACTCGAAGCAATTACGGAAAGACGTGGAAACACGAAGAAAGGCGAAAGCATACGGGAACTTCTTCGACCTAACGAAAGAGTTAACAGACACAGGCTATTATAACGATAAAGTGTTAAAGTCCTATTCGCATAAAGAACTACGTGAAGCGGGAAAGATGATCGAACCGCAACGTGACGAACTATTCACTTACGTTGGACTTATGACGTTATCGACCCGTTACCTTGCGAAAAACGAAAACAAAAAACCGATTGAACTTCCACAGGAACGTTTTCTTACGATTGCGCTTTTCTTAATGTCTGAAGAAGAAACGTCACACCGTATGGAATTAGTTAAACAAGCCTATTGGTCGTTATCAAATTTATATATGACCGTGGCTACACCAACGTTAGCGAACGCAGGGAAAACCCACGGACAGCTTTCTTCGTGCTTCGTGGACACAGTGGACGATTCCCTTCGTGGTATTTACGACAGTAACACGGATATTGCCACGCTATCGAAATCAGGCGGCGGTATTGGCGTTTATCTTGGAAAAATACGTTCACTTAATTCCGACATTCGTGGGTTTAAAGGCGTATCAAGCGGAATTGTGCCGTGGGCTAGACAGTTAAATAATACGGCTGTTTCCGTTGACCAACTTGGAAGCCGTCAGGGTTCAGTTGCTATCTATCTTGACGTTTGGCACAAAGACGTTCATGACTTCTTAGACCTGAAGCTAAATAACGGTGATGAACGCCTTCGTACTCACGATTTATTTACAGGCGTAAACCTTCCTGATTTATTCATGGAAAAAGTACGTGACCGTGGCGAATGGTATTTGTTCGACCCTCACGAAGTACGGGATAAAAAAGGTTGGGCGTTAGAAGACTATTATGACGAAGAAAAAGGACAGGGTTCATTCCGTGATAAATATTGGGAATTAGTTGACGACCCTGACATTAATAAAGACAAGGTTGAAGCTATCGACATTATGAAGCGAATTATGAAATCACAGTTGGAAACAGGAGTTCCTTATATGTTTTACAGGGATTCCGTCAACCGTGATAACCCAAACAAGCACAAAGGCATTATCTATTGTTCAAACTTGTGTACTGAAATCATGCAAAATCTTTCAGCGACAACCGTCAAAGAAGAAACAACGGACGGCGACGAAATTATTATTCGTAAGGAAGCGGGCGACTTTGTAACCTGTAATCTTTCGTCAATTAATTTAGCACGTGCCGTAACGGACGACGTTCTTGAAGAATTAATTCCGATTCAGGTTCGTATGTTAGATAACGTGATTGATCTGAACAATATCGAAGTTAAGCAAGCGGAATTGACGAATATGAAATATAGAGCCGTAGGGCTTGGAACGTTTGGGTGGCATACCCTGTTAGCGGTTAGCGGTATTAATTACGAAAGTGAAAAAGCCGTTGAATACGCTGATAAATTGTATGAAGAAATTTCGTATCTAACAATTAATGCTTCGAAAGATTTAGCGAAAGAAAAAGGCGCATATCCTTATTTTGAAGGAAGCGACTGGCATACAGGCGCATACTTTGACCGCCGTGACTATGAAGACGACAAATGGAAAACGTTGAAACAAGAAGTCGCTGAATATGGCGTAAGGAACGGTTATCAAATGGCAGTTGCACCAAACGGTTCAACGTCCATTATCGGGAACGCTTCAGCTTCGATTGACCCTATTTATAAATTAGTATATGTCGAAGAAAAGAAAGATTTCCGTACAACCGTAACCGCACCTGAACTGACGCCGAAAACCTTTTGGTATTACAAGGCGGCACACGACATTGACCAATCTTGGACGCTGAAGCAGAACGCCGTTCGTCAAAAGCATATAGATCAAAGTCAATCGTGCAATCTATACGTTAGAAACGATATTAAAGCGAAAGATTTACTTGCGTTGCATATGCAAGCGTGGGAATCGAAAATTAAGACCACGTATTATGTACGTTCGACTTCCGTAACAATCGACGAATGTGAAGTTTGTTCTTCGTAAGGGGGCGTTAGGGTGAACGTTGCTATCGTTTACGCTTCAATGTCAGGTAATACGCAGGAGATAGCAGAAGTAATTAAAAACGTTGTTGAATCGAAGGGTTTCACTTGTACGTTATTCCGTACAGGTGGAACGCCTTCTTCTTTCCATGATTACGATATGGTTTTATTCGGTTCTTATACGTGGGGGAACGGTGAACTTCCGTCTGCTATGCGTACAGAACTACGTTCGATCTTAAAAGAACGTCAGTTAAATATAAATGAAGCGGCTGTTTTCGGTTCAGGAGAAACGCAATTTCCGAAATATTGTCGAGCCGTGGACGAAATGAAATATCACTTGGAAAACCATAACGTTCCAGTACGTCAGGAAACGTTGAAAGTCGAACAGTCTTGTCGGGGTTCGCAGATGGACAAAGTGACGAAATGGACAAATGAAATTTTGGAGGGTGAAACATGGCATTAAGAAAGATCAAACTATTAGAACCGCAAAACCCTAATCATTCAACAGGAATTGTTAACGGAGAAGCAAGCGGAATAGTTAACTGGAACGACATTCCTTATCCGCAGTTCTACGACATTTATAAAAATCTTCGTTCAAACTTTTGGATTCCTGACGAAATTTCTATGGCGAAAGACATTAAAAGTTGGGGCGAACTTGGTGACGACGAACAGGAAGCCTTTAAACGGATTATCGGTTTATTGTCAATTCTTGATTCCGTACAGACGAATTTAATTCAAAGGGCGTCGGGCTACGTAACAGACCCTAGCGTTCACGCCATATTAGCGGAAATATCCAGTCAGGAAGCCGTTCATAATCAATCGTATTCTTACGTTCTTTCTTCAATCGTTCCACTGGAAGAACAGAATCGCATTTTCGACATGGCAAGAAACGACCCTGAAGTTATGAAACGTAATCAGCTTATACTGGATATTTACGATGAATTTGACGAAAACCCAACGCCGAAAACGTTAGCGAAAGCGTTAGTTGGTTCGATCATACTTGAAGGAATCAATTTTTATTCAGGGTTCGCTTTCTTCTACAATTTAGCACGTCAACAGAAGATGGTTGGAACGTCAACAATGATTTCGTATATTCAGAAAGACGAAATGCAACATGGACATTTTGTCGCTATGCTATTACGTGCCTTGCTTGCTGAACGTCCTGACATTGACGCTGACGGTTCTTTTACAGAATACGTGTATGAAACGATTGATAAAGCCGTTCAGCTTGAAATACGTTGGTCACACGAAGTATTAACAGGGCTTGAAGGGATAGACTTGGAAGAAATGGACGGTTATATAAAATATATTGCGAATAAGCGGCTTCGTCAGCTTGGACTGGACGACTTATATGAAGGTTACACTGATAACGTTATGCCGTGGATTAGAACGTACAGTGACGAAGCTATGAATGACACGAAAACCGATTTCTTTGAACAGAAGTCGAGAGAGTACGCAAAAGTTTCGGAAGATAACGGTTTTGATGATTTATAAGGCGGGGTTTCCCGTCTTTTTTTTATTACATAGTCACAAATAGAAAACATCATACGACACTTCTTTAAAGATTACTAAAAGGGAGGTTTTACGATGAACGGAGAATTAGGCGAATACGCTACACAAATTGACAAGATGGAAGGCGGGAAAGCGTTAGACGAAGAAGTTGCGAAAAAATTACTTGGATTTAAACGCTCTACAATCTTCAGGCAGATCACAGACGAACAGGGGAACGAGGTAGCCAAAACAAATTGGCTTGCTGAAAATGGAAAGCCTGTACTTGTACCGCCTGTTTCCCACAATGTTGAAATGGCTACGGTTCTTTTAGAAGATTTAGGTTATCCGCTTGAATTTAGCTTCGACGGAGAAAAATATTATTCGGAATACAGTTGGAATGTATTTGTTGGGAAAACGTTAGGTGAAGTTTTGGCAAAACGTCTTTTGTTCGAGTTGGAAGCCGAAAAACATGAATAAAGCAGGAGGTTCAGGAAATGGAATGTCCAAACAGTAGCATAGACAATAATTGTGGCGAATTAACAACGGATATTCGTAAAGGTATCGAAGTAGGCAATTCGAACGGTGATTTTATATGTGTAAACATGAAAGCTACGTTTTGCTTAAATTGTCTTTATATCGAAAGCGTTGAAGAATATTAGCGGAAGAGCCGCAGGGGTGTACGAATTGGTAAGCATTGGTAAATGGGTAGAAATGGAGTATGCAGGACGGACAGAACGGGGCTTCGTTTTAAACGAAAGTTATAGGGGCGTCAGAGTAGCTTTCCCTAATTTAAAAAGATCGTTCTTCGTTCAAAAGGAACGTTTAAGAGACATTGAAGAAACACAGCTTACGCTTGAAGATTTCGATTTAATGATTGATTTAGCGTTAGATACAAAAGACCAAGTTTGGTTTCAAGAATTAGCATACGCCCGTAAAGCATTATTGAATCAGTTAAATAAGTAAACGTCAGGTCGTCCATATTTGGGCGGCTTTTTTTTATTATATGTGTCACATAACCGAACGTACCGCCAACAGTTCTTTATTGAATCAAATAAAAGAAGGAGTGTTTTTGATGAAGAACAATTTTGAAGTACGTGGCGACGTGACGGTTATCTTCATAAGGTACAAAGGGGAAATGATTACAACAACGATTTCCACGAAAGACTTTCATCGAGTTAACGCTATTTCAGGTACTTGGACGGGTTCAAACGTTGCCCGTAAAGAAGACGATGAAACAGTTTACGTTCATACAAAAGTTGCGGGCGTTACTGTTTATCTTCACCAAGTTGTAGCGAATAACCCGCCGAAAACAGTTGTCGATCATCGTAACCATAATACGTTAGACAATACGAAAGGCAATTTAAACGTTGTCGATCATGCTTCGAATAGTCAGAACCGAAAAGGGGCTTCGAAGAATAACAAAAGTAGCGGGTACAGGAACGTTTATCAGAATAAAAACGGCACTTGGTTCGTACAGTTAGGCATTAACGGTAAGGACAAACGTTTTGGCACGTACCAAACAATTGAAGAAGCTGATCGTGTAGCAAAAGAAGTACGTAAAAGGTATTTTTACGACGGTAAAGACGTAAATCACGAAATTCAGGAGGTAATATAATGAAAGTACAAATTAAAAAATTACACGAAGACGCTATTGTTCCTACCCAAAACTTCGAAAAAGACGTTGGGGTTGATGTTTCCACGGTAGAAGAAGGAACGCTTCAACCTAACGAAAGGAAAGTCTTTAAACTAGGACTTGCGTTTAAACCTGAACGTGGATATGAAATGCAGATACGCCCACGAAGCGGAATCGCAAGTAAAAAAGGTGTAACTGTATTAAATTCACCTGCTACGATAGAACCAACTTTTAGGGGGAACGTTGGCGTTCTTCTCTACAACGCAGGTAGTGAGCCTTTCCACGTTAAAAAAGGGTCAAGAATTGCACAGGCAGTATTTAAAGAGTATGAAGAAAACGTTGACGTGGAAGTTGTTGACGATTTGGACGAAACAAGTCGTGGTTCAAAGGGGTGGGGTTCAAGTAAAATGTAACCAATTTAAAATGAATGACATTCAGGATATTGGTTGCATAGTAAATTTTTCTACTTTACACTTTTAAGGCGCATTAAAAATTTATAGGTATTTTTTAACGGAAAGATACTATTAACAGGGGGAGAATTCAGGTGAAGGAATACGTTCAGTTTGAACTAATAGCAGATGAAGACGACGATCACGAAATAGAAGACGATGACGACGGCATGGTTGATTTCATGTTAATAACACCTGAAGACGAAGAACCTACGGAGGTTGAAAATAATGACAAAAGTAATGACCGAAATTCCCGTTCTTGATAACGGATATGTACAACTTAAAGCAAAGGACGTAATGGGCGACGATCTATCGCCCGTTAACGACGCAAAAGTTTCGTTTGACCGTGAATCGAACGAATTTGGAACGAAAGAAGAACGCCTTCTTAACTTTCTTGGACGTGAAGGGCATACAAGCCCTTTCCGTCATTCGTTCATGAAATTCGAAGTATATGCGCCGCTTATGGTTGCCCGTCAGTGGTGGAAATACGTAATCGGTTCAGATCACGCAGAACAGCCGCTTCGATCTCATGACCCGCTTGACGCTTGGAACGAATCAAGCCGCCGCTATATTACGGAACAGCCTGAATTTTATATTGTAGGTGAAAACGAATGGCGTTCCCAACCTGCCAACAAAAAGCAAGGTTCAGGCGAAATACTTCCCGTTACACAGGGTAAAGACTTAACCCGTCAGCTTGTCGATATGTACGATACAGGATATAAACGCTACACAAACGCAATCGAAGAAGGCGTTGCCGTTGAACAAGCACGTTTATTCCTTCCTTCTTATGGTCTTTACGTAAGATGGCGTTGGGCGGGCAGTTTGCAAGGCGTTTGTCACTTCCTGAACCAACGTCTAAAAGGCGACGCACAGAGCGAAATTCGTGATTATGCGGAAGCCGTCAATAAATTATCAAGACAACATTTCCCTAACGCTATTGACGCCTTAGTCCGTGATTGATATTCTATTAACGTAAACAAATTTACATTCAAACATTTCGATAAGTAAACATTTCGCTAGGAGTTGTAGTTATGAAGAAATTAATTGCGGTTATAGTTGTAGGAATCATTTTAGCGGGCGGGATATTCACGTATAACGTTCTTTCCAGTCTTGAACAAAAGGTTGCGAAACAGGACAATGTTGAAACGGCAAGTGCTGAAAACGAGAAAACAAAACGGTTAAATGAAGCGTCACACGAAAATGAAAACGGCGTAACGACTGAAGCACGATTCCAAGAAAAATTGCACAATATGACGCACCAAAAAGTTGATTCAAACGATAAATGGGGTGAACGTCGTATTACGGAAGAACGTATTGATAATATGCTTCAAACGTTGGACGAACAAACGACCTACCAAAATGAAAAATTTTATCAGGAAGCATTAACAGCTTGGGATAACGGCAACTTTGAAAATTCCGTTGAAGTTCATAACAAAATTTGGAGTATGCAAGAAGGAACAGTTGGACGGGCGACAGGGTTACTAACGGAAGAAGAAGAACAAGAATATATTGAAGAAAACTTTTCAGAAGAGGGCTAAATAAGCCTTCTTTTTTTTATATAATTTTTTAATGTAAACATGTTGACGTTTTTATATTTACGTCGTATAATGAATTTAGATCGAAAGGGGAGAACATAAATGGAACAATTTAAAGGACGTACCGTAGAGTTTGGCGACAGGGTGAAAGTTTATTACGACCTTCACGGAAACACGTTTTCTATTCAAAAGGGTCAGCGTGTCCATGCAAAATCAGACGCCGTTGTGATCGAAAATGCCACGTTTGAAGTAAACGAAAACGGACGCAAAAAGGTACTGGAAGAAGGAAAGAAAAACGTCCACGCAAAAGTGAACGGACTTATTTCTTCCGTAGACCCTGACGAAGACGGCGTTTTTGAACAGGGCATTGTACGGGAAGCAACGTATAACCCGTTTAAATATAGTAGCTTCGTTGACAAAGAAACGGAAGAACCAATTGAACAGGCTGACGTTGTTATTCTTCAGGACAAGCGTATATTTTTTATGAGTATTGCGTAAACATGATTACAAGTAAACAAAAATTAATTTAAAGGGGAAATCAAACATGAAACAATTCGTAATTGAACTTAGAGGTATTGAAGGCGAAAAGGCAGTTCAGACATATGTAGCGGCTTCAAAGGTTGAAGCTATGGAAAAGGCAATTGAAGACGGCGCACTTGTTATTACAGAAATCGAAGAAAGAGGTGGACGTTAATGGATTGCACTTTCTTCCATAGAGCAAAGTGGGAACTGGCTTATGCAAGATCAATAATTAAAGCCATGCCGTCCAATGAAAACATGCAAGAGTATCAGGAACTTAAAAAAGAACTACGGAAAAAATACGGAAGGGCAATCGTTAAATAAACGGTTGCTTTTTTTATGCTATGCGTCACATAGGGGCGTAGTAATACGACACTTCTTTTTATAAAGGAAAAGAAGGAGGTGCATTAATTTATGGCTTACGAAAATAAAATTGCTATTTGCGGTAAGTTTAGAAGCGGTAAAAATACGGTTGCTGACATTATTTCAGGACAGTACGGAATGACGCAATTCGCTTTTTCTGAAGGCATTTGGGCGACTGGAAGGCTTTTGTTCCCTGAAGATTTCAACGGCAATCAGAAGCCCCGTAAATTGCTTCAGGACGTAGGGCAGAAATTACGTGAAGTTGACGAAGATATTTGGGTTCGCTTTTTGTTTAACAACATAGAAGCGTCAGGCGAAAAGGATATTGTCATTACGGATTTACGTCAGCCCAACGAAATGAAGTATTTACGAGAAAACGGCTTTTTCATTATTCGAGTAGGGGCGTCGTTAGGTACACGATTAAATAGAGCAACGGAAGCAGGAGATAGGTTCACGAAAGTAACGGCTGAACATGAAACAGAAAGCTATTTAAACGACTTCGACGTTGATTATTCGATTAACAACGACGGAACACTTGAAGAATTGCACGAACAAGTAAAGGACGCTATGGACAAATATAAAACGGAAGGGGCTATTCAACCGCAGGGGGAGAAAACGAATGGAAGGAATAAGCAAGTTTGAAAAAGATTATCCACTAGAAACACCTGAAGGCGTATATGCGCTATTTGTCGATTATGACCATGTGAAATCATCAGCTTACGATAAAACGGACTTTGACGCCGTAGACTTGCTGATTGATTTCGATAAGGCTTGTAGCAAAGTATGCAAAACGGAAAGACAAGGAACGGCTATTTACCTTGTATTTACGAAGCATTTAACGCAAAGGGAAGCGGCTGAACGTATGGGAATTTCACAGCAAGCGATTCATCAATTAATTTGGAACGTCATTAACAAAGTATCGCAATATTATCGTTCGTCTATGCACAGCGTTAACGGGGGTTTTAAAGCATGAGTATGAAAACCATTCTACCGAACAAGCCGTTACATGAACGATATTATGACGGTGCTTTTGAAGTTGAAAACTTCCGTGAATCGTTTGAAACACAAGTAAATAAACTTATATCAACGTTAACACCTGACAAAGTACCGCCTGACTTACAATGGCGCATTTACGCCACGGATTCCCTTATTTCCGCTTACGTCAATCAGACGGGCGAAACGCCTGAAGGTCGCCATGTGAACCGTTTAGCGAACTGGCTATTGTTTGAATCGTTGGCAGACCGTCACCCTGACAAAGTTACACGTGAAGAATTTCCGATTATGACGAAGCGGCAATTGAAAACACGTTATTCAAGGGAAACGGCTGACGAATCTATTCCTGAAACGCATACAGAACAGAACTATTTAGGCGGTAAAAAACAAGCAAATTACAATAAATCAGAATAACAGGAGGGTTTAAATCATGCTTATTACAGCTTGCTTGGCGTCTTTATTTTTTGGCGTTCTTCTTGGATTGAAAATAGAAATTTAAAAAAGAGCGTCACAAAACGGTTAATCTTCCGACACTCTTATTTGTAACGATAAAAAATATCTTATTGAGGTGATTATCTTGAACAAAAACATTCAGAAGCAGGTAGACCAATTACGTCAGCAATCGAACCAACAGCTTTCACAGTTTAAGCAAGCGAAAGAAACGTTGAAAACAAATAACGCTTCTCTACACGAAACAGTTAACGACATTGACGGTAAAATTAGCGAATTGAAACGGGAAAAAGATCGTGCTTTACTAACGATTTCCGACAACGAAGGTGCAATTAAAGGAATTGACCGCTTACTGAATGGAGGTAAATAAATAAAGGTTAAACGAAAAACGTGGGAAGGCGAACGGTTAAAGGTATGATTACGAAGGGGTTCGCTACAATCAGGCGTTTGGTTAACGTCTGAATTATTTTTATAGAGGTGTTACTTATGGGAAATCCTTTTGATGATTTTCAGGAAGGAATGGAACTTTTAAATGAAATGTTGGAAATTCAAAATAGATTAGCAGAACATTCAGGCGATAGGGAAGCCCAACTTAAAATATTTAACGACTTTCTTGAAAAAGTACGTCTTCAAGCAGAAGAAGGCGGGGAAATGGCAAAAATTACGCTTAACGAACTTGAAAAAGTTGCGGAAGAACTAAACGTTAAAATGGTAAACGGTAGAATTACAGAATTTCCTGACGATGAACCTGACGATTTCTTTGGATAAACGATTATTCGTCCTTCTAAAAAGAGGGACGAATTTTTTTTCGTTATGTGTCACGTACCCCCGTCACCTGCCAACAGTCTTTTTTGTAAGTTAAAAAAGATAGAGGTGGTGAAAGGTTATGCAAATTGCTGACCAACTAACAGACGTAGAAACAAACGGAATTATGTTCACTCACACGGATTTAGACGGCGTAGGTTGCGGCGTACTTTACAAAAGCGGAATAACGACAAGTAATCAAGTTTACTTTTGTAATTATGGCGACGTTGACGACGTTATTCAAAATAAAATTAAGTATCTTCGTGCTACGGGCGTAGAAAGACCGCAAATTATTATTTCGGATTTAGGTATTTCGGAAGAAACAGCGAAAATGGTCGATTCATACGAAGGCGAACGCCTGATGTTAGATCATCATAAAACAAACGAATGGATTGCGGAAAAATACGAGTGGGCGGTTGTAGACACGGAAAGAAGCGGAACATTACTTGTTTACGACTTTATGGCGATTCCTGACGATTACGAAGCATTTGCGAAAATGGTCGATGATTATGACCGTTGGGTTCACGCCTATTCAGATTCTAAACGCTTAAACCGTTTATTTTTCGCTATGGGTATCAATCGTTTCTTTAATCGTTGCCTGAACCTGCCGTTTCCTGAACGTTTTACGGAAGTAGACGAAATGATTCTTGAACTCGAATCAGATCGGCTTGAACGCTACATTGACCATGTTAGTAAATACGTTAGACGTTTTCCGCTTTCAGACAGTCGAGACATTGGCATTGTTTACGCTGACAGTTTCCAGTCAGAGTTAGGTCACGCTTTAATGGAAGACTTCAACCTTGAAGCAGTCGCCATGATTAATCCAAACGCAAAGTCGGTTTCCTTCCGCAGTAAAGGAACAATTGACGTTGGGGAAATTGCGAAAGAATTAGGCGGGGGCGGTCATCATAACGCTTCAGGCGTAAGTTTCGATTACGACTTTGCAAAAGAGAAGAATTTTCCGCTGAAGATGTTAAGCGATTTTACTGAAAACAGTAAGAACGTTTTGGGCGTTGAGTTCGAAGAAAGTCATGAACGTACAGAAAATAAAATTATTGCGGATATGCTTTCTGATCGTCAGGAGGGAAACGTAACGTGAAGACAATATATCGAATTGAAAATGAGGAAACTATGCATGGCATGTGGTACAGACTAGACGGCACTTTTGACCCGTTCATTAATCGACTGACTGAAGGAATATCGAAATCACTTCCGATGGACTTTGACGAAAGATATTCGAAAGGTGGTCGTAAATGGTTCAGCGGTTGCGACAATCGTGAGCAAATACAAAGTTGGTTCAGCACGAAAGACGCTATTGAATTATTTAAAAACGGTTATCGTCTATTTGCATTTAAATCAACGCAATTTGTAGAAGAAGACGTTCAGACGATCTTCACACGTGAAGGAATCGTTGAGAAACACGAAATTCCACTTGAAACACTATGGAACGTACAGGGGGCGAAATTATGAAGTTTTCGGAAATGAATAAAGCGCAGTTGCGGGAAGCAAGGAACGAACTAACACAGGAATTAAAGACGAAAACGGTGCTTCGCCCTACGAAGGTAATGAACCTGACGGATAATGGCGTTCAGATTGAAGGCGGTAAAGTTCCCGCTAACTTTGAACGTGATGGTGTAGGTGGAGATTTATATATTAGAAGTAAGTGTTCACGTCATTCAGGAAGTCAAATATCCGTAATTGAACTGTTAGAAGTAGAAAACGTTATTAACGACTTCTACGACGCTTATATTAACGATCAGGAATAAGAGAGTAAAGCGACATTAAATTTTTAAACTAATCGTAAACATTACGTCATGTAAACATTTAAACAAACACACAAAGCGCACAGGGGGCTTATACGATGAACAACAGTAAACGCATTGAAATACTCGAAGAAAAAGTTGATAAAGCTGAAGCGGTCATTGTGGACGCAAAAGAACTTATTCAGGACATTAAGGAAGAAGAAGTAAAACGGCAACTTTACGCAGAAGGAAAAGTTTCGAAAAAGAGTATAGGCTTACGTGAATTATACGAACCAAGTAATAACGAAAAGCGTAATCAAGCAATTAAAAAGGCGAAAGAAATACAAAGTAGGGGCTTTATCGGAATTATACCGAAAGAAGTTCAATATATTGTTGACGAAGAAAAACGAACCGTTGTCGCATTGATACGAGTGGAAGAAACGAAGCACATTATAGCACGTGGAATTGCGAAAACTGACCCTAATGACGTATTTAACGCTGATATTGGAAAAGCTATCGCTCTAAAACGTGCAAAAGACTTGGAAGTTGACGATGATCTTCTTTTTGCGCCTAATCCTGACGAAGCTGAAGTTGGTGACGTTGTTCAATTAAATTTAAAGTATACGACTAATAAAAAACGAGTAACGCTTACTGAAAGGCTTCCGAAAAAAGACAACGTTTATGGTACAGGAAAGGCTTTTTTAACTACTGTAAATAACGGCTATGTAAACGAAAGCCAATTCACGATATTAAACGATTCTCACAAGGGGGCGGAATAATGGAATTGACACAAAAGGAAAAATTACAAGCAATGTCAGCAATCGAAGTATATCTTTGGAAAGCACTTGGATTTCAAAAAGAAAGAAGCGAAGAACTTGTAAAACAACTTAATGAAAAGAGTTCGGAACTTTTAGGGTTTAACGTCGAAGACCCTGAAGAATGTGGGGAAAATGAGCATGAAACTATGGAAGGTCTTATTACATTAACTAACAAACTTGAAAATGATCTGATTAACGGGGGTAAATAATGGAATTTATAAATAAGGTACTTGAAGCACACGCAAAAGAAGTTGAAGAAAACGGTGGAATGGAAGACGGCGATCAAAGCGTTTACCTGCTAAATGACGCCGTAGTTGTACTTTCGCTTGAAGATAAAAACCTTAGTGTGAACGTTATTGTAGGCGAACCATACAGCCTAAACGTTTCTACTGGACTATTGGACGATGATAACGAATGAAATTCCGTAAAAAGCCCGTAATTATTGAAGCCTTCCGCTTCTACGTTGACCCTATGCCTGATTGGTTTTCGTACAAGATGATTAATAGCGAAGCAATTACGTACAATTGTGATTACCGTAGGTTCACGATAGACGAAGCCTATTGCGTAATTAGGACATTAGAGGGCGATATGGTAGCGAACGGCGGCGATTATATTATTCAGGGCGTAAATGGCGAAATTTATCCGTGTAATCCTGAAATATTTGAAAAAACGTATGAAGCCGTTGAAGGGGTTGAAATAAATTGGTTGAACAATTAGAACTTCCGCTTGACCAAGAACCTGAAGAATTTGAAGAAGAATCCACAGAAGAAAACGAGGTTCAGGTTGTAAAAGAACAGCCGAACCTTCCTTTTCTAAATGTGGGCGATACGGTTAAGACGGTTAATCCTGACGAAGATATTCATGACGTAGAAACGTATTACTATTTACAGAAGTTTGGAAAGGAAAAAGGCGAAATTATTTCGACTGGAACGAATGAGTACGAAGCCCACTATTATGAAGTTCAGTTTTACAAACAAATAGGCGTATTTTATGAATCCGAAATTATTCCATTGTAAAAAATCACATTTGTCGAATTGTTTACTGACAAGCCTGACAGGTTGGAGGGGTACTTTTGACAGCACTAATTTCGGTATGGCTGATATGGTCATTTTCGCAACTATCTATATTCGCCGTATCCCTCTATTTGTTGGTAAACGGAATAAGAAATTTCCCTTCGAAAATGAGGAAAGCAATTATTTATTTTGTGATTTCGATTGGCGGTATTTTATCGGTTTTTTATCAACTAATAGAAATAGGGTTAATATAACGGAGGGTTAAATAATGAAGAAAACATTTATTGGCATGGTAACAGCAGGATTACTTGTATTTTCCGCAAATACGGCATTGGCGTACACCGTACAGGAAGGCGACACACTAAACGAAATTGCTGACGAAAAGAACGTTGAAGTCGAAGAAATTGCAAGCATGAACGAAGAAATTACGAATGTTAACTTAATCTATCCGAATCAGGAAATCGATATTCCTGACGAAGATACAGAAGCGACTGAAGCAATAAAAGGCACGTCTACGAACGAAGCCAGTACGCAAACAGGAAGTGACCTATTCGCCCGCCTTGTGACGGCAGAAGCAAAAGGTGAACCGTTGGAAGGGAAAATTGGCGTGGCAAAAGTCGTTATGAACCGTGTCGAATCTGACGCTTTTCCTGATACGACTGAAGGCGTTATTCAACAAACAGGTCAATTTGACCCTGTAACGTCAGGGAAGATTGGTAACACGGTAAGCACAGACGAAGCACAGGAAGCCGTTCAAACGGTTGTAAACGGTGGCGGTGACGTAAACGGCGCATTGTACTTTTACAATCCTGACTTGTCCAATTCGTCCTTTATGCAATCATTGACGACAGTGGACGTTGTAGGCGGTCATGAGTTTAAAAAATAACGCAAAAAAGGCGGAATCCTATCGTTAGGGTTTCGCCAATTTTTTTTTATATGAATTTACGTAAACTTGTTTACAAATATTATTATTTGTCGTATAATGAAATTATAGAAAGGAGGGAAGACATTGGTTGATGAAGTGATAAAAATTGTCGGTGCAATCGCCGTAATCATCGCCGCTTATAAGAAGATACTCGAAATTATACTTCTTCATAAGAGATTACGGAAAGACCGACAAAAAAGAAAACGACCTTCAAGAAAAAGAAAAGGTCGCAAAAAGTAATTAACGGGGAGGGTTTTTTCCTTCCCCCACTTCATAACCATTATAAACGAATGAAACTATTAAACACAACTGATTACGTCATTATTGCCTTTTGGGTATTCGTCCTGTTCCTGATTGATTTCGGAGATATGACGTTTATTGATTACTTCGTCATTATAGCGGGCGTCATATACTTCGCCGCATTAGCGGCACGAATTTTTCTGAAGCGTGGAGATTAACAATCCATGCTTCTTTTTTTTGTCTAATTTTACGTACATAGTCACAAACAGCTTCATACGCCCAACAGGTCTTTTTAAACGATAAAAGAGGGTGAGCGTATGTTATTAGAAAACGCTGTTTGTACGTTAGAAGACATTAAAGCATATATTGACGAACAGGAAGCAGGGTTTACGTTTTTCACTAGGAACGGATTAAAGACGTGTACTGTTTGCATGGAAACGAAGGACGTTGTGGCTTTTGGTAAACAAGAACAGGCGAAAGACAGTATGAACCCACGTTGTAAACAATGCGAAAAGAAAAAACGTATAGCTGACGAATTTTATACGGAATGGACGCTTGAAGGTGTTGGAACGGTCTACTTGAAACGTTATAAAAGTAGGGCAGGCGGCATTTCGTGGTACTTAGTAGACGTAAAAGGCGAATTTATTAGCAAACGTTGTGCTGATTGCGGCGAAATGAAACTGAAGGACGGTTATAGCGAAAGTAATAAATTAGGCGGCGTAAGAAGTATATGCCGTGAATGTGACGGGGAACATAAAGTAGGATATCGAGCAGAAAACGCTGAACATCTTAAAGAGTACATGCGTCAATATCAAGCAGAAAACGCTGACCATATTAAAGAATATCAGCGTCAGTATCGAGCAGAAAAGCGTAATGACCCTACGTGGGTAGAAAAACAACGTGAGCGTCAACGTCAACGCTACGTAAAAGAACCTGAACGTTTTCAAGCGAAAGAAGCAAAAAGAAACGCCCTTAAACGTAACCTTCACGCTGAACCTAATTGGGCGAATAATTGGGCGGATATCATGGAACGGTTTCACGGGCGTTGTGCGCTTACAGGTGACGTTTTAGACGAATCACAAGGGAATAGTCATTGTGAGCATTTTATTCCTTTGTCTTGGGGTCACGGTGGTACATCAGCCGCTAATTGTTACCCGTTACGTTCTGACTTGAATATATCGAAAGGCAATCGTAACCCGTTCGAATGGTTTCAGGCGTTTAAAGATCGTTATGGACTATCACAAGATCGTTTTGACGAGTTGGTTCTTTACTTGGCTATGCGTAATGATATGACGCCTGAAGAATTTGAGAAATACGTATATTGGTGTGAACGGAATAAACGTACACCTGAAGAATGTGCGGAAGATACACGTCCTTCAAGCGAAATATTTAAAGAAGCACAAGCAAGGGGTGAAGTTTAATGTTTAGAAATTGGTTTTGTCCTGATTGTAAAAGTCATTTAAGAAGAATAGGCGGAGTTAAGTATAAAAGTAAGTTAATGGGTCACTATACGCTTTACTGGCATATGTGCCTAAATTGTGGTTCATCGAACGCTATTCCGTTTAAAACGTATTTAAAACAAAAAGCAACTGAAGGGGTGTTATAGAATGAACGAAGAATTAAATAAGCATTTAGCAGGTAAGCGAATAAAGAAGGTTGAATTTGGTACTGATGAAATTATAGCTGAAGTTTATGTTGACGAAGAATCAGAAAATACGTATTTGCTTCACGTAAGTCAGATTTTACACGAAGACGAATATTATCCTGACTTTGATGTTTCGTTGAAAAAGAAAATTGTTCAAGTTCATTACAAAAAATTAATCTAAATACGGGAGGTTATACAGTGAACGTAAACACATTAGCATGTTTACAGATTGACCGTTTAATTGCACAGGGAAAATACGTTCAAGAACTTAAAAACGAATGGTTGAAACGTTGGGGGCTTCCGTACCCTTATCGAAAAGGTAACTTTGGAAAAGAAATCGTTAAATACGACCACGGCGATAAAATTACGGCTGAAGATAAAAAGTTTCTTGAACGTGTCACAAACGAATAAGACCTTCCAACACTCTTTTTTATAACGATAAGAAAGGGTGTTATTTTTATGCAGGGTTATACAGTGGAGAAAACGGAAACGGAAGAAACGATTGAAATGGTTGTTGAGTACCGTAAGGACGCAAAATCAACGCCAATTACCGTAAAGGGAATGTCAGACCGTCCATCAGACGAAGCAATTGATAACTTCAATTTAGCGTGGAATAGAAGAAAACAGGCGTCTTCCTAAAAAGGAAGGCGTTCTTTTTATATCGTAAAATAACGGGTATGATGAACGTATTCCCTTAAAAATCTATAACGGCATACCGACGCCGTTCAACCGAAAGGGAACGTACACAAAAATTTTAATAAGAAAGGGTTGTTTATCTATGAAGGAATTTTTGGAACGTGAACGTTACAGCGAAACGTACAATTGGCTTTATCATGAGAAATCGCCCTATCTTCAACAACATGTAAAAAATCCTGTTAATTGGTTTCCGTGGTCTGCGGAAGCATTTACTAAAGCAAAACGAGAAGGGAAGCCGCTAATGGTTTCCGTCGGTTATTCTTCCTGACCCTGCGGGGTCATAAGATGAATTAAAAATAAGAAGATTGGTTGTTATTAAATCTTGCCATTGGTGTCATGTAATGGAGCAGGAAAGCTTTGAAAATGCAGAAGTGGCAGCAGTGTTAAATGAAAAATTTGTGCCTGTGAAAGTGGACCGGGAGGAGCGCCCGGATGTGGATGCAATCTATATGTCAGCATGCCAGGCTATGAACGGACACGGCGGCTGGCCGCTGAACGTGTTTATTACGCCGGACCAGAAGCCCTTCTATGCAGCCACCTATATTCCAAGGAACCAGATGGGCAGTATGCCGGGAATTATGGATGTCCTAAGCCAGCTTTCAGATATCTACCGCGACGACCCCGAGCGAGTGGCGCAGGTGGGCAATGATATTTCCAAAGCGTTGGAGCCGCGGGCTTTAGAAACGAGACAGCTGAATATCAATAACGTGCATACAGCGTTCCGCGCCTTCACTCAGCAGTTTGACTCTTCGTACGGCGGATTCGGGTCTGCCCCAAAGTTTCCAAGTCCGCATATCGTAATGTACCTGCTGCATTACTATCATCAATTTGAAAGCGAGGGTGCGCTGTACATGGCCACCTCCACGCTCGATGCAATGGCTTCAGGAGGCATCAGAGACCATATTGGCGGCGGGTTTTCCCGTTATGCGACGGATGAGGCGTGGCTTGTGCCGCATTTTGAAAAAATGCTGTACGATAACGCGCTGCTCTTAATGGCGTATACGGAGGCGTATCAACTGACGGGTGAGACAAGGTATAAAGAAGTCGTGGAGGAAATTATTGAGTACGTGCACCGGGATCTGACGCATGAAGAAGGCGCGTTCTTCTGTGGAGAGGATGCCGACAGTGAGGGGGAAGAAGGTAAATTTTACGTCTGGACCCCGGAAGAGATTGAAGATGTGCTTGGGGAAGAGCGTGGCGAACAGTTTGCGATTGAGTACGGTATCGACCCCGCCGGAAACTTTGAAGGAAAAAGCATTCCCAACCGGATCAACCGTCCGACCGCTGGCTGGAGTGATGCAGAACGCCGCGGGGCACTGCAGGCCTTATACGAACATCGGGAAAAGCGTGTGCGTCCGTTCCGGGATGAAAAAATACTTACGTCCTGGAATGGCTGGATGATTGCTTCGATGGCTAAGGCAGGACGGGTTTTCCAGAAAGAGGAATGGACGACGTTTGCGGAGGAGGCGTACCGTTTTATTGAAACCCGGCTCCAGGATCAAAACGGGCGCTTCAAAGCCCGCTGGAAGGATGGCGACGTGCAGTATGATGCATATGTGGACGATTATGCCAATATGATCTGGGCCAGCACTGAGCTTTACGCTTCGACTTGGAAGCCGGAGTATATTGAAAAGGCGTCTGCCTGGGCAGAAACGATGGTTAGCTACTACTACGATCAGGAAAACGGGGGATTCTTTCTCACAGCGTCCGATGGGGAATCACTTCTGTTCCGGCCAAAGGAAGCTTTTGACGGAGCCGCACCTTCCGGCAACAGCGTGGCTGCGGTGCAGCTGATGAGACTTGCTCGTCTTTCCGGGAAAATGGAATTTGAACGAATAGCCGAAAAAACGTGGGAAGCTTTTTCGGCCTCCATCGAACAGGCGCCAACTGCCTTTGGTCACCTCATGCAGGGGCTGGTGCTTTTTCACGGCGACAGAAAGGAAGTAGTTATCCGGCCTGCGCAGGATGATGAAGCGTTTCGGGTGAAGACCTACATCCAGCGTGCATTTCATCCCGAAGTGACAAGCCTGGTGGCCGAATTGGAGACTGACCTCAGCCGGGCGGCTCCGTTTGCAGAGGATTATCCAGTGCAAAACGGAAAGACCACTATCTATGTCTGCCGGGACTTTTCCTGCCATGCGCCGGTGCACAGCACAGAAAGCATGAAATATTTATTCGGCACCGGGCAGGGGGAACAATGACGATTATTACGGTGGAAGCAGAAAACAACGCGTGGATTCCAGAGCTTTCCGGCCGGCTTAAGCGTTATTTTCCCGAGGCAAAGCTGATCGAACGTTTGACGCAGTTTCCTGAGGACCCATGGGAGTGGGTCGAAGCCGAACGACTGCGGAACCGGGAGGCGAAACAGTGGGAAGAGGAAGGTGTACCGGTAATCGTGGAAGGAGACGTGCTTTCCCCATTTATGAAGGCCTGGATGCACTATTTCCGTAAGCCCTGGCCTGAACTGTACGAGCTTGATGATTATTACCGTAAGCGCCTGCAGGATTTTCGACTTCATCTGTCGCAACGGTACGTTTTCATTCAGCAGGAAGAAAAGAAAAAATGGCGGTGGCCGAAGCGGAAATCTCCGCTCGAAGAAGAGAAGGAAGCCAAATACCGCTATTATAACGGCATGAAGTCGCATACACCGGAACTGATTGATCTGGTGGCTTACGATTGGCTCGGCACGTATCCCGACTATCTTGACCAGCACTGGCCGGCAGAACATCCTAAACGGGAATGGCCGATACAACTGTATGAATTTATGATTTATTTTGCTGCTAATCAACGGGCGTGACAAAAGTCGCTCCCGTTTTTTCTCTCTTTATTTAAAGCATGATACAATAATAAAAGCATGTAATGAAGGGTTCTGACAGCATGAGTGCCATTGGGGAATTTATTTTAATCGCTGTTATTATTTTTACAGGAAGCTTTATCCAGGGCGTCAGCGGCTTTGGTTTCGGCTTGTTCGTGATGAGCTTTGTGCCGTTTTTCTTTACGCTGCAGTTCAGCTCGCTTCTCGTTATTTCACTGTCGGTTATCACCGCCCTGAGCATTATAGGCAAGGTCTATAAGCACATTCAGTGGGCGCAGCTCGGATATTTGCTGGCAGCCACCGCAGCAGGAAGATTTGCAGCTTTTTTTATACTACATAACTTTGGGGAAATGGATATTCTGAAAAAAGTACTCGGTCTCGTGCTTCTCGGCATGGTCGTGTATACCTTTGCCCAAAAGCCGGAAAAAAAACTGCGGCCGGTCCCGAAATGGGTTCCGCTCACGCTCGGCTTTTGCGGTGGGCTGGTAGGCGGCGTATTTGGTGTTGGCGGTCCTTTTTTTGTTGTTTATTTTCTATTAACCACAGCCAACAAATACCATTATACGGCGAACCTGCAGATTACATTTTTAATTGGAAGTCTTTTAACTGTTCTTGCCCACGCAGGCGCCGGTGACTATTCAAAGGAGCTGCTGCTTTATGTTCCTATAGGAATTGTGTGTGTGCTGCTTGGAACAAGGATTGGTATCCGCTATTTTGAAAAGCTGCCGCAAAAGCATATTCGTACACTTACGGCCGTTATTATTGGAATAGCCGGCCTGAATATGCTGTTTTTTGCTTGATACTGAATGGAAAGGAGGAGAACCCTGATGCCTAGGCAGCGAACAATAGACCGCCGAATGCTTTTTCAGGAAACGGAAAAGCTAATCGTGGAAGAAGGCTACCATTCGTTTCATTTTAAAGCCCTGTCGGAACGGCTCGGGGTGGCGAGAAGCACCATTTATAATTACTATGCTAAAAAAGAAGAATTAGTAACGGCATACATGCTCGATAAACTAGAGCAGGTATTCGCCCAGCTTGATGAAGCCGATCGGCAGGCGAATTTTTCCGTACGTATGAAGGCCTATATCCGGGTATGGGTGCAGCAGGCATCGGTCCATCAGGCCTTTGATATTTTCCCGGTCATGGACCACCATGCTTCCGCACAGGTGGAAATAAACGTAGAACAGCTTCAGCAGTACTTGGGGCAACTGGGGAGCCGGGCGTCTACTCTAATCGAAGCCGGTAAAAAAGAAGGGGCTATTCGAGGGGACCTCCCGACGCAGGGCATCACGCGGCTGCTGATGGTGGCCGTACAGGCACCGGACCCGTCTCTGAGCGAGGAGGAATGGGTAGAGACCATTTATAATATTTTTTTAAACGGTATCAGACATCCGTAAATAATTTTTAAATTTAAATGACACTAGTGTCATTTTCGTTCCAAACAAAGTATACTGGGGTAATAATACTGTGGGGGGAGAAACGTGAAAAAAATAATTGCAAAACCGAAGCTGATTTTATTATTTATGGCGATGCTTGTCATCGTCGGTACGCTGTCTTTTTTCCAGCTGCCGCAAAAAGAAATTCCATCAACCAATCCACCGGTGGGGCAGGTGACCACGGTGTACCCTGGAGCCTCGGCCGAGGAAGTGGAAACGACAGTCACGAACCAGCTTGAAGAAGAGATTGATAACGAATCGGCCACAGCGTCGATTTCTTCGATCTCCTCGCCCGGGCTGTCGTCCATTACTGTAGAGCTTGATGAAAGCACTGAAAATCCAGAGCAGGTGTGGAATAGTCTCGAGCAGAGGCTATCACAGGTGAGCACCACGTTTCCGGATGATGCAGAAGAGCCTTCCATCAATAGCGAACTGAGTCAGCAGGGGCTGGCTATTTATCAGCTGACAGTGGAGGAAGAATCGGTTCCGGAAGCGGTACAGCTGATTGAAAACTGGGAGCAGCGGTTCACTGGTATAGCAGATATCGACAGCCTGGAAATTACTGGCGACGTGGAGCGCGAGCTGCAGGTTCGCCTCGATAGTGAAGCACTCGAGGAGGAAGGATTGCAGTCCGGCCAGATTATTGGGGCGTTCTCCTCAGCCTCGGAGATCGTTCCGCCCGGAGAGTGGCAGCGCGGAGGAGAGCTGTATCAAGTAGAGCTTGAAGCACTTGAAAACGTAGAAGACTGGGAGAGCATTGAGGTGAGCCAGGGACAGCAGGGCGGCGGAGAAAGTGTTCTACTCGGGGACGTTGCCACAGTGGAAAACACTTATGAGCCGATAGATGAACAGGTGGAATACAATCAGCAGTCGGCCCTGTCGGTAACATTCTTTCTCGCGGATAATGCGAGCGTGCCGCAGGCACAAAGTAGTTTAGATGACGTGATAGGGGATTTTGAACAGCAGCTGCCTGCAGGCATGGAGCTGACCCAGCTCTATACGCAGGGCGACGTCGTAGAGGATTTATTTTCAAGTCTGGCTATCTCATTTGTGGTGGCATTTGTGTCGGTATTAATTGTGTGTTCTATCGGCCTGCGGCTGCGGACAGCCCTTTCGGTAGCTATATCGATTCCGGCAGCACTTGCGATCGGGATGATTCCTCTTCCGTTTACCGATGTCGGTCTGAATCAAATTTCGTTGATTGCTTTTATCATTTCGCTTGGGATTCTCGTTGACGATGCCATTGTCGTAAACGACAACATTGACCGCCGGCTCCGGAGGGGCGACAGCCCGATTGAAGCAGCAAGCAACGGGGTGAGGGAAGTGCTTGTATCCGTTATTGTGTCAACGCTTGCTGTTGTATTTACCTTTTTTCCGCTTTTATTTCTTCCGGGAGCGGCTGGTTCGTTTATCCGCCCCCTGCCTGTCGTGCTAATTACGGTATTGATTTCGTCTACGCTTCTTGCGATCTTTTTTATCCCAATTTACCGGGGCATTGTAGAAAAAAGAAGAACAAAGACACTCAAGCGCCCCTCGCCGGGATTTCTGGGCTCCTTTCTCGACCGTTCAGCCAGATGGTACAGTAAACGAGTGTTGACGCGTGTCGTAAAGCGGCCGATTATCGTGTCGCTTGCCGGCCTGATACTCGGAACATCGGCATTTGCGCTCGTGCCGTACACGCCGCTCGAGTTTTTCCCGGACACGGAGCGGGAGGAAGTATTTATCGAAGCATCGGTGCCCGAAAATACCCCGCTTGAGGAAACGGAAACCCAGGCGGAAGAAGTCAGCGCCTGGCTGCAGACACGAAAAGGAGTAACGTCGGTGTCTTCTTATGCCGGGACGGAGATTCCTACCGTATTTTCGGGTGGGGCAGGAGGCGGTGCTGCCGGCCCGAACGATATGAATTTTCTCGTTTACGTAAACCCTGAAGAGATTCCGGCAAGAGAAGGAAGTGAAACGTGGCCGCAAGAGATCCGGAATACCTTCGACAACGTCGAAGCCCAGGGGTCAATCGTTGAATCCGGGCCGCCGGTGGGTGCTCCGATTGCGATTGAGCTTTCCGGGAAGGAAACAGAGGAGCTCTTCTCTGCAGCAGCGGAAGTCGAAGCATTGTTTGACGCAACGGACGGAGTGGATTTGGCTGTGTCTAACGCCAATCAGAACGTGAATCAATGGCGGTTTGAACAGGACAGGGAGGCCATGGAAGGGACAGGCGTCACCAATGAAGCTGTAAGCACCGAGCTCCGGCTGCTTGGGGAAGGCGTGCCGTTTGGCCAGTGGAATACGGATAATGAAGTAGTACCGGTCCAGGTGATGTATGATAACGGAGAGCAGGTTATAAACAGCGACCTGAACCAAATTATTATGGCCAGAGACGACAATGGAGAAGACGTTACGTTAAATGATCTGGGGGAGGGCACAGAGGAAACAACGATTTCCGCTGTCCCGCATGAAAACACAGAGCGGACCATTACAGTCCGAGCGTACCCGGGAGATGTCTCCGAAGACGAAATTTTAGCCGTAGCTGAAGATTCTCTTGACTCGATTGAAAATGAATACGGAGGAGTCAGTGTCCAGATAGGCGGCGAAACCTCTGAACGAAACGATGTATTTATTGATATTGGGCAAATATTCATCGTAGTAGTCTTTTTGCTGTTGATTTTGTTTGCCCTGCAGTTTTATTCGCTCCGGATCCCGTTTATCGTATTGAGCGCAGTATATGTTGCTATCGCTGGAGTTATTCTCGGTCTGTTCCTAACTCAGACAGGACTTGGTTTTATGTCAATGATGGGGGCTGTCAGTCTCGCCGGTATCGTCGTACGGAACGCAGTCGTTATGATAGAATTTATGGAGCAGCGCCTCCGCGCGGGGGCAGATGTGCGAACGGCTGTCACGGCAGCCGGAGAAGAACGGTTCCGGCCAATTCTTTTAACAAGCTTAACGTCCATCGCCGGCCTGCTTCCGATTGCCCTTGGGGACAATCCATTGTTTCAGCCGCTCGGCACAGCCATCGTAACTGGCCTTGTCTTTTCCACAATAATGACGCTTCTTTTAGTGCCGGCTCTGTATACGTGGAAAACGGAAAGCGACCAAAAAAGACATACGCGAAAATTAAAGAAAAAAGGTGAATGAAATTGAAACAGCTCGCAATTATTCCCTGCGGGGCGAAAAAGGCCTGGGATGCAGATCCGGGCCTTGGCCCCCTCCCTGTAAAACATGTGTACCAGAGTACTTTTCATCAGCTGTGCCGGGCTTACGCCGAAGCGTTCACTGACCAATGGACTGTGCTCTCTGGAAAACATGGCTTTATGTATCCGCAGGAGCGTATTGATGCAAATTACGACGTCACGTTTGGGAAAAAACAGCGGGAAGAAGTTTCCACGGAGTTTTGTCTGCAACAGTGGCAGACAAAGCAGATGGGTGAGTATGACCAGTATGTAGTGCTTCTGGGACGGAAATTCAATCCGCTCATCGCCAGACTACTGCCAATGGAACGGACTGTTTTTCCGCTGCGGGACTACCGGGGGATGGGATACATGCAACAGGCGTTAAAGCAGGCGGTGGGAAATAATCGTCCGCTGCCCGGCCACGCGCAGGAACAATTATGATTGAGACGGCCGTGTTTTTCCTGACAACAGCAGTCGTGCTAACGGCCCTTACCTATACACCGGTCGTGGGTACCTATCTTTCCCTGTTTCAGACACTGGTACATGAGAATGGCCATGCTTTTATGGCGCTTGCCACCGGCGGAAAAGTGCGCTCCATTTCTTTATTTTATACGCGGGAGGGTCTCGCTGAAACCGGGCATAAAGGCAAACTGGGCCAGGCGCTTACAACATTCGCGGGCTATCCGTTCGCAAGCGGCATGGCTCTTCTATACAGCTGGATATTTACGTCCGGGTGGTACAGTGGGCTCATGCTTGGTCTCGTAGGTCTGTTCATTTGGAATACACTTTTCTGGGTCCGCAATCCTGCCGGGATTATCTGGGGGCTGGCAGCTTCTGCAGGAGGACTGTATGTGCTGATTGAAAATATGGAAATACTTAAGATATGGATAATGTTTATTCTCGGGGTGCTTCTGCTCACCCAGTCGGTGCGTTCAGCCTGGATTATCCTGCAACGTAGTCTGCGGATGCCTGGCGACGCCGGAGATGCTACCGGTATGCATCGTGTGAGCCGTGTTCCCTCCCAGGCGTGGGGAGTGCTATTTTTCGCTATGGCACTTGCAGCCGCATGGTTTTCAGCCGGATTCTGGCTGCAGTGGGACAGCTCTGTATTAATTCAAAGAGGAAACGCCTAGGCGCTTCCTCTTTTTTATATAGAGAAAAGGCCTGCTTCGGCAGCCTGGGAGGGAGGCTTCTGAAAAAACGCCTACATTAAAACTAGAAGCATACTTTCATGTAAAAATGGGAAGAGTTGAAAAGAGAAATAAAGTGATTTGTTAAGAAATGAGGGAGAGCGTGTGACTGAAACAGTCGATTCGAGTCAAAAAATACTCTCGACAGTGGATAAACTGTGGGGAGAGGAAGTGGAGTTTTTACAGACGATCGCCCGGTTCCCAAGTACGATCGAACATGAGGGCTCGCTTCAACTATACTTAAAGGATTTTTTTCAAAACGAGCTGCAGATGGATGTGGAAACAGTGGAGGTCGATGAAAAAGAGATTAGCTCTCTCCCCGGCTATGCCCCGAGTGAGTGGTCCTACGCGGGCAGGCCGGTTGTTGTGGCGAAAGCACCGCGCAGCATTCAGGAGTCTAAAGGAAACAGTCTGCTGTTTCAGGGACACGTGGATGTAGTGAGTCCCGAGCCCAAACATAAATGGAGCGTGGATCCGTGGAGTGCTCTGCAGATCGGGAACCGTCTGTATGGGCGCGGGGTCCTTGATATGAAAAGCGGCGTAGCGGCGATGGTTTACGCCTACAAAGCCATTCAGGAGGCAGGCTACGAACCGGCTGCTGATTTTTCCATCAAAACCGTTATCGAAGAAGAAGCTACGGGCAACGGGACGCTCGCAGCAGCGAATGCGGGATATCTGGCAGATGCGGTGCTTATTCCGGAACCGTTCGGCCAGTGCCCCTCCACTGCGCAGCTCGGAAGCATCTGGCTTCGTATTCATATTGATACGAGCAGCAACCTTCAATCGGATCGAACCGGCGTCGGGGCAAACGCCATTGAAAAAGCCCAGACTATCATTGAGGCTTTGCAGAGCTACCGGGAATATGTCAATCGGGATGAACAAAAGCCACCGGAGTTTGCCCATATGAAAGAACCGATTGACGTAGAGGCAGGCACGATGCACAGTGGAGATTTTGCCTCAAATATTCCGGTAGAAGCCACCCTTGAAGTACGATCGGCCGTTTACCCGGGGAAAGATCCGGCCGAAGGTAAACAGGATTTAATCGATTGGATTCTCGATAAAACGAAAGATGATGAGTGGCTCCGCGAGCACCCTCCGTCCTTTGAATCCTTCGGCTTTCATGCAGAGGGAATGATAATGCCCGAGGAAGACCCGCTGTTTGCCAGGCTCGATGAAGCCCATGAATTTGTAACTGGCACACGTTGCGGCCGGCAGGCAATACCAGTTACGACAGATGCCCGGTATTACGGTCTTTATTACGATACTCCTGTTACGTGCTACGGGCCGTCGGGTGCAAAAATGCATGAACCCGATGAATGGGTGGATCTTGAAAGTGTGAAAAACGTAACAAAAGTGTACGCCGACTTTTTAATCCGGTGGTGCGGCATTCATAAAAAGAAAGGAGACACTTGATGAGCTATTCGCGTGCCTTGATTGTGATTGACTATACGGTGGACTTCGTAGCGGAAGAAGGAGCCCTGACCTGCGGAGAGCCGGGACAAAAAATCGAAAACGCCATTCATCAATTAATCGAAACCTCTCAGGCAGCCGGTGATTTTATCGTATTCGCTCTCGATCGTCATGAAGAGGGGGATGCCTATCATCCGGAAACGGAATTATTTCCTTCCCATAACATAGCAGGCACAAAAGGAAGAGACCTGTATCGAAGCATTCAGAGCCTGTACGAAACTATACAACACCAGCCGAATGTTTGGCAGGTGGATAAAACAAGGTATAGTGCCTTTGCAGGAACGAGCCTGGAAATGAAATTAAGAGAACGGGGCATCACCGAGCTCCATCTTGTCGGAGTCTGTACCGATATATGCATCCTCCATACTGCGGTGGATGCTTATAATAAAGGGTTTAATATCATTATTCACCAGGACGCCGTAGCCAGTTTTGATGAAGCAGGGCACGCATTTGCATTAAAGCATGCAGAAAATATTTTAGGGGCAGCAGTCCTATAGAAAGGAAGAGCATCATGGCTGAACAAAACCAGGGACCGCTTGGCGTTGTACATCAACAGATCGCTGAAGCATCCCAGCTTATTCAACTGCCAAACACTATAGAAACGATACTGAAGCATCCGAAAAGAAAGGTAGAAGTTCAGTTTCCAGTGGAAATGGATGACGGCCATACCCAGATGTTTACAGGCTACCGCACACAGCACAATGACGTTCTCGGGCCGGTGAAAGGCGGCCTCCGTTTTTATCCCCAAACAGATGAAGAGGAAACAGAAGCGCTTGCTGCCTGGATGACATTTAAGTGTGCACTGGTGCAGATTCCGCATGGGGGAGCGAAGGGCGGAGTCGTATGTGACCCGTCTCTTCTGAGTGACCGGGAAATTCGCCAGGTAAGCCGGGGGTACACCGAGGCGCTGTTTGACCTGCTTGGCCCGAATAAAGATGTGCCGGCTCCGGATGTGTATACAGATCCTAAGATCATGAGCGTAATGATGGACACGTATTCCCGTATGGCCGGAGGACATGAGCCCGGCGTTATCACTGGGAAGCTGCCTCTCGTCGGTGGTTCAAAAGCAAGAGAATCAGCGACTGCCCGCGGCGCTGTGTATATTATTGAAAAAATGCTTGAAAAAGAAAACAAGCGTGCTGAAGATGTACGCGTAGCCGTGCAGGGATTTGGCAACGCCGGTCAGATTGCTGCGAGACTTTTGTATGATATGGGCTGTAAAATTGTTAGCGTCAGCGATTCCAAAGCAGCTCTTTACGAGGAAAATGGGCTTGATATTCCAAGAGCCCAACAGGCAAAAGCAGGGAATGGGCTGCAGGAATACGGAGAAAACTATATGCTTGAAAACAATATGGACATTCTTTACACAGAGGCTGACATTCTGATCCCAGCTGCCATGGAAGGCGTTATTACAGAAAAGAACGCAGAGCGGGTAAAAGCGCCGAAAATTATGGAACTTGCAAACGGACCGACAACGCCGGAAGCAGATCATATTTTAAAGGACCAGGGGCAGCAGGTGTATCCGGATATTTTAGTGAACGCCGGAGGAGTCATCGTATCGTATCTGGAGTCGGTCCAGAACCACATGAACTACTATTGGTCTGAAGATGTAATTAATGAACGAATGAAAGCCTTTATTCTTGAGGCGTATGAACAGACGGAAAAATCCGCCTACGAGCACAAGACAACGAATAGAAACGGCGCCATGACCTTTGCTATAGGCCGCCTGCAGGAAGCAATGGGTTATCGTGGCTGGATTTAAAAAATTAACGAATTATACGTGAAGCTATAGCCATAGTGCATAGAACGAGATAAAATGCTAAGTGTGAGTTTTTCCGGAAACGGGAAGGAAAATGCTAAGAGTTCTAGGAGGGATTAGATGGATTGGTCAAAAGAATTTGATTTTCATAAAAATGACACAGAAGACACTACGGCAGAAAAAATGAAACGTATCAGCAAGTGTATTGATAAGCTCTGGGGCGATTTCGACGAGGTTTTAATGGAAATTGTGGACCAGGGTGAATTGGAAAAAGAAGACTACAGAAAACGGTTCAGAGATGAAACTTTCACCATTGAACTTCTGGAATCAGAATTAAAAGGTTCCGTCAGCGGTCACTTCGACCGTAATATTGACGTTATGGTTGATTTAACACTGGATGAGCCGAAAAAGAAAGCACTCAGTCAGGTATTTCTACCAAACGATAAGCTGTACCTGATTGATACACGCAGCAACCAGTGGGTAATTGCCGAAGCCGGCAAAAAGCCAAAAGACTGCACGAAGCTGGAGAAAAAGCATATAGAGCAGGTATTTGCTCATATGCTCCGCGAATACAAAGTAACGAATTAATAGCAAAACAGGCACCCAGCTTCATGGTTGGGTGTCTGTTTTATCATATAACTTAAAAAGGAAACCTTGACAATAAGCGCTTTTACACGTATTCTTACATTTGTCTTTGCTCTTTGCGACAGAGGTTTCTGTATCCTTATGAATGTATATTTGCCCTAGTAGCTCAGGGGAAGAGCAACAGCCTCCTAAGCTGTAGGTCGCAGGTTCGAATCCTGCCTAGGGCGCCACTTGTAAAAATGTACCCCCGTGCCGGCGCACGGGGGATTTTAATATTTACTCTTCGACTGGCTGAGTGAGGGCCGGGGGATGCATATTTTATTGTGCCTTGAAATTTCCAATATAAAAGTTGCCTTTGGGAAAATGTATGTCCAAAAGTGAAAAAGGTTTGAAAAGACCGGACAGATGCACTAAAATTAAATTAAAGATTCTGACAAAAAGCGGGAAGGGAGTTAAAATGATTATTATTATTTTATCCCTGATGTTGTTTGCTGTGCTTACTTATTTATTTTACGAACTGTGGAACACAAATGCAGAGATGAAAGAAAATAGGCAGCATTGTTCACTACTGTACGGAAGCTCGCTGCTTGCGCTTGTGTTGTTAAATACATCTATGCTTTTATGAAACTTCGCCGAGGCGGAGTTTTTTTGTGAGATTTGGTAGTGCTAAACTAATAAATGAAAGAAAGTGATGGAAGTATGTATCATCCTGGAATTGTATAATATAAGGTAGTAACCAGGATAATAATCTGCAATAGGGGTTGCAGCTATAATATTATTCACTGAAGAAGCACAACTGGAGTGGGGAATATGGGGAAGTTTTATGCGATTGTTACAGTGCTTGGCCTGGGCATTGCCGGACTGTTCGGATATCATTGGTACGATACAGAGTCGAGCATACAGACGATTCACATGCACAAAGAAGGCAACAATTTATCGAGAGAAGCAAATGTGCCTGCTGCATCGCCTTTTTTTCTATTCAACGACAGGGGAGAATTACATTTTTTGAGCGTTACTGAAAGAAATATTATGTCCCAAAAGCAACAGAAAAAATATTAAAAAGCAGGCAGAAAACTTTAATAGAGCAAGGCTTGTTTTTACGGAAGAAATTGAATGTGCCTTAATGGTTGCTTTTCAAACCCTGGAATGTGAATATATAATAAAGAAAAGATTTGCCAGGCAGTGGGAGCCAGGGCAATTGTGGAAAGCAAACTTTATGGAATAACGATTATAGCCGATAGTGGGACATCTGCCGGAACCTGCTCTTATAGAGCGGGTTTTGTACGGTTATTTGCAGGGAGGGAAGATATTTTGACTTCAATTATAGCTCATCGGGGGGCTTCAGACCGCCGCCCGGAAAATACAATGTCGGCTTTCCGCCAGGCCGTTACAGACGGGGCAGACGCAATTGAAACAGACGTGCAGCTTTCAAAAGACGGGGTTCCAGTATTAATTCATGATACGCTTTTGAAACGAACGACTGGAGCTTCCGGGAGTGTTCATGAATATACATACAAAGAACTGCAGGACTTAAGCGCTGGGGCGTGGATGAACAAACGATACCGCAAAGAAAAAATCGTCAGCCTGGAACGTCTGCTGCAGGAAACAAGCACGGAAGAGATGAAGTTTGTGCTTGAGCTGAAAAATTCCAATGTTGCACATAAAGGGCTTGAAGAAGCTGTAATTAACCTGCTGAATGACTACAAAAAGATTGAGTCAGCTACCGTGTCAAGCTTTAACCACCGCTCGATGGCCTACGCCCGGGAGTTATCGGAAGAGGTAAACATCGCAATTCTTTATGCGGTGCATCTATACCGACCGTGTGAATACGCGAAAATTGTCGGGGCTACTGAGCTTCATCCTCATTACCGTACAATTGACAAAGCTTGGATTGACGACGCTATCAACGCGGAACTGGAAGTAGTTCCGTACACTATTGATAAAAAGAGTGGATGGAAAAAAGCCATAGAGGCTGGCGTTACTGGGATCATTACGAATAAGCCTAAGGCACTGCAGCAGTATTTATATCCCGCAGAACCAGAACAGCTAGAGGGCGGCCCATTGAAATCAAACTCATCGGAACAACCCAAACAGCTGGAAGAAAAGGGAGCCTCGAAAGAGTGAAACTTCCTTTCGCAGCGCGTGTCTATAATTTCATTGACCGAATAACAATCATATTAAAAGAAGCCTGCCTTTACAAAAAAGGGGGCTTCTTTAAGTGCTCTTTTTTGATAATCCGAGCATCCGGTACTGCTAAAACGGTCACTACAGCAGCCCTACTTTTTCAAGTCCACGCGCAATCCCGTCATCACCTACATCAGCTGTAATATGGCGGGCACAACTTTTGACCTCGTCCGGGGCGTTCCCCATAGCAACACTGTTGGGTACGTACTGAAGCATTTCTACATCGTTATAATTATCCCCAAAAGCATAGCAGTTCTCAAGCTCGATGCCGGCTTCAGCGATGAGGTTTTTAATACCGTTTGCTTTGGATCCTCCTGGAGGAATAACATCGAGAGAGTAAGGATGCCAACGTACAAATCGCAGATCCTGCATCTGATCTACATAACGGTTTTCCTCATCTTCGCGGGCAAATAGAAGGGCCTGGTAAATATTATTCTGCTCTGCAAACGAAGCATCAAATTCGGGATGTTCTACGCCGAGTGTCGTTATGCTGTCATGAATGTCATGGTGGAATTCAATATTTGCTTTCATGGCAGTGCTGCCCATAAACACAATCGGGTGTTCTTTCTCAGCAGCGAAGGCCTGCAGAGACTGAAGTGTTGTAGTAGGGATCGTATTTTGATAAATAGCATTTCCCTTGTATTTTACAAACTGGCCGTTGAATGAAATAAACGTATGAATATCGAGTTCTTCCCGGAGGTCATCGAACAAATAGGGAGCTCTTCCAGTGGAAATCGCGATGTCATGGCCCTTGCTGCGAAGCTTATGAATAGCATTCCTGGTAGAACCGGGAATCTGTTTGTTTTCATCATACAGCGTTCCGTCAATGTCGAAAAAAATCATTTTTTTACTCATGTATAGGGTCTCCTTTTCTGCGCTTCTGCCCGTCCAGTATACTACAATCACTTGTATTCTACCAACGCAGCCTCAAAAGAAGCTAATAGTAATCATGAAGCAGAGGGGCAGGATGCTTTTTTTGCCGCCTCCGATAGACGAGTGCGTTAATTTCTCCGCCAATAACAAGAAGCATACCGACCAAAAACAGCCATATCATTAATACGATAACACCGCCAAGGCTGCCGTATGTGGAAGCGTAGTTGGCAAAATTGTTAACATAAAAGGAAAACCCAAGTGAAATTATCTGCCAGAGTAGCGTAGCTGTCATTGCCCCCGGCAAAACAGTCCAAAATGGCATGTTGTTATTCGGTGCAAGATGATAGAGCGTGGCAAGAATAACAGAGGTGACTGAAATAGTGACAATCCAACGGAGAAGCTGGACGAGAAAGACGGTGTCCTCCGGCACATAAATGAATGATTGTATAGCTGATAAAATCAGGCTGCCGAAAACGGGGAGGAAAAGAGCGATAATTACTGAAAGCATTAATCCAAAGGTTAAACCTACCGATATCAGCCGTACTATAAAAAAGGGTCTTGTCTCCAGCACATCATACGCCCCGTTCATTGCCCGTATAAAAGCATTCAGTCCAAGAGAAGCTGTCCATATTGTTCCAATGATCCCGATGGTAAGCAGCCCATTGCTTGAGCTGTTGATCGTATCTTCAATCGTCTCCTGGAACAATGAAGCAGTCTCTGCAGGAACGAATTGGTACAAAAGTGAAACAGCCCGGTCGGCGTCTATGTTGAAATAAGGAAGAAGCGATAGAAACAAAATAAGCAGTGGAAAAATGGATAATAGATAATAAAATGCCTGTTGAGCAGCAAGGCCGGCTGCGTTATCCTTCGTTAATTCTGAGAAAAGATTTTTCATAAAAGCAGTTATGTTTTTGATGCTACCCCTCCTTTAGTTTGGCCTTATTCTTATTATACAAAACGGGAGGAAAAGAAAAACCTGTGCACAGCTGCTGCACAGGTCACAGGGATCAGAACCATCCCCGGCAGCTCTTCTAATCTGTGTCTTCAGAAGAAGGTACGGGGGCCTCCTGTTCAATATATTGCTGGAATGTAAAAAGGTCCCGGAATTTATGTCCTTCCCACTTCCATTCGGCGCTTGAAGAAGAAGGAAAGGAATTATCTTTCAGGGTAACATAGTTACTAATATCTTCAGTAGCATCAATGTAAAATCCTTTGAACGTGTTTCCTTTAAATTCATTGTTCATGACGTTTAAATGACGGATGGAGGACTGTATGCGCAGCTGCGCGGATCCCCGGCTGCCGTGCGCGTTTTTCCAGACGTTTTCCGAAAAAGAAACGCGGCTGATCGGGCGTTCGGCAGGCCCCTGAATAAGGGCGGTGCCAGCCGACGTCTGATCCCGCCATACATTGTTTTTAAAGGACAGGTCCTCTGTATCAGCAAAGGAAGTATTGCGGACAAGCGTCCCTACAGAACCACCGTGTATAGTGTTATGGGAAAAAACGATATTATGGGCGCCTTGGACGGCAATGCCCGGCTCGGAGCTCCTGCCCGAAGAATTAATAGTATTATTTTTCACATTGCCTCTGGATGGTACGCGCCCGTTTACTTCTCCCGAAACTGCCTGTAAATCGAGAGAAGTCCCGGAAGCCTTTTCAAAGTGGTTGTGGGAGATAGTAAATGAATTTACGTTGCCGACCAGTGAAAAGGCGGGGGAATACTTCCATCTTTCAACGGTGTTGCCGCTTATGACTATGTCCTCGTGAATGCTATCTGCATTCGGGCTGGAGATACGCACCGCCGAGCCTGATTTTTCTTTTGCTCCCTGAGACGAGCGAAAGCGGTTATCGAGTATTTGAAGGGAGCGTGTTTCCCCGGAGGAGACGATAACGGAAGCCTCCTTCTCCTGATAAAAGGTAAACTTTTTGATTGTTATGTATTCAGTGTCCTTTAAAGAGAAAAACGGTTCTTTGCTCTCCGTTTTCAATTGAACGTCTTCATCTTTAAACGGGCGGATAATGATGGGAAGGTGTTCTTCGCCCTGGTGATTCATTTTTACATTTTCCCGGTAGGTCCCTTTCCGTAAATAAATCGTATCTCCGGCGCTTGCCGTGTCAACTGCTTTTTGAACGGATTTATACGGAGCATCGATGGTGCCGCTTTGATTATCACTGCCTGAAGGGGCGACAAATATTCCCTCAGCTGTCTTCCCGGACTCAGAAGAAAAAGGGAGCATGCCGCAGCCGCTTATAAATAGCAAGAAAAAAAGCATGATAGCAACAGAATAAAAATGTGGCAACCGGGTTCCCTCCCTGTTTTCTAATAAGACGTTAAACGCAAGTGTATAAGCAAAAACTAGCGTAGCATAATTGTAATAATTGTAACAGTTATAAAATGGAAGAAGGCGCACGGCATTGTGCGCCTTCAGTTTGATTACAGCGTTATTGCAGCCGAAGCAGAAGTTGAAGAATTCAATGCCTGCAGTGCCACCGCCCGCTGTGCTTCGAGCACTGCCACGGGCAGACTGCCACCGTTCGTATAAGCATGGTGGGCAACGGCAAGCTGCAGGGAAATATGAACTGCGAAATGATGAAACCTCCGAAATTCTCCCTGTCCAGCCAAACGGGCGTGTATGCTCCGGGCGTCGTCTATAATAGCCGGAAAAGAAGTTGTAAACCCAAGCACGCCCAGTAGTGAATAATAAAACGGACGTACGTGCCATTGATCAGACTTCCAATATTCAAGCAGTTCATCGAAACGTTCAAAGTAAGCAGTCCCGCCCAAGCTCTCAAGATTCAAAGCAGCTAAGAAAGAAAGATACTGAAGCTGAGGCCCCTTTTTAAAATCTCGCTCCAAAAGCTGGTGATGGACGTTATTCATATGCTCGATCATCTGTTCTTTATTCCCGGGAAACTGATGAATGCAAAGTGCGTGCAGAGGGTAATAATCCGCACTTGTCAACTCCGGAAAGGATTCCTGCAGAAACTGGTACCAGGCAGTGAATGCCGGTACAGCTGCAAAGTCGTCTTTGTAGAATGCATAGTAGGATAAAGCTGCTGCATACGTAGATGTGCCGCGTCCCCACGGCCCCTGCACCAGCTGGCTGTATAATTGTTTAAAGCCGGGCCAGCTGTTTTCAGGATCTTCGGACAAACAGTCAAGCATGCCGGCGATTGGAAAGCGCTGATGGGACCGAAGCGGTGAAAACCAGCTGTTTTTCTTTTTAATCGTCTGCTGAAGCCGGTCGAACCTGTGACTGTCAAATGGCTTTTGATACAGGGAGTACATTGAGGCCATCAGCATGAACATCCGGGCATCAGAATGATACCAGGGGTACTTTTTCTTTAATGCTTCGTAGGTGTGTAAATAATCATTTGTCATAGCTGTAAGCTGTTCCTTAGTTTCCATCTGCGGACCTCCTTTTCTCTGGCTGTATTACAATTATAGCATGAGAAAAGCGGAGTATTACTGCTGTGTTAAACCGTGCAGGGAAGAGACAGAGCTGCCAACCTGGGAGATGGCCTGTTCCACCTCGTGCAGCTCCCGGATGAGCGAATGAACCTCTGTTTCTGCCTCGTTGCTCTGCTGGCGGCTTTTTGCCATTTCCTGCACGATGCCGTCAAACATGCTGTTAATCTCGTGAACCCGCTTTGTGCCGTCGCCGATCTGATTGTCCGCATTTTCAATATGGTTACTTACAAGCTGAATCTGGTCGTTGGTCTTCCGGACAAGATCGGACACTGTATCTACTGATTTTTTTGTTTCACCAGCAAGCTTACGGACCTCAGTGGCAACAACCGCGAAACCACGCCCATGTTCTCCAGCCCTGGCAGATTCAATGGAGGCATTCAGAGCCAACAAATTTGTTTGCTCGGCGATTCCTGTAACGATGTTTGTGATATCATCAATTTTAGCTGCTATTGCTTTAAGTTCATTCGTTTCGGTACGCATAAAATCCATGAGCTCCTGCAGGCTTTTCATATGTTTTCCATGCTTTTCAAGCTCTTGCTTGCCTTCTTCAGAATGGGCGGCAGCGTCTGAACTGCTCTGAAAACTTTCTTTTGAAATCGTTACTACCCGGTTGGAGGTAGAGGTAAGCGTGGCTACAGAAGTACTCGTCTGGTCGAACACTTCCCGGAGCGAGCGGGTAGTGGCAGAGATCTGGCTGTACAGATGATCCTTTGCCGCCTGCTGCTCTTTGTGAAGCGTAAGGTGGGCTTCCTCATAGGCTTCAAGCACAAGCTGCTGCTCTAAGTTAATGATTTTTGTAACTGCGAGAACCGCCGGAAGAACATCAGCGCGATTAGCGAGGTGCTGATCGACGAAATATAAAATGGATTGTTCTATGTCTTGAAAGGAGGACATGTACCATTTAGGAAGCAGGCCGATATGAAGATGAACCTGGGCAATCTTCAGCCGTTTTTGAATGAAACTATCATTCATGGTGCCTTGAAACATTTCCTGCACGTGGACAGCAAGGGTGCGGCTCAGCCGCGCGACCGAACTGTGCTCTTCAATGATAGCACGGAGTTGAGGCTCATCCTTAAGGTTACGATAAAAGGCCTCAACAATAGCATCAATGTTTTCAGCAATTACCGGCTGAAGCTCGGACAGTATATAGAGATCGTGGTTGGTTAAATGAATCAGTTGGAGCTGCCGGTGCAGGTCGCTGCCGGAGGCGATCCTGATCCGGCTGCCGGAATGGGTGTCTCCCGGAAATTGTGAAACTGGTGCAGATGATGATTTAGCTGAAAACAGCATAATAAACAGCCTCCCGATGCAATGTGAGTATATGTAATAGAATATTTCTTATATCGGCTGCGGCCAGGTGGATGTTCATGGAGAACTAAAATTTTTTTAGGGAGGAGGAATAAAACATGAAAAACAAAAAAATGTGGATAGCAGGGCTGTTGTCACTTCTTATACCGGGAGCAGGACAGGTGTATGTAAAAAAATATCTTTGGGCTATAATATTTTTCGTGCTATATGTGGGCCTGCTCATTACGGTGTATGTGCCGTCCATTTTTGTTGCCGCTATCGCTGTGGTGCATGCGGTGCAGATAGCAGGGAAGCAGGAGGCCCCCGGAAAGTAAAGGGAAGGGATGCACAATGTAAAGAAGCCCCGGGTTTTTATCCCTGGGCTTCTTTTTATCCTATTCGGCTTCAAGTGCCTGAATGAATGTCTCATCAATATCAACAGCAATAAATTGGACTTCTCTTACATTATGAAGCAGCTCCCGGTAATAAATCGCTACAGTGTCGGGGTCAAGGCCGCCGGTCGCAGTACCGAGTGCCGGCAGGGCAACCCGGTAGATGTGATTCTCCTGGCAGTAACGTATCAACGCCTGCAGACAGGAATATACTACGTCATAATTCGACTTTTCCTCAGGTGCTTCCATGGTTACTAAGTGGATAATCTCTTCGTATGGAAGGCTGGCAGCTGTGGTAGTGTACAATTCACCACGCTTCGGCTTGTTTTTTTCGCAGTAGGCTACTGCTTCCTGTTCAATAGATTCTCCACCGGCCCCCTTGATGGCAGCTGCAACTCCGCCGCCCATTGTTCCTTTGCCATTAGCAGCGTTGCAGATATAATCGACATTAGTAACGGTAGTAATATCTCCTCGTTTTGCACTAAGCATACATCCTCTTCCTTTCCTTCTGCGCTATTTCTTCGTCATCAGCATATCAAATTTTCCTTCTGGCAGGGAGGAGATTGCTCATAATTTATGCAAAAGAACTGGACATATACCGGGAAGCGCGCTGAAACAAATGCTTTGCTTCTTTATTTGCATCAGTTAACACACGGTGTTTATCCATAGTCTGCATCGCACGCTCTTCCATTACCACTCGTCCATTTACTATGGTTGTGTCAACCTGGTCTTTAGAAGCAGCATAAACGACGCGGGAATAAGGGTCCGCACCTTCACTCGGGTACGTGTGAAAATCATAAAGATCGATAATGGACAAATCTGCTTTTTTGCCAATTTCTATACTGCCAATCTCTTCTTCAAGGCCGACCGCCCTGGCGCCTTCGATGGTGGCCATGCGAAGGACCTGCCGGGCATTCATGGCTGTTGGACCGTAGGAAGGCTTGTGAATGAGCGCAGCCATCCGCATTTCCTGAAACATATCAAGTGTATTGTTGCACGGAGAGCCATCGGCCCCGAGGCTGACATTGTGATGGTGGTCGAGGAGGTCAGGAATTTCCGCAAACCCCGAAGCAAGCTTCATATTGGAGCTCGGACAATGGCTTATATGGGCGCCCTTCTGTTTGATTATCTGTTTTTCATGATCATTAAGCCAAACGCAGTGGGCAAGAATAAGGCGGGGATGAACAAGGCCGAGATGATCTAAATACGCCACGTTGCGCATCCCGGTGTCAGCCTCGACAATGTCTATTTCCCCCTGACTTTCCGAAGCGTGGGTGTGGACGTATGCATCGTAATGGTTGGAAAGACGGGAAACTTCCCGCAGTAATGGTTCAGAGCAGGAAACAACGAACCGAGGGGAAAACGCATAACGTATTCTATTATTATCCCGGCCATGCCATTTTTCATACAAATCGGCGCTTTCCTGCACGGACCGGCTTGTAGTTTCAAGCAGGGGGGCAGGCAGTTCATCGCCTTTGTCCATCATTACTTTTCCCGACAACGCCCGGATGCCGGAGGCTTCTATAGCTTCAAAAGCTGCGTTAGTATGATGAACGGTTTCCATATCGACGATCGTCGTGGTACCGCTTCGAAGCAGTTCTCCGATGCCGAGCATTGCTGAAGCGTAAATAGAGTCGGGAGTATGGGCAGCCTCCATCGGCCAAATGCGTTCTTTCAGCCAATCCATTAACTCAAGGTCATCCGCCTGACTGCGAAACAGGGCCTGGCACAAATGGATATGAGTATGAATGAAGCCGGGAAGGATGGTACGCCCGTGGGCTTCGATAATTTTTTCTCCGGGATAGGGAGTTAACGAGGAACTGATTTCTTTAATATATTCATTTTCAATCCGTATGTCGCCATGTACAATATCGTTGTTTTCGTTCATCGTCATGATTTCAGCCTGCCGTATTAAAATCGTTGTCATTGTAAACACTCCTTTATATGCATAAAAAACGAAGAACGCCCGCAAAAGGCGTTCTTCGTAGTTGGAAATTACGGTTCCCAGTAGAAACGTTCAACCCAATTGTTGAATATATACGAAGGGTAATTGATAATACCTGCATCGTACCGGGGAATCTAATAAACTTCAATACATTTGGAAGAAAATATGACCAATGATTTACTCGGCTGTACTCATATGGGGGAAGAAATTTCAGAAAATATTTGCCGCCGAGAGTGAACTAAGGCAGCAATGGGTATAGGAAAAGCAACAAAACTATTCCAGAGGAGAATAAATTATGGAGAAAACAGCCATTATTACTGGAGCAAACACAGGAATGGGCTTTGAGACGGCGAAACAGCTTGCCGTAAAAGGGTTTAATATTATTATGGCCGTCCGGGATGAAAAGCGCGGAGGAGAGGCCATGAGACAGATAAAAGCCAGTACCGGTGCTTCACGGGTACGTGTGATGCGCTGTGACCTGTCTTCGCTAACGGACATACATACCTTTGTGCGCCAGCTCGAGCAGATTATTCCCTGTGTGGATGTATTAGTGAATAATGCCGGTGTAGTAGCGCTGAAAAGAGAAGTTACCGAAGACGGATTTGAGAGTATGATTGGGGTAAATCATCTAGGGCATTTTGCCTTGACACTTCAGCTTCTTCCGCTTCTGGAATGCTCTACAGACGAGGCGAGAATTGTTAATGTTTCATCAGGAGCACACAAATACGGACGCATTCATTTCCCGGATCCTCATTTGACGAGAAGGTATGGTACATGGAGAGGGTACGCCCAGTCAAAACTGGCGAATATTTTATTTACATATGCCCTTGCTGCACGTCTGGAACAGACAGACATTCGAGTTAACGCCCTGCACCCCGGTGGAGTAAGTACTATGCTTGGTGTGGATCGGTCAACAGGGTTTGGAAGCCGCATTCACCAGGTCATTCAGCCGATGCTGCGCACGGCTGCAGAAGGAGCAGAAACAGCAGTTTATCTGTCTGTTTCCCGGGAAGTGCACGGTGTACATGGAAAGTATTTTATCGATTCGTTTGAAGAAGAGACCGCTTTGCACGCACGCGATAAAGAACTCCAGGAAAAGATGTGGGAATGGAGCATGGAACAGACAAATATTGAACGGCTGCTTGAAAAGGAATGGGTGGAGAAGCTTGAACGCGAAAAATAATAAGACTGCTTTATTTTTTTGATTATGTATTTTAAAATATATTAAATACAAGCATTAACAGAAAGGGTTATTGGCGTTGAGCAAACAATTGTACGATTTCATGTTAAGCCATGCGGAAGAGATCGTGAATACATGGATGGAAGATATTGAAGCGCAGTCGGAAGCTATTTACCCGAACGATGCTGAGCGGAGAGAAGCCTTTCGGGAACGATTAAATGGGTTCATTCAGGAAACAGCTAAAGCTGTAATAGGGGAGGAGCCATCGCTTACTGACTGGGCACAGCTTACGGCGATGGACGGGCTTGAAAACCAGGGGCCGAGATTCTATTCTGTGGAGTTTTTCAGAGTTGGCCGTGTTGACCTATGGAATCGTTTATCCCAGTACATCAAAGAGAGGGAAGATGAGCTTTCCCCACTGAAGGTGGCAGAATGGGCGGAGCAGATCCATTCGGTATTTGAAAAGGGACTGGAGCTTGTAAACCAGTACTACTATCAGATGAACGAAGCGCAGCTGGAGGCCCAGCAGCAGATGATGGTGGAGCTGAGTGTACCAATTATTAAATTGATCGAAGATATTGGCGTGCTCCCGCTAGTCGGGGAGATTGACACGCACCGGGCAAAGATGATCGAAGACGTGACTCTTTCCGAGGTAGCAAAGCTTGAGCTTGATGTACTGATTATTGATATGTCCGGCGTGCCGATTATCGATACAATGGTAGCCCAGCAGTTGTTCAATCTTCACCATGGACTGAGCTTAATCGGAACAGAAATCATTATTACCGGCATTCGGCCGGAGATCGCAGAAACGGCCGTGCGGCTGGGGATCGATTTCAGCAAAGTAAAAACTTTTGCCCATCTGCAGCAGGCACTGGAACAGAAAGTGAATATTCAAATGAAAAACTCCTAGACATAGAGCCGCAAAAAAAGCCCTTTGCAAAATACTGCAAAGGGCTTTCGTAATGTCAATGCCTGCCTAGTATTCGCTGTAATTTGACAGCGCATAGGAAGAATCGTTGGAAGACCGGACATTAGTTTTATTATTCAATTCGGAAGTGAGCTCCAGGAACCATTGTTTGTCATTGGTAACCAGGGCAAGATCAATCAGGTCGTACAGCTCGTCTTCAGAAACGGGCTGGACAGTATTCAGCTTGTTTACTTTGTGAAGCAGCAGTTCAGCGGATTTTTCCATAATATCTTCATTATCAGAAGAAATAACTTTTACTTTGATTGTTTGATAAGATTCTTCAATTGCTTCGACATAACCTACTACCAATTCACCATAAATAGTGGTTCCTCGAACCCAATCTCCTACCGAAATAATATCGTTTGTTGGTAACATTCGCGTAACCTCCTAAGGATTACATATTAATTAATAGTGCTGTAATCTGAATTATCTATAACTATACATTTCCCTGTTTTTTATTGCAAAAACATTGCTCAGTTAATTTGTTATACATTTTTTGAGCATATCAGCAATCGTGTATTGATCGAGGTGCTCTCCAAATACGCTTTCTCCGTCCGAAAAAACACCGCCAAGCACATGCTTCATGTTAGCCCCTACGTCGCATGAAGGGTTTTCCTCAGGGCAACGGGGCTGCAGAGTACCCTTTGACGTAATCTGGTACACATCCCATAAGGTGACAGCTTCTGGTGGCCTGGAAAGGACAAAGCCGCCGCCAGCGCCTTCCTTGGACCGAATCAACCCATGCTGCTTCAACAAGCTTAACACTTTCCGTATCCGCACCGGATGCACGGAGGCGCTCTCAGCAATGAAAGAACTGGATGCAGCCCTTTCAGACTGATGAGCAAGCAGGGTTAAGCTGTGTACGGCTAAAGAAAAGTGGCTGTTCATACATATCTCTCCGGTTAAAAAGATTTATTAATGTTTATACTGTAATTATAAATATTACAGTTTTATTTGTCAAATGCAATTAATTCTATTGATATATCGAAGCGAGCGGCAGCGAGTTATTTCCTAATTTTGCATGCCTGAATTTCGCCTTGCCGAAGCTGGAGTAGCCGGAAAGACAATAGCCATTAAGGCAGGACATAGCGGGCATGAACCCGGAGCTGTTAGGGACGGTGTATATGAAAAAGAACTGGTACACGATGTTGCAGTTCGTACGAAAGAAAGGCGGGAGCAGGGAGGGACAGAAGTGATTCTGACGCGCTCCGGCGACAGCTATGCAGAACTAAAGGAACGAGCGCGGCTTGCCAATGAAGCAGGAGCGGATTCATTTGTCAGCATTCATGCAAACGCAGCTTCTGCTGATGGTTCAGAAACCTATTGTTTTGTAACAAATGCAGAGGAAGCCGTGGATATGAAGAAAAGCTCTTTCCGAAATGAAGCAGCCAACGCGATCTATCTGGGCTTGAATGAATACCATTAATTCTCTGAACATGAGATTAGAATTCGTGTATCTGTTCATGGTATAATATAAATCTATCCATGCATTGCATTATTCCGTGTCATTGATCCTAGGAGAAGGAGTGAAGACATGAAAACATTTGAAGAGGTGGTCCGTACTTTAGCGGATATAGAAATGCAGTCTGTTGCTCAAACGAGATCAAGACACGAATTCCAGAGTGAGCGCGAATATTACTCTCATTTTCTCCGCAATAAAGATCTCTCCTTTTATTTGGACACAGTAGAGGAAATGTATCCACTAGAGGCGAAAACCTACGGGGCAGAAGAGATTGTCCGGGGAATGGCTGCATATATCGAAGCAGGGGCTATGCCTGACCGGGAGCCGTTGACCGAATAAAGCCGCAGCGGAGAAAACAAAAACTGAATTGAAAATTATAAATGATGAACCCGGGGACTCCGGGTTCTTTTTATTGTACAGAATTTTTTGGGAAAGATGGTTTACTAATCACCTTCCTGATGCCTTTTAAAGAAAGCATAATAAACAAAAGGAGGCATTAACTTGGAAGTGAGTCCGGAATTTCTTCTGTACATGTCGTTTATTGGAACAGCCAGTACCGCTTTGATGGAGCTATTAAAGCGGGTGGCGCCGGTGCCTATCAAGTATATACCTCTTTTCACGCTTGGAATTGGGGTGGTGCTGGCATTAATGCCTTTTCCATTCGTAAATGCAGTTTTGGCGGAGCGTGTATGGGCAGGGGTACTCGCCGGCCTGGGAGGCACTGGCATGTTTGAGAACCTAAAGCAAAGCAACCGGACAAAGGAAGCGCAACGTAAAAATCATTTATAGGGACCGGTAAATATTGTGTTGTCTCAATCTTTTTTCCTTGTTCAGAAAACTTTTTCATTTGCCGGAACAGGGAAATTTTTATATAATATGTCTGCACACCAAGAAACCCCGCTGATGAAGCAGGGACTTTTTTATGTGGACGAAAGGGCCGAGTTCCTGTTATGAAAGACATGCCTTATTATCAGAAGGATAGAAAAGTGACTTTTGTGTGCCAACGTGTTCCGATTGCAAGACGGAAGACGAGGAATGTATCTTGCAAATATATTCCGGATAGGTGAGAACAAATGACAGAAGAAAATCAGGCATACCGGGTGTTATTGTATTACAATTACACGAATGTAGAAGACCCTGAAAACTTTGCTGCAGAGCATCTGGCTTTCTGCAAAGAACTTGGGCTGAAGGGCCGGATCATTGTTGCAGAGGAAGGCATCAACGGTACTGTTTCCGGCACCGTAGACCAGACGGAAGCATATATGCAGGAACTGACGGGGGATGAGAGGTTCAAAGATACCGAATTCAAGGTGGATTATGCCGAAGGCCACGCGTTCAAGAAAATGCACGTGCGTCCGCGTTCAGAGCTGGTGTCGCTGTATCTCGAAGATGACATTAACCCTAATGAACAGACCGGCGAGCACTTAAGTCCGAAAGAGTTCTACGAAGCCTTGCAGAGCGATGAAACAATCGTGCTTGATGCACGAAATGATTATGAATATGACCTCGGGCATTTTCGGGGAGCTATACGCCCAGACATTAACGCATTCCGGGAGCTGCCAGATTGGGTAAGAGAAAACCGGGAAAAGCTTGAAGGTAAAAAAATATTAACCTATTGTACTGGCGGCATCCGCTGTGAGAAGTTTTCCGGGTTTTTGAAAGAAGAAGGATTTGACGATGTGGCGCAGCTACACGGCGGCATTGTGTCCTATGGTAAGGACCCGGAAGTGAAAGGGGACCTGTGGGACGGAAAATGCTACGTGTTTGACCAGCGCATCAGCGTTCCCATCAACCAGGTCGAACACCGCGTAATTGGAAGGGACCATTTTGACGGAGAGCCGTGCGAGCGCTACGTTAACTGTGCAGACCCTGATTGCAATAATCAGATCATCTGCTCTGAAGAAAACGAGCATAAATATATGAGAAGCTGCACGACGCAATGCATGACCCATCCACGTAACCGTTATATGGAAGAGCATGGATTATCTAAAGAAGACGTGGAGAGAAAAATAGAAGCAAGAAAAGCAGAACAAATGCAAAATGCATAAATGTAATTTAGTGAAGCCCCCGGCGTCTTGTGCCGGGGGCTTCACTTAGGTTTGTCTGCGATATTTATTCCATATCGTAAGCTCAAGAGCGATGATGCAGATGAGCAGCCAAAACAAGCCAACTGAAATGCCTGCGAGTACATCCGTAAAATAATGCACGCCCAAAAACATTCGGCTGATGGCTACAAGCAAGGCTAGCACTATTAACAAAATGCCTAGTATCCACTTCCATACAGTCGCTAATCCGCTGCGTATAACTAAATAGGCGAGAAAGCCGTAAAAAGTGACCGCTCCTGTAGCGTGGCCGCTCGGGAAACTGAAGCCGGTACCGTCATAGGCCGCGAGCACTTCCGGACGCTGCCGGGAGAAAAAATTCTTAAAGACAGTCGTAATGATGCTGATGCCGATCATATTTAACGCAAAATAAACGGCGTTCCATCTGCTGAAGGAAGAAAAAAACAGCAAATACACGACGATGACAGCAGCGCCGGCTGTCAGCCAAATCACCGAACCGGCTTCTGTAATCAAGCCCATGACAGCCCGGAGCGTTTCGGAATTAAACATCGATACAATATTTTGAGCTGTCCGGTCAGCCGTAAATGTTTCCTGTTCAAGCACTTCTTCTCCCATTTCCAGGAAAAGAAAAGCTGTCGTAAACAGCGTAAGCAGACCGGCAATGATAAGTATCCAGGAACTTTTTGGTACGTCAGACAGATGTAGGCCTCTAAAAGACAATAATATTTGCTCCCTTAATTTATTTTTCATTCTATTCCCGCGCATAGGCTGCTTTCAAACAAAAAAGCCAGGCTGCAAAATGCAGCCTGGAGGAAGGGAACAGCAGGTTAAACTTTTGTATCTGGCTTGCGTTCGTTTTGTTCTCTTTCCATTTCCGGCTTGCCTGTTTCGCCCATGCCACGCATAAAGGCGATACCAAGTGAAAGCGTGTGATTGACTTCGGGATCCCGGAGCAGCTTTAATAATTGGAAGATATTAACCGTTTGCTTGGTATCTTCTTTTTCTTCTTCCATTTTTGCCACACGCTCGAGTCCTTTGTTTAATTTCAATAGAATCGGCTGCATGCTTTCGACATCAAGTTTCCCGGCTTCCCCAGCGAGAAGAAGCAGGTTTTTCAGCATGTTGGTGCTGCCTTCAGTGTTCATCGCATTTACTGCGACGTTTAATACTTTATCCCCTTCGCTGAGAAGTCCGTTTGCCATGTCCAGCAGGCCGGATTCATCAAGCAGGTTCGCGGTGCGCACCATCTTTTCCAGGCTTTCTTTATTATCAAGCAGCTGGGACTGGAGTTCTTCCATGTCCCGCTGTTTGAGTTCCTCTTCGGAGAATTTCAGCTTTTCGATATGAGTTATACGCTCAGCCATTAGCGATTCTCCTTTCTCACCATGTCGCCAGGGAAGATGTAGTCATTACGCTTCCATTTCCGTTCTACTTCCACGCCGTTCTGCGGCTGGGGATTTCCGTAACGGAAGTTGTTTTTCGGCATCGGTGCTTCGCCGTCTGTGCTGAGTACTTCCATAAACACCTGGGCTTCTTTATAGGCCGGAGTATCTGTATCCTTATCTGCTTCACTGCTTGTCAAACGGTTGATCGCAGATTCACCGGAATTGTTCATCGGAATGTACAGCTGCTTTTCTTTCACACGGTCAGTAACAAGCGCCTGGATACGCACTGCCCCGTATGGGGATTTAAGCCTTACAAGCGCTCCGCTTTCAAGTCCGCGCTCTTCAGCAAGCTCTGGAGAAATCTCGACAAAGTTGTCCGGTGTTTTCAGCGTGATCCCTTCTGTTTTATACGTCATATTGCCTTCGTGGAAGTGTTCAAGCATCCGGCCGTTGTTTACGTGCAGGTCGTACTGTTCTCCAAAGGTTTGAGGCTCTGTCCAATGGACCGGATAGAATCTTGCCTTTCCATTCGGGAACTGGAAGCGGGATTCATAAAGAAGCGGCTCATCCTGTCCTTCTTTAGTCACAGGCCATACGAGAGAGTCGTACCCTTCGAGCCGCTCGTAGGAAACGCCTTCGAAGAACGGGCAGAGAGAAGCTGCTTCTGCCATAATTTCAGACGGATGGCTGTAATTCCAATCAGCACCCATCCGGTTGGCGACAAGCTGCAGAATTTCCCAATCCGGCTTAGAGTTACCGAGTGGGTCGAGTGCTTTATACAAACGCTGAATCCGGCGTTCGGTATTTACGAACGTGCCGTCTTTTTCCAGGCTTGGGCTTGCTGGGAGCACCACATCAGCAAACTTGGCTGTTTCAGAGAGGAAAATATCCTGCACCACGAAGAAATCAAGTTTTTCAAAGCCCTGCTGCACGTAGTTAATGTTGGAGTCGACAAGCGCCATTTCCTCGCCTTTCAGATAAAGGCTGCGCAGGCGGCCTTCGTGCATCGCGTCCACCATTTCATGGTTCGTCATGCCGACTTCACTGGAAAGCTTAGTGTTCCAGCCCTGTTCAAACTTATGGCGGACTTCTTCGTCTTCAACGGATTGATAGCCGGGAAGAAGGTTCGGTGCGCTTCCGAAGTCTGTAGCGCCCTGGACGTTATTATGTCCGCGGAGAGGGTAAGCACCGGTACCGTTACGACCGTAGTTGCCGGAGACAAGCAGCAGGTTCGATATTGCGGTGCTCGTATCCGCACCTCCAGAGTGTTGGGTAACACCCATCGCCCACAGCGCACAGGTAGTATCTGCTTCATGGATGCTCTCGGCAATGCCGATCAATTCCTCGCGGGAGAGACCGGTCTGCTCCACAGCGTAATCGATGGTGTACATTTCGAGTTCTTTAACAAAGTCGTCGTAGTAATCCACGCGTTCATTAATAAATTCTTCGTCCTGCCAACCCTGGTCGATAATATATTTAGCGACGGCATTCAGCCATACAAGGTCCGTGCCCGGCTTCGGCTGGATAAACATATCTGAGCGCTCTGCCATTTCGTGCTTTCTGATGTCAGAAACGATCAGCTTCTGGTTGCGCAGCTTATGGGAGCTTTTAATCCGCGTGGCAAGCACCGGGTGGGATTCTGAGGTGTTTGTCCCGACGGTAATAATAAGCTCCGCGTTTTTAATGTCTTCTATCGTGCCAGTGTCCCCGCCGTAGCCGACAGTGCGGAAGAGGCCCTGGGTAGCAGGAGTCTGGCAGTACCGGGAGCAGTTATCAATGTTGTTTGTTCCCATGACGGAACGGGAGAGCTTCTGCATAAGATAGGACTCTTCGTTCGATGTTTTAGAAGAGCTGATAAATGCAAGAGCATCGTTGCCGCTCTCTTCCTTAATGGAAGTAAAGTTTTTCTGGATCACGTTTAAAGCATGCTCCCAGGTTGTCTCGACAAACTGGCCGTTTTCACGGACGAGCGGATTCTGAAGGCGTTCTTCGCTGTTCACAAAATCCCAGCCGAATTTGCCTTTTACACAGGTGGAAATACCGTTTGCAGGTGCTTCTGCCTGCGGCTCAATTTTCAGAATTTCGCGGTCTTTTGTCCAGACATCAAAGCTACAGCCGACGCCGCAATAAGTACATACTGTTTTTGTTTTTTCGATGCGGTCATCGCGCATTTTGGATTCCATATTGGATAGGGCCAGGATTGAGCTGTAGCCGGTTTCCACATCCTTGGTGATATCAATCATCGGACGGAGGGTATCTTCTTTAAGTCCGGTCATATAGCCGGCTTCGCCTTCCATATTTGTTTCAATTAAAGCGTTGCATGGGCACACGGTCGAACAGTGGCCACAGGAAACACAGGAGGATTCGCCGATCGGAACATCATTGTCCCAAATGACGCGGGGACGTTCGCGTTCCCAGTCAATGGATAGAGTTTCGGTCACCTGGACGTCCTGACAGGCTTCCACGCAGCGTCCGCAAAGAATGCACTGATCCGGATCATAACGGTAGTGCGGGTTCGTATAGTCTTTTTCATACGGTTTGGTTTCGAAAGGTACGCTTTGATGTTCAACCCGCATTGCTTCAACCGTGTTGTGGATTTCACAGCCGCCATTATTGTAGTCGCAGACGGTACAGTAAAGCTCATGATTATGCAAAATGCGGTCCATCGCAATTTTTTGCGCCTGGTCAACGTCAGGCGTAAGTGTTTCGATGACGTCATCTTCTTTAAATTCGGTGGAACAGGCACGGACAATTTCTCCGTTCACCTTTACCATACAGGTATCACAGGTTTCAATCGCACCCAGGCTCGGGTGATAGCAGACATTCGGCACTTCTTCGTTGGTGCCTCGTGTGTAATCTAGGATAGTGGAATCGTCCGAAACTTTGCGTTCGGTGCCATTCATCGTTACTCGAATAATCGACAAAATAATCATCCTTCCATTTTGGAAATAAAATTGGACTAGAGGAATTGAAAGAAATAGAGGACAGTAGATGAATGCCGCACTCGCTTATGTAAGAGCCAAGGGAGTGCCCCCTTTATTCTAGGATTTAAACTGAAAAATGTAAAAATAATAAAGGATTACTTTCACACTTCCACGAAAATATAAACTTAAAACAATATTTTAATAATTGTAGAGCCATTTTATTAGGGAATGTAGCGTTTGTGATTAAATGAAAACTAGATTATAATGCTTTTGGAGGTTAAATACGGGACTAAACTTTACTCAAAGGACACTGATAAAATGAGACCAACAGAAAACGAAAAAGATATTGCGAGCTTCGCCGGCAGACTGCTGCGGGAGCGATTCGGCAAAGGCCCGGAAGCAGCCCATGTGGTTATGCAGGGTCCTTTCATTACAATCTATCTGCGGCATTTTCTTAGCCCGATGGAGCGGGTTATTCTCGAGCAGGAAGGCGAGCAGGCGGTTTTTCGTCTGCGTGAAAGCATGATGCACAAAATTGTTCCGGAAATTAACGGCTACGTGCAGTCGGTGACCGGACAAGTGTATAAAAACTTTTATCATGACAGCGACTTTGATAAGGAATCCAGTATTTTTGTCGGTATTGATGAAAATGCATATGACGGCGAAAATCCTTTTAAGGAATATGCCGGTAAAAAGAAACTCGAAGAGCGGGTGAGGCAGGTTACTGCGGAGGCAGAAAAAGAGCCCGACAAAGTTTTTTCGGGAATGTTAAATAATAAAACTCTGCTTGTCATCCGGGAAGGGCTGCTGATTAACATTGAAAAGGAGTTAGTGCAGCAGGGATATGAAGAACAGTTAAAGGTCACTAAACGCAAGCTGGAAAAACGACTGCTAATAGAAGGAAAGTCATTTACGTCCATAGCTGGCATGAATATTGCTGATGTGTTTGTTGATTGGGACTTTGAACGGGACCGAAGCGTTATCGTCTTTATCATGAGTGGCTCCGGCTAAACGGCACTGATTGCCTGCGCCGGGTGTATCAGCCGGCATAAGCTTGAAAGCAGTGGACACAATAGGAGTAATTCTTTTGCGTGAACGACTGCAGGGCCGCTTCTTCGATGAAGCTTTCCCAATCGGACGGTTTGCTGCTGGTCATGCAGAGGTCGTTAACAAATACGGATTTGTGAATCTTTTGGCCGTCGTGATCAATTAAAAATTTCATAAGTTAAAATATTTCTCCTTTCCTGAATAAATAAAAAAGCCAAAAAGATAAACAGGAGGCAGGTACCCTGTGTCTCTTTTTGGCTTATGGGAAATAGCGCGATTGTCTATCCATTTCCACCGTTTATTTAATTGTTCTATAAGTAATTGCTTTGTATGTACACCTTAAATGATATGGCTCTTAATTGCAACCATAACAAAGACAGGTAGTACTGCTATTCGGTAGCAGGGGCATCGACTAGGCCGGTGAATCGCAGGCGAAAGTACGTTTCGTCTTCATCAATATACCCCCAGGCGATACGGTCCTTTTTCCAAAAAATCTTAAACTGGTTGCGGTCGACAATTTCAAAGCTGTCGCACTCTGAAATGATGCCAAGCGTCTCCAGCTCACGGCAGATCCGCTTTGTTTCTGATAGATACCACATATTCTCCCAACGCGGGTGCTCAAAACGGCTGGTGATGTCTGCAATAACTTCAATAGAACCATTTTGGAGAACACGGTACCGCCCGAAAGAAGCTGCCTGATATTCCATGATTTTCGCCCCATTCGTTTTTCTTTCATTATGCACGAAAAAATAGGTAATTTCTACCTAAAAAATACTTCCGGCAGAAACCGGAAGTAAAAAGTCCTGTAGAGAAGTAATTACCTGTTTAAAGTTCCTGAACTATGAAAGTCTGTTTATTTCCATTTCATGACGACTTTTAATTTGTTCTGCTCAAAGTAATAGGAATCTATTTTTCCGTAAGGAACTTTTTTCATAGGTTCGAACACTTCCAAGTGAAATCCTGCCTGCTGGTCCTGTACTGAGAAGTAGGGCGGGCGGTCAAAAATTTCTTTAAATACGTCTTCTGCTTCTAAAGGAGAGATGGATTTTAACGTGAAGTAAAGGGCCCGCTCGGAAGCGTGGGAAGGCTCCAGCAGCATGCTGAAACGGCTTTGGCTGCTGTCATTTTTAACTCCTTCAATGCGCAGGACCTGATCCTGGATATGAACTGCGGAAATATCGACATTATCCATTTTTTTAACCTGAAGAACCTTCAGAAACATTTTTTCCGTGACCGGTATAGTTACCCCGTTTTCTTTCGCATCGGTCACTCGTTTTTTAATAGATGAAAAAAGACTCACTGTTGATTTCCTCCTCATAATACTGGCTGTTTATTCTTATTCCCGAATAAACCTTGAAAGGAACGTCTTTTTTAGTTCACAAAAGTTTTTCGTTCGTTCAAATGAAAATATTCATATAATACTTTTGCCAATTAAGTTTATTGATTAAACAAACGAAGAATGTTAATCTTGTTTGTGATCGCTTACATAAAGGAGGGAAGAGTAGTAGAGCTACTCGCGCATATGAATTCTAAACGAACGATTTATGTAGTATTAGTTACCATGGTAGCTACACTTGGCGGCTTGTTGTTTGGTTATGATACGGCTGTGATTTCCGGTGCGGAGGGATCGCTGCAGACCTACTTTGCTGACAGTCTGAATCTGAGTCCTTTTATTCACGGCCTGACGGTTTCAAGTGCTCTTATCGGTTGTATCATCGGTGGGTTAATTTCAGGATTTTTTGCAAACCGGATAGGAAGAAAATTTACATTGATTATAGCAGCGGTGCTGTTTCTTCTTTCCGCATTGGGTTCAGCCTACCCGGAAGCATTATTTTTTGAAGCTGGCGACCCTTCTGTTGCTCTTTTAGTTGTATTTAATATTTACCGTATTATCGGAGGAATCGGAGTAGGACTGGCCTCGGCGGTCGCGCCTATGTACATTGGTGAGATGGCCCCGCCTGATATTAGGGGGAGGCTTGTGTCCCTTAACCAGTTTGCGATTATTTTCGGCCAGTTCGTTGTATACTTTGTTAACTGGGGGATCGCCCGAGGAGAAACAGCAGAATGGGTGGACACTCTCGGCTGGAGATATATGTTTGCTTCAGAAGCTATACCAGCGGCTTTATTTTTATTATTCCTGTTAACTGTGCCTGAGACACCGAGGTATCTGGTTTCCAAAAACCGGGATGACAAAGCAATGAAAATTTTATCAAGAATCTACGACCAGACGATGGCAAAGGCTACGTTTTATGAGATTAATCAATCGTTTGATAAAAGCAAAGAGAAATTGTTTGCCTACGGAAAGCTGATTATTATAATCGGTATTCTCTTGTCAATTTTCCAGCAATTCGTCGGCATTAACGTTGCGCTGTATTATGCACCGAGAATATTTGAAAGCATGGGAGCTGCAAGAGACGCTTCACTATTCCAGACGATCATTATGGGAGCTGTGAATTTAATATTTACAGTCATCGCTATTATGACGGTGGATAAATTCGGGCGGAAGCCACTGCTGATTATCGGGTCGATCGGAATGACCATAGGTATGTTCGGTGTTTCGGCTCTCGCTTTTACCGGCACTATTGGTATAGCGACGCTTGTATTTATTATCATCTATACAGCTTCCTTTATGATGTCGTGGGGCCCGGTGGTATGGGTGCTTTTATCCGAAATATTTCCGAACAAAATTCGCGGTCAGGCTCTCGCTATTGCGGTGGCAGCCCAATGGGCCGCAAACTATTTTATTTCTTCCACATACCCGGCTATGATTGAGTTCAGCGGTGGATTAACGTATGGATTTTACGGTTTCATGAGCATATTGTCCGCCCTATTCGTATGGAAATTTGTACCTGAAACAAAGGGAAAAACGCTTGAAGAGATAGAAATGGGAATGAAAAAGTAAGCTTGTAAAAAAGAAGCCCGGCTGCGAGTAGTGCAGCCGGGCTTTCTGTACGTTATGCTTCGTTCTCTTCTTTAGGAAAGTAATGAAAATATTCGAAATCTGCAGGCTTGGAAGAAAAACTGTCCTGGCACTGCATACCGACAAAAGCGCCTGTGAAAAAGCCGTCGCCCTGTATATGGTCATCCGATAGTTTAGCGGAAGGAAAAGAAATATCCACCGCAATCCACGAGCTGCCGTCAAAGGAGTAGGAAAACCAATACTGGTCCATGCGCACAGACACTTTAAGGTAAATCGTTTCTATATCCTGACCAAGCTCAATGTCGCTGTTCCGAAGCGGCTTATCAAATTGAAAATGGTCATTAGTAAGAAGGGTTAAAATCCTTCCTTTATTTTCATCGTGGGTCACGTGAAAATAAACCCAGTTTTGCGTATTGTAATAGCAGACCATGCCTGCGGACTGCTGGAAATGATCCGGATCGAATTGAAGGGCGGTCTCAGCATCAAAATAAAAATGCTGCCACCTTCTGGCTACAAACGCCTGGGTGAATTTAGATGTTAGGGAATCTTTGCCGTAGAGTCGTAAATAGCCTGGACGGTCTTTAAGCGATAAAGTATTTTCCCCTAAAGGAACCCGCAGGGTCTGGAAGCTTTTATCCAGGTCGCCGGTGTTAAAACGGCTGTATACAGGGGAAGGTGAATGCTGGGACTCCTTCGAAAGACCAGGGCCTTCTACATACAGTGAAGGCTCGTTACCGCCGGTTATGTAAGGCCAATCCTTTTCCCAATGAACCTTTTGGATAGCGGTTTCTCTCCCGAGCGGGCAGAAGCCCCGTGGGTCCAATAAAGGCTTTTGTGCTTCTTTTAGCGGCCTTCCGGTCAGATGTACAAAATACCATTCGCCGTTTTGTGTTTCTACAAGAGAGCCGTGTCCTGCTTTCTGCAAAGGATTTCTCGGGTAGGGCCAGGAAGTAATAAACGGATTATCCGGGTGGACTTCGTAAGGGCCGAATAATGATTTGGATCGTGCTATGGTAGCTGCGTGGTCAAAGGTAGTGCCGCCTTCTGCAGTAAGTAGATAATACCACCCATTTATTTTATAAATATGAGGCCCCTCGGTCAGTTTGATATCTGTACCGGTGAAAATGATCTGGCGCTCACCAATCAGTGCTTCTGCTTCGGCGTCGTATTCCTGCAGCGCGATACCGTAAAAGCGGTGATTGCCCGGACGGTAATCCCAGACCATATTCAGCAGATACTTTCTGCCGTCGTCGTCATGGTAGAGAGAAGGGTCAAACCCGGAGCTGTTCAAATACACAGGGTCGCTCCATTCACCGTCAATTGTATCGCAGGTGACTAGGTAATTATGGCCGTCCTTCCAGATACCGTCGATTTGTTTAATATCTGAATATATAAGCCAGAACTGGTTATCATGCCAGGAGAGCGCGGGGGCCCAGACGCCGCCTGAGTCTGGATTGCCTGCCATATTCAGCTGGGAGGTTCGTTCGAGAGGATGTTTGACGACTTCCCAGTTTTTTAAATCCTTTGAATGATGAATCTGCACCCCTGGGAACCATTCAAATGTGGAAGTAGCAATATAATAATTCTCTCCAGCCCTGCAAATACTCGGGTCAGGGTTAAAACCAGTTAAAATTGGATTGGTAATTTGATCATTCATGATAGTACCCTCCTATATTTGGTAACGCTTTCAAAAAAGATTGTATAAGCAATAAACTAAATATAACTTAATTCCTGATTCTGCTCAACTGTAAATTTGTTTTGAAGCAAAAATGTGAATGAAAACATAAATTATTGCATATAAATACTATCATCTTTGTTTAACCAAAAAACTATATGATGATCAAAAGAAAATGTATGCTATTATGTACGTAAACCGACCAAAATTGAGAAGTAGGAGAAGATAATATGCGCACGGGAGACCAAACCCTGGTAAAGCAAATAAATAAATCAATCGTGCTGACGACCGTTCAGCAGAAAAGCCCAATTTCAAGGGCGCAAATTTCAAAAGATACCGGTCTGAATAAAGCTACAGTTTCAAGTCTGGTGGCTGATTTGCTGGAGGGCAGACTTGTGGAGGAAATGGGGACTGGGCTTTCCAATGGGGGAAGAAAGCCGACCATGCTTTTTTTTAATAATAAAGCCGGTTATGCTATTGGTATTGACCTTGGAGTAAATTATGTCCTTGGTATACTGACAGACCTGCAGGGAGCGATCGTTGCCAAAATTAATGAGCCGCTGCTGTCTATTGATGAAGGAGCAGTATTTAATAAAGTGGAGGAAGTCATTGAAGATCTTACGGATCAGGCGCCAAAAAGTGCCTATGGCATAGTGGGAATCGGTGTTGGGGTCCCGGGGCTGATCGACAACGAAGGTACCATTTTATTCGCGCCGAACCTGGATTGGAAAAATGTTCATTTAAAACAGCATCTGGAAAGAAAATACGAATTGCCAGTATTTATTGAAAATGAAGCAAAAGCTGGTTCGCACGGCGAAAAGAGGTACGGGGCCGGGCAGGGCGTTTCGAACTTTATCTATGTAAGTATTGGCATTGGCGTTGGTGCAGGCATTTTTATTAATGACCAATTATATAAGGGCGGCAGCGGTATCTCCGGGGAAGTCGGACATTTCACTATTGAGCCAAATGGGAGAAAATGCCGGTGCGGTAATAAAGGCTGCTGGGAGCTATACAGCTCGGAAGGCGCTATGGTGGAAAAAACAGCACATCTCTTTTCAGGTCAGGAGGAAGTGACAATCGACTGTCTAATTGCAAAAGCAAAGGAAAGAAACCTGGAGGTGCTAAACGCTTTTGACCAGGTGGGGGAATATATTGGCATTGGATTGACGAATCTCATTAACATATTTAACCCGGAAAAAATCATTGTAGGAAACCGCTTTGCAGAATTGGAGCAGTGGCTTCGCAATCCTATTGAAAGAGTGTTTCAGCAGCGCCTTCATGAAGAATTTCGAGATTCGTTCACGTTGTCCTTCTCTGAAAACAGTATATATTCATGTGCCCTGGGCTCTGCGGCTTTTTCGATTGAAACATTTTTTTCGACCAGCAGAGTCACGGTGGTATAAGTATAGAAAGGGGGCTGTTCGAAATTGAACAGTAAAATTTATCAAGCGTTGACGTGGGTGATGAATTTCGCGTACGTTCAGGTGCTCTGGGTGTTTTTTACGCTGATGGGAGCTGTGGCTGCAGGCTTATTTCCGGCAACAAACGCTTTGTTTGCAGTAGTGCGCAAATGGGTGAGCGGAGAAACGGATCTTCCAATTTTCCCCTATTTTTGGAAGGTTTACAAACGGGAATTTGTTCAATCTAATAAGTTGGGGGCTGTAGTCCTTTTTTTATTCATACTTGTTGTTCTTGATATTCAGTTCATCGCAGCAAGTGACACATTGAACTGGCTTCACATCCCGTTGTTTGTATATATTCTGTTTGTGTTTGTTTTTCTGTTATATCTTTTTCCTTCCTTTGCTCATTTTGACGATAAACTAAGAAATATTTTTAAGAATGCATTTTTTATTATGTTGACTCATCCTGTTCATTTATTCTTTTTAACGCTAAGTTTATTTCTTCTGGGAGTTGTTTTTTACATGGTGCCAGCACTGGGCTTTATATTTGGAATAAGCGCTACGGCATTTGTTGCCACAGTCGTCAATAAAAATATTTTTAAAAAAATTATAAAAACTTAGTTTGTTTACTGGACAAATTATGTAGAGGGTGTTACTTTAATATTATGAAAAGGGGGAGGAAATAATGAAAAAGATGAAAGCGGTTACGTTTTTGGCTGCAGGGTGTGCAACAGCGATGGTAATGACAGGCTGTAACTCGGAATCTTCAGGCTCTGGCGATGGCAGTGGGGACGGAGAACAAAAAACGATTGAATTTATGCACTTATGGCCGGAAGGAAGCTCTAAGGACCATTACGATATTGTAAACGAAATCATAGCTGATTACGAAGAGCAGAACCCGAATACTACGGTGGAACTCGAAGTGCTGAGTAATGAACAATACAAGGAAAAGCTTCAGGTAACTTCTACATCGGGTGAACTGCCGGATGTAGGTATGACCTGGCCGGGTGGTTTCCTCGAGCCTTACGTTGATGGGGAGATGTTTGCACCGCTTGATGATGTGCTTGATGAAGACGGCCTGCGTGATTCATACGTAGAAGGCACAACGGAAGCATATGAAGTGGATGGAAGTACTTACGGACTGCCGCTCGAACTGAACGTAGCCCAGGTTTTCTATAACAGTGCAATATTTGATGAATATAATTTAGAAGAGCCGGAAACATACGAAGAATTTGAAGAAATTGTAAATACGCTTAAGGAAAATGACGTGGCTCCAATTGCATTAGGTAACCAGGACAGATGGACCGGTTCACTTTGGTACATGTATATGGCAGACCGGCTTGGTGAAGATAACCTATTAAACCAGGCAATTAATGGAGAAGCATCCTTTACGGAAGAGCCACTGGTAAAAGCGGCGGAAAAAACGCAGAACTTGGCTGCAAATGGTGCTTTCACCCAAGGGTTTAACGGTCTTTCCGATCAGGAAGCAAAAAGCATGTTTATGAGCGAACAGGCAGCGATGTACCTAATCGCTACATGGGATCTTCCAAACTACACCACGGATGAAACCGTCTCGCAGGATTTCCAGGATGCGGTTGACTACTTTGACTTCCCGACAGTGGAAGGTAAAGGCAACCAGAACAGCTATGTAGGCGGACCTGGCGTAGGGCTGTTTGTTTCTGAAGATTCTGATGTAAAAGAAGAATCGAAAGACTTTGTCAAATACTTCTCTGAAAAGTGGGGCGAAAAATCCGTCAGCGATGCAGGCGTTATCCCGGCTACGAAAGTAAACACGGATAACGTGGATCTTCCGGATATGTATCTCGAAGTTCTGGACGATTTAAACAACGCTGACAACCTGACATTGTTTGCGGATGTACAGATGAGCCCGGATGTTGCCGAAACCCACCTGACAGCAATTCAGTCATTATTTGGTGAAGAAATTACACCGGAAGAATTTGCTGAAATGCACGATGAAGCAATAGAAGAAGACCAGTAAAAAATGAATAAAGGGCATTCCTAAGGGCGTGCCCTTTATATCATTCATAAATGCATTCTGGACGTAAATGCAGAGCTTGGGGGCAAGTGAAATGAATAAAGTTATGTCGAACAAACTTATGATTACGCTTTACATATTCCCGGCTTTATTTCTCATTGCCGTACTTATTATAGTTCCGCTCATACTGACCGGCTATTACGGTCTCATGGACTGGAACGGTATTGGTTCAATGACCTTCATAGGTATGGAAAACTATATCAATGCCATTCAGGATGCGGCTTTCTGGGACAGTGCCTGGCACTCACTGCTGCTAGCTTTATTTTCAACGTTAAGTCTGGTGATTTACTTAGCGGTATCCATGATTCTCGCTTCCAAAATCAAAGGTGCGGACTTATTAAGAAAAATTTATTTAATCCCAATGCTTCTCTCTTCCGTGGCGATCGCCCAACTTTGGATTAAAGTTTACAATCCTGCAAACGGGATCCTCAATACGATCCTTCGTGGAATAGGTATCGAAAATCCACCGTCGTGGCTGGCAAATCCGGATGTCGTATTGTATGCCATATTTATACCTATTCTCTGGCAGTACGCAGGCTTTTATATTCTTATATACTACGCTGCACTAAAAAATATCCCGGAATCTTTAATTGAATCAGCAAAAATCGATGGAGCGAATCCATTGCAGATTGCCTACAAAATAAAACTCCCATTAATCATGGGCGTAGTAAAAGTAACCATCGTTCTGGCCATCGTTGGGTCGCTAAAATATTTCGACCTGATCTATGTAATGACCGGCGGCGGTCCCAGTGGTTCGAGTGAAGTAATGGCATCGTATATGTATGATCTTGCTTTTAGTACGAATAACTTCGGTTATGGCAGTGCCATCGGCTTTTTACTGCTGATTATTACACTTATCGTTACTATCATTATTAGAAAACTAACTGCATCCAAGGAAGATATTCAGTACTAGTTGAAACGAGGTGAAGGTTATGGGTCGAATTGGATATATTTTATTGTACACATGTTTGGCACTGGTTGCGGCGTTTCAGATCTTTCCGCTGCTGTGGCTAGTATTGTTTTCCCTTAAGGATAACGCCCAGATCTTTTCAGGCTCCCCATTTGCGCTCCCGAGTGATCCGCAGTTTGGGAACTACCTGAACGTCTGGCAGGGCGGTATAGGGCTGTATTTTTTCAACAGCGTCTGGATTACGGGATTGGCGATTGTATTAACAGTACTTTTTGCCAGTATGGCGACATTTGCGATTACACGCATGAACTGGAAGCTGAATAAATTTGTGCTGGGACTGTTTATGGTCGGGTTGATGATTCCTATTCACTCTGCGCTGATTCCTTTGTTCAGCATGTTTCTCAGCGTGAATTTAATCGATAACCCGTTGTCAATCGTGCTCACATACACCACGTACAATTTACCGATTACGATTATGATTCTGCTTGGCTTCTATTATACGTTGCCGAGAGAAATTGAAGAAGCGGCAGTGATGGACGGCTCATCGATCAACCGATTGTTTTTCACGATCATTCTGCCGATGACAACACCGGTAATGGCAACAACAGTTATCATTAATATGATTTACAACTGGAATGAATTCGTATTTGTGAATACATTTATCAGCTCGGATGAGTACAAAACACTTACTGTCGGAATCCAGAACTTTATCGGTCAGTATATGACGGATTGGGGTTCTATCGGAGCGACACTTGTGATCAGTATCATTCCGGTTCTTCTGGCTTTTCTTTTTTTCAGCAACAAAGTGGTGGAGGGTATTTCTTCAAGTGCTGTTAAAGGGTGAGCCCGTAGTAATGACTTTAACTAATAATTAGGAGGATGAATAATGACTGTATTTAACAACGTACCAACGATCAACTTTGAGGGAGCAGCTTCGGCTAATGACTTTTCTTTTAAGCACTATGACAAGGACGCGACCGTTATGGGGAAATCGATGGATGAATGGCTCCGTTTTTCAGTAGCCTACTGGCATACGCACACCTTTGGGGGGGAAGATCCATTCGGCGGACCGACGATGGAGCGTTCCTATCAGAAATACAACGGCATGGATCTCGCGAAAGCACGGGTGGAGGCGAACTTTGAACTTTTGAATAAGCTGGGCATCACCCGGTTTGCGTTTCATGACATTGACATTGCCCCGGAAGGTAATTCTTTAAAAGAAACCTATCAAAATATTGATACGATCACTGCGATGCTGAAGGATAATATGAAAGAACACGGCATTGGTCTTCTGTGGAATACAGCGAATATGTTTATGGACCGCCGGTTTATGCACGGGGCAGCGACGACAAACAATGCGGACGTGTATGCCTATGCCGCAGCTAAAGTAAAAAAACAGCTTGAGGTGGCGAAAGAACTGGGTGCGCAGAACTACGTGTTTTGGGGCGGCCGGGAAGGCTACGAGACTCTGCTTAATACTGATATGAAACGCGAAATGGATAACCTGGCACGCTTCTATCACATGGCGGTGGATTATGCGAAAGAGATAGGTTTTGAAGGGCAGATGCTTATTGAACCAAAACCGAGGGAACCAATGAAGCACCAGTACGACTTTGATGTTGCTACAGCCTACGCGTTCCTGCAAAAATATGATCTCGACAGTCATTTTAAAATGAACATTGAATCAAACCACGCCACGCTTGCCGGCCATACATTTGAACATGAACTCCGCTACGCGAGAGAAATGGGCATTCTTGGCTCTGTGGACGCAAACCAGGGCGACCTGCTGCTCGGATGGGACACTGACGAGTTCCCAACTGATATCTACGATGCGACACTTGCCATGTACGAAATTCTGAAAAACGACGGCCTCGGTACCGGCGGCTTAAACTTTGATGCCAAGGTGCGGCGCCCGTCCCATAAGCCGGAAGACCTGTTTCACGCGCATATTGCGGGAATGGACACCTTCGCGTATGGATTAAAAGCAGCCTCCCAGCTGATCGAAGACCGTGTATTTGAAAACATCGTGGAGGAGCGCTACAGCAGCTTTGATAAAGGGGTGGGAAGTGACATTCTCGCCGGGAAAACAAGCTTTAAAGAACTCGAAGCTTACGCCCTTGAACTCCAGGAGCCGATCGAACATCAGTCGGGTAAACAGGAGCTTATTAAGGCAAAACTGAACCAATATATTTTAAACGCAAACAATACAGTTAAAGTTTAAGCAAAGAGGTGCTGGCATGACTTATGTAATCGGAGTCGATTTAGGAACGAGCGCAGTGAAATCGCTTCTTGTGAATAGAAGTGGCGAGGTGACAGCATCGGTATCAAAATCGCTGTCTGTCCAACAGCCGGCGGCAGGGCATTCCGAGCAGAACCCTGATGAATGGGTGGAGCAGACGGAAGCATCGATTCAGGCGCTGATGGAGAAGACAGGCATCAAAGCAGAAGAAGTAGAAAGCCTCAGTTTTTCCGGCCAGATGCACGGCCTCGTCCTTCTCGATGATGCCGGGCGTCCGCTGCGCCCGGCCATACTCTGGAACGATACAAGAACATCGGAGCAGTGCGAAATGATCCGCCGTATGATCGGGGAGAACGAGTTGATTGAGGCGACGCAGAACACCGTTCTCGAAGGCTTTACTCTCCCTAAAATGCTCTGGGTGCAGGAGCATGAGCCGGAGGTATGGAGCAGGGCAGCATCCTTCCTGTTGCCAAAGGACTATGTCCGGTACCGGCTGACGGGCAGCATGCAGATGGAGCTATCGGATGCAGCCGGCACGCTTCTGTTGGATGTGAAGCGGAAAACATGGAGCCACGCGATGCTCGAGGGCTTTAACCTTTCCTCCTCCTTCTGCCCACCGCTGATTGAGTCACACGAAAGCGCCGGCAGACTGACGAAGGAAGCAGCAGCCCGAACAGGACTGCATAACAGGGTAAATGTTATTGCAGGCGGCGCTGATAATGCCTGCGGTGCTTTAGGAAGCGGTATTACGGAACCCGGGGAAGGCCTTCTAAGCATTGGGACGTCCGGAGTGCTCCTGGTACCGGATCACGGGGAAGCAGTGCCAGATGGACGCCTGCATTATTTTAACCATGCTTCGGAAGATCAGTATTATTATATGGGCGTCACGCTTTCTGCCGGAAACAGCCTGCAGTGGGTGAAAGACAATCTGTTTTTTGACGAAACGATTGAAGAACTGGTCGAACGGGCCTCTCAGGTGCCGGCAGGAGCAGATCATTTATTGTTCGCCCCGTTTTTAACTGGAGAACGGACTCCGTATATGGATGCAGGCATCAGGGGCAGCTTTATCGGGCTTGACATCCGTCATACAAGAGGGCATATTGTCCGCGCGGTCATGGAAGGAATCACGTATTCGCTAAAGGAGTCTCATGATATTATTCTTCAGCAGGGGTTTCAGGTAAATTCCCTTGTGTCCATCGGCGGGGGAGCAAAAAGTTCCTTCTGGCTTCAGATGCAGGCCGATGCTTTTGGCTGCCCGGTGCGCAGACTGGCACATGAACAAGGGCCGGGGCTCGGGGCAGCAATGCTTGCAGCCTATGGCGCAGGATGGTTTGCAACGCTCGAGGAATGCAAAAAGATATTTGTAAACGAAAGCGAAACATTTTATCCGGATCCGGATCAATCATTGATATATGAAAAAACGTTTCAGGCTTATAAAAAAATATATGCACAAACGTCGCCGTTTACTGTACAGAGACTGTAATGAACAGGCAAAAGTCTTTTCAGGCTTTTGCCTGTTTTATTAAAGAATAATTGAAGATTGCGATCCGAAACGTTTTGGATTACTATGGAGGGGAAGTAGGTGCCCAACTCATAATAGGCACAAATATTTTTAGTTGGTTTTGGAAACGCCTTCAGAAGATACTTAACTACCAAAGGAGGAACGATATGAATATTACAATCTGGAACGAAAACAGGCATGAACAGAAAAATCCCGCCGTCTCCGAAGTTTATCCGAAGGGGATCCACGGAGCATTGGCTGAATTTTTAACGGAAGAAACGGGCGTTGTACGGACGGCTACACTCGACGAACCAGAGCATGGACTCACGGAGGAAGTGTTAAACGATACCGATGTGCTGCTCTGGTGGGGCCACATTGCCCATGACGAAGTCGAAGACGATATTGTGCGGCGTGTCCAAAAGCGTGTCCTAGATGGCATGGGGCTGATTGTGCTTCATTCCGGCCATTTGTCGAAAATATTCCGTACGCTGATGGGCACAGGCTGCGATTTAAAGTGGCGGGAAGCAGATGAACGTGAGCGTCTCTGGGTGGTGGAGCCTGGGCATCCGATAACCGAAGGAATTGGAGAGTATATCGAAATGCCGAAGGAGGAAATGTATGGTGAGCATTTTGACATTCCGGCACCGGACGAACTCGTGTTTATCAGCTGGTTCGAAGGCGGGGAGGTTTTCCGAAGCGGGGCAACGTTCACCCGGGGACGGGGGAAGATTTTTTATTTCCGTCCAGGCCACGAAACGTATCCCACCTATTACCATCAGGACATTCAAACAGTAATCAAAAACGCAGTTCAGTGGGCTGGGCCGAAAAATACCCCGGCGCCCGTTTATGGCAATGCCAAGCCGCTTGAAACCATTTCGAGTAAAGATGTGGAGGAAGAGAATTAATGGATATACTGCAGATAGGTATCATTGGTGCAGGGGGCATTGCCCAGGGCAGGCACATTCCTGCTTTCCAGCTGATCGAAGACGCGCACGTAGCTGCTGTTTTTGATACAGACTTCAAAAAAGCGGAGAGAGCTGCCGAAGCATTCGATATCCCGGCTGTGTGTGGGACAGTGGAAGAGCTGCTCAAACAGGTAGAAGCAGTAATTATCTGCACGCCGAACAAATTTCATGCAGAGCTTGCCGTACAGGCGCTCGATGCAGGAGTCCACGTGCTTTGTGAAAAACCGATGGCAATGACCACTGCCGAGTGCAGAGATATGATTGAAGCATCCGAACGCTCGGGGGCGGTATTAACGATTGGTTATCATTACCGTTATATGCAGGAATCCCGCACGGCGAGACAAATGGTGCAGGAGGGCGAAATTGGCGATCCGCTTGTCGTACGTCTGCAGGCGATGCGAAGGCGAAAGGTGCCTGGGTGGGGGGTTTTTACAAACAAAGACCTTCAGGGTGGCGGCAGCCTGATGGATTATGGGTGTCACCTGCTTGATCTTTCGCTATGGCTGCTGGATGACCCCCGGCCGGTTGAAGTCAGTGGAAGAACTTACGACCGTTTAAGTAAAACGCCCGGCCAGATTAACGAATGGGGAGCTATTGATGCTGAAAGCTTTACCGTAGAGGATCATGTGACCGGCTATATTACATTTGAAAATGGAATGACGCTGCTGCTCGAATCGTCCTGGGCTGCGAATATTAAAGAAGATAAAGAGGAGCTGAGCATTTCCGGGGTTGACGGCGGCCTCCAGGTCTTTCCGCTTGAGCTTTACCAGTCGAAATACGGCTCTATGATGAGTACAGAGCCTCACTTAACAAACCCGGAGCGCGAGGACGTGCTGCAGGCGAAAAATTTCACAGAAGCGTGCCTCGGGCTGGCGGAAATTGTTGTCAAGCCAGAGCAAGCCCTTCGTGTCACCCGGATTATTGAAGCTGTTTATGAAAGCAGCAGAACTGGAAAAAGCGTACGTCTGGACAATGTGTATGCCGACGAAGTATAAGCATCCGAAGGGGTGCTTTTTTTATTTACTTTAAAACTGTTCTTAATAAAAAATTTTTATAATTTTTTAAGTATTGACCGTTTGAATGCAAACACAAAGGGAATGGAAGGATTGTATTACTACAGAAGGGGGCACTTACTAATTATGGAAGCAGATCGAAATCGTTGGTTGATGGCGTTATCAGCCGTAGCGATTCATTTGTCGATCGGTTCGGTATATGCGTACAGTGTCTACCAAAATCCGCTGAATGAATCACTTGGCTGGAACATTTCCGACGTAACACTCGCATTTACAATTGCAATTTTCTTCTTGGGGATGTCGGCCGCTTCACTAGGGTTTTTTGTGGAAAAATACGGGCCGAGGATCTCAGCTGCTATTGCAGCCGTGCTGTTTGGCGCCGGAACGATGGGGGCCGGACTTGCGGTCCAGCTTGAAAGTTTGCCATTATTTATTGGTTCTTATGGTGTTCTTGGAGGCATTGGTCTTGGTATCGGGTACATATCCCCGGTTTCTACGCTCGTTATGTGGTTTCCGGACCGCAGAGGGATGGCTACCGGCATGGCAGTTATGGGATTTGGCGCGGGGGCGCTGATTACAAGTCCCGTAGCAGAATGGCTGATGAACGCTGTGTCAATCCCGGGAGCGTTCTACATCCTGGGCGCTTCGTACTTCGTTCTTATGCTTGCGGGGGCAAGCTACATGAAGAAGCCGCCGAAGGATTGGATGCCTAAGGGCTACAAGAAGGAAGATTTGCAAACGAACCAAAAAGGCGGAGATCTGGCGCAGCTTTCAGCGAAACAGGCTCTCCGGACGATGCGTTTTTACCTGCTCTGGCTCGTAATGTTTATTAACATTTCTTCAGGCATTATGCTCCTTGCGGTGGCGTCAAATATGACCCAGTCCATTACCGGCACCAGCGCTGCAGTAGCCGCTACCGTCGTCGGCGTGATGGGATTTTTCAACGGAGGGGGACGGATTGTCTGGGCATCGCTCTCGGACTATTTAGGTAGAACGAATACGTTCACGTTATTTTTTCTTATTCAGATTGTTGCCTTTTTCCTCCTTCCGTTAACGACTAACGTGGTGTTGCTTGCGATTCTTTTGTTTATTATTATTACCTGCTATGGCGGAGGCTTTGCCTGTCTGCCAGCGTATATCGGCGACTTGTTCGGTACGAGACAGCTCGGAGCTATCCACGGTTTTCTTTTAACGGCCTGGGCGCTTGCCGGGGTTGCGGGGCCGACTGCCGTTTCAAGCATCGTATCGGCTACAGGAAGCTACACACTCTCATTCTATCTGTTTAACATTCTTCTGGTGGTTGCTTTAGCCGCTATGATTGTCATGAGGTTTAATATTAAAAAGATTAGAAGAAATAAAGAAAATGAAAGCACAGAAGCGGCAAAAGCTTAAAATAAAGACCCCCTTTTCTCTTTCATAAAGAGAAAAGGGGGTCTTTAGTGTTACGGAAGCTCGTTGCCGGCTGATTGATACAGGTCATACCACTCTTCACGCGTCAAATTAATCTCAGACGCCTCGATAATACCGGAGAGCCGTTCAGGGTTCATCGTGCCTACAATTGTTTGAATGCGGGCCGGGTGCCGGAGGATCCATGCGGCTGCCACTGCCGATTCTGTAATACGGTAACGGCCGGCCAGCTCGCTTAGTTTTTTGTTTAGTTCCGGAAACTTGTCATTTCCGACAAACACGCCTTCCATCATGCCATACTGGAACGGGGACCACGCCTGGACGGTCATATTGTTCAGCTGGCTGTATTCAAGCAGCCCGCCTTCCCGCATCACGGCCGCCTCATTTTTCATATTTACGTTCAATCCCTGGTCGATCATAAGAGAGTGCATCAGACCGAACTGTAGCTGATTGGCTATTAAATCCTGTTTTACATGCTGCTTCAAGAGTTCGATCTGCATTGGATGCTGGTTGCTGACACCAAAATGCCGAACCTTGCCGGAAGTGTAAAGGCTGTCAAATGCTTCAGCTACTTCTTTGGGCTCCATGAGTGCGTCGGGACGGTGAAGAAGGAGGACATCCAGATAATCCGTTTGAAGCCGCTGCAGGCTTTCATCAACTGTTTTTAAAATGTGGGATTTGGAAAAATCGAAGGAGTTCCCGCGAATACCTGCCTTAGACTGAAGAATCACTTTCTCGCGCAGGTCATCATTCATCCCCGCTGCTTTGGCGAAAATTTCTTCGGAATCCCCGCCACCGTAGATGTCGGCGTGGTCAAAAAAGTTCACCCCGGCATCAAGAGCGGTTTGGAAAACTTTTTCAGCACCGCTTACGGAAAGTTCATTCATTCGCATACATCCGAGCGCTATGTTGGATACGTGGAGAGAACTGCTGCCTAACTGTATTTGATTCATCTGGGCACCTCTTTTTTTTCAGTATAAGACTAGTGTAACATGATGGATGTGTGTCAGTCATGATAGCGCTGTCAAAAATCTGGAAAGTGACTTTTGAACATAAATATGGTAATTTGTAGAAAAACGTTAAAGGGTGTCAGACATGAAACGAAAAACGATAAACAGTTATTTTATTCTATTCTGGCTTATCATCGGTATATGGAATATCGGCCTTGGGGTTATCGTCACTCTCGTGCTGCAAAGCTATATATGGGCGCTCATTCATATCCTGGCCGGAGTCCTCTGTTTAATCGTAATGGAAGCTGTGCGCCGTGGAAAATTACAGCTTAAACAGGAAAAAGAAAAACATCTGCATGAGAGCGATCAGTAGTTTGATTCCCCTGGAATCAAAATTGTAATAATTTGATGATTATCCTGGAGACTTTTCGGAAATAGACTATTAATGATAAACAAAGGGGTGAACATTATATTACAGACCAGAGGGGCAAAAACAATTAAAAGTATTATCCAGGACAATGAAAAGCCGCTTACTAATAAAGATGTCGCCGCCATATTAAAAGATAAAAACAGCATTGACAGCTCTTTTGCTTTAAAAACTATTGATTCGATGGTGGGTAATGGGCAGTTAATGCTTATCCGATATGTTGACGCCGGGGTGTATGTAGTAGAGGTAAAATAATTTATGTTAACTGTTTTATGAACAGTTAACATTATCTCTTTTTTTAATAGAATATCTGTACATAATTTTCCTGTTACGAAAACAGGAGCCTTGTAACCTGAAGAATAGAGAATTACTTTAGAGAAGAGGGTGATGGCAATGAGTTTCGAAGATGAGTTCGTAGCTAAAGCAAAAGAATATTTAGAAGAAGATAAAGATGCAAACATTATGAACGAAGTAAACTGGGAAATTGCCAAATACTTTAATAATTTGAACAAAGAAATTGGTGAAGTGAAAAACGATTCGTTCAGCAGCTACGGTTCTAAGCACCGCAGCTATATGACCATTGATAACCGTGAAGTGATTTTTGAAACGATTACAGAGGACGGCAATTATTACATTCAGGTTACGCAGGGGACAGACGACAGCAGCAATGAGCTGGATGTTATATATGTGCAGGAAGGTAGAATGTACAGCAGGGAAGAAGATAAAGAATTTGATATGGATATCGTCCGGAATCATCTTAAGAATACATTCGGTGACATACTCGGACTTTAGAAAAAGCGCCCGCCGCGGCGCTTTTTTATTTAGGAAAATTATTAACTAATTCTGAAAGAAATAAGTTCTGATTTTTCCTTAATGGGTATATTGTCATTAAGGGGGTATACGCCATGGGGGTTGTTTATATCGAGCGGCATATTCGCCAGGTGCAGGTAATTATTTGTAGTGAAGGACACATGCTGCATTGCCTTGTATGGCCGGGGGAAGGGGGGTGGGTAGCTGATATACACTCCATGCAGAACAGCGGTTTTCATCCGACGTTTGAGCGGGTCTATTTTCCAGAGAATGAAGAGATCATACAGCTCGGAAGACATATATACGTTCTGCGGTAAAAAGGCAGAAGCGTGAAGCTTTCTGCCTTTGAGCTGCGCTAAAGAGTATTTGGGTCCGTGTAACCGATAGGCCCCCGGGATTCGGAATGCTCCACTACGGTGAGAATAAACCGCATGGGGATAAAGACGGTCCGGCTGCCGCCAGAGCCTCTCCCGGCTTTTTCTTGATAAAAATAAACGCCAGCTTCTTCAATACCGCAGTTATCGGCTGATACTACAGCTTTAACGTAGCTTGAATGCTCCTCGAACGTCCCTTCGCTTTGGAATCCATTTAAGTCAAAAAGTGGAATGGCAGAAGGCTCAAAGTAAACCTCAATGAAATTCGAGCTGTCTACTGATGAACTCATGGATAACCCTCCTTTCAGTAGTTATTTACCATAATATACCCTGAAAAGAATTAATAAAAGTAGAGAATGCTAAAGGGTTGAAGGATGAATATACATCAACATACAGTTTTTTATTGCTGTAGGGAATATGGGTTAGGAGAGGAGATACGAGAAAATGCAGCTTAAAATTAAGAAGGGGGCTCCCCAATAACAATAAAAAAGCAGAAGCCTGCGGCTCCTGCTGAGGTTTATTATATATGATGGTGTCCCGTACTGGGCTCGAACCAGTGACCTCCACCCTGTCAAGGTGGCGCTCTCCCTACTGAGCTAACGGAACAATTAGTATAGAACGAAGCGACAGAAATAATATACAATAGGAAAAGAGCAATGTCAATCCTTCCTCAGTTAAATTATACATGGAAAGCAGGGTTTCAATGAAGAACATTCGACTTCTTCCGTACAATGAAGCTTACCGGCCCTCGCTGGAATCCTATTATTTGCCGGAAGCACAGGCGCAGTATACACGCCTGCCGCTGCAGGCAGTTACACAGCTGGGACCGGCGGAGACCGGAATTTTAATTGTCCACAACACATACCCGGTAGGATTTTTCCAGCTGGAAACTGAAAACAGGTTTCCTAACTACTCAGCCAACAGCCGGGCGGGTTTATTAAAAAAATTCTCAATTCGTGTGGAAGAACAGGGGAAAGGGTACGCCGGAGATGCCCTTTGCAGTCTGCCTGCCTTTGCCGGCAAATGGTTCCCGGAATTGAACGAAATTGTCCTCGGAGTCAATATCCGAAATGAATCTGCCCAATATGTCTATGTAAAAGCGGGGTTCAAAGATACAGGCCGGCGTTTGATGGGACCAATGGGCGTACAGTATATCTATTCACTTCCATTAAAATGAAAAAAGTAAATTATTTTCCTTTTTGCTGTTTTTCTCTCCGCTGCTGAAGGAATAGAAATAAGCAGAAGGCAAGCATGCCCAAGCTGAGATTGGAAAGAATAAAGCCGAGCGGTCCTTGATTAAAAATACCAAGAGACAGTGCCCCGAAAAAAGTGATGTATGTAATTCCGAGAAGCGGCAGGCTGCGGTCGGTAACTTTCTGCATTAACCGCGCAAATTGGTACACAAGCGTATTTACAGCGAATCCAATTAGCAGTAAAATAAGTAAATTCATGCGACTATCTGAACCTTTCTTTGTGTTGATGTCTTTTTCCGGTTTATATGCTACCATACCTTGGGTTTAAAAGATATCTGCATCACACGAACAGAGACAGCCGGCAGAAAGCTGGTAATGACGGCACCGAGATAGAGAGAATGGGATAAAGGTGGAGGGATGTTCATGCAGGCATATGCAGATTTTTGGATGGAATGGCAGACACGTATTGTGGAGCTGCCCTGGATTGATATAGGAGTAGCTGTTCTTATTGCGCTTCTCGTGTTTGCTTTTCGGAAACTATTTACGACATACATTTTTCGTTTTATTTTAAGGATGACCCATCAATCAAGATCGCAGCTGTTCACTAATATTTTAGTGTCATTTGAACGCCCGATTCGTATGTTTTTCGCCGTAGTCGGTATATACTTAGCGCTGTTGTACCTGCCAATACCGTGGGATTCGATGACGATTATCAATCGCCTGTACGGCTCTATTTTAATTGTGCTCGTAGCCTGGGGGACATACAAGCTGCTGAATACGTCTTCGATGCTTTTCAATCCAATGATTAAACGGCTCGAAGGCAAAGAAGATAATATGCTGGTGCCATTTCTATCACGGGTGATCCGGATTATTATCGTAGCGCTCGCGTTCACCATTATTCTTTCCTCCTGGGGCTTTAATATTAACGGGTTTGTTGCCGGGCTCGGCCTTGGTGGACTCGCCTTCGCTCTAGCTGCCCAGGACATGGTGGCAAACTTCATCGGCGGCATTATCATTGTGGTGGAGCGTCCGTTTAAACGTGGAGACTGGATCTATACCCCGACGGTAGAGGGGATTGTAGAAGACATTTCATTCCGGAGTACGAAGGTACGTACATTTGCTGACTCGATTGTTATTGTGCCAAACAACACGCTTGCGCACGAGGCGATTACGAACTGGAGTGAAATGCGCAAGCGCGAAATTAATATGACGCTTGGCATTGAATACCAGACCCCGCGGGAGCAGGTGCTGCAGCTGCGGGAACGCCTCGAGGAGATGCTGAACAGCCGTGATGACATTGATAAAGAACTGATTCTTGTACAATTTAAAGAATTTAACAGCTCCTCGCTCGACCTGTGGGTTTACTGCTTCACAAAAACGACCGCGTTCCTGGAGTGGGCGGAAATCAAAGAAGAGTTGAATCTTGAAATTATTCGTATCCTTCAGGAGGAAGGCGTTCAATTTGCCTATCCAACGCAGTCTATTTATATTGAAAAAACCCCTGAAGAAAATTATCACATGTCCGACAATAATTAAGCTGGATACATGGTTGGCAAATAGAACGTACATGTTATAATAATAATGTTTGTCAGAAGGAATTTGTACGTAAAAAGGAGCCGATGCATTCGATGGAACGAGTGGAAACATTCGTATTAACCAGAGGGCTGAATGCCAGTCAAGTATTGTCATTTGTGCATGAATTGGAAACATTTAAAGCAGATGTATTTTTCGAAAAACGAAGAACTTCCGCCAATGGAAAAAGCGTACTCGGCATGATGTCTTTGTTTACAAGCATTAGACTTGGGGATAAAGTGGAGCTCAAGGTTTACGGGGAAGAAAAAGATGCGGTTGCCGCGGTGGCAGCCGGATATCTCGGAGAAGCAGCGGAGTACGAGAATAATAATGGCTATTGGGAAGACGAAGCAGCAGAGCATGTAGAACGTGCGATGGCTGGCTGCATGACTCATTGGAATCCTAATGTGCGAAATATCGCGCGTTCGTATCTTAAAACGACACGCAGTTAATAGGAAGACCCGGTGCCGGAAGAAGGCGGCCGGGTCTTCAGCTGTATTAGAAGCCGCTTGCTAATCCCCTGGACAATAAAAGCGTATAACAGGCCAAATAGGGTAAAGTAGAAAAGGAATAATTTCCATGTACTGGTTGTATGATACAAGCAGTAATATCGAATGTGACGAAAGGAGGAAGGCATTATGATTGACCGGCATACCGGAACATTTTGGCGGGCATCCATTGCTCTTGGGCTTGCCTCTCTGCTCATCTTTGCCAATATGTATTATCCGCAGCCGCTGCTTCCATTATTTACAGGAGAATTCAACGTTAGCGAAGCAACAGCAAGCTTTGTGGTTTCACTGTCGCTGCTGATGCTTGGGATAAGCTTCTTTTTTATCAGTGCAATATCTGATGCTAAGGGAAGAAGGAAAATCATCGTGTATGCAATGATCTGGGGAACGATAGCAACGCTTCTTATTCCGTTTGCGGGGTCGTTTTGGCTGCTTTTGCTGTTGCGGATGATACAGGCAGTCGGGCTGGCCGGCATTCCTATTGCGGCGATGTCCTATATCGGGGAGGAATTTACCCCGAGGGCCATGACAGTAGCGATGGGCTTTTATGTGAGCGCGAACAGTCTTGGCGGCATGGGGGGAAGAGTAATGAGCGGCGTGCTTGCTGATTGGTTCGACTGGCGGACAGCTTATTTTTTTATGGCTGGGGCAAGTGTGCTGCTCGCCGTGCTCGTCATTCTGCTGCTTCCTGCTTCGAAAAATTTCAAACCGAAGCCGCTGGAGTGGAGCGATACATGGAAAAACGCCCTGTTTCATCTTAGAGATCCGGTCCAACGGCTGGCTTATATTATCGGCGGACTGAATTTTTTCGTGTTTATTGGCACATTTAACTTTATCACGTACCGGTTGGACGGAGATCCTTTTTTCGTTAGTACAGCGGTCCTTGGACTGTTGTTTCTAACATACGGGGCAGGCACGTTCAGTTCAAGTCTTGCCGGAGAGTTGACGCAGCGCTTTAAACAGACGGACTGTATGCAGACCGGCATTCTAATTATGGCCGGCGGTCTGCTGCTGTCGCTTGTACCGCAGCTTTGGGTGGTTATTGCATCGCTTGCTGTACTGAGTTTTGGTTTTTTCTTTGCTCATTCCACGTCGAGCTCCTGGGTGACAAAAAACGCCAAAAAAGCCCGGGCGAGTGCCTCGGGACTTTATTTGACGTCTTATTATCTGGGCGGAAGCCTGAGCAGTATTTATTTTGGACTACTATGGCCCGCAGCCGGCTGGATAGGTGTCATTGCCGGCGGTCTGCTCCTGTTAATAGTCACACTTACAAGCGTGCGTCGTCTGATGCCAGCGGAAGCAGGCTAGCTTTTGGCAGGAAGAAGCACAATGCCGTCGCTGTCGGCATAGACGTAGTCTCCGGGCGTCCAGGTGACGTCGGCAAAGTCGACTGGAATGGAACGCTCGCCGCGTCCTTCCTTGACGGACTTTCGGGGGTTGGTAAAGCGGGAGAACACACGGACATCCATTTCGCGCAGCTCGTCACTGTCGCGGATGGCGCCGTTCACGATAATGCCTGCGAGCCCGCGATTGACAGCGATTTCTGCCAGGTTGTCCCCGAGCAGGGCGCGCCGGGAGGAACCGCCTCCGTCAACGACAAGAATGCTGCCGGCTGGAATATCGCCAAGCGCCTGTTCGACAAGTACGTTATCTTCAAATACCCGTACAGTTTCTATTGGTCCTTCAAAGGAACGTGCCGGTCCGTGTGATAAAAACGGCTCGTTGGCGACAAAAACCTCGTTTCCATATTCATCACAGATATCAGCTGTTCTACCCATATGTATGCCTCCTTTTATTAATTTCATTGTAAGGCTTTCCCAAACGAAAGAAAATAGCAGGAGAACAGAAAAAAGATGGAACTATCATTTTGCTTTCAAAGGGCGATATGATAATCTAGGAAAGAGAAATTTGAAGGAGGATGTAAAACATGAATCAAATGGACGCAAATGAAATTATTCAGTTTATTTCAGATAGTAAAAAATCCACCCCGGTTAAAGTACATATTACCGGTGAATTGGACGCTATCGGATTTGGAAATGAAACGAAGCGGTTTATTACAGGCAACACCGGCGTATTGTTCGGTGAATGGGAAGATATTAAAGAAGGCATCGAAGCGAATGCAGACAAAATTGAAGATTTTGTTGTAGAAAATGACCGCAGAAACAGCGCAATCCCGATGCTTGATTTGAAAGACATCGAAGCACGCATTGAGCCGGGTGCGATCATCCGCGACCAGGTGGAAATCGGTAAAGGCGCGGTTATCATGATGGGCGCAAGCATCAATATCGGTTCAGTTGTTGGAGAAGGCACAATGATTGATATGAACGTTGTCATGGGCGGCCGTGCCACCGTGGGTAACAACTGCCATATCGGTGCAGGGTCCGTTCTTGCCGGGGTCATCGAGCCGCCATCCGCGCAGCCGGTCGTTGTCGAAGACGGTGTAGTGGTTGGTGCCAACTGCGTCATCCTTGAAGGAGTTACTGTCGGAGAAGGTGCAGTCGTAGCGGCCGGTGCCGTAGTAACAGAAGACGTGCCGGCAAACACGGTTGTTGCCGGTACTCCTGCACGTGTCATCAAAGAAATTGATGATCAGACAAAAGGAAAAACAGAAATTAAACAGGAACTGCGCCGCTTAAAATAACAATGCAACAATGTAATGTAACGGTGAAAGGCTGCCTTTTGGGACGGGTTCCAAAAGGGGCCTTTCTTTTTCATTTATGCGAAAGGGGCAAACAGCATGAACTGGCTTGAAAAAGACCAGCACTATATAATGTCTACGTACCAGCGTCTTCCGATTGTCGTAGAAAAAGGAGAAGGCAACTATTTATACGACAGCGAACAAAACAAATATCTCGACCTATTTACCGGCCTGGCCGTTAATATTGTCGGCCACTCCCATCCCTATCTGCTCAAAAAGCTGAAGGAGCAGGCAGACCAGTTTCTGCATATTTCCAATATGTTTATTAACAAACCGGCGGTGCGCCTGGCGGAACGGCTGATTGAGCTCAGTATTCCGGGAAAAGTGTTTTTTGCAAACTCCGGGGCGGAAGCTACTGAAGCAGCGGTCAAGCTTGTTCATAAGTGGGGAAGCAGCCAGGAAACGCCTAAAAAAGGCATTGCCGTTCTGGAAAAAAGCTTTCATGGCCGGACGCTGGGTGTTATCCAGCTGACACGTCAACCCGGGATTTATCAGGATTTCCCGGCGGCGGATTATCCCGTGTATGAAGTAGAGGCAGAAAACCTGGAAGCGCTCGAAGAAGTGCTCAGGACGAAGCAGCCGGCAGCGTTTTTATTCGAACCAATTTTAGGATCAGGCGGCATTCAGCCGGTTTCTCCTTCTTTTATGGAGAAAGCAAAAGCCCTTTGTGAAAAATACAATGTGCTGTTTATCGTGGATGAAATACAGACCGGCATCGGCCGTACTGGCACATTTTTCGCTTATGAACGGGCAGATATTACGCCGGACGTCATTTTGTTTGCTAAAGGCATCGGCGGCGGCCTTCCACTAGGGGGCCTGATTGCTGGAGAGCACGTGCAGGAAGTTTTCCACCCCGGCGATCACGGGACGACCTTTGGGCCTTCACCGCTCAGCGCCGCGATGGGCAACGCCGTGCTCGATGTCCTGTATGATCAAAAAGAATTGGAACATGGGCGTGAACGGGCTGAATATTTATGGCAGCGCCTGGAAGGCTGGAAGAAGGAAAGCGAAGGGTTTGTGCAGGAAATCCGGGGCCTCGGCATGATGATTGGAGTAGTGCTGGATGCTGACGCAGTTTTTGTAAAAGCTCTGCAGGAAAAGCTGCTCGCGAAAGGGTTCATGTTTAATATTACCCAGCAACGGATTATCCGCCTTCTGCCGCCTTTAACCCTTGAGCACGCTGAAGTGGACGCCTTCATTGAAACTCTCGCTGAAGAAATGAATGCCTTAAAAGAAAGGAGTCTGCAGTAATGACCACCCTCGATTTAACCAGGGTACGCCGTGACCTGCACCGCATTCCGGAGCCGGGATTTAAAGAATTTAAAACGCAGCAGTACCTGCTCGAAGCGATTCGTGCTCTGCCGCAGGAGCACCTTATGTATAAAACCTGGCAGACTGGAATCCTCGTCCGTATCGAAGGCTCAAATCCGGAAAAAACCGTCGGCTACCGTACAGATATGGACGGTCTTCCGGTGACAGAACAATCGGGTCTGGATTTTCCGTCCGAACATGAAGGAATGATGCACGCCTGCGGGCACGACATGCATATGACCATCGCGCTCGGGATATTACAAAACCTTACGGAGCACCAGCCAGTCCAAAACGTGGTGATACTGTTTCAGCCGGCAGAGGAAGGGCCCGGTGGTGCAGAACCGATGCTCAGGTCAGAGGAATTTAAGGCATGGAAGCCAGATGAAATTTATGCGCTCCATATTGCCCCGGAGCACCCGGTGGGCACGGTTGCGACGAAGCCGGGGGTGCTGTTTGCTAACACTTCGGAATTATTTATTGACATCCGCGGCAAAGGCGGCCATGCGGCACGTCCCCATCAGACAGAGGACATGGTGGTGGCGGCAAGTCACTTTGTGACACAGCTTCAGTCGATCGTAGCCAGAAATATTGATCCGCTTGATTCGGCCGTCGTCACGGTCGGGACCATCGAAGCAGGCACCAAGCAGAACATTATTGCGGAATCCGCCCGGGTGGAAGGGACGATCCGGACATTTTCGATGGATAACATGAAGCTGATTAAAGAACGAATCAGCGGCATGCTGAAAGGAATCGAAGCCTCCTTCCATTGTGAAACAGGGGTGGATTGGGGAGCGAATTACTGCCAGGTGTATAATGATGAAATAAAAACAGCCGAACTGACGGCGGCTGCAGAGAGCCATGGCCAGGTAAATGCTGTAGAAAGCCGGGAAGCAATGACCGGAGAGGACTTTGGCTACTTCCTCGAGGAGATTCCAGGCACGATGGTGTGGCTCGGAGTAGACACACCGTACGGCCTGCATGACAACCGGATCAGCCCTTCCGAAAAAGCGATGGACACAGCGGTACAGTTTTTCACTGATTTTTTACACAGCCGGTAATCTCTTTACAAAAAAAGACGGCGGAGGCTCTGAGCCCCGCCGTCTTTTTCTTGTGCTATGCTTCTTTGCTGACGTTCACCTGGTGAGGATACGGAATTTCGATATTATGGGCGTCGAGTTCTTCTTTGCACGCTTTCAATAACTCCCGCTGCATGGCCCACTGCATCATATTCTCTGTTTTAGCGATAATTCGGATGGTTACTTCGGAAGAGCCAAGGGCGTTTACTCCCACAACATCAGGACCTTCTTTAAAAGCCCCCTGTTCTTCTGCGACGCGGTTGCAGGCTCCCTGGATAACAGCGATTGCTTTATCTACATTTTCTTCATAAGCAATGCCAATATCAACAATTGCCTGCATGTTACCTCGTGAATAGTTGCTGACAACGCTGATCTCCCGGTTCGGAACAAAGTGAAGCGTGCCATCGAAACTGCGAACCTGAGTTGTGCGCAGGCCGACTTCTTCGACGATCCCATCTATACCTGCGATAGCGATGTAATCCTCGACGTCAATCTGCTTTTCGAGCAAAATAAAAAAGCCGGTAACTACGTCGCTCACAAGGCCCTGGGCCCCGAAGCCGATCGCAAGGCCAACGATCCCGGCACTTGCGATCAGCGGAGCAATATCAAGATCAAACAGCCCTAAAGTAATAGTGATTACTATAAACAATAAAATGTAAGTAAAGATGCTGATAGCGAGCCTTGAAAGGGTCTTGACCCTGCCCGGATGCATATTCCGCTGCTTTTCCATGCGGTTAAAGGCGCGGTGAATAATTTTGCTCCCGATGGCCCGTACGATAATATAGCCGATAAGCACACCGACTAACTGCACAATTAAAATAATGGCAGCTGCCCAGAAGACTCCGTCATTAAATGATTCCATATTCATGTCCTACCACTCCTCCGCCTGTAGTTTCCATTTTAACCCGATTAGTATAACATAACCGGTCCAGCCAAAAAATATGCAATAGTAATGAATTAAACTGCCATAAAACGAGGTTTGGAGCATGCCGTTGACTTTGAAATTAGCGGTCCATATAATGAAGAATAGAATGCAGGAGCGTACTATTAAAGGAGTGGAATGCATGAGTGAAAAGCGTATGGTTGCAAAGCAGGCTCCACGCTTTGAGATGAATGCTGTGATGCCGGACACCTCGTTTGGCACAGTGAGTCTTGAACAATTAATGAAAGAAGATAAATGGACGGTGCTTTTTTTCTACCCGATGGATTTCACTCACATCTGCCCAACAGAAATCACGACGATGAGTGACCATTACGAGGAGTTTGAAGAACTCGATACAGAAATTATCGGCGTTTCGACGGATACGATCCATTCACATAAAGCCTGGATTAACATGGCGCGGGAAAACAATGGACTTGAACAGCTGAAGTTTCCGCTTGCAGCTGATACAAACCACCGGGTAAGCCGGGACTACGGCGTGTTGATTGAAGAAGAAGGAGTGGCGCTGCGGGGATTGTATATTATTAACCCGTACGGGGAACTGCAGTACTCAATGGTTCACCACAATGATGTCGGACGTGACGTGGATGAAGTACTGCGTGTACTGCAGGCCCTGCAGATGGGAGGCATGTGCCCGGCAAACTGGAAGCCGGGACAGGACACGCTCAATCCCTGAGGATTTGGGCAGACAGGTATGTTGAACACAGTCTGGCTCCGTAGGGCCGCCGGGGCAGCTGAGGGACTTGAGAAGAATAGGGGAGAACGGGATGAAGAAACAGTTTGCAGTCATTGGTCTTGGCCGATTCGGGGGCAGTATATGTAACGCCCTGGCAGATGAAGGAATGGATGTGCTTGCTATTGATTCCAATGAGTACCGGGTCAATGAATTCGCCCAGGTTGTCACCCAGGCAGTCATTGCGGACGGTATGGATGAAAAGGCGCTGAGGGGTCTTGGAATTCGTAATTTTGATAACGTCATTGTAGCTATCGGCGACAATATTCAGGCAAGCATTATGACTACTATTGTGCTTGATGAAATCGGCGTCAAGCATATTACGGTAAAAGCCCAGAATGACTACCACGAAAAAGTACTGCGGCGGATTGGTGCCCATGAAGTTATTCATCCGGAGCGGGATATCGGTGTCCGGGTGGCACACAGCATCGTGTCTAAAAGTGTCCTCGATTACCTGGAGCTTTCCGAAGATTACAGCATCGTGGAGCTTGAAGCCGGACAGCTGCTTGATGGCAAATCACTTCTTGATTTAGATATACGTGAAACGTATGAATGTAACGTACTTGCCATTAAACGCGGGGAGGACGTTCATGTGTCGCCACGCCCCGAGGTGGATATCAGTGAAGGAGATATTCTGATTATCGTCGGCGCGGATGGTGATATTGCAAGGCTGGAAGCCCGATGGATCGATGACAATTAAATAAGACTCGCCCCCTTCCGTAATGTAAATACGGAAGGGCTTTTTAGTTTTAAGCTGCCAGATAAGGGTAAATAAGGATGTTGGACACATATATTTATAAATAGGAGGTGTGCTGGTTGCTGTTGTACGCATCGCTGCTTGTTATACTGTTAGCTCTCGGGCTGATCGTTTATATCTTTGATGTTAAAAGCAACTATTTCCCGGTCCCGATGGTGCTTTTGTTTATTGGCCTAGGGCTTTCATTTATTCCTGTTTTCAACAGGCTGGGCCTGAATCATGACATCATCTTTGATCTGCTGCTGCCAGCGCTCCTGTTTGTGCCAGCCTACAGTTTTTCCATTCGTTCATTAAAGAAAAATTTCTGGCCGATTGCCACATTAGGAACGCTCGGACTTATGGCTACGGTGTTTTTAATGGCAGTGCTCATATATTTCGTAGGGGCTCCGGCCGCCGGACTTTCATTTGTGGCGGCATTTTTGATTGCTTCCATACTCACACCGACCGACCCGGTGTCCGTTACAGCTATTCTCGAAAATGTTTTCGGAGACTCGGATATTCCGAAAGTTGTGGAAGGGGAATCGATGATCAATGACGGTACAAGTGTAGTGCTATTCAGCATTGCTTCCTCCATGTTTTTATACAACGAACCCTTTTCTTTATTTTCGTTTCTAGGTGAATTTCTGCTTGTTTCGCTTGGCGGTGTGGCCGTTGGTGTGGCAGGGGGATGGATGGTCACTAAGGCAGTCCATGTCATGCACAACCATGTGTACCAGGTAATACTCAGTATCGTTCTTGCCTACGGCGGTTTTTACATTGCGGAAGGATTGGGGGCCTCCGGAGTACTGGCAACAGTTTCGGCAGGCATTATGCTTTCCCGGGCTTTTCAGCAGTCTGCACAAGAAGAAGAGCTTCATTCTTATTTGGACGGCTTTTGGAAAGTGGTAGAGCCGGTTGTATTATCGCTGCTCTTTTTGTTGATCGGCATTCAATCAGCAGGCTACCTTGCATTTGGGCACTGGCTGCTGGCAATTGGAGTATTTATCATTTCGTTGATCGTCCGCTTCATTGTATTGGGAGGTTTTCTAAAATTTTCTCCCCATATCAAAGAACGGTTTCAATGGTCGTCGGTGTTTATGATGACCTGGTCAGGACTGAAGGGGACCGTGTCTGTGGCCCTGCTGTTAAGTATTGAAACCCAGTCAAGCAGCAGTGCAAATTTAGTCGTGTCCCTGACATTTGCTGCTATCCTGCTTTCCCTTGTCATTCAAAGTCTCGGCGTCTATCCGCTGGCGAAAAAGTTTTCCTCCTAAGAATCTGCGGCTTAGCTGATCAACAAAGAATGAATATGTATAATTAAAAACACGTCCGGAGACATTCGCCGGGCGTGTTTTATCTTCCGCTGTTAAGCTTTGCTCCAATCCGCGTTCATTTCCACGCCGGCGGCGTTAAGAGTAGTAAATACGGGACACCGGGCATCCACTTTTTCCTGAAGTTCCTGGATGCGTTCTTCGCTTTCAGATGTCTCCACCTTTGCTTTTACTGAAACGGTCTGAAAATACGGGCGCACATCGGGGTTTCCCATCATGCCTTCCGAATCGATATTTCCACTTACCTGAAACGAAATACCCTGCAGGTCAAAATCCATTTCCTTTGCCACAAAATTGGCTACTGCATTCTCGCAGCCGGCAAGAGAGGAGAGCAGGGCGGACAGAGGATCCATACCCTGATTGTGTCCACCAAGATTTTCAGGTTCATCGATCGTGATTTTGTGAGTACCCGTAGAAAGATCTGTTTGAAAGTTCTTTGCCTTTCCTTCTACGTTAAATTCCATGTTGGCCATATTTTTCACTCCTTTGATTAGAACTACTGGGATATACCCGCGCCCCTATTATAATAAACAGGAACAGCCTGAAAATATGGAAGTCGCGTTTTTTCAGCTTTCATTTAGGGAATGAGTTTGAAAAGCAAAGCGTAAAGGAGAAATCGATTATGGCAAAATACAGCAGAATCATTGCTCAGGCAGGATGCCACATTCATCATGCAGAGCCCGCACAGGTATACGAAGCTTGGACTAACCCCGAACTGATGAAAACTTGGATGTTCCTCTCAGGAGAAAGCCGGGAATCTGAAGCAAAGGCCGATGTCACAGAGGGCGGTGCATGGAGCGTTGTGAACGAAAGCCAGGAGGAGACGTACCGGGCTTACGGAGAATACTTAAAAATCGATCCGCCGGAACGAATTGAAAAAACACTCGTTCGAAAAGAAACAGGCGGACAGAATGAAAAAATCAAGGTGGAAATCAACTCTATTTTGAATGGAAGCCAAGTGATTGTTACCCAGGACGTAGTTTTTCTTCATCATGAGCAGCTGCATCCAAAAACAGTAGAAGAACATTTAAGAGAGCAAAGACGGCAGACGGAAAAATATTGGCATGAAATGTTTTCCTTATTATCGAAACAACTTACACCTTCGTAAGCGTATGATATTATAAAAGGCGTGAGAACCATGATCTCATAAACTGGAAGAAGTATAGGATGATGAGGGAAATGCTGAAAAAAATCGTATTCACCGGCGGCGGTTCCGCCGGTCATGTTACTCCGAACATTGCCGTGATGAACGAACTGAACCAAAACGATTGGGATATTTATTACGTGGGCTCCAAAGAAGGTATTGAAAAAGAGCTGGTCGAACACAAAGGCATTCCGTATCATGCCATTAGCTCAGGTAAACTGCGTCGTTACATAGACTGGCAGAACATTACTGATATTTTTCGGGTGGTAAAAGGATGTTTGGAAGCCCGGAAATACTTAAAAAAGGTCAAACCGAACGTAGTATTTTCCAAAGGCGGCTTTGTGACCGTGCCGGTTATTATCGCGGCCAAAACGTTGAATATTCCTGTCATTATTCACGAAAGTGATATTACCCCGGGCCTTGCCAATAGAATCGCCCAACGGTTTGCTACAAAAATATTTACTTCGTTTGATGAAGCAACAACCCATTTTCCGCCGGGAAAAGCGAAAGCTCTTGGCTCTCCGGTGCGAAAAGAGATTACCCGGGGAGACAAAAAAAGAGGGATGGAATTCCTTCAATTTGAGGAGTCCCGGCCGGTACTAACCGTTATGGGAGGCAGTCTTGGAGCGAGAAAAATTAATGAAACAATTCGGGCGGCACTGCCGCGCCTGACTGAAAAGTACCAGGTAGTGCACCTTTGTGGTAAAGGTCATACAGATGAAACCCTAAAAGACCAGCCCGGCTACCGTCAGTTTGAATACGTTAATGAAGAGCTGCCTGATGTACTTGCAGCAACTGATACGATCGTTACACGCGGCGGCTCCAACTCTATTTTTGAGTTCTTAACCCTTCATCTGCCTATGCTGATCGTGCCGTTAACGCGTGCCCAGAGCAGGGGAGACCAGATTCTGAATGCTGAATCCTTTCAGGAAAAAGGGTATGCAGCCGTTCTAGAAGAAGAGCAGCTTAACGAAGACACGCTGCATGACGCCCTGCAGAGCATTGAAGACAATCGAAACGATACAATCGCCCAGATGAAAACGTACATGGCGGAAAACCCGTTGGATCTTATTATCAAAGAACTTTATGTATATCATTAACTAAACGCCCTCCGTGTTCATCCGGAGGGCGTTTTTCTGTTTCATTGCTCAGAAAGCTTGTCGGCGATTAAATCGATTTGTTCGTTCACAGAAATCGGATCATATGGATAATATGTATCAAAATCAAGGAAGTAAAACTGATCGTTTTGTACAGCGTCCAGATTGGCCCATACATCAGATTCCTGGATTTTTTCTTTGCTTTCACCAGTGCTTTCAGGGTCATAGGTAGTCATAAACATGTGGTCAGCAGAGTAGTCCTTGAGTACTTCCATTGAAATCTCCTGGGCGTTTCCCCCCATAACTTCCTCCTGAATTTTTTCGGGAGGACTTAAATCAAGAGCATTATAGATAGCCTGACCCCCGCGTCCGCCATTTGCGCCGAAAACATAAAGTTCATCATTGTTAGTGAGCTCGTAGATTCCAAAGGTATCGCCTTCATCGATAGTTCCTTCAATACGTTCTTTTGCCTCCGAAGCAGTTGTTTCAATGGTTTCTTTAAAATTTTCTGCCTCCGTCTGGTTATTTGTCAATTCTCCGAAGGTATCAAGCGTTTCCTGGACATTCGTGTCGGGATTGTATGGAATATAAACCGTCGGTGCGATCTCTGACAGCTGTTCATAATTCTCATCGTACATAACAACGATTAGATCCGGATCGAGCTCGAGCACTTCCTCGGGATTGAGGGGGGCACCGACGTCTTCAGCGCCGCTCAGCTGTTCTTTAAGAAAAGGATTGGAAAACGCATCCGGCCCGGTGCCGGAGACGTCAGCCCCCACTGAAAGCAGCTCTCCGGCATAGTAATCGGTCACTATGGTTTCAGGGTCCGAGGGAATAGTGACTTCGCCTTTTTCCGTTTCATATGCTCTGGTTTCTTTTCCGCTATCTGAATTATTATCGGAAGAATTGCCCTCTCCGCTGCTGCAGGAAGCAAGCAGTGCCAGTCCAGCCGTAAAAATAGTCAAGCGTCCAACAATCGCATGTAAATACATAAAAATCCTCCTGTTTAAATGATAATGATTTTCAATATCATCATTGTAACTGAAGGAGAATGAAAAATCTACACAAAAAAAGCCTCCACAGTATATGCGGAGGCAGCAAGAAAATGGATTACACTTCCATAATTATAGGAAGGATCATTGGGCGCCGTTTTGTACGCTCGTATAAATAAGGCGCCAGGTTGTCAATAATTTCTGATTTAATCTCAGACCATTGACTTGTTTTTCGTTTCATTACTTCATCGAGATGCCTGCTTAATGTTTTCTGGGCATCATTTATTAAATCTCCGGATTCACGCATATAAACGAACCCGCGTGAAATTAAATCAGGGCCAGCTGAGACTTTAAAGTTTTTCATATCGATGCTTACGACGACCACCACGAGACCTTCTTCAGATAAAATGCGGCGATCGCGGAGTACAATGTTTCCGATGTCTCCAATTCCATGGCCGTCGACGTAAACAGCACCAGAAGGCACCTTGCCCACGACAGAAGCACTGTCTCTAGTGAGAGCGAGCACTTCGCCGTTTTCCATGATAAATGAATTTTCGAGTGGTACACCGCAGTCCTTTGCAAGCCGGGAGTGCATTTTCAGCATCCGGTACTCCCCGTGGATCGGCATAAAATATTTCGGGCGCATCAAACGAAGCATAAGCATCTGCTCCTGCTGGCTCCCGTGACCCGAGGTGTGAATATTATTCAGCGAACCATGGATAACACGGGCGCCGGCCCGGTACAGCTGGTTAATAATTTTGTGCACAGAAGTCGTGTTTCCTGGAATAGGAGAACTTGAAAACACAACAGTGTCCCCGGGAATAATCTGGATTTGCCTATGCGTCCCATGGGCCACGCGAGAGAGGGCCGCCATAGGCTCTCCCTGGCTCCCGGTACATAAAATAGCTGCCTGGTCATCGGGAAGTTTATTTAGCTGCGAAGGCTCCACAAATGTCCCTTTGGGCGCATTGATATAACCCAGCTCCTGGCCGATGGTAATGGAAGCTTCCATACTGCGTCCAAAAACGGCGATTTTACGTCCATCTTTGACAGCAGCGTCAACAGCCTTCTGGAGACGATAGATATTAGAGGCAAATGTAGCAAAAATAATTCTTCCTTTGGCCTGTCGGAAAATGGAATGAATATTATCCCCGACTTTTCGTTCCGAAACGGTAAATCCGGGAACTTCTGCATTTGTGCTATCGGAAAGCAAGCAGAGAACGCCTTTTTCGCCGATCTCAGCCATTTTGGCTAAATTGGCCGGCTCTCCAACCGGGGTGAAATCAAACTTGAAATCCCCTGTGTGCACCACATTTCCTTCAGGAGTATGAACGTTGATACCGAGGGAATCAGGGATGCTGTGGGTGGTCCGGAAAAAGTCTACTTTTAAATGGTTGAAAGCAACAGGCTGGTCTTCCTGTATAGTGTTTAGTTTTGCTTTTCGCAAAAGCCCGCGTTCTTCGAGCTTTCCTTTTAACAGGCCAATAGCCAATGGCCCCCCGTATATAGGGACATTTAATTCTTTTAGCAGAAAAGGCACACCGCCGATATGGTCTTCGTGCCCGTGGGTAATAAAGACGCCTTTAATTTTTTCTTTGTTCCGAACAAGGTAGGTGTAATCGGGAATAACGTAGTCAATGCCAAGCAGGTCATCCTCAGGGAACATGATCCCGGCGTCAATAACGATGATTTCATCCTGGTATTGAACAACATACGTGTTTTTGCCGATTTCGCCTAACCCGCCCAGGGCAAAAACTGCAACTTGATTTTGTTTTATTTGTTTCATACGTTATAAATTCTCCACTTGGAAGTCTTCGGATCTTTTTTCGAATTCAAGCTGCTTATCAGTGAGCTCCTGAACGAATTCAATGTTGAATTGTTTATCGGCAAGTTTGCGGCGGACTTCCCGCTCTGATTCTGCTTCTACGTATAGTGAATGGGTGTTCTCCCGTACAGGAGCTTCTGTAAAATTATTTTGGTAAAAAACTTTGAAAATCATCGTAAATATCTCTCCTTCTTGAAATGTAAATGCGGCGTATATAACTGCTTTAGAAAAAATGGTTTTTTGGCATAAACTAGTACTGTGAATATAAAAAAGCAAAATAATGCAGGAAGGACAGGAAGTAATCGTTGCAACAGCCTGGCTGTTTAATCAAAAATGACTTCATATCCAGAGCGGTTCTACTCAGCTTCCGGCCAAAGAACTCAAGCTGAACAGCACCACAGTGTACGTACCAACCATTAATAATTCATATTATAAAGCATGAGACTGTTTTTTTCATCCTTTTAATCATTTCATTACAAAAATCGTCCGGCTGCAGGGAAGTTAATAGTTAAAAGAAAGTAACTATACGGGTCCTAAAGAACCATGATAAAATACAAAAGGGAATAAATTTTCTAAATATAAATAAATTTTAAATTATAGTAATTATTACCAATAACGGAGGAGAGCTTTGAGAAATGCCGGAGCTAAGTCGATGAAAAGCGTCGCCAGCAGTTATCAGCCTTTTTGTATACTATCCAGGCATCGATGATAAGAAAGCATAGAAAATGATAAAAAGATGCTCATAAAAAAGCATCTTCCCGAAGGAAAATGCTTTTTTTGCAAACTATAGCTTGGGCAGCTCCCGTTTGTACTCATCTTCATAATCTTCAATCCGGTCGTAAAACATAACGCCGTTCAGATGATCAATTTCGTGCTGGGCGACGATAGCAGGCATTCCCCGAAGACGCAATTTTACTTCTTTATTTTCAAGCGTTTTGGCCTTTAATGTGATACGTGAATACCTGGGCACATTTCCGGGCACCTCCCGGTCGACGGAAAGACAGCCTTCTCCGCCTTCTAAATGGGTGGTTTCGACGGAATGGCTGACAATTCTCGGGTTAATAAACCCGTAGCTGTACAGTTCATCTTTATCGTCGGTTACATGCATGGCGAACATTCGTTTATTGATGCCGAGCTGCGGCGCTGCTATGCCGACGCCCGAACGGAGCTCATATTTTTCAGCGGTTTCTTCGTCCTGGCTGTTTTTTAAGAAATCCAGCATGTCCTGCAGAACATGCAAATCTTCAGCAGACGGAGGAACCGGAACTTCTTCAGATACTTTGCGGAGCGCAGGGCTCCCTTCACGCTGAATATCTTTCATCGTTAACATGAATCTACTGCCTCCAATCAAGCGTGCAAATGATAGTGATTAATAACAGTGTATTAGTATAGCAAAAAAATTTCAGCTTAAACAGCTTTTAAAAACAGAATGGCTGAGAAAACAAATATAGCGGAGGAATACATATGCATAAGATGAATAAAAAGATAACCGGAGCAGCAGTTATTACTCTATCTGCAGTCATGCTGTCTGCATGCGGCTCGCCAGAAGGAAATATTCAGAATCACTGGAGTGAAGCAGCTGGAGCAGAGGAAGAATTTCCGGAAAAGGATAAAAAATTGACCCAACTGGCTAAAGAGGAACAAAATGTATTTGAAAATTTAACCTCCTACGAAAATGAGGAACAGAAAAAAATTAAATCATCTATAGAAAAAGCCGTAAGCTCAGTCAAGGAACGCAAAGAATTAATGGAAGAAGAAAAAGAAGAAATTAATAAAGCTTATGATGAGGCAATGGAAGCAGGGGAGCCGATCAACAACCTTGAAAATGAAAAAATGACTAAAAAGGCACAACAGGCACAACGGGCAATGGAGAAGAGAAATGAAGCATTTAATAGCGTTCACGGGGCTTACACAGAAGCAGCAGATAAAGAAATTGAGATGTATGAATCGTTTACTGATGAAAATCTGGAGCTTGAATCGCTCGAAAAACATCTTGATAAAATTAACAGCTCCTATAAGAAGGTAGAAAGCTTCAGGGACTCATTCAATACAGAAACAAAATCATTCAATGAAGCTAAAAATGTATTCGGGGAGATGGTGGAGGCAGAAAGTTAATTCAGTTTTATAACAAGCGGGAAAAGCAAGGCAGAAAAAAGGCCAAAAACGGCTGGACTGTTTATATAGGCATAGACAAATGATATATAACAGATTGTCTTATTTACAAAAACTAGAAGATGCTAAATGACAGGATAATCCTTTGAGCAAAAAGGATTGACGTATCTTTTTCGTTTGGTATATTCTAACTATTGAGAAGTATTGTTTCACTGAAATGATATAATAAACTGAAACAGTTACTTATTTGTTCTTTATTAAAATTATCGGTGATTATATTACGGCTTTGAAGGGTATTAAAAGATGATGTGGTTCTGGGTTCACACATGAGAATACCCAATCAAAAGCAAGTGTATTATTCAAACGATAATTCAAGAACAGATAAACACTACTACTGGATACAGCCGGTTTATTTTAAGAAGAGAGGAAGAGGTGAACATTTGTGGCGACAAAAACGATTGAGCAAGTCGAAAGTCACTTTGAAATGTTTCAGATTTTAGATGAAAACGGAGAAGTAGTTAACAAGGACGCTATGCCTGATCTGTCCGATGAACAGCTTCAGGAAATTATGCGCCGCATGGTGTATACACGCATATGGGATCAGCGCGCAATTTCGCTGAACCGCCAGGGACGGCTTGGTTTCTATGCTCCAGTAGCAGGGCAGGAAGCCTCCATGATCGGCTCTCACTATGCATTGGAAAAAGAGGACTGGATTCTTCCTGGTTACCGTGACGTACCACAGGTAGTATGGCACGGCCTTCCGTTGTATCAGGCATTTCTTTATTCCCGCGGCCACTTCCACGGAGGCCAGATTCCAGAAGGCGTAAATATTCTTCCGCCTCAAATTATTATCGGGGCGCAAATTGTGCAGGCTGCGGGTGTGGCACTCGGGCTTAAACGACGTCACCAGGATAACGTGGCGATTACTTATACCGGAGATGGCGGCGCTTCCCAGGGCGACTTTTACGAAGGCATGAACTTCGCAGGCGCATATGAAGCTCCAGCTATTTTTGTCGTGCAGAACAACCAGTTTGCGATCAGCGTACCAGTGGAAGAGCAATCCGCTGCTAAAACGATTGCCCAAAAAGCAGTAGCTGCCGGCATTCACGGAGTGCAGGTTGATGGGATGGATATTCTTGCTATGTATTCAGTGACGGAAACCGCCCGTAAAAATGCACTGAACGGAGAGCCTACGCTGATTGAATCCGTATGTTACCGTTACGGTCCGCACACCATGGCCGGCGACGACCCGACCCGTTATCGTACAGAAGAACTTGACAACGAGTGGGAAAAGAAAGATCCGCTTATTCGGTTCCGGAAGTTTCTTGAAGATAAAGACCTTTGGAATGAAGATAAAGAAAACGAAGTAGTAGATCAGGCGAAAGCTGATATTAAAGAAGCGATTAAACAGGCTGACGATACACCGAAGCAAAAAGCCTCCGATTTAATCGAAATCATGTATGAAAAGCTTCCGCAGAATCTGCAGGAACAGCTCGAAGAATACAGAGAGAAGGAGTCGAAGTAAGCCATGGCGCAAATGACGATGATTCAAGCAATTACAGACGCAATGCGTACGGAACTGAAGAACGACGAAAACGTTCTCGTTTATGGTGAAGACGTAGGCCAGAACGGCGGAGTTTTCCGTGCGACAGAGGGACTGCAGGATGAATTTGGCGAAGAACGCGTATTCGATACCCCGCTCGCAGAATCCGGTATTGGAGGCTTAACGCTCGGTTTGGCTGTTACTGGCTTTCGTCCGGTAATGGAAATCCAGTTCTTCGGCTTCGTATTTGAAACAATGGACGAAGTAGTTGGCCAGATCGCACGCCTTCGCTATCGTACTGGCGGTAAATACGGGGCGCCAGTAACAATCCGCACGCCTTACGGCGGCGGTGTAAAGACTCCTGAGCTGCACGCAGACAGCCTGGAGGGGATCATCGCGCAGTCGCCGGGGATCTCTGTGGTTATCCCGTCAACTCCATACGATGCAAAAGGATTGCTTATTTCTGCTATTCGCAGCAATGACCCAGTCTTTTATCTTGAACACATGAAGCTGTACCGTTCCTTCCGGGAAGAAGTGCCGGAAGAGGAATACACAGTGGAGATCGGCAAAGCAGACGTGAAGCGTGAAGGAAAAGACGTTACGCTTATCGCTTACGGTGCTATGGTACACACATGCCTGAAAGCAGCTGACCAGCTTGCAGAAGAAGGGTATGAGGCAGAAGTGGTTGACCTCCGTACTGTAAGCCCGGTAGACATGGATACTATTATTGAATCCGTGAAAAAAACCAATCGTGCTGTGATGGTTCAGGAAGCGCAAAGACAGGCGGGTGTTGGCTCTAACGTTATTGCTGACATTAATGAGCGTGCAATTTTACACCTTGAAGCTCCGGTACTCCGGGTAGCAGCTCCAGATACTGTGTTCCCATTTGCGGCAGCTGAAGACGTATGGCTCCCTAATGAGAATGACGTTATCGAAAAGGCAAAAGCTGTACTAAACTTCTAAAATTGAACATGACTGCGACAGGTTGATGGCTGAAATCAACCTGTTTGCTACGCATAAATCGAATGTAAACTAAAAGGAGGCATTTGTTTTGGCTTATGAATTTAAACTTCCCGATATTGGCGAGGGAATTCACGAAGGCGAAATCGTATCGTGGCAGGTAAAGCCCGGCGATGAAATCAAAGAAGACGACGTGCTCTGCGAAGTACAAAATGATAAGGCAGTTGTGGAAATTCCTTCTCCGGTAGATGGGAAAGTTTTAGAACTGAAAGTGGATGAAGGCACAACAACTACTGTTGGGGAAGTAATTCTTACTATCGACGACGGCAGCGGAGAAGAAGCCTCTTCAGATGACTCTGCGGAAGAAGCTTCCGGGGATGAAAGCTCGGAAGGTAAATCAGAAAGAGATGAGCAGGAGCAAAACGACGCTCAGCCTGCTTCCACAGAAGCAGAAAAAGAGAGCCCGACGCCGGCAGGCGGCGAAAGCGCCAGTGCTTCAAGCGAAACGGATGTAGACGAAGACGCCCGCGTTATCGCTATGCCGTCCGTACGTAAATACGCACGTGAAAACGACGTAACGATCCAAAAAGTAAAAGGATCCGGCAAAAATGGGCGCATCCTTCGTGAAGACATTGACGCCTTCCTGAGCGGCGACCAGTCAGCAGAAGAAGAAACAACTGAAGCAGCTTCCGGTGCCGAAGAAAGCAAACCGGCTGCAAGCACAGCGCCTTCACAGGATCGGGGTGCTATGGAAGAACGCGTGCCGCTTAAAGGTATCCGTAAAGCTATCGCTCAAAAAATGGTACAATCAAAACAGACGGCTCCGCACGTTACGCATATGGACGAAGTGGACGTTACTGCCCTGGTAGACCATCGTAAAAAATTCAAGCCAATGGCAGCAGAGCAGGACATTAAGCTTACGTACCTGCCGTACGTAGTAAAAGCTCTGACTTCCGCAATCCGTAAGTTCCCTGTATTAAATGCTTCTATCGATGATGAAGCTTCTGAAATCGTTTATAAGAATTACTTCAATATCGGTATTGCAGCTGATACAGAGCAGGGACTCGTCGTACCGGTTGTCAAAGACACGGACCGCAAACCTATCTTTACCCTGGCCGATGAAATCAACGAACTGGCTACAAAAGCAAGAGACGGGAAGCTTTCCTCAGCTGAAATGAGCGGGGGGTCCGCAACGATTTCAAACCTGGGATCTGCGAAGGGCGCTTTCTTTACTCCGGTTATTAACCATCCGGAAGTAGCTATTCTTGGTATTGGCCGCATCGAAGAAAAAGCGGTAGTGCGCGATGGTGAAATTGTGGCAGCACCAATGCTTGCTCTTTCATTAAGCTACGACCACCGTCTCATTGACGGCATGACAGCCCAGCACGCATTGAATCACATTAAACGCTTGTTAAATGAACCAGAACTAATCTCAATGGAGGGATAATTCATGGTAGTAGGAGATTTTGCTGAAGAAATTGACACGCTAGTTGTAGGTGCCGGACCGGGTGGTTATGTTGCAGCCATCCGTGCGGCCCAGCTTGGACAGAAAGTAACAATCGTAGAAAAAGGAAACTTGGGCGGAGTCTGCTTGAACGTAGGCTGCGTTCCATCCAAAGCATTGATTCAGGCCGGCCATCGTTTTCACGAGGCTAACGAAGGCGCTGAAAATATGGGAATTACTTCGAAAGGCGCCGAAGTGGATTTCACAAAGGTGCAGGAGTGGAAAGGCAGCGTCGTTGAAAAGCTTACCGGAGGCGTTGAATCACTGCTGAAAGCAAACAAGGTGAACATCGTAAGAGGGGAAGCTTATTTCTCCGACAAGGATCAGGTAAAGGTTTCTACAGACGAGTACAGCTCGCAAACGTATAAATTTAACAACTGCATCATTGCTACAGGTTCCCGGCCGGTGGAACTCAAACCGCTTCCTTTCGGCAAGCGTGTACTTGATTCTACTGGAGGATTAAACCTCGAAGAAATTCCGAAAAGCCTGATTGTTGTCGGTGGAGGCTATATCGGCATCGAAATGGCTGGCGCCTATGCAAATCTCGGAACAGAGGTTACTGTGCTTGAAGGCGAAAGCCGGATTCTCTCCCAGGGCTTTGAAAAGCAAATGACTCAGCCTGTGCAAAAGAAATTAAAAGCTCAGGGTGTGGATATTCAGACCGAAGCGTTTGCTCAGGGAGTAGAAGAATCAGAAGACAGTGTCACTCTGACGGCTGAAGTAAAAGGCGAAGAAAAAACATTTGAAGCAGAATATGTACTGGTTGCTGTTGGACGTCGTCCAAACACAGAAGAACTGGGACTCGAGCAAATTGGCGTAGAAATTGGCGAACGTGGCCTTATCCAAGTAGATGAGCAGTCCCGCACAAGTGTGGATAACATCTATGCTATCGGTGATATTGTCCCTGGCCTCCCGCTTGCTCATAAAGCTTCCTATGAAGCGAAGGTAGCTGCAGAAGCTATTGCCGGGGAAGCGGCAGCAGTCGATTATCTCGGTATGCCGATGATTGTTTTCTCGAATCCGGAGCTTGCAAGCGTTGGATACACAGAAGAAGACGCAAAAGAAGCAGGCTTTGATGTGAAATCCGCGAAGTTCCCATTCCAGGCGAATGGACGTGCCCTTTCTCTGGACGTCTCTGAAGGCTTCATGAAGCTCATCACTCGCAAAGATGATGGATTAGTCATCGGAGCTCAAATTGTTGGTCCTAACGCTTCTGACATGATTGCAGAAGCAGGTCTGGCCATTGAAGCAGGTATGACAGCAGAAGATGTAGCGATGACCGTCCATGCTCACCCAACGTTAGGTGAGATTACGATGGAAACGGCAGAAGCAGCACTCGGCATGCCAATCCACATCACGTAAAAAATAGAAAGAGCCACGGCTTACACAAGCCGTGGCCTTTTTTGTGAAAAATAAGGAAAACTCAAGCTCATCCTGGAATTTTTTGGAGCAGAGACTAGTTTTTAGAACAAAAAACCCCGGCGCTGAGGCCAGGGTTTTGTTTTTCGTTTATAAGTTAGCTTTTGCCAGTCAAATCTTTTTGGAGCTCTTCCTGTTCTTTGCGAAGCTGTTCGCGTTCGCGCCGGGAAAGTCCTGTTTCATCGTCCTGGCGTAGTTTACGTTCTTTGTTAAGAATACTGCGGTCGGTTTGCAAGGCTTTTAACAGCGATACACACATTAAGATCATGATGATAGTAAACGGCAGGGCCGCAATGGTCATAACGACTTGTATGCCATTAATACCCCCGGAAGCGAGCAGCATTGCTGCGGAACCGGAAATAACAAGGCCCCATATGAATTTAATGGATACTGGCGGGTTCAAGCTCCCGTTGGTCGTCTGCATCCCAAGAACAAATGTGGCAGAGTCTGCGGAGGTGATGAAAAAGCTCATGATTAAGAGTAATGCTATCACGCCTGTGATGGCTCCGAAAGGAAGCGTATCAAGCAGGCCGAAAAGAGCTATTTCATCGCTTTGGCTTGTCATCAGTTCATACAATCCACCGTTTTGAGCGTTGTCTTCGGCAATGCCGGTCGTTGCAAAAACGGCAAACCATACAAACGAAAAGATTGATGGTACGAGCAGAACACCGGTAATGAATTCACGGATAGTACGTCCGCGGGACACGCGGGCAATAAAGGTACCAACAAACGGAGCCCATGCAATCCACCAGGCCCAGTAGAATACTGTCCAGGAATCAAGCCATGCCCGGTCTCCAGTATAAGCATAGGTAGTGAAGCTTTGATCCGGGAAGGTTTGGAGGTAGTTACCAATCCCACCAGTAAAAGAGTTTAGAATGCTTGTTGTTGGGCCAGCGAAGAGCACAAACAGCATCAGAACTGCAGCTAAAGCAATGTTGGCCCAGCTTAAATAACGAATTCCCTTGTTTAGGCCGGTAGTGGCCGAGGCGAGATAAAGAATAGTAAAAATAAGAATAATAATCAGCTGAGTAGGCAGGTCGTTATTAATGCCTTCAAAAATATAGCTGAGCCCGCCATTTACTTGCGTAGCACCGAATCCTAGAGATTGCGCAACACCAAAAATAGTAGCAAATACAGCGATAAAGTTGATCAACGTACCTAACCATCCATCTACCCGGTCACCGAGAAGTGGACGGAACGCCGAGCTGATAATTCCTGGCGCGTTATGGCGAAACTGGAAGTAAGCCAGGGCCAGGGCTACTACCGAATAAATTGCCCATGGATGCAGTCCCCAGTGGAAAAACGACAGGCGAATAGAGTCAGAAGCAGCAGCTGGTGTCTGCGGGTCTGCTTCAGGACCGCCGTAATAGTGATAAAGCGGCTCGGCTACTCCCCAGTATACAAGACCGATCCCCATACCGGCTGTAAATAGAAATGCAAACCATGTTAAGTAACTGTATTCGGGACGCTCATCCGGTTTACCTAAACGGATCTTCCCATACGGACTAAATACTAAGTAAATACAAAAGATAACAAAAGACGTTGCGGATATTAAATAAAACCACCCGAGATTAGTAACAATCCATCCCTGAATGTTACCAGTCACTACGTTTAAATTCTCTGGTGTAACAACACCCCAGATGATTACCGCAAGCGCCGCTATTAAGGTCACAAAAAAGACGCTTGTTAATTTTCTCATGACTTTTTAAATTCCACCTTCCTTTTAGCGAAGCATTCAATTTTTAGGCAGAGGCATTCTGCATAAAGGGGATATTCAAGAATTCAATAAGCAGACACATACCTATTTAAAAAATAACAACGATGATTATTATAACACTCATAACTTCATACGCAACCAGAACGCACGAATAATCTATACCCTAAGTCTAGGTCCGTAAACCTAGAAACCTTTATACGAAATTGTTAAAAAATACCTACAGTCCATAAGAAGGGAAATTATTTCCAACAAAGCAACATTATTAACATTATATAGAAGTTTTTTAAACTTTTAGACCTGGTTTTGTATAAATTTTGCTAAAATATAAGAGGGAATAAACAAATAGGGGGAGTCGGGTTGAAAAAAACGTTATTATTGTCATCACTTGCATTGATGCTTGCAGGATGCTCAAGTGCTGGAGAAGAGAATGCAGCCGCAGATAAAAAAGAAAAAACAGATACTGCTGCCGGTGAAAAAAACCAGGAGCAGAACGAGGAAAAAAAGGAAGAGCAAAAAGTATCTGTTTCAAAGGAAGAAGCCCCGGTTTATAAAGTCAATGAAGCAAACTGGACTGTGCAGGCCCAGCAGAACGAGGGAGACGAAGTTCTTCTCACATTCGACGACGCCCCGGACGGAAACGCTGTAGAAATTGCAGAAATTTTAGCGGATAATGAAGCTCCTGCTATCTTTTTTGTTAATGGAATGTTTTTAAAGGATGAAGAAGGCAAAGAAGCCCTAAAGAAAATAAGCGACATGGGGTTTGCCATAGGAAATCATACAACTACCCATGCCTCACTGCCTGAGTTATCAGAAGAAAAGCAGTTTGAAGAATTAAAAGAAACCGATGAACTTGTCAAAGAAATTACAGGTGAAGAACCGGCTTTTTTCCGTGCACCTTTTGGGCAGAATACTTCCTTTAGTGACGAATATGCCAAAGAGCACGACATGATAAAAATGAATTGGACGTACGGGTATGATTTTGAGGCTGAATACCAGGATGCAGAGGCACTTACGGATATTACGCTGAATACTGAACTGTTAACGAACGGGGCAAACATTCTTATGCACGACCGGGAATGGACGAAAGAAGCACTCGGCCCAATTATCGAAGGATTTAATGAAAAGGGCTATTCCTTTATTGATCCCCAATATATAGAAAAAGAGTAGGGAAATGCTTGAGATAGAAGCTTTTTATGTCGAATTTTGTTGAAAAATTTTATTGGGCTTTACATTAATGCTATATTGATTAAAAATGAACAAGATTCACACGAAGGGGGAACATTTATGGACCATTCCGCACTTTATGATGAAATAAGGCTTCACGTCGGCCTTGCCCATGATTACTCCATAACGCCTGAAGACTTCTTGCACTACGTTATGAATGCATTCCAAAGATACTGGCCGCATAAAGACCTTATTTCTTTGTACGTTAATAAAGGAACACACTTTGAATGGCAGGACGGGGACGCTCATCCAGTATTTACGAAGGAAATAGATATTCAAAACGGCCTTTTGCTTTTAGCGGACATACAGAAAACGGTGTTCTGCTGCCAGGAGGAAGGTATGTATCACTGGGTGCTCCCTTTTTATGAAAAAGAAATATTTGCGGGCGGAATTATTATTTCAAGAGAGGCGCAAATGAAAGAACTGGAAAAGGAAGAAGTATGGCTGCTCGAAGAAATTATGTCTTTTATTAATGCCAAACTTCCTCATTATATGTAAAAGCCAAAAAAGCAGCCACAGCTGCTTTTTTATTGAATTGGCTTTTGTTCCTGGATTACACGTATCGTTTGAAGGGAGGGGTCCTCTGGGCCCTGAACGGGAAGCCCGGCCGCTGCATTAGCTTGAATATAAGTTAAGTTTTCCTCGGCAATGATTTCCCCTGGTAAAAGCACCGGGATCCCAGGAGGATAAATCATAATAAATTCTGCGATAATCCGGCCGGCACTTTCTGAAAGAGTGATGGTTTCTTTTTCGGCATAGAATGCATCGCGCGGTGCGATGGAAAGGGTAGGTATGGACGGAAGCTTTAACACTGCGGGTACTGCATAAGTTTCAGCGGTGTAATGCTGTCTGGCGAGCTCTTCTAGTGCATGCACAAGTAACGAGGTTTCTTTTTCCGTGTCGCCAAAGCTCACAATACAGAGAATATTGTACAAATCGGAAAGCTCTACTTCAATGCGGTAATGCTCCCGCAGCCATTTTTCAGCTTCGTAGCCATTGATGCCAAGCTGCTGAACAGAAATTAACAGCTTTGTCGGATCCATAGCGGTCACGGTATGCTGCGCAAGCATTTCAGTACCGGCACAGTAGAGGCCATTAACAGCGTTAATAGAGACCCGTGTTTTTTCTGCGAGTTCAAGTGTATCTTCTATCAACCCCTGCCCTTTCAGTGCAAGCTGCCTGCGTGCAGCGTCGAGCGATGCTAGAAGCGGGTATGAAGTAGACGTTGTTGTAAGCATACTGAAAACCGCCTGTACATGAGCGATCGAAACCCGAGAGCCCTGGACATTCAATACGGAGCTTTGCGTCATTGAGCCCCCGAGTTTATGCACACTTGTGGCAGCCATATCAGCACCTGCCTCCATGGCTGAAGGAGGGAGGCTGGGGTGGAAGTGAATATGCACCCCGTGAGCTTCATCTACGAGAACCGGTACGCCGTACTGGTGGGCGGTTTCTACAATGGCACCAAGATCAGAGGAAAAACCAAAATAAGTGGGGTTAATCACAAGCAGCGCTTTTGCATCAGGATGCCTGTCCAGAGCGTGCTGAGCTGTGGAAGGCGTGATGCCGTGAGAAATACCGAACTGCTCATCAAGAGCCGGATACATAAAAATAGGCACGGCTCCGGAAAAAATAATCGCATTCATGATCGATTTGTGTACGTTTCTCGGCACAAGAATTTTGTCTCCCGGGGCACATACAGATAAAATCATCGTCATAATGGCGCCACTTGTACCCTGCACAGAAAAAAAAGTATAGTCTGCCCCGAAGGCTTCGGCGGCGAGCTTCTGCGCTTCATCAATCACTCCGGACGGATGATGCAGATCATCGAGTGGTTCGATATTAATAAGGTCCATATTTAATATATTACTGCCGATAAATTCGCGGAATTCCTCGTCCATGCCAGTGCCGTTTTTATGGCCGGGAATGTGAAAAGGCACAGGTTTTGCCTGTATATGCTCTTTTAACTTAGTGAATATCGGAGTAAGCTTCTGTTTGTTCATATGTGTCCCTCCAATGCGATCAAAAACATTCAAATTATAGCAGACTTTATACAGTCATTAAATAACTTTGTGGAACGTTTCGCCGGGGATTTGCTAGAATATTAATGAAGGGGGAACCAGTGATGAAAGAAAATGTTAATATTCCCATCTCCATGGAATGGACTACGCAGGAAATTATTGATGTAACCACCTTTTTTCAGATTATTGAAACTGCGTACGGCAAAGCTGTGCCAAGGGAAGATATCTTAGGCTTATACAAAAAATTTAAAGAAGTGGTACCGAGCAAAAGCGAGGAGAAGCAAATGTTTCGCCAGTTTGACGAGGACGCTGAAGTAAGCTGCTGGAAAACCGTGCAGGCGGCAAAAAAAGCAGAAGCAGAAGAAAAAATTAATATGGCCGTGCGCTCTGGGTAGAGCGCACGGCTGTTTTATACAGTCTGGAGAGACAAGTGATATAAAGGAAGAAGTTCCTTAAATGTACCGTAGATATACTCGTACGTTTCTTTCTCATTCCAGGAAGAGGCTGTTTTCGCGTCAAACTGGCGGCCAATCAGGAGCTCGGCTTTTTTGACGTCCCGCAAACGCTCAAGAGTATGAATGGTCTTTTCCTGATTTTCCTGAATATAAAACGCATCCGGTTTCGTATGGTCCGGGGAGATTTTATAGTCGTCCGGAAGAGAGGTAAGCAGGGAGAGGCGGTCCAGGTACATGCTGCCAATACCAGCTTTATCCGGCACTTCGTACATGTGGGTGAGCCAGGCAAAAAGATGATCGTCAAAAAGGCCGACCTGGAAATGGGGATGCTTTTTGTAGCCTCTTTTATCAGGAGCAATACCAAACCAGGTGCTTTCCGGAGGATGAACGGAGCGCCGGGCGTGCCTTGCAACATGAATAAACAATTCTTCGCCGGTGTCTGTGGATAAATCTTCAGCAAGGGAGTCTGCTAATTGAGAAAAGACGGGCTGAATATGCTCCCGGATTTGACTCATGCGGTTTTCAAGCCCCTCTGTCTGCATAATAGAAAAGTCTTTTTTGGTAAAATGCATTTTGCTCATGTAATGACTGCTCCTTTTTCAATTAATCTACAGTCAAGCATACTGAAATTTTGTATATCCGGCAACTAATGGACATAGGCAAAAAACACAATTATTTAAAAATACTGAAAATTTTTGTGTGTTTTTCTTGCGTTTCGGGTAAAAAGGTTTTATAATTCCAATAATCCTTATAGAATAACGAGTACACAAACTTTCTCAGTACATCGTTAGATAAACAAAAAAGACAGTAGGGAGAGGCCGTAGCAAAATATAATTTCAGAACAAAAGAGATAGTTCTGCATCTTATATTTTCTGAACATTCTGAGAAGGCTTGCCAGCGTCAGTTAACTTTCAGCTCGAGACATTAATATTCCATTTAAGGGGTGTGGGAAACTTGGAACAAGTAATTCAGGCGTTTAAACGTAGAGATGCAGAAGAACGAATCCCGGTACTGCGCTTAGAAATTGATTATGAACTGGTAACCCTTCATGACGCCATGGCAGAAGAAGATTTAACATCTATACACGCCAGCAAATACCGCTTAGAGCAATTACGCCAGGAGTGGATTCGACTGGAAGTGTAATATAAATAAAAGGATCCGGGCTGCTCTACAGCAGGCCGGATCTTTTTTGTGCAGAAGTCGGTGCATAAATTTACTATTTAGAGGGAAGAATAACTCATATACATATGGAAGAAGTGGAGAGGATTATAATGGAAGAGAATTGGTCGGCCATGCAGGAAAAAGCCGTGCAATGGATACAGGAGGCCGGGGAGCTGCTTCGCGCTTCTCTGGAGGAAAGCCTGGTCATAGAAACAAAATCAAATCCCAATGACTTGGTAACCGAAATGGACTTTAAAATTGAACGACTGTTAACAAAGAAAATTAATAAAGAATATCCCGGGCACCGTATTTTAGGAGAAGAGGAGGCCGGTGCTGATATTACAGACACCGATAACATTATTTGGATTATAGACCCTATCGATGGGACCACAAATTTTGTTCATCAGCAGTTTAATTTTGCCATTTCCCTGGCTGTTTTTGAAAATGGAATCGGCAAAGTCGGCATTGTTTATGACGTTATGGCTGATGAATGGTTTACCGCACTGGAAGGAAAGGGCGCCTACCACAATAACGTAAAGCTTTCAAAATTGAAGCCGGCAGAATTAAAGGAAGCGATTGTGGGTATTAACGCCAGGTGGATTAAAAATGAAAAAATTCCTTACGCCCGACAGATGCGAAATATTGTGGATGAGTCAAGAAGCACAAGAGCGTACGGTTCGGCCGCCATTGAACTCTGTTATGTAGCATGTGGCAGGCTTGATTCTTATGTGAACCTGTGGCTTGCGCCTTGGGATTTCGCTGGAGCGGAAGTGCTGTTGCGGGAAGTAGGGGCAGACATTTCGACAATCGATAACAAAAGGCCGTCGATGCTTGAAAAAGGACCTTATCTGGCCGGGCGTCCAGGCTTGCAGGAAAAAGTACGGGGGATGCTGAACAGCTGATCCCCCGTACTCATTTAAGCTAAGCTGCAGATCTTGCTTTCAGCTTCCGGGCAAAGTAAAAAGCTGAACATGTTACAGCGATTGAAACAATAGCAATAATAATGGAGGCTTCGGCGATAGCAATGCCGATGGAGGCGATCCCAAAAATAGCTAAAGTGGCGAGCAGTAAATATAACCACTGTATTTTTGTCATAAATTCCCTTCTTTCTATTAAATGATGCTGTTATTATTTTATCGGCTTTTGAAAGAAAACTCAAATACAGTCAGACGGCTATGATTCAGTACACGTTTATGTTATATTGTTGAAAGTAGTGTCTGTGATAGTAACTTGCCAGTCGGCGTTTCTTAAATGGAATCCGGCATATGTTATACTAACAATGTAAAATGGTAGGAACTCAGATAAAAATGGCAATGAGAACCCTGGCTTTATGGAAGACGATGTCGCCGAGTGCCAGGGTTTGTTATGATTGCAGCAAGAGAATAGGAGAGATTTATAGTGACAGTTTTACGTAAAGATATTCGCAATATCGCGATTATTGCCCACGTTGACCACGGGAAAACCACCCTTGTCGACCAGCTTCTTCGTCAATCAGGAACTTTTCGGGAAAATGAACAGGTAGACGAGCGGGCAATGGACACCAACGATATTGAAAAAGAACGCGGTATTACGATTCTGGCGAAAAACACAGCAGTAAAGTACCATGATACGCGTATCAACATTCTTGATACCCCGGGCCACGCGGATTTTGGCGGGGAAGTAGAACGTATCATGAAAATGGTGGACGGTGTACTTCTGGTTGTAGACGCCTATGAAGGCTGCATGCCGCAGACTCGCTTTGTTTTGAAAAAAGCATTGGAGCAGAACTTGACTCCGGTCGTAGTCGTAAACAAAATTGACCGCGATATGGCCCGTCCTTCAGAAGTTGTGGATGAAGTGCTGGACTTGTTTATCGAGCTCGGAGCAAACGAAGACCAAATCGATTTTCCGGTTGTTTATGCTTCCGCAATTAACGGCACGGCAAGCGAAGACCCTGAAAAACAGGACGAAAATATGGACGTTATTTTCCGTATGATTTCAGATAATGTGCCAGTGCCAGTGGACAATAGTGACGAGCCGTTCCAGTTCCAGATAGCGATGCTTGACTACAATGATTATCTGGGGAGAATTGGTGTCGGAAGGGTCTTCCGTGGAACGCTGCGAACAGGCGACCAGGCAGCGCTGGTTAAGCTTGACGGTACGGTGAAAAAATTCCGTATTTCTAAAATGTTTGGTTTCTTTGGCCTGAAAAAAGAAGAAGTCAGCGAAGCGAAAGCCGGGGACCTGGTGGCCATATCCGGTGTAGAAGATATCATGGTTGGGGAAACAATATGCCCGGTGGATCATCAGGAAGCACTGCCGGTACTTCGTATTGATGAACCAACGCTGCAAATGACTTTTCTTGTGAATAATAGTCCATTTGCCGGACGGGAAGGATCCAAAATTACGAGCCGTAAAATTGAAGAACGGCTGCTGACGCAGTTGGAAACGGATGTGAGTCTCCGGGTCGAACAAACGGACAGCCCGGACGCCTGGCTGATTTCCGGCCGCGGTGAGCTTCACCTGTCTATTTTAATTGAAAACCTTCGCCGCGAAGATTTTGAACTGCAGGTATCTAAGCCGCAGGTAATTATTAAAGAAGTGGACGGCGTACTCTGTGAGCCTTATGAACGCCTTCAGGTTGATGTACCTGAGGACTTTACCGGACCGGTAATGGAATCCCTCGGTGAACGTAAAGGTGAAATGGAAAACATGGTTAATAAAGGTGACGGCCAGGTCCGGATTGACTTTATGATCCCATCCCGCGGCTTGGTTGGATATACGAATGAATTCTTATCCCAGACTAAAGGATACGGCATCTTGAACCATACGTTTGAAGAGTACCGTCCGTATATCAAAGAGCAGATTGGCGGCCGCCGTCAGGGAGTGCTCGTTTCCATGGAAAATGGAAAAGCGACTCCATACAGCATGATGCAGCTTGAAGACCGCGGTACGATGTTTGTCGAGCCTGGTACTGAAATTTATGAAGGCATGATTGTCGGTGAGCACAGCCGTGAAAATGATTTGGCTGTAAACGTAACAAAAGCGAAGCAGCAGACAAACGTGCGTTCAGCTACCAAGGACCAGACCGTAACGATGAAACGCCCGCGGGTTCTGACACTTGAAGAAGCTCTTGAGTATTTGAACGCAGATGAGTACTGCGAAGTTACTCCGGATTCAATCCGACTAAGAAAGAAAATTCTCCAAAAAGGCGAACGCGAGCGCGAAGAAAAGCGCCAGAGCGTTTCCAAATAATAAAAATCCCGGCTGCAGTAATTACTGCAGCCGGGATTTTTATTATCAATCAATGCCGATCGGGTAAACCCATTATTACCAGTCGTTGTCTTTTACCGGATCCCGGTATAAATGGAAATGACCAGTAGCTTTCCGCTCATTTGTTCGGTTTGAGATCCGTTCATGGCATTCAGAACACATATACGTGTGAATCGGACGGTTCCTAATTTTTTTTGCTTGAGGATTTTCATCGTCCAATTTATGAATTTCATCGCAGATTACGCATTTTACCCGCATCATTTCGTTTCACCTCTGCTTTATGCAACCAAAAGATATGCTTTAAGTATAACACGACCGCTGCCTTGATAACAGAAGAGGGGCCAGATGATTAGAACAGAAAATTAAACAAAAGAATCCGAAAAAGAATGGACAAATTTTCAGACCAAAATGGTACTATTATACATATAAGGGGGGATACATATGGCTAGTCGTGTGTTTGACGAGCTACCTGAAGAAATCGTCTATTTATTAAAGCAGGAACAGTACGTGACGGTCTCTACGATCAATCAGAAAAATTCTACCCCGGATATTCACGCCGTGTCATGGGTATATGCATCTTCATCCCGAATGCTCCGGTTTGCGGTTGATGCCCGGGCGTCCGTAATGAAAAACTTGCGGGCGGCTCCGGGAATGGCTATGACTGTCATCGGCGGAGGCACCACTTACTCCATTGCAGGCAGAGGGAAAATTTTAACGACGGAGGTCAATGGTATATCTTTTCCGCTTGCAATCATAGAAGTGGAGGTCGTTGAAGTGAAAGATGTAATGTTTTACGGTTCCAGAATGATCAGCGGCCCGGTGTTTGAGAAAACATATGACCTGGAAGCGGCAGATGAGCTGGATAATAAAGTACTTGAAGCTATGAAGAAAACACAATAATTTAAATATTGCGATAGAGACAAGATAGGGGGAAGCACCTGTTATGAAAAAAATTTACGTTTTAGATACGAACGTACTGCTCCAAGATCCCCAGGCAATTTATCAGTTTGACGAACATCATGTAGTGATTCCGGCAGTGGTTCTGGAAGAAATTGATTCCAAAAAAAGATTGATGGATGAACTTGGCAGAAACGCGAGAGAAACAGCCAGGATTCTGGATCGCTTCCGCGGAAAAGGCAAACTCCATGAAGGAGTTTCTCTCGGTTCAGGCGGGACACTACGTGTAGAACTGAATCACCGTTCATACGAAAGCATGAAAGATACTTTTATTGAAGTGACCAATGACAATCGTATCCTCGCCGTGGCCCAGAATTTAAAGGACGAATACGAGCTTTTGGGCGACTACCATGTCGTCATTATCAGTAAAGACGCTCTTGTACGCGTGAAAGCAGATGCTCTTGGTATAACAGCAGAGGACTTTTTGAATGACCGGGTCACCCAATACGACAATATTTATAAAGGGCATCAGACACTGACGGTCGACCGCCCGTTGCTTGACGCTTTTTTCGAGGAAGGCTCTCTCGCTTCCGGGGAGGTTTCTGAAGAAGGGTTCTGCCCCCATGAATTCCTTATTTTAAGAGATGGTCTGAGCAGCTCTTCAGCTCTTGCAAAGGTTGACGCCTCCGGCAAAAGAATTCGTAAATTCACATCAGAGATTGATCATGTTTGGGGTATCCGTCCGAAAAACGTGGAGCAGAAAATGGCCCTCGAGCTGCTGCTTCGGGAAGATATACCCCTTGTAACATTGACTGGACGGGCAGGAACGGGCAAAACCCTATTGACTCTTGCTGCCGGATTGCTTCAGATTGAAGATATGGAAAGATACCATAAGCTGTTGGTTGCAAGACCTGTTGTGCCGCTTGGTAAAGATATAGGTTACCTCCCAGGGGAAAAAGATGAAAAGCTGCGCCCATGGATGCAGCCTATCTATGATAACCTGGAGTATCTTTTTAACGCTAAAAAGCCCGGCGAGCTTGATTCGATTCTTGCCGGGATGGGGTCGATTCAGGTGGAGGCATTAACTTATATTCGCGGACGCAGTATTCCGGATCAGTATATTATAATTGATGAGGCTCAGAATCTAACAAAGCACGAAGTAAAAACAATATTAACAAGAGTGGGAGAAGGCAGTAAAATTGTTTTTCTCGGCGACCCGGCCCAAATTGATCACCCGTACCTCGACGAATTAAACAACGGCCTGGCCTATGTGGTTGAAATGTTCAAAAATCAAGGGATCAGCGGGCACGTCAAGCTGGAGAAAGGAGAACGTTCCGGTCTCGCGCAGCTTGCAGCGGACATACTATAAAAAACGACAGCTGGAATAGCTCCAGCTGTCGTTTCTGTTTATTTTACCTGAAAACCTGTTACATGCCGAATAGGATTAGCCTTGTTAGTCCCGTTTCCGTAATATATGTGGACCGGGCCGTCTTCTTTTAGCGGACTGCCCTTATGGGAAAATGCTACAATGAAATTTTTCGCTTCTTCAAGAGATACAAGATGAGTTTCTGCTTCTGTTTCCACAACAACGTGGCTTGCGTCCTCTTTTGGTTCGGCATTCTGTAAAAACGGCTCAAACCTGATGCCGAAGGAGCCGTTGATGATGGCTTCTTTTTTGTTGCGTACTTTGTTAGTGCGTCCGCGTCCTGGGTCCGGATCAGGGGCATTGGAACCTTCTTCACGGTCACGTGCAAACCGCCTGGCTGTATGATCGGCTTCCGTGGAAGGCTGCTCTCCGGCAGCAGGATCGGTATCAAAATACGTATCAAGGTCAATTTTGCGGTCATCAAATATCCAGGTAGTAGGATCGAGAGTGATCGGAAAACGAACATTCCCCTGAATCATTACGATGAAATTCATAAAGCACTCCTCCAATTTTATAGCTGCTGATAGGAACTGGTTTTTATGCTACCACAACCGGGTAATAGAGAAAAAGCAGAAGCTGCTGCTGGCCCGGAGATTATGGCTTATAGTCTGAAGAATCAAGATTTTATACGTAAATCGTCTTGCTTTTTTTTTAATGAACAGATAAGATGAATAGAAGGAGTCAGCTTGTAGGAGGGATTGCCTTGAGCATGAGGGCAGCAACAGAACATAGCGAGAAAGCATACGCTTTATTGAAAGCAGATGCTGAAAAGATTAGAAAACTTATTGAAGTGCAGATGGACAACTTGACAATGCCTCAATGCCCGCTTTACGAAGAGGTGCTTGATACACAAATGTTTGGGCTTTCACGGGAAATCGACTTTGCCATTCGTTTGAATCTCATCGACGAACATACCGGTAAACAAATTCTCTCTGAACTTGAACGGAAACTTGCTGCTTTTCATGAAGCAACAGTCGGTGGATGAGCCAAGCTATTCTAATTGAATAGCTTGGTTTTTTTACAAACAACTAAGTTTTTTATTTGAAGTTTTATTTTAGTGAAAATTAGGGAAATATTATGTAAAGCAGGCTCATCTTGTATTCAAAATAGGCACAAATTTTAAAAAAATGAGAATATTACTTTGACAGATGGCCTGGTTCTTGCGTATGATAATTTATATTTAGAATTATCTGTTATTGAAGATAATTCTGATTGCTCCTATCGGGATAAGATAGATACATCCTGCTGGAGATGCATTAGATAAGAGGAGGAGAAGGATGAACGGTCTAGAGAATATTAAAAAGGTATTAGTAGCAAACCGCGGTGAAATTGCTATACGCATATTTCGGGCGTGCACCGAATTACATATACGCACCGTGGCTATTTATTCCAATGAAGATGTAGGAGCATTCCACCGGTATAAAGCAGATGAAGCTTACCTGGTAGGAGAAGGGCAGAAACCGATCGATGCGTATCTGGATATTGAAGATATTATCCGTACAGCAAAAGAGAACGGTGTCGATGCTATTCACCCGGGCTATGGTTTTCTTTCTGAAAATATTGACTTTGCCAGACGCTGTGATGAAGAAGGAATTACCTTTATTGGTCCGGAGACCCGTCACCTGGAAATGTTCGGGGATAAAGTCAAAGCGAGAGAAACGGCGATTGCTGCAGACCTCCCGGTTATTCCAGGAAGCGACGGTCCGGTAAACAGTGTGGAAGAAGTGAAGGAATTCACTGACAAGCACGGCTTCCCGATTATGATTAAAGCTTCGCTTGGCGGAGGCGGACGCGGCATGCGGATTGTCCGCGATGCAGAATCGCTCGAGGATGCATACGACCGGGCAAAATCCGAAGCGAAATCTGCTTTTGGCAACGATATCGTTTATGTAGAAAAATTTGTCGAAAATCCAAAGCATATTGAAGTGCAGGTGCTCGGGGACAAAGCAGGAAACGTTATCCATTTGTATGAACGGGACTGTTCCATTCAGCGCCGCCATCAGAAAGTGGTGGAGGTAGCACCAAGTATTGCGCTCGATGAGTCGCTGCGTGAACGCATTTGCGATGCTGCTGTGAAACTGGCCAGAAATATTGAATACGTCAATGCGGGCACGGTAGAGTTTCTGGTTAACGACAAGGGAGAATTTTTCTTCATTGAAGTTAACCCCCGCGTTCAGGTAGAACATACAATTACGGAAATGATTACCGGGGTAGACATCGTGCAGTCCCAGCTGAAAATCGCCGATGGCGGCACACTGCATGATGGTTCCATAGACATTCCAGAGCAAAAGGATATTAAAACCTTCGGCTATGCCATTCAATCCCGGGTGACGACAGAGGATCCTGCGAACGATTTCATGCCGGATACAGGACGAATCATGGCTTACCGTTCAAGCGGAGGCTTTGGAGTGAGGCTCGATGCCGGGAACGGGTTCCAGGGGGCGATCATATCTCCGTACTATGACTCTCTGCTCGTGAAGGTATCCACATGGGCACGGACATTTGAAGGGGCTTCGGAAAAAATGCTCCGGAACCTTCGGGAATTCCGGATTCGTGGTATTCGCACAAATATCCCGTTTTTGGAAAACGTTGTTCAGCATGAAAAATTCATTACGGGCACGTATGACACTTCCTTTATCGATTCGAGCCCGGAGCTCTTCGTCTTTCCAGTGCGCCAGGACCGTGGAACGAAAATGCTCACATTTATCGGAGAAACGATTGTAAATGGTTATCCCGGGCTTGAAAACACACCAAAGCCAACGCTCAACAAACCGGTGGTACCAAAGATCGATAAGAAAAAACCGATACCGAGAGGAACAAAACAAATTCTCGATGAACAGGGGCCAGAAGGGCTCGCAAACTGGGTGAAAGACCAAAATGAAGTGCTTTTGACTGACACCACGTTCCGTGATGCCCATCAGTCGCTGCTTGCTACGAGGGTCCGAAGCGATGACTTGAAGCGCATCGCAGAACCGACCTCCCGCATGCTGCCTAACTTGTTTTCCTCAGAGATGTGGGGTGGGGCAACATTCGACGTAGCTATGCGCTTTCTGCACGAAGATCCGTGGACCCGGCTGCTTGAACTTCGCGAGCGTATGCCGAACACGCTTCTGCAGATGCTTTTCCGTTCTTCCAATGCCGTAGGGTATAAAAATTACCCGGATAATCTGATTAAAGAATTTGTGCAAAAATCAGCCAATGCCGGAATTGATGTTTTCCGGATTTTTGATTCCCTTAACTGGCTGAAAGGAATGACGCTTACGATTGATGAAGTAAGACAGACGAATAAAATCGCTGAGGCTGCCATGTGCTATACAGGAGATATTCTTGATCCGAAGCGGGACAAATATGACCTGAAGTATTATAAAAACCTCGCGAAAGAGCTTGAAAACGCCGGCGCCCATATTCTGGGCATTAAAGATATGGCAGGACTTTTAAAGCCGGAAGCAGCGTACCAGCTTGTTTCTGAGCTCAAAGATTCCATTTCCATTCCGGTGCACCTTCACACACATGACACGAGCGGCAACGGTATCTTTACGTACGCCCGTGCGGTAGAAGCCGGAGTAGACATTGTCGATGTGGCAGAAAGCTCTATGGCTGGTCTCACTTCACAGCCAAGCGCAGACGGCTTGTATTATGCCCTGGCCGGAAATAAGCGGCAGCCGAAGGTGGATGTTGGTGCCCTGCAGGAGCTCAGTGACTTCTGGGATACCACGCGTGAATACTACCAAGGCTTTGAAAGCGGCATGCGTTCACCCGCACCAGAGGTATATGAACACGAAATGCCGGGCGGCCAGTACAGCAATTTGCAGCAGCAGGCGAAAGCGGTAGGCCTTGGGGACCGCTGGCGGGAAGTGAAGAAAATGTACCGCCGTGTTAACGACATGTTTGGGGATGTTGTCAAAGTAACGCCGTCGTCGAAAATCGTCGGAGATATGGCACTGTATATGGTCCAAAACGACCTGACAGAAGAAGACGTTTACGATAATGGCCAGAACCTTGATTTCCCGGATTCCGTCGTGGAATTCTTCCAGGGCTACTTAGGGCAGCCGCACCAGGGCTTCCCGGAAAAACTTCAAAAAATTATTTTGAAGGATCGTACCCCTATTTCGAACCGTCCGGGTGAAAATCTTGAACCAGTCGATTTTAAAGCTATTGAAGAAGAACTCTTTAACACGCTCGACCGCCCGGTGACCAGTCATGATATGATTTCCTACGCGATGTATCCGAAAGTATACATGGAATTTGAACAGTTCCGTCAAAGCTTCAGTGATGTATCTGTGCTTGATACACCGACGTTTTTCTACGGGCTCGAGCTCGGGGAAACAGTGGAAGTGGAAATCGAAAAAGGGAAAACGCTGATCGTGAAGCTCATTTCCGTATCAGAGCCGGACGAAACTGGTCATAGAAACGTGTACTTTGAATTGAACGGGCAGTCCCGTGAAGTTGTTATTAAGGATAAAAATGCCAAGGTGGATGCCAATGTGCGTCCAAAAGTGGATAAATCAAATCCTAACCATATTGGGGCAACGATGCCTGGAACCGTGCTGAAAACCTCTGTCAAAGAGGGCGATGAAGTGGCTAAAGGCGACCAGCTTATGATTACGGAAGCAATGAAGATGGAAACGACTGTCCAGGCGCCGTTTGATGGTAAAATCAAGGGCGTTTATGTAGAAAATAATGAACCGATCGAATCGGGAGATCTTCTTCTCGAATTTGAATAACAGGTACTAAAAGATCGGCCGGTAGGCCGGTCTTTTTTTATGGCAAAATAAAAATAGAGAAAAATCTAACACAGAGAGGTAGTAGGTTTCAAAAAATGAAATTTCTATGGAAGCATGTTTTCTTACGGAAAAAGCGTTAAATAAACTGAAAAAAGGTATAGAATTGAAGAAGAACTACGGTATAAAAGGAGCGGAATGTATGACGGAAGTAAGTGCTTTATGGATGCGCAGGGATTTACGATTAACAGATAACCGGGCAATGCATGAAATGCAGCAATGGGTGGAGGCGGAAGAGGGAAGGCAGTGGTTTTTAGTCTTTCATCTTGACCCGGAGTTTTACAGTTTTTCATGTCCCCACCATGATTATTTTTTTCAAAATCTAGAAAAATTTCGCAAAGAATGCGATGATCAACATATACAATTATATTTCCTGCATGGAACGGCGGAAAAGGCATTCGCCTATTTAAAAGAAAAGGTGCCCGGGCTTACGCATTTATTTTTTAATGAAGACGAAGCACCGCCTGCCGCCTACCGGGACGAGCAGGTGAAGACAGAAATGCAGCGGCGCAGCGTAGAAACCCACGTATATAAAGATGCTCATTTTCATCGTTCCGATGAAGTGAAGAAAAAGGACGGTGGGCTGTATTCCGTCTACACTCCGTATTATCGTGCCTGGCGCCAGCTCGAAAAAGAACAACCGTACAAATGCAGGCTTGATCTTATAAGCAGTCGGCAGGCTCGTCCCTCCCTGCCGCAGAAAGCCGCATACGGAAAATTATCCTCTTATTTAAAGCATTACGGGGAAACGTGGAAGCATACCGGTGAAGAAGACGGCCATAAACGGCTGGAGACATTTGTGGAGGAAATAGCTCCGACATACCACGAAACAAACAATGCACTTTCCCAGGACGGAACGAGCCGGCTGTCCGCATATTTAAAAACCGGCCGGCTTTCTGTGAGAACAATTTATCAGGCCCTTTCAGAACAGCTTGAAGAAGGAAATCCAGGGGCTGAAGCGTTTGTAAGCGAGCTTGCCTGGAGAGATTACTATAATATGATTCACGCCACGCATCCCGAGCTAAAAAATAAAGAGCTGAAGGAAGCTTACCAAAATCTGCCGTGGGAGTATGATGAAAAACGGCTGCAGACCTGGAAAGAGGGGCGTACTGGCTATCCGGTGGTGGACGCCTGCATGCGGCAGTTAAATGAAACCGGCTGGATGCATAATCGGGGCCGGATGATCGCTGCTTCCTTTCTCACTAAGGATTATTTAATTGACTGGAGGGAGGGAGAGAGGTATTTCGCTGAAAGGCTTATTGACTATGACCCTTCCTCCAATGCTGGCGGATGGCAGTGGGCGGCTTCCACCGGCACGGATGCGGTGCCTTATTTCCGCGTCTTTTCTCCAGTGAGGCAGAGTGAGCGCTTTGACCCGCAGGGCGATTATATCCGCGAACATGTGCCGGAACTGCAGGGAGTACCAAAAAAATATATTCATACCCCGTGGAAAATGGATGAACAACAGCAAAAAGAGTATAACTGTATACTCGGTCAAGATTACCCGGAGCCTGAAATAGATCACTCGGTTCAGCGAAAAAAAGCAATTGAGATGTTTAAAGGAGACTAAGCCATGGACATTCGCCGTATGAAAAAATCAGAAATTGATCAAAGTTTAGATCTGGCCCAGTATGCTTTCCAAATTCATTTGACAGAGGAACAGCGCCGGGAAAGGCGCCGCACGATCGTGCCCCAGGACAACTGGGTCGCCGTCGAACGGGGGAAGGTTCTTTCTAAAGTAGCGATATTTCCCACGATTGTTTACCTTGGAGACGTCAAAATGCCGATGGGGGGAATTTCTGGCGTAGCAACGTGGCCGGAAAAGCGACGGGGCAGTTTAGTGCGCTCGCTATTGAAAGAAGCGCTGGTGGATTTAAGAGACCGGGGCGTGCCGATCTCTATGCTTTATCCGTTTTCCACTTCCTTTTACCGAAAATTCGGCTGGGAAGTATTTTGTGATACGAAGCATTGGACAGTAACAAAAAGCGAGCTTCCGGAAACCGGGGAACCTGAAAAAGGGTATATCCGCCGAATTTATCAGCAGGATTGGCAGATACTCGACTATATCTACCAGAAATGGGCAAAGCAGTATGCCGGCATGATTGTACGCTCTGAACAATGGTGGAAAAACCGCACGCTTCAGCGCAAGAAAGGCAACGCTGCTGTTTACACCGATGCGAATGGCTTTGACAGCGGATATGTGCTGTATGAAGTAAAAGAGCAGCAGCTGACTGTGCATGAGTTTGTAGCATGGCATGAAGATGCACGCAGGGAATTGTGGAGGTTTTTGGCCAATCATGATTCTATGATTGAAACTGCCAAAATTTCACCCGTTATTGATGACCCGAGCCGTTATTTACTGCCGGAACCCAAAATCGAAGAAACGAGAAAAAGCTATTTTATGGCCCGCATCGTGGATGTGTACCCATTTTTGCATCAGTATCCGCTGAATCTGCCGGTCGAGGAATCCCTCGTGCTGCATGTGGAAGATACATTTTGTGATTGGAACAATACGAGCTGGCAGCTGTATAAATCAAAAGAAGGGCGGACGGAGATCAAAGAAGTGCTATCGAACCGTACTGGTATCGACCTTTCCATTAACACACTGACCGCTCTCGTTATGGGATACCTCACTGTACGGGAAGCTGAGCGCACGTCTCTTGTAAAAGGCAGCAAGCAGCAGCTGCAGCTGCTTGATCATGCTCTTCCGGGCTTTACTCCGTTTATGTACGACTTCTTTTGAGACGAAAAAACAGGCCTTCTAGTGGTGAAGGCCTGCTTCTTTTTGGTGTATGCTTTTAGAGGTGCTGGTGAGTTCTGTGGAAGAAACAGCAGGCTGCCGGGTAATAATGACAAGCATGTAGGTCATTATGGTAAAAATGATGCTGATTGTCAGTGCATGAATAAGCACAGACGTTAAATGCGGCGCTCCAAAAATCAGGGCAATGCCGGCACCGGCCTGAACGAGTATCAGCACAAAAGCCATTACGCTCATAGCAGCCAGTGACGTATAGGCCCGAAATCGTTTCAGCGTCCAAATCATCAGTACGGCTACGACGACCATAAGAGCGACAGCGGCACCGCGGTGAATCCAGCCGGCTATCTCTGCTCCGCCGGAATGCTTCACATAGGCTCCGGTATAAATGACGGCGTATGAATAAACAATAGTGGCAACCAGGTAATTGCGGTAGCCTTTTGTCACTTTTGGCTGCAGCGACGGCTTGCGGTTATCCTCAAATGCCAGAATGGTGAGCATAATAACCGTTGCAAGTGAAATGGCACTGATGCCGAAATGAAGAGCGAGCACGAGGCTCGAGTTGCCCCAGATAACTGCGCCTGCGCCCATTAACCCCTGAAAAATAATAAACAATACAGCCATGAGCGCCATAAACTTTGTTTCACGCAGATGAGAAAGCTTCACAGATGACCAAATAGCAAGAATAATTACGAACAGCCCCATCAGTCCCGACCAAAGCCGGTGGCTGTATTCAATGATAGTGGCGACGGCGGGGTTGGAAGGTACTACTTCCCCGAAACAAAGCGGCCATGTGGCACCGCAGCCTTCGCCGGACCCTGTATTAGTCACCAGTGCTCCCTGCAGCAATACGATGAGCATGCCGATGGAGGTGATGACGCCGAATGTGCGTAGTCCCCAGTGCAAAATAAGTCACTCCTTCAATATGAATGCAATTAAGAATTTCACGTTGTTGTTACATAATTAATCGTAGATTTCCAGCCTGAAAAAGTCAATTTTTAATCATGATCCCCTGATGAACAAATAATGAATTGTGAAAAATATGTGAAAGCAGAAGCCTCAAAGAAAAAACGTTCACTGGATTGTTAATCCAGGGATCTGCATAAATGGGTGTGATTTAGTATAATATAACCGCTACCACAGAAGAGGAGGAATATACGTGTCTCAATTAAAGGCTGAAGAACAAAAGCGCACCAATCGCACGCATACATGGATCGTGATTCTACTCAGCGTGATTATTAATGGGCTTGTAACGATTTTAATATTTGTAGAAGGCGGCGGCCAGACATTTAATGGTTTCGACCTGACGATTCTGCCGATGATGAATGCTATTTTTAATAGCTTTACCACCGTGTTTTTATTGGGGGCTTTGTACTTTATTTTACGGAAAAATATAAAGATGCACCGCCGGTTTATATACGGGGCGTTTACAACAACGACCCTTTTTCTCGTCACGTATCTGGCATACCACAGCCTTGCCTCGAGCACGTCTTACGGCGGAGAAGGAGTCATTCAGTATATATACTATTTTATCCTGATCTCCCATATTATTTTAGCAGCACTGATTGTACCGCTTTCGATTTATACATTTTTAAAAGGATTTACGTACCAGGTGCAAAAACACCGCAAAATTGCCCGGTGGACGATGCCGCTGTGGCTGTATGTAAGTGTTACTGGCGTAGTGGTTTACTTTATGATTGCCCCGTACTATTAAGAAAAAAGGAAAGCCCCGCGGCTTTCCTTTTTTATACTCTGAAATTTAACTTGATGAGTCCTGCCTCCCGGGCAGAAGTGAAAGCAATAACAGCGAGCGGGCCGACGATAAAGCCTACTACGCCGAGAAGGGTCAGCCCGAGGTAGAGGCTGATTAAAGTAGCAAGCGGAGAAAGGCCGATATGGAGCCCCATTACTTTAGGTTCCACAGTACGGCGAATAATGAGAAGAACGATGCCGAGGGCCAGCAGCTGCGTTCCAAGAACAAGGTCACCGCTGATATACATATAAATAGACCACGGGGCGAGAATGGCGATGGAGCCGATAATTGGAATAAAGTCAACGGCCCATATAATCAGGCTCATCACAATTGCCACTTCAGGGGTGAAAATCATTAATCCGACAAACGTAACTGCCAGTATGATTAAGCTGACTAAAAATTGGGCTTTGAAGAAACCGAGAATTACTTCAGCGAGCCGGCTGGTCATAAACTGAAATTTTTCAGAAGTCTCAGGCTTTAAAAAAGAGTAAAATTTGTCTGTCAGTTTTGGGAGATCGATCATAAATAAATAAAGAGCGATCAAATACACTAAAAACATAATCAAATAGCCGGGAATAGAAGCAATAATTGCCGTGGCCTGGTTCAGCAGATCATCGCTTGCGATATTTTCCTGAAGGCTGGTAAGCATCTCGGCAATCCGGTTGTTGATCTGGTCAATAGTATCCTGCGGAAGATTCCACTGTTCGTAACGATTGTTCAGCCCGGTTTGAATGTTTTCTGCTGTTTCTACGAGATTACTGATATATGTAGGGAGATTTTTGGAAAAAGCTACCACCTGGGTGATCACCTGAGTAATTAACAAATATCCAAGTAAAATTAATAACAGAAGAAAAGCCGAGAAAACGATCATAACCGAAAATGGCCGTTTAATATTAAGAGAACGCATGGTAAGCCTTACAGCGGGAGAAAGGGCCAGGGCTGTTAACCATGCAAGGATAATCGGGCCCGAAACAGGCAGAATAAAGTAAAGAGCGACGAGGGCCAGAACGATGCCGATAAACCGGAAAATATTTTTTTTTGTCAGCAGGGCGGTCACAGGGAAGCTCCTTTCATCAAAGTGAAGCATTATGTACTTTATTTATAATAAAGTATTTAAGCAGATAATAGTAATTAATAAATGGAAGCGGAGTCAGGAGCGGGCAGCCTGCTTTAAATAAAAGGTGCCGTCTGCCTTTGCAACGAGCCGGTTTTCTTCATCATAAACCGCTGCTTCAGCATAGGAGATGCGGCGTCCAACAGTAATAGGCGATGCTTTGCAGGTCAGCTCTTTGCCAGTACCAGCGGCAATAAACTGCACGTGAATATCGATCGTTAAAATATCACCAGGGACAGGAGAAAGCTCCGTGAGCAGCACGCCCATGGAATTATCCATTATCGTCGTCAGAATCCCTCCATGGACGATGCCGTGGGTATTATGCAGACCCGGATGAATGGGAATGGAAGCACAAAGCGTTTCTTCATCCTCCCAGTAAGTAGAAGTGTGCATGAAATGTTCCACTCCACTTCGGGCCTCTGAATTATCCCAGTCGTGCAGCAGTTTGAGATAATGTTTAGTCAGCTCTTTAGCCTTCGGGGAGCCGTCCGCCAGAATGCTTTCGAGCATTTCCTGTTCTGTCAGCTGGGGTGAATGTTTTTCTGTCATGTTTGTCATCCTCTCCGTAGTTACGCTCTCCTTATATTGTAGCAATAAGACAAAAAGCGAACAAATATGGCGATTCGTTCTTCATAGAATGAGGTGATCCGTGATAAGATAAAAGCGGAGGTGAATGTATGGCTGTAATAGAAGCATCGACGTCTATAGATATACTTGAGCAATCAGAACAGTTAGGCCACATGGTGGTGGAATCTGATATATATATTGAATACAGGGAAGCCAAGAAGGCGATGAAAGAAGATCCGGAAGCGCAGGAAAAAATTAATAATTTTTTAAGCTGGAAGGATCAATATGAAGAAGTGCAGCGGTTTGGAGCATATCACCCGGATTACAAAACAACCGCCAAGCAGGTGAGGGTCGTAAAACGGGAAATGGACATGCATGAAACTGTCATCCGGTACCGACAGGCAGAAAAAGCGCTGGATAACTTACTGACAGAAATATCAACGCTGGTAGCTGAATCCGTCTCATCCTCAATCAAAGTGCCGACGGGCAATCCATTTTATGATAACCAATCATGCGGCTGTTCCACTGGTGGAAGCTGTGGATGCTCTTAATAAACATAAAACCTCCTCTTTTAGGGTATACCTCCTTTAAAGAGGAGGTTTTTGCTATGTTTAAAGGAGTCTTCGAAGCTCAGACTGTAGTACCTGCATCCAGAGAGGAAGTTTGGAACTATTTCGGCGATCCAGTGCAGCTTGAAGAAATGACAGAGTTTCCGGAAGTTGAAGTGGAATCTTCAGGGAAAACAGAAGCCGGAGCAGAAATCCGTTTATATTTATATTTTGGTATATGGAAAACTGTCTGGGACTCAGTTATTACTTACGTAGACGCGCCGAATGCGTTTCAGGATGAGGGAAAAAAGCTGCCGTTTCCGTTTATATCCTGGAAGCATACCCATACTTTCCAGGAGCTCGGGCCGTTAACGGGCGTACATGATTACATTGAATTTGAATCGGTAGTGCCGGCCTGGATGGTGAAGTGTTTTTTAAACGGAATGTTTAAAAACCGGAAAGCTTTTGTGGTAAAACAATTCAGCACGGAAAATAAAAGAAGTTCCGCTTTTTAAACGAAAAGCGGAACTTCTTTAATGAGACTGAAACTCCCGGTGGACCATGACCAGAATAGCGCGCCTGGTAATGAGGCCGACGAAAGCTCCTTCATCGTCTTCAATACATACAAACGGATGGTTAATAGAAAGGGTTAAGGCCTTCCCAAAGTTATCATTTACGTTCATCTTCGGCACCTTTTCCGACATCACCGATTCTACGGTATGTTCATGAAGCTTGTCCATTTCGATCCGTTCGGTGCCCAAAATGGTGTCGAGCACCTGAGCTTTACTAATTTGTCCCTGAACACGGTAATGTGTATCTAAAACAGGGACTGCGGTATAGCCGGACTTAATTAATATTAAAAGCGCATGGTCCAGAGGGTTGGCAGCCTGAACATGGGCAACTTTTTCATGGCCGATGATCAGTTCAGCTATTTCCTGGTCCATAATATTTGTGTTTTTCAATTCATGAAGCACTGTCATCACATACTTTCGTTGATTTCTCATGGAGCAGAAGGCCAATAGGTATGAGGCGTGGATATAAAGTCATGTTGAATAATAAAAGGATTTCAAGGTTTCGTCAAGTTCCAAAAAACGTAATTATCGACGATTTGAAGGCTTTTAGGCACACCAAAGACAACTGTTGAACCAAATCGACTCAACAGTTGTCTTTTGGAATAAAATGGATTTAACCCTTGCGCATATTGAAGGCTGCATTCAATTGGCCGCGAAGCATTCTTTCCCGCAGTTCTTTGTTTTTCATTTTCTTCTGTTCCATGCGGCGTATTTCAAACGTCTGCATGCCATCTTCCATTTTTTCTGCGATATCGAGGAGCCGCTCTACATCTAAAAAGGAATACTTTCTAGTCCCGCCGGAGGTACGGTCAGGGTGAATCAGTTTACGTTCTTCATAATAACGAATTTTTCTTTCGGACAGTCCGGTTAATTCGCTCATAACTCCAATCGTAATTACTTTTTTATCCTTATATGACGACATGGTTTACTCCCCTTTTCATCTCTTTTGTAAGCTAATATACCATAATAACTTTTACATGTATGTTTATTTGTTAGATTACCTTACATCGTCCGTGGGCAAAATTGTAAAATTAATGCTTAAGAGCTTGAAAAGGAGGGAAAGAATACATATCTTCCTATGTCTTACCAATCGAAAGTAATTACTATGGATTAAGAGGATACTTCGGACCACGGATTCTTTTTCATAAGAATCAGTCCAGATGGGCTTTAACCACTCATATTACTGATTGTTGACGGATGAAACATATGATAATCTATTAATTGTGAAATTTTTGAACAATTCACTCATATAATTAGAAAAAGCAATATACGCATAAAACTTTAATAAAAAGAACGGAAATAACGACAGGAGTGACAAAGAAATGAAAGTAGCGAAATTTGGCGGGAGTTCTCTTGCGAGTGCGGAGCAGATTAAAAAGGTGGCAGACATTGTAGCGACAGACGAAGACCGCAGAGTGGTAGTCGTTTCTGCCCCGGGTAAAAGAAACAGTGAAGACACAAAAGTGACGGATTTATTAATCACCCTTGCGGAAGCCTGCCTGGAGAATTCCGGGGTGGAGGATGCGAAAAATAAAGTATTGGAACGCTTTCGCAGCATTACATCCGAATTGAATTTATCAGACGACATTATTGCAACCATTGAAAGCGATATTGAAAGCCGGATCCAGTTCACCAAAAATAACGAAGGGCGCTTCATTGATCAGATGAAGGCCGGTGGTGAAGATAATAATGCTAAAGTGGTGGCACAGTATCTTCAGAGCATCGGAACCGTAGCCGAATATGTTAATCCAAATGACGCCGGTCTGTTTGTGAGTGATACTCCGGGCAACGCCCAGGTGTTGAATGAATCGTACGACCACATTTATAAGCTGCGAGAACGCGACGGAGTAGTAGTATTTCCAGGCTTCTTCGGCTATTCAAAAGAAGGAGATCTCGTTACATTCTCCCGGGGCGGCTCTGATATTACAGGCTCTATTCTGGCTGCGGGAGTACAGGCGGACCTTTATGAAAACTTCACAGATGTGGATTCAGTATTTGCGGCCAATCCGACAGTGGTGGACAACCCGTGCGCAATCAAACGAATGACTTACCGTGAAATGCGTGAGCTTTCCTACGCAGGCTTTGCTGTTTTTCATGATGAAGCCCTCATTCCGGCTTTCCGTAAAAAAATTCCGGTATGTGTGAAAAACACGAATAATCCGCAGGGAAGCGGTACAATGATCATTTCTGAACGGGAATATGCCCTGAATCCAATCATCGGGATCGCAGCAGACAAAGGATTTGAAACAATTTACGTACGTAAATACTTAATGAATAGAGAAGTAGGGTTCGGTCGCCGGCTGCTTTCGATTATTGAAGACGAAGGAGTCTCGTATGAGCATATGCCGTCTGGAATTGATGATACCTCTATCATTATTGAAGAAGGGCAGATGTCTAAAGAGAAAGAAGAGCGGATCATTGAGCGTATTATAAATGAGCTCGATGCGGACGATGCCTACATTGAAAAAGGATACGCAATGATTATGCTCGTAGGTGAAGGCATGCATGAAACGGTAGGTGTAGCTGCACGCGCGACTCGCGCATTTTCTGAAAAAGGCATTAATATTGAAATGATCAACCAGGGTTCTTCTGAGGTTTCACTCAGTTTCGGGATTGCTGAAGAGCATGTGGATGAAGCAATCCGAGGTCTGTATGAAGAATTTTTCAGTACGAAGGAAGTACTTCAGTAATAATAAAGAGGGCAGCCGCCGGCGGCTGCCCTCTTTGTATATGAAAACCGATTAATCCTTATGCTTTTCTTTTAGAAGCTGTTTAATATCATACAGTTCGCTCTCCATGTGATCAAGCTGTTTTTTTAGCTTGTCCTCGCTTTCTTCGGCTTCAGCTTTTTCGACGTTACTGACAATAACGCCTACAAACAAGTTGAACACCACGAACGTTCCAACGAGTACGAAAGAGACAAAATAAATCCAGCTCAATGGATTAGTTTCTGCAATTGGGCGCATGACCGCGCTTGCCCATGACTCCAATGTGACCACCTGAAATAACGTCAGCAGGGACTGGAAAATATCACCGAAATAAGCAGGGGCGGTGTCGCGGTAAAGCATCGTACCGATTACAGCATAAACGTAAAAAATAATGCTCATCAAAATCATAATATTTCCTAAAGAGGGAATGGTACGAAGCAGAGCATCTACAAGCCGGCGCAGGGAAGGGACAACCGTGATAGCGCGCAGCACCCGGAGCACCCGCAGCACCCGAAGGACGGTGATGAAAGCGGAGCCGGCAAAAATATGGCCGGCCGCTACAATGAAAAAATCAAACCAGTTCCAGGGAGACCGGAAAAAATTGTAGGAAGGAAAGACACCAAGAAACCGGATGATAACCTCAATGGTAAACAGCCAGAGAAGTACGTAATTTAATACTGAAAACGTATTTTCGTAGCGGTTGTATAATGCTTCGGAAGTTTCAAGACCTACGAGCAGGGCATTGAATAATATAAGTGTCGTTACAATGGCAGTGAAAACCGGCTGATTTAAAATGACAGCTAAACGCTGCCGAAAACGGGTAAAGGTAGATATCTCGCTCATAGGTGGACTCCTTTAAAAAGATGTGAACCGTTTTGATTGTACAAAAAATAGCAGGTAAAGAAAAGAAATAGCTTTAAGAGGAGGAGTTATATGAATCCGGATGTCATTATTGTCGGTGCCGGTCTCGCCGGATGGAGCGCGAACCGGGAACTTGAAAAGCACGGCCTGGGCACTATGGTGGTCGAAAAAAGCAGAGGAGTCGGGGGCAGAATGGCAACAAGAAGATTGAACGACGGGCGTGCGGACCATGGCACCCAGTTCTTCACCGCCAGAAGTCAATCTATGCGTGAAATAGCAAAGGAATGGGAGGGCGCGAAATACATACGCAATTGGAGTAACGGCTTTATTCAGCTGGAAAACCTTGAACAAGAGCAGCATTTTCAAGGAGACGGGCACCCGAGATACGTAGGTAACGCTGGGATGGCTCCGTTGATGAAAAATTTATGGAAAGGGAAAACGATAGAAAAAGAAACAAAAATTAATGCTATCGTGCCCGGGAAAGAAGGTTGGATACTTCGTACAGAAACTAATCATATGGAAACGCGAGCTGTACTTTTAACTCCCCCGGTGCCGCAATCCCTTGATATGCTGCAAAACGTGCCCGGGGAGCGCCTTTGGGAAAAGGATCTTTCCTCAATTCAATACGACCCGTGCCTGGCTGTAATGATTGAATATGAAGGGGAAAGCCCTCTTCAGGTTCCGGGGGGCATCCAGACAAAGGATCCAAGAATTCAGTTTATCGGCTGTAATCAGCAAAAAGGCATTTCCGAAACCTGCGTACTTACGGTGCATGCAGAAGGAGAATGGTCGAGGGAGCACTGGAACGACAGCGGCGAAGCTTTTGCTGAAGAGCTGTGCCGCATCGCCGGGCCGCTGCTGGACCGGGAAAAGGTACTGAAGCTCCACCCAAAGCGCTGGAGGTATGCGAAGCCGGTGCATATGTACCCAAATCATTCACGAAGCTATGATGATCCTTATCCTCTTGCATTTGCCGGGGATGCATTTGGTGAAGGAAAAGTGGAAGGGGCCGTTTTAAGCGGAAAGGATGCAGCGAAAAAAATTGTATCGCTGCTTCAATAAAAAAGCAGGAACCGGGAGCCGGCTCCTGCTTTCTGCTTTTAATCACCGATGGACCCGGATCGCCTGGAAGCCTCTTTCATGGCTTCTAAAAAATGCTTTTGCACTCTGTGTTTTTCCAGGTGGGTAAACGCCGCTTCAGTCACCCCGTTTGGACTCAGTACCTCCTGGTACAGTTCGTGCGGTTTTTTATCGGAATCAAGGTAGCGATAAGCCGCTCCTTCTATCGTATGAGCGATAATATTTTTTGCTTCCTCCGGCGGGAAGCCAGCTTCAGCCGCCATCTGCTCCATAGCTTCAAGGAAATAATAAAAATAGGCAGGTCCGCTGCCGGCAATCGCGGTGAAGCTGTCAATATCCTCTTCAGAAATTGTGTGTACGCTGCCGACTACCTGAAACAACGATTCCGCAAGATCGAGATCTTCGTCAGTAGCATAGGAACCGGCGCATATAGCTGTTGTCGAAGCACCGACGTGCGCAGACGTGTTTGGCATTGAACGCACTACCGGCACCTCTTTGCCAGCGAAAGCTTCCAGATTATTTAAGGAAATGCCGGCCAGAACGCTGATCACTAGCTTATCTTTTGTTAGCTCCTCGGCGAATGACTGAATGACTGCTTCGGCGTCTTTCGGCTTAACGGCCAGAACGACGACGTCTGCCGCCTTTACCGCCTCTTTATTATCAGTTTTTACCTGAATACCGTACTGCTTTTTCAGCCGCTCCTGCTTATCAGCAGAGGTTTTTACCGTCCCAAGCACGTTTGCCGGTTTGACCAGCTCGTGGCGCAGAAGACCGGAAAATATAGCCTCCGCCATCGAGCCGGAGCCGATAAAAGCAATTGTTTTCTGCTGTAGATTAGTTTTTGTCATCATTTAATCTGTCCATCTCCGTGAATTAAATATTTGTAGGAAGTGATCGCTTTTAGTCCCATTGGCCCTCGGGCATGCAGCTTTTGAGTGCTGACGCCGATCTCGGCCCCGAAGCCAAATTCAAACCCATCGGTGAACCGGGTAGAGGCGTTATGATAAAGCGCCGCTGCATCGATCTGTTGGAAAAACATCCGTTTATTTTCCTCGGACTCTGTAAGGATTGCTTCGGAGTGATACGTCGTGAACATATTGATATGCTCGATGGCCTCTTCGGTGCTCTTTACGGTTTTCATCGAGACTATCATATCCAGATATTCAGTGTTCCAATCCTCGTCGGCTGCAGGCTCCACATCGCCGTGCAGCTTTTGCACTGAAGCGTCTCCCCGGATAGTAACCCCGTGGGCGAGCAGCGCATGGACAAGGGCTTCTCCGTGAGCCTCAAGCCATGCCTCATGCACAAGGAGGGTTTCAGCTGCGTTACAGACAGAAGGACGCTGCGTTTTGGCATTAATGGCAATCTGAACTGCTTTATCAGCCACGGCGCTGTCATCAATAAAAATATGGCAGTTGCCGACACCGGTTTCAAGGACAGGCACAGTCGACTGATCCACCACGGTTTTTATTAGATTGGCGCCTCCGCGCGGAATCAAAACGTCCAGGTAATCATTCATTTGAAACATCGTCGCGGCCGCTTCCCTTGACGTGTCGGAGGCGAGCTGAACCGCTTCTTTCGGAAGAGAGGTTTTTGCCAGAGCCTCCCAAATAGCGTCCATGACTGCCTGGTTCGATCGAAAAGCGGAAGAGCTGCCACGTAAAAGAACTCCGTTGCCGGTTTTTAGAGCAAGGGCGGCTGCGTCCGCTGTTACATTCGGCCGGGCTTCGTAGATCATGCCAATGACACCGAGCGGCACCCGGACGCTTTCCAATTTCAGACCGTTCGGCCGGGTCCAGGATTCAATAGTTTCGCCAATAGGGTCTTCAAGAGAAGCAATCTGCCGGCATCCGTCAGCCATCCCTGCAATACGCCCGGAGTCGAGCGTGAGCCGGTCAAGCAGGGCGGAGGACAAGCCGTTTTTTCTTCCTGCTTCGAGATCCTTGGCGTTTGCTTCAAGAATAAAAGTTTCCCGCGTTTCAAGTTCGTCAGCGATAAGTGAAAGCGCCTTGTTTTTTTCTTCGGTGGAAGCAGTAGCGACACGTTTAGCCGCTTTTTTAGCTGCTTCTCCCTGCACCCGCATTTGAGTACTGATTTGTGTTTGTTCCATGTTTATCTCTCCCTTACGGTAGTAATCCAGTTATCCCGGTGAATGACTTCTGATTTCGACGTTGACGTAAAGGATGCAGCCTCGGCCGTGGATTTCCCTTTCACAGCCTGGAGCTCCTCGGCACTCATGTTGACCTGTCCCCGGCCGAGCAGGTTATCTTTCTGGTCATACACATCAACAACGTTGCCGGCTGAAAAGTGGCCCTGCACATCGACGATACCGGCAGGGAGAAGGCTTTTGCCTGAACGCAGCAGCGCTTTTGCCGCTCCGTCATCGACCACTACAGCGCCCGCGGTAACGGAATGGAGACCGATCCATTGTTTTTTATTGTTTAAAACGTCCCCGCCGGGCACGCCTATATAGGTGCCGTCCCCTTTGCCGCTAAGGACGTCTTCAAGTCGGTGTCCGCTGCTGAGCCTGCCGACAAACACCCGGGTGCCCAGGCGGAGAGCGGTGCCGGCTGCTTTTAATTTGGAACGCATACCGCCGGTTCCTACAGAAGAGCTGGTTTCTCCGGCCTGGTCCATCAGGTCATTCGTAATGGCCGGGATGAAATGATATTTTTTGGCCCCCTGGTCTTCGTTTGGATTCTTGTCGTAAATCCCGTTAATGTCTGTTAATATCAGCAGTGTATCTGCATGTACAAGCCCTGCTACAAGCGCGGACAGCATGTCATTATCCCCGAAAGTAAGTTCATCAACAGCAATAGAATCGTTTTCGTTGATAATAGGAAGTACCTGGCGGTGAAGCAGCTCGGTGATCGTGGAGTGGGCGTTTTGGTACTGGCTGTGATTGGCGAAATTCTCCCGGGTTAAAAGCAACTGCCCGCAGGCAATGTTTACTCTGCTAAATTCTTCGTTATATGCCTGCATCAGCTGACTTTGGCCGACAGCGGCCGCAGCCTGTTTGCCGGCAGTGGTAACCGGCCGGGACGGGTAGCCGAGATCGTAAAAGCCGGCAGCGACCGCGCCGGAGCTGATCAACACGACTTCATTTCCCGCCTGGCGGAGCTGGATGATTTCATCTGCGTACTGCTTCAGCTTTTCCCTGCTTAAACTTCCCTGCTGATTTGTTAAAGAACTGCTTCCGATTTTAACAACGACCCGTTCTTTTTTCATTGGAACCACCTGTCTTTATTCGTACTGGGTGCATATAAAAAACTCTTTCGCCTGTAAAAGGACGAAAGAGTTATCCGCGGTACCACCTTTAGTTGAAAAGACTTTGTCTTTTCCGCTCATGCCCATTAACGCAGGGCTGCGTCCTAAAGGAAGCTCACGGACAGGTTCAGGCAAAACAAATTCCGGCATAGCTTTCAGCTCATGGCTATGCTCTCTGTCGGTGCTTTGTCCTACTATTTCCGTTTCACAGCTTTTGCACTATTCAGCTTATTTGTGATTACTATTATGTGAAGAGCCGGGTGGTTTGTCAAGTTTTAATACACCAGAGGGGAGGAAGAATGATTGAAAACAATTATACTAACAGGAGCAAGCAGCGGCATCGGCAGAAAAACAGCAGAAAAGCTCGTGCAAAATGGAGAGAAAGTAATAGGCATAGGAAGAAACACGCAGAAACTGCAAGCCGCAGCAGTAGAGTGGGAGGCTCACCCCGGGGAATTTATCGCCTGGACAATGGATGTAGAAATAATTGAAGATGCAGCAGAAGAAATGAAAAAAATAACCGCTGTTCACGGAAAACCGGACGTCCTTATCAATAATGCCGGCACTGGGAAATTCGGGGAGCTGGAGCAATTGAGTATAAAAGACTGGGAGCAGATGATAAATACAAACGTAAAAGGAAACATTGCTATCACGCAGGCACTGCTTCCTGAATTAAAACAGGCCGGCGGGCATGTCATATTCACAGGTTCAACCGCGGGCATTATCGGCACTCCAAAAGCGACCGTTTATGCGGCCAGCAAGCGTGCAGTAATTGGGTTTGCAGAAGCGCTGCGGCTCGAAACCGCGGAGAGCGGAATACGGGTTTCAGTGTTAAATACCGGACCGGTAAAAACCGATTTCCATGACCGCGCCGATCCAAGCGGGAGATATAAGCGTTCGGTCGAGCAGCTCGCCCTGGCCCCGGAGAAAGTGGCTGGTAGGCTTGTGCAGCTAGTGGAGCAGCCAAAGCGTACAGTTTTTATGCCCCGCTGGATGGGAATGCTCAGTGCGCTTTATCAGCTGTGGCCGTCGGCGGTGGAAAAAGTTGGACGAAAGCAGTTTTACCGCAAATGACTACTGCTTTCGTTCAAAAGCGGCAAACGACTGCCCGCTGATTGATTCAAACACATGGATACCGCTCATGGTCACGGCCATGGTACTCGCTCCCGGAAAAATAGAGTCTCCGCAGAACCATACGTTTTCAAGGGGAGAACGATGGGATAATGGGTAAAAAAACGTATCCCTTCTCGTCTGTGGAAAGCCGCCGACCATGCCGCGGGGACGTTTAATGTATCGCTCCCAGGCATGCGGAGCACCGGGCAGGACCCGCTCCGGCTGGACAGGCAAGCCGGCTTCCTGGATTTTTTCTACAAGCGCCCTGGTGGCTGCTGACTTTTTTTCTTCATATAAAGAAAGATCTTCCCAGAACTCGGGCGGCGTATGAGTGGAAACGGTAAACGTACGCTCACCTTCGGGGGCCCGGGTGCGGTCATCCGGTGCTGATAATGAATAAAACAAATGGCTCGAAATGCCGGGAATGTTCTGGTCCCAAAGCAATTGATGAAACAACGCTGAGGGAGGAGCGGAGGGCTCGCAGACTCCGTACATGGAAAACGTGCTCCAGATCGGCGTTTCGGATTTGGTCTGCCAGCGACGGGTAAACTGGTTTCGCTCTTTAGGGTGAAAAAGCGGGAGCGCGGCCTGGACTGGGATGTTTAACACCAGATGATCGGCAGTGGTTCTTCGTTCCCGATGATCGATAGCTGTCCAGGTGCCGTCGCTGTTTCTTTCCACCGCCTGAATGCGGCGGCGTTTCTGCATCGAGGCGCTGTGGCGTTCGGCTGCTTCTTTTAACTGCTCGGCCATGCGGTACAGCCCGCCATATACATAAGAAGCTCCCTGATGGTATAAATCGAGGGCGTACAATCCAAGCAAGGCAGGAGCGTGGCGGCTGCTTGTCTGCAGGCTGTCCAGAAGCTGCCCGTCAATATACTGGTGCACCTCGGTGTCCTGCAGACGGTAATGCCGCAGCACATCTTCAGTAGAGGCGGCAAGCCAGCGGACAGCGCCGAGAATGCCGGGTCTGAGTGCCCGGACCGAGCGGATGAAATCTGCGGGCTTCTGCATGGGAAGAACCGGAAGGTGATGGATCAGCTTCCGGAGTTCCTCCCCGACCCGGGAAATATAACGGTATAGCGAGCGGATGCCATCTGCCGAGGAAGGGAACAACCGGCAGAGAGTATCGATATGTTTTTCCCGTGAAGAATACAACGGAAGAGAAAAAGAAGGAGCGTGTACCTGCATAATGGTCTCAAGGCCCACATGTTCTGGGAGCGGCTCCTTCAGGTAGTTGAAGACGCGGTAATGAAGGCCGTCTGGCTGCTGCAGGCCCAGCCCGAGTGTAGCCCCGACTGGAAACAGATGAGGCTTGTGCGTAAACTTTCCGGCACACCCTCCCCATTCGTTGGAAGCTTCAAATAAAGTGACATTATAGTGATGGCAGGCGAGCAGAGCAGATGCCGTAAGTCCGCCGAAGCCTCCGCCAATAATTATTACAGATGGTTGGCTCATGTTACTCCTCCTTGCCAGCATTGCTCTTTTTTCCTCCGGCATGCTAGACTTAACGAAAATCACGCGAAAGGATGTGCTTTCATGCATCAGCCGAGAATCGGGGTAGCCGTTTGGATTAAATCCGTCAAACAGGCGAGGCAGCTGAGAAAGTACGGGTTAGTGCATTACGTTTCCAAACAAATGAAATACGCAGTTTTATATGTGGATCAGGAAAATGCGGAAATGGTCATAAGTCAGCTGGGAAACCTTGGTTTTGTAGAAAGGGTGGAACGGTCGGAAAAACCATTTATTCCGCTAGAATACCATAAAGTTGAAAAAGAAAGCCAACCGCAGGATGACAGTATCGGGATATAAATAAATTGACTTTTATTGTCCCATTGGGAACGCTGTTTTATAATAGGGGAGGCAGAAAGAAGGGACCTCTCTAATGGTAAAATGGAGAAAAAATTTATATATATTAATGGCCGCCCAATTTTTTGTGATGGCAGCCATGACGATGATCGTTCCATTCCTGCCGCTGTATCTGCAGGAACTCGGAGTGACAGATCCTGGGCAGATAAGTATCTGGTCAGGCGTTATTTTTGGCGTTAATTTTTTAACAGCTTTTTTGTTTGCCCCGCTCTGGGGTAAAATTGCTGACAGACAGGGCCGTAAGCTGATGGTGCTCCGTTCGGGATTCGGCATGGCCATAGTAATGGTACTGATGGGATTTGCTACCGGCCCATGGAGTCTTTTTTTTCTGAGAATGCTAAATGGCACGATTAGCGGTTTTATTCCTGCTTCGATTGCGCTTGTGTCTACAAATACGCCTAAAGAATACGCAGGCAGGGCGCTTGGATTGCTGCAGTCAGGCACGGTGGCAGGAACAATTTGTGGGCCGCTGATCGGCGGTCTTCTAGCAGACGCGTTTGGCTTCCGGGCCATATTTAACATTACCGGGCTCGGTATCGCCGTAGCTGCGGTAGCCGTTTTGTTTTTAGTGAAAGAAGACTTCGAGAAGCCGGAAAAGGCGGAGAAAACGAAAACGAGCGATGATTTCAAAAAAATCGCAGGTGTACAGCCGATGATCCCCCTGTACACTGTTATTTTTCTCGTGCAATTTGCGCTGATCGGGGTCAACCCGCTTATTTCCGTGTTTGTCGGGGAGCTGAGCGGCAGAGAGGAAAATGCTTTCTATGCCGGACTGGCCGTAGCTTCCCTGGGGGTGGCGAATATGCTTGCTTCGCCCAAGCTTGGCAAACTCAGTGATACAAGAGGAGCCCAGTATGTGCTGTTCGGTTCGTTAATCGGTGCTGTGCTCCTTTCTATTCCGCAGGCTTTTGTTACCAACCTTTGGCAGCTGATCGTGGCGCGTTTTTTGGTCGGCTTGTGTCTTGGCGGACTGCTGCCGGCAGCTAACACGCTAATCCGGCAGCTGTCCCCGCAGGGAATGGAGAGCCGGGCCTACGGCTTTTCCAACAGCTTCTTGTTTCTTGGAAACATGCTCGGGCCGGCGGCCGGGGGCTTAATCAGCGCCGCTCTCGGCATGCGCGGCCTATTTTTAATTAGCGCTGCCATACTGGGAGCTGCCGCTTTTGTCATGTATGCAAAAGTACTTCCAAAGCTGGCACAGCGCACAGAATCGTAGAGTGAGGCGAAAGGTATGAGAGTGATAGCAGGAGATTTTAAAGGGCGCCGGCTGAAAGCCGTTCCTGGAACCGGCACCCGGCCGACTTCTGATAAAGTGAAGGAGGCGTTGTTTCATAAGCTTGGCCCGTTTTTTTCTGATGGGGAAACGGTGCTCGATTTATTTGCAGGAACCGGAAATCTCGGAATTGAAGCGCTGAGCAGAGGCTGCAGCTCGGCTGTTTTTGTCGACAAAGCTCAAACCGCCGTCAAGACAGTCCGGAGCAATATTGATGCTTTGAACCTTGGCGAGCGGGCGGAAGTTTATCGTTCAGAAGCTTCTAAGGCAATCGATCGTTTGGAAAGCCGGGGGCGTAGTTTCGATTTAGTGTTCTTCGATCCTCCTTACGCAGAAGAAAAAGCAGAACAGCTAGTAGGAAAGCTGTTGAACTGCTCGATGTTAAAGGAAAACGGCATGCTGATATGGGAACACGCCGCAGCAAAAGCGGCAGCGTTTGACGAACGACTGTCGGTTTTCGCAGAAAAAAATTATGGTGACACAACGCTTACAATATTGCAGCTGACGGGAGGTCCTGAAAATGGCGAGTAAGGCAATTTATCCAGGAAGCTTTGATCCGGTTACCAATGGCCATCTGGATATAATCGAACGGGCACACAATGTATTCGATCATGTGGTGGTGGCGGTGCTGCATAACCGGAAAAAAGAGCCGTTCTTCTCTATTGACCAACGGGTAAAATTAATTGAAGAATCGGTCAAACACATGCCAGGCGTGGAAGTGGATGCTTTTCACGGGCTCTTAGTGGACTATGTAAAAGAAGTGAAAGCCGATACGATTGTAAGAGGCCTCCGGGCTGTGTCTGATTTTGAGTATGAAATGCAGGCGGCTTCAATTAACAGAAAGCTTGAACCCGGAGTAGAGACTTTTTTTATGATGACAAATCACCAGTATTCTTATTTAAGCTCGAGTATTGTAAAAGAAGTAGCGGAATACGGAGCGGACGTTTCCGGCCTCGTGCCTGCGCATGTGGAGGAGGCACTTCGGAAACAGTTTGAGAAAAAGAGCCGGGGGTAGAAGTGCGATTCGTTGCAAATTTCCAGCCATCCTTCGTATGATGAAGAATAATCGTTTAATAAAGGATGAAGACCATGTATCACAACCGAAACAGGAAAATGCGGCGGATTATTACTGCGGCTGTCATAGCAGCTGTTGTGCTTATATTAACGCAGGCGCCTCTCCCGTATTATTATATACAGCCGGGCTCAGCGGCCAGCTTGTCCTCCGTTGTAGAGGTGGAGGAGGGAGCCGGGGAGTCCGGTGAGATGTATTTAACGACTGTTTACCAGCAGGGAGCTACCCCGGCGCTCGCTTTATGGTCGGTATTTTCTCCTTACCGGGAGCTTTCCCCAAAGGATTCCTACCAATTCGGAGATGAAAGTGAGGAAGAATTTTTTGAACGCCAGCGCCAGGTGATGGAGAGCTCCCAGGAGTCTGCAGAAATAGCAGCGTATGAAGCGGCTGGAAAGACAGTGAATGTAAAATACCGCGGAGTAAGGGCCAGTGATTTTATTGATGGAATGGATGCGGCAGAAAAGCTCGAGGAAGGAGACTTGATCCAGGCGGTCAATGGCAGAGAGGTTCAGACACTTGAGGAATTAAACAACGCGATTGAGGGCATAGAGACCGGCGAGAAAGCAACTATAGCCTTCCAGCGAAATAAAGAGCAGATGGAAGCAGAGATAGCTGTGGAATCATTTCCGGCCTCGACAGGGGAGGAAGAAAGCTCGGGTCTTGGAATATTGTATCCTTATACAGAAAGGTCCGTTTCTCTTAACCCAGAGGCCACAATTGATGCAGGCTCCATAGGTGGGCCCTCCGCCGGCTTGATGTTTGCCCTTGAAGTATACAATCAGCTTACAGAAGAAGATATTACAGGCGGAAAAAAAATAGCCGGCACCGGGACCATTGATGAACAGGGTGAAGTTGGCCCAATTGGCGGAATAGATAAAAAAATCGTCGCAGCGGATAAAAAGGACATAGATGTCTTTTTTGCCCCGGATGCCGGCATGGCTTCTCCGTCCAATTATGAAATTGCCAGGCAGACGGCACGAAGCATCAACAGTGATATGAAAGTGGTGCCAGTGGCAACGCTGGAGGAAGCAGTGGAGTATCTGAAAAACGATTTAAAAAAAGCTGAAAGCAATTCTTAAAAAAGCAGAAGGGGCGGAAGGTCATAATCTCTCCGCCATTCTTTCTGTCTTTCAGAAGGTGGAAGCAAAAGCGCATAAGCAGTATCAGCTCTTTCGCCCACAGCCAGCTGCGGCGTTTTTTTATTAGTCATTTTTGTGTAAAGAGGGATAGAAATATTCTTTTTAGCTTTATTTAGATAAGTTCTCCCCCGTGCATTCATGCCGAGCACCCTCAGGTGATCAACGTGCTGGCCATCAGAGGCTGCGTGAGCTTCCTCTTTTGTAAGGCCGGTCAATAGATGTACTGCGGTGCGCTGCAGCCGTGTTAAAGTATAGCGCTTCGTTTTAACCAGCTGCAGCCACTGCCCGAAGCCGGTTGCTTCTTTCATCAGGCGCTGCATGCGGTGATGGAGGCCTTCGGACATATCATAGAGAGAGGCAAGGTCGGCGGTGGGCATGGTCAGCATTTTTGCCTGTAGAACTGAAAAGTAATCCTCCCAATAGCGCAGGGCTGGAAGGCCGGCTAGAATACGCCTGGACGCCTCAGGGATATAAGCACTGATATCTTCGTTTCTTTCAAGCATGTGCCGGAGACTGGTGGCGCTCGCGATAGACGGATCCCGCGGAGAAATATCGTGATAAGAAGCGTTTTTACGTTTGATGGTGCCTATGTGAAGCGAGGGATACATCCGGGCGGCAGCGTTTGTGTAATGAAAGCCGAGGATATTGTTTGGCTGGCTCAAGTCCGGCAGCGAGCCCGGAGCCTCCAAGTCTCTATATGCCAGTTCGTTTGCTTTGGCGTAGCTGCAGCCTCCCTGAATATGAAAGCGGACGCGCTCATCAAAACGGCCCCTGTGGGTGTGCAGGAAATCAACAAGCTGTACAAATGGGGCAGCTTTTCCATGTTCACTCCCGAAGTTCAAATGAGTAATGCCAAGCTCTCTACAGATGGAAACAGCCCCCGCAGCAAATATGTCGGCGTGCTGGCAGGCGAACATGTACGGAAGCTCAATAACAAGGTCGGCGCCGCTCGAGAGCGCCATTTCCGCCCGCTCTCTTTTAGGAACGAGAGCTGGTTCACCCCGCTGGAGAAAAGGGCCGCTCATTATACATACGACTACATCCGCGTTACTTTGGGTGCCGGCCTGTTCGAGATGGTAGAGGTGGCCGTTATGGAAAGGATTGTATTCGACAACCATTCCTAAGACATTCATGATAGGACCGCCTTTCAACTAGGGTATTTTCGGTAAATATCGCTTTTCTCTTTTCTTTATTCATGATACGATGTTTTTCGAGAGTTCAAAAGGGTTTACTGTAAAGAAAAAATATTGACAAAGGTCGTTTCGATGGATATAATTACTCTTGTTGTCTGGAGGTGGATCCAATGAAATGGGGTATCCAGCAGTTACTTTCAAAGAAGCACGAACAATCGTTTAACATTGAAGGCAGCGCAGATGTATCAGAAATGATTGAGCGTGACAAAGAATTAAGGGATATCAGTGCCGTGCAGGTTCAGGGCGAAGGATCGATCGTTGAAGAAACCTTCCATGTAAGCCTGCGGTTAAAAGGAACAATGATACTACCATGTGCACGGACGCTCGCGGATGTCCACCATCCGTTTGATGTGGAAATGTTTGAAGCATTTCGGCTGGACGGTATGCCGGCGGACGAAGAAAACATTAATGAACACGAGCCAGAAGATGGTTTTGTCGATCTTCTCCCATATATTAAAGAAAACATTTTCCTTGAAATGCCCTTCAGAGTTTTCGCCAAAGAAGGGGACGGTGAGCCGCTTGCTCCTCAAAGTGGAGACGACTGGCGGGTAATCTCGGAGGATGAATTAATAAAGGAACGGGAGCAGGAAGCTCCTAAAGTTGATCCGAGAATGGCTGATTTATCGAAGTATTTCGATAAAGGCTCCAGCTGATCCAAAATCATTCACTGGTTGAAATAATCTTTATCTTATAAGGAGGTGGGAATCATGGCAGTACCTTTTAGACGTACTTCTAAGACCCGTAAACGTATGCGCAGAGCTCATCAAAAAGTAGCAGTACCAGGTATGGTAGAATGTGAACAATGCGGAGAGCAGAAACTATCTCACCGTGTGTGCAGAAACTGCGGTTCTTACAAAGGCGAAACAGTTGTAGAAAAATAAAAAACAGGGTGCCGTTTTCGGCGCCCTGTTTTTTTATGATATCGGAAAGGCATTGCTTATGATTCAGTGTCAGAAAGCGGTGGTTCTGCAGTTAGCTCCTCTGCTTTCTGCGGCTGTACCCCTTTTGGATACCAGACATATGGATTTTCGCCACGGTCCCTGACCGGGTTATATTCTGCGGGCTCAAAGCCCATTTTCAGCCAGAAATCATCTGAACGCTGCCGTGCGTTTGTTTTAACCGGCAGCTCAAAGCTCTTTGCGTAATTGACAAGCTCTTCGCCAAAACCACGTCCCTGGTATGGCTCGAGTACTTCAAGCTTCCAGAGTTCAAGGTAGTCCTGGGGAGGATCAAAAAAGCGGTCATATTTGCCGGTAATTGTATATAAGCACATACGTGCGACCAGCCGGCCTCCAAAATAGATGCCGTAAAATGGAGAACGGATGTCGTTTTCCATGATGTTTTCCTCGAGCTCTTCCTGCATAGAAAGCTCTTGAGCGCCAACTTCTTTGAAGTTTTGAAATTCTTCTAATGTCTTGTAGTTTATGAGTAATGGTACAACTTCAATTCCACTCATGCGATTGGCCTCCTTCACTAATAACTTCCAACTTCATTATACACGAAAACGCTTAAAGTCGAAAAGTGAAAAGTCGTCCGTTTGGATCGTGCGGTGCTACTAGTCCGGAGAGAAGAGATATGCTAAAATGCTTGAGACATCTATAATTCATTAATAGTATTGTGGTTTAATGTGATAGAGTTAAGAAAATGAGAGCAAACTGGATGAGGGAAAGTGACAAATATGCTACAGCAGATATATGGATGGTTAATGGAAGCAGGCTTGGCGCTGCCGCTGGTTTTTTGGTACATAGCCTATCTGGTCACGGCAAAATTAACGAAAAGAAAAGCATATGCCTTCAGGGCCGCCTGCGACTCAACTACGCTGTTGTTCATCGCTTCGGTCCATAGATGGTCAAGTGACCTGTGGAACGAATCCTACCTGTGGGTCATTTATTTAGTGATTCTGGCCAGCGCTGTCGTGATTTCCATTATTCATTATCATTCCCGCGAGGAGCTGGAGTTTTTTCGGGTGCTGAAAGGCATATGGAGATGCAGCTTTTTTATATTTGCGGCAGGATACATCCTCTTAGCCGGATATTGGGCCTATCTGCAGATTATGGCATAGAACGGAGCAAGGCGTGAAGGAAGGTAGTTTGACATGAAAGTTCTGTACGAACAACCAATAGAAACCGATTATTTTTTACATGACTATCAAGCGGGCAGGCCCGGTGCCAGGAAGCTCTTTCATTACACTGGGGAAAATCAGGGGGTAGAGGACCGGCTTCGTTATTTAGACGGCCGGTCCTTTGAGCGCAGGTACTTAAAGCAGCTTCTGCAGAAGTATAATGGCGGGCTGTATTATGGGGATAAAGCGGTCAAGGCTCTTGAAAAAATGGACAATGACGAGGCCGTGGTGGTAGCGGGCGGCCAGCAGGCTGGCATGCTCACCGGCCCCTCGCTGGTAATTTCCAAGGCATTATCAGTGCTAAAGCTTGCAGATCAGGAGGAGAAGCGGCTTGGGCGTCCGGTCCTTCCATTGTTTTGGATTGCAGGGGAAGATCATGACTGGGAGGAAGTAAACCACGTCAATTTCCCGGCTGAAGGGCATTTAGATAAAACGAGGTTCGAAGGAAACTTTCTGCCGAATGTGCCTGTGTCAGAGCAGCCGTTTGAAGCAGCGGAAGTGGAAGCGTTCGTGGAAGAAGCTTTTTCAAAGCTCCGCGAAAGTCCATTTACGAAAGAATTACGAGATGAAGTGTATGTGCTTTTGAATCGTTCAAGGTCGTGGTCCCAGTTTTTTGCAGAGATGATGCGCTGGCTGTTTAAGGATACAAAACTTATCATGATGGATCCGCAGCAGCCGGAATGGAGAGAACTGGGAAAGCCGCTTTTTAAAACTTTGCTTTCCGATCCAGATAAAATAAATGCGGCTGTTTATCAGGGCACAGCTGAAAGAAAGGCAGCGGGATACGACGAGGTCGCGGGCATCAATTTTGACAGCGGGCATCTATTCTATCATATAAACTACGTGAGACATCTGCTTGAATATAAAGATGGAGCCTGGAGGAGCCGGAGATCGGGAAAAACTGTGGGGACGGAGAAATTACTAGAAGAAGCAGTGCGCCAACCCACCCGTTTCAGCACTGACGTAATTACCCGGCCGCTGATGCAGGAGCAGATGCTCCCGGTTCTGCACTTTGTGGCAGGGCCAGGGGAAATGCAGTATTGGTCTCTTTTAAAGCCATTGTTTGAATTACTCGGCATGCGGATGCCGGTGGTGCAAAAGCGTATGGAAGTGCATTATGTCACCCGTCAGGTACAGCAGGCCGCTGAAAAAGAGAATGTTCCCTATAGAATGCTGCTGGATTTACCTTTACTCGAACAAAAACTCCAGGAGGTGCGCCGCGCTGCCCTGGAAGTGGACGGGAAAGCAAAAGCCCTCCAGGCGTTGGAAGAAATGAAAGAAGCTCATGCAGCTCTTGCTAAAGAATGGATTCGCCAGTTTCCTTCACAGGAAAGTTTTGCGAAAGAAAACTGGAGACGGATTGAAAAAGAAACCTGTTACCTTGGAGAACGGCTGGATGCAGAGCAGGAGCGGAGAGTGCAGATACATGTCCGGCGGCTGGAGTTAATTATCGGCCGCCTGTATCCTCGCCGGGAACCGGCGGAAAGGCAGGTTAATATTTTATTTATGTTAAACGAATTCGGCGCCTTTCTTCCGGCGCAGACGGCTGCCGAAACAGAATGGAAAAGCGGCCGGCAGAATATTATATTACTGTAGCATCTGCACACTAATTTATACGTTATCCGGCTGAAAGCTTCCCGAAATATCGGGGAGTTTTTTTTTTGTTAAAAAATTTTCCGGAAAAAGTGGTACAAAGTGGGGGAATGTGGTAACTTAAATGTAAGGAGTGGTGAAAGGTTGGGTCCATATGTTTATGGGAGAATATCAACATAATATGGACGATAAAGGAAGAATTATTATACCCTCCCGTTTTCGGGAGAAGTTGGGAGATTCTTTCGTCGTTACCCGTGGTCTGGATGGATGCTTGTTTGTTTATCCATATGACGAATGGGAACGCATTGAAACTAAATTAAAAGCTTTGCCTTTCACAAAAAAAGATGCAAGGGCATTCACCCGTTTTTTCTTTTCAGGAGCGTCAGAATGCGAACTTGATAAACAGGGGCGTTCGATGATTCCAACCACCCTCCGCCAATATGCAGAATTAAAAAAAGAATGTATGATCATCGGGGTAAGCAGCCGAGTAGAAATATGGGATAAACACAAATGGGACGAATATTATGCAGAATCAGAAGAAGTATTTCCAGACATTGCAGAAAACATGGCCGACCTGGATTTTTAGCGCAGTATCAAACACGTTTTTGCCGGAGGAATAGAAGTGCCGCCACAATTTGAACATGAAACCGTATTGAAAGAAGCATCAGTCCGGGGGCTGAATATTCGTCCGGACGGGGTGTATGTTGATTGTACTCTCGGCGGCGGCGGACACAGTGAAGAAGTCATGAAGCAGCTTTCTTCCGAGGGCCTTTTAATAGCCTTTGACCAGGATGAGGAAGCGATCGCTCATGCAGAGCAGCGGCTCCGGGTTTATGGAGAAAATTTCAGGATCGTACATAGCAATTTCCAGTTTTTAAAAGAAGAACTGCTCGAGCTTCATACTGAGCAGGTAAACGGGATATTATTCGATCTTGGAGTGTCATCACCGCAGTTCGACCGGCCGGAAAGAGGGTTCAGCTACCGCTATAATGCCCCGCTTGACATGAGGATGGATAGGCACCGGCAGGAGCGTACAGCAGCACACATCGTCAATGAAGCATCGTTTCAGGAAATCTGGCAGATTCTCTCAGAATACGGGGAAGAGCGTTTCTCAAAACAGATTGCCAGAAAAATCGAAAAAGCGCGTGAAGATCACCGTATTGAAACAACCGAAGAACTAGTGGAAATCATCAAAAGTGCAATACCTGCACCGGCCAGGAGAAAAGGCGGGCATCCGGCGAAGCGGACTTTTCAGGCTTTGCGAATTGCTGTAAATAATGAACTTGATGTGTTCAAAGAAGCGCTTGACGATGCGCTGACCATGTTAGCGCCCGGCGGAAGATTGTGTGTCATAACATTTCATTCGTTAGAAGACAGGATTTGTAAAAAGTTGTTTAAACAGAAAAGTTCTCCACCTCCGCTTCCGAAGGGACTCCCGGTCGTGCCCGATGAAGCAGAACCAGATTTCAACCTGGTCACAAAGAAACCGATCCTGCCATCAGAAGATGAACTTACGCAAAATCCAAGGGCGGCTTCCGCGAAGCTTCGAATCATCGAAAAACGCGAGGAGGATAAAAAATAATGGAGAATTTGGCACAGCAGATAAAACGCCAGCAGGAAGACAAACAAATAGTACATAAAAAAGTCCAGTACCACGTTCGCGGTGGTATTACAAAAGGTGAAAAACTGATTATGACTGCGGTCATTGTCGGGATTCTAATCGCCTCCTTTTTCATCGTTTCGAATTTTGCCACCATACACGCCCAGGATCAGCAAATCGACCAGACCGCTACACAGATCCAGGAGCAGCAGCAGGTGAATCAAAACCTTGAACTGCAGGTGGCTGAACTTAGTTCACCGGAGCGCATCATGGATTACGCTAAAAATGAACTGGGCATGGAAATGAAGGACGAAAATATTCAAGTTGTAAACGGAACAGAACAGAACTAACACAGAAGGGAGGGGAAACCGTGGGGACACGGCAGTACCGCTCCCTTCTTGCAAGTTAACCAGCGGCCCCGTTACATGTAAAAACTCAGGTGGTGAACGTTCTCAGCATGAAGAAATTGAAAAGTACGAAAGTGCGGGCGCTCCTATTGGTCCTTGCTGTCTCTATTTTTTTCCTTATTTTCACGGGCCGCATGGTCTATATTCAAGTGGGAAAAACGGTAGAGGGCAATGACCTGGCAAGTATGGCAGACTCCAGGTATACTACAACTGAAACCGTCGAGGCGAAGCGGGGGACTATTTTCGATAAGAAGGGCGAACCGCTGGCAGAACAGGTGCCATCCTATTCGGTTTATGCAGTGCTCGATGAATCCTACGATGATCACGTGAAAAATCCAGCTAAAGTAGCTGAAAAACTCGGTCCATTGATCGGCATGGAAGCAGCAGAGCTGAAAGAAATGCTCAACCGCGACCAATATCAGGTGGAACTCGGTTCAGGAAGCAAGTATTTAACGTTATCTGAAAGAGAAGAAATTGAACAGCTTGGCCTCGCAGGCATACATTTTCGTGAAGAGCCGACGCGTTATTATCCAAACCAGACGTTTGCAAGTCATGTCCTTGGCTACATGAGCCGGGATATGTCAGAAGCTCACATGGGGCTCGAAGCCGGGTTAAATGAAGAATTGACCGGTAAAGACGGCACGAGAACAGAATCGGAAGAGAATGCTCTTCTTGACGAAGATGAGACAACGACGAACACAGCTAAAGATGGCAAAGACGTTTACCTGACACTGGATGGCAATATTCAAAGCGTGCTTGAACAGTCGATGTCAGAGGTGGAAGAAAACTACAATCCAAACAAAATGATGGGCGTTGTGGCAGACGCAGACAGCGGTGAAATCCTCGGAATGAGCAACCGGCCGAGCTTCAACCCGAATGAATATGAAGAAATCGAAAATTATACCAATTATGCTGTGTCCGACCAGTTTGAGCCCGGCTCGACGATGAAAATCTTTACGCTGGCTGCTGCGATTGATAAAGGCGTCTTTGAAGGCAAAGATACTTATGAATCCGGCACATATAACGTGTCCGGAGAAACGATCCGGGATCATAACAACGGGGAAGGCTGGGGCGAAATCACTTATAATGAAGGGCTCCGCCGTTCTTCGAACGTAGCATTTATGAGAATTGCGCTTGAAATTCTGCCTGAAGGAGCCCTATTTAATTATCTGGAAAAATTCGGATTCGGCCAGGAAACCGGGATTGATCTCCCGAATGAGGCGGACGGGGCGTTAGCGGAAGAAACCCCATTAAACGTTGGTATAACAGCCTTTGGGCAGGCGTCTACAGTCACTCCTATTCAAATGATTCAGGGGGCTACTGCCATCGCTAATGATGGCAAAATGATGCAGCCTTATGTGATCGATCATATTGAAAACCCGAACAACAACGAAACAACGTATGAATCCGAGCCCAAAGTAGCAGGGGAGCCGATCAGTAAGAAAGCGGCTAAAAAGACAAGGGAAAAGCTGCAAACCGTTATTGAAGGTGAACATGGCACTGGGGCTCCGTATCAGATTGATGGAGTCGAGGTTGCAGGAAAAACTGGTACAGCCCAGATCTCTGACCCTGAGGGAGGAGGATATCTGAGTGGAGAAAACCAAAACATTTTTTCCTTCATTGGTATGGCCCCGGTGGACGATCCGGAAATTATTGTTTATGTTGTTGTGGACCGTCCGGAGCTGGAGCCGACAGAAACTGGCTCTGATGCCGTGAGTGCTATTTTTAATCCGGTGATGCAGCAGAGCCTTTCATACATGAACCTTACCCCTTCGGATGTTGAAGACAACAAGGCGTATGAAGAATCTGGCATTGAATTTGAAAACTACACTGGGAAGTCAGTAAAAAAGGCTAAAAAAGCCGCTAAGAAAGCCGGTCTCGAGCCGGTAGTCATCGGCAGCGGAAATCAGGTCGAAAATCAGATCCCGACAAAGACAGAGCGCCTGATTGTAGGTGAAAAAGTAATCTTCCTGACGAACGGCCAGAAAAGCATTCCGGACGTCAGTGGATGGTCCCTCCGGGAGATCCAGCGTCTCGAAAAACTGCTGGAGGTCGATATAACGGCAAACGGTTCGGGCTATGTCAGCACCCAATCGGTTGATCCGGGGACGGCCGTAAGCGCTGCTGAAAAAATGGAAGTGGAGCTGGTGCCTCCGGACGAGCTGCAGAACGCCGAGACAGAGCAGCCGGCAGAAGAAGAAAATGCTGAAGAAAATGAAAACGATGAAGTGCAGCCGGAAGAGGCTTCTCCCCAGGAAACAGAGGGAAGCCCCGGGGAAGAACAGCCAGAAGAAAGTGAAGCACCAGCAGAAAACTAATGACGATTGCCCCATGACATGCTTGATTGTTCACATTAGAATGAGTGGGGTGTACGCAGAGGACTTTTTTCGTTCTCTGCGTGCATGTTCATTAAAAGACACCCGGGAAGGGCGAAACACATTTTTTCTATAATTAGTGGTAAACACTTGCTCCGGATAGAAAAGAGGCACGGAAATGAAATATATTACAGATATTATTCCAAGCATAATGGTGAGGCTTGAACGCGAAGATAAAGAAATAGAAAGTTTACATATGGATTCCAGGGAAGTCACCCCAAATGGTCTGTTTTTTTGTATTGAAGGAACAAAAGTCGACGGCCACGATTTTGCCTCCCAGGCAGTAAATAACGGAGCTGCAGCGGTAATAGCTGAACGGCATGTAGATGTTGAAGCGCCGGTGTGGCTCGTAAAAGATACGCAGAAAGTGATGGCCTACGCTGCGGATCATTTTTACGATCATCCTACAAAAGATGTTCGTGTAATAGGTATTACTGGAACGAATGGTAAAACGACTACCAGTCATTTAGTCGAATCCATCCTGAACGAAGAGCAGACAAAGACAGGTTTAATCGGCACAATGTATGCCAAAATTGGAAGTGAGTCCATAGAGACAAATAACACGACACCCGAATCTCTCGAGCTGCAGCAGCTGTTTGCCGGTATGAGGGACAAAGAGGTGAAAAGCTGCGTGATGGAAGTGTCGTCTCATGCCCTGCAGATGGGACGCGTACGAGGCGTACAGTTTCGTACAGCAGTTTTTACGAATCTTTCCCAGGACCATCTGGACTACCACGGATCGATGGAAAGCTACAGAAATGCGAAAGGCCTTCTGTTTTCCCAGTTAGGCAACAGCTTTGCAGGAGAGCTGAGTACAGCAGTTTTAAATGGTGACGACGCAGCTTCCGCTTACTTCGAAGCAGTAACCACAGTGCCAGTGCTTACGTACGGTCTCAGTGAAAATAATGATATTTACGCTGAGAATATAAACACGACAGGGAGCAAAACATCCTTTACGCTGCATACTCCTTGGGGCAGCACCGAAGTGGAATATCCACTGCTTGGGAAGTTCAATGTGTACAATGCTCTTGCAGCTATTGCTGCCTGTATTGCAGAAAATGTATCAGTCACAAGTATCGTGGATGGACTGAAACATGCCCCGGGGGTAAGCGGCAGGTTTGAAGCTGTAGAAGCCGGGCAGGAAAGTACGATTGTCGTTGATTATGCGCACACTCCAGGCGGACTTGAAAATGTAGTCCAAACAGCCCGGGAGATGACTGAAGGACGTCTTTATGCCGTAATAGGCTGCGGGGGCGACAGAGATAAAGAAAAAAGGCCGAAGATGGCAGCTGTTGCGGAAAAGTTCAGCGATATGGTGATCCTTACCTCAGACAATCCGCGTTCAGAAGACCCGGTTAGCATATTAGAGCAGATGGAAGCAGGATTTACCGGGAACACATATGAAATAATCGAAGACCGCGAAAAGGCGATCGAACGTGCCGTATTCCTGGCAGGAGCCGGAGACACCGTGCTCATTGCAGGCAAAGGGCATGAAACGTACCAGATAGTAGGAGATCAAACTTTGCCATTTGATGACCGCAAAGTAGCAAAAGAAGCAGTCAGAAAAAATAATAAACAGGCGTAGCGTTTCGTACTGAAAGGAGCTCCCTTAATGGGTTTTGCAGCTTTAATAGTAACAATAGTTTCATTTACCATATGTGCGGTGTCGGCACCGTTGCTTATTCCCGCTTTAAAACGGTTGAAATTTGGCCAGAGCATAAGAGAAATGGGGCCGGCCTCTCATCAGAAAAAAGGCGGTACCCCGACGATGGGAGGTGTAATGATCATTGCGGGGCTTTTAGCCACCGCTCTCATCGTTCTGCCACTTTTTGTCGGATACACCACGGAAATATGGCTCCTCTTACTTGTGACTGTAGGATTCGGCATCCTTGGATTTTTGGATGATTTCATTAAGATTGTGATGAAGCGAAATCTGGGACTTACAAGTATACAGAAGCTGGTTGGCCAGATTGTTATTGCATTTATCTTTTTTATTGTATTGTACAACGGCACGTTTGATACAAGCGTAGCTGTGCCGGGTACGGGGTGGTCGCTCGAATTTGGCTGGGCTTATTTCTTTCTTATTATTGTCATGCTCGTCGGAGCTTCTAATGCCGTAAATCTGACGGACGGGCTGGACGGGCTGTTGGCCGGTACTGGAACGATGGCATTTGCAGCCTACGCCCTGGTTGCTTTTTCGCTTGGGTACATGGATATCGGATTGTTTTCGTTTGCAGTGGTAGGCAGCCTGCTTGGCTTCTTAATCTTCAATAAATACCCGGCAAAGATTTTTATGGGAGATACTGGTTCTCTGGCACTCGGAGGAGCGATTGCTGCTGTGGCAATTTTGACAAAAACCGAACTGACATTGATTGTGATCGGCCTCGTATTTGTTTTGGAGACACTAAGCGTTATTATCCAGGTGATGTCATACAAATTAAGAGGAAAAAAAGTATTTAAAATGAGCCCGGTTCATCATCATTTTGAACTATCAGGCTGGTCGGAATGGCAGGTCGTTACTGCTTTTTGGGTAGTAGGCGCTGCTGCCGGGCTGTCCGGGGTCGCATTAGAGGTGTTTTTATAATGGATCGCTTAGAAGAATATAAAGGAAAAAAAGTACTGATAGTAGGTCTGGCTAAAAGCGGACTGGCGGCTGCAAAGCTACTGCATCGTTCCGGCGCAGAGGTAACAGTGAATGACGGGAAAGAAGCGGTGAAAGAAGATGCCTCGCTGCAGGAGATTGAAAATCTTGGAATACGGTTGGTTACAGGAGACCACCCGCTTTCCTTGCTTGATGAACCGTTTTCGGTCATTGTTAAAAACCCTGGTATTCCTTACCATCACCCATTTATTGAAAAAGCCGTGGAAAAAAATTTCAATATTATTACGGAGATTGAGCTTGCGGCAGCGCTTTGTGAAGGAACAATGGTAGCCATTACAGGCTCAAACGGGAAAACAACCACCACTTCATTAATCCAGGCCATTTTCAAAAAGGACCACAGGGAAGCGGCTGTAGCTGGTAATATTGGGAAGGTGGCGTGTGAAGTAGCTCCTCAAATCAAAAAGAACCAGATTATGGTTACAGAGGTCTCGAGCTTTCAGCTGAAAGGAATACAGCAGTTCCGTCCCAAGGTTGGCGTACTGTTAAATATTTTTGATGCCCACCTGGATTATCACGGGTCACGGAATGATTACGAGCAGTCCAAAGCGAAGCTCTTTCAAAACATGACGAAAGAAGATGCAGCGGTCTATAATTATGACCAGAAAGAAGTTAAGCGAATTGCAGAGCGTTCCGGCGCGGCGCTCGTACCCTTTTCAACTTCCTCAGTTTGTGAAGGCGGAGCATACATTAAAGACGGTATGTTTTATTTTAAAACGGAGCCGGTAATGGCTCTGGACCGTGCCTCTCTGCCCGGGGCGCACAATAAAGAGAACATGCTCGCGGCTATTGCAGCAGCAAAAGTACTGGGGGCTTCCAATGAAGCTATTGAATCGGCGTTATCTGATTTTCACGGCATCGAGCACCGTCTCGAATTTAGTGGAATCGTGAATGGGCGTAAAATTTATAACGATTCCAAAGCTACAAACATGCTCTCTACCCAAAAAGCAATTGAAGCTTTTGAAGAGCCGGTAGTACTGCTCGCTGGAGGACTCGACCGTGGTAATACCTTTGATGACCTGATAGATTCTTTTCAAAAAATCAAAGCAATAGTCGCATATGGCCAGACGAGAGATAAACTAGCGGCCTCTGCACAGGAAGCAGGAGTAACTGAAATTCACCGTACAGAATTTTTGGAAGATGCTGTGGATAAAGGCTTTCAGCTCTCTGAAAGTGGGGACGTGCTATTGCTTTCCCCTGCCTGTGCAAGCTGGGATCAGTTCCAGACGTTTGAAGAACGCGGCCGGACCTTTATAGAATGCGTCGGAAAGTACAGGTGAGAAGGAGTGCGGGTTTGCTCCACTCCTGAAGCCACCTTCGTAAGGTGGCTTCAGGAATGGATCGAAATGATGCATTCGTTAAAAGAGAGTATATAAAAACAAAAATGTGATGAATCCAGGGAACCTGAAATAAATGAATAAGAAAACAGGAGGGGATTACATGGGACAAGAGGCGGAATCAGCGTGGGACTTTGAAGACTTTGGAAAAGTAATGAAAGATGAACCACTGGAAAAGCATACGACCTGGAAGATTGGAGGTCCGGCAGATTGGCTGATTGAGCCGACAAGCGTAGAAGAGCTGACGAACGCGATGAAATGGATTCAGGAAGAACACCTGCCATGGCGTGCTATCGGCCGGGGCTCAAACCTGCTGGTGGATGATGAAGGCATTGAAGGGGTAGTGTTGAAATTTGGCACAAAGCTCGCCAATATGGAAAATGATAACGGTACAGTTACTGTGGAAGCGGGTTATCCTTTAGTACGGCTTGCTACAATTCTAAGCAGAGACGGATACGGAGGCATGGAATTTGCCGGAGGGATCCCGGGGAGTGTGGGCGGTGCAGTATTTATGAATGCTGGGGCCCATGGCTCTGACATGTCGAAGGTTCTGACGGAAGCTCTAATCTTATTTCCAGATGGCACAATGGAGTGGATACCAAATGAGGAGATGGGATTTGCCTACCGTACCTCAAGGCTCCAGTCGGACAAAGGCATATGTGTTGCTGCCAGATTGAAACTTGAACAGGGCGAAAGGGATGTCATTTTTAAGGAAATGCAGGACTACAAAGAGTACAGAAGAGAGACGCAGCCGTGGGCCCACCCTTGCGCCGGAAGCGTATTTCGAAACCCTCTTCCGGACCATGCCGGGGAGCTTATTGAAAACATTGGGCTAAAAGGGCACGTGATCGGCGGGGCGCAGATATCAGAGCTGCATGCGAACTTTATTGTCAACATAGGGAACGCCAAAGCATCTGATGTGCTTGCTTTAATTGAAAAAGCCCGTTCCTCCGTTAAAGATGCTTACGGCATTGACCTCGAGACCGAAGTGGAAATCGTAAAAAGAAGATCAGCCGATAGCTGATACGCGAGGGAATAGAGGAGGACTGCGGTGTGAGGAAGCCAAATGATGGCAAGCTGGTCTCGCTCGAAGAACACCATCCCAGTTTAAAAGAGCAGCGCCGGCAAAAATCTCGACGGCGGCTGTTCATCTATCTGGCTGTGTTTTTTATTCTGATTGGGCTGGTTATCTATTTTCAATCTCCGTTAAGTCATATCCGTAGTATTGAAACGAGTGGATCCCATTTTACAGAGAAGCAGGCTATTAAAGAAGAGAGCGGGGTCCAGGTCGGTACGAATATTTGGGAAATGGACAGAAACGTGATTAAAAATAATGTAGAACAACTGCCGGAAGTCGAAGAAGCAGAAGTGTCAAGATCTTGGCCAGCGACCGTAAATATTGAAGTTACTGAGTATGAAAAAGTTGCCTACACCCAGGCAGAAGAAGCTTACGCCCCAGTGCTTGAAAACGGCCATACGCTGACAGAAAAGGTAAACAAGGAGCTTCCCGCCGATGCGCCGCTTTTGCAGAATTTTAATAATGAAGACAGACTCGGAGCATTTGCTGAAGAGCTTGGTAAACTTGGCGAGGGGGTAACCAACCGGATTTCAGAAGTGTATTTCGAGCCTTCTGAGAGTAATGAAGACAATATTACTCTTTATATGAATGATGGTCTGGAGGTACGCAGCTCTGTATCAGATTTTGCAGAATACATGGGATCGTATCCATCTATTGCAAGAAACATTGAGGCCGGCCAGGATGGAGTGCTTTACATGATGAGAGCGCCGTACTTTAAAGCAACAGAATCGGAAGAAGGATCTGTGCAAGGAAATGAAGGGACACAGGAAGTTCCTGAGGAGAGTTTTATCGAAGGAAACAATACTCCTGAGGGAGCAGAAGGAAGTTCTTCTGAATCAGAAGAAAACAATAGTGGTAATGAAGCTGAACGATAAAAGAATGAATATTGTTTGAAAATTGCCTTTTCCATTGAAGATAGTTGTTGTAGACTGAAAAGAAGGCGTATTTCTCTTAACTCACCCAAAAATACTGCCATATATTATTAATGGAAGCGCAACCGGAAACATTCTGTTGCGTATGGAATTATAAAAGATGTAATAGCTATAACGTTGAAGCGAAAATAGATCTATAAGGGGGTGCCCAACCTTGAACAGTGAAAATTTGTATGTCAGTCTTGATGTCGGCACATCGTCTGTCCGAGCGATTATCGGAGATATGAGCGGTGGCGCCTTGAAAATTATTGGAGTCGGCCGGGCGCCGTCTATCGGTATGAGAAAAGGCGCGATCGTCGATATCGATGAAACGGTTAAAGCGATTAAAGAGGCTGTAGACCAGGCTGAACGAATGGTTGATCTGGAAGTAAAGCAAGTCATTGTAGGAATTAACGGCAATCAAGTGGAAATGCGGGCATGTAATGGAATCGTGGCTGTATCAAGCACAGACCGCGAGATTCAGGATGAGGATGTAGAAAGGGTCATTGACGCAGCGCATGTAATGAGTATACCGCCTGACAGAGAAATTATTGATATCATTCCAGCCCAGTTTATTGTAGACGGAATGGACGGAATTAAAGACCCGCGTGGCATGCTCGGCACCCGTCTGGAAATGGAAGGGACTATTATTACAGGAGCTAAAACCGCTTTACATAACCTACTACGCTGTGTGGAGCGAGCAGGACTGGAAATCGCAGATATTGTATTGCAGCCGTTGGCTTCAGGGAGTGTAGCCGTATCAAAGGACGAGCGTTCTCTTGGCGTTGCATTAATTGATATTGGCGGCGGCTCAACCACGGTTTCTGTGTTTCAGGAAGGGCAGCTCCAGACAATGTCCTTTCTTCCGATCGGCGGCAGCCATATCTCCAACGATATTTCTGTAGGCATCAGAACGACTGCAGAAGAAGCGGAGCGCTTGAAGCTTGAGCATGGCCACGCCTTTATCGATGACGCTTCGGATGATTTGTCATTTTCGATTCAGACGCTTGGCAACAACGACCAGAAAAAATTCACGCAGCTCGAACTCGCAGAGATAATCGAGCCAAGAATGGAAGAAATTCTTACATTAGTACAGCAGGAGATCTCCCGCATGGGTTATCATGATCTGCCCGGCGGTTACGTGTTAACCGGAGGGGCAGTCATGATGCCGGGAACGCTTGAGCTTGCCCAGGACATTTGGAAACAGCATGTCCGTCTTGCCATGCCGGACTACATCGGTGTCCGTGAGCCAACGTACACCGCAAGCATTGGCTTGATTGAATTTGCATATAAAAGCATGAAGGTTCATAGTGGGGAGGAGTCCGTTGTAGCCGCAGGACGCTCTGAGAAATACGCTGAATCAGACCGTCCGGCTTCAGCAGGAGACTCTAATTACCGCAATGGTTCAAGCACGCGCCAGCAAAACCGGACAAAGGAAAAAGATCCGGAAGAGCCTGGGTTTAAAGAGCGGATGCGAAGCGTATTTAAATCTTTCTTTGAATAATTAAGTAACGATGGATAAAACGACTATATAGGAGGACCACATATGTTGGAATTTGAAATGGATATGGACCAGCTAGCCCAGATTAAAGTCATCGGTGTCGGCGGGGGCGGTTCGAACGCTGTGAATCGTATGATCGAGAACGGTTTACAGGGAGTCGAATTTATTGCTGTAAACACAGACGCCCAGGCGTTAAAATTATCAGAGGCAGAAACAAAGCTTCAACTAGGCGGGAAATTGACTAGAGGCCTTGGCGCCGGCGCGAACCCGGAGATCGGGAAAAAGGCTGCGGAAGAAAGTAAAGAACAGCTCGAGGAAGCGCTGACTGGTGCCGATATGGTATTTATCACAGCTGGCATGGGCGGAGGCACAGGTACTGGTGCGGCTCCGGTGATTGCTGAAGTAGCTAAAGAAATCGGGGCTTTGACAGTAGGTGTCGTTACACGCCCGTTTACGTTTGAAGGCAAGAAGCGTGCAGTGCAGTCCTCCAATGGCATTTCTTCCCTGAAAGAGAAAGTGGACACGTTGATTGTAATTCCAAACGACCGTCTGCTTGAAATCGTAGATAAAAGCACACCAATGCTTGAGGCGTTCCGTGAAGCGGACAACGTTCTCCGCCAGGGTGTACAGGGCATTAGTGACCTGATCGCGGTGCCGGGTCTTATCAACCTGGATTTCGCTGACGTAAAAACCATCATGAGTGAAAAAGGTTCTGCGCTGATGGGAATTGGTATTTCCACTGGAGAGAACCGGGCCGTGGAAGCAGCAAAGAAAGCCATTTCAAGCCCGCTGCTTGAAACATCTGTGGAAGGCGCCCAGGGCGTCCTGATGAACATCACCGGCGGCTCCAACCTGAGTCTGTTTGAAGTGCACGAAGCTGCTGAGATTGTATCTGAAGCTTCGGATACAGATGTTAATATGATCTTCGGCTCAGTGATTAACGAAAACCTGAAAGATGAGATCGTCGTTACTGTTATTGCGACCGGCTTTCAGGATAGTGAAGATCAGCGGAGCGCGCAGGGAACACGCGGCGGCGGCCGACAGACTGTTTCCCGGCAGCAGCCGTCAAGACAACAGGCTCCGCAGCAGCCACAGCAGCCTGCGCCTCAACAGGAATGGAAGGAAGAGCCTGTTTCTGAAAACGAATCGTCCAGAGAGGGACAGGAGGAAGACGAAGGACTCGATATTCCAACATTTCTGCGCAACCGGCGCCGCCGCTAAAGCGGGGCAGGCGATAGAAGAAAAAAGCGGGCCGGACACGGCCCGCTTTTCTTCGCTGGAGCACACGGATAATAAAGCGATGAGTTTTGTGCAAACCGATCAATAAGCAGAAAGGGCATGATGGCATGAAGCACGAGCCGTTTCATCTTTTAACAAACGGCATTCTTCAGCTGGAAACGAAAAGTCCAGCAGTGGCCGCCGGTTTTACCACCAGAACAGATGGCATAGGAAAGCCGCCTTATGAAAGTCGGAATACGGCTTTCCATGTAGGGGAAGACAATAATACCACTATAAATAATCGCATGATCACTGCCAGGCATATTAACCGCCCGTTATCTACGTGGATTGCCGAGGAGCAGGTCCACGGCAGCCGGATTGTGGAAGTGGGCCAAAGCGATGCAGGCAAAGGCAGTGAGCAAAGAGAGACCGCTGTGGCGGAAGCTGACGGCCTAATTACGCAATCGAAGGACGTTACGCTTGTGAGCTTTTATGCTGATTGTGTACCTCTGTTCTTTTATACAGAGAGCTCTGCAGTGGCCGGGCTGGCCCACGCCGGGTGGAAAGGAACTGCAGCGGACATCGGCGGAGAAATGGTACGTGCTTTTATAGAGAAGGGAGTCCCGGTGGAGCAGATGTATGCTGCCATTGGGCCGTCGATATCCGGAGCCAACTATGAGGTAAATGAAGCAGTCATCCAATCTTTTCAGGATAAAGAAGTTTTTTTATACCATAAGCCGTGGATTCAAAAGGCAAACGGCCGGTATGAGCTTGACCTAAAGACTGCTAACAGGCTTCTGCTTGAACGTGCAGGAATAGCTCCCGAACGTATTGTTGTTAGCCGTTACTGTACTTACGCTGAGGAAGAGCTGTTTTTCTCCCATCGCCGTGAAAACGGGAAAACTGGACGAATGATGAGTTATATCTATATTATATAGGCAGGGAGGATGCTGCACTTGAACACTGTGGAATCCAACTGGAAAGCGATAAAACGTAATATCGGCCGTGCCTGCGAAGCCTCCGGCCGGGACCCGGGGGAGGTAACATGCATTGCTGTTACAAAGTATGTCTCCCCGGAGCGCGCGATAGAGGCAGTGAACGCCGGAATAACCAATTTAGGGGAAAACCGTGTGGAAGGAGCACTTGAAAAATACGAAGCTGTTTCCGGCCGGGCGGACATTCATTTTATCGGTACCCTCCAATCAAAAAAAGCAAAAAAAATTATCGGTAAATGTGCATACATTCATTCACTCGACCGCTGGAGCCTGGCAGAAGAAATCAACAAACGGTCCGAAGAAACAGTTACCGAATGCTTCGTGCAGGTGAATGTTTCGGGAGAAGAAAGCAAAGCAGGGCTTTCCCCGGAAAAGGTGGAACCGTTCATTGAATCGCTGATGAAACTGCCCCGGCTCCGAATCGTAGGATTAATGACGCTCGCCCCATTTGAAGAGGATGCTGAACGAACCCGGCCGGTTTTCCGGCAGATGAATGAGTTGCGCGGACACATTCAGGAAAAAAGCTGGGCTCATGCGCCTTGCAGTTATTTGTCTATGGGAATGTCCAACGATTATATGGTAGCTGTTGAAGAAGGCGCTACTCATATCCGGCTCGGCACTTCGCTTGTAGGTGAATAAAAGACTCCGGCGTTAAGTAACAAAGCAGCCGGTATCTCTGTGTAAAAAGGAGAGGAGAAGATGAGTTTGCGTTCGAAGTTCCGGCGTTTTTTTGAAATGGACGACGATGTTGTCGAACAGGAAGTTCCTCTTTCTGAAGAAGAGCAATATGCCCAGCATGAAAACAAGCAGGGGGCGGCGCCAAGCAACGTGGTGAGCCTGCAGAGTGTGCAGAAGTCCTCGAAGGTGATGCTCTTGGAGCCGCGCAGCTATGAGGAAGTACAGGATATTGCCGATCACCTGTGCAGCCGGAAAGCAGTGATCATCAATCTGCAGCGGGTGCCAAAGGATCAGGGCCGGCGCATCGTTGATTTTCTAAGCGGTACTGTTTATGCTATCGGCGGGGATATTCAGAAGGTTGGCAGCCAGATCTTTTTCTGTGCGCCGGAAAATGTAGATATTTCGGGCGCTATTACAGAAATCATTTCAGAAAGGGATGAGCACTATTAAAAAGAAAGGGGAGGGATTATGCAGCTTATAGGTTCTTTGTTGATCAGTTTAATCAGTATTTACCGTATTGTTTTAATTGTTTATATTTTCATGTCCTGGTTCCCAAATGCGAGAGAATCTACGATCGGCCAGTTTATCGGCTCGATTTGCGAACCATATTTGGAGCCGTTCCGCCGATTTATTCCACCGCTCGGCCCGCTTGATATTTCACCAATTGTGGCCATCATTGTACTCTTTTTTGCAGAATCAGGCATACGGGCGCTGTTTTTTAATGCCGGTGCGTTGTTTTAATTGAGGTGAATAAAACATGAATATGCTCGAACACTTCCGTCCAGAAGAAAGGGCCTGGGTGGAACAGGCAGCGGACTGGAAAGAAGCAGTCGAAACCAGCTTTGAAAGACGGCTGACCGATTTTCTCGATCCGCGGGAGCGGGATATTTTAGCTTCAGTTATCGGCAAAGACGAGACCGTCTACTATGCGTTTGCCGGGGGGAGCGATGATGCTGAGCGAAAACGGGCGTTAATTTATCCGTTTTATGAACAGCCGGAGCAGGAGGATTTTCAGCTGATATTGTTTGAGATCTCTTATCCGCAGAAATTCGCTTCCCTTGAGCATAAAGATGTGCTCGGGGCACTGATGGGCATTGGATTAAAACGGGAAAAGTTCGGTGATATCCTGGAAGGGGAGGGGCGCTTTCAATTCGTGGCAGCTGCTGAAGTCCGCAGCTATATCGAGCTGAACCTCCCGAAAATTGCCAATGTCTCCGTGACGCCGGTGGAAAAGCCGTTTTCCGCTATGCTTCCAATAGAAGAAGAGTGGGTGGAACGCGAAACGACGGTCTCTTCGCTTCGGCTTGATACGTTTATGGCAGAAGCGTACCGGCTTTCAAGAAGCAAAACGCTGCCGTTCATCGAAAAAGCGAAAGTGCGCGTGAACTGGAAGAAGGTTGAACAATCCTCTTACGTCCTGCACCCCGGGGACTATGTTTCGGTACGAGGGCTTGGCCGCTCCAAATTGATGGAGGTGCTGGGACGCACCAAAAAAGATAAGCAGCGGATAGTATACGGGGTTAAGGAACAGAAAAGAAAAAAATAATCTTTTTTGTTTTAAAAGAAGGAACTGCCTTTTTTGCCGCGAATGTAGAAAAAGGCAGCAGGCTCTCGGGCCTTTATACATACTTGAATAGGAGAAAGGGTGAACGATTTTGCCTTTAACACCACTGGATATTCATAATAAGGAATTCACAAGAGGTTTCCGGGGATACGATGAAGATGAAGTGAATGACTTTTTAAAACAGTTGATTAAGGATTTTGAAGATGTCATCCGCGAACGTGATGAGATGTACGAACGTACGAAAGAGCTGGAGGACCGGATTAATCACTTCTCCAATATCGAAGAAACTCTGAACAAATCAATATATGTAGCCCAGGAATCAGCAGAAGAAGTGCGGAAAAACGCCCGTAAAGAAGGTGAACTGACGGTGAAGGAAGCAGAAAAAAATGCGGACCGGATCGTCAACGAAGCATTGAACAAATCCCGCCGCATTGAGCTTGAAATTGAAGAGCTGAAAAAACAGGCTTCTGTTTACCAGACCAAGTTTAAAATGCTTCTGGAAGCACAGATGGAGATGCTTCATTCGGATGAATGGCTGAATCTTTCTGAAGAAGAAGCCGCAGAGGCAGAAGTTTATGCAGGCGACGGCGAACGGCTTGACTAACACCGGCAACTAGATTATACTTTTGCATTATCATATTCGACAAACGTTGAAGGGGAGCAGGCAGTAATGTACCGGTCTCAGCGATCTGCGGTTGGTGAAAGCGCAGAACCAGGGCATTTTTGTTATCACCCCGGAGTTCCTTAACTGAACAAAAAAGTAAGTTAAGGCGGCTTTTGAAAAGCCGTTATTGCCAATGAAGAGACGAGCAGGGAGCTGTATGGCTTCCTGCGCTCATCAGGGTGGTACCGCGAGTCATTCTCGCCCCTATGCACGGGGGCTCAGGATGGCTCTTTTTAATGTAATAAAGGAGGAAACGGAAATGAGTTATAAAGAATCACTGCTAATGCCAAAAACCAAATTTCCCATGCGCGGCAATCTGCCGAATAAAGAACCGGAGCGCCAGAAAACATGGAACGAGCAGGGCATTTATGAACGGGTACAAGCACGCACCCAGGACCGGCCGCTGTTTGTGCTCCACGATGGCCCTCCGTATGCCAACGGGGACATCCATATGGGCCATGCCCTGAATAAAGTACTCAAGGATTTTATCGTCCGCTACAAATCGATGACGGGCTACCATGCTCCCTACGTGCCGGGCTGGGATGTTCACGGCCTTCCGATAGAAACAGCATTGACGAAAAATAAAAAAGTGGACCGAAAAAAAATGACAACAGCTGAATTTCGCGCCGCCTGTGAAGAATATGCGGAGAAGCAAATTGACCGTCAGCGCGAACAGTTCAAACGTCTTGGAGTAAGAGGCGATTGGGAAAACCCGTATGTGACAATGAATCATGAATACGAAGCCCAACAGATCCAGGTATTTGGGGAGATGGCCAAACGGGGCCATATTTATAAAGGCAAAAAACCGGTCTACTGGTCGCCGTCTTCGGAATCGGCCCTGGCAGAAGCAGAGATCGAATACCACGATATGCGCTCTCCGTCTATTTATGTTTCGTTTGCGGTTAAGGACGGCAAGGACGTACTTGAAGGCGATGAAAAGTTTATCATCTGGACCACGACGCCGTGGACTATACCTGCCAATCTGGCGATCACGGTACACCCCGAGCTTGATTACGTCGTGGTTCGAGCGGGCGGCGAAAAGTATGTTGTGGCTGAAGGGCTCCTGGAGGAGCTTGAACAGAAGCTCGAATGGGACGGCTATGAAATTACAAAACGTATGAAGGGCCGTGACCTTGAGTATGTGATGGCTGAGCACCCTATTTATGGCCGGGACTCTCTCGTTATTCTCGGCGACCACGTAACGCTGGACGCCGGTACCGGCTGCGTGCACACAGCTCCGGGCCACGGGGAAGAAGACTTTATTGTAGGCCAGCAGTACGGGCTTGACACGCTCTGTCCTGTAGACGACAAAGGGGTGTTTACTGAGGAGGCGCCTGGGTTTGAAGGTCTCTTTTATGATAAAGCGAACAAAGCGATCACGGATAACCTGGACCAGCTCGGAGCGCTGTTGCAGCTGAACTTCTTCAGCCACTCCTATCCGCATGACTGGAGAACGAAAAAGCCGGTCATTTACCGGGCGACTGATCAGTGGTTTGCTTCGATCGAGAATATTCGCGGAGAGCTTTTAGATGAAATCAGCCAAGTGACATGGACGCCTGCCTGGGGCGAAACGCGCCTGTATAATATGGTGCGGGACCGGGGCGACTGGTGTATATCCAGACAGCGTGCCTGGGGTGTGCCGATCCCGGTCTTTTACGCCGAGGACGGAGAAGCGATCATTAACGATGAAACTATCCAGCACGTCTCCGAGCTGTTCCGCACCCATGGTTCCAACGTATGGTTTGAGTGGGAGACGGCGGAGCTCCTGCCGGAAGGATTCACCTCGGACCATAGCCCAAATGGCAGCTTTACACGGGAAATGGATATCATGGACGTATGGTTTGACAGCGGCTCCTCGCATCAATCAGTGCTTGAGGCATCTCCGCTTCTGCAGCGTCCGGCTGATATGTATCTCGAAGGCTCTGATCAATACCGCGGCTGGTTTAATTCTTCTCTTACAACGAGCGTTGCGGTCACCGGAAAATCGCCATACCGGTCATTGCTGAGTCACGGCTTTACGATGGACGGGGAAGGCAAAAAAATGAGTAAATCGCTCGGTAACACAATTTCGCCCAATGACATCACAAAGCAGCTCGGGGCGGATATTCTCCGGCTTTGGGTGTCGAGTGTTGATTATCAGGCGGATCACCGGCTGTCGGACAACATCTTAAAGCAAATCGCTGAAGCATACCGTAAAATCCGTAATACATTCCGGTTTATGCTCGGGAACCTGAGTGATTTTGATCCGGAAAAACACCGGATTTCGCCATCGGACTGGAGCGAGCTTGACCAGTATATGCACCTGCGTCTGCAGGATTTAATCACAAAAATCCGGGCCGGCTATGAAGAGTATCAGTTCGTCAATGTCTATCAGACGTTTCACAATTTCTGTACCGTCGACCTGAGCTCATTTTATCTCGATATTGCCAAGGATACGCTTTATGTTGAGCATGAAGACGACGTCCGCCGACGGGCGATCCAGACAGTACTGTATGACACCTTAACTGCCCTCGTACAGATGGCTGCCCCAATTATCCCGCATACGGCCGAAGAGGTATGGGAGTTTATCCCTCAGACAGAAGCAGACAGCGTGCAGCTGACGGACATGCCGCAGGCAGACCGTTCTGCAGAGGACGAAGAGCTACGCCGGAAATGGGATCGTCTCATGGATGTCCGGGACGATGTGTTGAAGGCGCTGGAGACAGCGAGGGGAGAAAAAGTGATTGGCAAGTCGCTTGAAGCCTCGGTTGACATTTATGCAGACGGGGAAGTTAAAGACATGCTTCAGAGCGTAACCCGCTTAAAGACGCTCTTTATTGTGTCGAAAGCGGAAGTCGCCGGCTCAGCATCCGAAGCTCCGGCAGAAGCGTCGAAGCTTGATGAAGTAAGCGTTGTTGTAGGAGCAGCGGAGGGTGAACGCTGCGAACGCTGCTGGGAAGTAACCGAAACAGTAGGAGAAGACCCGGCTTACCCGGATCTGTGCAGCCGCTGTGCTTCGGTAATGCATCAGAAAGAAAACGTTAATCAATCCTAATACGGGAGCCCCCTGATTATAAAGGGGGCTTTTTTTTATGCAAAGCAAAAGGCGGAAGGTTCCTTCGGGGCGCTGTTCGCACCCGTGAATATGTGCTAAAATGCTAAGGGTGGAACGCACTCCGTAAGAGAGGATGAAAGAGGCTGTATGAAAATTATTAAATGGCATTACCTGCTGGCTGCGCTGATTGTTATTTTCGACCAGGCAACCAAATACATAGTAGCTGCCTCCATGCGTGTTGGAGAAAGCTTTGAAATTGTCCCATCCTTTCTATATTTGACCTCTCACCGGAACGAAGGAGCGGCCTTTGGCATCCTGCAGGGCCAGCGCTGGTTTTTTATACTTATTACGATTGTCGTGATAGCGGTGGTAGTGTATTACCTGCAGCAATATGGAACGCTCTCATTTACCTTTGGTATCCCGCTGGCACTCGTTCTGGGAGGAGCTATTGGAAATTTCATTGACCGTATTTTATTTGGAGAAGTAGTCGATTTTATTGATGTTTATCTGTTTGCCTACAATTACCCAATTTTCAATGTTGCGGATGCTGCCCTCACAGTAGGTGTAGCATGGTTGATTATTGGCATGTTTTTAGACGAAAGATCACGAAAGAAGGAAGAAACACATGAATTCACGAACCGTTAATGAAGAAGAACAGGGCACAAGAGTTGACCGTCTAATGGCAGACGAGCTGGAAGAGTCCCGCTCAGTTGTACAGCAGTGGGTCAAAGACGGCTGGATTACGGTCAATGACAGCCGGGTCAAAAACAATTACAAGCTCCAGGCCGGGGATCGAATCGATGTTAGTGTACCAAAAGAAAGTCATGAAGAGATGACTCCTGAAGAAATGGAGCTTGACGTACGTTATGAGGACGACGATGTAGTGGTAATTTATAAACCGGCAGGGATGGTCGTGCACCCGGCCCCTGGTCACCTCCGCGGCACATTAATGAATGGACTTCTGCACCGCTATCCGGAGTGGCAGAATTATCCTGAAGCCCGGGCTGGGCTGATTCATCGCCTGGATAAAGATACCTCGGGTCTGCTGATAGCAGCCAAGCATCCTGAAGCTTACGAGCAATTATCGAATCAGATGAAAAACCGAAAAATTGAGCGTAAATACAAGGCGATTGTGCACGGAGAAGTACCACATGAAACCGGAAAAATCGACATGCCGATCGGGCGCGATCCTCATGACCGACAGAAAATGGCGGCTGTAAGAGAAAACTCCAAGCCGGCGGTGACTCATTTCCAAGTGCTTCAATGGTGGCACAAATATACGTTTGTGGAATGTGAGCTCGAAACTGGCCGCATGCACCAGATCCGGGTACATTTTGCCCAGATCGGCCATCCGGTTGCAGCTGATCCAAAGTATGGACGCCGGAAAACCCTGGCTTTGCCGGGACAGGCACTTCATGCTTACCGCCTCCGCTTCGAGCACCCTGTCAGCGGAAAATGGATCGAAGTGGAAGCTGAACTGCCACAGGAAATACAGGCAGCGATTGATGAACTTGACAAAACCAGTTGACCGCACAGAAAAAGACTGTCATACTACGTAATAACGATAAAAACGAATGCCTTTTTAACACAGTCCCGTGAGGCTGAGAAGAGGTGGTGTCCGAACGCAAAATTCCTAAGGGCGGCGTATGTATATACCCGGCCTGTAATGGCGCGTATCCGGAGCCTCAAGCCCTCATCCTCACAGGATGAGGGCTTTTTCATTGAAGAAAAGGAGGATGGTGCAGATGGAACGGGTGCTTTTGGATGAACAAGCGATCCGGAGAGCGTTGACGAGAGTGTCACATGAAATTATTGAACGGAATAAAGGCGTGGAAGACTGTATCCTGGTCGGGATAAAAACGCGGGGGATTTACATTGCCAACCGGCTCGCAGAGAGCATCGAACGGATTGAAGGAAATGCCATACCGATTGGCGAAGTGGACATTACGATGTACCGCGACGATTTATCCCACAATAATAACAGCCGGGAGCCGGAGCTCCACGGAGCAACACTCCCCGAGGACGTCACCGGTAAGACAGTAATACTCGTGGACGACGTGTTATACACTGGACGAACGGTACGGGCAGCGATGGACGCTATGATGGACAGCGGACGGCCAGCACAGATTCAGCTGGCGGTACTTGTGGACCGGGGCCACCGGGAGCTGCCGGTACGCCCGGATTACATTGGTAAAAACGTGCCGACATCGCGCGAAGAAATTATCGCCGTTAATATGGCAGAAGAAGACGGTGAAGATCAGGTTAGTATCCACTCGGCATAAGATCAGTTCTCTTTAATTTGGACCCGTGAGTTCAAGAAGGGATGAGACGAAAGCGTTTCTTCCCTCCATGCCAATACTAATGGAGGTTTATCATGAAAAATAGTGAAGATATCCATATTCAGACCCGCCCGGCACCGGCCACCTGGCTGATTCTTAGCCTGCAGCATCTGTTCGCCATGTTTGGATCGACAATACTAGTGCCGGCGCTTACGGGACTCAGTCCCGCGGTAGCGCTGGTCTCGAGCGGCCTTGGAACACTCGCCTATCTGGCGATTACCAAAGGACAAATACCGGCCTATCTTGGTTCATCATTTGCATTTATCTTCCCGATTATTGCTGCTTTATCCATCGGAGGCCCGGGGGGTGTGATGCTTGGGTCGTTTGCTGCGGGACTTGTTTACGGAATTACGGCGCTGATTATACGCAAAGCCGGTGTAGGCTGGCTGATGAATATTCTTCCGCCGGTAGTAGTCGGTCCGGTCATTATGGTCATCGGTCTTGGCCTTGCGACGACAGCAATCGAAATGTCGATGAACTACAACGCAGACACCGGAAACTACAATGAACCGATGCGCCATATGAGCGTCGCTGCTGTGACACTTGCGATTGTCATTGTCGCTTCCGTGTTTTTCCGGGGGTTTTTCAGGATTATTCCGGTGCTGTTTGGCATCATCGGCGGCTACATGACGGCGCTTGCTGCCGGAATGGTAAACACAGAAGCTATCGGGGAGGCCGCCTGGATTCAGGTGCCGGATTTCTCGGTACCTTTTGCGACATACAGCCCGGACTGGAGCTGGAGTGTCATCGCCATCATGGCACCAATTGCGCTGGTAACAATTGCTGAACACATCGGCGACCAGCTCGTGTTAAGCAAGGTAGCAGAGAAAAACTTTCTGGAGTCACCAGGGCTCCATCGTTCCATTATGGGAGATGGTGTAGCCACTATGTTTGCCGCGGTGCTTGGCGGGCCGCCAAACACGACATACGGGGAAAACATCGGCGTGCTTGCCATCACCCGCGTATTCAGTGTATATGTCATCGGCGGAGCGGCGGTACTTGCCATCAGCTTCGGATTTATCGGAAAGGTGGAGGCCTTTATCGCAAGCATTCCAGGAGCCGTAATGGGCGGCGTTTCTATTCTGCTCTTTGGCATTATTGCCTCGAACGGGCTCCGGATGCTGATTGATAATAATATTGATCTTGGCATTAAGCGGAACCTGATTATCAGCTCAGTCATTCTGGTGACTGGTATTGGAGGAGCGTTCATCGAAATTGGGGAATACTTTGAGATTTCGAGCATGGCGCTTGCAACAGTGATTGGGATGATTTTGCATGCAGTGCTTCCGGGGAAAAAGAACTCCTACGGCAACCGGTCAATGTTTGAATCCGCAAGTACGTCCACATCAAAAAATAAGGCAGCTTAATCATCCTTTAAGGAAGTACAGAGAGACATCCAAGGTTGAACGGCATGAAAACACTCCCGGCAGCAGTGTATCCTGCGCGGGGCGTTTCATCATACCCGTAAACCTGGAGTCTTTCCGACTCCGGGTTTTTTTATGAAGGACGAGAGCATTGAAAAGGAGCGGAAACAATGATGAGTATGAAAACTTCAAAAACGGCAGTCGTGCAGCATGTGCTGACCATGGAAGAGTGGAATGTGCGCCAGATCCACGAATTGTTGACGCGAGCGAACGAGTTCGCAGACATGAAACGGGAGCGGACGACCCTTCCTTTATACGCGGCGAATTTGTTTTTTGAACCGAGTACCCGGACGAAGCTCAGTTTTGAAGCGGCCGAGCAAAACCTTGGTCTTGGGATTCTGCATTTTGACGCTGCAACTTCAAGCGTAAAAAAAGGAGAGAGCCTGTACGACACGGTACGCACGTTGGAAAGCATTGGTGCGGATGTGGTGGTTATCCGTCATGAGCAGGAACGGTACTTCGATGAGCTTCGGGACTTTATTAACATTCCCATCATTAACGGAGGGGACGGCTGCGGGCATCACCCAACCCAGTCTTTTCTGGATTTAATGACTATTCAGCAGGAGTTTGGCAGGTTTGCCGGAGTAAAGGTCGTCATCGCTGGAGACATCCGGCACAGCCGGGTCGCCCGTTCAAACGTAGAGGTATTGGAGCGCCTCGGAGCGAAAGTATACGTATCGGGGCCAAAGGAATGGATGGATGAAGCCATGAGCAGCCGCTTTATACCGATGGATGAAGCAGTGGAGGTGGCGGACGTCATGATGATGCTCCGCATACAGCATGAGCGCCACACGGTTCAGCTGATAGCCGGGCCAAACGATTATCACGAAGCTTACGGGCTCACCGTAGAGCGAACGCAGCGGATGAAGGATAAAAGTATTATTATGCACCCGGCTCCAATCAACCGGGGCGTGGAAATAGCAGACGAGCTCGTGGAGGGCAGCCGCTCGAGAATTTTCAAGCAGATGACTAACGGCGTATATGTTCGCATGGCTGTGCTTGATCACGTTTTAAGGCAGGCAAAAGGAGGAGATTGGAAATGAATGGATGGATAATTAACGCACAGGTGTTTACCCCGCAGGAAACGATCGAATCCCGTGATGTGCTGATTGAAAACGGACGTATTCAGGAAACAGGCCGTGCACCTGAAGAAGCGGAAGTGGTGGTTGACGCGAAAGGGTGCCTGCTCGCTCCAGGCCTGGTCGACGTACACGTGCATCTCCGCGAGCCGGGAGGCGAGCACAAAGAAACCATTTATTCAGGTACGCAGGCAGCGGCCAAAGGCGGTTTCACTACGGTGTGCCCGATGCCCAATACGTACCCGGTGCCCGACTCTGCCGGAAAGCTTGATCTGCTGTATGAGCGCATTGAAGCCACGGCCGCTGTTCGTGTTCATCCGTATGCTTCCATTACGGAGAAACAGGAAGGCAGAAAACGCACGAACATGAAAACGCTGAAGGAGCACGGGGCCTTTGCTTTTACGGATGACGGAGTGGGCGTGCAGGACGCCTCTGTCATGTATGAAGCTATGCTCGAAGCGGCAGCGCTTAACATGCCGGTGGTAGCACACTGTGAAGAAAACACCCTTGTTTATGGTGGCAGCGTGCACGCCGGCAGGTTTGCAGAAAAGAACGGACTCCAGGGCATACCGGCGATAGCTGAATCGGTGCATATTGCACGCGATATTTTGCTTGCTGAAGCGGCCGGCTGCCATTATCACGTGTGTCACGTAAGCACGAAGGAATCCGTGCGGCTGATTCGCGATGCCAAACGCGCGGGTATTCACGTAACGGCTGAAGTGACGCCGCATCATCTGCTGCTGAGCGAAGATGACATCCCGGAGGTGGATACAAACTATAAAATGAATCCGCCGCTGCGTTCCCGGGGTGACCGGCAGGCGCTGCTTGAAGCCTGGCTCGACGGCACCATTGATTTTATAGCGACCGATCATGCGCCTCACGCAGCAGAAGAAAAAGCACGGCCGATAGGCGAAGCACCGTTTGGTATTACGGGATTTGAAACAGCTTTTCCGCTTTTATATAACGAACTGGTTTTAAACGGAGTGTGCACCCTGGAGCATCTGCTTGCCTCAATGACCAGACGGCCGGCCAGGGTGTTTGGCCTGTCTGCCGGCACACTTTCTGCCGGCGCTTTTGCAGACCTGACGCTCATTGATCTGGAGCACGAAGAGACAGTCGACCCCGGCCAGTTTGTATCCAAGGGAAAAAACACACCGTTTACCGGCTGGAAGCTTAAAGGTTGGCCGGTACTTACAATCGTAAATGGACAAACCGTGTATCAAAAGAAAGAGGTGCAAAAATGAAGCGGAAATTAATATTGGAAAATGGGGCTGTTTTTCACGGGGAAGGTATTGGAAGCGAACGGGAAACTGTGGGAGAAGTTGTGTTTAATACCGGCATGACCGGCTATCAGGAAATTTTATCCGACCCGTCCTACTGCGATCAGCTAGTGACGCTGACGTATCCGCTGATCGGCAATTACGGCATTAACCGTGACGATTTTGAAACGATGCATCCTTCTGCCGGCGGGTTGATCATCAAAGAAGCAGCTTCGCACCCGAGCAATTTCCGAAGCATCGGAACGCTCAGCGAGTGGCTCAAAGAAAAAGACATTCCAGGGCTGTGCGGCATTGATACACGCCGCCTTACCAAAATGATCCGGACTGCCGGTACACTGCGGGGCAGGCTGTGTACGGAAGAAGTAGATGAAGAGGAAGCTGTCCGTGAGCTGCAGCAGTGGATCGACTCCCGGGATCAGGTCTCCCGGGTCAGTACAAAAAATGCCTACCATGCGCCGGGCAACGGCAAACGGGTAGTACTGATGGACTACGGCGCCAAGCACGGCATTACCCGGAATCTGCTCAGCCGCGGCTGTGACGTATTTGTACTGCCATACAACGCCACAGCGAAAGAAGTGCTTGCCCTGAATCCGGACGGGGTGATGCTCAGTAACGGTCCCGGGGACCCTGAAGATGTACCTGAGGCGGTAAAGACGCTCCGGAGCCTGGTCGGGGAGGTGCCGGTGTTTGGCATCTGCCTCGGGCACCAGTTGTTAAGTCTTGCCTGCGGGGCCACCTCGTCCAAGCTTAAATTCGGCCACCGCGGTGGTAATCATCCAGTTAAACAAGTGAAAACCGGCCGGGTCGACATCACCTCCCAGAACCACGGTTACACCGTAGACCGGGATTCGCTGATGGGAACAGACCTCGTCCTGACGCACGTCAACGTTAATGACGGTACCGTAGAAGGCGTCGAACACCGCGAATATCCGGCCTTCAGCGTCCAGTATCATCCGGAGGCCTGCCCGGGGCCGAGCGATGCGAACGACCTTTTTGATCAGTTTGTCCGCTTGATGAACCGCTACGAAAAAGTACCTACTCGCATATAAAAGGGGAGTCACCATGCCAAAACGTACAGATATCCAAAAAATATTAGTGATTGGCTCCGGCCCTATCGTGATCGGACAGGCGGCGGAGTTTGACTATGCCGGCACCCAGGCGTGCCAGGCGTTAAAGGAAGAAGGATACGATGTCATTTTAATTAATTCCAATCCGGCGACCATCATGACTGATACAAACATTGCCGATCAGGTATACATGGAGCCGCTGACCCTCGAATTTGTCGACCGGGTGATCCGTAAAGAGCGCCCGGATGCCATTCTTCCGACCCTTGGCGGCCAGACCGGCTTGAATATGGCGATGGAGCTGCACCGCCACGGCCTGCTCGAGCGATACGAGATCTCCCTTCTTGGTACGGAGCTTTCTGCGATCGAGCAGGCAGAGGACCGGGAGTCATTCCGGAACCTAATGTATGAGCTGGATGAGCCGGTGCCGGAAAGCACAATTGTGCACGACCTGCAGGAAGCAGAAGCCTTCGTGGATGACATCGGCTACCCGGTCATCGTCCGTCCGGCCTACACGCTTGGAGGCACCGGCGGCGGCCTGGTGCACAATCATGATGAACTGGTGGAGATCGTGGGCTCGGGACTTAAATACAGCCCGGTGACCCAGTGCCTGCTTGAAAAAAGCATTGCAGGCTTTAAAGAGCTTGAATACGAAGTAATGCGAGATAGCTCCGGACAGGCAATTGTTGTCTGTAATATGGAAAATATCGATGCGGTCGGGATTCATACCGGCGACTCAATCGTAACTGCCCCAAGCCAGACGCTTGCCGACCGGGAATACCACATGCTCCGCGATTCGTCGCTGAAAATCATTCGGGCGCTCGAAATCGAAGGCGGGTGCAACGTGCAGTTTGCATTGTCCCCGGACAGCTTTGAATACTACATCATCGAGGTCAATCCACGCGTGAGCCGCTCCTCGGCGCTTGCTTCCAAAGCGACCGGCTACCCGATTGCCAAGCTGGCAGCAAAGATTGCTTCGGGCTATAAGCTGGATGAGTTGAAGAATCCGATCACCGGCACCACTTACGCAAGCTTTGAGCCTGCGCTTGACTATGTAGTTACTAAAATCCCCCGCTGGCCGTTTGACAAATTTGAAGCAGCAAACCGCCGGCTCGGAACGCAGATGAAAGCGACAGGAGAAGTGATGGCCATCGGCCGCTCGTTTGAGGAGTCCATTTTAAAGGGCATACGGTCACTGGAGCTCGGACGGGCTTTTCTGACGCACCCCGACTATGCTGAGGCCACTGAAGAAAAGTTGATAGAGAAGCTTATACACGCAGATGACGAACGGCTGTTTTATATCGGAGAAGCACTGAAGCGCGGCTATTCGCTTGAGCAGCTGCACACATGGACAAAAATCGACTGGTTTTTTCTTGAAAAATTCGCCGGTATTGTCAAAGTGGCCGAGATGGCACGCGCGTATCCAAACGATGAAGAGATCCTCCGGATGGCTAAAACGACAGGAATCGCTGACGAAACCCTGGCGGCTTACTGGAATACGACAGAAAAACAGGTTCGCAGCCAGCGTCTCAAGCTCGGTATTAATCCGGTGTATAAAATGGTCGACACATGCGCGGCGGAGTTTGAATCGGAGACACCGTATTATTATTCCTCCTATGAGGAAGAAAACGAAAGCAGCAAAACCGGACGCCCTTCTGTCATTGTTCTCGGCTCCGGGCCGATACGGATCGGCCAGGGAGTGGAATTTGACTACGCGACGGTGCATACCGTATGGGCGCTGCAGGAAGCGGGATACGAAGCGATTATTATTAACAACAATCCGGAAACGGTATCGACAGATTTCAGTGTGTCAGACAAGCTGTATTTTGAACCGCTGACCGTAGAGGACGTGATGCACGTAGTCGACGTGGAACAGCCGGAAGGCGTTATCGTCCAATTTGGCGGCCAGACGGCCATCAATCTTGCAGACGGACTCGCTGACCACGGGGTGAAGATTCTTGGCACGACACTCGAAGATATGGACCGGGCAGAGGACCGGGATAAATTTGAAGCAGCCCTGCAGTCGTTGAAAATTCCACAGCCGCTTGGCCGCACAGCCGTAAGCACAGAGGAAGCACGGGTGGTGGCAGCTGATATTGGCTACCCGGTGCTGGTGCGCCCGTCGTATGTGCTCGGCGGACGGGCGATGGAAATTGTCGGAAATGAAAAAGAGCTGCTCAACTACATGGAGCGGGCCGTGCGCGTAAACCGGAAGCACCCGGTGCTGATTGACCGTTACATGGTCGGTAAAGAAGTGGAGGTCGATGCGATCTCAGATGGGGAAACTGTAGTCATTCCCGGCATTATGGAGCACATTGAACGTGCCGGCGTACATTCGGGCGATTCGATTGCGGTTTACCCGTCGCAGACGCTGTCGGATCAGACAAAACAAACACTTGCAGAGCGGACCATCGCTATCGGAAAGGGCCTGAACATCAAAGGACTGCTGAATATTCAGTTTGTTATTCATGAAAACGAAGTGTATGTGCTTGAAGTGAATCCGCGGGCGAGCCGCACCCTGCCATTTTTAAGTAAAATTACCGGTTGCCCGATCGCAAAGCTTGCCACCCGGGTGATGGTCGGGGAAAGCCTTGCTTCTCTTGGATATGATGACGGTCTGCTGCCGGAAGCAGAAGGGGTTTCGGTAAAGGTGCCGGTCTTTTCCTTCGCCAAGCTCCGCCAGGTGGAAATTTCCCTTGGCCCGGAAATGAAATCAACCGGGGAGGTCATGGGCCGCGATCAGACCCTCGAGAAAGCATTATATAAAGGGCTGATCGCTTCCGGGATGAAAATTCCAAATCACGGCACCGTGCTGTTTACCATTGCTGATGAGTGGAAAAAAGAAGCGCTGGTGCTTGCCAAACGGTTTCATGCAATTGGCTATACTATTACCGCGACCCAGGGGACGGCTACATGGCTGAACCAGGAAGGGGTGCCGGCATCGTCGGTTGCTAAAGTAGAAGAAGAGTCGCCAAACATTCTGGACTTTATCCGTGAAGGCAAAGCCCAATTCGTGATTAACACGATGGAAAAACAGAAAAAAGCAGCAGCAGACGGCTTCCGGATCCGCCGGGAAGCGGTGGAAAACGAAGTGGTGTGCCTCACGTCGCTTGATACGGCAGGAGCGCTCCTGGAGGTGCTTGAAATGATCACTTTTTCCACGGAAGCGATGCCTGCGATGAAAGAGGAACGGACCAACGAGGTGATCACATGATTCAAAAAGAATGGATGACCGTCGTTTCAATCGATGAAATTGCCGCCTCGATTTTTGAAGTAGTGCTTGAAGGAGATATGCCGGAGCGTATCGGGGCCCCGGGACAGTTCGTGCATGTGAAGACATCACCGCACGTAGCCCCGCTTCTGCGCCGTCCGGTCAGTATTAGTGAATACTGGCCTGCCCGTCGGAGAATGGCGCTTGTGTTTCGTTCCGAAGGCGAAGGGACAAGCCGGATGGCGGCATGGCGCGCAGGTGACGAAGTAGATGTGCTGGGACCGCTCGGCAACGGATTTGATACAAGTGACATGAACGAAGGGGAAAAGGCGCTGATCGTGGGGGGCGGCGTCGGTGTGCCGCCGCTGCTAGGGCTCGCTAAACAGCTGGCGGGCCAGGGCATCCGGGTGCAGACTGTACTCGGCTTCGCCAATGCCTCCAGTACTTTCTTTCAGAAAAGATTCAGTTCGCTTGGGGACTGCTTTGTGAGCACCATTGATGGAAGCATCGGAGAGCCCGGTTTTGTCACAGACGTCATTGACCGCCGGAAGCTTTCCTATGATGCCATTTATGCCTGCGGGCCTCTGCCGATGCTCCGGGCGCTTGACGGCTCTTATGCAACGGCAAAAGGAAAGCTTTCTCTCGAGGAACGCATGGGCTGCGGTATCGGTGCCTGTTTTGCCTGTGTCTGTCACACTGCAGATGATCCGGAAGGCACGAGCTACCGGAAGGTATGCAGCGACGGCCCGGTCTTTCCGTGGGGAGAGGTGGTGCTGTCATGAAAATGCATGTGAGCCTTCCCGGCCTCGAAATGAAAAACCCGGTCATGCCGGCGAGTGGATGCTTTGGGTTTGGAAAAGAATTTGCCCAGCTGTATGATCTCAACGATTTAGGGGCCATCGCGGTCAAAGCGACCACCGAGGAAGCTCGATTCGGCAATGAAACGCCGCGGGTGGCAGAAACAGAAGCAGGCATGCTGAATGCCATCGGGCTTCAAAACCCCGGGCTTAAAGGAGTCACCGAACAGGAGCTGCCGTGGCTGCAGCAGTTTAACACACCGGTTCTTGCCAACGTCGCAGGAACGAAAATGGAAGACTATGAAGCGGTGGCTGCCGGGCTGTCAGAATCCGGAATGGCAGCAGCCCTGGAGCTCAACATTTCCTGCCCGAATGTGAAAGAGGGCGGTATTACGTTCGGTACTGATCCGAAGCTGGCTGCAGAGCTGACGAGGAGGGTGAAGGACGTGTCAAACGTGCCGGTTTACGTGAAGCTCTCCCCGAACGTGACTGATATTACCGAGATTGCTAAAGCGGTGGAGCATGCAGGGGCAGATGGCCTTTCTTTGATCAATACATTGTCGGGCATGAAGATCGACCCAGCAACGCGGAAACCACTGCTTGCCAATGAAATCGGTGGCCTTTCAGGGCCCGCTATCAAGCCGGTGGCGATCCGAATGGTCTATCAGGTGCGGCAAGTGACGGCTCTTCCTATTATCGGCATGGGAGGCATCATGGGAATGGAGGATGTACTGGAATTTATGATGGCTGGTGCCAATGCGGTGGCTGTTGGAACAGCAAACATCAGCAACCCGTTTGCCTGCCCGGAGATTATTCAGCAGCTGACAGACTGGGCCGGCACCGAGCCGGCAGCGGACTGGGCTGATTGGAAGCAGGGCGGGGTGAAAGCATGAACGACCATCCCCTGATTATCGCAATGGATGTGCCGGACAAATCGGAAGCGGACGCTCTGCTCGCTTCTTTTGGGCAGACGCCGTTGTTTTTAAAAGTTGGCATGGAATTATTTTATAAAGAAGGCCCGGCACTTGTGGAGGAGTGGAAAGCAGAAGGCCACCGGGTGTTTCTTGACTTGAAACTGCATGATATTCCTAATACGGTCCAGCGGGCTGCCGCCCAGCTCGCCCGGCTGCAGGTGGATCTTGTTACAGTGCATGCCGCTGGCGGGAGCCGGATGATGGCCAGGGCCGTCGAGGGGCTGGAGCAGGGCACCCCTTTCGGAAAGAAAAGACCTGCATGCATAGCCGTGACCCAGCTGACGAGCACATCCGAAGCGGTGCTGAATGAAGAGCTTGGCATACCACTTTCGATGAATGAAGCCGTAACGGCTTACGCGGATCTTGCCGAACGGTCGGGGCAGGACGGCGTCGTCTGTGCCGCGGGAGAAGTGCCGCTCATTAAAAGCACCTGCAGCCGCTCTTTTCTCACCGTAACTCCTGGTATCCGCAGAGCCGGTGAGGAGGCTGGGGATCAAACGCGGGTGGTGACTCCTGGAGTTGCTGCCGAGCTTGGCAGTGATGCGATCGTTGTTGGCCGAAGCATTACGGGGGCCATTGATCCGACAAGAGCTTACGAACAAATGGAACAGGAATGGAGAATGTCCGATGCAAAATGAAGAAATTCTCAGTAGAGACCTGCTGATGATAGAAGCAGTAACCCTCCGGCCGGATGAACCGTTCACCTGGTCATCCGGCATCCGCTCTCCAATTTATTGCGACAATCGACTGACGCTTTCGTACCCCGATGTACGGACCCGGGTAGCTGAAGGGCTTGCGGAGCTGATTCGGGTAAGGTACCCCGAAGCTACAATTATTGCCGGCACTGCGACCGCCGGAATTGCCCATGCGGCGATTGCTGCTGACAAGCTCGGCCTGCCAATGTGCTATGTTCGCGGATCCTCCAAGTCACACGGCAAAGGTAATCAGATAGAAGGGCGGGTCGCCCCGGAGGATAGAGTCGTAATTGTCGAAGATTTAATCTCGACAGGCAAAAGCATGATTACGGTTCAGCAGGCGCTTCTAGAAGCCGGAGCCGAGGTGCTCGGAGCCGCTGCGATTTTCACGTATGAGCTGGAGGAAGCCGGCCGGCAGCTTAAAGAAGCACAGCTGCCGTCGGAGACCCTTACCAACTACTCCGCGCTGATTCGGATTGCTGCTGAGGAAGGCTACGTCCGGGAAAAAGATATGGAGCGTCTGCAGGAATGGAAGCAGGATCCGGTGTCCTGGTCATAAATATAAGCGAAAAAAGCTCCTTCCGAACAGCACTGCTGTTCGGAAGGAGCTTTTTAATTGGCGGCAGGCTGGGACTTAGCCCGGTTTTTCATTTCGAGGACGAGGCTTTCCTCCGGAGTAACAAACAGGGTGGACTGTTGGTCGTAGGTCACAAACCCGGGCTTAGCCCCGTTTGGTTTTCGTACATGGCGGATCAGGGTGTAGTCGACCGGCACGGAGGACGAAGAACGCGCTTTGGAGAAATAGGCGGCAAGTACAGCCGCTTCCTTCAACGTTTCCTCGTCTACGTCTGTGGAGCGGATCACTACGTGGGAGCCGGGAATGTCCTTCGTGTGCAGCCAGGTGTCTCCCGCATTTGCTGCCCGGTTGGTAACGTATTCGTTCTGGCGGTTGTTTTTCCCCACCAGCAGAAGAATACCGGCAGAAGAAACGTACTGCTCGACCTGAGGCTTCGTATTTTTCTTCTGCTTTTTCTTTTGAACACGTTTTTTCAGGTAGCCGCCGTCCGACAATTCTTCGCGAATATCGTCAATGTCGGAAGGAGCAGCCGTTTCGACCTGCTGGATCAGACGGTCGAGGTAATCTATTTCACGCCGGGTGAGCTTAATCTGTTTTTTAGCCTCCGAAAGCGAGGTTTTAGCTTTATTGTAGCGCTTAAAGTACCTCTGGGCATTATCTGACGGCGATAGTTCAGGCTCAAGCCCGATGCTGAGCGTGCCGCCTTCTGGGTCGTAGTAGTCCGTTACTTCTATCTCGCTCTCTCCCCCGCGGAGCTGGTGCATATGGGCGGTTAACAGCTCTCCGTATTTTTGGTAGACGAGGCGGGTTTCGGCCTGGGTAATTGTCTGGCGCAGTTTTTTCAACTTGCGCTCGTTTTTTTCGCGCTCATTCTGCAGAAACCGTTCGAGGTCGTGGGCCTGCTGGTGGACGCGGTCACGTTCGGCTTTACCGTTATGGTAGCGGTCGAGCATGGCGCTTGCTGAGTCAAAAATTTCCTTCGAGCCTTCCACATGAGAAAGATTGACCGGGCTGTAGTATTCTTTATTCGCTTCGGTAGTCACGATCTGCGGCTGGAAATTTCCGTTTTTAACATCGGCCATAAGCGCGGTAAACGTATCGGCCAGTTTTTGGAGCGACCCAAGGCCTGCCCGGTGAACAGCTTCTTTGGCACTCTGGGGAGAAATGCCTTCAAATGCCTGCATCAGCTGGCGGTCGAGCTTGCCCTGGTTGGCGTCAAGTGCTCTCAGCACGTCGCCGGCCCCAGCCTCGAGAGGGTTTGCTTTATGCTGGGACGGCGGCTCGATATATGCCTGGCCGGGAAGAATCGTGCGGACCGTGTTCTGGGCCGGAGAGATATGCTTCATGCTGTCCAGAATATGCGTGCGGTCTTCATTAAGAAGTACTACGTTACTGTGCTTGCCCATGATTTCCATCACCAGGGTCCGTTCCGTAAGGTCACCGATTTCGTCTTTGTTTTCAATGCGAAGCGAAACGATTCGTTCAAGGCCCTGCTGGGAGACCTCCCGCACGAAACCGCCTTCGAGGTGCTTGCGCAGCAGCATGCAGAACATGGATGGCTCCGGCGGGTTCTGATACTTCTCGTCTGTCAGGTGCATTCTCGAGAGGGAAGGGTTTACCGAGAGGAGCAGCTGGTGATTTTTGCGGTTCGCCCGCACTGTGATAACCAGGTCGGTTTTGTAGGGCTGGTGTATTTTTGTGATCCGGCCGCTTTGAAGCGTTTGCTGTACTTCCTGGACCACGGCCTGGGTCATAATTCCGTCAAAGCTCACGTTCGATCATCCTTTACTCGTACAAGCAGGAGAAAACCTTCTGCTGCTTGCGTTCTGTACGGTGGATTATAGCATAATGAAAAGCTCGCCGTCTTGTCTGCTGAATAAACATTGGTTGTGAGCCGGAAAGATATTGTTTACAATGTAGAAGTACATAATGTTCGGGCTCACCGCGAAGCATCGTTTGTGACGCTTGAAATAAACGTGCTATACTAACCAAAAGAACGACTCGTCAGGCGCCGCAGAAGAAAACATACAAGAACCATTTTTTCAGGCAGCAGCTAGAGGGATGGTCCGACCAGGAGGGGTAGTTTTGAGCATTAAGCTAATCAACATTGGATTTGGGAATATCGTGTCAGCGAACCGGATTATTTCCATTGTCAGCCCGGAATCAGCACCAATCAAACGGATTATTCAGGAAGCAAGAGATCGGAACATGCTGATTGACGCAACATACGGGAGACGGACGAGAGCGGTTATCATTGCAGACAGCGACCATGTCGTACTTTCTGCAGTTCAGCCCGAAACAGTCGCCCAGCGGCTGTATACAAAAGACGATGATTCATCGGACGAATAAGATTGTGAAATGAGGCTTGTCAACCTATGAAAGATGATAAAGGGTTATTAATTGTACTTTCCGGCCCGGCCGGTGTGGGAAAAGGTACTGTGTGCGGTGCTTTGCGGGAAAAAGATACTAATATCGAATATTCCGTTTCTGCTACTACCAGATCCCCCCGCCCGGGAGAAGAGCACGGAGTAAATTATTTCTTCCATTCAAAGGAAGAATTTGAAAAAATGATCGAGGAGGGCCGGCTGCTCGAATGGGCGCAGTATGTAGACAACTACTATGGAACCCCGCTTGATTACGTCAAGGAAACCATTGACCGCGGTAAAGATATCATTCTCGAGATCGAAGTGCAGGGCGCGGAAAAAGTGAAGGAGCGTTACCCGGAAGGGACGTTTATCTTTTTGATGCCCCCGAGCCTTGCCGAGCTCCGAAACCGGATCGTCGGACGCGGAACGGAAACGTCCGAGTTGATTGACAAACGGATGACGGTGGCCAAAAATGAAATTGACATGATGCAGATGTATGACTATGTGGTCGAAAACGACGAGATCGATAAAGCGGTCTCGCGCATCCGTTCCATCGTCACGGCAGAACACTGCAAGCAGGAACGCTTGATTGAAAAATACAAAGAACTAGCGGAGGTGGAATAATGGCTTCAAACAGAAATGACGAAGGAATGCTTTATCCGTCCATTGACCAGCTGCTCGGGCATATCGATTCCAAATATACGCTTGTAACCGTATCGGCCCAGCGCGCGAGAGACCTTGAAGAAATCGATGGGGCCCTTCCAATGATTGATAATGCAAAATCCGTCAAGGCAGTGGGTATTGCTCTTGAAGAAATTCAGGCCGGCGTGCTCAGCTACCGTCAGGGAGATTACGAAGGATAACAAGAAATGGACGGGCACCGGATAGAAGAAGCAACCTATGGCATCACGTAGGTTGCTTTTTTTAGCCTGAAGGGTCCATAAAAGGAGGACGAAGCTGTGAAAGGAAAAAAAGTGGTGCTCGGCGTCACAGGAGGTATAGCTGCCTATAAAGCTGCGGCGCTTGCAAGTAAGCTGTACCAGGCAGGGGCCGAGCTGCGTATTATTATGACCCCGGGGGCAAAAGAATTTATCACCCCGCTTACGTTCCAGGCGCTCACCCGTTCAAGAGTGTATGACGACACGTTTGCAGAAGCGGATCCTTCGGTCGTTTCCCATGTTGACGTGGCAGACTGGGCGGATGTGTTCATTGTAGCGCCTGCGTCCGCCAATACACTCGGGAAGCTTGCAAACGGGCTTGCAGACGATATGCTCACAACCACCATGATGGCAACACTTGCCAACGTCTACGTTGCACCGGCAATGAATGTTAACATGTATAACCATCCGAGCTTTCAGCGAAACAAAGAAACATTAAAAAAGGACGGCTATCGGTTCATTGAACCCGGGGAAGGGTATCTCGCCTGTGGCTGGATAGGAAAAGGCCGGATGGCGGAGCCTGAGGATATTATGCAGTTTGTCGAGGACGCTGAAAACGTTGGCACCCCGCTTGCCGGAAAACGGGTCCTGGTTACAGCGGGGCCAACGCACGAGCATATTGACCCTTTCCGGGTCGTCACCAATCCATCCAGCGGGAAAATGGGTTTTGCAATTGCAGAGGAAGCTGCCCGGCGGGGAGCAGAGGTAACGCTGGTAGCAGGGCCGGTGACGCTCACTACGCCCGGCGGCGTCCAGACAAGAATTGATGTAGAAAGCGTAGAGGATATGCGCAAAGCTGTTTTGACTTATTATGAGGCATCGGATGTGGTGATTAAAGCTGCCGCCGTATCAGATTACCGGCCCGAAACCGTATATGAAAAAAAACAGAAGAAAAAAGATGATGGCCTTGATGTACCGATGGTGAAAACGCCGGATATTCTCCAGGAGCTCGGTGAAAAAAAGAAGCATCAGCTGCTGATCGGTTTCGCCGCAGAATCGGAACACCTCGAGGAGTACGCGGAAAGCAAGCGGCAGCGCAAAAACGCCGATTTAATTGTCGCCAATGCAATCGGTAAATCGGACTCCGGCTTCCGTACCGATCAGAACACGATTACCTTTGTCGATAAAAATGGAGCCGTTTCTTTTCCTACCCAGTCGAAGCATGAGGCAGCGGCCGAAATTATGGTCTGGCTGCAGAAACGAATAGGAGACGCGTAACGATGTACGCCAAAGTAATTGTTGATATAGCTACCGGCCAGACGAACCGGGCATTTGATTATGACATTCCGGCTCCACTCGAAATGCTCGCACATCCCGGTTCAAGAGTAACGGTGCCATTTGGCGCCCGGAAAATTCAGGGCTTCATCTGGCGGGTCGAGGAAAAAACAGAGCTCGCCCGGGTCAAGCCGATTACAGATGTACTCGATCCCCATCCGGTGCTCACCCGGGAGCTGCTTGAGCTTGGAGAATATCTGGCTGTGGAAACGGTATGCTTTTTAATTACCGCCTACCAGTCGATGATTCCGGCGGCTATACGGGCAAAACCGAAGAAGAAAATAGAGCTGCTCGTGCCGACGGAGATTCTGACACCAGTACTTCAGGCTGTTTTTCAGAAGCAGACCACGGTCGACTGGAAGGACCTCCCCGACGATAAGGCGGTAATGCAGCATGTGCAGGAAGCTGTCAGGCATGAACAGATCCGGATCGATTACCAGGTGAAGGATCAGACGAAAAAACAGACCAGGCGGATGCTGCGGCTTCATCCGGAGCACCGGGCGCATGCAGCTTCTCTTACTGCGAAGGCGAAAAAGCAGCTGGAGCTGTATGATTGGTTTCTTTCGATCGGAGATGAAGAGGCTGCGGTGCCCGCAGCACAGCTGCTGCATGAGCAGACGGCGAGCCGGGCTGTCATTCAGGGTCTTGTGGAGAAAAATATCCTAATGGAACGGGACCAGGAATCGTACCGGGATCCGTTCGAAGACCGTTCATTTGAAGCAACCCCTCCGCAGGAGCTGACACATGATCAGCAGCAGGCGCTTGCCCCGATTATAGAAAAAGCATCCCGGCAGCAGCACCATAAGTTTTTGCTGCACGGGGTGACCGGAAGCGGAAAGACAGAAGTCTACCTGCAGGCCATTGATCGCGTGCTTCAGGAGGGACGGGAAGCGATTGTGCTGGTGCCGGAAATATCCCTTACCCCGCAAATGGTCGAACGCTTTAAAGGGCGGTTCGGGGACCAGGTGGCAGTGATGCACAGCGCCTTGTCGAGAGGCGAGCGGTATGACGAATGGCGCAGGGTGCATGCCGGAGACGCAAAAGTAGCGATCGGAGCGCGGTCTGCGATTTTTGCCCCTTTCAAAAACGTTGGCCTGATTATTATTGATGAAGAACATGAAGGCAGCTACAAGCAGGAGGATCATCCCCGGTATCACGCCCGGGAAGTAGCGATCTGGAGAGGCAGATACCACGGGGCGCCGGTCGTATTAGGGAGCGCTACACCGTCACTGGAATCCTATGCCCGGGCCGGCCGGGAGGTCTACCAGCTGCTTGAAATGCCGGAGAGAATCAATCAGAAACAGCTGCCCGCCATTGATGTGGTGGATATGAGAGAGGAGCTTCATAAGGGAAACCGTTCGGTATTTTCCGAAACGCTCCTCGAAAAGCTGAAGGACCGACTAGAAAAAGGGGAGCAGAGCATCCTGTTTTTAAACCGCCGTGGGTACTCTTCCTTTGTCATGTGTCGTTCGTGCGGCTACACCGCTGAATGCCCGCACTGCGAAATTACGCTCACGTACCATCAGACAAAGCATCAACTGAAATGCCATTACTGCGGCTATGAAGAAACGATGCCCTCGACGTGCCCTTCTTGCGAAAGTGAACAAATCCGCTACTTTGGCACAGGCACCCAGAAGGTGGAGGAAGAGCTGACAAAGGTACTGCCGGAAGCGCGGATTATCCGTATGGATATGGATACGACGACGAAAAAAGGCTCGCATGAACAACTGCTGCGGCGGTTTGGCAACGGAGAAGCTGATATTTTACTTGGCACTCAGATGATTGCTAAGGGACTGGATTTTCCGAGGATCACACTCGTTGGAGTGCTTGCCGCAGACACCATGCTGCACCTGCCTGATTTTCGGGCCCCGGAGCGTACCTTTCAGCTCCTTACCCAGGTGAGCGGCCGGGCCGGCCGGGACAAGCTACAGGGAGAAGTAGTGATTCAATCCTACAGTCCTGAGCATTACAGCATCCAGTTTGCCAAAAATCATGACTATCCTTCATTCAGCCGGCATGAGATGGGGCAGCGCAAGCGTGGCGGTTACCCGCCATATTACTATTTAACAATGGTCAATGTTTCGCATGAAGAAATCGGTGTCGCACTGAAAACTGCAGAAAAAGTGACAAACCGGCTGCGGGAGCAATTATCGCCGCAAGCAAAAATACTCGGGCCGACTGTTTCTCCGATTGCGAGGATCAAGGATAGATATCGGTACCAATGCATGATAAAATACAGAGATGAGCCTGAGTTAACGAAAATACTAAACGACATTGCTGTACACTATCAAAAGGAAACAGCCCAGGATAAGCTGTTTATTACAATTGATATGTACCCGCAGTTATTTCTATAAGGTAAAATCCAGCCCCGCTGCTTCGATAGTGACCGACGCACGGGGCTGTGTATTGTGAAAAGAGGGATAAGTATGAACATTTTATTTATGGGCACGCCGGATTTTTCGGTCCCGATTCTAAGGCGTCTGCTTGAAGAAGGCTATCCAGTAACGGCGGTAGTCACTCAGCCCGACCGACCGAAAGGAAGAAAAAAAGAACTGACCCCGCCGCCGGTCAAAGTAGAAGCCGAAAAGTGGAAGCTTCCTGTACTGCAGCCGGAAAAACTGAAGAACGAAGCATCATTAAACGAAGTGCTTGCAGAGAAACCAGACTTGATTATTACGGCTGCGTTCGGGCAGATTCTTCCGGGAAAGCTGCTCGAAGCTCCTTCGATTGCGGCAGTGAACGTTCATGCTTCTTTGCTTCCAGAGTACCGGGGCGGTGCCCCGATTCACCAGGCGGTTATCGACGGCCGGGAAAAAACAGGCGTCACCATCATGGATATGGTTGCAAAGCTTGATGCCGGCGACATCATCCGTCAGCGGGAAGTAGATATTGATTGGGAGGATACAGTCGGGGATGTGCACGACAAACTGAGCGTACTCGGGGCAGATCTTTTAATTAATACGCTGCCAGGTGTTATTGACGGGACGGCAGAACGAACTCCCCAGAACGAAGCTGACGTAACGTTTGCTTCCAATATTAAGCGCGGCCAGGAAAGAATTGACTGGAAGCAGAGCGGCCGCTCGATTTATAACCAGGTCCGGGGGATGAATCCATGGCCGGTGGCTTATACGGAAAAAGATGAGAAGCCGATTAAGGTGTGGCGGGCAGAATGGATAGAAGCCTCCGCCAGTGCGGAAGCGGGAACGATTACCGCTATAGAGGAAAGCTATGTTGATGTGGCCGCTGGCGACGGTACATTAGTGCGGCTGTGGGAGATTCAGCCGGCAGGAAAGAAACGGATGAATACGGCCGAGTTTTTGCGGGGCAGCCACGGCTGGGCTAAAGGAGAGAGTTTTGATGAATAAAACCGGACCCTCCCATTCCCTGCGATACACTGCAGCTTCTCTTCTTGAACGGGTGGAGGCCGGCCAGGCCTTCAGCCATCTGCTGCTCCATCATGAGCTTGCCGGAAAAGCATGGTCGCGGGAAGACGCCGGCCTGCTGACCGAAATTGTTTACGGCACCCTGCGGCGCCAGAATACCCTGGATTACGTCCTCGGAGTTTTTGTCAATAAACCGCTCGACAGGCTTGATGTCTGGGTGCGTGTGCTGCTGCGCATGAGTGTGTATCAAATGCGCTACCTCGACCGGGTACCGGACCACGCCGTTGTGGATGAGGCGGTAAAGATTGCGAAGCAGCGGGGAAACAAAGGGGTGAGCGGCTTTGTGAACGGAGTGCTCCGCTCTCTGCAGCGAAAAGGATTTCCCGACTTCTCCGCCATCAGCGATACCGGAGAACGCCTGGCCGTGGAGTACAGTCATCCGGCATGGATGCTGCAGGAATGGAAGGCAGCTTACGGAGAAGAAACAGCTCTTCGTATCGCAGAAGCAAATAATGTTACACCGAAAACGAATGTACGGGTCTCCCCGGAGGCTGAACTAGAGGACGTGCAGGAAATGCTCGAGCAGGAAGGCATTCAGACGACCCGCGGGACAATTGCGGAAAAGGCGCTGATTGTTGAAAAGGGCAACGTGCTTGTTACTGAAACGTACCAGAACGGCTATATTACGGTACAGGACGAAAGCTCCATGAAAGCCGGCGAAGCACTTAGAATCGAAAAAAACATGGAAATCCTTGACGCCTGTGCCGCCCCGGGCGGAAAATCAACGGACGCAGCCGAACGAACCGGCCCGGGCGGAAGCGTGGCAGCTCATGACCTGAGTGCAAAAAAGCTTACTCAGATTAAAGAACAGGCGGCAAGGCTGCGGCTTGAAAATATAGAAACCGCCGCGGGAGATGCACGTCAATTGACAACGACTTTTCCGGCGCGTACGTTTGACCGGGTGCTTGTCGATGCCCCGTGCAGCGGCCTTGGCGTTATCCGGAAAAAGCCTGAACAGAAATGGGCCAAAAAGGCACAGGACTTTGAACGCCTGCCGGAGATACAGCTTGAAATATTGAATGAAGCGGTAAGTATGTTACGATTTAATGGAAGGATTGTGTTCAGCACGTGTACAATTCGCCCAGAAGAGAACGAACAGGTGTGGGAAGCATTTTTGCACCGGCATCCAGAGCTTTCACCAGACAAGGAACTGACCGATAAACTAAATATTTTAGAAATAGAGCATTTTTCCAGCGAATACGGTTGGTGCACGATACTTCCCCATGAATACGGTACAGACGGGTTTTTCATTGCCGCGGCGGTAAAAAATAATCAGGAAGAAACGGAAGGAGCATAAGCATGCAGATTTTAAAAAAGGAGGCGCCTGCCCCTCAAACGGACAGCCCCTCCATGTACAGCTTGAAATACGAGGAACTTGAACAATGGTTAAAGGAAAATGGGGAGCCGGCATTCCGGGCGAAGCAGCTGTTTGAATGGATGTATCAAAAACGCGTCACGTCCTTTGAGGAAATGACCAACATCCCGAAAACACTTCGTGAAAAGCTCGAGAGCACGTTCACCCTGACGACACTAAAAGAGGTGGTCCATCAGCAGTCCCAGGACGGCACAATTAAAATACTGTTCGAACTACAGGATGGCTATACGATCGAAACCGTACTGATGAAGCATGATTACGGCTACAGCGTCTGTGTCACTACGCAGGTAGGCTGCCGGCTTGGCTGTACCTTCTGCGCTTCTACGCTTGGCGGCTTGAAAAGAAACCTCGAAGGCGGCGAAATTACTGCCCAGGTGCTTGAATCCCAGCGTCTGCTTGATGAAAGAGATGAACGCGTAAGCTCTATCGTTGTCATGGGCATTGGCGAGCCGTTCGATAACTACGACGGCTTGATGAATTTTCTGCGTGTAGTTAATCACGACGACGGCTTAAACATCGGCGCACGCCACATTACCGTATCCACAAGCGGGGTTGTGCCACGCATTTATGACTTTGCCAACGAAAACATGCAGATTAATTTTGCAGTGTCTCTTCATGCAGCAAACACAGAAACCCGCAGCCGGCTGATGCCGATCAACCGTGCATGGGACGTCTCTGAGCTGATGGATTCGATCCGCTACTATCAAAAGAAAACAAACCGCAGAATCACATTTGAGTACGGGCTGTTCGGACAGGTGAACGACCAGAAAGAGGATGCAGACGAGCTCGCGGACCTGATCGGGGATCTGAAATGCCATGTCAATCTGATACCTGTAAATGATGTGCCGGAAAGAAACTACGTACGTACAACAAGAAACGACATTTTTGCGTTCGAAAAGGCATTAAAAGACCGCGGGGTAAACGTAACCATCCGGCGTGAGCAGGGGCATGACATCGATGCGGCCTGCGGACAGCTGCGTGCTAACCAGCGGAAAGAAGAAACGGAGGCAAATTCCCAGTGAATCATATGTTTTTAACAGACCGGGGGAAAATCCGTCCTCATAACGAGGATACCGGAGGCATCGTCACGAATGCTTCCGGCACTGTTTTAGCTATCGTGGCTGATGGAATGGGCGGACATTCGGCCGGAGATGTGGCAAGCGCTATGGCTTATCAGACATTAAAAGACGCATGGGAAGAAAATCCGTCTGTTGATTCAATTGAAGAGGCCTCTGAATGGTTGACTGAGAACATGATGAAAGCAAATGAAGCCATCATTCGTCACGCTCATCATTATCCGGAGCATACGGGGATGGGGACCACTCTTGTAGCGGCAATCTGCCATCCGGCATTTACCGTGACCGGAAACATCGGCGACAGCCGCAGCTACATCTGGACGAATAGTACAGTTCAACAACAGAGCGAAGACCACTCCCTTGTGCAGGAGCTGTACAATAAAGGCCAGATTTCAGCCCTGGAAGCGGAATCGCACCCGCAGAAAAATATATTGACAAAAGCACTCGGCACGGACCGCAGCCTTTCTCCAGACATTTACACGTATGAATGGAGTGAGGGGGACGGCGTGCTTCTTTGCACCGACGGGCTGACCAATAAGCTCGGAGCCGAAGACATGGCCGGTATGCTTGCTTCTCACGAACAGCTTCGTGAAAGTGTGGAAGCGATGGTGCAGGCAGCCAATGACCGCGGAGGCGAAGACAATATAACGATTGCGGTAGTAATTCGGGAGGAAGAGGTATGGACCAACTGATTGGGAGCCGTATCAGTGACCGTTACCATATTAAGCGCCTCCTTGGGAGCGGGGGCATGGCATATGTATACCTCGGGGAGGACATGATCCTTGAACGGCTGGTAGCAATTAAAATTCTTCAACCGCAGTTTAACGGCGATGAGGAATTTTTGCAGCGATTCCGCCGGGAGTCACGGGCAGCCACTATTCTGGGACACAAAAACACGGTCAATATCTATGATGTTGGTGAGGAGCGGGAACTGCATTATATTGTTATGGAATACGTGGAGGGCCAGACGCTGAAAGAAATGATCCGCCTCCACGGCCCGCTGCCGCTTGAACAGGCGGTACATATAACCAAGCAGCTGCTGGAAGCGCTGATGCAGGCACACACCCACGGCATCATCCACAGGGATATTAAGCCTCATAACCTCCTTTCCAATGAACGGGGGGAAATAAAAGTTGCTGATTTCGGCATCGCCCGCGCTGCCTCTGCTTCCACGATTACACAGACAAATACGATGATGGGCTCCGTTCACTATATTTCGCCGGAGCAGGCAAGAGGCGGCGTAGTAAGTGTACGCTCGGATATTTATGCAGCTGGCATTGTTCTTTTTGAAATGGTGACTGGGGTGATCCCTTACGACGCAGAATCCGCCGTAAGCATCGCTTTAAAGCATATTCAGGAGCCGCTGCCGGACCCTGTCCAGCTTCGTCAGGGCCTGCCGCAAAGCCTGTCGAACGTTATCCTGAAAGCAGCGGCTAAAAGCCCTGATGACCGTTATATGAGCGCCGAAGAAATGTATAAAGATATCCGTTCCGCGCTGTCGGATGAAAGAAAAAACGAGCGTCCTTATTTTATCCAGGAGGGACATGCAAGCAAGGCGGAGGGGGGGTGGTCTGACCCCCGGCTGCCTGAAGAGGACACGATGGTAGCAGCGCCAGCAGTGCAGGAGGATGAACAGCAGTATTCCGGCCCGGAAGCAGTGGATGAAGAGCCGGAAAAAACCAAAAAATGGCCATATGTACTAGCCTGCATCCTTGTATTTTCAGGAGCAGCATTTTTCTACTGGCTGCTTCCGGAAATGTTTGTCGTTAACGGCTCAACAAAGGTATTCCCGCATGTATTCCCGCATGCATTCCCTTTAACGCAGACAGCTGTATGGGACGGGCTTAATGCAGGAGAGGGCCAAGTATTACAGGAAGGGGCGAAGGTATGGCGACAGGTCGAATCGTAAAAGCAGTCAGCGGTTTTTATTATGTAGACAGCGAAGAAGGATATTTTCAGTGCCGGGGCCGCGGGCTGTTTCGTAAACAGAAAATCAAACCGCTTGTAGGCGACGTAGTGCGGTTTGAAGCAGAGAATCATACGGATGGATACGTGCTTGAAATTAAAGAGCGGGAGAATGAACTGGTGCGCCCGCCTATTGCAAATATTGACCAGGCTCTGCTCATCTTTTCTGCCGTCGAGCCTGATTTTTCCACCTGGCTGCTCGACCGTTTTCTCGTACATGTAGAAAATGAAGAAATTCAGCCAGTCATATTAGTAAGTAAATGGGACAAAGCAGAGGAGTCAAAAAAAGAAACGCTGCGCGGCGTGCAGGCCGACTATGAACGTATCGGCTATCCGTTCCATTTTTACTCCACGAAAACCGGGGAGGGGCTTGAAGAAGCAGCTGCTTACTTTCCGCAAAAGTATTCTCTTTTATCCGGGCAGTCGGGAGTTGGGAAATCATCGCTTCTAAACGCGGTTGCACCGGACCTTGATCTTGAGACAGCGAACATTTCCGGAGCACTCGGCCGCGGAAAGCATACGACGCGGCATGTCGAGTTTCTGCGTGTAAACAATGGATGGGTAGCAGACACGCCCGGGTTCAGCTCACTTGATTTTGGTTCAATCACCGCCGAAGATCTTGATATCTGTTTTCCTGAAATGCGGGAAAGAATGCCGGACTGCAAATTCCGGGGATGCTCGCACCGGCAGGAGCCAGGCTGTGCCATACGTCTTGATGTGGAAGAGGGACGTATCCCGCCCCACCGTTATGAGCATTATAAGCAATTCCATGAAGAAATTTTATCCACACCAAGGAGGTATTAATGATGATAAAAGTAGCGCCTTCTATACTATCGGCTGATTTTGCGGAATTGGGCCGGGAGGTGAAGGAAATCGACGAAGCCGGGGCGGACTACATACATATCGATGTCATGGACGGGCATTTCGTTCCGAATATCACGTTTGGGCTGCCTGTGATTGAGGCCATCCGGCCCTACAGCGATAAGCCGTTTGATGTGCATTTAATGATTGAAAAGCCTGAGAGCTATATCGAGGATTTTGCCCGGGCAGGAGCTGATATTATTTCGGTACATGTAGAAGCTTGTCCGCATGTTCACCGGACGATCCAGCAGATTAAAGAAGCCGGCTGCCGCGCAGGTGTCGTGTTAAACCCAGCGACCCCGGTGGAGATGATTACCCACATTCTGCCCGATGTGGATCTTGTGCTTTTAATGACTGTAAATCCAGGCTTTGGCGGCCAGGCGTTTATCCCTAACGTACTCGATAAAATCAGGGCAGTAAAAAAAGCGGCGGATATCGTCAATCCAGAACTTGAGATTGAGGTAGACGGGGGAGTCAGTCGGGAAACAGCCAAAGACTGTCTTGAAGCCGGGGCGAACGTGCTTGTATCAGGGTCAGCTTTGTTCAAACAGACAGATAAAGCAAAGGCGATCGAAGAACTGAAGCAGTAAATAATATTATTATGTAAACTAGTCCTTCATAAAAAAAGCGGCGCCCTGGCCGCTTTTTGCTTTATACGCGTGTCACTTTGCCGGATTTTAGAGCTCTCGCGGAAACGTATACGCGTTTTGGCTTACCGTTTACAAGAATGCGGACTTTTTGCACGTTGGCTCCCCAACGGCGTTTCGTTGCATTGTTAGCGTGAGAACGTTTATTTCCGGATTTAGGGCCTTTCCCTGTTACATAACATCTGCGGGACATATATGGCACCTCCTTATTAATATCAAACAAAATTACCCATACTCAAATATATTAGCATAGAGCCTGGACAGACGCAATGTTGATTCGCTAAAAATACAATTATGCTTTTCATTTAAGAAAAACGTGGTTATAGTGATAATGGCAGAGTTACTTTGAAAAGAAGCTGGATTGTCCGGGCACAGCCGGCGTCTGGAAAGGAAGGAAACGAGACATGAGCTTCGAAATCTATTCATCTAATGGAACAATCGATATTACACTCGAAGTGCTTGCCACTGCCGTGGGAGCGGCAGCCATGGACTGCTATGGCATTGTAGGCATGGCGTCAAAAAAACATTTTAAGGACAATTTATCGGAGCTTTTGCGAAGAGAAAATTATTCCCGTGGAGTGGTCGTCCGGGAAGAGGACGGGCTCATCCATATTGATATGTATATAATCGTAAGCTATGGTACGAAAATTTCTGAAGTGGCCCATAACGTGCAGCGGAAGGTAAAGTATCAGCTTCAGAAAATGCTCGGCCTGGATGTGGCCGCTGTGAATGTATATGTGCAGGGAGTCCAGATTGAATCAGCACTACCATAGGATGCGACGGATGAAGGAGAGAGAAAAATGGATCAATTAGTACGCGGTCCTGAGCTGGCAAAGATGCTGAAGCGGGGAGCTTCCACACTGCAAAAGCACAGCAAAGAGGTGGATGCATTGAATGTGTTTCCAGTTCCGGACGGGGATACAGGCACCAACATGAGTTTGACGATTCGCTCCGGGGTCGAACAGCTTAACGACAGCGGGCATGCCGGAGAAATAGCCAAGTTCTTTTCGAAGGGGTTGCTGATGGGCGCTCGGGGGAACTCAGGAGTTATTTTATCACAGCTGTTCCGCGGTTTTGCCAAATCCATCGAAAAAAAGGCTGAACTGCGCACAGAGGATATGGCAGAAGCTTTTGAACAGGGAGTGGACGCCGCTTACCGGGCAGTGATGAAGCCAGTGGAAGGTACGATTCTGACAGTGGCGAGGGAAGCCTCCCTTACGATGAAAAATAAACATAATGCGAATGCGCTGGCGCCTGAAGATTGGATGTGCCAGTTTTTGAAAGCAGCAAAAGAAGCGCTTGCTTACACCCCGGAGCAGCTGCCGGTATTAAAGGAAGTTGGGGTAGTCGACTCCGGCGGCCAGGGCCTTGTTCATATATACGAGGGAATGCTGCACGCGCTCACCGGCGAAGAGGAGGAAGAAGGAGAAGCCGTGCCTTCGCTTGATCAGCTGGTAAAGCTTGAGCATCATAAAGACCCGGCTGAAGCTATCACATATGGCTATTGTACTGAAGTGATGGTTCGTTTTGCAGGCAGTGAAGCATCTGCCTCTTTTCAGGAAGAATCCTTCCGGGAAGAGCTGTCAGAATACGGCGATTCTCTGTTAGCCGTCTGCGATGATGATCTGCTGAAAATCCATATTCATGCGGAAGAGCCGGGGAAAATTCTGGAAAAATCCCAGCGATTTGGAGAACTGATTCATATAAAAATTGAAAATATGCGCGAGCAGAATCGTGCCCTGCAGCAGGAGGCACCGGCAGAAGAGCCGGAGGCTTCCGCCTCGCTTGCCGCGTACGGCTTTGTAACCGTTACGACCGGCGACGGCGTAGCTTCCCTGTTTGAAAGCCTCGGAGTGCAGGAGGTCGTCCGCGGCGGGCAGTCCATGAACCCTAGTACGGAGGATCTTCTTGAGGCGATCAGCCGGGTGCATGCGGAGCACGTGTTTTTGCTGCCGAACAACGGCAATATTGTTATGGCAGCGGAGCAGGCAGCAGACATCAGCGACAAGCAGGTGACTGTCATCCCGACCAGGACCGTGCCGCAGGGCCTCGCAGGAATGCTTGCATTTGACGAAACGAAAGAGGCGTCGGCAAATGAAGGAGCAATGAAAGAAGCGACCCGCTATGTTAAATCGGGCCAGATTACCCATGCGGTAAGGGAAACGAGCATCGATGGGAAAAAGATCCAGGAAGGCGACTTTATGGGTATCTTCGAAAAAGATATTGTCACTGTCCATCAGGAGATGAAGCAGGCCTTTCAGGAGCTGCTTGCGCAGATGGTGGATAGTGAAAGCGAGATTATTACACTGATCAGCGGAGAAGATGTCAGCGAAGAGCTTGCGGAGGAAATCACCGCAGAGCTCGAAGAAGCGTACCCGGACGTAGAAGTAGAAACGCATACGGGTGGACAGCCGCTGTATCAATATATCGTTTCTGTGGAATAAGCTGCCTCGGGCGGCTTATTTTTTGTTTAACGCATGGCAGTACCTCTTTCGTGCGTAAAAGGAAACGTATATAATGAAAGGTGAACAACCGTTCGTGTATTAAAGCAAAAGCAGGAAGGAAGGGACGGTTTATGAATTCCATACTTCAATCACCTGTCTCTGACTTAAGAGGTGTAGGAGAAGAAAAACAACGGGAGCTCGAACAGCTTGGTATCGCCACCATAAATGACCTGCTTCACCATTTCCCCTATCGATACGAAAACCACGAAGTGGTTCCTATAGAAGAATTGAAGCATCAGGAAAAAGTGACAATTACCGGCGAAGTGCAGTCGGAGCCGTCAGTGCGCTTTTTCGGCAAAAAAAAGTCCCGGATGACGGTGCGGATTTTAATTGACCATTTACTGGTGACCGCTGTGTTTTTTAACCGGGCGTTTTTAAAAAAGCAGATAGAAGTCGGTAAACAGGTGACGATCACCGGCAAATGGGATAAACATCGTCTTACGATATCGGTTCAGGACTTTCGGGCCGGCGCCCCTGATCCGGCAAAGCAGCTTGAGCCAATATACAGTGTGGCGGGCAGCCTGACGGTCAAACAGATGCAGCGGATTCAGGCAGAGGCGGTAAAGCACGTCTATCAGATAGTGCCTGAAAACCTGCCCGGGGAAATACGGGAAAGGTACCGTCTTCCAGGAAAGCCTGAGACCTTTCAGGCGCTGCACCAGCCAAGGAGCCGGGAGGAGCTGAAGCACGCAAGAAGACGATATGTCTATGAAGAACTGCTGTTTTTTCAGCTGAAAATGCAGATGTTTAAACGGATGGAACGGCAGTCGGCCTCAGCTCAGCCGTTTGTGTATGATGCAGAGGCCACGGCAGCTTTTGAAAAACAGCTTCCGTTTCCGCTGACGAATGCGCAAAAAAGAGTAGTGCGGGAAATCCTGGAGGATATTGAAGCCCCTATAAGGATGAACCGCCTCCTGCAGGGGGACGTTGGCTCCGGGAAAACGGTAGTGGCCTCTATTGCCATGCAGGCGGTGTTTACAGGCAAGGCACAATCAGCGCTGATGGTGCCTACAGAGATTCTCGCCGAGCAGCACTATGAATCTCTTGAGGAGCTATTTGCAGGCACAGAGGTGACCGTCGGCCTGCTGACCGGCTCCATGCGGCAGAAGGAAAAACGTAACGTGTATGAACGCATCACTGATGGCACCATTGATATTATTATCGGAACCCACGCCCTCATTCAGGAGCCCGTACAGTTTAATAACCTGAAGCTTGTCATTACCGATGAGCAGCACCGGTTCGGGGTAGGCCAGCGCCGGATCCTTAAAGAAAAGGGAGAGGACCCGGACGTATTGTTTATGACCGCAACTCCGATACCCCGGACGCTTGCTATCAGCGTATACGGAGATATGGACGTATCCGTGATTGATGAGATGCCTCCCGGGCGAAAACCGATTGAAACGTATTGGGCCAAGCCGCAGATGCTAGAGCGGGTGCTTCGTTTCGTGCAGAAAGAAATCGACCAGGGAAGGCAGGCGTATGTGATCTGTCCGCTTATTGAAGAGTCGGAAGCGCTCGACGTGCAAAATGCGATTGATGTGCACGCCCAGCTAATGCAGTTTTTTCCGGGTTACCGGGTCGGCCTCATGCACGGCCGGCTCCCGGCGGAGGAAAAGGAAGACGTGATGCAGCGGTTTGCTGCCCATGAGCTGGACATTCTCGTTTCAACGACGGTGGTTGAGGTTGGCGTAAACGTCCAGAATGCCACGATGATGGTAATTTATGATGCAGAGCGTTTCGGCCTTTCCCAGCTGCACCAGCTGCGGGGGCGTGTCGGTCGCGGGGAGCATCAGTCCTACTGTGTACTGTTGGCTGATCCAAAATCCGAAACCGGCCAGGAGAGAATGAGTATCATGCAGGAGACCGAAGACGGCTTTGTGCTGTCAGAGAAAGATCTGGAGCTTCGGGGCCCGGGAGACTTTTTCGGAAAAAAGCAGAGCGGCCTGCCCGAGTTTAAAATTGCCGATGTGGTCCACGATTTTAAAGCTCTCGAAACCGCCCGGGACGATGCGGCTAAGTTAATCCGCAGCGAAGTGTTCTGGAAGGATGAAAAGTATCTGGGTCTCCGGGAATATCTTGAGGAGGCGGGAGCTTTTCAAAAAGATAAACTGGATTAGTGGTTGAAATGAAAGAAATCGGTCTATATACTACTATTAGTACCTACTCATAGAAGTGGATGATTAAAATGGCCCGAAAAAATAAAAAGGCAAGACAGGAAGAGCTTCAGGCTGTTATTGCCTCGAACCCTTTTATTACTGATGAAGCACTTGCCCGGTCGTTTCAGGTAAGTGTACAGACGGTTCGTCTGGACCGCCTGGAGCTTTCGATCCCGGAGCACCGGGAGAGAATCAAGCACGTAGCCAAGGAAAGGCTTGATGAAGTAAAGGCGCTGCCGCTTGACGAAGTGATTGGCGAGGTTATTGACCTCCATCTGGACCGCGAAGCGATCAGCATGCTTGAGATTACGGAAGATCACGTTTTCTCAAGGAATGGCATTGCACGCGGCCATTATCTGTTTGCGCAGGCGAATTCGCTGGCTGTGGCTGTGATCAACGATGATCTGGCGCTTACGATGCGTTCTTCGCTGGAATTCAACCGGCAGGTACTTCTGGGAGAACGAATTATTTCAAAAGCGGTCGTTACAAAAAAGACCGAAAGAAAAACATATGTTACGGTGACAAGCCGCGTGCAGGGGGAAGAAGTGTTTCAGGGCGACTTCGTCATGTACCGCTCCCACGCTGCTCCGGTGAGTGAATAAGGAGACTAAAAAATGAGAATTGTAGTCGATGCAATGGGCGGCGATCATTCTCCTAAAGCCCAGGTGGCGGGAGCAATGGCTGCTGTACAAGCTTTTAAAGATATTGAAATCACACTGGTGGGCTCTGAGTCCCAGATTAAAAAGCATTTATCCAAGACGGAGCGGATTGATATTTTGCATACCGATGAAGTGATTGACGGAGATGAATCCCCGACAAAAGCAATCCGTCGCAAAAAACAGTCCTCCATGGTACTGGCTGTGCAGGAAGTGAAAGAGGGACGGGCAGTGGCTGGTATTTCGTGCGGCAACACCGGCGCCTTTATGACGGCCGGACTTTTGCACATTGGCAGAATACACGGCGTGGAACGGCCAGCTCTCGCTCCGACACTCCCTACGGTGGACGGCACGGGCTTTCTTCTGCTTGATGCCGGGGCTAATATGGATGCAAAGGCGAGTCACCTGTATCAGCATGCGATTTTAGGCAGTACATATATGCAGCTGGTGCGGGGAGTTGAAAAGCCGCGGGTCGGGCTTGTTAATATTGGAACAGAGAAAGGCAAAGGCAATAATTTAATGAAAGAGACGTATGAATTGCTCGAGCATGCCCCAATTAATTTTGTCGGGAATGTAGAATCGAGGGATTTGCTCGACGACGTCTGTGACGTAGCGGTCTGCGACGGCTTTTCTGGAAACCTCGTGCTGAAATCTATTGAAGGGACCGCATCCACGCTGTTTTCTCTGCTGAAAAAAGAATTCATGGCAAGCCTGTGGACAAAGCTGGCTGCTGCTATGATGAAAACAGGACTGATGCACCTGCGGGAAAAAATGAATTATTCCCATCACGGCGGCGCTACACTCGTGGGGCTGCAGGCTCCGCTGATCAAGTGCCACGGTTCGTCTGATCACATCTCCGTGTACCACTCGATCCGCCAGGCCCGGCAGATGGCCCAGGAAAATGTGACACACCTTATGCAGCAGCATTTAGAAGAGTAGGAGGCTTCACAATGGGAAAAACCGCTTTTATATTTCCGGGACAGGGGTCCCAGTTTGTTGGAATGGGAAAAGAGCTGTATGATCACACTCCGGTTGCCCGCACGGTATTTCAGGAAGCAGATGAAGCGCTCGGGTACAGCCTGACCAATATTATGTTCAACGGACCGGAGGAGACATTAACCCAGACAGAATACACCCAGCCGGCGCTGCTTACAATGAGCGCTGCTCTCCATGCACTTGTGGAGGAGCAGGGACTACAGGCAGATTACACAGCCGGCCACAGCCTCGGGGAATACTCTGCGCTGGTGGCTAATGGGGCGCTTAAATTCGCAGACGCTGTTTCTGTCGTAGCAAAGCGTGGAAAATGGATGGCCGAAGCAGATGCTGATGGTAAGGGAACCATGGCCGCCGTCATGGGCATGGAGCGTGAAGATCTGCAGAAGCTTGTGGAGGAAGCGACAGAAGCCGCAGATAAAGTGCAGCTGGCCAACCTGAACGCGCCCGGACAGATAGTCATCTCCGGAAGCCGGGAAGGTGTGAGTTATGTGGAGGAACACGGCCCTGAGCGAGGGGCGAAAAAAGTAGTTCCGCTGCAGGTAAGCGGCCCGTTTCATTCTTCATTTATGAAGCCGGCGGAGGAAAAACTGGCAGAGGCGCTGCAAAATGTAGAAATTCGCGCACCGCGCCGGCCGCTTGTAGCAAACGTGGATGCGAAAGAAACGACGGATCCATCTGCGATCCGCCAGCAGTTGATTGCCCAGGTGACTTCTCCCGTCCACTGGGAGGATTCGATTCGCCGCCTGATTGACCTTGGTGCAACGGAGTTTGTGGAAATCGGCCCGGGCAATGTTCTGAGCGGGATGATCCGGCGGATTCAGCGCCGCGGCCTGGATGTACATGCAGTGCAGGACGAAGCATCGTTAGACAAATGGCTCGAAAAAAGGAGTGCATCGTCATGAATTTTGAAGGACAAAGCGTGCTTGTAACGGGTGCCTCGAGAGGTATTGGCAGGGCCATTGCCCTCGGCTTTGCGGCTCAGGGGGCGAACGTTGCCATCAACTATGCCGGCAGCCGGGAAAAAGCCGAGGATACCGCTTCGCAGTGCGGGAAGCACGGGGTGAAAACGCTCGTTATCCAGGCCGATGTGTCGAGCGAATCGGATGTAAAAGAAATGCTTAAACAAGTAACAGAGGAATTCGGCGGTATCGACGTACTTGTAAACAATGCCGGTATTACGAAAGACAACCTGTTAATGCGCATGAAAGAAGACGAGTGGGACGACGTAATCGACACGAATTTAAAGAGTGTATTTTTGACGTCCCGGGCCGCGGCTAGGCCGATGATGAAAAAACGGGGCGGAACAATCATCAATATGGCCTCTGTCGTTGGTACAACCGGCAACCCCGGCCAGGCAAACTATACGGCATCAAAAGCTGGAGTCGTGGGACTTACGAAAACGCTCGCCCGTGAACTTGCTTCAAGAAATATCCGCGTGAACGCTGTCGCCCCCGGATTCATCTCGACGGAAATGACAGAGGAGCTTGAAGAAGGAACTAAAGAGCAAATGATGCAGCAGATCCCGTTGCAAAAGCTTGGGGATGCGGAAGACGTAGCCAATACTGTATTGTTTCTGGCTTCAGACAGCGCCAAATATATGACTGGCCAGACGCTTCATGTTGACGGCGGCATGGTAATGCCATAAAATGTCGGTGACACAGCGGTTTCATTCACGGCAGGAAGTGGAATGAACGGGGTGAAGCCGAAACGATTCTTTGAAGGAGGTGAATGGAATGGCAGATACGTTGGAACGTGTAAAAAAAATCGTAGCAGACCACCTCGGGGTGGATGAAGCGAACGTAAATAAAGACGCGACCTTTAAGGAAGACCTCGGCGCGGACTCTCTCGATGTAGTCGAATTAGTCATGGAGCTGGAAGATGAATTTGATCTGGAAATTTCTGATGAAGAAGCAGAAAAAATTCAAACAGTCGGTGATGTAATTAATTACATAGAGAAGCAGTAATAGAAAGCAAGCCCACGTCCTGTGAAAGCGGGCTGGGCTTTTCTATGTAATACCCCGAAATTAGTTTAAGGGAGGACCTTTTGTGCCAAAACCTACATCGTCCAAAAACCAGTCCAGGGAGAAAGCAGTATTTACCACCAGACAGCATGAACTCATGCAGTCCATTCTCCGGGAGCTTCAGGTTTCATTTGCAGACGAACAGCTGCTGAGGCAGGCTTTCACCCATTCTTCCTATGTGAATGAACATCGAATGAAACACGTAAAAGATAATGAACGTTTGGAATTTCTCGGCGATGCTGTATTGGAGCTGGCGGTTTCCAACCATTTGTTCCGCGAATTTCCTTCCATGACGGAAGGCGATATGACAAAACTACGCGCTGCAATGGTATGTGAAGCATCGCTAGCTAGCTTGGCCGAGGAATTGCAATTTGGGAACGTGGTCCTGATGGGCAAAGGCGAAGAAATGACCGGAGGCCGTACCCGTCCGGCGCTGCTCGCAGACGTGTTTGAGTCGTTTGTTGGTGCAATGTATCTTGATCAGGGGCTTTCAAACGTCGAACAGTTTCTGGAACGCTTCGTGTTTCCGAAGCTTGATGAAGGAGCTTTTTCCGTTACGGCTGATTACAAAAGTCAGCTGCAGGAATTTGTTCAAAAAGAAAACCTTGGTGTTATTTCCTATGAAATTACCGATGAGCAGGGGCCGGCCCATAACAGGGAATTTTCTTCTGCTGTTTCGGTAAACGAAACCCGCGTCGGCACCGGCCGCGGAAGATCAAAAAAAGAAGCGGAACAGCGGGCAGCGCAGGCCACGCTTGAACAGCTGCAGCGCCGTGAATAGAAGAATTAAAAAACAACCGCCAGCAATTGGCGGTTGTTTAAATGTGCGGTTCAGCCCTTGCGCAGGTGGCCGAGCTCAGAAACGATGGCCTGCATTTCGCTGACGCTTATATTATCTTTGGCATCTACCATGTCGTAGATTTCTTTAATCTCATGGTATTGATCGACATCAAAATGTTCCGGCTGCATTACGGAGACATTGACGATCTGTAGTTTTTTCTGCAGGTCGGTAATCATATAATCCAGGTTATCACGGCTTGCTTGTTCTAAACTCATAGCGATTTTTTTCTCCTCCACTCCGTCCAGTTTAAACCCTTGCGGTTCATTTCTTTATAAGAACCCTCGCGGTGTTTTCATGACAACGTTATTATTATTGTAGTGGTTTTTCCTTCGTTTGACAAAGGGGGATTTAGATCGAGTTCTGCCGGTGTGCGTGGTGTGATAAAATATAAATAGTGAAGCACAGTGGCTAAAGCTTTTGGAGCATACTATAAAATAAGAGGGGGCATACCTTTGTTCCTGAAACGAATAGAAATCAAAGGATTTAAATCGTTTGCCGACCGTTTACATATTGACTTTAATCCCGGCATAACGACCGTAGTGGGACCAAACGGCAGCGGAAAAAGCAATATTTCCGACAGCATCCGCTGGGTGCTTGGGGAACAGTCGGCCCGTTCCCTACGGGGCGCCCGGATGGAAGACGTGATTTTTTCGGGAAGTGACACGCGCCGTGGGCTGAATATTGCGGAAGTAACGCTTGTGCTTGATAACGAGGGTGGAGGCCTCCCGTATGAATACAGTGAAATCAGCGTGACACGCCGGCTGTACCGTTCCGGTGAAAGTGAATATCTGCTGAACCGGACAAAATGCCGTCGTAAAGATATTATCGACCTGTTTATGGATTCCGGCATGGGGAAAGAATCGTTTTCAATTATTGGCCAGGGCCGGGTCGAAGAAGTGTTAAACAGCCGCCCGGAAGAGCGGCGCGCAATGTTTGAGGAGGCCTCCGGCGTACTGAAATATAAGCAGCGCAAGCAGGAGGCCGAACGGAAATTTGAATCCACAGAGGCGAATCTGCACCGGGTAAAGGATATTCTGCATGAGTTGAACGAGCAGATGGAGCCGCTTCAAATCCAGGCCTCTGCTGCGAAAGATTATCTGGAAAAACGGGAGGAGCTTGAATCCCTGGAATCAGCTCTACTTGTACATGAAATTGAAGAACTGCACTCTGAGTGGAAAACAGCCCAGCAGGAAGAAAAAATGGAAAAAGAGAACAATGATCGCTGGAAACAGAAAAAAGAAGAGACTGAAGCGGCTGCCCGGAAAGCCCGGAGGCTCGAAGCCCTGCTCGCCCGGTTCCACCAGCAGGTGCAGAGCGGCTATGTGAAAGCGGCCAGAAACCTTGAAAAACGCGAAGGGGATCGTAATCTTTCCAACGAGCAGGGAAAGCATGCGGCTGAAAAGCTGGAGGCGGAGAAAAAAGCGCTTGAAGAAGACGAAACGAAGCTGAGCGGGGTTGCAAACGCCTACCGGGAACAAAGAGACCGGTATGAAAAGGAGAACGAAGCGCTCAACAGCGCAATGAATTCTCTGCAGGCTGTCCAAAAGCAGCTGCGCTCCTACCAGGAAATGAATGGGAAGGAGCTTGAAGAAGAAAAAAGTGAGTACATTGACCGGCTGAATGAGCAGGCCTCTATTGGCAACGAGACTCGTTATGTGACAGATCAGAAATCTTCCCTCGAACGACGCATGAACGCGCTGAAAGAGGATAACCAATCATTTCTTGAAGAACGCCGGAGCTCCGGGCAGATCGTGGAGAAACGGAAAAAAGAAGAAGAATCGCTCTTGCAGCAAACAGAAAATGCACGTGCGGATGCAGAAGCGGCGCGCAGCGAAGAAGAGCGCCTGGAAGAAAAATTGAAAGAACAGGAAGATAAGCTGTATAAAGCGTATCGGTACGTGGACGAAAAAAAATCAAAAATCCGGATGCTTGAAGAAATGCAGGAGGAATACTCCGGCTATTATCAAGGTGCTAAAGAAATTTTGAAAGCCCGGGAACAGAAGCTTGCGGGCATTATCGGTTCAGTGGCAGAGCTGATCGATGTGCCTGCGGCATACGTGGAGGCGATGGAAACGGCTCTCGGGGCATCGCTGCAGCATATTGTAACCCGGACCGAAAAGGATGCCCGTGAAGCGATTGCGTTTCTGCGCAGGCACCAAAAGGGACGGGCAACCCTGCTTCCTTCTGAAACAGTGCGGCCGAGGCGGGCAGACCGGGCCAGCTATGACAAGGCCCGGTCGTTTTCCGGTTTTATCGGCACTGCCGGAGAGCTCGTGCAGGTGCGCCCGGGATACGAGCACATCCGCGACCAGCTGCTCGGACACATTTTTGTGGTGGACCAGCTGGAAACGGCGAACCGGCTGGCAGCAGCATGCAGCTATAAGCTTCGTATCGTTACCCTCGAGGGGGACGTCGTAAACCCCGGAGGCTCGATGAGCGGGGGGAAAACACAGAATCAAAAGGGAACGCTTCTCGAAAAGCAGCGTGAACTTCGGGAGTTAAAAGACAATTTATCAGACATAGAAAAAAAGACTGCAGACTGGGAAAAAACAGTGGAGCAGACGAAACAGGCTGCAAAAAAGCAGAAAGAAACCGCCGGCGAAAAGCAGCAGAAAGCCCTCGAATACAGCAGCCAGCTCGAGGAAAAAAAAGAGATGCGCCGCAAAAGCGAGCAGGAGCATGACCGCCTTGATTCCCGTCTTGGTATGTTTGACCGGGAATACGAGTCGCTAGAAGAAGAGAAGGAACGTCTGGAAGAGCGGCTGCAGGTGCTTGAAGGAAGCCGGAAGAGAGTGGAAAAAACCCTTTCGGAGTTAAAATCCTCAATCGACAAGCTCGAACAGGAATACTCAAAGCGGGATAAGGAAGAAGCGTCGCTGCGTGAGCAGGAAACAGATGAGAAAGTACGGACAGCGGCACTGCGGGAGAATGTATCCGCTCAACAAAAAGAAAAAGAACGGCTGCATAGAGAAAAAGAAGAGCTTGAACAGGCGGTGGCGGAACGAAAAGAGCGGGCTGTCTCCTGGGAAGAGCATTTGAATAATGACCGCAGCGGGCACGACTGGGATCAACTGGTGAAAGAAGCCAGCAATGCCAAGGCTGAGATTGAGCGCCTCCAGGAACGGATCAACGATCAAAAGGCGCGTACGGCCCGGGATGCAGAACAGATAGAAGCAACAGCCTCCGTCCAGAATGACCGTTATCAGGAGAGCCGGGAACGCCTGCACGAAACGACAGTGCGCATGAACCGCCTCGACGTGGCGCTGGAAAATAAAATCACCTATCTGCAGTCCGAATATGAACTGTCGTTTGAACGGGCGAAGCAAAAGCATACGCTGGCTGTAAGCGCGGAGCAGGCAAGAAATGAGGTACACCTGCTCCAGCTCGGCATTGAAGAGCTTGGCACTGTCAACCTCGGAGCGATTGATGAATGCGAGCGGGTCACAGAACGCCACCGCTTTTTAAACAGCCAGCAGGAGGACCTGATGGAGGCGCGGGAGTCGCTGCAGAATGTGATCGATGAAATGGACGCCGAGGTGACAGAGCGTTTTGCAGCTACGTACCACGCCATCCGTGCAGAATTTCAGCACGTCTTTGTGAAGCTGTTCGGCGGCGGAGAAGCAGACCTGGTGCTGACGGAGCCGGAGAACCTGCTTCATACGGGAGTGGATATTTCCGCCCGCCCGCCGGGTAAAAAGAAACAGCACTTATCCCTGCTTTCAGGCGGGGAGAAGGCCTTGACGGCTATAGCTCTGCTGTTTGCCATTATTAAAGTGAAGCCGGCTCCGTTCTGTGTGCTCGATGAAGTAGAAGCCGCACTTGATGAAGCTAATCTCGTACGGTTTGCGAAGTATCTGCGCTCGTTCAGTGAAACGACTCAGTTTATTGTCATCAGCCATCGCAAAGCAACAATGGAAGAAGCCGATGTTCTCTATGGAATTACGATGGAAGAATCCGGAGTGTCAAAAATGGTCTCTGTCCGTTTGGAAGAAGCGGATGAACTACTGGAAGTGTAAGGAGTGAAAAGCATGAGTCTTTTTCAGCGATTAAAAAAACGAATGGCCGGAGAAGCGGCGGAAGAAGAAGCGAAGCAGGGAGCAAAAGAATCAGGGGAAAATGAGCAGGGACGGCAGGAAGAACGACGCGCCTCGCTTTCAAGCCGGTTCCGTGAAGGACTAGCGAAAACGAGATCGTCATTTTCCGAAGCAATGAACGAATTGTTCGCCCAGTACCGCGAAGTAAATGAAGATTTCTTTGAAGAACTCGAAGAAATTTTGATCAGCTCAGACGTTGGAGTGGAAACGGTGATGGAAATCATCGACGAGCTGCGAAATGAATCGCTTTTAAAAAATATACGCACTACAGAAAAACTTACTCCGCTGATTACTGAAAAAATGGCGGAAAAACTGGATCGGACTGGCGAAGACTCTAAACTGAACATGAATCCGGACGGAATGACCGTCATGCTTTTTGTAGGTGTGAACGGCGTTGGGAAAACGACAACAATTGGGAAAATGGCCCACCAGATGAAAGCAGAAGGAAAGAAGGTCGTACTAGCCGCAGGAGACACGTTTCGTGCCGGAGCGATTGAACAGCTGGAAGGCTGGGGAGAGCGCGCCGGAGTAGACGTTATCAAGCAGCAGGCTGGAAGTGACCCGGCGGCTGTCATTTATGATGCGATCAAGTCGGCGAAATCAAGGCAGGCAGACGTGCTTCTCTGTGATACAGCGGGCCGTTTGCAGAATAAAGTCAATTTAATGAATGAACTTGCGAAAGTAAAGCGGGTAATTACGCGGGAAATTCCCGAGGCACCTCACGAAGTGCTGCTCGTACTGGATGCTACGACAGGGCAGAACGCGATGAGTCAGGCCAAAACCTTCCGGGAAGCGACAGAGGTTTCGGGCATTATATTAACGAAGCTTGATGGTACTGCCAAAGGTGGTATCGTGATGGCGATCCGCAATGAATTAAACATTCCGGTAAAAATGGTCGGACTCGGAGAAAAACTCGACGACCTCCAGCCGTTTGAAGCGGAAGATTTCGTTTATGGACTGTTTAAGGATATGATTGAACAGGCACCGGCGGATGCGGAAGACAGATAGTTTCCGTGCCAGGCAATTTCTTGACAAGAACTGCTGTGATTCGTAAGATGAACTGTAAAGTAATTGCACTTAACGCCAGAGGTGGTCTGCATGCTCGAAAAAACCGTTCGCATGAATTCGCTGTTTGATTTTTACCAGCCGCTGCTGACGAACAAGCAGCGGCTCTATTTGGAAAGATATTATTTAGACGACTTTTCGCTGGGCGAAATTTCGGAGGAATTTAACGTCAGCCGCCAGGCTGTTTACGACAATATCCGGCGCACGGAAGCAATGCTTGAAGAGTACGAAAAAAAGCTTGGCCTATATAAAAAATACCAGGAGCGTCTGGCATTATTCGAGCAGTTAAAAACGCTTGTTCCTGATGACAACCGGAAAACACAGCTGCTTGAATTGATAGATACACTGGAAAAATTAGAAGAGGAAGGGGTTTCGTAATGGCATTTGAAGGATTAGGCGAACGTCTCCAGTCCACGTTTGACCATATGAAAAGCCGTGGGAAAGTCACGGATGAAGACGTTAAGGCAATGATGCGTGAAGTACGGCTTGCGCTGCTTGAAGCGGACGTCAACTACAAGGTGGTAAAACAGTTCGTTAACAGTGTGAAAGACCGTGCTACCGGCCAGGAAGTGATGAAGAGCTTAACGCCGGGCCAGCAGGTGGTCAAGGTCGTTAATGAAGAGCTGACGCAGCTGATGGGCGGCGAACAGGCTGAAATAGCAAAGGCGGCTAAAGGGCCGACGGTAGTAATGATGGTTGGTCTGCAGGGCGCCGGGAAAACGACGACTTCTGCAAAAATTGCAAATTATTTACGCAAAAACAAAAACCGCCAGCCCTTAATGGCTGCCGCCGACGTTTACCGGCCGGCTGCGATCGACCAGTTAGAAACACTCGGCCGGCAGTTAAACATGCCGGTTTTCTCTCTTGGAACCGAAGCGGATCCGGTTGATATCGCTAAACAGTCGCTTGCCAAAGCCAAAGAAGAGCACTATGACTATCTGTTTATTGATACGGCGGGGCGTCTGCACGTGGATGATTCGTTAATGGATGAGCTGCAGCGCATGAAAGAAGCAGTCAACCCCGATGAAATTATGCTTGTCGTAGATTCGATGACCGGCCAGGATGCAGTTAACGTTGCAGAAAGCTTTAATGAACAGCTCGGCATCACCGGCGTTACGTTGACGAAGCTTGACGGGGATACCCGCGGCGGGGCGGCGCTGTCGGTAAAGTCGGTGACGGATAAACCGATCAAATTTGCCGGTACTGGCGAGAAGATTGATGCCATTGAGCCATTTCACCCGGAACGTATGGCTTCAAGGATTCTCGGCATGGGAGACATGCTTTCCCTGATTGAAAAAGCACAAACCAATGTGGATGAAGACAAAGCCAAAGAGCTTGAAAAGAAAATGCGTTCGCAGGACCTGACGTTTGACGACTTCCTGGAACAGCTCGGCCAGGTGCGTAACATGGGATCGATGGAAGATATTATGAGCATGATCCCGGGGGCCGGCAAAATGAAAGGCCTTAAAAACGTACAGATGGATGACAACCAGATTACGCGGGTGGAAGCGATCGTGCGTTCAATGACCAAACAGGAACGCCAGCAGCCGTCCCTAATGAACGCAAGCCGCAAGCGCCGGATTGCTAAAGGAAGCGGCACAACCATCCAGGACGTGAACCGGCTGCTCAAGCAGTTTGAAGATATGAAAAAAATGATGAAACAGATGACTTCACAGCAAAAAGGCAAGAAAAAGGGCAATTTTTCTCTGCCGTTTATGTAAAAATTTTATATGGCAAGGAAAAACACTTTACAGCTCGTAAAGAAGCTATTATAATAAGCAAATGTGAGAAAAAAATGGAGGTGTTTGCATATGGCAACGCGCATTAGATTAAAGCGCATGGGCTCGAACAAGCGTCCTTTCTACCGTTTGGTAGTAGCGGACTCCCGGGCTCCACGTGATGGACGTTTTATCGAAGAAATCGGTACGTACAACCCGCTGACTAATCCTGCCGAGTTCCACGTGAACGAAGAGAAAGCTCTTAAGTGGATGCTCGACGGTGCTAAACCATCGGATACTGTACGTAACCTGTTTTCGCAGGAAGGTCTTATGACCCGTCTTCACAACGAAAAGCACGCAAAGTAATGATGTAAAAGGATCGTCTGGATTCGCCATTTCCTTATGAAGTGAGCGGGGCAGGCGGTCTTTTTTTATGCTGGCAGCCAGCCGGCAGAAATGCGCCGGAAACCGCCCGTTTATGATAAAATAATACATATCAGGAAAGGATGAGTGGATGAAATCTTTTGCCTACATAATACTCGAGCGGATCGTGGATTATCCCGATGATATAAGTATGACAGCCTCAGAAGAGAACGGGCGGACGCTTATTGAAGTGAGGGTCCACCCGGAAGATGCAGGGAAAGTCATCGGCCGGCAGGGAAAAACAATTCAGGCAATAAGGACGCTGCTGCAGGCGAAGGCCTCAGCTGAAGGGAAAAAGGTCCGCCTTACCCTGTTAAACGACCAAAAATAAGCTGCCGCTTCGGGGCCTTAGAAGAGGTGATACAGTGCGTGTAATAAAGAAAATGAATGTTCACCACATTCTGACGCAAACATTAAAGGAAGAGCTGCAGGAAAAATACGAACAGCAGAAGTCCCGGCTCCAGGAAGAAACGGAACAGCTCCGCTTTCAAAAGCAAAAGCAGAATAAGGAGCGGGAGACAGAAAATGGGCGCTGGTCGGCTATGGATAAATTCAACAAAGAAATTGAAAAGCGCAAAGAAGAGCTGCAGCAGCTGTATTTTCTGCAGAATCAGCTCGAGCACCTTTCGATCGGATCGGAGCTGTCCTTTGGCACTACGGAAGTGATGTTTGACATCGAAGTGGGAAGCCAGTGGCATGAAGGCGAGCACTGGGGCACCATTGTTGTGGAAGAAGGCATTGTAAAAGAAATCAGATCAAAACACAAAGCGAGTGACGAAAATGGAATGGTTTAATGTAGGTACGATTGTGAATACCCACGGGGTGCGGGGAGAAGTCAGGGTGAAATCTGTCAGCGACTTTGAAGAGGAACGGTTTCAGCCGGGGCAGGAGATATATGTGGAAAATAATGAGGCGGAAACCGGCTATGAACCACTGGTTATTAAAAGCTCCCGTCCGCATAAACAGTTTATCCTGCTTACCTTTGAAGGGTACAACTCCATTGACGATGTAGACTGGATGAAAAACGCTGCTCTTTCTGTGCCGGAAACGGCGCTGGCCCCGCTCAAGGAAGAAGAATTTTATTTTCATGAAATTATTGACGCAGACGTTTACACGGAAGAAGGCAGCCATCTCGGCTATGTAAAAGAAATCCTCACTCCGGGAGCAAATGATGTATGGGTCGTGGAACCGGCAGAAGGCCGGCAGGACATTCTGCTTCCGTATATCGAAGAAGTCGTTCAGCACGTGGACGTGGCTAAAAAACGTATCACCGTACGAATAATGAAAGGAATGCTGCCGGAATGAGAATGGATTTTTTAACTCTGTTTCCGGGGATGTTTGAAAGTGTGTTCAATCACTCTATTCTTGCCCGGGCCGCTGAAAGAGGACACGTGTCCTTTCATACTCATGATATCCGGGATTATACAGAGGATAAGCATAATAAGGTCGATGATTACCCGTACGGCGGAGGCGCAGGCCTGGTGTTAAAGCCGCAGCCGGTGTTCGACGCTGCCGATCAGGTAAAAAATCAGGGCGAAGCTCTCCCAGACCGTGTAATTCTTCTCTGCCCGCAGGGAAAGCCGTTCAAGCAGGAGGACGCCCGGGAGCTTGCCGGCGAAGAGCGGCTGATGTTCATCTGCGGGCATTATGAAGGCTATGATGAACGGATAAGGGAGCATTTGATTACGGACGAATACTCGATAGGGGATTTTGTGATGACCGGCGGCGAGCTCGGTGCCATGGTTATGGCAGACAGCATCACGCGCCTTTTGCCCGGGGTGCTCGGCAATGAACACTCCGCCCATACGGATTCATTTGAAAACGGCCTTCTGGAATATCCGCAGTACACCCGTCCCGCGGATTTCCGCGGGATGACGGTGCCGGACATTCTACTGTCCGGTGATCACGGGAAAATTGCTGAATGGCGGCAAAACGAGGCGATCAAGAGAACAAAGGAACGCCGGCCGGATCTTTGGGAAAAATATACCGATTAGACGTAAATCCGGCGGTTGATTCCGCTGGTGGAATGTGCTATGATTCATTTTGTGACTAAATAGTCATCAATTACGGTGCTCCGCTGTTTTCATCGTGGACAAGAGCATGCGAGAGAAGGAGGCGAATACAAATGCAACAACTTATTCGCGACATAACGAAAGAACAGTTAAAATCGGATCTCCCGGACTTTCGCCCAGGTGACACTGTAGCAGTGCACTTGAAAGTTGTCGAGGGCTCCCGTGAACGTGTACAGGTGTTTCAGGGCGTCGTTATCAAACGTCGCGGCGGAGGCATCAGCGAGTCTTTCACCGTGCGTAAAGTTTCTTACGGAATTGGCGTAGAGAGAACTCTTCCGCTTCATTCCCCAAGAATCGATAAGATTGAAGTGAAACGCCGCGGTAAAGTACGTCAAGCTAGATTGTACTATCTCCGTAACCTGCGTGGAAAAGCTGCGCGTATTAAAGAACTTCGATAAGACACAGGAAAAAAAGCTGCAGCGGAGTATTCCGTCTGCAGCTTTTTTCATACGGCTAAACTATATAAAGAAAGGAATCGACCGCATGAATGAACGCCGCTATCCCATCAATTGGCTGCATCTTCTGACAGTAATTATGATCGCATTACTTATTGCACTCGCAGCCCGCTGGCTGTTTGTAGCTCCAGTCGTTGTGAAAGGCGAATCAATGGAGCCTACCATTCATGATGACGACCGGATGCTGTTGAACAAAACAAGCAAATGGCTGCACGAATGGGATCGTTTTGATGTGGTCGTTTTCCATGCAAATGATAAAGATGATTACATTAAACGAATCATCGGGCTGCCGGGAGATACGCTTGAATATAGGAATGATAAGCTTTTTATTAACGGAGAGCAGATGGACGAGCCTTTTCTCGATAAAAAAACCCTGGCAGCTGGACCTCTCCCGGCGACGACTGACTTTACGCTGAAGGAAAAAACAGGCCGGAGCCGTATCCCCGAGGGAGAAGTGTTTGTGATGGGGGATAACCGCCCGAACAGCTATGACTCGAGGGCCATTGGACTGGTGGAGGAAGAAGAGATTGTGGGAGAAGCGGTCCTCACATTCTGGCCGCTCAACCATATGTGGACGTCCTCATTTTAATTTGAAAGGAGGCTGAAATATGGACATTCAATGGTATCCGGGACATATGGATAAAGCACAAAAAGAAGTGCAGAGCAAATTAAAACAGGTGGACGTGGTGATTGAGCTTGCTGATGCAAGAATCCCCCGCTCCTCCAGGAATCCACTGCTTGAAACGATTATTCAGGACAAGCCGTCGGTCATTGTATTAACCAAGGCGGACCTGGCTGACCCGAAAGTGACAGAAGAATGGAAGCAGTATTACCGCGATCAAGGTATTGAGGCGGTGGACGTGGATTCTAAGCATAAGAAAGGTCTGCACGTAATTAAAGAAGCAGCGCTTCAGCAGACGGAGCGTCTTCAGGCCAGGTGGAAAAGAAAAGGCATTAAACCGCGTGCCATCCGGGCCATGATTATTGGTATCCCCAATGTCGGGAAATCAACGCTGATCAATCAGTGGATCGGCAAAAAAACAGCTAAAATTGGCGATCGTCCCGGAATTACGAAAAATCAGCAGTGGCTGAAGATGGGCAAGGAGATGGACCTGCTCGACACCCCGGGGATTCTTTGGCCAAAGTTTGAAGATCCCTATGTCGGTGAACGTCTTGCAGCGACGGGGGCCATCAAAGATGAACTTCTGGACCTGCAGGACATTGCTTATTTTATTATCGGCATCTGCCAGGAGTATTACCCTGAAAAGCTGCTTCAGCGTTTCGGCCTCGAGGATAAGCCTAGGGAAACGTCGCTTGAATGGTTTGAAGATATCGGCCGCAAGCGGGGGGCGCTTCTTGCAGGAGCGGAAATTGATTATGAAAAAGCAGGTGAAATGGTCGTGCGCGAGTTTCGCGGTGGACTGCTCGGCCGGATCAGTCTCGAGCGCCCGTATGATGAAGCAAGCGAATAATTGAGCAGCAGAGGTGAAAATGTTGGAGAAATGGACGATAACAGCTGTAAAGGAGTATTTGCAAACAAACGAAAAGCCGGATGCGGGACTTCTGGAGGCCTGGAAGGAGGACTCCCGGGCCGGCGTCCAGAAGGAACTGCAGCGGTACGCCAGGCGGCAGAAGCAGCAGCGGGAAAAGTACGAAGACTTTTATCGCCGGCTTTCGTTTGAACAGGAATATTGGAGCCGGGGTTTTCAAACGGTAGCTGGAGTGGATGAAGTCGGACGCGGTCCGCTCGCCGGGCCGGTGACTACCGCTGCCGTTGTGCTGCCGGAAGATTTCAGCCTGACAGAGGTAAATGACTCCAAAACGCTTTCCGCCAAAAAAAGGGAAGAGCTCGAAACAAAGATTAAAGAGGCGGCCGTCGCCTGGAGTGTAGTACATATCGAAGCGGACGAAATCGACCGCCTGAATATATATCAGGCAACCAAAAAAGCAATGCGGACGGCTGTCGCAAACCTTGAACCTGCGCCAGACGCCCTGCTTGTAGATGCAATGGCCCTTCCACTGCATATTGAACAGCAGTCGCTGGTACAGGGCGACAGCCGGAGCGTGTCGATTGCGGCTGCTTCCATTCTGGCGAAGGTGGAAAGGGACCGTTACATGCAGTATTACCATACGCTCTATCCGGATTACGATTTTGCCAGCAACAAGGGCTATGGTACCCGGAATCACCTGGACGGCCTGAAGCGTCTGGGAGGATGCGCCATTCACCGGTACTCGTTTCAGCCGGTGGCCGGATTCCACCGCCCGTAAAAGGAGAGAAAATTGATGAAGCTGTCACTGCCGTCCGCATATGCTCGAAATCATACAAGCCAAGCTGGAAACGGAGACATTAAAGCCGGCCAGATCATTAAAGGTGCCGTCAAACAGCTTTATCCCGGCCAGCAGGCGGCGGTTGCCGTGAACGGGCGGGTGTATCACGCCTCTTTGGAGGCACCGGTTGAAACCGGCAAATCATACTATTTTCAGGTGAAGAATGAACATGGCCGGCAAATATGGCAGGTGGCAGTTGGAGGGACAGCCGAGACTTCTGCGGACAAGAGCCAGGTTCTCCTGAAGCAGCTCGACCTATCGTCTGGAAAGCAAGAGCAATACATATTCCGCATGTTTGAACAGATGCAGCTGCCTGTAACCAGTGAAACGCTTCAGAAAAGCGTTCAGCTGCTGAAGAGTGAAGGAGCGGTAAACAAGCAGGGAATGCAGACGCTTCAATGGATGCTTGCCGCAGGCGCCCCCTTAAAAACTTCCATTTTTCAAAGCATCCATCAAGTGCTGCACGGCACGTCGCCCGCTGAGGATATGGCCGCCCTTCTTGAAAGGCACAGGCCGGCGGAGGCTCTTCATCAGTCTCTTAAAAACGCTGTTCTTACCCCGGAAAGTTTTAAAGGGAACCTTGAAGCCCCGACAAAACCATTACAGCTGTTCGCTGCGACAGCCGCGGTTGCCGCCAATGATAAAAATGGACAGGCCCGACAGCTGATTCACCAGTTATTTTCCGGCCTTCAGCCGCCTCTGAATGCTGAAGCATTTCTGCAGCATCTCCGCCAGGGTATTGGAAGCAGCGGCTCCATGGAAAACTGGCTTCAGGCCCAGGTTAAGGACGCCGGCCAGATGCATCAAACAGTACAGCAGGCGCCCGGCGTCGCCTCGCAACTGAACGTCCAGGCTCTGATGAAAGCATGGCACCCGCTCGTGCCCGAAGCAGGTGCGGTGCTCGACCACATGCCCCAGATGGTGAAATGGCTGACTAGCCACGTTGGCAGCACCAGCTGGGCAGCGTGGGCAGAAAGCGGAAGCAAGGAAGCGATGCAGGCTGCTTACAGGCATTTGGAGCAGGCTCAGACGCATATTATGTCGAGAAACGAACTTTCTCCCCAGCATGAACGAACTGTGGCTCATGTTGCCGGCCAGCAGCTCATGCAGCAGGCTGACCAGGATGCCTGGCTGCAGCAGCTCTCCCATCTTCCGGCGAAGTGGGGGGAAATGCTTTCGGATGCTGTCGTTCACTGGGAAGGGAAGCGCACGGAAGACGGAAAGCTCGATCCTGATACGTGCCACATCTTATTTCAGCTTGAGATGGACCGTCTCGGCGTTTTAATTGCCGACGTACAGATTTATAAACGAAATGTAACAGTGAACATCAGCAGTGAAAACCCGCATCCGGAACGGACGCTTCATCTTCTGCAGCCCATGCTGAAAACAGCAATGGCTTCTTTAAACTATCAGCTGGTGTCGCTTCAGTGGCATGAGGAAGAAGCGGTGGCCGAGAAGCCGCGTGCTCAGCAGTCCCGGCCGAGAGGAGCGTTTGATGTTCGGATATGAATTCTAACCAGAACTGGAAGATGAAAAAGGCAGTAGCGCTTAACTATAAGCAGAGTACATCGCAGGCTCCGGCAGTCAAAGCAAAAGGACGGGGCTGGACGGCGGAAAGAATTATCGAGGCGGCTGCTGAACATAACGTGCCTGTGCATAAAGACGCTGGCCTTGTACATATGCTGCATGAGCTTGAATGGAACGAAGAGATTCCGGAAGAACTGTACGAAGTTGTGGCGGAAATTTTTGCTTTTATTTACCGGATGGATAAAAAAACAGCAGAAAATGAAAACTAATCCGCACAGCAGAAACTTTTATGGAAATGTTGAATTTTTTTCTAAATTTCTATACGATAAAGGATGTGTGGGAAGCAGCGAGGCGATTTGAAGCCTTTCGCTCTGACCAGATTCGATTTTGTAATCACTTACACAGTCGATAGAAGGATTCGTATTGTAACGGTGAGGGGGAAAAAGCATGAATATTCATGAGTACCAGGGAAAAGAGCTCCTTCGTAAATACGGAGTAGCAGTCCCTAACGGAAAAGTTGCATTTACGGTAGACGAAGCAGAAGCAGCCGCAAAAGAACTGGGTTCGGACGTAACAGTGGTAAAAGCCCAGATCCACGCAGGTGGAAGAGGGAAGGCCGGTGGAGTAAAACTCGCTAAAAACCTCGATGACGTCCGCAAATATGCAGATGAAATTCTTGGCAAAACACTGGTTACCCACCAGACTGGCCCGGAAGGTAAAGAAGTAAAACGTCTTTACATCGAAGAGGGAAGCGACATCAAGAAAGAATACTACTTAGGTGTTGTGCTCGACCGGGTATCATCCCGCATTGTGATGATGGGGTCTGAAGAAGGCGGAACAGAAATTGAAGAAGTAGCTGAAGAGAATCCGGAGAAAATTTTCCGTGAATACATCGACCCAGCTATCGGCATGCAGCCTTATCAGGCCCGTCGTATGGCATTTAATATGAACATACCGACAGACCTGCTGAAAGAGGCAGTGAAGTTTATGCTTGGCCTATCCAAGGTGTTTATCGACAACGACTGCTCTATTGCTGAAATTAATCCGCTTGTAACGACCGGAGACGGAAAAGTAATGGCGCTTGATGCGAAGTTCAATTTCGATTCCAACGCGCTTTACCGCCAGAAGGAAGTGCTTGATTACCGGGACCTCGATGAAGAGGATCCAAAGGAGATCGAAGCTTCCAAATATGACTTAAGCTACATTGCCCTTGATGGCAATATCGGCTGCATGGTCAATGGTGCCGGTCTTGCGATGGCTACGATGGATATTATTAAGCACTACAGCGGCGATCCGGCGAACTTCCTGGATGTCGGCGGCGGTGCGACCGCTGAAAAAGTCACAGAAGCATTTAAAATTATCCTTGAAGATGATGCGGTGAAAGGCATTTACGTTAACATCTTCGGTGGAATCATGAAGTGCGACGTCATCGCTGACGGGGTAGTGGAAGCTACGAAGCAGACTGGATTAGAGATTCCGCTTGTTGTACGTTTGGAAGGAACGAACGTAGAAAAAGGCAAAGAAATTCTGGAAAAATCCGGATTGAATATTACAGCAGCGGACTCTATGGCAGACGGTGCGCAAAAAATTGTTTCGTTAGTTCAATAGAAAGGCAGGGACCATCGACCTATGAGCATTTATATTAATCAGGATACAAAAGTAGTTGTTCAAGGAATTACAGGATCTACCGGCCTCTTTCACACTCAACAGGCGTTAGAGTACGGTACAAAAATCGTCGGCGGCGTGACGCCGGGTAAAGGCGGCACGGAAGTTGAAGGCGTACCGGTTTTCAACACGCTGGATGATGCAGTAGAAGCAACCGGCGCTACCGTTTCGGTTATTTATGTTCCGCCTGCTTTTGCAGCGGACGCGATCATTGAAGCAGTGGATGCAGATCTTGATCTTGCCATCTGCATCACTGAAGGCATCCCGGTTCTTGACATGATTAAAGTGAAACGCTTTATGGAAGGCAAGCGCACCCGCCTTGTCGGCCCGAACTGCCCGGGCGTTATTACCCCGGACGAATGCAAAATCGGCATTATGCCGGGCTACATTCATAAAAAGGGACACGTAGGTGTTGTTTCCCGTTCGGGCACGCTGACGTATGAAGCCGTCGATCAGCTTACTAAAGCAGGCGTCGGCCAGTCGACAGCAGTCGGCATCGGCGGCGACCCGGTAAATGGTACAAGCTTTACCGATGTGCTGCAGGCCTTTAACGACGACCCGGATACAGAAGCCGTTATCATGATCGGTGAAATCGGCGGCACGGCTGAGGAAGAAGCAGCTGAATGGATTAAGCAGAACATGACCAAGCCGGTTGTCGGATTCATCGGCGGTGCGACAGCTCCTCCAGGAAAACGGATGGGCCACGCCGGCGCGATTATTTCCGGCGGTAAAGGCACCGCAGAGGAAAAAATCAAAACGTTAAACGAAAGCGGCGTGCAGGTAGCTGCAACCCCAGCAGAAATCGGCGATACGATGATCAACGTTCTAAAAGAACGCAGCCTCTACGAAAAATGCCTCACCCACGAACCACAAGTATAAACCAACCGCCCTCCGCTGCCCAAAGAGGCAGCGGAGGTTTTCTCTTTCCCGTATCCCCCCTTTTAACGCGCCACCACCCTCCCATGAAAGGACTACCCCTATGCATAATCTCTCCTTTAATGAACGTCTTCTGGCTGTTCACGAATTCCCCCTATTCCAATGGAAGCATGTAGCAGAGCTGATGCGGTGCGATCCTGAATTACTTCTCCCTTTTAAGCAGCCGCATCTTCTCCCATTAAACAATGAACATTTAATCGCATGGCGGCAATACGTACGTGAGCTTACCGTGCAACGGCGGCTTTCGTGGTACCGCGAGCAAGGAATCGGATGGATAACCTATTTTGACGTGCGGTATCCTTCGTCTTTAAAATCAATATACGATGCGCCGTGGGTACTTTATACGAAAGGGAACACAGGCCTGTTGCGCGAAGCACCCCGGCTCGCGGTAGTTGGCTCCCGGAGCATGACCTCTTACGGTAAAAAAGCAGTTGAAGCGTTCCTGCCTGAAAAGGCGGCCGGGCAGCTGCAGGTGGTAAGCGGGCTTGCAAGAGGCGTAGATGGCCACGCTCACCGGCACGCTTTAAAAGCAGGATACCCCGTTATTGCAGTGCTCGGCTCCGGTTTTGGACATCTTTATCCGAAAGAACACCTCGGCCTGGCGAAAAATATTGCAGCCTCAGGGCTGCTGCTAAGCGAATATGCACCCGACAGACCTCCGCGAAAATGGCATTTTCCTGCGAGAAATCGTATCATCAGCGGGCTGAGTGACAAAATATTTGTTGTGGAAGCAGATGTAAACAGCGGATCTCTCATCACCGCGTCGCTTGCGCTTGAGCAGGGCCGTGATGTCTGTGCGCTGCCGGGACCGGTTTTTTCCAAACAAAGTTCCGGTACGAACCAGCTGATTTATGACGGTGCGCTCCCGGTGCTCCAGCCGGAAGATTTAAGCATTGTCCGAAGGCCGGACAGTGTCTCATAACAGCTGGAGAATTGAAACGAAATTTAAAATTTTCCGTATGTTATGCTAGACACGTTCAGGAAACTGTGAAAGAATAATTGTGATTTCAAGCACAAAGGGCACTGAACGCCATGAACATAAAAGTATCGCGATTTGACATGATAATTTATTCGCGTTAATAATGGTAATATTTCATTGAGACAAAGGGGAGAAGAGGAATGGCCGACTATTTAGTCATCGTGGAATCTCCCGCAAAAGCAAAAACAATCGAAAAGTATTTAGGGAAAAAGTATGCAGTGAAAGCTTCAATGGGGCACGTAAGAGACCTGCCAAAAAGCCAGACGGGAGTCGACACTGAGAACAATTATGACCCGAAATATATAACGATACGCGGGAAAGGTCCGGTACTAAAGGAATTAAAAACAGCTGCAAAGAAAGCAAAAAAAGTATATCTCGCAGCCGACCCTGACAGAGAGGGCGAAGCCATCGCCTGGCACTTGGCGCATAGCTTAAATATTGATGAAGATTCGGAATGCCGGGTCGTTTTTAATGAAATTACAAAAACGGCGGTAAAGGATGCGTTCAAGCACCCTCGTTCCATCAACATGGATCTGGTGGACGCCCAGCAGGCCCGCCGGATACTCGACCGGCTCGTCGGCTACAACATCAGCCCATTACTATGGAAGAAAGTGAAAAAAGGACTGAGTGCCGGCCGGGTGCAATCGATTGCCGTGAAAATGATTATTGACCGGGAAAAAGAAATCAAGGCGTTTATTCCGGAAGAATACTGGAGTATTAATGGAACATTTTCGGATGGAGACACGGAATTTGAAGCGAAATTTTACGGCACTGCGAAGGAAAAGCAGGCGCTGTCTTCCCGGGAAGACGTCGACGGTGTGTTTCAAAAAATGAAAGGCGAGCAGTTTGAAGTAACCAAAGTCACAAGAAAAGAACGTAAACGAAACCCGGTGCAGCCGTTCACAACTTCCTCTCTGCAGCAGGAAGCAGCGAGAAAGCTGAATTTCCGGGCGAAAAAGACGATGATGGTCGCCCAGCAGCTGTATGAGGGCATCGATTTAGGTAAACCGGCCGGTACTGTCGGCTTGATTACCTATATGCGGACAGATTCGACAAGGGTTTCTCAAACTGCAAAGGAAGAAGCCCGGACATTTATTACGGAGAAGTACGGGGAAGAATATGTTCGCCAGGGAGAACAAAAGGCTGCTAAAAACAGCAACAGCCAGGACGCCCACGAAGCGATACGGCCGACGTCGATCATGTACGAGCCGAAGCAGGTGAAAAGCTCACTTTCAAGAGACCAGTACCGGCTGTACAAACTCATCTGGGAACGTCTGGTGGCAAGTGAAATGGCCCCGGCCGTAATGGATACAATGTCGGTGGATCTTGATAATGAAGGCGTGCTGTTCCGGGCGACCGGGTCGAAAGTGAAGTTTCCAGGCTTTATGAAAGTATATGTTGAAGGCCGGGATGACGGGAAAAAAGAAGAGGATAAAATGCTTCCGGATCTTCAGGAAGGACAGATGGTCACCCGGACCGACATGGAAGAAAACCAGCACTTCACCCAGCCGCCTCCGCGCTATACAGAAGCCCGTCTCGTGCGGACGATGGAAGAAATGGGGATCGGGCGCCCGTCAACGTATGCTCCGACACTCGACACCGTGCAGCGCCGGAATTACGTAGCACTTGAAGAAAAGCGTTTCGTGCCCACTGAGCTCGGTGAAATCGTCACGGAACTAATGGAAGAATTTTTCCCTGAAATTCTCGATGTGGAATTCACCGCAAAGATGGAAAACGACCTTGACTATATTGAAGAAGGCAAACAAAATTGGATTGAGATTATCGATGAATTTTACCAGGGATTCGAACCAAGGCTGAAAAAGGCCGAAGAAGAAATGGAAGAAGTCGAAATCAAAGATGAGCCGGCCGGGGAAGACTGTGAACAGTGCGGTCACCCAATGGTCTATAAAATGGGACGCTACGGGAAGTTCATGGCCTGCTCCAATTTCCCGGAATGCCGTAACACAAAAGCAATTGTGAAGGATATTGGCGTAAAATGCCCGAAATGTAAAGAGGGGAACGTGGTTGAACGCCGAAGTAAGAAAAGGCGGATCTTTTACGGCTGCGACCGTTATCCGGAATGTGAATTTGTTTCCTGGGATAAACCGATCGCCCGGCCTTGTCCGAAATGTGAAAGCATGCTTGTGGAGAAAAAGACGAAAAAAGGCGTACACGTACAGTGCTCGGAATGTGATTACAAGGAAGAACCAAATTAAAAAATGACTGATTACAGCGCAGGTCCGACTGCTTCCGACAGGAATAGTTGCCTGCGCTTTCAAAAGGGAAAGGAGTTTTTATCATGAAACGTACACCTGTTCATATCGTCGGAGCGGGACTGGCAGGAAGTGAAGCGGCGTGGCAGCTGGCCAGGCAGGGCGTTCCGGTCAAGTTACACGAAATGCGACCAAATAAACAGACAGCCGCGCATCATACAGATAAATTTGCGGAGCTGGTCTGCAGTAACTCATTGAGGGCCAACAATCTGACTAATGCCGTGGGCGTATTAAAGGAAGAAATGAGGAACCTGGACAGCGTAATTATTGAGGCGGCAGACGCTGCATCGGTGCCTGCAGGCGGGGCACTCGCTGTGGACCGGCACGAATTTGCCGCCAACGTAACAAACAAAGTGAAAAACCATCCGCTCGTGGAAGTAGTATCGGAAGAAGTGACTCATATACCGGATGAGCCGGCAATTATTGCCACCGGTCCGCTGACGGCAGAGTCGCTTTCCGAAGATATCTTTAAGCTGACCGGCGAAGATCATCTGTACTTTTATGATGCAGCTGCTCCCATTGTGGAAACGGACAGCATCGATATGGATAAAGCGTACGTAAAATCACGTTACGATAAAGGGGAAGCGGCGTATATCAACTGTCCCATGACAGAAGAGGAATTTGACCGCTTTTACGATGCGCTGGTGGAAGCAGAAGTCGTGCCGCTGCGCGAATTTGAGAAAAATATCTTCTTTGAGGGCTGCATGCCGGTCGAAGAAATTGCCCGAAGAGGTAAAAAGACGCTGCTGTTTGGCCCAATGAAGCCGGTAGGCCTGGAGCATCCGGAGACAGGAGAACGCCCGCATGCCGTTGTGCAGCTGCGCCAGGATAACCAGGAAGGCACGCTGTTTAACATTGTCGGCTTTCAGACCCATTTGAAATGGGGACCTCAAAAAGAAGTGATCCGTTTAATTCCGGGACTAGAAAATGCTGATATTGTCCGCTACGGCGTGATGCACCGCAACACGTTTTTGAATTCCCCGAACTTCCTGAACCCGACCTATCAGACGAAAGCGCGAAGCGATTTGTTCTTTGCCGGCCAGATTACCGGAGTGGAAGGGTACGTGGAATCAGCTGCTTCAGGTCTTGTAGCCGGATGGAACGCAGCAAAGCAGTATTTGCACGAAGAAACGGACACGTTCCCGAAAGAAACAGTAATCGGTGCTATGAGCCACTATATTACTACGGCCGGGGCCAAGAACTTTCAGCCGATGAATGCCAACTTCGGCCTGCTGCCGGCACCGGAGCAAAAAATCAAAAACAAGCGGGAGCGCAATGAATACTACGCAGAACGGGCTCTGGCTTCCATTCAGAATTTTATGAAAAAAGTCGAAATATGATTGCTAGGCTCCGGGGTTTGTGATACGATTTACTAGCTTTTGTCTTCATAAAGCGGCAACAGAACCGCCAAAGGAAGCAGAAAGCGTAAAGGAGCAAAAAAGCTGATGAATCCGTTATTAGCATGGCGAGAAGAATTTTTCCGCTACTTGGAACTGGAAAAGAATATTTCTTCCTACACCAAAACCGCCTATGAGCAGGACTTAATGGAATTTGACACATTTATGCAGCAGGAAGGGTGGAAGCATGTGGAGGACGTTGATCCGGCGCTTGTCCGTCTCTACTACAGCAAAATGTACGACCACTCATACGCAAGGGCGACAGTAGCACGGAAAATTTCAGCGCTGCGTGCTTATTTCCGCTATTTGCAGCGTGAAGATTATATTGAACAAAATCCGTTCATCGGTGCAAGCCATCCAAAAAAAGAACGGCCGCTGCCCCATTTTTTATATGAAGAAGAAATCGAATCGCTGTTTGCTTCTTTTGATATGAGCAAGCCGCTTGATATCAGGGATAAAGCCATTATGGAGCTGCTTTATGCTACGGGCATGCGTATCAGCGAATGCCAGCAGCTTCAGGCTGATGACCTCGATGACTATCTCGGCACGATTTTAGTAAAGGGTAAAGGCCGAAAGGAAAGATATGTTCCGGTAGGAAGCTTTGCCCAGGAAGCCGTGGAGCTGTATAAAACGAATGTGCGGCCGGAGCTCGCAGCCAAAAGCAAGGCCCCGGCCGGACAGCTGTTTTTGAACGCCCGGGGCGGTCCGTTGACGGACCGTGGTTTTCGGCATGTCATTAACGAGCGGGTGAAAAAGGTATCGAGTACGCTGCGTATTTCCCCTCATGACTTGAGGCACACGTTTGCGACACACCTGCTCAACCACGGGGCGGATCTCCGTGTAGTGCAGGACCTGCTCGGGCATGCCAATTTATCAACCACCCAGATTTATACCCATGTCACTAAAGAACGGCTCCAGGATGTGTACCAGCACGCGCATCCGAGAGCAGAAAGGAAGCGTGAATAATAAATGGAACCATCCTTTCACGCCACAACAATATACGCTGTCCACCACGGGGGCAAAGCAGCAATGGCCGGGGACGGCCAGGTAACGCTCGGCCAGCAGGTGGTCATGAAGCATACCGCAAGAAAAGTAAGAAAGCTGTACAACGGAAAAGTGCTCGCCGGCTTCGCCGGATCGGTAGCCGATGCATTTACGCTGTTTGATTTATTTGAAGAAAAGCTTGAGCAGTGGAGCGGTAACCTGCAACGGGCTGCGGTCGAGCTTGCCAAGGACTGGCGCAGCGATAAAACACTTCGGCGCCTTGAAGCGATGCTGATCGTCATGGATAAATCCACTATGCTTTTAGTGGCAGGCACTGGAGAAGTGATTGAGCCTGACGATGATATGCTTGCGATCGGTTCCGGCGGCAACTATGCTCTCAGCGCCGGCCGTGCCCTTAAAAAACATGCGACGCATTTGACTGCCCGGGAAATGGCCAAAGCTTCACTTGAGACAGCAGCGGATATCTGTGTATTCACCAACCATGAAATCATTATCGAAGATTTGGAATCTTAAAACATAGTCCGCTAAGGGGGCTTATTAATGGAAATTTCAATGACACCCAAACAAATTGTAGAACGGCTCGATCAATATATTATCGGCCAGAATGAAGCTAAGCGTTCTGTCGCCGTAGCGCTTCGCAACCGGTATCGCAGAAGCAAGCTGCCAGAACAGCTTCAAGAGGAAGTAACGCCTAAAAATATTCTGATGATCGGCCCCACTGGCGTAGGAAAAACAGAAATTGCCCGCCGGATTGCTAAACTTGTTGGCGCCCCGTTTTCGAAGGTGGAAGCAACAAAATTCACGGAAGTCGGCTACGTTGGCCGCGATGTGGAGTCAATGATCCGGGATCTGGTGGAGGTTGCCGTCCGAATTGTAAAGGAAGAAAAAGCGGCGTCCGTACAGGAAAAGGCCGAAAAAGCAGCCAATAAAAAAATCGTCCGGCTGCTTGCCCCGCGAAAACGAAAAAACCGGCAGGCGGACAACAATGCCGGCAATCCGTTTGGGATGCTTTTTCAGCAAAATAATGACAGCGAAGAAGAGGAGGAGACGGATACCTCCGACAACAGCGATCTTCGTGAGCAGCGCCGGCAGCTGCAGAAGCAGCTCGAAATGGGAGAGCTTGAGGACCGCAAAGTAACCATCGAGGTCGAACAGCAGTCCGGCTCGATGGGTGACATGTTTCAGGGCGGCGGCATGGAGCAGATGGGCATGAATATGCAGGAGATGCTCGGAAACATGATGCCAAAGAAAACAAGCAACCGCACCCTCCCTGTTCGCGAAGCACGTAAGGTGCTTACCGAGCAGGAAGCCCAGAAAATGATCGATATGGATGAAGTCAGTTCAGAGGCGGTTTACCGCGCGGAGCAGCTGGGAATTGTATTCCTGGATGAAATCGACAAAGTGACCGGCAAAAAAGAAAGCAGCAGTGCGGACGTGTCGCGCGAAGGCGTCCAGCGGGACATCCTGCCGATTGTGGAAGGATCAACTGTCAATACCAAGTACGGCCCGGTTCGTACCGACCATATGCTGTTTATTGCTGCGGGTGCTTTTCATACGGCCAAGCCTTCCGATTTAATTCCTGAGCTGCAAGGAAGATTTCCGGTGCGTGTCGAATTAGATAACTTAGGGGCAGCAGATTTTGCCCGGATTCTGCGGGAGCCGGACCAGGCCCTTACCAAACAGTATCAGGCGCTCATCCGCACAGAGGGCATCGAAGTGACCTTTACAGACGAAGCTGTCGAAACTATCGCAGAATTGGCGGAAGCGGTCAATCAGCAGACGGAAAATATTGGTGCAAGACGACTCCACACGCTGCTTGAACGGCTGCTCGAGGATCTGTCCTTTGAGGCTCCGGAAATTACCATGGATGCCATCACCATTACACCGGAATACGTCAACGATAAACTGGCGACGATCGCCAGGGACCGGGACGTCAGCCGGTATATTTTGTAGCATAAATCAGGAGGAGAATCAGCATGGATTTGTTAACAAGAAGCAGAAGAATTAACGAAATGTTACAGAAAACGCAGGGCGACCATGTCAATTTTAAAGACATGGCCGAAACCCTTCAGGAAATTATTGGAGCTAACGTGTTTGTCGTCAGCAGACGGGGAAAACTTCTCGGTTATTCGATCGAACAGGAAATTGAACATGAAAAAATGCAGCGGATATTAGAAGAGCGCCAGTTTCCCCAGGAATATACGTCCGGACTGTTCAGCATCAATGAAACCTCCCCGAACCTGGATGTGCAGAGCGAATACACGGCATTCCCGCAGGAAAGCGCCGAATTGTTTGCTTCCGGCCTCACAACGATTGTACCGATTGTCGGCGGCGGCCAGCGGCTTGGGACGCTCGTTTTGGCCCGGCTGAGCGAAACGTTTGATGATGATGATCTAATCCTTGCCGAATACGGGGCAACCGTTGTCGGCATGGAAATCCTTCATGAAAAAACGCAGGAAATCGAAGAAGAAGCGAGAAGCAAAGCGGTCGTACAGATGGCGATCAGTTCTCTTTCCTACAGTGAGCTTGAAGCTGTCGAGCACATTTTCGAAGAACTGGATGGCAAGGAAGGGCTGCTTGTAGCGAGTAAAATCGCCGATCGTGTCGGCATCACCCGTTCAGTCATCGTCAACGCTCTGCGTAAGCTTGAAAGCGCCGGTGTGATCGAATCGAGATCTCTTGGGATGAAAGGGACCTATATTAAAGTATTGAATAATAAGTTCCTATACGAATTGGAAAAAATTAAAAATAACGGTTAATGGACGAATGACTAACGATCCCAAATGAGGGATCGTTTTTTTATGTTTTTGAAACGCAAAAGTCTCAGATAAATACCAATTTATGTAAGAAAAAACTGCAAAACACACAATGAAAAAAGCACAAAGAGGATAAAAGAACTACTAATTATTGGTTTAAATGCTTAGACGTAAGTTACTGAAATGCAAAAAAGGCGATATTGGTTAGACAAATGTACATTTTTTCTATACAATTTAGGAAGTAATGCTCATATAAAAATGATGGAGTGAATCTTTAGTATTAATAAAAAAGCCAGAGGTGAGAAAATGGAACTGTTCCAGTCCGGGACATGGCAGAAATTACAGGCAGGGGCAGAAGGAGCAGCGCTCAGGCAAAAAGCCATTACCAATAATATAGCTAATATTGACACGCCAAACTATAAAGCGAAGGAAGTTTCCTTTCAGGAGATGTTAAAAGAAGAAAGCAGCAGTCAAATGGAAGCTGTACGGACAAATGCAAAACATTTTTCTTTTCAGAATACTCAAAATACTCCAAGCGTATATGAGCAACGGGGCAACACCTACAACAATAATGGAAACAACGTAGACATTGATAAAGAAATGACCGAGCTTTCGGAAAACCAACTGCATTATAACGCCATCATTGACCGCATTAATGGGAAATTCGGTGGCATTAAATCAGCTATCCGGGGAGGGTCATAAGCATGTCTATTTTTAATGGGATTCAAGCCTCAGGCTCGGCTTTAACAGCGCAGCGTCTGCGGATGGATGTTGTAAGCTCCAACCTTGCAAACGCCGATTCCACCCGGGGCCGGCTCGTCGACGGCGAGTGGCAGCCGTATCAGCGTAAAACCGTTTCTATGAGCCCCAAACAGGATAATTCTTTTCAGGCGAATTTAACGAAAGCACTGAACGAACAGGGAGGCGTACGGGTGTCGGAAATAGGCGTGGATGACGCTCCCTTTGACGAGGTCTACCAGCCGGAGCATCCTGATGCTAACGAAGAAGGCTACGTGCAGATGCCGAATGTGGATCCTTTAAAAGAAATGACGGATCTGACTTCGGCATCTCGTTCGTATGAAGCGAACGTCACGGCCCTCAATGCTAATAAAAACATGATGATGAAAGCACTTGAAATCGGCAAAAACTAATAACGGAAGGAGGAGAACGGATGAAAATCACAAACATACAGGCTCCGGCAGTGAGAGCAGCAAACGAAGCAGGGCAGACCACAGTTAAGGAAACCGGCGATACGTTTCAAAAGGCAATGAGCGAAGCAATGAGCAAAGTCAACGAGGCCCAGCTTGAATCGGACCGGATGACGGAAAAACTGGTGACCGGGGAGGCGGATAATCTGCACGAGGTAATGATTGCTGCAGAAAAAGGAAGTATTTACATGCAGACGGCTACAGAGGTGAGAAATAAGGCGGTGGAAGCCTACAAAGAAATGATGCGGATGCAGGTGTAATCGTAAAGAGGAAGGTATGAAGCGAAATTATGAAAGAAAAATGGAAAGAGTACAGCCAAAAGGCGAAAACGTATTGGGGCAGCCGCAGTAAAAAACAAAAAAGAATATATATTTTTGGTACGACGGCGATCTTTCTTTTTCTCCTCATAAGCATACTGCTGTTTTCGCGGACAAACTTTGAGCCTCTTTACACCGATCTGGCACCGGAAACAGCAGGAAGCATTAAAGAGACGCTGGATACCCGCGGAGTAAAGTATGAAATTTCGAATGAAGGAACCACAATTAGCGTGCCAAAGGATCAGGTGGATGCGTTGAAGGTGGACCTGGCTGCCGAGGGGCTGCCACAGGACGGAGCGATCGACTACAGCTTTATTGAAGACCAGACCGGCTTCGGAATGACGGACAATGAATTCTCTGTCATGGAACGGGCAGCACTACAGACTGAGCTTGAAGCATTAATTTCCAACATGGACGCAGTGGAAAGCACCGATGTAATGATTAATATGCCGGAGGAAGCCACGTGGGTGGCCGAAGAAGCCGAAGCAGCCACCGCCTCGGTGACGGTCGATTTGAGTGGAGCAGGGGAGCTGGACCAGGAGCAGGTGAAGACTCTGTACAACCTGGTGTCCAAGAGCGTGCCTGATCTGCCGGTGGAAAATATCGATATCAGCGATACAAGCATGAACTATTATACATATGAAGAGAATGGTTCTTCCGGGTCCACTATGGATCAATACGAGGATCAGCGTGCGGTACAGCAGGATATCGAAAAAGACATCCGCCGTGAAGTCCAGCAGATGCTCGGCACGGTGGCTGGACAGAACAAAGTCATGGTCTCGGTAACGACAGACATCGACTTTACGAAAGAAAACCGGGAAGAAGACCTCGTTGAGCCGGTGGATGAAGAAACGATGGAAGGCATTGCAGTCAGCGCAGAAGAAATTGCTGAAGCTTATGAAGGCGTTGATCCGCTCGAGGAGGGTGAAGCAGGCGCCGGAGAGGAAGATGTAGCCAACTATCCGGCGGGTACAGAAGCAGCCGGTGACTCGGAGCGGACGGAAGAACGAATCAATTACGAAGTGAACCGTATACATAAAGAGATTCAGGAAAGTCCGTACAAGCTTCGCGACCTTGGCATTCAAGTGATGGTGGAATCGCCGGACCCGGAAGACCCGAACTCTTTAGAAGCAGAAACAATGGACAACATGCAGGCCATGCTTGAGACAGTCATCAGTACGAGCATTGATAAAGAATATCTTGAAGCAGATGGTGAAGAAATGGATGTAGAAGAAAAAGTATCTATTTCCTCCCAGACGTTCCTCGGTGCTGAAGAAGTCGACCAGGAAGCTGGCGGCCTGCCGTGGTGGGCTTACGCAGCGATGGCAGTTGGCGCTGTGGGCCTTATTCTGCTGGTAGTATGGCTCATCCGGCGGAAAAAACCAGTGGAAACCAAAGAGGAAACCTTCCAGGCAGCAGAATTTGAACAGCACGAGGTACCGGATCTTGGAAGCAGCCGGGAAATGACCGAGGAAGAAATGAAACGAAACCAGCTCGAGAAGCTAGCAAAAGAAAAGCCGGAAGAATTTTCAAAGCTGCTTCGTTCTTGGCTGTCCGATGATTAAAAGGGGGAGCAGCAATTGCAAAAGAGAAAAGAAACGCTGACGGGAAAGCAAAAAGCGGCTGTGCTGCTGATCTCACTGGGTCCGGACGTTTCAGCCGAAGTATACAAGCATTTGCGCGAGGAAGAAATTGAAAAGCTGACGCTTGAAATTGCCAATGTCCGAAAAGTGGAAAGCTCGAAAAAAGAAGAAGTAATGAATGAATTCCACCAAATAGCCATTGCGCAGGATTACATTTCCCAGGGAGGCATTGGCTACGCTAAAAGCGTTCTTGAAAAAGCGCTCGGGGAAGAGGAAGCAATGCACATGATTAACCGCCTCACATCGTCGCTGCAAGTAAAGCCATTTGACTTCGCCCGCAAAGCTGAGCCGGCCCAGGTGCTGAACTTCATTCAAAACGAGCACCCACAGACGATCGCCCTGGTGCTTTCGTATTTGGAGCCGGGCCAGGCCGGGCAGATTTTGTCAGAGCTTCCTGAAACGCAGCAGACCGATGTGGCCCGGCGTATTGCAAAAATGGACCGGACCTCGCCGGAGATTGTAAGCGAGGTGGAAGCAGTGCTTGAACAGAAGCTTTCCACATCTGTTACCCAGGACTATACCGAGGCAGGCGGCATTGAATCGGTGGTAGAGGTGCTGAACGGAGTGGACCGGAGCACGGAAAAAATCATTCTCGAATCCCTGGAACAGGAAGACCCGGAGCTGGCTGAAGAAATCAAAAAGCGCATGTTCGTATTTGAAGACGTGGTGGCTCTTGATAACCGTTCCATTCAGCGTGTGGTACGGGACGTTAATAATGAAGATCTTCAGCTTGCCCTCAAAGTGGCAAGCGAGCAGGTTAAAGAAGTTGTCTTCCAGAACATGTCCCAGCGGATGGCCGAAACGTTCCAGGAGGAAATGGAATTTATGGGGCCGGTGCGGCTGCGTGATGTAGAGGAAGCTCAGTCGAGAATAGTCGGTATAATCCGGAGACTCGAAGAAACGGGCGAAATTGTGATTGCCCGCGGCGGAGGAGATGATGTCATTGTCTAACGTATTTCGCACTCACGTAAGCGCCGGACACAGAACCATTGCTCCAAAAAAAATTGTGTATCAGGAAGTGCCGCCGCAGGCAGACGAACATCTTCTTCAGCAGCGGCAGGCGGAACAGTTAAAGGATCAGGCCGGCCGGCTGCAGCAGCAGGCCGAGCAGGCCTGGAAAGAAACCCAGGAAAAAATCAGGCAGGAAGAAAACGATTCCCAGGCCCGCATTGCCGCCTGGGCCGAAGAGGCAAAACAACAAGGATACGCGGAAGGGTTTGAGAGCGGAAAACAGGAAGGGCTAGAAGCGTGGCAGCAACAAATTTCCCACGCTGGCCGGATCATAGAATCCGCTGAGCAGGCCTTTCATGAACGCTTGAATGAAGCTGAACCGACAGTAATTGATATAGCCGTGCAGGCACTCGAAAAAATGCTTGGGCCGGAATGGCTGCCGGATGAGCACTGGCGGATGCAGCTTTCGACCGCGGTAAGCGCACTGCGGGAACAGGGTCATATTCGTGTGCTTGTAAGTGCCGGGGAGTACGAAGAGGTACGAATGTATAAAGAAGAGCTGCAGAGTGCGGCAGGGAGCGAACAGAAGGTAACCATTTACCCTGATGCGCAGATGAGACAAAGCCAGTGTGTACTCGAAACAGACTTCGGAAAAATCGACGTTTCCCTGGAGACCCAGCTTCAGGAATTAAAAAAACAGCTGCAGGCTGTTGTTAAAGAAGGTATGCCGGTATGAGGGCAGAGCGTGCAGCAGCCCAGGTCAAACAGATGTCTTTGTACCGGTCCTACGGAAGTGTAGAACGGGTGATTGGCTTAATGGTGGAGTCACGCGGCCCCAAAACAAACGTCGGGGACATCTGTTACATATACGGCGTCGGAAGTGACACCTCCACAGCTGCTGAGGTGGTTGGCTTTCGCCAGGAGTATGTGCTGCTGATGCCGCTGGAGTCATTAAAAAACATCAGCCCGGGCTGCACAGTAGAAGCCACCGGCAAACCGCTGAAGATTAAGGCCGGGGCAGGGCTTATCGGACGTGTATTAAACGGAATGGGAGAACCGATTGATCATCAGGAGCTTCCGGAAGGACTGGTCAGTGTTTCTTCGGAGGCAGCGCCGCCGGCACCGCTTGACCGTCCAAGAATCAAAAATATCATGCCGACCGGTGTGAGAGTAATCGACAGCCTGCTTACGATGGGGGAAGGGCAGCGCATAGGCATTTTTGCCGGAAGCGGTGTTGGCAAAAGCACGCTGCTTTCGATGATCACGCGCTACACGGAAGCCGACATCAACATCATCGCTCTTATCGGGGAGCGCGGTCGTGAAGTGCGCGACTTTATCGAACGCGATCTCGGGGAAGAAGGCATGGCTAAATCAGTACTGGTGGTAGCGACCTCGGACCAGCCCGCTTCCATGCGGATTCAGGGCGCGTATACAGCTACAGCTATCGCAGAATATTTCCGCTCTAAAGGAAAAAAAGTCAATTTCATGATGGATTCCATTACCCGGTTTGCGATGGCCAGAAGGGAAATCGGGCTCGCGATCGGTGAACCCCCGACGACCAAAGGATATCCGCCGTCGGTATTTGCCCTCCTGCCGGGATTGCTTGAACGGACGGGCACAAGCAAAGAAGGTTCAATCACTGCTTTTTATACCGTGCTTGTGGACGGAGATGACATGAATGAACCGATTGCTGATGCCGTACGCGGTATTCTTGACGGCCACTTTGTTCTTGAGCGGTCGCTTGCTAATAAAAATCACTTTCCGGCCATCGATGTGCTTCAAAGCGTGAGCCGGGTAATGTCAGAAATTACAAATGAAACCCATCAGCAGGCAGCTTCCAAAGTGAAGAGCTGGCTTGCGGCGTACCGGGAGGCGGAGGATCTCATACGAATCGGGGCTTACCGTAAAGGCAGCTCCCGGGAGACTGACGAAGCACTGGAAAAATTGCCTGCCGTTGAAGCACTTATCCAGCAGCGGTCGATGGAAGCTTCGACAATGGAGCAGACGCTGAAGAAACTGCAAAACGTAATGGAGGAGGGAGCGTCTTAATGGCCTATCAATTTTCGTTAGAACAGCTGCTGCAGCTGCGGGATCGTGAAAAGGACCAAAAAGTAAAATCTTACAATGAAGCAGTGGACCAGTTTGAGCAGAAAGCCGGCGCCCTGTACGAAATGCTCCGTTCTAAAGAACATGCCGAAGAGGTTAACCGGGAAAAAATGACCAGGGGTGTGACGGTACGGGAGCTTCGCCAGCAGGAAAAGATGCTTCATATGTATGAGCGGGAAGCTGTGGTTCTCGAAGAGGCTGTAAGTAAGGCCAGGTGGATGATGCTGCGTGAGGAAAAAGCGATGCAGGAAGCATGGCGCGAAAACCGGAAGCTTGAGCTGATGAAGGAACAAGAAGAAGCAAAACACACGGAAAAAATAAAGCGAAACGAGCGGGCAGCAATGGACGATACCGCGGTGCAAATGTATCTCCAGAAGCAGACGGTGCAGCATCATGGCTGAAAAAGAAAAGAAAAAGGGCAGTTTTTTTCAATGGTTTTTCATGCTGTTTCTTATCCCGCTCCTTTTCGCCATCGTTCTGTCGGTTGCGGTTATGTCCTTTATGGGCATAAATGTGACGCAGCTTGGCCAGGACGTGGTGAAGTCGGTTGCCGGAAGCGAAGAAAGTGCAGATGACGCCGGTGCTTCCGGCGAAGAACTCGAAGCGAAGGAAGAGGAAATTGTCGAACTGCAGCAGCGGCTTGAGGAACGGGAGCAGGAGCTCCGTAGTGTGGAAGAAGAGCTTGAGGAATTGACGCTTGAAGCAGAAACAAAAGAAAGCGGCGAAGAAGGCGAAGAAGAAAATGGGGGGAGCGCTGGCTCCGCCCAGAAAATTTACGAGGAAATGAAGCCGGCGACAGCGGCAGCGGTACTTGGGCAGCAGGAAACAGAAGTGATTGTCCAACAATTGTATTCCCTGCGGCCGGAGGAACAGGCAGCCATTCTCGAAGAAATGGATGAAGAGCTTGCTGCTTCCGTTGTTTCAGGGATTGAAGGCCTCGATTTGGCACAGTAGAAGAAAGGAGGACGCTATGGAAACAGCAATTACCGGCCGGGCCCCGGCCCAGTTGAGCGGCACGCCTTTGTCCGTGCAGGCAGCAAGCGGTTCATCAGCTTTTGCCGTGTTATTCGCGGGGACAGCTGCGCTTGCGGAAAGAAAGCCGGCAGAGGAAAATGGGCCGGAAAACGCCCTGCCTTCAGCTGAACAAGTAATGGAAGCGATCGAATCGCATCCTGAAGCAATCAATGCCCTGATAAAGAAGCAGCCGGAGCTTGAAGAAGCCTTGATATATATTGCAGAGCTCGTACTTGACGAGCAGGGCGGCGAAACACCGGTGCCGGAGGATGCGCTCGAAGAGATGCCGCCAGAAAAGGACAGCATGCTCACTAAGCTTGCCATTGTCGTAAATTCTCCAAATGCAGAAGCATTGGCAAACAAACACGCGGGAGTAAGCGAAAAGCAGCCTGAAGCCTTAGGGAACACGAAGGAAGAGCGAGCAGTGAAAGCAGCACTGCCGGTACTCGAACAGCTGACAGCCAAGCTCAAGATCCTGCCCCCGGGAGACCAGCAGGCGATACAGATGGAAGCTGAAAAGCTGCAGCAGGCTGTTGGGCAGCTGGTTTCTGAAACTCTGGCGGGAAACGAAAAGGGGCAGGCAGAAGATTCGTTTACGAACCGATTGAATGAGTTGACTGCCCTCCTTTCAAAAGTTTTACCAGAAAACTCTGGAAAAGCCCGCCTTGAAGCTGCTCTTATCGCTGCAGCAGTGGCTGACGAAGCTCCGGTGCAGCCAGATGGAACGAAGGGAAAAATGGAAGGCGTTCGGCCGGAGTGGTCAACGCCTCGGAAGGATATTTCCCGAATAGAAAAGCTGGAGATTTTGTTTCCAGAAAAACCTCCGGAAGTGCAGCAGCTTATTTCATACCTAGAACAGCATTCAGGAGCCGAACGCAGCGCAGGGCCGCATCCCCAGTGGCTGCCGCAGGTGCCTGCCGGGTGGATGAGTCCTCCAGCCGGCCAGGAAGCAAGAGCAGCAACCGGGCTGCAAAGCTTGAAGCAAGATTTGCAGCAGTGGCAGAAATACATCAATGGGCGGGAAGAGCCGGGATCCTGGGTGCCAAAAGCGCTTCAGCCTTCCGGGGAACAGCCTGAAAAGCTGCTGACGGCATTTGTTCACAGTCTCCAAGCGCTGATAAAAAAGCAGCCATCTGTCTCTTTAACAGCAGAAGCGGGTAATAATGAAGCATTCGCAGAGCAGCTCGAACGGATTCTTCAGAGTATCCGCGGCGAAACAGGGAATGCTTCAGCCACTCCAGTACCACCAGCTGGAGTGGGAGAGCCGAGAGCGTCCCAGTTGAATGGGCCGCTTGTAATCCAGCTGCCGCCGGCGTCTGAAGGAAATCAGCGCCAGGCAGAATTTTTAAGGCAGTTCCAGCAGACACTCAGTACGATGAACGCCGCCCAGCTGAAAAACGGAGCTTCCTATACGATCCGCCTTCATCCTGAACATCTGGGCCGGCTCGATGTGAAGCTCACGAAAATTGAAGGGCAGTGGACCGCTCAGCTGGTTACAACCTCCAAAGGAGCGCAGGAGCTTGTGGAAAGCAGCGTGCATCAGCTGAGGCATTCCTTCCTGCAGCAGAACCTGCAAGTGGAGCGCATCGAAGTAGCAGAGCATCCGGATTTCTATAAGGAAGAAGAGCAGAAAGAAGAGCCTGAAGAACAGCGGGAAGCGGTAAATGTGCAGGAAGAGTCTTCAGAAGAGGAAGAACGTTCGTTTGAAGATATTTTACAGCAGCTTTCGGTCAACGAACGCATTTAAAGGAGGTGAACATACGATGAGTGCCATTACAGATAATATGCAGCTAAGTAATACTTCAAACAGTAAAAGCCCATTTGCCGCAGAGAACACCAACGGCAATATGGATAAGGATGATTTTTTGAAGCTGCTGATTACCCAGCTGCAAAACCAGAATCCGCTCGAGCCGATGAACGATACCGAATACGTGTCGCAGATTGCCAACTTCAGTACGCTTGAGCAGATGACGAACATGAACAAATCATTGGAACAGTCGACACAGTTTATGGCGCAGGATGCGCTGATGCAGCTGAGCAGCCTGATTGGCCAGGACGTGACATGGCAGACACTCGTAAACGCTCATACTCCAAACGAGGACGTGCAGACGGGGCGCAATGAAATTAAGTCTGTGAAAAAAGATACTCAGGGAAATGTTATGGTCGAGCTTGACTCGGGACGCTGGATTGATGGCAGGCAGGTGGTGAACATCGGAAAAGAGCAGGCGGAAAGCTGACATGAAGGAAGGAACAGCATGGATTATTCAAAGATACATAACTATTCCAGCATGCCGGTTCCGTCCAATACAGGAAGCGCTCCACGTCCGGAAAAACAACAGGCTGGTTCATTTGCCTCACTGCTGCAGAACGAACTGGCCGGGCCGGAAGTAAAAATCAGCAAGCATGCTGCCAAGCGAATGGAAGAGAGAAACGTCCATATTGATAGCACGGCCTGGGAACAGATGCAGGTAAGACTCGGTGAGGCAGCGGAAAAAGGTGTGAAGGAATCTGTTGTGGTATTCCCGGAAGCGGCACTGGTTGTTAATGCAGAAAATAGGACGATCATTACAGCAATGTCCAAGCAGGAAGCAGCGAATCATACATTTACTAATATTGACGGCGTCATATTCATGTAAAAGGCTTGACCGCAAGGAGGCCTGGGCCCCCGACAGACAGACGGGGCCCGCTTAAATCAAAGGAGGAATACCATGTTACGCTCTATGTATTCAGGAATCGCAGGAATGAAGAACTTTCAGCAGAAATTGGACGTTATCAGCAACAATATCGCAAACGTAAACACCCAGGGGTTCAAAAAAGGACGCCCGACATTTCAGGATATGATGAGCCAGCAGACCGGAGCAGCCGCAGGAGCGGAAGGCAACCGGGGCGGAGTAAACGCAAAACAAATTGGCCTTGGGAGTGAACTTGGAAGTATTGATACGGTTGACACGCAGGGCAGCCTGCAAAACACCGGCCGTGAATTAGATCTTGCAATTTCAGGTTCGGGCTATTTTAAATTGGAAAACCCCCAGGGCGGCGAGAATTTATATACAAGATCGGGTAATTTTTACTTGGATAACGGCGGAAATATTGTTAATGCAGATGGTCATTATTTATTGAACGCAGGGGATGGAAGAATTAATATTGATGCCAATGCGCAGAGCTTTAGCATTGATTCTGCAGGGAACATCAACGTTGTTGGCCAAAATGGAAATACAAATGGAGCGGGTCAAATTGGGCTGGCAACGTTCAACAATCCGGGAGGGCTGGAAAAAGTAGGAGGAAACATCTTCCGGGCTTCTTTAAACTCCGGTGTAGCGAATGATGTTGCTCCAGGTGCAGGCGGCGCGGGAGAAATTGTATCTGGATCCCTGGAAATGTCTAACGTTGACCTCTCCGAGGAATTTACGGAAATGATCACGGCCCAGCGCGGGTTCCAGGCAAATACGCGCGGTATTACGACAGCGGACGAAGTGCTTCAGGAGCTGCTTAACATTAAGCGGTAACTAAGAAATGAAATTGGGGGAGACAGGGGCGGTATGCTGCCCCTCAACTAATTATGATGGAATTAACAAAATTAAACGGACGCCCGTTCGTGCTGAATACTACATTGATTGAACAGGTCGAAGCGGCGCCGGATACTACAATTACGCTGCTGAACGGCAACAAAATTGTCGTCCGGGAAAGCATTAGTGAAGTAATGGACCTGGCCGAACGGTTTTATCGACGGACATGGATACCGGCTAGTCGAAAAGGGGAGAATGCCTGAGCCATGTTAAAAACCAGAGCAGGAAAAATGATGATGATTATGCTTTTGACCCTTGTTCTTATTGCAGGAGCGGCGGCTGCTGTGTATCAATTTCTTGGCTCCTCGTCTGAAAAAGCCGAAGGCAGTGAAGAGAAAAAAACAGAGGAACTAAGCGCCGAAGAGCTGCGGGAGCTCACCTGGGATATGGAAGAAATGACAACCAACCTAAAAGGAAACGACCGCTATATTAAAACGATGTTCAGCCTGCAGGCCGATAATGAAAAAGCCCGAAAAGAGCTGGAACAGCGGGATTACCAGATTAATAATATCATTATCCACGAACTGGCTCAGCTCAGCCCCGAGGATATTGAAGGCTCGGAAGGCACAACAAAAATGGAAGAACGACTTAAGGAAAAAGTAAATGAAGTTATGACAGAGGGCAAAGTACAGCGGGTCTACACGACTGAACGCGTTATTCAATAGCCCAGGAGCAGCCTGAGAGAAGAGAAAGGGAGGTGAAAGCCTCTTGTCAGATGTATTATCACAGCACGAAATAGATGCCCTCCTGTCCGGCTTGTCCACTGGAGAGATGGACGGGGAACAATTGAAAAAAGAAGAAAGTGAACGCAAAGTCCGTTCCTACGATTTTAAACGCGCCCTTCGGTTTTCCAAAGAGCAGCTCCGGGGCCTGTCACGGATACACGAAAACTTTGCAAGAATTCTTACCACGGCACTTTCAGGCCAGCTGCGCTCTTTTGTGGATATTAATGTGGCTTCTGTCGACCAGGTGCCCTACGACGAATTTATTCGTTCGATTCCTAAAATGACACTCCTGAATGTGTTTGAAGCTCCTCCCCTTGAAGGTCGGCTTCTGATGGAGGTCAACCCGCATGTTGGCTACGCCATGCTTGACCGGCTGCTTGGTGGCCAGGGTCAGAGCATGAACAAGGTCGAAAAGCTGACAGAAATTGAAACAAAGCTGTTGAGTTCCTTCATGCAGATGATTCTTGAATCTTTTCAAAACGCCTGGGAATCGGTGCTCAGCATTGAAACCATCGGCTCCGAAATTGAAGTGAACCCGCAGTTTCTGCAGATGGTTTCTCCAAATGAAACCGTGGTAGTCATCTCTTTAACCACCACAATCGGGGAAACGTCCGGGATGATCAATTTATGCCTGCCGCACATGGTGCTTGAAGAGATCCTGCCAAAGCTTACTACCCACTACTGGATGCAGACAAAAGTAAAAGAAAGAAACCAGCAGGAGGTAGAACACCTGAACGAGTGGCTGATGCAGGGAAATGTTTCTTTGCAGGCCATTCTCGGCACTTCCTCTATTACTATTGAGGAGCTATTACATATGGAACGCGGGGACATCTTAATGCTGAAACAGCATATTCATGACCCGCTCGAGGTGCATGTAGGCAGCAGGAAAAAATTCACAGCCCAGCCAGGAAGAAAACGAAGCCATATGGCTGTGCAAATATTAGAAAAGATAGAGGAGGGAGAAGAACAGCATGAGTAGTGACGATATGCTTTCGCAGGACGAAATTAACGAGCTGCTGAAAAACGTTGGCGCAGACGATGATAATGACAGCGGCTTTCCCTCCAGGGAAACACCGGCCGAAGAGATTGCCTCTTCTACTGAGGAAGACGGCCTTGACCACCTCTTATCCACCGAGGAAAAGGATACGCTTGGAGAAATCGGCAACATCAGCTTCAGCAGCGCGGCAACTGCCCTGTCGAGCCTGCTGAACCAGAAAGTGAGCATCACCATACCTGGCGTGAAAGCTGTATCAACCGCAATGGTAGAGAAGTCCTTTCCACGTCCGCATGTAGCGGTAAATGTGAAATACACGGAAGGTTTTGAAGGAACCAATTTGTTTGTGATCAGCATGACGGACGCAAGCATTATCGCCAATCTGATGATGGGCGGCGATGGCAAAGTAGATGAAGCTGATAACATTGATGACATGCAGCAAAGCGCGGTACAGGAAGCAATGAACCAGATGATGGGCTCAGCCTCCACCTCCATGAGCACTATTTTTAATAAACGGGTGGATATTTCTCCTCCGGGCGTCAATATTATGAACCTGGAGCAGGAGGAATCAGCCCGCTACATCCCTGACGAAGATACGCTCGTACAGATCGCCTTCCGCATTCAGATCGGGGAGCTGATGGACTCTTATATTATGCAGCTCATACCGCTTGGATTTGCAAAAAAGATGGTCGAAGAGCTGCTTGGAACAAATAACGCAGAAGCTCCGCCGCAGCAAAAACAGGAGCCTGGCCCGGAGCGGTCCAGACAGCAGGAAGCCCGGCAGCAGACAGAGCGTGCCCAGGGGCCTGCGTCGGCTCCGACAGTAAGTGGAGCCGCTTTCTCCGAGCTCGAGGAGCCGGCCCACAGACATAGCGACGGCGGCGGGAATCTGGATATGCTCATGGATATATCGCTTGACGTGACAGTGGAGCTTGGCAGATCCAGGCAGCCGATCAAGGATATATTGGCCCTGTCCCAGGGGTCGGTGGTTGAGCTTGACAAGCTTGCCGGTGAACCGGTGGACGTGCTTGTAAACCAGAAGCCCGTAGCTAAAGGGGAAGTCGTCGTCATCGATGAAAATTTTGGCGTGCGCATTACAGAAATACTCAGCCCGAGAGAACGGGTGGCTCAACTAAAATAATAATAAACAGGGAGTGGACAGCATGGCTTATTCAGTTTTAGTAGTAGACGACGCCGCGTTCATGCGGATGATGATCAAAGATATTCTGGAAAAGAACGGGTTTAACGTAGTAGGAGAAGCAAAAGACGGAAACGAAGCAGTGGAAAAATTTCAGGAAACGGCTCCGGATCTTGTGACGCTTGACATTACTATGCCTGACAAGGATGGAATCGAAGCGTTAAAGGAAATCAAAGCAGCAGATCCCAATGCCAAAGTAATCATGTGCTCAGCCATGGGCCAGCAGTCCATGGTCATTGATGCGATTCAGGCAGGGGCGAAAGATTTTATCGTAAAGCCGTTTCAGGCAGACCGTGTACTTGAAGCGATCAATAAAACGTTAGGCTGAGGGCCTGCTGCGGAGGAAAAAAATGAATTGGAAATACGCAGTGATTATAGGTGTAATAATGACAGTAATACTTCTGGCGGGCGCAGACACAGCGCTTGCCAGCACTACTGTTAATGAGTCCCTGAATCCGCAGGAAAATCAGGAGGACACGGGTTCTGGCAGTGAAGCTCCGGCAGACGAAGATTCGGTCCCTGCAGCGATGGATAACGGCAGCCTGTGGCTGAATTTTATAAAGATGATTGGAGCACTCGCGGTCGTCCTCGGCCTGCTGTTCTGGCTGCTGAAATTCATCAATAAAAAAACGAGCAGATATCAATCGACCCGCTCGCTGCAAAGCATTGGCGGAATCGGGCTCGGCCAGAATAAATCCATTCAAGTAGTTAAAGTTGGAGACAAAATGCTTGTGATTGGTGTCGGGGATACAATTTCGCTCCTTCAGGAAATTGAGGATAAAGAGGAACAGGAACGGATTACCGCCCAGGAACAAAATACATATGCAGGCGTTCCGTCAGTGATAGATAAGTGGAAAAAACGCGGAAAAAAAGAAGACAGCAGCTCGCCTTTTCACTCGATGCTTGAAGAACGGCTGAAAACAGCACGTGAGGCAAAACATCCGGAGGCGCGGGATAAACGGACGGAAGCGAAGGAGGAACAGCGATGATTATTAGTGCTCTTCCGGCGCTTGATTTCAGCGGACTGCTCGAGGGCGGCGGCGAAGGAGCGGCAACCTCGGTACAGCTAGTGCTGCTGCTTACGGTTTTATCTCTTGCCCCGGGCATTCTGGTGCTGATGACCTGTTTTACCAGAATTGTGGTCGTGCTGAGCTTTGTGCGGATGGGGCTTGCCACGCAGCAGACGCCGCCAAACCAGGTGCTTATCGGCCTTGCTTTATTTTTAACCTTCTTCATCATGGCGCCGACGCTCTCGGAAGTAAACGAGCAGGCGTTCAGCCCGCTGATGGCAGGAGAAATTGACCAGAACGAAGCGCTGACAGAAGCAGTCGGACCGATGAAGGAATTTATGTCCCGGTACACGCGGGAAAAAGACCTGGCGCTGTTTATGGATTACGCGGGCGAAGAGCGGCCGGAGTCGGTCGAAGACATTCCTCTTACATCGCTCGTGCCGGCGTTTGCGATTAGTGAACTGAAAACAGCTTTTCAGATGGGGTTTCTCATTTTTGTGCCTTTTCTTGTTATTGACATGATTGTGGCGAGTGTATTGATGAGCATGGGCATGATGATGCTTCCGCCGGTGATGATCAGTCTGCCGTTTAAAATTTTATTGTTTGTGCTTGTAGATGGATGGTATCTGATTGTGGAGTCGCTGCTCCTCAGCTACACCTAGCCGGGTTAAAGAAAGGAAGAAATGTATGTCAGCAGAACAGGTAATGCAGATCGCACAACAGGGAATATGGATGGTTTTTTTAATTGCAGGGCCGCTGCTTGTCATTGCGCTCGTTCTCGGCTTTGGTGTTGCCATATTTCAGGCGACCACCCAAATCCAGGAGCAGACGCTCGCGTTTATACCTAAGATTCTTGGCGTGTTGGCCGCCATGCTCGTGCTCGGCCCGTGGATGCTGACGCAGCTGGTGGAGTATACGAGAAATTTATGGTATCACGCCCAGCAGTTTATCGGTTGAATAGACGATGGAAGCAATAATTGAGCAGCTCCCTGCTTTTTCCCTGGTGTTTGTGCGAGTGCTCGCTTTTTTTACGACGATGCCTCTTTTCTCTTATCGGACTATTCCGAATCAATTTAAAGTAGGTTTGGCATTTTTTCTTGCTTTGGCTATTTTTCCGGCACTGGATGCTCCGCTGATGACAGTGGACGGCGAGTATATTCTCCTGCTGTTAAAAGAAGTCATGCTCGGACTTGCGATCGGGCTTATCGCGACGATTATGCTGTATGCTGTCCAGACAGCCGGAATGTTTCTTGACATTTCCTTCGGCTTTTTGGTGGCAAACGTGGTGGATCCACAGACGGGTGCCCAGAGCCCGCTTTTCGGCGGTTACTTTTACGCTTTTGCGCTCTTAATGCTTTTGGCAGTGAACGGCCACCATCTGCTGCTCGACGGCATTTATTACAGCTACAGCTTTGTGCCGATCGACCAGACAGGGCTTGCCTTCGGCGATGAAGCGGTCGTTACGCATGTGGCGGAGGCTTTTAACCAGATGTTTATTCTTGCCTTTCAGCTGGCGTTTCCGCTGGTTGGTTCGCTCTTTCTGGTTGACCTTGCTTTAGGGATCATGGCCAGAGCAGTCCCGCAGATGAATGTGTTCGTCGTCGGACTGCCGCTGAAAATTGCGGCAGGGCTGCCGCTGCTTGTAGTAGCAATTCCCGGGATGTTTTTGGCCATTCAGTACTTATATGAAGACATGTTTCACGTCTCGCGTGGACTGCTTGAACTTTTGGGGGAGGAACAGGAATGAAGTGGACACTCGATCTGCAATTCTTTTCACAGGAAAAAACCGAGGAGGCCACGCCTAAAAAACGCCGGGATACAAGGCAGAAAGGCCAGGTCCCCAAAAGTAACGATGTGAATACAGCAGTCATACTGTTTTTAGTATTTGCTCTCTTTTACATGTACGGAGGCACTATTTTTAATCATTTGCAGGCGTTAATGACGCATACATACATAGAATACATGCAGTGGGAAATTACAACGGCCAGTGTTCCGGCGATGCTGCAGGAAATTACGATCCAATCCGTTATTATTATCCTGCCGGTAATGCTCGTGGCCATGGTGGCAGGCGTGGCGGCCTCGCTTACCCAGGTTGGTTTTTTGTTCACGGGCGAACCGGTCAAAATGAAGCTTGAAAAAATTAACCCGCTCAGCGGTATCAAACGGATATTTTCAGCCCGGGCGCTTGTGGAGCTGGCCAAAGCACTTTTAAAAATCACGCTTGTCGGCGGTGTCGTTTTTACCATTCTCTGGCTCGCGCTCGACCGTCTCCTGTTTTTATCGCAAAAGGATGTTGGCGACGGATTTATGGAAATTGCCCGGCTAACCGGGCTGATGGGGATTATCGGAAGCCTGCTGCTGCTCGTGCTTTCGCTTCCGGACTATATTTATCAGAAGCACGACCACGAAAAGCAGATCCGCATGTCCAAGCACGACGTAAAGCAGGAAATGAAAAACATGGAGGGCGATCCGCTTATCCGCGGCAAACGAAAGCAGAAGCAGCAGGAACTCGCGATGGGACGGATGATGGAAGAAGTGCCGAAAGCAGATGTCGTCATTACGAACCCGACGCATTTTGCGGTCGCGCTCCGCTACGAAGAAGGGGCGATGGGGGCGCCGAAGGTGATTGCTAAGGGAGCCGATCATCTGGCCCGGAGGATTAAGGAAAAAGCAGGTGAACATGCTATCCCGATGGTGGAAAACAAGCCGCTCGCCCGTGCGCTGTATGCCCAGTCCGAGATCGATGATGAAATATCTGAAGATCTATTCAAAGCCGTGGCCGAGGTACTTGCATACGTGTACCGCCTTAAAAGGAAAAACGGGTAGAAAAGGAGTAACGTTATGGGATTTAGAGAATTATCAGTGCTACTCGGCGTTATATTGATCGTCATTATGCTGATCATCCCGCTGCCGACATTTATCTTAGACGTCTTAATTATGGCCAATATTTCGCTGGCGCTTCTGGTGATTCTTGTGGCGATGAACACGAAAGAGCCGCTCGAATTCAGCATTTTTCCTACGCTGCTTTTGCTTGTAACGCTGTTTCGGCTCGGGTTGAACGTTTCGACGACCCGTTCCATTTTAAGCAATGCTGAAGCAGGCAACGTTATTGAAACGTTCGGAAGCTTTGTGGTGCAGGGCAGTGCCTTCGTCGGCCTGGTGGTTTTTGTCATCCTTGTCGTTATTCAGTTTGTCGTTATTGTAAAAGGGGCAGAACGGGTGTCGGAGGTCGGGGCGCGTTTTACCCTCGACGCGATGCCTGGCAAGCAGATGAGCATCGATGCCGACCTGAATGCCGGCGTCATTTCCGAACAGCAGGCAAAAGCGCGCCGGGAGAAAATCGAACGGGAAGCCGATTTTTATGGCTCAATGGACGGGGCAAGTAAGTTTGTGAAGGGTGATGCCATCGCAGGGATTGTGATCGTTATTATCAATGTTATTTTCGGCCTTGTGATCGGCATGACCGAGCACGGAATGGATATCGGAACGGCGGCAAACACCTTTACGCTCCTTACTGTCGGGGACGGACTCGTCAGCCAGATACCAGCTCTTCTAATCTCCACGGCGACTGGTATTGTTGTGACGCGGGCAGCGTCGGAGGGCAACCTCGGCCACGATATTACAAAACAGCTGTTTGCTTTCCCGCCGATGCTGTTTGTTGCTTCAGGGGCCATTTTTCTGCTCGGTGTGTTCACGCCGATCAACTTCTTTTTGACCACCTGTATTGCCGGAGCGATGGCTGCAATTGGATTTACCATCAGGCAGACGGTACTGCAGGAAGCACAGGCGGCGGTCCATGAAACCGAAGAGGCACAGGAGGAGGACCTGCGTTCGCAGGACAGCGTGATGCAGCTGCTCGATGTGGATCCGATTGAATTTGAATTCGGCTACAACCTGATCCCGCTTGCGGATGCAAAGCAGGGAGGCGACCTGCTCGACCGGGTTGTGATGATCCGGCGCCAGCTGGCGCTGGAGCTTGGTATGGTGGTGCCGGTAATACGGATTCGTGACAATATCCAGCTGCAGCCGGGCGAATACGTAGTCCGCATGCGCGGCAGTGAAATCGCCCGGGGCGAGCTTTACATGGATCATTACATGGCGATGGGCACCGGAGCTGAAGAGCCAATTGACGGCATTGAAACCACCGAGCCAGCCTTCGGGCTGCCGGCCCTCTGGATTCCGGAAGAAGAGCGGGAGATTGCCGAGGATGCCGGATACACCGTCGTCGATCCGCCGTCCGTGGTAAGCACGCATTTAACCGAAGTCATTAAAACCCATGCCCACGAGCTGCTCGGCCGTGAAGAAACGAAGCAGCTGATTGAACACCTGAAGGAAACATATCCGACCCTTGTGGAAGAAGTGACACCTTCAACGCTCACAATCGGGGATGTACAGAAGGTACTGGCTAAGCTGCTCCGGGAAGGAGTATCCATCCGGAACATGCCGACCATTTTTGAAGCACTGGCAGAATACGGCACGATGACCAAGGATATGGACATTGTTACTGAGTACGTACGGCAGGCGCTCTCAAGACAGATTTCCAAGCAGTATGCGGACGGGGAAGAGCTGCTGCAGGTCGTTACACTCAGCGGCAGCATTGAAAAGAAAATTGCCGATGCGCTTCAGCAGACCGAAAGCGGAAATTATCTGGCAATGGATCCAAACGAATCCCAGCGGGTGGTCCAGCGCATTGGCGCAGAAGCCGAGCAGCTGATGAATCTCGGGAAAACGCCGGTTATTCTCTGTTCGCCGGCTGTGCGTATGCACGTAAGACAGCTGATTGAGCGATTTTTTCCGCAGATGCCGGTTTTATCTTATAACGAGCTTGAACCTTCCATCGAAGTTCAAAGCGTTGGGGTGGTGAACAATGAATGAGAATAAAAAAAATTACAGCGGATTCAATGCCGGAAGCGGTGGCAAAGGTGCGGCGGGAATTTGGTGATGAAGCAGTTATTCTGCATTCCAAGCCTGTCAAGGTCAGAACATGGTTTGGATTAAAATCTGTAGAAAAGCTTGAAGTTTATGCGGGAATTGATGATGCTCCGCCCCGCAAAAAAGAACGAAAACCCCCGGCAAACATTGTGAAGCCGGACCCACCTGAAGAAATTAAGGCGGCCCAGGGCCCGGGGAAGATGACAGAAAGTCTTCCGTCTTCAGCCCCGGCGCCTTTTCGGGCCGTAGCTTCCGCTTTAAAGGCCCAGGAAGTAAACGGACAGGTGGAAGAAGAGCTGATGAACCGGTTCATGGAAAAATGGTACGCAGAGAAGGGGAGCCGGCAGGAAGCGGCTGTGCTCGAAGACTGCATACGGGAGTGGCTGGAGCATCGGCATCCCGCTGCAGAAGCGGTGCCGTCCCGAATGATTCAGCTGGTCGGCCAGACCGGGGTCGGAAAAACGACGACGCTTGCGAAGCTTGGGGCCCGGGAAATGCTCCAGAGAAAAAAATCCATTGCCTTTTTTACGACAGATACCTTCCGCATGGGAGCGGTCGACCAATTGAATACCTATGCCTCCATCATGGAAGCGCCGGTGCATGTTATCTATGACCAGGCAGATTATATCGAGGCAGTAGCCCAGTCCCGGACACATGATTATGTATTCATTGATTCTGCGGGCAGAAATTTTCTGCATGAACAGACAGTAGAGGAGGCGCAGCGCCTTCTCCCAGCCGGGGAACCGATTAAAACCGTGCTCGTACTGTCACTAACAGCTAAATACAAGGATATGAAAGAAGTCGCTGAAAAATTTCTTCCTTATATATCAAACGAGGTTATTATTACCAAAACGGACGAAACCACATCGTTTGGGGCGCTGCTGAATATTATCGATGAATTTTCGCTCCGGGTGGCGTTTGTCACTACGGGACAGGAAGTGCCGGAAGACATTGAACCAGCAGACAACCGGTGGCTTGCAGCAAAAATAGCAGGGAGGGCGCTCGGTGAAAAATGATCAGGCGGAAAGCCTGCGAGAGCAAATGCAAAAAAGGCGCCGCAGGCAGACGAGAGTGTTGTCGGTAGTGAGTGGAAAAGGGGGCGTGGGTAAATCAAATGTGTCCCTGAACGTGGCTATATCCCTGGCGGAGGCTGGAGCGGAAGTGCTGTTAATTGACATGGATACCGGGATGGCCAACCTCGATATTCTGCTCGGATGTGCGCCGATTCCCCCTTTTCAGGAAATGTTTACGGAAAATAAAAGCATCTTTGAATTAATTCAGTCGGGCCCATCCGGCGTGCAGTGGGTGGCGGGAGGATCGGGCCTTTCCGGTATCTTTCATATGGAGGAGGAGCATAAGCAGCGGTTTTACGAACAGCTTCAGCTGCTCGAAGGCGCATTTGATTTTATTATCTTTGATATGGGGGCAGGGCTGAACGAAAACCATATGCATCTGATTGCCACAACCGAGCGCGGAATCCTGGTAACGACCCCGGAGCCAACGGCGCTGATGGATGGCTACGCAATGATGAAATATATCCGGTCACATAAGAGTGACTTTCCATTTGCCGCTGTTATCAATCGGGTGGAGCAAAAAAAAGACGGCCGAGCGGCAGCGCAGAAATTAACGTCGGTCAGTGAACGGTTCCTCGGGATGCAGCTTATGCTTCTGCCGATGGTTCCAAGTGATCCAAAAGTAAGCAGGGCAGTTATGGAGCAGACCCCGCTTGTAATCGCGTACCCGAACTGTAGCGCTTCACAGAGCATGAAGCAGATCGCAGCCACTCTGTGGGTAAAAAAACGGGAACCAGCAACGGACGGCGCTCCGTTCCGGCAATTTATTACAGGAATGAAGCAGCGGTTATTCGCCTCTGCCCGCATGTAGGACGGAGCCCGAGTATATGAAAAATTACTATTCTAATTTAACAGGACCGTGGGATCTGTTGGTGATCGGCACCTCTACAGGCGGTCCGGCAGCACTGCAAAAACTCTTTCAGTCGATGCCGGAGACAGTAGCACTGCCGATTTTGGTTGTCCAGCATATGCCGTCCGGGTTCACCAGGTCGCTTGCCGGCAGGCTGAACCGGGATTACAGCTGGAATGTCAAAGAAGCCGAAGACGGCGACCTGCTGCAGAAGGGCAGCGCGTATATTGCACCCGGAGGCCGGCAGCTTGAGGTCCGGAGGCACAGGGGCCAGCTGGTAACGGTGGTAAGCGAGAGCAGAACCGGCGACCGGTATCATCCATCAGTAGACGTGCTGCTTGCCTCCCTTGCTGGTGTAGACAGCCTGCGCGTACTCAGCGTTATTTTAACCGGCATGGGAAATGACGGAACAAATGGGTTAAAAGTATTGAAAGTGAGAGCAGTTCTTTATGCTGTTGCTGAATCAGAAGAAACGGCCATTGTATATGGCATGCCCCGGGCAGCGGTCCAGGCAGGCGTAATTGATGAAGTGCTGCCGCTCCACGCGATCGGGGAGCGGATCGGGGAGCTTGTAAATAACACCGCATATGAAAAAGAGGTGAAATGATGGGCACACGTGAGGTAGAGCTCGATATATTAAAAGAAGTCGGAACCATTGGTGGGGGGAATGCGGCAACAGCACTGTCTTCGCTGCTGAAAACACCGGTCCAGATCAGCGTGCCGTTGGTGCAGATGGTCCCATTCCCTGAGCTGCTTGAAGCGGCCGGAGGGGAAGAAAAAGTGGCGGCGGTTACCTTTCTCCGTATCGCGGGTCATATCAGTGGAAGCATTTTTTTTGTCCTGGAGCCCGAAGAAATGCAGACGGTTGGAAGAGCACTTGTAGAAAGCTGGAATATTTCCAGAACGCCCGAAAATGAGCAAGACTTGTTCGCCTCGGCATTATGCGAACTAACCAATATTCTGGCCGGGTCTTATTTATCGGCGCTTTCGGATTTTACCGGGCTTTATATGATGCCGACGGTCCCGTCGTCTGCTGTTGACATGATCGGAGCGCTTTTAAGCGAAGGACTGATCGAAGCAGGCCTAGAAGGAGATGAAGCGATCATGATCGATACCAACATGACAAAAGGGGAGCATCAATCACAGATGGCAGGACGGTTTTTTATGCTTCCGGATGCTCACTCGCTTCCAAAAATTTTTGCCTCGCTTGGAGTGCAGGAGAGCGGGGCATGAAAAACGTGGACGTTAAACCAGCGAAAGTGAAAGTGGCCATGGCGGATATGCAGTGGGGGCAAAACGGCGATATTCTCACCACAAGCGGTCTTGGTTCATGTGTCGGTATTGTAATTTATTCGCTCCGGTGCCAGTGTGCCTGTCTGATCCATGCCATGCTTCCGTCATCTGAGATGGCAAGAGAGGGCCAGCATGTTAACGAAGCAAAGTATGCAGACACGGCTGTGAAAAAGGCATTCACCGGCTTCGAAGAACGCCGGATCCCAATAGATTCCCTGGAAGCGAAGCTAGCCGGGGGAGCAAGAATGTTTCAGTTTCAGACAGATCATCTGAATATCGGAAAACGAAATGTTGAAGCGGCAAAAGAATTGCTTGCCGGGCGGTCGGTATCCCTGACAGCGGAAGAAACAGGCGGACACATTGGCAGAACAATAGAATTCGACGTGGCTACGGGAGCTCTCCGGATCAAGCCGACCGGTGGAGAAACAATAATAATATGAACAGGGGAAGGTTACATGAGTAGATCGACAGCGCATGCTCATCAGGAAATTTGGGAGAAATGGCTGGAAAATTATGACGATGCAGCGGCCGACCAATTAGTCAACATTTACACGCCCCTTGTGCATTATCATGTTCAGCGTATCGCGGCCACGCTTCCGAAAAATGTAAACCGGGAAGATCTTATGAGCCACGGATTAATGGGCCTGTACGATGCAATGAAAAAATTCGACCTGGCCCGGGATTTGAAATTTGATACATACGCCTCCTTCCGGATACGCGGGGCTATTATTGATGGTCTCCGCCAGGAGGACTGGATGCCGCGCTCCCTTCGGGAAAAGACAAAGAAAATTGAAGAGACGGCTGAATGGCTTGAACAAAAAAAGGGGCGTTTCGTCTCCGACCGGGAGATTGGTGAAGAACTGGATATGAAGTCTTCAGAGGTATCGAAAGTGATCGCGGAAAACTATTTTGTGCATATGCTTTCCATGGACGAAGCGACACCGGATGGTGAGCGTGATGAAACGTACCGGGGAGCGATTGTGGATCCTAACGCTCCGTCGCCGGAGGAAATGCTTACCAATCAGGCTTCTCTGCACGAACTGGGTGAAGCGATAGCCCAGCTGCCCGAAAAAGAACAGAAGGTCGTTTCTCTTTTTTACCTGGAGGAAATGACGCTGACGGAAATCGGCCATATTTTGTCCCTGTCTACGTCCCGGATTTCACAGATTCACTCCAAAGCGCTTTTCCGGCTGAGACAGTATTTAAAGCAGACGGAAGAAAGAACGTGAGAAGGGAGAATGGTGATGGCTTTAATATTTAGCCTGCTTGCCCTGATGGCTGCCGGTGTTTTGTGGATAAAGCTTCAGTCGGTGGCAGGAGAGCTGCGGCGGGTAAAGAATGATAAGAAGGAAATCGAACAGCTTTTAATCTACTACACGGATGAGATGAAACGTGACAATGAACGTCTCCGTGCAGAATGGGACGGACCGGAAAGCCCTGTAGAGGAAATGGAAGCGATTGAGGAGGATTCTGCAATGCCGGAGGGTGAAGCGTCCCCGAAGGAATCACTGATGGACCGTGTTATAATGTTGTACAAAGAGGGATGGAAGGAAAAAGATATCGCCAAGAGTCTGTCGATCGGACAGCGGGAGGTGCATCTGTTTTTGCAGATGCAGGAAAAGTAAGCTTTGACATTGCGTCCTGCAGACACGTATGGTATATTACGTGTTGGTGTTAAAAACACACGCAAAAGCTGATTTATGCAGAGGTGCTTTCGATAAAGAAAGTTTTGCATGAATATGACGCTTGCGGTGGAAAAAACCTAAGGAGGAATTATTTTATGGCTGTTATTTCTATGAAACAGTTGCTTGAAGCAGGGGTACACTTCGGTCACCAGACTCGTCGCTGGAACCCTAAAATGAGCCGTTATATTTTCACGGAGCGTAATGGTATTTATATCATTGACCTTCAAAAAACGGTACGTAAAGTCGAAGAAGCGTACAAATACGTGCGCAGCATTGCAGAAGACGGAGGAAAAATCCTTTTCGTCGGAACGAAAAAACAGGCGCAGGACTCTGTGCGTGACGAAGCGATCCGTTCAAACATGTACTATATCAACCAGCGTTGGTTAGGCGGTACGTTAACGAACTTCGCTACGATCCGCAAACGGATCGCCCGCCTGAAAGATCTTGAAAAAATGGAAGAAGACGGTACCTTTGACATTCTTCCGAAAAAAGAAGTTATGCTTTTAAACAAAGAAAAAGACCGTCTCGAAAAAGTCCTTGGCGGCATTAAAGAGATGGACAAGCTTCCGGATGCCCTGTTTATTATTGATCCGCGCAAAGAGCGTATCGCAGTGGCAGAAGCTCACAAACTAAACATTCCGATCATTTCGATCGTTGATACTAACTGTGATCCGGACGAAATCGACAAGCTGATCCCGGGTAACGACGACGCTATCCGTGCCGTTCGCCTTCTTACTGGAAAAATGGCCGATGCGGTTATCGAAGCCACCCAGGGTGCAGAGGAAAAAGCCCGTGAGCAGGCAGCTGCCCAGGAAAAAGAACAAGAAGCATCTGCAGCGGAAGAAGAAGGAAGCACAGAAGAAGAGAGCATTTCAAACCAGTAAGCTCTCTGCATAAATATAACGGGCCCAGGCCTGACGCGAAGGGTGGTAAAAGGGAAAAACCCTTTATCACCCTTTTTCTTGAAAATTAGCGCTCAAGCGTGTATGCATGGAAAATTGAAGGAGGAATTTAAATGGCTGTAACAGCAAGCATGGTTAAAGAACTGCGTGAAAAAACAGGTGCAGGTATGATGGACTGCAAAAAAGCGCTCAACGAAACAGACGGCAACATGGAAGAAGCAATCAACTACCTGCGGGAAAAAGGTATTTCCAAAGCAGCGAAAAAAGCTGACCGTGTAGCGGCAGAAGGTCTTACGTACGCAACGTACGAAGGAAACAAGGCGGTCATTGTGGAAGTGAACGCAGAAACAGACTTCGTAGCAAAAAACGAATCGTTTAAGCAGCTCGTTGCTGACGTTTCTACGTACCTTTTGAAAGAACAGCCGGCGGACGTGGATACAGCACTGGCCGGGGAGATTGAAAGCGGAGTAACGCTTGATCGTTACATTAACGACCAGATTGCACGCATCGGGGAGAAAATTTCCCTGCGCCGTTTTCTGCTTGCAGAGAAAAATGACGGCGACGCTTTCGGTGCTTATCTTCACATGGGCGGACGCATCGGCGTGCTGACTGTTCTTGAAAACACAGAGGACAGTGACCTTGCTAAAGACGTAGCGATGCACGTAGCGGCTATCAGCCCGAAATACGTTTCCCGTGAAGATGTGCCGAAGGAAGAAGCAGACAGTGAACGTGAACTGCTGAAGCAGCAGGCACTGAATGAAGGCAAACCGGAAAACATCGTTGAAAAAATGGTTGAAGGCCGTATCGGCAAGTATTTTGAACAAATCTGCCTGCTCGACCAGGAATTTGTAAAGGATACCGACCAAAAAGTAGGCGACTACCTGAAAAGCAAAGGTGCTTCCGTGCGCACATTTGTCCGTTACGAAGTAGGCGAAGGCATGGAAAAGCGCGACGAAAACTTTGCAGACGAAGTAATGAACCAAGTAAAGAAATAAATTGGCAGTATGGAGAGTCCATATCGAATCCTCTGGGGTCCGTAGGCTCTCCTTTTTTCTAAAAGTAATATCAGGGCAGAGGCTTAAGGGCTTCTGCGATACATAATATAAAGGCGGGGTTCATGACGATGGAGAAATACAATCGCGTTGTGTTGAAGTTGAGCGGAGAGGCATTGGCAGGGCAGCAGGGCTACGGTATTGATCCGGAAGTCATTCAATCTATTGCTTCTCAAATCCGCGAAATAGTAGAATTGGGAACAGAAGTAGTGATTGTCGTCGGCGGAGGAAACATATGGAGAGGCATGGCCGGAAGCTCGAAAGGGATGGACCGGGCCACGGCAGACTATATGGGCATGCTCGCCACAGTCATGAATTCGCTTGCGCTGCAGGACAGCCTCGAAGATATTGAAATCCCTACGAGAGTGCAGACGTCCATTGAAATGAGACAGGTAGCCGAGCCGTACATCCGCCGGAAAGCCATCCGTCATTTAGAAAAAAAGCGGGTAGTAATTTTTGCGGCTGGAACCGGGAACCCGTACTTCTCTACAGATACGACAGCGGCACTGCGGGCAGCTGAAGTAGAGGCTGACATCATTTTGATGGCTAAAAACAAAGTGGACGGGGTATATGACTCAGACCCGTCTGCCAATGCGGATGCTAAAAAGTATCAGTCACTCACGTATCTGGACATTTTAAATCATGACCTGAAAGTGATGGACTCTACGGCTTCAACGCTCTGTATGGACAACAACATCCCACTGCTCGTATTTTCGATTATGGAAGAAGGAAACATCAAAAAAGCAGTAATGGGCGAAGACATTGGAACAATAATAAGGAGGAACAACGATGGCTCATGACATGAAAGCAACAGAGGATAAGATGAAAAAATCAGTGGATTCTTTAAGCCGGGAGCTTGCAACACTGCGGACAGGAAGGGCAAACGCCTCCATGCTCGACCGGGTAGTTGTCGACTACTACGGCGCCGAGGTGCCGCTTCAACAGCTCGCAACGATCACCGTGCCGGAAGGGCGCCTGCTTGTTGTAACCCCTTTTGACAAAAGCTCCATCAAGGACGTGGAAAAAGGCATTCAAAAAGCAGAGCTTGGCCTGAATCCGAGCAACGACGGCGAAGTAGTCCGGATTCCGATCCCGGCGATGACGGAAGACCGCCGGAAGGAAATGAGCAAGCTGATTAACAAATACGCGGAGGAAGCACGGGTAGCTATCCGCAACATCCGCCGTGATGCCAATGATACGTTGAAAAAAGATGAAAAGAGCAATGAAATCACCGAGGATGATTTAAAGCGTGAGCAGGAGCAGGTGCAAAAAGCGACTGACAAATATATCCGCCAGGTGGATCAGGCAGCAGAACAAAAAGAAAAAGAAGTTATGGAAGTTTGATGCAAATCGAGTTACAATAGGAACAGACTGGAACCCTCTGCATTCAAGAGGGTTTTTTTGTAAGAACAAAACCGGCACGAAGAATACGCGCTGCCGGAGGGGAAAAATAAACAGAAATACTGCTTTCCGTTCTTCAACAATGCTGAGGCAGGAACGGTTTTTATATGGAAATAATTTGACGCGTGCCATATAAATTAGACAAAGGGGAAAAGGCTGGTGCCCTCGATATGAACGATCGACTATTTAATCAATTAAATCCGTGGGCGGAGGCAAACGCCACGGCAGTGAAGGTGAATACGCCTGCCCATGTGGCTATTATTATGGATGGCAACGGCCGCTGGGCAAAAAAAAGAGGCCTGCCCCGTGTAGCCGGCCACCGCGAAGGTATGAAAGCGATCACGAAAGTAGTGGAAAAAGCGCACGAACTCGGTGTGAAATACTTAACTCTTTATGCTTTTTCCACTGAAAACTGGAAACGCCCGAAATCAGAAGTGAATTTTCTCATGCAGCTCCCAGAGCGATTTCTGGCTAAAGAGCTGCCAAAGTTGATGAAAAACAATGTACAAGTACGGATGATGGGCGATGCGGACAAGCTGCCGGGCCATACGCTGCAGGCCGTGCAGGAGGCTGTGGACGCAACAGCTGAAAATACCGGCATCGTCTTAAACTTTGCCCTTAACTATGGAGGGCGGCACGAACTCGTGCACGTCGTACAGGAGCTTGCAAAAGACGTGGAAGAGGGGCGGATGAAGGCAGAGGCCATCAATGAAGAACTCATCACCAATCGGTTGTATACAAACCAGCTCCCGGACCCTGATCTGCTTATTCGCACGAGCGGTGAAATCCGGCTCAGCAATTTCATGCTGTGGCAGTTGGCTTATGCGGAATTTTGGTTTACCGAAACGCTCTGGCCGGACTTTAATGAAGAAGGCTTAGCGGAAGCTGTCATAGAATATCAGCAGAGAAAACGCAGGTACGGGGGCGTTTAACGACTGAAGGGGAGGTCTTTTATGGGATTGCGGGCGATTACGGGTCTTATCGGAGCAGTACTCGTCTTGGCGATTGTATTTGTGGGCCGCGAATGGTTTACTCTTTTGATCGCTTTGCTTGCTTCTGTCGCCATGTTTGAAATAATGCGCATGAAACGAATCCCGCTGGTATCCTTCCGGGGTTTAATCAGTATGGGCTTTATGTGGATACTGCTCGTGCCGACAGAATGGCTCGACTATCCATTTTTGCAGCACATAACGAAAACAGAGATTTTTTTAACAATGATTCTGGGCCTGCTTGCATTAACAGTAGTAACCAAAAATTCCTTCACCTTCGATGAAGCAGGGTTTGTTATTTTGTCCTCTGTGTACATAGGGTATGGGTTTCACAGTTTAATCATGATCCGCCAGCTCCCGGATATCGGCCTTGCCGTTGTGATTTTGATTTTGTTTTTAATCTGGGCCACCGATTCCGGGGCATATTTCATCGGGAAAAATTTTGGGCGCCACCGGCCGTGGCCGGAGATCAGCCCCAAAAAAACCATCGAAGGGTTTGTCGGGGGGCTCGTGGCGGCATTTGTCGTCGGCTTTATCTTTGAAGCCGTGTATCCGGTGTTTCATTCCTATCTGATCATGAGTGCTTTTATCGTAGTAACATCTATCTTTGGCCAGCTCGGGGACCTGGTGGAATCGGCGTTAAAACGTCATTACGCTGTGAAGGATTCCGGCAACATTCTGCCTGGCCACGGAGGTATACTAGACCGGTTTGACAGCTTGATTTTCGTGATGCCCCTGCTTCATTTTTTCTATTTTTTTGGTTAATACAAAAACGCAGGTTGCCAACCTAAAGGAGTCTTCGTCATGAAACGAATAGCATTGCTTGGATCTACTGGATCTATCGGTACACAGACGCTTGACGTTATTCGTCTGCACCCGGAGCGCTTTCGGATAACAGCGCTTGCTGCCGGCAGAAATGTTGATCTCGTACGAAAGCAGATTGAAGAATTTTCTCCGGAGATTGTATCCGTCCACACAAAAGAAGATGCCCGAACGCTTCAGGCGGAATACGGCGGACGTATACGCATCGTATGGGGCCATGAAGGCCTGATCGAGATTGCAGGAAGCTCCTGTGACTTTTTGATGAACGCGGTCAGCGGAAGCATGGGGCTTGAGCCGACCTTGCGGGCCATCGAAAACCGGGTGGATATTGGGATCGCCAATAAAGAAACGCTCGTCACCGCCGGGCATCTTGTGATGGAAAAGGCAAAGGAGCACGGCGTGCGCCTGCTGCCGGTCGACAGCGAGCATTCGGCGATCGCCCAGTGTTTGGAAGGAAATAGCTTGAAGGAAGTGAGCCGCCTGATTCTCACGGCCTCGGGAGGGAGCTTCCGTGACTACTCACGATCCGATCTCGACGGGGTCTCCGTGGAAGACGCCTTAAATCATCCAAACTGGAGCATGGGGGCCAAAATCACGATCGATTCGGCTACGATGATGAACAAAGGCTTTGAAGTAATCGAAGCGCACTGGCTGTTTGGTATTCCATACGAGCGTATCGACGTGCTGCTTCATAAAGAAAGCATCATTCACTCGCTCGTGGAGTACCAGGATACAAGCGTCATTGCCCAGCTCGGGCTGCCGGACATGCGTGTGCCGATCCAGTACGCAATGACTTATCCGGAGCGCCTTGACTATCCGGCTAAAGAATCGCTGAATCTTTGGGAAATAGGTGCCCTGCATTTTCAGCCGCCGGATTTTGAACGCTACCGCAGCCTGCGTCTTGCCTATGATGCCGGCAGAGCCGGCGGATCCATGGGGGCCGTGCTAAACGCTGCCAATGAGCAGGCTGTCGCTATGTTTTTAGATGGGAAATGCGCTTTTCTTGAAATTGAAACCGCGGTGGAAGAGGCGCTATCCCGTCACCAGCGCATCGAGCATCCGGATCTTGACACGATTTTACGCGCAGACCGGGAAACTAGAGAACATGTGCAGACGCTTATAACGTGACGTTCTTTCACAAACACTCTATAATGAAAAGAAAGAGCAAAAGAAGAAGGTGAATAAGCTTTGGATACGCTGATAGCGGTAATTATCATGTTCGGCTTATTGGTGGCCATTCACGAATGGGGCCATCTGTATTTTGCCAAAAAAGTCGGCATTTTATGCCGGGAGTTTGCGATCGGCTTCGGGCCCAAAATATTTTCGACGAAGCGCAATGAAACGGTCTACACGATCCGGCTGCTCCCGCTTGGCGGCTATGTACGGATGGCCGGGGACGATCCCGACCCGGTCAACATCAAACCGGGCTATGAAATCGGCCTGACTTTTAACGATGCCGGAAAAGTCAAAGAAATCATCGTCAATAATAAATCTAAGCATCCGGAAGCAAAAGTTGTATCTGTGGAATCAATTGATATGGAGCGCGAGCTTTATATTGAAGCTGTGGAGGATGAGGAAGACTCCGGGCTGAAGCGGTATGAGATCGACCGCACATGCGACCTGATTGTGGACGAAAAGCGAGAACAGATTGCACCGTGGGACCGCCAGTTCGGCTCCAAGCGTCCGTGGAAAAAAGCGGTAGCGATCTTTGCCGGCCCGTTTATGAACTTTGTGCTGGCTTTCGTGCTGTTTGGTATTTACGCTCTAGCGCACGGTGTCCCGCAGGATACTCCGGTGATTGGAGGTATTGCAGACGGTTCGCCGCTGAGCGAATCCGCGTTTGAAGAAGGCGATGTAATCACTTCCGTAGACGGCGAGTCCGTAAATTCCTGGGATGAAATGACCGGTGTGGTTCAGGAGCGTCCGGGAGAAGAAGTGACAGTCACCGCTGAACGCGGCGGAGAAACAATCGAAGATACGGTTACTATCGACGGTGTTCCGGTGCAGGAGGGATCAAGCGAAGAATTCGGCCAGATCGGTGTTTATGCCGAGCTAGAACGATCCTTTACGGGCGCATTGGAATATGGAGGCACCCAGCTGTATGAAGTTTCCACGCTGATTTTCCAGACGCTCGGCACGATTGTGACCGGGGAGTTCTCCCTCGATGACCTGGCAGGCCCGGTAGGAATCTATGACGCCACGGACCAGGTGATTGCAACCGGACTTCTCACGCTTATTGCGTGGTCCGCCATGATCAGCGTCAACCTCGGAATCGTCAATCTCCTGCCGCTGCCGGCGCTTGACGGAGGACGGCTTTTGTTCATTATTGCCGAAGCGATCCGCGGTAAGCCGATCGAGCCGCAGAAGGAAGGCGTCATCCACCTGCTCGGTTTTGCGCTGCTGCTGCTGCTTATGATCGCAGTCACATGGAACGATATTAATCGCTTATTCACGTAATAAAAAAACGGTGACGGAGCCAAGGCCCCGTCACCGTTCTTATGTTAAAATAACCAAAGAGCTTACAGACGCAGATGTATAAGAGAAAGAGGATGATATAGTATGCGACAACAATTTTTATTCAGTCCCACCCTCCGTGATGTGCCGCAGGGAGCGGACATTGCAAGCCACCAGCTGATGCTTCGTGCCGGCCTGATCCGTCAGAGCGCAGCCGGGGTATATTCCTACCTTCCGCTTGGCCATAAGGTGTTGCGCAAGATCGAAAGCATCGTCCGCGAGGAAATGGATGCGGCAAGCGGGCAGGAAGTACTGCTTCCTGCCATGCAGCCGGCAGAGGTATGGCAGGCCTCGGGCCGCTATGACAATTACGGGCCGGCGCTGATGCGCTTTAAAGACCGCCACCAGCGGGATTTTGTTCTCGGTCCCACGCATGAAGAAAACATTGCCGCCCTTGTAAAAGATGAAATGAATACATACAAACGTATGCCTGCGATTTTGTACCAGATCCAGACCAAATACCGCGACGAAGCGCGCCCGCGCTTCGGAGTGCTTCGTGCCCGCGAATTTATTATGAAGGACGCGTATTCGTTTGATACCTCCTACGAAGCGCAGAACGAAAGCTACTGGGCCATGTATCGCGCCTACGAGCGGATTTTTACCCGGCTGGGACTGAATTACCGGGCCGTCCAGGCCGATGCCGGAGCGATGGGTGGTCAGGGCGAGACCCACGAATTCACTGTGCTTTCCGACGTTGGGGAAGACACCATCGTGTATTCTGACGAGAGCGATTTTGCGGCTAATATTGAAATAGCTGCCATCCCGGACACCGTGTCAAAGCCGGAGCCGGTCGCTGAAGAAATGACCATGGTTGATACACCGAAGGAACGAACTATCGAAGAAGTGGCTGCAAAACTTGGCATCAGGCATGAGCAGTGCCTGAAAACGGTGGCGTTTGATGCAGACGGCCGCCTGGTAGCCGTGCTTATGCGCGGTGATCATGACGTCAACGAAGTGAAGGTCGCAAACGCCCTGGGAGCTGAAGTGCTTGAGCCGGCATCCGCCGGGCAAATTGAAGAAGCGTTCGGGGCAGAACCCGGGTTTATCGGTCCTGCCGGCCTTTCCGGAGACGTGGAGGTGCTTGCTGATTACGCGGTCCGCGGCATGGCAGGCGCGGTATGCGGAGCTAACGAAAACGGGAGGCACTACCAGAATGCGGTGCCGGAAAAAGACTTTCCGGTAGGAGAGTACGCTGATCTGCGTTTCATCCAGGAAGGCGAGCCATCCCCGGACGGCCGGGGGACTGTCCGTTTCGCCAAAGGTATAGAGGTCGGGCACGTCTTCAAGCTTGGCACGAAGTATAGCGAAGCCCTCGGAGCCACATTTTTGGATGAAAACGGAAAAGCCCGCCCGATCATTATGGGCAGCTACGGCGTCGGTGTGAGCCGGACGATTGCTGCTGTCATTGAGCAGAATCATGACGAGAGCGGCATCTGCTGGCCGAAAGCAGCTGCCCCGTTTGACCTGCATCTGCTTGTGATCAATCCGAAGCAGGAGGACCAGCAGCAGCTCGGGGAAGAGCTGTATGACAGCCTTCAGAAAAGCGGCTGGTCCGTACTGCTCGATGACCGGAGGGAGCGGCCGGGAGTGAAGTTTAAGGATGCTGATCTTTACGGCCTTCCGGTCCGTATTGCTTCCGGTAAAAAAGCAGGAGAGCAGATTGTGGAAGTAAAAGCCCGAACTGCCGAAGAAAACGTGGAAGTCGCTGTCAGCGACCTGCCGCAGTATTTAGAGAAGCTGTGGGCTGAAATCCATTAACCCTTTCTGGATGCTCCAGGAGGGGTTTCCCTCTTCCCTGTGCCTGCCGAAGATGAATTTTTTTGATAAAATAGATGATAAAAGAACGAAAAAGTGAGGCGAGAAACGTGCAGACCGACCGTCACATCCAGCAGGAACGTTTTGAGTTGCTACTTGAGCAGATTGGCATGCCGGAAGAAGAAACCAACCGTTATTTTACCGAAGGCCGCCTCGAAAAGCTTGTTATTCATAAAGAACAGAAGCAGTGGCATTTCCATCTGACGCTTGCAGCACCGCTTCCGTTCACGGTGTACGCACTGCTGAAGGAGAAGCTGCAGTCCGCGTTTGAAAGCATCGCAGCTGTTGATTTCACGCTTCATTACGAGGAAGGCACAACCGTGCCTGTGGACGCCGTCCCTGATTACTGGCCGCTTATAATGCAGAAGCTCGAACAGTATGATCCTCATCTGCGAATGAGGCTGAACGGGGGAGCGCCGTTTTTGCGGGAAGGCGAGCTGATTTTCCCGTGCAAAAGCGACATCGAAATGAATTCGCTCGGGCCGAAGCTGCAGCAGGCGATGAATGATGTCCTGCCGCTGTTCGGCCTGCCGGCTGCCGCGTTCACCATGGAAGCCAAAACGAGCGATGAAGAAAAGGAACAGTTTGAAGAAAAGAAAAAGCAAGAAGAGCATTCGAAAGTAATAGAAGCAATGATGGAACGAAAGAAAAAAGAATCCGAAGCCGACTCCAAGCGAGCCTCCCAGTCGATTCAGATCGGCTACCCGATCAAAGACGAAGCAGTGCCGCTGAAGGATATCCGCGAGGAAGAACGCCGCGTGACCGTAGAGGGCTACATTTTCGAAGCAGAAACGAAGGAGCTCCGCAGCGGGCGGACGCTGTTAACGTTTAAAATTACCGACTACACAGATTCGATAATGATCAAAATGTTTTCCAAGGATAAAGAACAGGTGCCGCTGCTCGAAGCCGTGCAAAAGGGCATCTGGGTAAAGGCCCGTGGCGGCGTGCAGGACGATACATTCGTCCGTGACCTGGTGATGATCGCAAACGATGTCATCCAGGTGCAGGGAGCGTCCAAAACCGATGATGCCGAAGAAAAGCGTGTCGAGCTGCACGCCCACACGAACATGAGCCAGATGGATGCGACCGTTTCTGCCGGGGAATACGTGGCCCGGGCAGCCGAATGGGGGCACCCGGCGGTCGCAATTACGGACCACGGTGTCGTGCAGTCGTTTCCGGAAGCATACAATGCCGGCAAAAAGCACGATATTAAAGTGCTGTACGGCATGGAGGCGAACCTTGTGGATGACGGCGTTCCGATCGCTTACAACGAGGCGGATGTGGATCTTGAAACAGGGACCTATGTCGTTTTTGACGTGGAAACAACCGGTCTGTCGGTCGTGTACGATTCCATCATCGAACTCGCAGCGGTTAAAGTAAAAGACGGCGAGATTATCGACCGGTTTGAACGCTTTTCAAATCCGCATGAAAAACTGACCGATACCATTATTAACCTCACCGGCATCACAGACGATATGCTCGTCGACGCCCCGGAGATCGAGCCGGTACTGGAAGACTTCCACGCCTTTTCCAAGGACTCGGTGCTTGTTGCCCATAACGCAAGCTTTGATATGGGATTTCTCCGGGAGGGATACAAAAAAATTGGTAAAACGGCAGATATGCCGGTGATTGATACGCTCGAATTCGGCCGCTTTTTGTATCCGAATTTAAAAAACCACCGGCTGAATACGCTTTGTAAAACGTTTGATATTGAACTCGTAAGCCATCACCGGGCGATTTACGATGCGGAAGCAACCGGTTATCTGCTTTGGAAAATGGTAAAGGATGCGCTCGCCCAGGACATTACCAACCATAAACAGCTCAATGATAACATGGGCCAGTCCGGCTTTCACCGCCTGCGTCCGTCGCACTGCACTCTGATCGCCCAGACGCAGGAAGGGCTGAAGAATCTGTATCACCTCGTTACGCTGTCGCATCTGGAGTATTTTTTCCGGACGCCCCGGATCCCGCGTTCGAAGCTGCAGAAGTACCGCGAAGGCATACTCGTCGGCTCGGCGTGTGACAAAGGCGAAGTGTTTGAAACGATGATGCAGAAGTCGGAGGACGAAGCGAAAAAAGCCGCTGAATTTTACGATTATCTCGAGGTACAGCCGCCGGAAAACTATGCGCATCTCGTGGAAAAGGAGCTTCTGAAAAGCTACGATGACGTTAGGGATGTGATTCAGAAAATTATCCGCACCGGGGATGAACTGAATCTTCCGGTCGTTGCCACCGGCAACGCCCACTATATGGATGAGCACGACTACAGCTACCGGCAGATCCTGATTGCATCGCAGGGCGGGGCGAACCCGCTGAACAACCAGACACTTCCGCAGGTGCACTTCCGTACGACCGGGGAAATGCTTTCCTGCTTTGATTTTCTCGATGACCGCACGGCAGAAAGGATTGTGGTAGAAAACACACGGGCGATCGCTGACCAGGTGGAGACGATTCATCCGGTGCCAAGCGACCTGTATACACCAAACATCGAAGGCTCGGACAAGGAAATACGCGAAATGTGCTACCGCCGGGCGGAAAGCATCTACGGCTCGCCAATACCGGAGCTTGTGAAAACCAGGCTCGATAAAGAGCTCGACAGTATTATCGGTAACGGCTTTGACGTTATCTACCTGATTTCGCAGAAGCTCGTAAAAAAATCCCTCGAAGACGGCTATCTGGTCGGCTCCCGGGGCTCGGTCGGTTCGTCGTTTGTTGCCACGATGACAGAAATTACCGAAGTGAACCCGCTGCCCCCGCATTATGTTTGTCCGGAATGCAAGCAATCGACGTTTTTTGATGACGGCTCGGTCGGCTCCGGCTTTGACCTGCCGGACAAGCAATGTGACAGCTGCGGCGTGGATATGATTAAAGACGGGCATGACATCCCGTTTGAAACCTTCCTCGGGTTTAAAGGTGATAAAGTTCCCGATATTGATTTGAACTTCTCCGGTGACTACCAGCCGCGGGCCCATAATTACACGAAAGAACTATTCGGCGAGGAGAAAGTCTACCGGGCAGGTACAATCGGAACCGTGGCGGACAAAACAGCGTACGGGTTCGTGAAAGGCTATCAGAGCGACCACGAGCTGCATCTGCGCGGAGCGGAAATCGACCGGCTGGTCAGTGGATGTACGGGCGTCAAACGGACGACCGGCCAGCACCCGGGCGGGATTATCGTCGTCCCGGATGAGTATGACATCCACGACTTCTGTCCAATCCAGTTTCCGGCGGACGACAAAACGTCGGAATGGAAAACGACGCACTTTGACTTTCATTCCATTCACGACAACCTGCTGAAGCTTGATATACTCGGCCACGATGATCCGACAGTTATACGCATGCTGCAGGATTTAAGCGGCATTGACCCACAGACCATTCCGACCGACGATGCGGAAGTGATGAAAATCTTCGGCGGTCCGGAAGTACTCGGCGTCACGCCGGAGCAGATTAATTGTAAAACAGGCACGTACGGCATACCGGAGTTTGGCACCCGTTTTGTGCGGCAGATGCTTGAAGACACGAAGCCGTCGACGTTTTCCGAGCTGGTTCAGATTTCGGGTCTGTCGCACGGCGCGGACGTATGGGTCGGCAACGCCCAGGAACTGATCCAGAACGGCACGTGTGAGCTGAAGGACGTGATCGGCTGCCGGGACGACATTATGGTGTATTTGATTTATAAAGGCATCGAACACTCGCTCGCCTTTAAAATTATGGAATTTGTCCGTAAAGGACGCGGCCTTGACCCGGAATGGATCGAAGAAATGAAAAATCACGGCGTGCCGGAGTGGTACATTCAGTCCTGCCTGAAGATCAAGTACATGTTCCCGAAAGCGCACGCCACCGCCTATGTGCTGATGGCGGTCCGGATCGCCTACTTTAAAGTGCACCACCCGATACTGTTCTATGCAGCGTATTTTACGGTGCGGGCGGACGACTTTGATCTGCCGACCATGATTAACGGAAGCACCTCCATCCGCGCGAAGCTTGATGAAATTCAGGCTAAGGGCTTTGACGCCTCGCCAAAGGAAAAAAGCCTGGTGACGGTGCTCGAGCTCGCGCTTGAAATGACCGAGCGGGGCTATCGTTTCCAAAAGGTGGATCTGTACCGTTCGGAGGCGAGCGAATTTGTCGTCGACGGCGACCAGTTGATCCCGCCGTTTAACGCTTTGGAAGGAGTGGGCACCAACGCCGCGGTTAATATTGTGAAAGCCCGCGCTGACGGTGAATTCTTGTCCAAGGAAGATCTGCAGCAGCGCAGCAAGGCAACCAAAACGGTGATCGAGCATCTTGATCTGCACGGATGCCTCGGCGGGCTGCCCGACACGAACCAACTTTCCTTGTTCTAAACAGCGGGGAGACTTGCGGAATTGCGCGAAACGTGCTATGATAATGGGCAGTGAGAGGTATATCGAGACGGCGAAAGAGTGGGTAAACACCCACTCTTTCATTTATGGTTGAAGCTTTCTGCATAAAATAAACTATATACTATCATTGGAAGAAATGAAGATGATGACAAAGCAGCAGGGAGGTACGTAATGAAAGAAAGTATTAAAGACATTGCAGCACGCCTGGCACGGCCGATTGCTGAAGAACTGGACCTGGAACTGGTGGATACAGAGTATAAAAAAGAAGGAAAAAATTGGTACCTTCGGGTGTTTGTGGACAGTCCCTCCGGTGTGCATCTTGAGGACTGCGGACGGGTGAGCGAACGACTGAGTGAACAGCTCGACGACCTGGACCCGGTTCAGGAAGCTTATTATCTGGAAGTTTCTTCGCCGGGCGCGGAGCGTCCACTGAACAACGAAGCAGACATCCGCCGTTCAGTCGGAAAAAACGTGTACGTGACCACGTATGAACCCGTTGAAGGGGAAAAAGCGTTCGAAGGAAAGCTGAGTGACTTCAAAGACGGAGAGCTTTTGATTTTCACCAAACAGAAACAGAAGGAACGCACGGTTCATGTACCATACAGTAAAGTAGCTAAAGCAAGGCTCGCTATCATTTTTTAACGGTGCGGCGGGCATCGAGAAAAAGGAGGATCTTAATTCCATGAATGCAGACTTTATGGAAGCATTGGACGTACTGGAAAAAGACAAAGGAATCGATAAAGAAATAGTGCTTGAAGCGATCGAAGCCGCGTTGATTTCCGCCTACAAGCGAAACTTCAACCAGGCACAGAACGTCCGGGTGGATGTCAATCGTGACACCGGATCGATTCAGGTATTTGCCCGCAAAGAAGTAGTCGAAGAGGTATTCGATCCGCGGCTTGAAATCTCCCAGGAGGAAGCGCAGGCTATCAGCCCGTCGTACGAGCTTGACGACGTAGTGGAAATGGAAGTCACTCCGAAGAACTTCGGGCGTATTGCAGCCCAGACGGCAAAGCAGGTCGTGACCCAGCGCGTGCGTGAAGCAGAGCGCGGCATTATTTATTCTGATTTTATCGACCGCGAAGAAGATATTATGACCGGCATTGTGCAGCGCCAGGACCACCGCTTTATCTACGTGGATCTCGGAAAAGTAGAAGCTCTGCTGCCCCAGAGCGAACAGATGCAAAATGAAACGTACAACCATAATGACCGCCTGAAAGCGTACATCACGAAAGTGGAAAAAACGACCAAAGGTCCGCAGATTGTTATCTCCCGTACGCACCCGGGCTTATTGAAGCGGCTGTTTGAGCTTGAAGTACCGGAAATTTACGACGGTACAGTAGAGATCATTTCAGTGGCACGGGAAGCAGGCGACCGCTCGAAAATTTCGGTGTTTGCGGATGATCCGGAAGTGGATCCGGTCGGCTCCTGCGTAGGGCCGAACGGCCAGCGCGTCCAGACCATCGTCAAAGAGCTGAAGGGTGAAAAAATTGACATCGTGCAATGGTCGGAAAATCCGGTGGAATATGTGGCGAATTCCCTAAGCCCGGCGAAAGCCCTGGATGTGCAGGTAAATGAAGAAGAAAAAAGCACGCTCGTCGTAGTGCCGGACTACCAGCTGTCTCTTGCTATTGGCAAGCGCGGGCAGAACGCCCGTCTGGCCGCCAAGCTTACCGGCTGGAAAATCGATATTAAAAGTGAAACTGAAGCTGAAGAGCTTGGTATTTTCTCCCCGGAGGATGCCGAAGAAATTCCGGTAACGAGCACAAGCATTGATTTAGACACAGAAGATTTGTAAAAATGAGGGTGAACGGCTATGGCTAAAAAAATTCCCATGAGAAAGTGCATCATTACTGGAGAGGAAAAGCCCAAGAAAGAATTGGTGCGAGTCGTTCGGGACCCGGATAACACCGTTTTTGTCGACCGCTCGGGTAAAAAGAACGGGCGGGGCGCGTATTTAACAGACAGTGATGATGTTTTTTTACAGGCGAAAGCAAAAGATTCGTTGAGCCGCCATTTAAAGGTGAATATATCGAGCGATGATTACGATCGTCTTATAGAAGAGCGCAGAGGCGTAAAGCATGAACGATAAAGCATTGTCTTTTCTCGGGCTTGCCGCCCGGGCAGGAGAGCTGAAAAGCGGTGACGACACCGTTCTTAAAACCGTACAGGCAAAAAAAGCACATCTCGTTATCGTCGCCGGGGATGCTTCGGCCAATACGATTAAAAAATTCACGGATAAAACGAGCTTTTATTCATGTCCTTTTCGGGTTGCGGGAACAAAAGCCGATCTCGGTGCAGCGATCGGAAAAGAAGCAAGAACCATTTTATCCGTCACTGAACGCGGCTTTGCCAAAAAGCTGATAAAATTGATAGATGAAGAAATAAAATGAGAAGGACGTGTAGATGGACGAAAAACGAACAACATTCACAAACGATATCTTTGGAAGGAAAGTGATGTCACTATGAGTAAAGTGAGAAGCAATAAAACACGAAACACCCAGGGAAACAGAGGCCCAAGCAAGAAAAAGACCAACCAAAAACGCCCGGGCGGGGGCCGTAAAGAGCAGCAGGCTACTCCTGAAAAAATTACGTTTGCCGGCAGCCTCTCCGTCGGGGAACTGGCAGAAAAACTGAACAAAGAAAGCTCGGAAGTCATCAAAAAATTAATGAACCTCGGCGTAATGGCGACCATTAATGAAACGCTCGAGGCAGAAACCATTGAACTGATCGCCACGGATTACGGCGTAGAGGTGGAGCAGGAAGAAGTGGTGGATGAACTCGATATTGATAACTATGTCGAGCAGGACGACCCGGCAAAGCTGCAGGAACGCCCGCCGGTAGTAACCATTATGGGTCACGTCGACCACGGGAAGACGACGCTGCTTGACTCCATCCGCCACACAAAAGTCACCTCCGGGGAAGCGGGCGGCATTACCCAGCATATCGGCGCCTATCAGGTGGAAGAAAATAACAAACTGATCACCTTCCTCGACACGCCCGGTCACGCAGCATTCACGACCATGCGTGCGCGCGGTGCGGAAGTAACCGACATTACAATTCTAGTCGTCGCAGCCGACGACGGCGTAATGCCTCAGACAAGGGAAGCCATTAACCACGCCAAGGCGGCTGAGGTGCCGATCATTGTCGCGGTAAACAAGATGGATAAAGAAGGCGCCAACCCCGACCGTGTGATGCAGGAACTCATGGAATTCCAATTAGTGCCGGAAGCATACGGCGGAGATACAATCTTTGTGAACCTTTCCGCGATCAACGGTGAAGGTATCGACGAACTGCTTGAAATGATCCTGCTCGTGGCCGAAGTGGAAGACTTCAAAGCAAATCCGGACAAGCGTGCGCGCGGAAGCGTCGTAGAAGCAGAGCTTGATAAAGGGCGCGGGCCGGTGGCTACCCTGCTCGTTCAAAACGGTACGCTGCATGTCGGCGAGCCGATTGTCGTCGGCAACGCCTTCGGACGAATCCGGGCGATGGTAGACGATCTTGGCCGCCAGGTGAAAAGCGCGGGGCCGTCCAAGCCAGTGGAAATTATCGGCCTGAACGATGTGCCGCAGGCAGGCGACCCGTTTGTTGTCTTTGAAGAAGAGAAAAAAGCCCGCCAGATCGCTGATGCGCGTAAGAGCCGGGCAAAGGATGCCGAGCGTGCACAAACCTCGAAGATCAACCTGGACGATCTGTTCAGCCAGATTCAGGAAAACGACATGAAAGAAATTAACGTGATCGTTAAAGCGGACGTACAGGGTTCGGTCGAAGCGCTTCGCGGTTCGCTTGAAAAAATAGAAGTGGAAGGCTGCAAAATCAATATCGTACACGCCGGCGCCGGCGCGATTGCAGAATCAGACGTCATCCTTGCTTCAGCTTCCAACGCGATCATTATCGGCTTTAACGTCCGTCCCGACGTAAACGCCAAGCGTACGGCGGATGCAGAAAATGTGGATCTTCGTCTCCACCAGGTTATCTACAATGCGATTGACGAAATTGAGACAGCCATGAAAGGTATGCTCGACCCGGTCTATGAAGAGCGCGTGCTCGGACAGGTTGAGGTGCGCCAGCTGTTCAAAGTTTCCCGCGTTGGTACCATTGCCGGAAGCTATGTGCTCGAAGGCAAAATCACCCGGGACTCCAAAGTACGGGTCGTACGAGACGGCGTCGTTATTTTCGACGGCGGCATCAAGGACCTGAAGCGTTATAAAGATGACGCCAAGGAAGTTGCAGCCGGCTATGAGTGCGGTGTGACCCTCGAAAACTTTAACGACCTTAAGGAAGGCGACATTATGGAGCCGTATATCATGGAGGAAGTTAAACGCACATGATCGGTGTAGTCCATGTAGAGTGCATGCTTTATGAAGCGAGTCATTTAAAGCAGAAGCGGGCGGTGCTTCAGAGCGTGAAAACGAAGCTGAAGCAGCGGAACCTCTCCGTGGCAGAAACGGATTATCAGGAGCTTTGGCAGCGGGCAGCTCTTTCGATTGTCAACGTGCATAACGAAAAGGCAGGGGCGGAAAAAGAGCTGCAGCGTGCCATTCATATGATTGAAAGTTATACGGAATGGGAAATAACCTCCGTACACTATGAATGGTTATAGGAGGAACAGTTATGGCTAATATACGTGCTCAGCGTGTAGGAGAGCAGATTAAAAAAGAAGTCTCGGATATTTTTGCGCGCGGAATCAAGGACCCGCGGGTGCAGTTTGTGACGGTGACTGACGTGGAAGTGACCGGAGATCTGCAGCAGGCAACGATCTTTGTCACCGTTCTCGGAGAAGAAAAAGACAAAGAGGAAGCGTTTCAGGGCCTTGAAAAAGCCCGGGGATTCATCCGCAGTGAAATCGGAAAACGAATTCAGCTTCGCAAAACACCGGAAATCTTCTTTTCTTTCGATGAATCGATTGAATACGGCAACCGTATTGAATCGCTGCTGCGCGATTTAAATGAACGGGAAAAGTAGAAGACAGAAGCTGTTTTAAAGTTGGGAGAGCTGTTGCTGACTTTGAAACAGCTTTTCCTATGTACATGAATTCTGTAATGGAAGTGAGCGAAACGGCCCTATGATTGATGGAATCATTCCTTTGTGGAAAGAAGCAGGTGTTACGTCCCATGATTGTGTAGCGCGGGCGCGCCGGCTGCTGAAAACAAAAAAAGTTGGTCATTCCGGCACGCTTGATCCATCCGTGACCGGAGTGCTTCCGCTTTGTATCGGAAAAGCCACTAAAGCGGTGGATTACCTGCACGAAGCTCCAAAGGCATACGAAGGGGTTATCACTCTCGGAAGAGCGACAACCACTGAAGACGCCGACGGGGAGACGGTGGAAGCCCTCGCTGTAGAGACGGCACCGGCAAAGCAGCGCATTGAGGAGGCGCTCCAAGCTTTAAGTGGTTCGGTAACCCAAGTGCCTCCGATGTTTTCAGCTGTTAAAGTCCGGGGGCGCAAGCTGTATGAATATGCCCGTGAAGGCATAGAGGTCGAGCGTCCAGTCCGGGAGGCCTGCATTTACGACTTTCGGCTGCTTGAAATGGACGACGCTCCGCGGGGCGGGGAATTTTCCTTTAAAATTCGGGTGAGCTGCAGTAAAGGAACCTACGTGCGCACGCTTGCTGTCGATGCTGGAAAGAAGCTCGGGTACCCGGCACATCTGCAGCAGCTCATCCGCACGGCGTCCGGTGGATTCGAACCGGAACACACTTCCACATGGGAAGAGCTTGAAGCCCTGGTGGCCGCTGGCCGTCCTGAAAAAGCCGTGTATCCGGTAGACTGGGCAGTGGCTCACCTTCCGGCCATTACAGTGTCGGAGGAGACGGCGGAGCAGATCAGTCACGGACGGGTGCTTCCGGCAGCTTGGTTTTCTGAGCAGACGATGGCGGTAAAGGCAGAGAGCGGGAAACCGCTTGCTGTCTATACGGCGCATCCGGCTAAGCCCGGCATTTTCAAACCTAAAACAATGCTTCTTTAAAAGCGTGAATGAAAGAATATCGGCAGGTGAAAATAATGGAAGTTCATCATCTTATACATCCACATACGTTAACCCCGTCACTTTCAAAGGCTAAAGTGATGGCGATGGGCTACTTTGACGGAGTGCACCGGGGTCACAAAGAAGTGATTGAGAAGGCCCGTCAGGCAGCAGAAGACAGGGGACTGCCGCTCACTGTAATGACCTTCCACCCGCACCCGAAAGTGGTACTGTCCAAGCAGTCAGAGGAAGATATGTTTTATTTAACCCCATTGGCGGAAAAGCAGCATATTCTTGAATCACTTGGAGTGGAGGAGCTGTACATTGTGCGGTTTGACCAGGAATTTGCCTCTCTCGACCCTCAGGCTTTTGTTGATGCTTATATTATTGATCTCGGTGTAAAGCACGCAGTGGCCGGATTTGATTTTTCTTACGGTAAATTCGGGCGCGGCAATATGGAGACGCTCCCGTACCATTCGAGGGATGCTTTTACGTTTTCCACGGTATCTCCTTACACCGAAGAGGGAGAGAAGATAAGCTCCACCTGGATCCGCGAGGCTGTGGAACAGGGAGAAATGGTCAAAGCCGCCCGCCTGCTCGGGCGCTGGTATACGTTTGAAGGCACCGTGGTTGAGGGCGAGAAGCGCGGCCGGACAATCGGATTTCCGACAGCTAACATTCAGGCCGACGAGCCGTACCTGCTGCCAAATGACGGCGTGTATGCTGTACGTGCGCTTATCGACGGTGCATGGCACCGGGGGATGAGCAACATCGGCTATAAGCCGACGTTTCACGACGAACGGGACGGCCCGCCGGAAATTGAAGTCCACCTGTTTGATTTCGATGGAGATATTTACGGAAAAGCGGTCCGGGTTGAATGGCGGGAGCGGCTTCGCGGTGAAGTGAAATTTCCTTCCCTCGATGCGCTGGTCTCCCAGCTGCATGAAGACAAACGCGCAGCCGAGCAGGTACTTCAGCAGGAAATCAGGGATTAACACCTGTTTTCCCTTGCGTTTTTTCTGCTCAAAAGGTAAGATGGTTGATGTATGGAAACTACTTCTTGGCTTGCACGCGCCTCCTGCGGCTTGCGAGGAAATGGTTGAAACAAAAAAACAAAAGGAGGTCGACTGAATGGCTTTAACACCAGAGCGTAAATCAGAGTTGATCGAAGAGTACAAAACACATGAAGGCGACACCGGTTCCCCGGAAGTGCAGATCGCTATTTTGACGGAGCAGATTGTTTCGTTGAACGAACACCTGCGTGAGCATAAAAAGGACCACCATTCCCGCCGCGGGCTTTTAAAAATGGTTGGTAAACGCCGTAACCTGTTAACGTACGTTCGTAACCAGGACATCACGCGTTACCGCGACATCATTAATAAACTCGGCTTGCGCCGTTAAGAAGTACTGGGAAGCGGGAGGTATCTCCCGCTTTTTCTCTTACCTAAAAATAACCATGTGCATAACGTATGCGGCTGGGCGGTATGAAATGATCCCTTACGCACATCGCACAAGCTTAACGCGTAAGCAGTGCGGCTTCCGCGTTAAGCTTGTGCGCACGAAAGGGTTTCCTGCTAGTCGGGAGTACCGGCGGAATGGAACATTTATACCCGGAAATGCAGACGTATACGTGAAAAAACGTATAGGAGGTCCTGAAATTTGGAACAAGAAAAGAAAACCTACTCAATTGAATGGGCGGGGCAGACGCTGACCGTCGAAACAGGACACATTGCGAAACAGGCGAACGGAGCGGTGATGATCCGCTACGGAGATACGGTGGTCCTCTCCACCGTAACGGCTTCAAAAGAACCGAAGGATCTTCCATTCTTCCCGCTCACGGTGAATTACGAAGAGCGGCTGTATGCGGCAGGGAAAATTCCCGGCGGTTTTATTAAACGTGAAGGACGCCCGAGCGAAACAGCAGTTTTAACAAGCCGCCTGATTGACCGGCCAATCCGTCCGCTTTTTCCGGACGGGTTCCGTAACGACGTGCAGGTAATCAATATGGTGATGAGCGTGGATCAGTCCGCGTCACCGGAAATTGCTGCCATGGTCGGTTCATCGCTCGCTCTCTCCCTGTCGGATATTCCATTTTACGGCCCGGTTTCGGGTGCGATCATCGGACGGGTCGACGGTGAATTTGTCGTCAACCCTTCAGAATCCGAAGCGGCCAGAAGCGATATTGAACTGACGGTTGCCGGCACCAAAGACGCCATCAACATGGTGGAAGCCGGAGCAGACGAAGTACCGGAAGAGACGATGCTTGAAGGCATCATGTTCGGACACGAAGAAATCAAGCGCCTGGTGGAGTTCCAGGAAGGCATTATCCGTGAGCTCGGCCAGGAGAAAATGGAAGTGCAGCTCTCCCAGACGGATAAAGACCTGGAAGAAACCATCCGCAGCCAGTTCCAGGACGCTGTGAAAGAAGCAGTGATGGTTAAAGATAAAAAAGAGCGCGACGTGGCCATCCAGGAGCTGAAAACGCAGATCTCCGAGCCATATGAAGATGAAGAGCAGCAAAGCGAAGTAAAAGATATTTTTGAAAAGCTTGTTAAAGCAGAATTCCGCCGCCTGATCACCGAAGAGCATATCCGCCCGGACGGACGCGGCCCGGACGACATTCGTCAGCTGACTTCCGAGGTGGACATTCTGCCGCGTACGCACGGCTCTGGCTTGTTTACCCGCGGCCAGACGCAGGCGCTCAGCATCTGCACGCTCGGAGCACTTGGAGAAGTGCAGATCATTGACGGTCTCGGCACGGAAACGTCGAAGCGGTTTTTACATCATTATAACTTCCCGAACTTCAGTGTCGGGGAAACCGGCCCCATCCGCGGGCCGGGCCGGCGGGAAATCGGACACGGCGCTCTCGGGGAGCGTGCCCTTGAAAAAGTGGTTCCTTCCGAGGAGGAGTTCCCGTACACAATCCGCCTGGTATCCGAAGTGCTTGAATCCAACGGTTCCACGTCCCAGGCGAGCATTTGCGCGAGCACGCTTGCCATGATGGACGCCGGTGTGCCAATTAAATCGCCGGTTGCCGGTATTGCGATGGGCCTTGTGAAAGAAGGCGACGACCTGGCTGTGCTGACCGATATCCAGGGCATGGAAGACGCCCTTGGTGACATGGACTTTAAAGTAGCCGGCACGGCGGACGGCGTAACGGCGCTGCAGATGGATATTAAACTGGCGGGTATCGACCGCGAAGTGCTTGAATTTGCTCTCAAACGAGCGAAGGTTGCCCGCATGAAAGTACTCGAAAACATGCTCGCTACCATCAGCGAAACGCGCGGTGAGCTGTCCCCGTATGCTCCAAAAATTATGTCCATGCACATTAAGCCGGAGAAAATCCGGGACGTAATTGGCCCGAGCGGAAAAACGATCAACCAGATTATTGAAGACACCGGCGTGAAAATTGACATCGAGCAGGACGGTACCGTCTTTATTTCCTCCACCGAGCAGGATAAAAACGAGGAAGCGAAAAAAATCATTGAAGATTTAATTCGTGAAGTGGAGCCGGGCGAGACGTATTTAGGAAAAGTCAAACGCGTCGAGAAGTTTGGTGCTTTTGTGGAGCTGTTTAAAGGCAAAGAAGGTCTTGTCCACATTTCCCAGCTGAACCACGAGCGCGTCAATAAGGTGGAAGACGTGGTTTCCATCGGAGATGAAGTCATGGTAAAAGTAACAGAAATAGACAATCAGGGACGGATTAACCTATCAAGAAAAGCGCTGCTTGCGAAGGAAAGCTCCGACACACCTTCCCAGTAAGGCGCCTATAGATCAGCAGGGACTTGGATTTCCAGGTCCTTTTTTTTATAAATATAAAGAGAGTAAAAAAAGGGAGGGCCAACAGATGGTGGAAACAAAACATTTTCTGAATGGAACACGGCTGGTTTCGGAACAGATCCCGCACGTGCGCTCGGTGTCGATTGGCCTGTGGATAGATGCAGGCTCCAGGCAGGAGCGGGAAGAAGAAAACGGGATGGCACACTTTATCGAACATATGCTGTTTAAAGGTACATCCGGACGGAGTGCGGCAGACATTGCCGGCTATTTTGACCGGATTGGCGGAGAAATGGAAGCCTTTACGGCAAAGGATACCACCTGCCTGCAGGCGACCGTGCTTGATGAGCATGCGGAGCAGACCGCCGGGGTGTTTGCCGATATGTTCTTTCACTCGCGCTTTGACCCAGAGGACGTGGAGAAGGAGCGGAACGTGATTTTAGAAGAAATCAGCATGGTGGAGGACACGCCCGACGACATTATTCACGATATGCTGTGGAAAGCTTCCTACGGGAGCCATCCGCTTGCACGCCCAATTCTCGGAACAAAGCCCGTGCTGAACGAAGTGACCCGGGAGCGGTTGCTCGATTTTTTTCATACCCATTATACGCCCGAACGAGTTGTGATTTCGGTTGCCGGCAATGTGAGCAGGGAGCTGCTTGCCTGCATCGAACGTTTATTTGCCGGATGGGGACACGGGCGCCGGGCGGAAAGCCGGAAGGAAAACGCTGTATTTGTCCCGGGAAAAGAAGTAAAGAACAGGGAAACCGAACAGGCTCATCTGTGCCTGGGATTTCCGGGCGTTTCCCGTTTTCATGACCAGTATTTTGCGGAAGTGCTGTGGAATAACCTGCTCGGCGGTTCGATGAGCAGCCGGCTGTTTCAGGAAGTCCGGGAGGACCGGGGACTCGCCTATTCTATTTTTTCTTCATTTGAAGCCTTTGAGCATACCGGCTTTCATACGATTTACAGCGCGGCGGCCCCGGAGCGCGTAGAAGAGCTGCTCGGAACGATCGAAGGGCTGTTTGAGCGTTTATCCGCTGGAAATATCAAAGAAGTGGAGATTGAGAACCACCGGTCGCAGCTGAAATCCGCTTTTGTACTGGGACTGGAGTCGTCGGCAGCCCGTATGGCCCGCAACGCCCGGAACGAAATGCTGTTCGGCCGGCATCCGGGAATTGATGAAACACTGGACAGGCTTGAAAGTGTACAGCTCGGACATGTCGAGGAGCGGGGGCGGGCGATGATGCAGACGCCGCCGAGTGCCTCGCTGATCCAGCCGGATGGCCGTCTGCCCGGGCTATTAAAGAAAAACAGCTCTAATTTCAGCGTGAGCAGCGGAGAATAAGCCAGAATTGCCCTTTTCAGCACTGACAAGTGTGGTAAAATAAAGCAAAGTTTGTTTTAATAAATGTGAAATGGATGAATCAGAAAGGGAGAATGAACATGTCTAACGAAACATATACTGTAGCGGTCGTAGGCGCAACCGGCGCCGTGGGCCAGCAGATGCTGAAAACTTTAGAAGATAAAAATTTCCCCGTTGGAGAGCTGAAGCTGCTTTCTTCAAGCCGCTCCGCCGGGAAAAAAATGACGTTCAAAGGCCAGGAATACACGCTTGAAGAAGCAACCCCTGAATCGTTTGACGGCGTACAGATCGCCCTGTTCTCCGCCGGCGGTTCCGTATCGAAAGCACTGGCTCCCGAAGCGGTCAGGCGTGGGGCGATTGTCGTGGATAACACGAGCGCGTACCGCATGGACCCGGACACCCCGCTTGTGGTTCCGGAAGTGAATGAAGAAGACCTCCACAACCATAACGGCATTATCGCCAACCCGAACTGCTCGACCATTCAAATGGCCGTAGCGCTTGAGCCGATCCGGCAGAAATACGGCCTGAAAAAAGTGGTCGTTTCCACGTATCAGGCTGTATCCGGCGCGGGGCTGGAAGCGGTCGATGAAATGAACACCCAGTCGACGGCGGTACTGAACGGCGAGGAGGCAGAAGCAAACCTTATGCCCGTCAGCGGCGATAAAAAGCACTACCAGATCGCTTTTAACGCGATCCCGCAGATCGACAAATTCCAGGACAACGGCTACACGTTTGAAGAAATGAAAATGATCAATGAAACGAAAAAAATTCTTCATATGGACGAGCTCCCGGTAGCAGCAACGTGTGTGCGCCTTCCGGTTGCCACGGGCCACTCGGAGTCGGTGTATATTGAGACCGAAACAGGGAATCCGGATGTAAAAGAACTGCAGCAGACGCTCTCCGAAGGCGAGGGCATTACCCTTCAGGACGATCCGGCCAACCAGGTGTACCCGATGGCTGTGAACAGCGTCGGTCTGCCGGATGTATTTGTCGGCCGTATCCGCCGCGATCTTGACCGGGAAAACGCCTACCACTTCTGGGTCGTTTCGGATAACCTTTTAAAAGGTGCTGCCTATAACTCGGTACAGATTGCTGAAAGCCTGATCCGCCTTAATTTAATCAAATAACCTGAGAGGGAGCCGGACTGATGAATATTATTGTTCAGAAATTTGGCGGTACGTCTGTAAAAACGAAGGAACTGCGGGAGCAGGCCGCCGGCCATGTTGAAGATGCAGTGCGTGAAGGCTATAAGGTGGTGGTGGTCGTTTCTGCCATGGGCCGGAGCGGAGACCCTTACGCTACTGATACCCTTCTCGGCCTGATCGATGAAAGTGCGCCGGGAGAAGGAAGAGCCGAGCGCGACCTGCTTGTGTCGTGCGGTGAAACCATCTCGGCCGTAGTATTTACAGAGCTTCTGCGTTCGAAGCAGCTCACAGCTGCTGCTTTAAATGGGGCCCAGGCCGGGTTTATTACCGACAGCAACCACGGCAATGCCAAAATTATCGACATGCGCACAGAAAAAGTTGAAGAACTGCTTACCACTCATGACGTTGTCGTCGTAACCGGCTTTCAGGGCGTCAGCGAGGATGGAATGATCACAACGCTCGGCCGCGGAGGCAGCGATACGTCAGCGACAGCGCTCGGTACAGCCTTAAAGGCCGAGTGGGTGGACATTTTTACCGATGTCGAAGGCATGATGACGGCGGACCCCCGTGTCGTGGAAGATGCGAGGCTGCTCTCCACCGTCACCTATCAGGAAATCTGCAACATGGCGTACCAGGGGGCTAAAGTTATTCACCCCCGTGCGGTTGAAATTGCCATGCAGGGTAAAGTGCCGATCCGTATCCGGTCGACGTCGACCAAAGAGCCGGGCACGCTGATTACGTCCATGCTCGGGGGTGCGCCGGGCCGGGAGGTGGCTGAACGCCTGATTACCGGCATCGCCCACATCCCGTCGCTTACCCAGATCAGCGTTTGGGCGGACCCGGAGCAGTCAGAAGATATGCATGCCCGCGTTTTTCAGCGGATGGAAAGCCTTGGCCTGAGCGTAGATTTTATTAACATTGGACTGGAAAGTGCTGTATTCACCGTACCCGACCCGCATGCGAAAGCTGCGGTCAGCGCTCTTGAAGAAGACGGCTGGAGCATCTCCGCGGTGCCTCACTGTGCAAAAGTCAGTGTTGTCGGCGCTGGCATGACCGGTGTGCCTGGAGTGGCTTCCAAAATTGTTACTGCACTCTCAAAGGCCGGGGTGCCGATTTTACAGTCGGCGGATTCGCATACGACCATCTGGGCGCTTGTCCGCGAAAAAGATACGGATAAAGCAGTATCTGCCCTGCACCGTGTATTTGAGCTCGGACGTGCTGGTATACGTCCCCCATCTGTTTCCTAGTAAGCTGCAGAGAAGTATTACGAGCCGCATCGATTCCCTGCAGATGAGAGAAAGGAGCCGACTTATGGCTTTTGGACAGTTACTCACAGCAATGGTTACACCTTTTCATGAAAATGGCGACATTCACTGGGACCAAGTCGAGCAGCTCACGGAGCATTTGATAGCCACAAAAAGCGACGGCGTTGTAGTGGCCGGCACGACCGGAGAATCACCGACGCTCAGCAGCGAAGAGAAGCTGCAGCTGTTCCGCCGGGTGAAAGATATTGCCGGGAGCCGGCTGGATGTGATTGGCGGCGTCGGTACGAACAATACGGCGTATTCAGCTGACCTTGCGAACGAAGCAACTAAAGTCGGCCTTGACGGCTTAATGGCGGTGACGCCTTATTACAACAAGCCGAACCAGGAAGGCATGTACCAGCATTTTCAGCGGATCGCCGCCGCCACAACGCTTCCGCTGATGATTTATAACATTCCGGGGCGCTGCATCGTCAATCTGCTGCCGGAAACGCTGCTCCGGCTCGCGGAAATTTCCAACATTACGTCGGTGAAGGAAGCGTGTGGGAACCTTGATCAGATTTCGCACTTTCTCTCTTCGGCACCGAAGGATTTCCAGCTCTTCAGCGGCGATGACTCGCTCACGCTCCCGACGCTTTCGGTCGGTGGTGACGGCGTGGTCTCTGTGGCGGCCCATATTGCCGGCGAGGATCTGCAGCAGATGATGACCGATTTCTTTTCCGGACACGTGCAGCGGGCAGCAGAGGCGCACCGGACGCTCCTTCCGAAGATGCGGGCCTGTTTTATGGCTCCGAATCCGTCTCCGGTGAAGGCAATGCTTGAACAGATGGGCATTACCGGGCGCTATACCCGCCTGCCGCTCGTGCCGCTGACGGATGCCGAAATCCGGCAGCTCGAACAGTGGTTCACTGCCGCATCTTAATGATTTTCTAACAGGACACCGACAGCCCGGCTGCCGGTGTCCAATTTTTTTACAAATACAAGCATGAACCAGAAAACCCCTGGCCCAAAGCCGCGAGAAATGCCTGAGCCCAATAGTTTCCCTTGTATTTCAAAAACCGCCTGGGTTATACTGATTACAAGTGATTTGTGCGGAAACCATTCACCCAAAGGGAAAAATGTTTCTTTTTGGGGCCGTAAATCGACGTCAGCAATAATTCATTTTAATTTAGGAGGAAATATACTTTGGCCACACAAGCGAATGGTAACGTTCGTGTTTTTTCCCTTGGCGGTATCGGGGAAATCGGAAAAAATATGTACGTTATAGAATCAGAACAGGACATGATTGTTATAGACGCAGGACTAATGTTTCCAGAGGATGACATGCTCGGAATTGATATCGTGATTCCGGATATTTCATACTTAACCCAGAACAAAGAAAAACTCCGCGGGATCTTTTTAACCCACGGGCATGAAGACCATATCGGGGCGTTAACCTACATTCTCCGCCAGGTGCATGTGCCAGTGTATGGCACCAAGCTGACGCTTGGCATCGTGGAGTCGTATGTAAAAGAAAAAGGACTCCGCAAGAAACCGGATTTCCGTGTGGTTCATGACAACAGCGTCATCCAGACCGGCCAGCTGAAAACAAGCTTTTTCCGGACCAATCACAGCATTCCCGATTCGGTCGGGATGGTCGTCCAGACGCCGGAAGGTATCGTGGTGCACACCGGTGATTTTAAATTTGACCAGACGCCGGTGGACGGGCAGTACACCAGTCTGGATAAATTGACTGAAATCGGCAAAAAAGGCGTGCTCTGCCTGCTTTCTGACAGCATTAACGCCGAAGTTCCCGGCGTGAGTCCGTCGGAAGCGATTGCTGGCAATGGTATCATGGATATCTTTTTAGAAAACGAAGGGCGCATCGTGATTACAACTTTTGCGACTAACATCCACCGCATCCAGCAGGTGATCCAGGCGGCGGAAGAAAGCGGGCGTAAAATTGCTGTGAACGGGCAGGCAATGGAAAAAACAATTGAAATCTCCCGCCGGCTCGGTTATTTGGAGGTCGAGGATGACATTTTTATTACGACCGATCAGGTAGAAGATATGGATCCAAGAAAAGTAGCTATCTTATGCACAGGCAGCCAGGGCGAGCCGGTCTCCGCCCTCATGAATATGGCAAAAGGCGAAGACGATAATTTGACAATCGAGGAAGGCGACATGGTGATTATTGCTGCCAACCCGGTTGCCGGAAACGAAAAAACGGTTTCGCAGACGATCGATTTTCTCTATCAGATCGGAGCCGAGGTCGTCATGGGCGAAAACGTCCACTCCTCCGGCCATGCCCGCCAGGAAGAACTCAAAATGATGCTGAACCTGGTGAAGCCGAAGTACTTTATTCCAGTGCACGGGGAGTACCGGATGCAGTTTGTGCACGGGGAGCTTGCGGAAGAAACCGGCATGGATCCGAATAACATCTTTCTGCTTGATAAAGGGGAAGTTGTGGAGTTCAGCAAAGGCAAAGCTGTAAAAGCCGGCAAAGTACCGGCCGGCAACGTGTTAATTGACGGCCTTGGCATTGGGGACGTGGGCAATATTGTTCTGCGTGACCGCCGCCTGCTGTCCGAAGACGGCATCCTTGTCGTCGTCGTAACGCTCAGCAAAAAGACCGGCACCATCGCAAGCGGCCCGGACATTATTTCCCGCGGATTCGTCTACGTGCGCGAGTCCGAAGAGCTGATGGAAAAAGCGCATAAAAAAGTAACCGAGACGCTGGAAAAATCAATCAGCGATAACGTGAGCGAATGGTCGACGCTCAAAAGCAGCATCCGGGATTCAATGAGCCGTTTTCTTTATGAAAAAACAAAACGGCGCCCAATGATTCTGCCGATTATTATGGAAATTTAAAAGCACGCGAAAAGCTTGCCATGACACACCCCTGCGTTAGCCAGTTTGGCGGGCAGGGGGTGTTTTATTGAACAGAGCTTTTTCGGGGAGAAAGGAGCCAAATCATGGCAAAAACGGCGAAGCGGAAAAAGAAACGAACCTCGTCGAACAGAAACAGGCAGCCGGCTTTTTCATGGCCGGCGCTTGCAGCTGCGCTGCTTGCCCTCATATCGCTTGGCGGATGGGGATGGGCCGGCCAGCTGCTCCGCTCCGGGTCCCAATGGCTCACCGGGGACCTCTGGTGGGTATTGAACTTGCTTATATTTGCTTTTTCCACTGTATGGATGGTCAACCGGAACGCAGTGAAGAAATATCCGTTGCGGTGGACGGGCGGAACACTTCTTTTTCTCGGGGTGATTCTTTTTACAGAGGTCCGCTGGGCTTCAGGCATCAACGGTCCGGCGATTTCCGTTTTTATGGAAACGTTCGGCCGTGACGGCTGGCTCGACCGATCCGGAGCAGCCTCTACCGGTGGCGGCGCGATCGGCGCTCTTATTTACGATGCTGTTCATTTTCTGATCGGAACAGCCGGGGCATATATTGTTTCTGTGCTTCTTGTGATCGCGGGACTATTTTTACTTATGCAGTGGTCTTTTCAACATACGATGCAGACAGGCGGGGCATGGGCGGCCCGTGCCTCGAAACAGGGAGCAGCCCGGGCGGTCGAAAAAGGGAAACAGCGCCAGGCGGAACGAAGAAAGCAAAAGGAGGCGCGGGCAAAAGAAGCGCCTGCGAAGGCTGCGCCGAAGCAGACAGAAACGCCTGAAGCACCTGCGGAAAAAGCGAAAGAAAGCGCAGAAAAGCCGAAAATCTTTTCCTTTACCGAACAGGCGTACCAGGAGCCGCCGGCGGTTAAAGAGACACCGAAGCCGGAGGAGCCTGCGCGCAAAAAAGAAGCGCCTGCGCCGGAGCAAACGGGGGCGCCTGCAGAGTCCGAACCCGAGATGGACCGCTCGGATATGCTGAGTGTGACCGAGGGGGAGACCGAGAACAAGAACTATCAGCTGCCGGCGCTTACGATGCTCTCAGCGCCGAAAAAACAGAATCAGCAGCAGGAGCGTTCGCAAATTTCGGCCAATGCGAAAAAGCTCGAAGAAACGCTGCAGAGCTTCGGAGTGAAGGCGAACGTATCGGAAGTACACCTTGGCCCCGCGGTCACCAAATACGAGATCCAGCCGGCTGTCGGGGTGAAGGTCAGCAAAATTGTCAACCTTTCCGATGACATTGCGCTTGCGCTCGCGGCCCGGGACATACGGATTGAAGCGCCGATTCCAGGCAAATCCGCCGTCGGCATTGAGGTGCCGAACCAGGAAGTGGCGATGGTGACGCTTCGGGAAGTGCTTGAGTCGCTCGATAAAAAAGACGAACATGTGCTGAATGTCGCGCTCGGCCGGGATATTTCCGGCGAACCGATTCTCGCTTCCCTCCACAAAATGCCGCACCTGCTTGTCGCCGGGGCGACAGGAAGCGGAAAAAGTGTCTGCATTAACGGCATCATTACAAGCATTCTGATGCGGGCCCGCCCGCACGAGGTGAAGCTGCTGATGATTGACCCAAAAATGGTAGAGCTGAACGTATATAACGGCGTGCCCCACCTGATGGCGCCGGTGGTCACCGAACCGAAGAAGGCGGCCCAGGCGCTGAAAAAAGTGGTGGCTGAAATGGAACGGCGCTATGATCTGTTTTCGCACACGGGCACGAGAAACCTGGAAGGCTACAACGAATGGATCCGGAAGCAGAACGATAAAGGCGGAGCCAAGCAGCCCGAGCTCCCGTACATTGTGGTTATCGTCGACGAGCTTGCGGACCTCATGATGGTTGCCTCGGGCGAGGTGGAGGATGCGATTACGCGCCTCGCCCAGATGGCCCGGGCGGCCGGCATTCATATGATCATCGCGACCCAGCGCCCGTCCGTGGACGTCATTACCGGGGTCATCAAAGCCAATATTCCGTCGCGGATCGCATTCGGCGTATCGAGCCAGACGGATTCCCGGACCATTCTTGACAGTGGCGGGGCGGAAAAGCTGGTCGGCAAGGGGGATATGCTGTTCTCCCCGATCGGCTCCAACAAATCCACCCGTGTGCAGGGAGCGTTTGTGTCCGACCAGGAAGTGGAACAGGTGGTGGAGGCAGTCGTCGCCCAGCAAAAAGCCAAGTACCAGGAAGAAATGATACCCGATGACCAGCCGGCGCAGGCTGAACGGCCGAGCGACGAGCTGTTTGACGAAGCGGTGGATATGATTCTGCAGATGCAGAGCGCCTCCGTATCGATGCTGCAGCGCCGGTTCCGCATCGGCTACACGCGCGCAGCCCGCCTCATCGATGAAATGGAGGACCGTGGCATCGTCGGGCCGTACGGCGGCAGTAAGCCGCGTGAAGTGCTTGGCGACACCCGGGGAGCAAACAGCGAACCCGCGGAAGAAAAGGAAGATACGCACCATAGTTGAGGAGGATTTTCATGCAGCCAGTGACAACGAACACGAATATTCCGGTGCATTTATTTCAAACGAAGCAGTTTAAAACAACGGCCGTCATTATGCAGTGCCGCGCTCCGCTGTCCGAACATACCGCAGCGGGCCGGGCGCTGTTGGCCAGAGTGCTGAAAAAAGGGAGCCTGCGCTACCCGTCGCAGTCCCACATAAAAGAAAAGCTCGATGACCTGTACGGTGCCTCGTTCAACGTGGACGTCGGCAAACGCGGCAACTATCATGTGATGAGCTTTCGCATGGAGTTTGTAAACGAGCAGTTTCTGCCGGCACAGGAGGATCTGTTTGCCGAAGCGACCGCTTTTTTAGCAGAAATGGTGCACGCACCGCTTGCAGAGGGCCGCGCGTTTAACTCAAAGATCGTCGAAGAGGAAAAGCGGACCCTGGTGCAGAAAATCAATACGATTTACGATGAAAAGGACCGCTACGCCAACATGCGCCTTGTGCAGGAAATGTGCAGCGCCGAAGCATACTCGGTGCATCCGCTTGGCGATGCCCACCAGATGGAGGCTCTCGATGAGCAGAAGCTCTACGACGTATACGAGCAGTTTCTGGCTGAAGATGCGATTGACGTCTATGTGGTCGGCGACGTGGGATCGTATGACGTGGAGGCAGTAACAGGCCCGTTTCCGGAACGAAGCCCCCTGCCGCCGGTTGAAGACGGGTCGGAGCGCCCGCCGCGTGTACGTTACGTGGAGGAGGCCGATGACATCCACCAGGGCAAGCTGCAGCTCGGCTACCGGACGCCGGTTACGCAGGACGATCCGCAGTTTGCCGCGATGCAGGTAACCAACGGACTGTTCGGCGGCTTTCCGCACTCGAAGCTGTTTCAGGAAGTGCGCGAAAAACGGAGCCTGGCGTATTACGCCGCGTCCCGCTATGAAAGCCAGAAGGGGCTGGTCATGGTGATGACCGGCATTGAAAAAGGGCAGTACGAGCAGGTGAAGACGGTCATCGGTGAACAGCTGCAGGCGCTGCAGCAGGAGGCCGTGTCCGAGGAACTGCTGGCCCAGACGAAAAGAATGCTCATCAACCAGATCCGGGAGACGACCGACGCCCCGGGCGGACTGGCAGCTCTGCATTTTCAGGGAAAAATGGCCGGCCGCGTCCGCCCGATTGAAACATGGATTGAAGAAATTGAGCAGGTGAGCGCGGAGGACGTGCTTGCATGCGCGAACTCGATTGTGCTTGATACCGTATTTTTCCTACACGGAAAGGAGGATAAAGATGCAGAAACAACAGTATGATCAGCTGCATGAAACTGTCTACTCCGAAGTGATGCCAAACGGCCTCCGGGTGTACGTGCTTCCAAAACAGGGGTTCAGTAAAACATTTGCCACCTTCACCACCGACTACGGCTCCATTGACAACGCCTTCGTTCCGATCGGGCAAAAGCAGAGCGTGGAGGTGCCGGACGGAATCGCCCATTTTCTGGAGCACAAAATGTTTGAAGATGAAGAGGGGGACGTATTTGATACGTTCGGCAAACAGGGGGCTTCAGCGAACGCGTTCACCTCCTTTACCCGCACGGCGTATTTGTTTTCAAGCACTGACGACACCGCAGTGAACCTGCATACGCTGCTCGACTTTGTGCAGCACCCGTATTTCACCGAGGAAAGCGTAGAAAAGGAAAAGGGCATTATCGGCCAGGAGATCAGCATGTACGATGATGATGCTGACTGGCGCCTCTTTTTCCAGCTGCTCGGCAATCTGTATCACCGCCATCCGGCCCGTATTGATATTGCCGGCACCGCTGAGTCCATTAACCGGATTACCAAGGATGATCTGTATACGTGTTATCATACGTTTTACCATCCGGCCAACATGATTTTATATGTGGCAGGGGCGGTGGAGCCTGAAGACATTTTCGAGCTCGTACGAAGCAACCAGGCGGAAAAGGAATTTGCGCCGATGGACCACGTGGAACGCGTTGAAGTGAACGAGCCGGCAACGGCGCTTCATTCCAGGGCAGTCGAAAAGATGAGCATCCGCCTGCCGAAGGTGCTTCTTGGCTACAAGCTGTCACTGCACAGCGCAACGGAGAACCTGCTGTACGAGGAAGCCCGGCTGGAGCTGCTGCTTGAAACGCTGTTCGGAGAAGGCTCGGAGGCGTATGAAACGCTGTACTCCGAAGGGCTGATCGATGACAGCTTTTCAAGCGAGGCGATGATTGAGCGTTCGTTTTCGCTCGCGGCCATTGGCGGCAATACGCCGAAGCCGGAAGAAACGGAGGCACGGCTGCTTGACATTATCGCACACGCCCAGACTGAAGGCATGGACGAACGGCGCTTTGAACGGATGCGCAAAAAGCTGCTAGGCCAGCTCGTCAAACAGCTGAATTCCACTGAATTTCTCGCTACCGAGGGCACGCGCTACGCGTTTCACGGCGCATCGGTCATGGATGCAGTGGACATTATGCAGCAGGTGACGTTCGAGGACATTTCCGGATTGTTGCAAAATGAATTCCGCATCGACAACCGAACAACCTCCATCGTCGACCAGAAGGGCGAAACCGATGCCTGACTGGACGCTGGTGACTGGAGCGAGCGGGGCAATTGGAAGCGCAGCAGCTGAACGGCTTGCTGCCTCCGGCCGCCCGCTTCTGCTTCATTATTATCAAGGAAAAGAAAACGCAGAACAGACAGCTATGCGCTGCCGCCAAAACGGACAGCAGGCAGAATTAGTCTACGGCGATCTTGCCACCGAGGCAGGCCAGGAGGCGTTTACCGCCCGGCTGCCCCAAAATATTGATACGTTTATTCATGCTGCAGGCATGGAGGAATACATACTATTTCAGGAAACCACGTACGCCCACCGAAATTCGATTATTCAGACAAATGCGATGAGCGCGCTTGCGGTCAGCCGGGCACTCCTCCCGGAAATGATCCGTGCCCGCCAAGGAACGATTGTTTTTGTGAGCTCCGTATGGGCCCGGGAAGGAGCAGCAATGGAATCCACCTATGCGGCGGCCAAAGGAATGATTGAAGCGTTCACCCGGTCGCTTGCCAAAGAAACCGGACCGTCCGGCGTCAGGGTAAACGCGGTGGCGCCGGGAGCGGTCGCCTCCCCGATGCTCGGGCATCTGTCGGAGGAGGAACGGCAGGACGTCGCCGGGCGCGTGTCGCTCGGACGGATTGGCACACCGGGGGAGGTGGCTGGAACCGTGGCGTTTTTATGCTCGCCGGATGCCGCTTATGTCCACGGGGAAGTGCTCCGCGTCGACGGTTTATTTCCGTCCTGAAGCCCCCGCATGTTCTGTTCAAATGGGAAAAAATGACGTACAATAAAAGCAGTAGAGATAAGAGGGGGAACGCCTGATGGCTGGCAACGAATGGTACGTGGAATATGAAATTCATCAAAACCGCCCCGGCCTGCTCGGGGATATTTCTTCGCTGCTCGGCATGCTTGCGATCAATATCGTGACGATCAACGGCGTGGAGGGCAACCGCCGGGGGCTGCTTCTCCGTTGTGACAGCTATGACCGGATTCAGCGGCTGCGCGCCATTCTGGATACGATTCAGATCATTTCCGTTCGAAAGGTTAAGCAGCCGGGCCTGCGGGAAAGGCTCGCTGTCCGCCACGGCCGCTATATTGAACGCGATGCCGATGACCGGAAAACGTTCCGCTTCGTGCGCCCGGACCTCGGGCTGCTGGTCGATTTTATGGCCGAACTGTTCAAAAAGGACCGCCACTACCTTGTCGGTATCCGCGGCATGCCCCGGGTCGGGAAAACCGAATCCCTTGTGGCTGCAAGCGTATGCGCCAACAAACGGTGGACATTTGTGTCGTCAACGCTTCTGCGCCAGACGATGCGCACCCAGCTTGGGGAGGACGAACGAACAAACAGCCACGTGTTTATTATCGACGGAATTGTCACTACCATGCGGGCGGCCCGGAAGCACCGCGACCTCGTGGAAGAGATCATGCGCCTGCCTGCGGTCAAGGTCGTTGAGCATCCGGATATTTTTATCCGGGAAACATCGTATACGGCGGATGATTTTGACTGCATGATTGAGCTGAGAAACGATGAAAGCCAGGTGATTTCTTACGATACGGTGGACTCGGGGTTTTCATCCTTTGATATTAGTTAAAGGGGCAGGTGAGCCGTTATGGCAGAATTAGGACCATACCTTCGCGGGGAACGCGAGCGCCAGGGGGCAAGCCTCGAGCTGATGCAGCAGCGCACGAAAATTCAACGAAGGTATTTACAGGCAATTGAAAAAGGCGACTACGGAGCGCTGCCGGGAGCATTTTATACCCGGGCGTTCATCCGCAGCTACGCCGAAGCGCTCGGCCTGAATGCCGAGGACATTTTCCGGCAGTACGGCGGTGAACTGCCGGCACCGAAACAGCAGCCGGCCGCGATGCCGTCGCGGACGTCACGGAAGCAGACGCGCAGCAGAAATCAGCAGCCGCGCCAGCAGCAGAAACAGAAAAAAACATCCTTCCTGCCCTTTGTGTTTGCGCTTATTTTTCTTTTAATTATCGGGGCAGGCATCTGGCTGTTATTTCAAAATGTGAACAGCGATACGCAGACTCAACAGCAGCAGAGCGATGAGGGCACCGGTGTGCAATTTGAGTCGGGCGCAGGCAGCGACGATGAAGGCAGCGCAGAAGAGAACGCAGGCAGTGCAGAAAACGCCCCGGAGGAAAACGAAGAAGCGGGCGGGGAAGAAAACGAAAGCACTGACGAAGAAGAGAACGGCGGTGCCGATGTGCAGCTGGAAGAAACGTCCGCTGAAGGAGACAACGCCTCGTATGATGTGATCGGGGCGGAAACGTTCGAGCTGACGATGAATTTCAGTGGAGACTCCTACGTGGATGTGACGAATGCAGAAGGCGACATGCTCGACATGTTCTCTAGCCAGTCAGCCGGTGATGAACTTGAGGAAACGTATGAAGAAGAAGAGATTACCGTCAACGTCGGCAACACAAACAATATGGAGCTGGCCGTTAACGGCCGGGAATTTTCCTATCCTTCGGACGGCACCCACCAGAGAATTACATTTACGGCAGTGCCAGAAGAATAAATCCGGCCTTCGCTTCTGAGCGTTTCAGAACGAAGGCTTTGCTTTGCCATAAACAAATTGTGCGTTTTGTTCCATGAGAAAAAAAGATATGTGATACAATATGAAAGACTGGAATGTGGACGGAACAGCACGATTTGCAAGTAGGAGGACGCTATGAACTTACCTAATAAAATTACGATCGCCCGGGTGCTGATGATTCCGCTATTCGTTATCGCTGTCCTGGTGCCTTTTCCGTTTGGCACATGGTCGATAGGAAACGCCGGGCTGCCGGTGCATCATTTCATCGGAGCGGTCATCTTTGCGATCGCAGCCGTTTCCGACTGGCTCGACGGTTATATTGCAAGAAAGTACAAGCTGGTGACTTCGTTTGGCAAGTTTTTGGACCCGCTTGCGGACAAGCTGCTTGTCACGGCCGCCCTGCTTGTGCTGATTGACATTTCTATGCTGGCGTCCTGGATGGCGATCATTATTTTGAGCCGCGAATTTGCGGTTACCGGTATCCGGCTGGTGGCTGCGGGAGAAGGGAACGTCATTGCGGCAAGCGGACTTGGGAAATGGAAAACCACATTCCAAATGGTTGCTATTGTGGTGCTCTTGCTTCACCACTTTCCATTTTCCTATGCCGGCATTCCGACAGGCGACGTGCTTATGTGGATCGCTGTTATTTTAACCATCATATCCGGCGTCGATTATTTCTGGAAAAACCGCGCTGTGATTATGAAGACGATGTAAGGTGTATCGGAGGAACGTGTAATGAATGCTGAAATTATCGCAGTAGGGACAGAGCTCTTGCTGGGCCAGATTGCCAACACAAACGGCCAGTATTTATCAAAGGAACTAGCTTCTCTCGGGGTGAATGTGTACCGCCACACCGTGGTGGGGGATAATGAAACCCGGATGCAAGAAGCCGTCGGAGAAGCCTCCGAACGGGCGGATATCGTCATACTGACCGGCGGCCTGGGGCCGACGCAGGACGATATTACCAAAGACGTGATAGCAGACTTTACCGGCCGGAAGCTGCTCGTGCACGAAGCGTCAGCGCAAAAAATCAAGGATTACTACAACCGGACGGGCCGGGCAATGCCGGCGTCCAATATGCGTCAGGCACACTACGCTGAGAACAGCACGGTATTTTTTAACCAGAACGGCATGGCGTGCGGTATGGCGGTTGAAGAAGGCGGCACGCATTACATTTTAATACCGGGGCCTCCCCGGGAAATGAAGTCCATGTACAAGTATGACGTCGAGCCTTACGTGGCAGCACTTGCCGGAAGCGGCAGGCTTGTGTCGTCCCGGGTGCTCCGTTTTTACGGCATCGGGGAATCCTCGCTCGAAGAGGAGCTGCAGGATTTGATTGAAGCCCAGACGAACCCGACGATTGCTCCGCTGGCCGGGGACGGGGAAGTCACGCTCCGGCTGACGGCGGCGGCTGCGACTGCAGATGAAGCGCTGCAGATGATCGCAGGCGTGGAAGAACAGGTGCAAAGGCGCGTCGGGGAGCATTTTTACGGCTACGATGACGATTCGGTCTTTAACCATACGGTGAATGTGCTGAAAGAGCGCTCCCAGACGATCGCTTCAGCGGAAAGCCTGACCGGCGGCTGGTTTGCAAAATCCATCGTGGACGTGCCGGGGGCGTCAAGCGTATTTCAGGGGTCCGTCACGACGTATTCCAAAGCGGCCAAGCAGCACATTCTTGGCATTGACCGGCCGCTTCTCGAACAGGATGGCGCCGTGAGTGCCGCCTGTGCAGAAGCGATGGCCGAAAAGGTGAAAGAAAAATTCAATACCGACATTGGTATTTCATTTACCGGTGTCGCTGGGCCGGACCGCGATGAAGGTAAAGAGCCCGGGCTTGTCTGGATCGGGGTTTCCGGTCCGCACGGAACGATCTCAAAGCAAATTCACATCGCCGGCACCAGGGATCGTGTCCGCTTTATGGCTTTATATGAAGGGTGCCGATTGTTATGGAAAGAAAAGGTGGTAGAAAATGACAACATTCAATGATTTTCAAATGAAAGACGAAATTAAACAGGCTGTACGGGAAATGGGCTTTGAAGAGCCGTCCCCGGTACAGGAAAAAGCAATTCCCGATGCTCTTGAACAGAAGGATTTGATCGGACAGGCACAAACCGGTACCGGTAAAACAGCAGCGTTTGGCATACCGATTTTAAATAAGGTAACCGAGGAGCCGCACGTGCAGGCTATTATCATTACTCCGACCCGCGAGCTTGCCATTCAGGTTTCCTCGGAAATCCAGAAGCTCTCCAAGCATTTAAATGTCCGTTCGCTGCCGATTTACGGGGGCCAGTCGATCGGGCACCAGATTAAAGCGCTCAAGCAGGGCGTGCAGATTGTGATTGGTACGCCGGGGCGGGTGCAGGATCATCTGCGCCGCAAAACGCTGCACCTCGACAAAGTAAATACCGTCGTGCTCGACGAAGCGGACGAAATGCTCGACATGGGCTTTGTGGAGGACATTGAGGCGATCCTGAAACAGGTGAACGTCGACCGGCAGACGCTGCTGTTTTCGGCGACGATGCCGCCGGCAATCCGCAAGCTGTCGAAAAAATATATGGTGGACCCGGTCACGGTCTCCATCAACAAAAGCGAAGTGACGGCACCAAACATCGAGCAGTCGTACTTTAAAGTGCTCGAGCGCAACAAGCAGGACTCTCTCTGCCGGATTCTTGACGCACGCGACCCGGACCTCGGCATTATTTTCTGCCGGACGAAAAAGGGCGTAGCCGACCTGACGGAAATTCTGCAGGCAAGAGGCTACCTCGCAGACGGCCTGCACGGCGACCTCACCCAGCAGCACCGCGATGCGGTTATGAAGAAATTCCGCGACGCGTCGATTGAATTCCTGGTGGCGACAGACGTCGCGGCGCGCGGCATTGACGTACAGAACGTCACCCACGTGATCAACTACGACATTCCGCAGGACCCGGAAAGCTACGTGCACCGCATCGGCCGTACAGGCAGAGCCGGACGCAAAGGCGAAGCGCTGACGCTTGTAACGCCGCGCGAAATGAAGCATCTGCGTTCGATCGAGTCGGAAATCAAGATGTATATCCCGTCGCACCGGGTGCCGACCATCGAAGAAGTGGTGGAGAAGCAGCAGGAAGCATGGAAGCGCCAGATTGCCTCCCAGATGGAGGAGGAGTCGGAGCTTGGCCTGTTCAATGACATCACTGAGGAACTGCTTACCGAGTACGATCCGAAGGACGTGGTCCGGGCATTAATGAAGCTGAACTTCGCCTCCACCGTCGGCGAATCCGATGAAAGCTACAGCTTTGGTGAAACCGGCGGTGCCCGCGGCATGACAAGATTCTTTATCAATGTCGGCCGCAATGTGAACATGACGCCGAAAATATTAATCGAAGAAATTTCGAACGCTGTCGGCATTCCCGGCAAATCGATCGGCAAAATTGATATTTTTGACAAGTTTACTTTTGTGGAAGTACCTCAGGACAGCGCTCCGTTTGTGTACGAAGCCCTTCGGCACGCTCGCATCAACGGCACGCGCGTGAACCTCGAGCCGGCGAAGCCGCGCCCGGCCCGTCCGAGCCGGAACACGCAGCGCCAGTCCCAGTAATCCGTTCGCTCTTCAGCGGCAGCCGCCGTTGAAGAGCTTTTTTAACCTCGTGCCTTTGATGGAGAAATCGGGAAATAAAACACGAATAAATGTTCGCGTATCTGTTGGCAAATCGAATAAAAAAAGATATAATATAGAAAGCAGGAAAACAGCGGGGACGCTTCCTGAATAACAGCAGGCATGTATGGATATGCTCTTCGTGGGGAAGAGGGTGTCCGTTTAATAGTATATATCCTTGAAGGAGAGATAAGATGAGCGAAAGAAAAGCCGCATTGGATCAAGCACTGAGCCGCATCGAAAAACAGTTTGGTAAAGGGTCGATCATGAAACTCGGAGACCAGACCGACCGCCGCATTTCCACCATTTCCTCCGGCGCTCTCGCCGTAGATATTGCCCTCGGGGTCGGCGGTTATCCGCGCGGACGTGTCGTGGAAATTTACGGGCCGGAATCCTCCGGTAAAACGACAGTTGCCCTGCATTCGATCGCCGCTGCCCAGCGCGACGGCGGCACGGCGGCATTTATCGACGCGGAGCACGCCCTCGACCCGAGCTATGCGCGGGCGCTTGGCGTCAACATTGATGAACTGATCCTTTCCCAGCCCGACACCGGCGAGCAGGCGCTTGAAATTGCTGAAGCCCTCGTACGAAGCGGTGCCATTGACATTCTCGTTATTGATTCCGTCGCAGCACTCGTACCTAAAGCAGAAATTGAAGGCGAAATGGGCGACAGCCACGTCGGCCTCCAGGCGCGTTTAATGTCCCAGGCACTGCGTAAGCTTTCCGGGGCAATCAGTAAATCGAACGCGATCGCGATGTTTATCAACCAGATCCGTGAGAAGGTCGGCGTCATGTTCGGCAGCCCGGAAACGACTCCCGGCGGCCGTGCGCTGAAATTCTACTCCTCGGTGCGGCTTGAAGTGCGCCGGGCGGAAACCCTCAAGCAGGGCAACGAAATGGTCGGTAACAAAACGAGAATCAAAGTGGTGAAAAACAAAGTAGCACCGCCATTCCGCCAGGCAGAAGTAGACATCATGTACGGCGAAGGCATCTCGCGGGAAGGCTCGATCCTTGATATCGGCGCCGAGCTCGATATTGTGCTCAAGAGCGGCGCATGGTATTCCTACGAAGGCGAACGCCTTGGTCAGGGACGGGAAAACTCGAAGCAGTTCCTGAAAGAAAATGAAGCCACGGCCGCAGCGATTGAACGGAAAATCCGCGACCACTACAAGCTTGATGATATCCAGGCCGAACCGGACGAGGCGGAGGAAGAACCGGAAGCTCCGCATGAATCCAGCCTGCTTGCCGAAGAAGAAGAAACAGCAGATACGAACCGTTAAAGCACTGCCAGGGCGCCGGGATTCCGGCGCCTTTTTGTGTGGAAAAAGCGGCCGGGGAGTTAAAAATCTGCGGCCTTTGTGCCGCCAGCACGGAGCAAACGGAGGGCGGGAGATGGAGGAAAGCGGTGTCAATCCCTATAAAAACAGGGATTCCTGCCAGTGAGCTTTCTTGACAGCGTCTTACGGTAAAGATACAATAAAGAAGTGGAACGTTTGTTTTGTTCCGCACTTCGATGAGCGTATTTATTCGCAAGCAGAACAATGCGGACACGAAAAAGAATCATCAATGCAACTTTCGCAACAACCGAAAGTGAACAATCAGATAGCAAGAGGAGGTGACATGTATGAACACTGCAATCATCTCCATTTTGCTTGTTATCGGTGCATTGATAGTTGGTTTGATTGGATATTTTGTCCGAAAAGCGATTGCCGAAGCGAAATTCAAAAGCGCCGAGCACGAAGCCGGCCAGATTGTGAAAGAAGCTGAGCGGCAGGCAGAGACAATCTTAAAAGAATCGCGGTTGGAAGCTAAAGACGAAGCACATCAAATTCGGGCAGAAGCAGAGAGTACTCTGAATGAACGAAGAAATGAAGTTCAAAAACAAGAAAACCGCTTGATGCAGAAAGAAGAGACCCTTGACCGAAAAAGTGAGACGTTGGACAAAAAGGAAGAATCCTTGGAGCGCAGAGAGGAGTCTCTCTACGAAAAACAACAACAGGTTGAGGAAAATAACAGCAAAGTGGAGGAGATTCTCGCCAAACAGCAGGAGGAACTTGAACGTGTTTCCGGCATGTCGCGGGAGGATGCGAGAGAGATGATCCGCCGCGAAACCGAACAGGAAATGGAACACGAAACGGCGCTTCTGATCAAAGAACGCACAGAAGAAGCCAAACAGGAAGCCAACAAAAAAGCGAAGAATATTTTATCCCTGGCCCTGCAGCGCTGTGCTGCTGACCATGTCGCCGAAACGACGGTGTCTGTGGTGAACCTGCCGAACGATGAAATGAAAGGGCGGATCATCGGCCGGGAAGGACGCAACATCCGGGCGCTTGAAACGTTAACCGGTATTGATCTTATCATTGATGATACCCCGGAAGCTGTCATTCTCTCCGGTTTCGATCCGATTCGCCGCGAGGTGGCGCGCATTGCGCTTGAACGCCTCGTGCAGGACGGCCGCATTCATCCGGCACGCATCGAAGAAATGGTCGAAAAGGCACGCCGGGAAGTGGATGAATTTATCCGTGAATACGGCGAGGAAGCAACGTTTGAAATGGGGATTCACGGGCTGCATCCGGACCTCATGAAGATTCTCGGACGCCTTCACTTCCGGACAAGCTACGGCCAAAATGTGCTGAAGCATTCGATGGAAGTCGCGCATTTGACTGCGCTGATGGCCGCCGAGCTCGGGGAGGACGAACAGCTGGCCCGCCGCGCCGGACTGCTTCATGACCTCGGGAAGGCCATCGATCATGAAGTCGAAGGCAGCCACGTGGAAATCGGCGTCGAGCTTGGTAAGAAATACAAAGAGCACGAGGTCGTCATCAACAGTATTGCTTCCCACCACGGGGATACCGAGGCTACCTCGGTGATTGCGTCGCTCGTCGCTGCCGCAGACGCGCTGTCCGCAGCACGGCCGGGAGCACGCAGGGAAACGCTTGAAACGTACATCCGCCGCCTGGAACGGCTCGAAGAAATTTCGGAATCCTTCAAAGGGGTCGAGAAAACCTTCGCCATTCAAGCCGGACGCGAGGTACGGATCATGGTGAAGCCGGATGTGGTGGACGATCAGCTGGCACCGCAGCTGGCAAGAGATATCACAAAACGGATCGAAAGTGAACTGGATTACCCGGGCCATATCCGCGTAACGGTGATACGGGAAACCCGGGCAGTAGATTATGCGAAATAAAGCGGTGATTGCCACCGCTTTATTTTTTTATGCGTACACACGCGAAGAAAGGAAGTCACAGACATGAAATTTTTATTTATTGGCGACATCGTCGGTTCGCCGGGGCGGAAAATGGTGGAGGAGTACCTGCCGCGCCTGAAGCGCAGGTACCAGCCAACCGTCACGATCATGAACGGCGAAAACGCGGCGCACGGCAAAGGCATTACCGAAAAGATCTACAAGCAGCTGCTCGAAGCTGGGGCGCAGGTCATTACGATGGGGAACCATACGTGGGACAACAAAAACATTTTCGAATTTATTGATGACGCCAAGATGATGATCCGGCCGGCCAACTACCCGGCAGGCGTGCCTGGTGAGGGAATCAAGTACCTGCGCATCAATGACCAGGAAGTGGCGGTGATCAACCTGATCGGCCGCACATTTATGGGTAATCCGAACGACGACCCGTTCCAGAAGGCGGATGAGCTTGTCACAGAGGCCTCAGCGCGCACGAGCTTCATCTTTGTAGACTTTCACGCGGAAACAACGAGCGAAAAGCAGGCGATGGGCTGGTTTTTAAGCGGACGGGTGAGCGCGGTGGTCGGGACCCACACCCACGTACAGACGGCCGACGACCGGATTCTCGACGGCGGGACCGCCTTTCTGTGTGACGCAGGAATGACCGGGCCGAGCGACGGCATTCTCGGCATGGAGCGCGAGGCCATCATACGAAAGTTTCAGACAAATCTTCCTACCAAGTTTGAAGTGGCCGAAGGGCGGGAACAGTTAAATGGAGTCTTTGTGAAAGCGGATCCGAAAACCGGAAAAGCGACCACAATCGAACGCATCCGTATCGACGAAGCCCACCCTTTTTTCGAGTAAAAAAAGAATATTTAGAAAAAAGCAGGAATCTGCCCCTTCTTTCATGAATTATGACTAATACAATGGCGTTATCATTGATCCTACGCAGGGAGGTACTAGAAATGGAAGTATTAAAAGTATCCGCTAAATCCACTCCAAATTCTGTCGCAGGTGCCTTGGCCGGAGTTATTCGTGAAAAGGGGGCCGCGGAAATTCAGGCGATCGGAGCCGGCGCCATTAATCAGTCCATCAAGGCGATAGCCATCGCCAGAGGGTTTGTGGCGCCGAGCGGCATTGACCTGGTCTGCATTCCCGCTTTTACCGATATTGAAATTGACGGCGAGGAACGTACGGCGATAAAATTGATTATTGAGCCGAGGTAAACGTCCCCCGCCGCCTCCGGCAGCGCCCGGGCGCTGCCGGCAATTCCATACATATCACCAGCCGGTGGTACAACGAGACGTCCCCGCGGCGTCTTTTTGTATGCCGGCATACGATGAGAGGAGCATACCAATGAAACAACTGATTCAAACGCTGAAACGCATCGACCGCAAGGGCTACAAAGCCTACAACGATATTAAAGGCACGCATGAGTTTTCGGACTTCCGGCTGCACATGGACCACGTGCAGGCGGACCCGTTTGCCAGCCCCTCCCGTGCCCGGGTGACGCTTTCGAGAAAAGCGCTCGAGCTCGGCCCGGAGGTTGAAGAAAGCGACGCGCGCCGGGTGGCGGCCATCGACTTTTTCGCCCTTGCCATGCAGGAGGAGCTCCACAAGCAGAAGGGCAAGCCGGGCATTATTATCGACGGCCCCGGCCAAGAAATGATCGACCGGACAGCCGTGAAGCTGTCGAAGGATCATCTTGAAATCCGGCTGTCGATCCACCTGCCGGCCCGGGGGCGCACAATCCAGGGCCAAGAGGCGGTCGACCGGCTCACCAAACAGCTGCCGGAGGCGATTCAGCGCGCTGTCCAGCAGCATTCCAAACAAAAGCTGACAGCCCAGCTCGAGCTCGCCGACCAGCAACAGGCGGTGCGCCGCTACCTGCAGGACAACGGCTGCATCGCGTTTGTGGCCAACGGCTCGGTGCTGCCGCGTGCAAGCGGCGTCAGCAACCGCCCGATGAGCGGCAAAGATGTAATCTCATTTCAATCGCCGAAGGAGCGCGAGGTGACGATTGAGCTTCCGCACGGAAAGCCGGTTACCGGCATGGCGGTGCCAAAGGGCGTGACGATTATTGTCGGCGGCGGCTACCACGGCAAAAGCACGCTCCTCGAAGCCATTGAGCGCGGCGTGTACAACCACCGCGCCGGCGACGGCCGTGAATTTGTGATTGCCGACCCGGGCGCGGTGAAGGTGCGTGCCGAAGACGGCCGCTCGGTCACCGGGGTCAACATCAGCCCGTTCATCGCGAACCTGCCGGCCGACAAGGACACCTCCTTTTTTACGACCGAAAACGCGAGCGGCAGCACGTCGCAGGCGGCGAACATTATGGAGGGCCTCGAGGCGGGCGCCGGAACGCTGTTGATCGATGAAGACACGAGCGCGACTAACTTTATGATCCGCGACGCCCGCATGCAGGCGCTTGTCGCCAAGCGCAAGGAGCCGATCACGCCGTTTATTGATAAAGTGCGCGCCCTCTATGACGACGAAGGCATTTCCACCATTCTTGTCGTCGGCGGAGCAGGAGATTATTTTGACGTGGCGGATTATGTTATCATGCTTGAAGAGTACGTGCCGTACGACGTGACCGAAGAAGCGCGCCGGATTGCCGGCGAGCACCCGACCAACCGGGCGAAGGAAGCCGGGGAAGCTTTTGGGGCCTTAACGGGCCGGCGCATTGCGGTCCACCGCTTTGACGCCCGTAAAGGCAAAAAGGAAAAGGTGAGCGGCAAGGGCCGCCAGACGGTCATGTACGGAACGGAAACCATCGACCTGAGCGCGGTCGAGCAGCTGATCACCGGCAGCCAGACGAATGCGATTGCCGAGGCCATCCGGCACGCGAGCAGGCAGTTCCAAAAGCCGGCGCCGCTTCCGGAGGTGCTCGACTACATCGAGCAGACGATCGACGAGCAGTCGCTTGACGGCCTGTCGCCGTTTAAAAACCAGCACCCGGGCGATTTTGCGCGCCCGCGCCGGTTTGAAATCGCGGCGGCCATCAACCGCTACCGTCCGCTCCGGGTCGAACGGTGATTGAGTTTTGCCGGTTTTCGGCTTATAATATGAAGCGACGATAAAAAAATTGCGGGCGGCACGTCCGCCCGTACCTATAGAGAAGGGAGAGACCACCGTGACTGATAAAAAGCAAACGGATACGTCTGAACAAACGACTCCGGCGGTCGATCCGGCATACGAAAAATACTTTGATTTTTCCAAAGCCGAAGTGGAAAGCAACGAGGACGGCAAGCAATACATGAAAATCGGAGGCCGGTCGATCGTCATCAACGACCAGCCCGACCATAAAGCAGGACGCAAGCGGACGAAGCAGGACGCGTCGGTGCACTATGACTTTGACATACCCGAGGACATGCGCGGCATCGGCTACGGCAAAAAGTACCTGATCCGCACGTACGGCTGCCAGATGAACTATCACGACACCGAAAACATGGCCGGCATCCTTGAAGAGATGGGCTTTGCCGAAACGAAGGACACCGAAGAGGCCGACCTCATCTTTTTGAACACGTGCGCGATCCGTGAAAACGCGGAAAACAAAGTGTTCGGCGAGATCGGCCACCTGAAGGCGCTCAAGCGCGAAAAGCCGGAGCTGATGCTCGGCGTATGCGGCTGTATGTCGCAGGAGGAAAACGTCGTGAACCGCATCATGCAGAAGCACCAGCACATCGACATGATTTTCGGCACGCACAACATCCACCGCCTGCCGGAGCTGCTCCGCGACGCCATCCAGGGCAAGGAAATGGTGATCGAGGTCTGGTCGAAGGAAGGCGATGTGATCGAAAACATGCCGAAAAAACGCGCCGGCGGCACGCAGGCGTGGGTCAATATTATGTACGGCTGCGACAAGTTCTGTACGTACTGCATCGTGCCGTATACGCGCGGCAAGGAGCGCAGCCGGCTGCCGGAGGACATTATCGCCGAGGTGCGCGACATCGCGCGCCAGGGCTATAAGGAAATTACGCTGCTCGGGCAGAACGTGAACGCCTACGGCAAGGATCTCGGGCTCGACTACGGGCTCGGCGAGCTGATGAACGAGCTGCATAAAATCGACATTCCGCGCATCCGTTTTACGACAAGCCACCCGCGCGACTTTGACGACTACCTGATCGAGGTGCTCGCCCAGGGCGGCAACCTCGTCGAGCATATCCATCTGCCGGTGCAGTCCGGCAACAGCGACATGCTCAAGCTGATGGGGCGCAAATACACGCGCGAGGAATACGTGGAGCTCGCCCGCAAAATCAAAACGGCAATTCCGCACGCGTCGTTTACGACCGACATCATCGTCGGCTTCCCGAACGAAACGGAAGAGCAGTTTGAAGACACAATGTCTCTCATGCGCGAGATGGACTACGACAGCGCGTTCACCTACATTTACTCCCCGCGCGAGCATACGCCGGCGGCGAAGATGGAGGACAACGTGCCGATGGACGTGAAAAAAGAGCGGCTCGCCCGCCTGAACGCGCTCATGGGCGACATTTCGAACCGCCGCAACAAAGAGCTCGAAGGCCAGGTGCTTGAGGTGCTCGTCGAAGGCGAAAGCCGCAAAAACGCCGACGTGCTCTCCGGACGGACGCGCACGAACAAGCTCGTGAACTTCCGGGCACCAAAAGATGTGATCGGTGAAGTCATCTACGTCCAAATTGACGAAGCCAAAACGTGGTCGCTCGACGGCCATGTTGTGGAATTTGCGGAGGTGTAAGCAAATGGCCTACACGAAAGAAGAAGTGATGCAGGAGGCCGGGCGCCTTGCCGAACGGCTGAAGGAAACCGAGGAAGTGGATTTTTTCATCCGCGCCGAAACCCAGATTAACAACAATGTGCGGATCCAGAACCTGATTCAGGAAATCAAGGACAAGCAGAAGCAGGCGGTTAACTTCCAGCACTACGAAAAAACGGAAGCGAAGCGCCAGGTGGAAGCGCAGATCAACGACCTGCACGAAGAGATTGAAAACATTCCGATCGTCGGGCAGTTCCGCCAGAGCCAGACCGAGGTCAACTACATTCTGCAGCTGATCAGCGACCAGATCACCGCCTCAATCTGGGAGAATGAGGACGACAACAGCACATTATAAAAAGAACCGCTTTCCGTTTAACGGGAGGCGGTTTTCTGCTTTCAGGATTTTATAAATTTCACATACTGTAATTTAGTTTCCTTTTCAATAATGCTATAATAAAAAGGACTGCAAAAACGAAGCACTCTCTATTGGAGAAGCGGGGGTAACGCTGTACAATAGATACGCAATGAAACACATATAACGGAGGCTTTTGGATGCCAGAGACAGATACACCGATGATGAAACAGTATAAGGATATTAAAGCGGCCTACCCGGACGCCTTTTTGTTTTACCGGCTCGGCGACTTTTATGAAATGTTCTTTGACGACGCGGAGCTTGCCGCCCGCGAACTGGAAATTACGCTCACAAAACGCGGGCAGAAAAACGAAAACGATATCCCGATGTGCGGAGTGCCGTATCACTCCGCCGAAGGGTATATTGCAACATTGATCGAAAAAGGGTATAAAATTGCGATCTGCGAGCAGGTGGAGGATCCGGCCAAGGCCAAGGGGGTCGTCAAGCGCGAAGTGGTGCGCATGATTACCCCGGGGACGATCATGGAAGGGCGCGCCCTCGATGAGACGGAAAACAATTTCCTCGTAGCCATGGTGCCGAACGGAACGGAAACGGCGTTTGTGAAGGCGGACCTGACGACGGGGGAAGCGGCTGCGGCGCTTTTGTCCGATGACGTCGGCGAATGGCAGCGTGAAATGACGACCGCGCACCCGAAGGAAATTATCGTTCCGGAGGAGCAGGAGGGCGGGATGGCTGACATCTACCGCGGCATGATTTCCACCGGATCGGTGCCGGAGCTGAAGCCGGAATGGGAGGAACTCACCAGCGCCCTTGAGAGCCGTACGCTCCGGGACGGGGCGGCGCTTCTGCTCGGCTACGTGGAGCTCACCCAGCAGCGCTCGCTCGGCCACCTGCAGCCGTTTACGGTATACGAGCCGAACCGGACGATGCAGCTCGACCTGCATTCGCGGCGTAACCTGGAGCTGACGGAGACGATGATGGGCAAAACGAAGGACGGCTCGCTTCTCGGCGTGCTCGACCATACCGTCACTGCGATGGGCGGCAGGAAGCTGCGGCGCTGGATCGAGGAGCCGCTTCTCTCCCGCCCGGCCATCGAAGAGCGCTACGGCATGGTGGCGTCGTTTGCGGAAAACTTCTTTGCCCGCGAGGACCTGCGCGAGCATCTGCGCGACGTGTACGACATTGAACGGCTCGCCGGCAAAGCCGTCTACGGCAACATTAATGCCCGTGAGCTTGTGCAGCTGCGGCGGACGCTGCAGGCGGTGCCGGCGATTGCCGACCTGCTCAGCGGCATGAACAACCCGGCCATCAACGAGCGCCTCGTGGACGTGTCCGCCTTTCAGGAGCTTGAGGAGCTGCTCGACCGGAGCCTGGTGGACGACCCGCCGTTTGGCGTCCAGGAGGGCGGCATGTTCCGCTCCGGCTTTCACGAGGAGCTCGACCAGTACCGCGAGGCGGGCCAGAACGGCAAGCAGTGGATCGCGGAGCTCGAACAGAAGGAACGGGCCGAGACCGGCATCAAGTCGCTCAAGGTCGGCTACAACCGGGTGTTCGGCTACTATATTGAAATTACCCGGGCCAACACCTACCTGATTCCGGACGGCCGCTACGAGCGCAAGCAGACGCTCACGAACGCCGAGCGCTACATCACCCCAGAGCTAAAGGAAAAAGAGGATCTGATTCTCGGCTCGGCGGACCGTGCCGTCCAGCTCGAGTACGAGCTGTTTCTCGATCTGCGTGAACGCGTCGCGGGCTACGTGCGTCCGCTCCAGGAGCTTGCGGACCTGCTGAGTGAAATGGATGTGCTGCAAAACTTTGCCCACGTGAGTGAACGGCTCGGTTACGTGCGCCCGGCCTTCAGCGCGGACAAAACGCTTGCCGTGCGCAACGGACGCCATCCGGTCGTGGAAACAATGCTGACCGCGGGCGAATTTGTGTCAAACGACACCCATATGGACGAGCACGGCATGCTGTTAATTACGGGGCCGAACATGGCCGGGAAAAGCACGGTGATGCGCCAGGTGGCGCTGATTGCGATCATGGCGCAGATCGGCTGCTTTGTGCCCGCCGAGGAGGCGGAGCTGCCGCTGTTTGACCGGATTTTTACCCGTATCGGGGCGGCCGACGACTTAACGAGCGGCCAGAGCACGTTTATGGTGGAAATGAAGGAAACCCAGCAGGCGCTCTTGAACGCGAGCGCCGACAGCCTGATCCTGCTCGACGAAATCGGGCGCGGCACGTCCACGTACGACGGCATGGCGCTTGCGCAGGCGATCATGGAATACATTCACGAGCAGGTCGGGGCCAAAACGCTTTTTTCCACGCACTACCACGAGCTGACCGTGATGGAGGACCACCTGCCGGCGCTTCGGAACGTGCACGTGCGGGCGGTGGAAGAGGACGGGGAAATCATCTTCCTGCACAGGGTGGAACCGGGCAGGGCCGACCGCAGCTACGGCATTTACGTGGCCAAGCTCGCCGGGCTGCCGCCGCAGGTGATCGAGCGATCCGAGACAATCCTGAAAAGCTTTGAGCAGCAGAAAACGGCCGCCTACGCAGCACCCGAGGAACCCGCACCGGAGACGACGGTCCGGGAGGCAGAAGAGCCCGAACAGCTCGCGCTCTTTTCGATTGATGACGGCAGCGCCCGGGCCAAAGAAATCATGAGCGAGCTGAAGCGGACCGACGTGCTCCGCATGAGCCCAATGGATGCGATTGAAAAGCTGTACGAGCTACAGCAGTACGCGAACCAGGAGGAGGAATAAGCGGTGACGTATGTAAAAAAACTCCCGGACGGCCTCGCCAACAAAATTGCGGCCGGGGAAGTCGTCGAACGCCCCGCCTCGGTCGTGAAGGAACTCGTGGAAAACGCGATTGACGCCGGCGCTTCGACCATCCAGGTGGACGTCGAGGAGGGCGGGCTGTCGCTCATCCGGGTGACTGACAACGGCCGCGGCATGGACCAGGAGGACGCGGAGCTTGCCTTCGAGCGCCACGCCACGAGCAAGCTGTCCCGGGAAAAGGACCTGTTCCAGATTGAGACGCTCGGCTTCCGGGGCGAAGCGCTCCCGAGCATTGCGGCCGTTTCGAACGTTACGATGGAAACCGGGGACGGACGTGAGGCCGGAGTGCTGATCCGCTACCAGGGCGGCAAACGCATCGCCTGCACGCCGTCCAAAAGCCGTCAGGGCACCCAGGTAGAGGTGCGCGACCTGTTTTTTAACACGCCCGCCCGGCTCAAATACGTGCGTACGATGAACACCGAGGTGGCAAATGTCGCGGACGTGATGAACCGGCAGGCGCTCGCGCACCCGGACGTCAGCTTCCGGCTGTACCACCACGGCAAGCAGCTGCTTCTCACGAACGGAAACGGGAGCCTGCAGCCGGTGCTCGCGGCCATCTATGGCCGCCAGACGGCGCGCGACATGCTGCATATTGAAGCGGAGACCGATGACTACCGGGTGAGCGGCTGGATCGCAAAGCCCGAGACGTACCGCGCCTCGCGCCAGTACATGTCGACGTTTGTGAACCATCGCTACATCCGGCACTACCCGCTCACCAAAGCCATCGAAGCGGGCTACCATACGCTCCTTCCGATCGGCAAGCACCCGATCGCTGCGCTCCATATAGAAATGAACGTCGGGCTGATTGACGTGAACGTGCACCCGTCCAAGCTTGACGTGCGCGTGAGCAAGGAGGAGGAGCTGCTGCAGCTTGTCGAACAGGCGGTGCGGGAGCGCCTCCAGCAGGAGCGCCTCATTCCGGTCGGCGACCAGAAGCGGGCCAAATCGGCGCCTGCGTCCGAGCAGATGAATCTCACCTTTGCCGAGCCGACGCCAACACCGGCGGCCGAGCCCCGGCGGGAGGAACCGCCTGCCCCAGCTGAGCCGGAACCGTCCCCGGCGTCACACGCCTCTGCCCACGAGGCGTCGTTCAGCGACGAGGCCCCTGCCAAGGAGCCGGAAGCGGAAACGGTGTTTGAGCATGCGGATGCCTGGCCCGAGGAACGGGAAGCGCCGCAGCCGGAGCCCGAAGCCCCGGCACCGGAAAGCACCGGCCCGGAGCTGCCGGAGCTGCGCCCGATCGGACAGTTTCACGGCACGTATATTCTCGCGGAAAACGAGGACGCGCTGTACATGATCGACCAGCACGCCGCACAGGAGCGTATTTTTTACGAATTCTTCCGCGTGAAAATCGGCAACGTGGACAAGGACGTGCAGCAGCTGCTCGTGCCGATTCTGCTTGAAGTGACCAAGGAGGAGGAAATCCTCATCAGCGACCGCCAGAGCGATTTTGAAAACATCGGGATCTTTCTCGAGCCGTTCGGCGGCCAGACGTTCCGGGTCCACGCGCATCCGACCTGGTTTCCGGCCGGTGACGAAGAAAGCGTCATCCGCGAATGCATCGAAGAAGTGAAAAACAACAAACGCATCAGCGTACATGAGCTCCGCGAGGAAGCGGCGATTCTGATGTCGTGCAAGGCGGCAATCAAGGCGAACCGCTACCTGGCGAAGGAAGAAATACAAGCGCTCGTCGACCGGCTGCGCACGTGCGAGAGCCCGTACACGTGCCCGCACGGCCGCCCGATCATCATTCACTTTTCCGACTACGACATGGAAAAAATGTTCAAGCGCATCATGTAGCTGCATAGAAGGGGAGAGCGCCGTGATTATTACCACCGTCAAAAAGCCGGACTCATTCGTCCGCGCGGAAGCCGAGGCACAGGCGCGGGCGTGGAACGTGCCGTACGTGCCGCGTGACAAGCGTTCGATCCAGCGCTGGCAGCGGGAAACCGGGGAGGATATCTACATTGTGGCAGCGGGTGGGGACACGTACTACCCGGCGACGAAAGCCGCCGAGCCGCTTGCGTTTCATCCGTCGATGGCGTGGCTGCGTGGCCTGCAGGTGCACCGCGGTGGGAGCGATCCGCTGCTGGAGGCGGCCGGCGTCCGGGAGGGTGATACGGTGTTTGACGCGACGCTCGGCTTCGGCGCCGACAGCATCATGCTTGCCCTCGGCGCGGGGAAGACCGGCACAGTGCTCGGCATTGAAAAACAGCCGGTCGTGGCGTCGCTCGTCCGCAAAGGGCTCCGGCTTCCGGGGGACTATCCCAGCTGGTTTACGGACGCAATGCAGCGGATCACGGTTGTCCGGGGCGACAGCCTCCGCCTGCTGCGGCTGCTTCCTGACAGCTGCATAGATGTTGTATACCTGGATCCGATGTTTGCCGAAGCGATAGACACAAGCCCGGCGATTGACCGGCTGCGCCCGGTGGCGGCGACCGACCCGCTTTCGACAGCGTGGATCGAAGAAGCGCTGCGGGTGGCATGGCGCCGGATTGTGGTGAAAGATTATGCGGACAGCCCGCATTTTAAGCAGTATCAGTTAACCCCGGCCGGGAGGCGGAGCGCCGCGGTCCGGTACGGATGGAAGGAGGCATACACGTGAAGCAACCGGTACTCGCCGTCGTCGGTCCGACGGCGGTTGGCAAAACGCGGCTCGGCATCGAGCTCGCCCATAAATACAACGGCGAAATCATCAGCGGCGACTCAATGCAGGTGTACGAAGGTCTCACCATCGGCACGGCCAAGCCGACGCTCGAGGAACGCCGCGAGGCCCCGCACCATCTCGTGGACATGCTGTCGCCGGACACGCCGTATTCGGCTGCGGACTTTAAGGAAAAGGCCGAGCCGATCATCGAGCGGCTGCACGGGGAGGGCAAGCTCCCGATTATCGTCGGCGGCACCGGCATGTACATCCGGGCGCTCCTGCACGACTATTCGTTTTATGACGCAAAGAAGCAGGAGAGCGTGCGCGAGAAGTGGGAGCTGTACGCGCGCCATTACGGAAGCGAGGCGCTGCACGCGAACCTGGAGCGAAAGGACCCGGAGCGCGCGGCCGCGGTTCACCCGAATAACGTGCGCAGGGTCGTGCGGGCGCTCGAAATTCTTGAAACGTCGGAGGAAGGTCCAACTTTATCCAAAAAAATGCAAAAAAAGCATTCGCCCTACGCCTCATTCATGATAGGATTAACAATGAACCGTCCGTATTTGTATGAGCGGATCGAGCGCCGGGTCGACCGCATGATGGAAGGGGGCCTCGAGCACGAGGCGCGCTGGCTGTATGAACGCTTCGGCGAGGAAGTACAGGCCGCCCAGGCGATCGGCTACAAGGAATGGTTCCCGTATTTCCGCGGGGACCAAGGCACCGACTGGGTCGCCGAGCGGATGAAGCGCAACTCCAGGAGATACGCCAAGCGGCAGCTCACCTGGTTCCGCAACAAAGAGGACGCACACTGGTATGATATTACCGATCGCTCCCGGCCGTTTGCCGACGAAGCGTTTGCTTCGATTCTGCGGCAGTTCGAGCGCGAGCATCGTTAATACATAAATCACTTACTAAGCCCTGCAGTGGAAGGAGATTCAATCATGAAACAATCAGTCAATATCCAGGATCAGTTTTTGAATGTGGTACGCAAGGAAAAAATTCAGGTGACCGTCTTTCTGACGAACGGCTTTCAGCTGCGCGGCCTGATCAAAGCCTTTGACAACTTCACCGTCGTCCTCGACAGCGACGGCAAGCAGCAGCTCGTCTACAAGCACGCCATCAGCACCTTCGTCCCGCAGCGGACCGTCTCCCTGCAGACCGAAAGCGAGAGCGAAGAATAAAAAAGAACTCCTTTAAAAGGAGTTCCCGAGACCGCCCGTTCCTGCGGAAGCAGGGACGGGTGGTTTTTTAATTTAAGTTTATTCCGAAAAATATTGAAAGAAAAATCTTTAACCGCATTTTTAAAATTTTATTCTTAGATTGTCAATTTAAGCTTTTAAAAGTGCTTATCATTAATTTGTTGATAATTTTAGAGTGAAAGTGAGGAGAATTTATTGAAAAGAAAAAATAAACTAAAGTATATAACTGAATTAGGAAAAATTGAAAAGGTAGATTTAATATTATTGGTTACCATTCTTTTATACTTACCAATACTACTGTTTGTTTTAGATAATAAATTATTATTGTTTATTTTCACTATTATATGGTTAGTAATTAATAGAGCCTTATGGAAAAGATATAGTAAATTAAATAAAAAGCCATTTTTGTTTAAGACTCTAAATCGAATAGCTATAATAAGTATTGTTGATTTGATATTAATAATAGCTTTATCTTATTTAAATTCAAAAACTTGGATGATTATAACATTACTAATATTTTCATACTTATATCTATCTATTCTCGTTATATTTTTATATTATATTGTTGATTTAGTTTATTATTTAATGCTAAAAACAATCTTCCCAGAAGAGAAAGATAAAAAAATAATATATAAACCAGATATAAAAGAGCTATCAAGATTTATAGAATTAGGAAATCAGATGAAATATTTAAACGTAATAGTTTTAGAGTTTTTCATGTATATTCTCATTTCAATTTATTTTTTATGTTTGGTTTTCAAATTTGACAACTTAACTAGTAATACTTCATTGGATATTATTAATGAATGGGCTAAAAGGCAAGATTATTTGACTATTTTTAATGGAATTAGTTTAATTTCTTTAACTTTTGCATTATACACCTTTACCTTTCCTTGGAAAAATAAAATCATAAATAGAGCAACCAAAAATTATAAGAAATATTGGAATGCAAAAGAAAAAACAAATAGCATGAGCTAATAGATAGATGCTATAGCAAAATAATATAGATTTCATTATAAGCTTCTTGGACAATTGCTAATTGTGCTAGAAGCTTTTTTAATGCAAAATTAGAAATCAAAGTTTTAAATAAGTATCATTTTGCAAATTTCTATTCTACAAATTTGAAACATGGAAAGCCCTTACATAGTTGCAGCGGTTATATTATAGTAACGGTATTCACTAGTAATGAGCAAATACATTTTGCAATTTGAAACAAAGAGGCGGGAGGTGAATCATCATCGTCCTGGATCAGCGCCGGACGGCGATCTTAAATTATGTGCTGCAGGCGGACACGGTTGTGGAAGTGGACTGGTTAACAAAGCAGTTCGGCATCTCACAGCGCACCATCTATTACGACCTTCAGCAGATTGACGACTGGCTCGAGGAAAACAGGCTGAGGCGCACCCAGCGGATCTACGGCAAGGGCATCTACCTGGATGCGGAGACAAAGCGGAAGCTGCAGGATGTTACCCACATCGACAATGACTGGGACTACCGGTTTGACCAGTGGGAGCGCATCTACCTGATCGTGCTGCATCTCCTGGTCGCGAAAGCAAACGTGCGGACGAACACGCTGCTCGACTGGATTAACGTGAGCCGCGGCTCGCTGTTTCGGGATATGAAAAAAGCCGCAGAGTGGCTGGAGCCAAAACGCATCCGCATCAAAAACGAAAAACACGCTGGCTACTATCTTGATGGGAGCCGGGAGGACAAGCAGCAGCTGTTAAACACGATCATTAAAGACATTTTCTCCGAGCGTTTCTCCGAGCGGATGGAGGAAAAAGCGCAGCAGATGCTCTCACCTGCGGCGCTTCCCCAGGAGGATCAGCTGTATGCCCTGATCGAACGCGAAATCCGGCGCGTCGAGACGATGCTTGAAGTGCAGTACAGTAACGACAGCGTCCGCTCTCTGGTGCTGCAGCTGCTCCTGGCCGCGCAGCAGTCCGGAAGCGCCCCAGCCGTCGATATCGACGATGAGGAAAAGGAAATCATCCGGCAGACGAAGGCGTACCAGGCCGCCCGGGAAATCCAGCGCAGCCTGCAGGAAAGCGGGCTAGTCGCCCTAGCGGAAGAAGACGTTTATTACTTCGCGATGCATTTGCTCGGCTCGCGGGTTCAGCGGGAGGCAGCGAAGCAGTCCAAAACGAAGGAAGAACACCAGCTGCGCATGATTATCACGAAAATTGTCAACGACTTTCAGGTGGTCGGCTGCCTCGTGTTTGACGAACGAAGGCAGCTGGAGGACAACCTGCTCGCGCACTTAAAGCCCGCCTACTACCGGATGAAGTACGACATGCCGATCGCAAACGACTACGTAGCGGAGGTTCAGAGGGACTACCCCGAGATTCTGCATCTGACCCGGCGGTCGATTACCCACCTGGAGTCCTACCTGGGCAAGCCCGTACCCGAAGAGGAAGCCGCCTACATCGCGATGCACTTCGGGGGCTGGCTGCACCGGGACGGCGTCCAGACGAATAAAAAGTATACCGCCGTTGTCATCTGCGAAAACGGGATCGCGGCATCCGCGTTGCTGCGGTCGCAGCTCGAAGCACTGCTGCCGGAACTGATGGTCGAAGACATACTGTCCCGGCAGGAATATGAGGCAATGGACCGGCACGTGGACATTATCTTTACCACGATTCCCGTACCGGAAACCGATACACCGGTGATTCTGCTCCCGCCGTTTTTAACCAATGAGGAGCGGGACGCCGTGCACGCCAGATTAAAAGAGGTGTTCGCCGAAAGCAGCCCCGGTGCTTTTGAAGAAGAGGCGCTGCTGGATGCGATCAGCCAGCACGCGACCATCCATGAGCGCGAGCAGCTGGCCGACAAGCTCCGGCATTTCTTAAGGGGCGATATTTCAAAGGTAAAGGAGACAACCAAACCCATGCTAGAAGAACTGCTCAACGAAGACACGATCCTAATGGAAGAATTCGCGGCGGATTGGCAGGACTCGATCCGCAAGGCTTCCACTCCGCTTACCGATAACGAGAGCGTGAACGCCTCCTACATCGAGGCGATGATCCAAAACATTGAAGAGCTCGGCCCGTATGTGGTCATTGCGCCGGACATTGCGATTCCGCATGCGCGCCCCGAATCAGGCGTCAACAGGCTCGGCATGAGCCTGCTGCACCTCCAGCAGCCGGTCCAGTTTTCGGAGGAGGCTAAGCACCAGGCGTCGGTCGTGATTGTGCTCGCAGCGATTGACAACGAAACGCATTTAAAGGCGCTGTCGCAGCTGACCGAGCTGCTGTCGGAGCCGGAGGCAAAGGAAAAGCTGTTAAACGCATCATCCAAGGAAGAGATCATGCAGCTGGTCAAAACGTATTCAACCCAATAACAACGAGGAGTGAGAAAAATGAAAAAGATTTTAGTCGTATGCGGTAACGGACTAGGAAGCTCGATGATGGTGGAAATGAACGTAAACAGCATTTTAAAGGAAATGAACGAGGAGGCGGACGTCTCCCATACGGATCTGACGACCGCCAAAACGGAAAGCGCCGATCTGTACATTGGCTCCGCCGACATTCTCGGCAACCTCGACGACGGCACGCGCAACATTGCGCTTCTGAATAACCTGCTCGACAAGCAAGAGCTGCGGGACGCCCTGGAAAAAAATCTGTAAAGCATCAGGCAAGTTAGAGGGGAGGTTGAGTGATGGTAGACTTATTGATGAATGACTTGTTGGGTACACCGGAAATTCTGGTCGGACTGTTTGCCTTTATCGGCCTGTTGATTCAACGGAAGGCAGCGTCGGACGTCGTGTCCGGGACGCTCAAAACAATACTCGGCTTTGTGATTTTAGGAGCAGGGGCAGCAGTGATTACCGGGTCGCTCGACCAGTTCAGCGCCATGTTCAACCAGGCGTTTAACGTCGACGGGGTCATTCCGAACAACGAGGCAATCGTCGCGGTTGCCCAGGACGCGTTTGGGGCGGAAACGGCCATGATTATGCTGTTTGGTATGATCGTCAACATTATTTTGGCAAGAATTACGCCGTTTCGCTACATTTTCCTGACCGGGCATCATATTATGTTTATGGCGTGCATGATCGCGGTTATTTTGACGACCGGCGGCATGACGGGCGTGCCGATGGTAGCGCTTGGCTCCATCATCCTAGGGTCGCTCATGGTACTGCTTCCGGCCATGTTGCAGCCGTACACGCGTGAAATTACGCAGTCCGACGACATTGCGGTCGGCCACTTCGGCTCCTTTGGTTATTTTGTTTCCGGCTTTCTTGCAAAGCGGATCGGCGACAAAAGCAAAAGCACCGAAGACATCAAGGTGCCAAAGTCGCTCGGGTTCCTGCGTGACACTACCGTATCCGTGTCGCTGACGATGGTTATCCTGTTTGTAGTGGTTGCGCTGTTCACAGGGCCGGCGTTTATTGAGTCAGAGGTGAGCGAAGGCCAGAACTTCCTGATCTTCGCGCTCATGCAGGGCCTTACCTTTGCAGCCGGCGTTTACATCATTCTCGCCGGGGTGCGGATGCTGCTCGGTGAAATCGTACCGGCGTTTAAGGGTATTGCGGATAAAATTGTGCCGAACGCGAAACCGGCGCTCGATGCACCGGCTGTATTTCCATTCGCAAATAATGCGGTGATTATCGGCTTTTTGTTCAGCTTTATCGCGGGCCTTGGCAGCATGTTCATCCTGCCGCTGCTGGGCCTGGCCGTCATCGTGCCGGGGCTTGTGCCTCACTTCTTTACCGGAGCGGCGGCCGGCGTCTTCGGCAACGCCACCGGCGGAAGAGTGGGTGCCATTGTCGGCGCTGTAGCGAACGGTGTAATGATCAGCTTCCTGCCGGCACTGCTCCTGCCGCTGCTCGGCGATCTCGGCTTCCAGAACACTACGTTTGGCGATGCTGACTTCGGCGTCATCGGCCTTGCACTTGGCAACCTGATCATGCTCGTCCAGTCCCAGTGGTTGTACTCGCTGATTATCCTCGCGGTACTCGCAGGCATCTTCCTGCTCAGCTGGAACCGCAACAAGGGAAAGAAAAACGAAGAAGAAAAAGCGGCTTGATTTAGTGGAATAGGAATATATTAGAAATATGTAAGGAAACCTCGACTTCAATGTTAGTCGGGGTTTTTTGTATTTGAATTTAATTTTTGAGTAAGCAGAGATTATTTAGAGGCTGAATCTAACGATTTTAAATTTAAATGAAAAAGTTATTCTTTTTTAAAATAACTTTTTCATTTAATACGATACTTTTTAACTAAAATTTATTCTTTAAATGTAAAAAAACAGGAATTTATTACGATATAAGTAGGAAAAAGGACATGATTTATAAAAATTTTTATTTGTCCTGTTTAATAATTTTGCAATAAGAGGTGATTGTATGTTTGAAGTTTTTTTGGCAGAGACAGCAAAAAAAGAATTGAATAAAAAAAATACAGAAGAATTAGAACAGATTAATAAACGTCTCTACTGTTGCAGGTTTGAAAACAAATGCTGGTCATGGATTTAAATATTGGAAATCATCGACAATATCATCCAACCGATGGCTTTGCGGGTCAGGCCACGAGGTAGGTTTTATACACGCTCTCCAGGGTCGCGCCCGCCCGGGCGCG
>NZ_NPFA01000011.1 GCF_002265875.1 Marinococcus halophilus
CATTCCATCCGGAATGTCTCTCCCGGGTCTACGGAAAATACGGCAGGAATATCCGGGTGCCAGCGGTTGTGCCCCGGCGTCGTCTGTTGGTCCATCGTTTTGTTCAGATCTACCTCAAACAGCTTTTTCGGCATAGAAAGCCCCTCCTATTTATAAAAATTGCTTAGGGCGTACTTAAGTATAGGTAAGCCCCCCCACTGAGTTGCCTGGGATCAAACAAAATCTAAAGTTACGCAAAACACTGAAGGACGATTCATCGATTTGGACACTTAATCGAAAAAATTAGGTCTCTGCACATAAAATCATTCTTTTAGCACCGTTTCACTCTCATGATTCAATAAGTATGCGTCTCCCTTGTCGTCTTTCCTTCGATTTAGCCATAGTGCCCCCCCTCTCCGTCAGTTTAAGAAATCCTTTTTACCTAATTCCCTTTTTAAAGAAAATCATAAACAAATTTTCGGAAAATTTTATAAATTTATGTTTTTCAAGAAAAATATTTAATTACGCTGATTGTAAAATTAAGCTAGACAACGAAAAAAGTGATTCGTAATACATTTAATGTGAATTTCCGACCAAAGGAATTAAAGGATTGAGCACGAATGAAATCGTTCTCATAGAAGCCGACGTGCAGAATGAAACATTTGTTTCCTAGATCGCCAAGCAGTTGGGACGAGTCCGTTAAATACTTCATGATGTGGTAATACATTCGCGAGAGGGGCCTATTCGGCTTACTTACAGGAATTTGACCACTTGGAGGAAGATACCGATGTCGGCCGTCACCACAAGAGTACCATAATTATCCTAGTCGAATGCTTATCGAAAGGGCTTGATATCCTTCAGCCGATCGATCAATCAGAGATATTGAAATTACGCTGCATCGGTAGTACATCTCCTTCCCTAAGCATTTATTCAAATTCATTTCCTTTGATTGCAGCAAGGAGTTTTTCAATTGGCGACCAATCGGCAAAAGGCATGATCATGTTATTTGTTTTGCAGATCTGGGAACACTAGCTCAACACGGGTTAAATGAATATTCGAACAATCTATCCAAGTACATAAATTTCTACGACGTTGGTTAGCCTTATGTTTTCGCTATCACTTTCAGAAAAATCACTTCTCAAGAAAATCGTTGGATTATTGTTTCTTGTTAAAAGTATTCATGAGGTACATGAGGACTGACGTTTTGTCTAACTTTATTTGCCAACTTAAATATTTAAAAACAAGGGAAACCCACAGACAATCGGCTGTGGATCTCATTTATGTCTTTCATTTTTAAAATATCATCTTAGTAACTCTGATCTTTTTCCGTCCATTGGATTAGTGTTTTCAAAGGCATAACCAATATTTAAAATAGAAGCCTCCTGAAAAGCAGGGCCCACCAGCTGCATGCCTACTGGCAACCCATCTTTCAAACCACACGGCACCGATAAAGCGGGAAGGCCTGTCAAATTACTAGGGCCAGTAAAACGAATAACATTGTCAATCAAGTCTACTTTTTCTCCGTTTAGATCGGCGTGGTCGTCGCCGATGCTCGTGGGAACAACCGGGAGCGTTGGCGTAATTAAAACATCGACATCTTCAAAAACTTTCTGAAAATCTTGCTTTAATTGTCTTCGAACTTGCTGTGCTTGTAAATAATCAACCGCAGAAGGAAGTTCTCCTAATTCAAACAACAATCGAATATCGTTCCCAAGATCTTCGGCTCTTGTTAATAGATGCTGATGATGAATCGTGGATGCTTCTGATAATGAGGTTACCAATTCGGCCCACTCGGCATACTGTAAAGAGGGCATGCTGACTTGTTTCACTTTTGCCCCCTGATCGACCAGCCGTTGGATCCCTGCACGAACTAATTTCTCCACGCCAGAATCTACTTGATGAAAGAAATATTCTTCATTTACTCCGATCACTAGATCTTTAACGTTTCCTGTAAGATGCTCGATATAATTATTTACTGGTACGTTTACCGTTGTTGGATCATTTCTATCAAAACCGGCTATGGTTTGTAATAGCCCTGCTGCGTCTTTCACGGTTTTTGTCATTGGGCCTACATGATCGAGCGACCACGCAAGTGGATAGACCCCGTGTTTACTCACTCTCCCGTGTGTCGGCTTCAGCCCTACAATCCCGCATGCGGAAGACGGGATACGAATCGATCCAGCAGTATCTGTTCCTAATGAAGCAATACTCGATCCGGCTGCCACCGCTGCACCAGAACCGCCACTGGATCCGCCAGGAATTTTATCAAGATCCCAAGGATTGTGTACGGCTCCGTAATGGGGGTTATTGTTTGTAATTCCCCACGCATATTCGTGCATGTTTAGTTTCCCAGTGGATACAACGCCTGCTTCTTTTAACTTTTTAACAACGGTGGCATCATAATTGGAAACGAAATTCTGATGAATTTTAGAGGCCATTGTCGTTACTTTATCTTTATAATATATAATATCTTTGAGAGCCATGGGGATACCATGATACATTCCTCGGTAATTTCCATTGATAATTTCTTTTTCCGCTTGTTTAGCTTCCATTTCTGCCTCTTCCCGATAAATCTCCACATAAGCATTGGTAGCCTGCTGAGTGTGCTCCGCATGATCTAATACGGCTTTGGTGAGTTCCACTGGGGATAGAGATTTTTGCTCAATTAATGGCGCCAATTCATCCACTGATTTTAGAACCACCTCTTTACTCAATATGGTCACCTCCAGGCGTATTCGTTAAACTAATATTTGCCTCGTCTAAGTTCGCGCTTTCCAAATTGCCCCGCAATGCATGCATTTCCTTCCAGCGGTTGTTTAATGTTTCTAAATGTTCCTCTTTGACTGGCACTCCTTTGTCTTCTAATAATTGGCGAACGGATAGTGGCAATAGAAGTCCTCCTTAAAAGTAGTAGTCATCTTTTCTTAAGTCCTCACTTGAAATAATAGCGATAAAATTCATCAAAAAGTAAATGTTCGGGAGATTATCTTTTTAATGTTCAAAATTTTATATGGTGATTTAAAATATTTTAAACCTTCTAGAAAGTTTAAAAACTGTCGTATAAGCCTTAAAAGCTTATTTGCTTACTAATCGACAGAAGTTTCCAATAATTCTTTGATGCCCTGATTAATAAAAGCGGTATCTTCTTCATGAAAGCCAATACCTGCAAAATGGCCGTAGATACTTGGGATCGGCCGACATTCCGCGTTTGGAATACAGTTCGTTTCCCGTTCAACATCTTCCCGTCGAAAATAAAGATCAGTTTCGCAAGGCATGACTAATGCTTTCGCCGTGATCCGGTTTAACGCTTCATCCCGGGAGTGGCACCCTTCGGTCCGAGCGATATCGGCTCGTTGCCAGGTTTGGGCCATCGACAATAAATTGTTGGCGTCTTTTTGTAAGAAAAAAGCTTCCCAGAAACCAGCCAAAAAATCTTCGAGGGAGGAAAACCCATGGTCGAGATATCGTTGCTCATAGTAAAATTGTTGGGATAGCCCCCACCCAGCATACACCCTTCCTACGGCGCGAAGACCTTTGTGAGGCTGACTGTCGTAGAACCCCTGTTGCCAGTGACCGTCCGTGGTAATAGCACTTTTGACGCCTTCCAGGAAAACGTAATTATGGGGAGTGGTACTTGCCGTCCCACACCACGGAACAATCTTTCGCATTTTTTCCGGATAAGCCGCCGCCCATTGAAAGGTTTGTTGGGCCCCCATGGAATAACCACATACCATTTCCAATTGATCGATATGGAAATAGTCCATCACCAATTGATGTTGAGCTCGGACATTATCCAACGTAGTAATCACGGGAAAGTTCCCTTGGTCGTATGGTTCCGGGTGATTACTTGGAGACGAGGAGAGGCCGTTCCCCAATTGGTTCACTTGAAGGATGCAGTATTTGCTTGGATCTAAAGCCATTCCTTCGCCAATCATATATTCGTCATCTTGATGGGTGCCTGAGAAAAACGTGGGATACAAAATCACATTGCTTTTGTCGTTATTCATTTCGCCATGTTGTTTATAAGCTAGTTTCGCCCCTCTAAGGGTCGCTCCCTCCTGTAAACGAAAATCGCCAAGCTCCAATTCCTCGTAATCATGAATGGCTGAGTACTCAGTCATAGTTTTCACTCCTCTCCTTGTCTTAAATCATAACCTATACGCCATTTCCCGATTTGAAAAATTGTAAACGATTTCAAAAATAAACTCTCACTTCGATTTTTCTAACTGTCATATATGGATAAAGATTAGGAGATAATAATGCAAAATTATTATCTTAGTTTTATACAATCGGCAGAGTATATAATCATACTCGGTCACATAGAGCTAGTATGAATCGTTTATACATTTATGATTTTACTTTCAATATGAAACAATTTTACGATCCATAAAATTTTCGCATTAACCTTAGGGGTTTTTAATGTTAAAGCCTTCCATAAGAAGATGATTGTCGCGCCTCTCCCATTGAGCTGAAGAACTTCCTCTTTCATGTCTACTAGGTCTTGTCTCTTGGTTCTTTCACAAGAAGCACCCTCTCCTTCGCTCGCTTTAAGAACGAATACGACGTGAGAGGTACTTTTCTTTGTCAATTATTTAGGTTACTCCAGTACTGAACGGTCAAAGGCTAGCTAGATGCTTGTCCCTGCCTCCTATCTTCGGGCCAGGGCGACATGCTGCTCCATCTATTCTTATTCGATCCCCGTATTGGTCGTTACCATAAAACATCTATGTTTTCTTTTAATTGTTCCAAGACATGCTTCGATTAGGGGTTAAGCATCCCTCAGGGCCACCATCCTGTTTAACTGTTTCGGATATTCACTTGGACCATCTAGTCTCTTCATTGCTTCTCTTTTGCGGGAAATGGATGGAAAGAATTTGAGCAATGGTTCTTAAAAGATCTTCGTGAGGGGTCGTCATACCGGATTCGATAAGTCTGATCGTACGCGCGGATGCTCCGACCGCTTCAGCCAGTTCTCGCTGCGATAGACCTTGCATCCTCCGTTTGATTTTAATGTGCTCTGCTGTCCATACTTCCCGCTTTAATTGATCTATATGAGCTCTTTTCCTCACCGTATAATAATATTGCCAGCTCATTTTCATCATAAAATCTCCTTCCTAATAACACCCCTGTAGGTAGCCACGGCCTTTCCCTTCTGATGATGCATAATACTACCAATATATTTCTCAACGATCACGGGGGCAGCTAAGCCTCTTGTCTTCTCTTTCGTTAATTCAAACGTTTTCTATCGCATTTTATCATTATTCGTTAGCTCTGTCGGAGGATTATTGCAGCATTAATCAAGAAAAAAGGGCAAGACAAATACAAAGGCGTCGCACCTTCCGAAACATTCAAACGATAAAAAGAATCATTGCTTCTTGATTCTTTTTTGCTCTTAAGAATTTTGGTTTATATCCCCTAGGAAGAGGAAAACGCAAGATTTAAAACCATGTTTATTGGCCTAAGGAATACGTATATTTAGGGTTTCGAAACCAGGGGGAGTTTTATGAACGGATTGAGCGAGTTAAACAAAACACCCAAGGGCATTGCTGTCGGCCTGGTTCAGCTCGTTCTACCAACGATAACGTCAATAGAAGATCTTCAGCAACAAACGCAAAAAGTCTGTACCATACCTGATGAAAAAAATTTATCGCTCTCATTGATCTTGTTATTTTTCTCGAATATATACTTTACGGACGCGCCATGGATAAGGTCGAAGAATTAATATGTACCGTTGACATCTTAGAAGTTTAGCGGTTGCAGGAAAGTTGTTGTCAAACCAACCAATGAGCCTATTTTTCAATTATGGAAGGCCAATTTTCGGACACTCGACGGGACGCCGGTGATAGCGCCAGCAAATGTTTCTCAAATCTTTAACGTTCGACAGACGATGGAAGCCGCTCGGGAGGCCGAAGCAGCAACGATTGATCAGTAAGTGGAACGTTGGCAATAGGCGGAAGCACTGGGCATGATTGAACTCCATAATCAACTGGCCAATCTAATTGATGATGAAACAGGGCACCAAGAACAAAGCAAACGGGTGTTGGGAAAACAATCTAACATGTACCCTTGACCATTAGTAGAGAAGCAAAGAACTCCAAGTAAATGCCTGCTTGCAGTTCTTTTCCTTTTACTAAAGAAAGAAACAGGCATTCATATCAATCATTTTACTAAACCCAGTAAGCATTGACTTACCGAGCAGGGCGTTACTTTCATGCTCTTTTGCTACGTGTTACGGCGATGAGAGGTTCCGCTTCTTTTGGTAACGCACGGTGATACTCAATGTTAGTTTTTTTCGGTCCCTTTCTTCGCTTTAGAGTCCTGGTGCTTTTTTTCTACCGCTTCTTTCTTCGCTTGTTCTTCTTGTTTTTGTTCCTCATTGAATCTCTTGATTCTTTCATGTCGCCAACGTTGGCGATATCCATAGGTGGATTCCAAAATCATCTCTTTCTCTTCGAACACCGATCCCAGCGCTCCAACAATAGTCGCCACACTTGTGGCGGTCCAAGCTACGTAGAAATAGTTCAGGTACCCTACCGTTCCGGATAACTGGGCTTCCAACATTCCAATGGGAATAAGGATCATCACAGCGGCCGAAAATAGAAGAAATAATAAAATATAGAACATCGTGACCGTCCAACATAAGGTAACAAACGTGGTCGTATTGTATAATTTTCGGATATACTCTGGTTTGTCCTTGGCTTTTTGTTCCCACAACCGATGAGCGAGAATGATCCAACTCACCATTGCTAAGATCGAAACCACCGAAAGCATGAGCATTCGCCAGGCATTGTACTCATGACTCAATTGCCAAAGGGTGGGGAAAACCAGCGCATAAGCTCCTGTCGTGAACGCCACCACTACAACCTTGATAAAAGCAGGAAACATATCCCACGGGCGGTTCGCCCGCACCATTCCCGAAAAAATACGCCATCTTCCACTACTTCGATTCTTGACCATGTATCGTACACGGACCTTCGAGGCTGGATCGTTTAGAGTTTCACGTGTAATAGGAGATAAAATCTCCAACAGACGTTTGCTCATCAACCTTGTTGACGATTGATTTTTGCTGTTCAGGGAGGGGCCCTTTTTCAATTGATTTCGCTTTTCAACGTACGCCCGGGCTTGGTCTGAGCTTCCATAATACATCTCATTCACCAACTGTAAAACCGCCTCTCGAACACGCTTATACATTGGCATAAAACCAAGACCAGGGAGGCTAATAAATGCACTATTTTTATCTTCAGCCATTTCTGCCAAGATCGTCTTCTTTTCCTGGAATAACGGTAAATCCGTCAAAGCAATAACAAAATCCCATTTATTATGAACATTTGTAGCTTCCAAAGCCTCCAACACTTCCAAAGAGTCATTTGTTTCGCCTGTAAGGAGGTCTTCGGTACATTCAATTTGCCAGCTATATTCTTCATCGACATCACGGGCCAGCAACGGAGGAAGGTCTCTTTGTAACGCTTCCCCTAGTTTCGCTGCATATCCCGGCGCAGTTATTAACCCTAGCTTTTTTGTCGGCTGAAGCATGTTTCTCGCGCTCCTTTCTTCCTTGTGTCAGCGATATCGCACAGATAACTAGTGCTACGAATATTTGTTGACCCCTGCCTATATCATTATACTGCCAACCTTGGCCAATACAACGAAGAGCAACTTTAAGAAACACTTTTTTTCTTTTGATGAAATGGCTATTTATGAGACCTATCGTCGTGCAAAGCAATAACTTTTACTGCTTTCGATAGGATAGAGCCGACAGTGTCCATAAGTAATGACGTCATGTCTATACAAGCTATAGAATCCAGACCAATTAGCTTGCCGTCGCTTAGTATGTTTTGTTTTAGCAATCCTACTACTCATGGTGAAATAATCAAACGCAAACATGCCAAGTCGCAGCCAGCCTCTTTGATGGAAAGGATATGTTATTAGCAGCAACATGTGCGTAATTGGAAGCATGAGCATCGCCCCAAGGCTTGAACCATTTGTGCAATCTACAACAAGGGCGATAAACGAAGCCTTATTCGCGGCTAAAGCTCCCCCCTTAAAAAGCAAGCATTTAATGATAAGGTATTGCTCTTTATTTCCATTTACGTTCCTCGAATCAAATAGCACGTCTTTATCATTCATGCATGCTTTCAAGAGTCTCCGTTAATGAGTAGCCAACGTTCGAAGAATCGCTGTCCTTCTAATGAACATAATCGCGATTATTAGCATACTTATAAAAAATAAGCACCCCAATCATCAAGATTTGAGATACTTAGAAAAGTTTACTTTACATATGAATGTTTATACATTTTTTATCTGTTTGATTTTTGGTTCTGCTTCAATTAAGAGTTCGATGAGATGTACCGCCCGCTGGCCGCTAGATGCCCGTTCCGCGCCGTATTTCATCTGCAGTAAGCACCCGGGATTGGTGGTAACAATCACTTGAGCGTTCGTGGCCTGGGCGTCTCCCATTTTCCGATCGAGAATTTTCATCGATTCATCATACTGCACAATGTTATAAATGCCGGCCGATCCGCAGCAGAAATCCGGGTCATTCATTTCGTTCACTGACACCCCCGGCAATTGGTTCATTAACTGCCTCGGTTCATTCGTAATCCGCTGCACGTTGGTCATATGGCAGGAAGGTTGATAGGTAATGGTGTAATTCAACGGCTTGGTGAACTGTAGCCCGTCCAATTCGGCGAGCACCTTCGTAATGTCTTCCACCTTAGCCACAAAAGCCAACGCCCGCTTGTGCCAGTCACTTCCTTCATCAAACAGATGGTCATACCGAATCATTTGGGCCCCGCAGCCGCCAGCATTATTCACAATCCGGTCGACGTTCAGGTCTTCAAGCATTTGAATGTTCTGTTTGGCCAGGGCGACGGCTTCGTCATGCCGTCCGGCATGGGCATGCAGGGCCCCGCAGCAGGTCTGCTCTTCCGGGATAACCACCGAAGCCCCTGCCAAGGTTAACAATTCCACGGACTGTTCGTTAATGGTAAAAAACACGCTGTCCATGACACATCCTGTAAAAAAGGCTACCCGCAGTTTTTCTTTCTGCTGGGCTGGCTGCACCTTTTCACGCGACGCCCGTTGTTTCGGCGAGGGCATCGGCGGTAAAACACTGGCGAACTCTCCCAAATGCAATGGCGTTTTCGATAATATACCGAGCTTTTGCGCAAAGGTCTGCAGCCCGCTTTTTTGGTACATCCATGTTAAATTGCCCACTGAATGCATTATCTTTGAGGAAGGGACAGCATGCTCAAACAAGCCTTTTTCGAGCGCCGCCTGATGCTTGGGTTTTTCTTTATTTTTTTCAATGGCGTGTTTGGCGCCTTCGAGCATTTGATCGTACTGGACATTCGTCGGGCACACAGTCACGCAGGCCATGCACCCCAGGCATTTTTCTACCGGGTCTTCCAATTCGTGAAGAGATATGTGCCCTTCCGCTGCCAGCTTCATGAGTTGGATGCGTCCTCGTGGAGAGTGCGTTTCCGTCTCCATGGTCTCATACGTGGGACATGCCGGCAGGCAGTAACCACATTGCACACAGTCAAACGCTTTTTCATAATTCATCACGTCTTTTAACGTTTCAGGCTCATTCACGGCTTAACACCAGCCTTTGTCCCGGCTCCGCAAAAATCTTTCCCGGGTTCATGATGTTATTCGGGTCCCAGCTTTGCTTAATGCGTTTCATTAAATCCACTCCTGCGATTCCAATTTCGTTTTCCATAAAGGGCGATTTCATGGTTCCTATGCCGTGCTCGCCGGATAAGGTTCCCCCGAGATCAATGGCCGCCTGAAAAATGTCCTCTACGGCTTTTTCCACACGCTTCATTTCTGCCTGGTCCCGCTCATCGCACAGGATGTTGGGGTGGAGATTCCCATCTCCGGCATGACCGAACACCACCAGGTTAATCTCGTACTTTTCACGTATCTCGCCAAGCTTTTTCATCATCAAAGGAATCTGACTGCGGGGGACCGTCGCATCTTCCGAAACCTTGGTCGGCTTAATCGTTGCGATTGCCGGGGACACCATTTTTCGTGCTTTCCATATTCTTGCTGCGGCTTCCGCGGTTTCCGGCACTTGAACAGCTGTCGCCTCCAGCTGTTTCATGATGGTCAGTATTTCTTGTAATTCTTTGTCGAGGGTTTCTTCATGCCCATCCAGTTCCATAATCAGCACAGCTTCTGCATCTTGAGGCAGGCCCGAGGGCTCGTATGCTTCTACGGCCTGCACACAGGCGTGGTCAATGAATTCCATTTTTGATGGCAGAATGCCGGACGTTAACGTAGTGGAAATGGCCCTTCCGGCTGTTTCCATGGAAGCAAAAGCCACCATGATGGTTTGAACGGCTTTCGGCTTCGGAATGAGCTTCAAGGTCGCGGATGTAATCACCCCCAACACCCCCTCGGAGCCCACAATTAATTTTGTGATATCCAGGCCGGTAACGTTTTTGATCGTGCGCCCGCCTGTCCGCGTAATTTCTCCTTCCGGGGTGACGACTTCCAGCCCAATAACATAATCCTTGGTTACTCCGTATTTCAACCCGCGCGGCCCCCCGGAATTTTCCGCCAAGTTACCTCCTATAGTCGAAACATGCGCACTGCTGGGGTCGGGCGGATACATGAGACCGTAAGCTTCCACCTCCTGATGGATGGCTGACGTAAGGGTGCCGGGGGACACTTCCGCAATCAAATCGTCTGCGTACACTTCGATGCTTGCGGGCCATTGACTTGTATCCAGCACCATGCCCCCATAGACCGGCAGGGGCCCGCCGCTTAAGCAAGTCCCCTGCCCCCGTGGGGTGACAGGCACCCGGTAGTGATTAGCAATTTTCATGACTTCACTTACTTGGCGGGCCGAAGCCACCTGTACCACAGCCTCGGGCACATATTCCCCAAACGAGCCATCATAGCTGTAACTGTGGCGATCCACCACGGCCGTACGTACATACTTCTCCCCTAACGTGCTTTTTAAAGCGGTTATCCATTTAGCTTCCATACATACGCTCCTTTCCACGGCTAATGAGAGCTTGAGGATTGGTTTGAACCATTGAAATTATTTGCGCTTCCGTCATTCCCGCTTCCAGTAATTGTTCGATGAAACCACCCAATGCATCTACCACAGGGATATGATGCGCCTGGCCGTAATCGGTGACTAGCGCAACATGTTTTGTTTATATTTTTTGAGATGTAGAGAGAAATTTTTAATTTGCGCATTGCACTATAATAACCATTTTTTGTTTGCAAGTAGCAAATCACCCTTATCCAACTATTACAGGAAAAGGGTGATTTTAATTGAGAATACTTTTGGGAACTATCATTAGTTGAAAACTTTCGATAACAGAAAAGATATTAATTTGAATAATATATTTTTAACACACATGGATTAGGGAGTATCTTTCCTGTTATTAATAGAAGATTACTTTTTTTGCTTTTGACACTTGTTACACTTTGATGAGCAAAAAGTTTTTATAACTTTGGAGTCTATATCACTTTTGTTTTCTGTTTCTATATTTGGAACAAATATACACATGTCGCTTCCTCCTATTTTTTATACGAATTAGTCATCCCCTACAAAGCTTAGCTCGGGAATCTTCCTCTTTGACGAAGCAATTCTCTATCTAGATCTTTATTGACTTCAAAAGCGGCTCTTCCGTGTAACCAAAACAAATTATTTACCATTACTAGATGACCTACTGGCAAATTCAACTCCGTAACACTTTGATCTTCTTCCATTGATTTGGACATATCACGTAAATATTTAGCCTCTTCGATAGAGGAAGGATTAGCAAATTGGTCTATAAAGCAAATACACGGATCGCCATTTTCATGAAAAAACGTTTTTCTACTAACTTCTTGGCTAACATTTTTACTGGCAGGCGCCTTGTAAGCAATTTCTTTTTCGGCAAAAGGATGTTTATAATATTTATCTAATTCTTGCCAGTCATCCAAATGAAGCAAGCGGGATTCACCCCCAACGGCATTTTCTTCATGCATTTTCATCATTAAGAGCCAATCTGTAGATTCATCAACGAAAGTACCGTCTGTGTGTAATGTAAAACGGCGATAAGCTTGTCTTAAATACGAATCACTAGTATCCGTGTGATTAACAGTAAAACGAGCATAGTATTTACCAGACATAGCATCAAAATTACATTCTCCGATTAAGTGTGTAAGAGCTGTAGAAAAGAGAACATATTTATCAGTATCAGTAATCTCTTGATCTAAGCCAATTGTAAATCCCCCAGTGGCACGATCCATTAATATATTGCGAACGGTTGTAGTAAAAGACTCACTTAACACATCTTGCAACGCACCAGCTACAATAAAGCGCATATAAGGCACGTATTCTAGTTCTTGCACTTCCACGTTTTTCACTTGATCAAAGAAATTTGCTAAAGCATCTTTTTTAATATCAATATGATAGAGACGGGCGTTCTGTGGATGCTTAGCAATTTTCACTTCCTGAGTTTCTTGGGAAAAATCTAAAATATGGTTTCCTGAAATAGCCATAGCTTAATGTTCCTCCTTAATTATTAAGAATAAATGGAAAAATAAAAGCCAGCCTTTTAACACAAAGGTACCTTTGTGTTTAAAGACTGGCTCTAATAGACGGATGGCAAACTATACAAGTAGTAAGTCCACGTCATATTAAACAGTTTTATCGTTAAAATGATCATGATAACTTTTTGCACTCACGGGACAGAAAGAGAAAATCTTTCTTGCGGTAAGCGTTAACATTATATTGAATTACATTTATTTATTTGTCAATCTTTTATTCATTCTTTATTTAAAAAATTTTACGATCTCTACTTTTTCGCAATTTTAAAGGTAGATGATTATAAATTTTTATATTGTTTATATAAATCTTTCAAAGCTGAAATAATAGCATTCTTAGCTTTTCCAGAGTAGTTGTGCTCAATGAGGTTGATAGGCTTTTCGATGCCATTTCGCAAACTATATCCCTTCAAAAGCCGATTAATAAATTCTCTGCCGTGAGCAGTCGCCAGTGTACAAGAAGACTCTAAAATCACTCCGTATTCACGATCAATTTCTACAGTGACTGTTAGTGTTTGAAACATACTTTGCGCAGCCATTCCTTCTGGTAACCTAGCATGCCCTGCAATAAATACCACATTATCCATATGTAATTCTCCTCTTTTTAAATAATTATGATTTAATATTAATTCTTTAATTTCTTCATCTTAAAAGAGATTTTCTCCAAATTCCACTGGTTATATATCGTTAATACTTAAAATGTAAATTTTTCATTTATCTTGAAAAGACTATAAATTCTTAATTGCTCCGACTTAAAAATTTAAGTTACATTATATTCCAATAAATTTTGTTTGATTACTATTCCTCCTTTAATAAAAAGTGTTACTCATAAACGTAATTGATAACACCTCCCTTAGACTATATTCATTGTAGAGTGATCTCATTTAGCCTTCAATTAAAATCAGATATAAAGTTCTGAAAATTTTGTATTGTAATTGAAAGCGTTAACAACTAAAATTTGTTATACAGTATAACATGTTTTTCGGAAAGGGGTTTATTATGAAACGTATTCTTTTTTTATTATTATTTTTGGTACCGGTTTCATTTCTCTTATTAAATGCTTTTTCAGACCAAAAGTATGAATATTATTCGATCGCTACAGGAACCACAGCGGGAACTTATTACCCTGTGGGTGTAGGCTTAGCAAACTTGTACACAGAGGAATTAGGGGAAAATGTTCGAGTGACAGGACAATCATCAGGAGGCTCCGTAGAAAATGTTGACTTACTTAGAGAGGGAGAAGCTGAATTTGCCACTATCCAAGGCGTTATTGGGGACTTTGCTTACCAAGGTAAAGATATATACGCTGATAATACTTACGAAGATTTGCGTGCTGTAACAACATTATGGCCTAACGCAGAACAATTCCCTTTAAAAAATAGCCAAATTACCACAGGAAATCTAGCTGATATAGAAGGAACAAATTTTTCTCTGGGCTCTCGTGGAAGTGGTACAGAACAAACCACACGTATTATTATGAACAGTCTCGGCATGTCTAAAAAAGATATCAATCAAGATTATCTTGGATTTGGAGACACGATTTCCGCAATGAGAGATGGAACTCTACAAGGAGGAGCTGTTTCTGCCGGTTTACCTACCACTGCTATTACAGATATGTATGCAAGTGGTGTGAACGCGACCTTGCTCGACGTATCCGATGAACAATTACAAAAAATCCAATCAAGTTCAGAAGTTTTTTATAGGTATACAATTCCTGCTGAAACTTATCCAAATCAAAGAGAAGAAATACGCACCATAGCTCAAGGCAATTTCATGGGCACAGATGCAAACGTAAATAAAGAAACAGTTTATCAAATCACAAAAAACACGTATGAAAATTTAGAACGAGTACATGGAATACACTCTGTTACAAAAAATATAACGTTAGAAAATTCTTTAGAAGGATTAACAGTTCCCTTACATTCAGGGGCCTACAAATATTACAAAGAGCAAGGTGTAAAAGTGCCAGAAAATTTAATGCCGCCAAAAGAAAAGAAAGGATGAGTATGTAAATGGCCAACAGCAATACAAATCTAGATTCAAACCAACGTACCGAGAACATACAAACGCCAGAGAGATATTCTAGCACTTGGAGAAAAATCCTTGTCGTTAGCGTAGCTGTTATATTAGCAGTATTCGCTATCGTATCGAATAGCTTCTTGAATATGCAAGAAATTTACAGAAATAGCGTATTTCTCATGCTGTCTTCATTTCTAACATTTCTCTTGTACCCTTCTTCAAAGAAAAACGAGAATAGTCCTTTTTCTATCGTAGATATCGTTTTAGCCCTCGGTAGTGCGATTGCTATTGGATATATTTTATATGGTTATTCCAATATCCATATCGATCGCTTGTCTCAGGCAGTTACGATTAACTATATTTTTGCCACAATAGCGATCGTCTTCCTCTTAGAAGCCACTCGTCGTGCACTAGGTTGGTTTATTCCAATTTTAATCATATTGGCTATGGTGTATAGTATTGTCGGTCCTTACTTTTCCGGTGTTTTTGGCCATGCTGGTTTTAGTATCGAAAGGCTATTATATCGCGTATATATGACTACGGAAGGCATATTTGGCATGACGTTATCGATAGCTGCCACATATATTGTTATTTTTATTATTTTAGGAGCATTTCTTAGTGTGAGTGGAGCTTCAAAATTATTTAATGACCTCGCACTAGCTTTTGCTGGAAGATATAGCGGCGGTCCAGCTCAAGTCTCTGTATTAACAAGTGCCTTAACAGGTTCATTGAGCGGCAGCGCCGTAGCTAATGTTGCCACGACCGGCACATTTACGATTCCTTTAATGAAATCAGTGGGCTTTAGATCACGGTTCGCTGGAGCTGTAGAGGCTACAGCATCTACAGGTGGAATGATGATGCCCCCAATCATGGGCGCAGCGGCGTTTATAATGGCGGGATTTCTTGGAGTTCCCTATTCAGTCATTGTGCTAGCCGCAATTATTCCGACCTTTTTGTACTTCGGAGCCTTAATTCTTGCTATTAACATTGAATCTAGGAAACAGGGATTAAAAGGTATTAGTAAAGAATCAATACCCCAAGTTTTTAAAGTACTCAAAGAGCGAGGATTATTATTACTTCCCCTGATAATAGTAGTTTACTTTTTACTATCGGGACGGACGCCTTTATTTGCTGGGTTTGTTGGTATCATAAGTATCATTATTGTAAGTTGGCTTACATTAGATCCTTCGACACGCATCACACCTAGAAAATTGATTCAAGGTCTTTATGAAGGAGCAAAAGGCACTGTGCAAGTGACCATGGCATGTGCATCTATTGGTATTATGATTGCCGTTATATCGATGACAGGCTTAGGAGAAGCTATTAGTACAAATATTTTGGCTATCTCAAGCGGAAATTTATTAATAGCTTTATTTTTAGTAATGCTCACCTGTATCGTTTTGAGCCTAGGTCTCCCTTCCACAGCTTTATATATTATTGTGTCTGTCACAGTAGCTCCTGTACTTATTGACATGGGGATTAATGATGTTGCTGCTCACTTCTTTGTTTTCTGGTTTGGGGTGCTTTCTAGCATTACTCCTCCTGTAGCACTTGCTTCTTACACCGCTTCAGGCATAGCTAAATCAGATGCCATGCAAACCTCTTGGAGTGCTTTACGTTTAGCACTACCTGGGTTCATCATACCGTTTTTAATTGCTTTTAACCCAGCCATAGTTATGCAAGGAAGCAATAACAACTTTCTTGATATCATACTAACACTGCTGTTAGCTTCCTCGATCGTATTTGCCCTAACCATAGTATTAGCAAAATACTTCTTAAAACCTTTATTATGGTGGGAACAACTACTTTTTGTCTTTCCTATAATATTATTATTATTTACAAATGTATTTACTATCATGCTTGGAGTTTTACTCTTGGGAGGTGCTGTAGCCATACAAATTTATCGTTATCATTACCAAGGTCGATCTTACGACACGGCTTTTAAGAAAGGAGACTATTAGATGCCTGAATCTCTCTATCGCAAAAAAGTATCAACTCAAGTTTTAGAATTAATGCAAGAGAAAATCAGAACAGGAGAATATGCTCCTGGCGATAAACTCCCTCCCGAAATAACCTTAGCCAAGCAATTTGGAGTTAGTCGCACAGCTATACGCGAAGCTTTAAATATTCTCTCTATTAGTGGCGTAGTGACTTCCTTACAAGGGGGCGGCCGACAAATCAACGAAGTTAATTTGGTAAACATGTTAGAAGTCATCCCTTATTCTTTGATTGACGTTAGTGAAATTATTGATTTGCTCGAAATGCGTATGGTGTTTGAAGTAGAAGCTGCTGCCCTAGCCGCTCAACGACATGAAGAAGAGGACGAAATTGAACTTTTGAAAGCGCTCAATCAATTTAAAGGTACTTTGACAAACAAAGAAAGCATAGGGTTTGAAGCAGATTACCAGTTTCACCTCGTTTTAATCAGAGCAGCTAAAAATGCTTTTTTCGAGCAAACATTTATTAATATTAGTACCGTTCTGCAAAACTCTTTACAGTTTTCTTTATCAAAAAACCTCGGAAAGCCTAGAAAAAGAAAAGAGGTATATCATGAACACGAAATGATCTACGAAGCTTTTTGTGCAAGGGATAGTGACACGATCAAAGCAACAATGCAGGCTCATTTAATGAATGTTAAAACTAAATTGGAAGAAATTAAATCGATGGGAGATTAATTAAGACAAAGCCTATCACCAATAGAAATAACGAAAAGAATTTTCCCCATCACTTTGTTGTATTTTTAATCGTCTATAACTGTAGTTTGCAAGCAATAATTAATAAACGTTTTAACTATTAATTTAATCAATAAAGAGGGAGAGAAATCAATGGAAGATTATATTATTATCGGCGGTGGGATCGTAGGCTTGTCCGTTGCCTACGAGCTAACAAAGCAGCATCCTCATGCAAACGTCACTGTACTTGAAAAAGAAGAAAAAGTAGCTTTTCATCAAACGGGTCATAATAGCGGTGTTATTCATTCTGGTATTTATTACACACCTGGAAGTCTAAAAGCTCGTCTAGCGAAACAGGGAAATAAATCCATGCGTCAATTTGCAGAAAAGCATCAAATACCGATAGACATCTGTGGAAAAGTCATCGTCGCCACAGAAGAAAAGGAATTGCCCCACCTTGAAAATCTTTATCAACGGGGGCTTCAAAATGAATTGGACATTGAAAAATTAAGCAAATCAGAACTTTTAGAAAAAGAACCTCATGTTCGAGGAATAGCAGGCATTTACGTACCTTCAACTGGCATTATTGATTACTCAAAAGTTTCCAATAAGCTTGCTGAACTCATCGAACAACAAAATGGCCAAATTAAATATGGTACTGCCGTAACAGCTATTTCGGAAAACACTGATAGCGTAGAAATTAACACCAACAAAGAAGTTTATAACGGCCGTTACTTAATTAATTGTGCTGGTTTGCAAAGTGATCGGATAGCTGAACTCGCTGGTTACCACTTGGACCTAAAAATCGTACCTTTTCGGGGGGAATATTATAAATTTGTCGAAGAGAAAAGAGATCTCGTACGTAATTTGATTTACCCTGTCCCCAATCCCGAATTCCCCTTTTTAGGTGCTCACTTCACTCGTATGATGGATGGTAATGTTGATGCTGGGCCTAACGCCGTTCTTGGTTTCAAGCGAGAAGGATATAAAAAGCGGGATATCAACATTAAGGACTTATCTGAAGTCCTTCTTTACAAAGGATTCTGGAAGCTTGCTAAACCTTACTTAAAAGAAGGCATAGGAGAAATGATCCGTTCCGTAAATAAAAAGAAATTTGTGCAAAATCTTCAGAAATTAATTCCAGAAGTCCAGGAAGAAGACCTTATAATAGGACCGCGCGGAGTACGGGCCCAGGCTTTAACGAAAGATGGGAAAATGGTTGATGATTTTTACATTGTTTCTGGTAAGAAAAGTTTACATGTGTGCAATGCACCATCACCAGCGGCAACTGCTTCTCTAGAAATCGGTAAGAATATTGTAGAACGTATACATGTTGAAGAAGAACGCAAAGAAAAAGCAAGCGTAAATGTTTAAGTTCCACTGAAATCAGTTACTATATATTCGATGGAATCCTTGATCTAAGCATATAATAGGCTTTCTTGCTAGGTGCATGAATTGGTTTAAGGAGGGACAAGCAGATATGGATTTGGGATTAAAAGGAAAAGGCGTATTAGTTTTAGCTTCAAGTACTGGTTTGGGAAAAGCTGGAGCGATGGAATTTGCCAAAGAAGGGGCCAAAGTGATGCTTTTTAGCTCTTCGTCGGATAAACTTATAGATACAGTAGAAGAGATTAAGCGTACAACAAATAATAATAGCGTTTTCTATTCCGTAGGAGACATGACAAAGCGAGAAGATATTGAAAGCGTAGTAGAAAAAAGCGTTTCTGAACTGGGTCGAATTGATGTTTTAGTAAACAATACCGGAGGGCCACCTGCTGGCCCCTTTACTGCCTTTTCTGACGCAGATTGGCAGCAAGCTTATGAATTAGTTTTATTAAGTTTTATTCGATCCATTCGAGCTGTGATTCCCCATATGAAAGCCCAGGGAGGTGGACGTATAATTAACTCTACGTCGTCATCCGTGAAAAGCGTTATCGATAATTTAATATTATCTAATACATTACGCGCAGGCGTACTCGGTTTAACAAAAACACTTTCTCAAGAATTAGGTCCGGATAATATTCTTATTAATGTCCTTGGACCAGGCCGAATTGAAACCAACAGAACAAAACAGCTTGATGAAAACAAAGGAAAAAAGTTGGGAATGTTATCAGAAGAGATAAAAAATCAAAGCATAATGAGCATCCCCTTAGGGCGTTACGGAACCTCAGAGGAATACGCAAAATTAATGGTATACCTCTGTTCTGAAGCGAATACATACATTACAGGCCAAACTATTCTTGCTGATGGAGGATTTGTTAAAGCATTATAAATAGAATGCTTGCATCATTTCCTTAGTTAGTAGACTATTTATTGCCATCACGTTTTGTCTTTTCGATGATTCTAGCGCCTCTCTTAATTAAGAAATAAAAATAGCTTTAATCGTAAATTTTGGTTTTCCAATTGCATCTGCCAACTCCTGTTGGGAAAAAGCCTGACGTTGGCGTTCAGTTTTGATGGTTGCCGCAAGGACTGATTTCAGCTTAAATCGATCAATATATGCTTTTCCCATAACTTCTTGGTAACGATCGAATGCTTTGCTCATCTCAATGTCTTCCTTTGTCTTTATCGTTGTTATCTGGAATCATTCGCACCATAAGCGTCGTAACACTGTTCAGCTGGGCCAATGTCCGGTCGTCGGATCGTCCCCGTTATACGTCTTATTGAATTGTGCAACAGCAGCACCTTCTGCCCTTCATGAATCACAAGCAGCAAATGGTGCTTGCCAGTTTTAAGGCCATCGATTTCCCAGCGTTATAGTGTCTCTCCCTGTGTGATTCTCTTCAGAGGGCAAGGGTCATGTTCGAGGGTCGATCAATACCAGATATACTGATCTGCCGTTTTGTCCCAAAATCTCTAGAGATCTAGTTTTTTCCATTCCTGTGTTGCCGCATCGAACAGCCAATTTTCGGACGCTGGAATATTTCCAAACGCTTCTACATCATATACCATCGTTAGTCCATCCATTCTCATAAGAATATCCCTACCCTTCTGATAGTATAGATGCTATCAGAAGGGTAGGGATCATAGTCGATGCCAGCAAAAGCGGGACCTGCTTCCAATAATCTACTTTGTGTTAACACATTGTGAAAAATGGGCTAAGTCAATGACTTGATTCGTCGTCATCTGTTTCAGCTTCTACTTTATGCAGCCACCGGGACCGGCGGCAGCACACTGTGTTTGTCTATCTACCTATCTATTATTTTTACTGACAAAACGATTAACCGCATTGAAGATCAGGGTGATCCTTCATCAGAACGGTTTTCCTGTAAGAATAACTCCCCAAAGTTTATCTACCTTTTAGTCATCAAGGGCCCAATGCCGATCGGCCATGAACGAGACCGTCAGCCATTTTTTGGGTGTTGCGCCGGTCAATATTGCGGCCAGTTTTTCTCGCATTTCATCTTGTTTTTTTAGGGAATTGAGGGGGCTACTTTCCAGCGCCACAATATCAATTTCCACCCAAAGAGTACGCCCGACCTTGGTTATCCGCAGAAAGCTTTCTTCGACATTATAGTCGGCAGCCAGCTCCTCTAACGTTTCTTCCATGCGACGGCGTATTCCTTCATGCGAGCTCATCGCCAAAACCTCCCGAAGGGCTAGGCGCATTTCTTTCAGCGGAAACCGCAAAAAGTATACGGATACGAGCAGTACCATGACTGGATCGACATAAGGAATAAACGACGGGAACCACTGAAAAATTTCAAGCATAAAGGCGACGAGAAATCCCACAAACACTCCCATACTGACGAGCGTATCCATGAGCCACTGATTGGATTCCGCCTTTAATAAGGCCGACTGCGAACGGGAAGCCTGCACGTGTAAATAACGAGCGACAGCTCCACACGCGAGCAATCCGATAAACGAGTAAACAAACGCCGGTCCTACTTGCATGTCCCGTCCTCCTTGGAACAGGGACACCAGGGCGGCCGCTGCCGAACCCGCGATCAACAGCAGAATAACCATGTACTTGAATAACACCACGAGAGGTTCCACGATGTCCAACCCAAAGGGGTATCGTTTCCAGTCGGTCGTTGCCATCCATGTAGCCGCCGCTAGCGAGACACAGGAGAGCGCCACCCCGACCAGCGAATATAACCCGTCGAATACAATCATTTGCGATTGGACCCATAAGCCTAAGATCATACCGGTGCCTGAAAACAGAACAGTGGCCATGATCGAGATCCAAAGTATTTTCTTTTCTTGTTTCATATTCATTCGATCACCCCCTTATCTTGCGAGAGCTCGTACAAGCATGAGCTTCAGTTCGGCCTTGGCCTGCCGTTGATCGTTCGTCCCCGATCGGGACAAATAATGGCTTTCTGCGGCGTGCTCGACCAGGCCGATCGTGTTGTTAACCATTAGCTTCAACTCCAGTTCATTCGTCAGTTGATGGTGCTGTTGTAATTGCACGAATTGCGCTTGCAGCCAATCATAGTAGGGGCGATAAATCGCTTCCCAACGCTCAAAGGAGTAATAGAGCGACATCCCGCTATAGCACATGCTAATCGAATCCTGAAATTCTTCCGTGATCTGAAACGTTATGGCGATCACGATATCAATGATTTCGGTGAGGGTGCCTGCATCTCCATGCGCTTTCATGCGAGCCAACTGTTCGTTTAGGATATGAGAAGCAATGGCCGGCACGAGCTCTTTTTTCGATTCGAAATAATTATAAAACGTCCCCTGAGCTACACCGGCTTCCTTCACTAGGTGGGAGACTGACGTTTGATCGAATCCTTCCCGATGAATGACGGTGATGGCCGCTTTCAATAATTGATCGTAGGTGGTCTGTTTCATGGTTGCCTCCTGTAAATTTGTGCTTCTATCACTAATAGTGACTGACAGTCAGTCACTAGTGATAATACTAAAACTATTCGATAAAATCAACCTGCTAGAAACAAAGCGAACCTAGTTGAAGCAGGATGGTTATATTTCTCTGATAGCGAAGCAAATTCTAGATAATTCCTTCTCTACTTGGTTTTCGTCGTCGAAGAACTTTAAACGGCTTGCCTCATTTGGATATCAAGGGCAAGCCGTTTGAGAATTTGATGTATTTTCGCTATCTACTTGACGATGAAAGTTCAATTCATGATTATATTTCTATTTATACTTAATCAATCGTTCAGCTTTTGATCGACTTTAACGAATAACGTCATTATAAATTTGACCTTCACCTTCTTCCCCAATGCTAACAATCTTTAAACGCTCTTCGTCCAAAATGTATATTGATTTGTATTCAGGATTGCCATTGTTTGCATAAACAATCACTCGACTATTTCCTTCCTCATTTTCTACGTTTACAGATTCGAAATCTGAGCCTATTTCTTTTTCAACTACGTCTAGCTCAGCCCAGTCATTTTCAGCAAAAAAGCTTGTATCCTTCTCCTCGTTCTCCCCACAAGCAGCTAGTAATCCCGCAGTTAGAACCATCGCGATTGTCATCTTCATCGTTTTTTCATTTAGGGCTCCTCCCTCCCATTCGTTGTTCTTACAGTCGGGCTAACAATGGCAATATGACTATCATAACGACACACACCGGAATCGACAAGACATACAGGCGCGTCCTGGCAGCAAGCCCACCGTTTAATCAACGGTGACACTGTCCTTTCACCATTAATTAGGTATGAAAAAACAGCCCTCCGGCTTGCTACCATAGAATACGTCGAACGATAAGGAGATTGCTTGGAGGAGAATGATTTCCCCCAAACCATATAGCATGCGTCTTGGCAAACGAGGGCTCGCCTCCTCAACGCTTCTTATCCAGTGATCCACGACCACACGACCGCAACGGTGCCTTGCAGGATCAGTACGTAGAATCCCAGACCGATGTAAATGACCGCCACGACCCAGCGGCCCACGTATTCGATTGCGGTCGATACACCGGGTAGACGACTCAATTGCTGGGCACTAAATACTAAAATCAATATCCATACAGCGAAGGTGACCAGTGTGGTCATCAGGGCCGATGCCGAGATGGAAACAAAATAAGGCACAAACAAACCAATATTATCGGCCCCGCAGCTAGCAATGACAACGAGGGCAACCGTCGTGGAGAGGTTTGTTCGCTGGTGCTGATGCAGTTGCTGGTCCCCATCATCCTCATCGCCCATGAGGGCGATTTTGATCCCCAGGTACAACGGAATCAGGCCCAGCAAGCCTAACATCCAGTCCTCCGGGACCACGCGTAATACAAAAGCGAAAAACAGACTAACACCGATAAGCACCAACGAGCCCCTGTAGTGCCCGAGATAAATCTGGCCATACTGCTTCTTTGTGGTCGCCTAACCGAAAAAGAGCAGGAGTAACACCACTAGATCAATTGCCGTGGCTGCATAAAGCACCGAAGCTGTTCCGATAGTCGTTAGCATGGTACCTCTTCCTTTCTTCTCCCACGGGTTATTGGGGGCCTGATAAAAAACGCGCCAAACATAGCTGCTCGGCGCGTAGTTTGGGCGGATTGGCCCCAGTTGATTTCTCGATTAAGACATCCGGAACAGCCGAAGACTGTAAAAACAAGGGCTTTCCTGTATTTAGGAGAGCCCTTGTTTTTATTAATTAACTTATATACTAAAAACATTGGTGTTAATGGTGCTTAAGTATAAATTCGTTTCCTTCGTGAACTCTTTCTTCACTAATTTTAACTTTATTAAGCCAAATATCTTCGATTTCTTCGGAGGCTTATTTTTCCTCTCAGGAACGAATTTCCACACGAACAAAAATGCCAAAGTACTAATGACCCTGTAAATAAAGAAAGAAGATGCTCCAAATGCTTCATTATAGAGGTGAAAACGCGGAAAATACCGCTAGATTAGCACCCCAATGCAATGTTGTAGCAATCAATATCACTTCTCTTCTAATTTTAATACTTTTTTTCCATATCTTCTACGGAATACGTACGGCCATCTACATCTTTATAGATAACATGAGCTCTATGGAATTCGGTGGGGGAATGGAGACCGGCCGCCACTGCCAAATTATGCATGCCCTCCCGCATCGAAATAATAAAATTAGTGACACGGTACGATTTTTCTTCTACGTCCAGGGCTTCCTGTCGCTTCGGATCTGTAGTAGCCACACCGACCGGGCACTCATTTGTATGGCAAACCTGGGCCATGATACAACCCACGCTGATCATGAACCCTCTCGCCACATGAATCAAATCAGCGCCTAAAGCAAGCGCTGTGACCGCCTTATTTGGCGTTAAAAGTTTCCCTGAAGCAACGATAGTAATTTTATCTCTAAGCCCTGTTTCATTCAGTGCTTCTTCAAGCATCGGTAGCGCTGAGAATAACGGAAGAGACACACTGTCAGCCATTTCTTTGTATGAGGCTCCAGTACCTCCTTCGCTTCCGTCAAGCGTAATAAAGTCCGGAAGAATAGCCGAAGCTTTCAATTCCTCCGCCAGCCTGGCAGCATGCTGTTTTGAGCCGAGGGTAATTTTTATACCAACCGGCTTATTACTCAACCGCCGCAGTTCTTCTAAAAACGACATCAGTTTTTCCGTCGTTTCGATACCTTTGAAACGGTTCGGGCTGTCTATCGTTTTCCAGGGCTCTACGTTACGAATGGAAGCAATTTTCTCCGTAACCTTCGCTCCATCAACGTGACCGCCTCGCTGCTTTGCCCCCTGGGCCAACTTAATCTCTATAGCTTTCACTTGCTCGTGTGCCGCCTGCTTCCTGAACAGCTCCGGGTTGAAGTTTCCGGCCTGGTCTCGTGCACCAAACAAGCCGGGGCCAATCTGCCATATAATATCTGCCCCGCCCGACAGATGATACTCCGACAGCCCACCTTCGCCCGTATTCATCCAGGAACCGGAAGCCCGGGCATTTCCAATAGACAATGCTTTGATCGCCCGGTCTCCGAGCGAGCCGTAGCTCATTCCCGACTGGCCGATGAGTCCTTTAACATGGAAGGGTTGCTTCACCCCGCTATGCTTTCCGAGCGTGATGGTATCCTTCTCATCAAGAAGATATGGATCGAATGATTCCTCCACATGATGCTCCTGCCGGGTAAACAGCCGTTCATTATCGATCTCATATACTTTGCTGAGCACGGCATCCGCCTTACGGTCTCGGCGTATCTCCTCTTCTAACGTTGGGTACATGTCGTTTACAATGTAATATCCGTTCGTATTAAAATTTTCTTTTGAACCATAGCCTAGCATACGTGTTTTGTACTTACCAGCCTTGACAGTGGAAACAAATTGCTCCCTTGAAAAGGGTTTCCCTTCAAGATCATTGTTAAATAAATACTGGCGAAATTCCGGTCCCGTTTTCTCGATTAAATAGCGCATTCTGCCCAGAACCGGAAAGTTTTTCAAAATAGCGTGCTGTTTCTGCTGGCGGTCCCTGACATACATCCAAAGCACGAGCCCTGCCGGCACGAATACAATAAACACTATTAAGAGTCCCAAAAGGACAATAATAGTCGTTTCCATATCCAACCCGTCTCCTTTCTCTACCGATGTCTCCATCTCGAACCCGTTTTGCACCATTGGAGAACTAGCGGTCTTTTTCATTTTCTATCATTCTTTTCAGCGTTTCTACAGTCTTCCACATCTTTTCGTACATTTATACAGCATCTTCTTCATGTATACTTCCCCGGCGGCTGGAACATTAAGCATGCTTTACACGATTAAAACAAGAATAGGGACAGTTTTAAAAATAAATAGATATCTGTTAAGCAAATATGGAAATAAGTAAAGCTTTTAAATGAGCTGATTCCATGTTCTATCGGTGCTTAACCCGTTTGAGTGTTTTTGATATCGTTGAGGTGGTAACACCGTCACAGTGGCTAATCGTTATCACTCAGTCCTTATCAGCGGTACAAAGCGAGTCCTCATTGCTTGGAAGAGCAATAACGACTTTAGTATTCTTTCTAGTAAGAAGAAATTTTTGCACTAAGGAGAAGAAAAATATGCCTTACTCTAACCAAAGAGAAAAATCTTTGAGTACTCGGTCTTCAGAGCTTAACGCTGCCATTATTTTTATGTATATTTCAGGATTGCTTTTTTTAGATGGGATCTGTTCGGTGACGGTTTACCGTTAACCAATTTTAGTGCAGAACTAATATTTAAATTAATGGCTCTATTTTTCATGTTTTTTAGTTTTAAAAAATTTATTAATTTTTTAAAAAACAATAGTGCTCAGTAAGTATACTAAAAGAGTTGCTTTTTAATTTTTCAATTTTAATGCTTTAAATCGTCAAATTAAGTTAGACAACATATCAGGCTCCAGGTACCTTATGAATACTTCCAACGGGGTGAAATAGTCTAACGATTTTCTTGGGAGATGATTTCTTTTGGGGGGCACAGTGGAAACATACCACTGCTCCACGTCCTGAAAATCCATGTGTTTGGGCAATTTATCCTTTCGAAGCAAATTATTCGAATGTTCGTTTGGTCCGCGCTGAAAAGGGTGTTCCCAGATCGGCAAAAGAAAGGGCAAGATCGTGTCTATTCCTAATCAACCACCAGTTGGAAAAACTTTGCCGCAGTCAAAGGAGATAGATTTAAAGAGGTATTTCAAGAAGCGTCCGCATGGTTGAAGAGTAATAATCACTTTTGAGAAGGGCTCGACCAGGGTACTCACGGCACTTTGGTGGTGACGCCCAACAATAGCCTCACCTTCTAAGTGCCCGAATTCCTGCCGAAAGGCTGGATAATTCCGGTTTCTAACCGCAAGTGTCCGAAGAAACGACTGCTTTCCTCAACGTTCCTAATGTCCATTCGGTTTTAGCTTTCCTTTCCTCGGCAGCGTCTTTCGATTCAGCGCCCGTTGCTCGAATAGACGGTACAGCATGCTTCTGGAACAGGGAAACGGACGCTTCCATGAGGAGAACTTCATTCGTGCGAAGATGGGTACAGGTCGTTCTTGCCCATTTCTATGAGTTCTTTAGTCGGAAATTCATCTTGAGTGTGTCTCGAATGATCTTTTTCGTTGTCTAGCTTATTTGCACAATTGGCGATTACAAAAAGCTTAAAGCATTTCTTAGTTGACAACGATATGAAAGCGCTATATTATATTTATAAACGTTATAACGTTATGATGTTTAATATTGGTGTGCATGCTTATTAGTTATCAATATTTTTCGAGGAGGGCAGAATAAATGGAAAAGTTGGCGAAAGACCTTATCAAATTCATGGGTGGAGAACAAAATATTAAAACGGTGACGCACTGTGCAACAAGACTAAGAACCGAATTAAAGGATAAAAGCTTAGTAGACACTCAAAAAATAAGAGATACCAAAGGCGTTATGGGTGTTGTTGATAGCGAGTCTACGTTTCAAATCGTCATCGGCACGAATGTTAATGAAGTTTACGAAGAAATTATTAAAAGAACGGAACTACAAGAAAAAGAAAAAATAAATATACGTCATGAGGAAGACGTCAAAGAAGAAAAGAAAGAACAAAATACATTCAAACGGTATTTTAATCATTTTTTAGAAATTGTCATAAGCATTTTCACTCCATTATTACCTTTGTTCGCTGGTGCCGGTTTATTACGAGGATTCACGATTTTAGCCACCCAGATTGGTGTTTTGAATGAAGATAGTAATACTAACTTAATCCTGACCCTAGCTGCTACTTCCGTTTTTCAGTTCCTTCCTCTGCTTGTAGCGATTACAGCCGCGAGACGATTTAAAACGAGCCCTTATATTGCGTTAGCGATCATGGGAGCATTATTGATGCCTGATTTTTTAGCTCTAGTAGAAAACGAGACGGACTCCATTAGTTATATGGGTGTTCCGGTACCCATTTTTGATTACAGCGGCCAAGTTATACCAGCCATCTTAACAGTATGGGTTCAATCGAAATTAGAACACTTCATGAAAGGAAAATTGGTACAAAGTTTGCACATGGTGGTTATTCCTACGGTCTTATTATTTTTGTTGGTCCCGTTAGTGGCGATCGTCATTGGACCTATCGGCAATTACTTGAGTATTTTATCGGCGCAAGGTGTTGATCTTGTCATTTCGTCGAACAGTGTCATCGCCGGAGCGATCATTGGAGGGATCTGGAACATCTTCATCATGTTTGGCATTCACTGGGCTCCAAATACCACCGTCGTTATCCCGAACATTGCCTCTACAGGAGAATCCAGTATAATCGCCTATGCCGCCAATGCTAATTTCGGTATGGCTGGTGCAGTGTTAGCCGTCTTTTTACGAAGCAAAAGCAAAACGCTCCAATCATTTTCCATTACCTCCATCACCTCGGTGTTTTTATCCGGTATCGTGGAACCAGCCATTTATGGTCTGGGCGTTAAACTAAAAACCCCATTGGTTGCTGGATGTGTGGGCGCAGCTATTGGCGGCGCATTTATGGGATTCTTTAACGTAGTCGGATATGCTTTTGTTTTTGGGGGGCTGACAACCATTCCCGCTTTCGCCGGGCCTACCTTATGGGCGTATATCGTAGGATTAACTATTTCATTTGTTTCCGCGATGGTTTTGACGTTGATCCTTGGATTTAAAGAATCCAACAATATGGAAGAAGAATAACAAAGGAGAAGATTATTATGGAAAAGAACATTCTAGGGAGTCTCGCTTTAGCAGCCATGGGGGACGCGATGGGGGCCGCCACCGAAAACCTTACGTTTCATCAAATTCGAGAAACATTTCATGGACAGGTCACGGAATTTCAGAAGCCAGGTGACACCGCCTTTGCTTTAGGGAATGAACCAGGTCAAGTGACGGACGATTTTTCCCAAATTTATCTGATTCTCCAAGAGGTTTTAGAAACGAAAGAGCAAACCATCACCACCGAAATCGTCAAACAGGCCATGATCAAGTGGTCCAACATGCCCGTCTACTTTAATCGTTTTGCCGGGCCTACCACCAGAAGTGCTATTGCCATGTACAAAGGCGAAAAACAAGAAATGCAGCCTCTCGAGGGTGCAGTCATCGTTGACTATGCATCCAAAGCCACCAACGGGGCTGCTATGAAAATTTCTCCTGCGGGGTTATTTCATCCCGGTCATCAAGATGCGGCCATCCAAGATGCCATCACGATCACAAGAGTGACACATGACAATCATTTAGCCATATCTGGAGCTAGTGCCGTTGCTTCTGCCGTTAGTGCTTCTTTAAAAGAAGAAGTCACCTTTGATGAGATTTTGGAAGCGGGGTTATATGGTGCTATCGAGGGCGAGCGTTTAGGACAAGATACCAGCCGAACGGTAGCTGGGGCCAGCGTCGTGGAACGAATGAAATTGGCTTTTGATATCGTCGAGGAACCTGGCTCCAAAGAAGAAAATCTGTTAAAACTCTATCAGCTCATCGGAAGCGGCTTACATGTCTCCGAAGCGGTGCCATGTGCGTTTGGGATTATCAAAGCAAATCATGGAAATGCTCAACAGGCGGTTATCGATGCGGTGAACATCGGGTATGACACCGATACGATAGCTACCATTGTCGGCGCCATCGTCGGGGCCATAAGTGAGAAAAACAGGGAATTTTATGATATGATAGACTTTATCGAGAAGGCAAATGATTTTGACATCACGAGCCTAGCTCAGCGTCTCGCTTCTCGAATATCATAAGACTGGAAGAGGTTACTATGATTGACTCTACGAAAACGAACGAGCCCCTGTATAAGCAAATTTACAATGAATTGCTTCAAAAAATCATTCGTAACGAATATCATGAGGGCGATATTTTGCCTTCCGAACCAGCATTGCAAGACACGTACGGAGTAAGTCGTATCACGATTCGTCGGGCGATGGATATTTTACAAACCAATGGCTATGTTAAAAAACACTCGGGCATCGGAACTATTGTGATGAACACCAAACACGGACTGCAGCTAAAGAGAATTTCGAGCTTTAGTGAAGACAACTTGAATCGAGACGCTCTTTCCGAATTAGTCTCTTTCGATATTGTGGAGGCGCCTCTCCAAGTGGTGACGAAATTACACTTGCGTGAAGATGTTCAAGTGTACAAAATTGAACGTTTACGCATCATAAACGGCGAAAAAGTAGGTTTCCATCGCTCCTTTATTCCGATTAATAAAGTGGAGATTACTCAAAGCGATATGGTGTCACCCCAAGCGTCTCTTTATCAAGTACTCCGAGCGCATGACATTCACTTAACCACAGCCAATGAAACCATTGAAGCCATGAGCGCCACCTCCATGCTGCAGGACCAATTGCAGTTAGAAGACCATGCGCCATTACTTTATATCGAACGGTGTTCTTTTGATCATCACGAGGGTATCGAATTTGCGGAAATCTATTATCGTGCGGATCGGTACAAGTACCATGTTGAACTAGAAGGAGAATGACATGAATGGGGCCTCTTCTTTGAGAGGCCCTGTTCATGTTTATTTTATATATTACATCGAAAATTTCATTAACATAATCGCGATTATTAGCAACTCCTCACAAAACAAACAAGCATCTCAACTCTTTTCGAAGCTGAGATGCTTTTTTTACTACTTAAGATGAAACAATAATCCAATTATTTAATTATACAAATAGTCAATTTCTTCTTTTTGTATCAATAAATCATATAAATAGACCCTCACTCTTTCTAGGGGAACTGCTGCTTTTCTTAGCTTTTTACACTCAGTTATTTTGACTTATTATTCATTTCATTTTCAATTATTACTTTTTTTATAAATTCTTCTATGTTTTCTTTTAATTGTTCCAAGGCATGCTTCGATTAGGGATTAAGCATCCCTCAGGGCCACCATCCTGTTTAACTGCTTTGGGTATTTCACTTATACCATCTAGTCTCTTCATTGGTTCTGTTTTGCGGGAAATGGATGGGAAGAATTTGAGCAATGATTTTTAAAAGCTCTTCGTGAGGGGTCGTCATACCGGCTTCAATACGTCTGATCGTACGCGTGGATGCCCCGACCGCTTCAGCCAGTTCTCGTTGCGATAAACCTTGCATCCTCCGTTTGATTTTAATGTGCTCTGCTGTCCATACTTCCCGCTTTAATTGATCTATATGAGCTCTTTTCATCACCGTATAATAATATTGCCAGCTCATTTTCATCATAAAATCTCCTTCCTAATAACACCCCTGGAGGTAGCCAAGGTTTTTCCCTTCTGATGAGGCATAGTACTACCAATATATTTCTCAACGATCACGGGGGCAGCTAAGCCTCTTGTCTTCTCTTTCGTTAGTTCGAACGTTTTCTATCGCATTTTATCATTATTCGTTAGCCCTGTCGGAGGATTATTGCAGCATTAATCAAGAAAAAAGGGCAAGACAAATACAAAGGCGTCGCACCTTCCGAAACATTCAAACGATAAAAAGAATCATTGCTTCTTGATTCTTTTTTGCTCTTAAGAGTGTTGGTTTAAATCCCCTAATGGCCAATGAATTACTTTTCTTTTTGTCTTTTTAGAGAGACATTTATGATAGTACTTGTAATGGCCTGATACCTTGAAGGTGAACGGTATTAAGCATTTGAGCCACAAATTCAATCACACAAGGACCACGGTAAACACGCCCATTTATGTCTACAGCTTCTAAAATAAAACAAAAATGGTTATTTGGCTCTTCAAAAAAGAAATGCTTACCGTTTTCAATGACTACTTCCCAAGTTCTAGTCGTACAATTTTTTTGAAATTTTAATATAGCTTCTTGAAAAGAGATGAGTTTTTGATCTAAACAAATATGTCGTAAATAAACCATCGGCAAATCATCCCTTTACTTAAAAGCTTCATACATTGTAGATTTAATTGTCTCAGGAAAAACTAAACCTCTTATTGTTTATCGCTTGCCATCCAGTAATGATCCCTAGGTAATAAATATCTTCCATTGAGCACCCTCTAGACAAATCATTCACTGGACGATTAAGTCCTTGAATAATTGGCCCAATAGCTTGATAACCAGCCAACCTTTCTGTAATCTTGTAAGCTATATTTGCTGAATTTAGATCTGGGAATACCAGCACATTCGCTTCCCCATGAATGACCGAATTTTGATTTTTGCGCGCGGCTATTGCTGGTGTCACAGCTGCATCAAATTGGATTTCTCCTTCAGCAGGATATTCGTCATGCTTATTAATAAATATTTTTGTGGCTTCACTAACTTTTTCGGTATCACTAGAAATTGCAGAGCCATTGGTAGAATAGCTCAAAAAGCCACCTTTGGATTCAAATTATAAAGTTCGGCAGCTTCTGCAGATAGAAACGCTATTTCTGCCAATTCATAACTATTTGGAGAGGGATTGACAGCACAATCTGCAAATAAAAATGTTTTTTCTTGATTATTCATTAGAAAATAGCTACTTATTCGTTGAATACCTTTTTTTGTTTTAATGATTTCTAAAGCCGGCCTTAATACCTCGGAAGTTTTGAAAGTTGCTCCGCCTATTAAACCTTCTCCAATATTGTAATGTAACAAACCCATAGAAAAATAGTTAGTGCTTCGAACTAGTTGGTTAGCGCGGTCTTGAGAATATTTAGTTAGTAATTTTTGAAACAGATAATTGCAAATTTTTTCGTTTGAGTAAAAAGTACTTGGATCCACAATTTCAATATCTGTATTTTTTACATTTTTTACTTTTCTCCACAATTCGTATTCATTTCCTACCAAAATCGGGTGAATAATTTTCTCTCGGGATAACTTTAGCGCAGCTTCAACAACTCGACTATCTTCTCCCTCCATAAAAAGTATAGAAGGTCTTTTTTTTCGCACTTTTTCTATTAGTTCTTCCCACATGTTTTCACCTCTTATTAATATTTATAGCAACAAAAACGAAATGATTGAAACAAAAACAGTTGTAATGCACATAGCAATTAAAGGTTTAAACGCTTTATTACGTAAATCTTTAAAAATTACATTTAATCCCAGACCGACCATAGCAGCAGTAAGCAACCAGGTCGTGGCATTTTCAACTCCGACCATTATTTCTTTAGGGAAAGCAATGACTTCATTTAAAACAAATGTATTTATTAAACTCATGCCAATAAAACCTAAAAGAAAATATGGAAACGGAATTTTTACTTGGGGGGCGTTTTTCTCTCTTGAAATTTTTTTCATACAAAAGATTAAGATGAAACAAACAGGAATTAGTAAAAACACTCGTCCAAGCTTTGCTAAAAGGGCAATAGCTAAGGCATCTTGTCCTGCTGGTTCTGCAGCTATAGCTACATGCGCTAATTCATGAAGACTCATACCCGACCAAATACCATATTCCATCGATTCAAGAGGAATAATGGGGCGTAACAGAATATAAATAATAGAAAATACAGTTCCCATTAATGCAATAATCCCTACGCTTATCGCAGTGTCTTCATTTTTTGCTTTAAGTATTGGAGCTACTGCAGCTATCGCTGCTGCTCCGCAAATTCCTGTTCCTACACCCAATAGCATAGAGATGGAATAATCTGCTTTTAATATCTTGGCTAACCACAGAGTAAATAAAATGGCAAAAGTAATAATGACTGCATCCCTAATTAATAAACTCGCGCCATCAGTTAAAACAACGGCAATATTTAGTTGCAAACCGTATAAAATAATAGCTAAACGTAGAAGTTTTTGCGTCGAAAAAGTTATACCATCTCTTAATTTTTCGGGATATCCAAATACCTGGCGGTAAGAAACAGCAAGTATTATGGCACAGGCTAATTGGCCAATATAGCTAAAACCAGGAATAAGGGCTAATAAAAACCCTAAGAAAGCGATTACAAAAGTGAATAAAATACCTAACAACCATTTATTTCGATATTTCATGCCTGTGTTTGAGGAATATCTATGTGTAGTAGTTTCTGAATTCATTCAAGCCACCTCCTATCCTAATGTTATCTATGTTGTTTTAAAATTAGAAATAAAGATATGTAATACACGATATAATTTAATGTAATAAAAAATTGTTTTTTCTTTCATTGAAATCTCGTCCATAAGTGTCATGGTTCAAATTAAATAAAGTGATCTCAGCCTTAACTCAAGATCACTTTAGAATCTTTAAGATTTAAAGAAAAAATTTTAATTTTTCTTATTATTCAAATAATAAACAAAATAAATTTTCTTATTTCGAATCCTTACCAATAATTCTCATGTCTAGTTCTTCTTTTGTTAATTGGCTAATTTTTTTACGATTTACTTGAAAAAATGTAAAGCCAATCAATATCCAAACAATCATAGCAATCCATGATGGGAAAGCCAAAGCCCCGGGAGAACCTGGAACAATTAATAATAAAATAAACCCCACACTAATGAATACTCCTAATACGGAAATAATTTTTTTCTTTGGAGAAATTTGAAACTTATTTTTTGCAAGTGATTCTTTTTTATTCCAAGCAAATATTTTATATGAAGCTAAACAACAGTAAAGAAAAGCAACTGTAACTCCTATTGAAGACATATCTACAATCCAATTTAAAGCTTCCCTTCCAAAAAAAGGAGAAATTAAACAAAGTAAGCATATAAACATTATACTAATATTTGGAGTTTTATATTTATGATGCAGTTTACCAAAAGCACTTGGAAAGATTTGTGACCTCCCCATGGCGAATAGTAGACGACTGGTAGCTACATAAAATCCATTAAGGCCAGTAAAAATTCCTGCGCTTAAAGCAATAGCTAGTATAGATACCCCTGTAATACCTAAAGTGTTTCGAACGACCTCGCCTGTGCCCCATTGATGTTGCGCATTTACTAAGTCTTGCCAAGGACTAGCAATGGTAGTAGCAAATACCATTAGCGAATATACTAAAGATGCGCAAATGAGTGAAAAAGCGATCAATGCAAACGCTTTTTTGGGTTTGAAATTAAATTCTTCAGCAGCTTGAGGAACATTATCAAAACCAATATATGCCCAAGGCGCTATTGCCAAAATAGAAAAAATCGCTTCAAATGAAGTAATATTAGTATTAAACAGCGGCTGAGAAAAAGATAACGAGGAACTTGAAGAGAAAAATATACCAATAGAAATTGCAAGAGCACCTAGTATTAATACGACTACGAACCAGTATTGCATCGAGCCTGAAAAACTGGCACCTCGTATATTAAATATAGCGAAAACAATAATCGCTATACATGATATTAAAACTTCCCCGGCATAAACTTCCCAACCAGCTACACTATACATGTATCCCCAGCTCACTAATTCGGGTAGTAAAAATCTAAACATTAGCCCTAATGCTGACGCATTTAATGCAATTATGCAGGCGTAAGCTAAAGCAAGAAACCAACCGCATACATAGGCATGATATTTTCCAAAACCGTAGTAAGCATAAGTAAATCCGCCCCCGGTGAAAGGAAATGTTTGTATTAAATAACCATAACAAAAACCTATAACCATCATTAATAACGCTCCGAGCGTCATCCCTAAAATAACCCCTAATGGTCCAGCGGTGCCTAGCCATTGAACCGGTTGAACAAAAGCGCCCCACCCAACTGCTGAACCTAGTGCAATGGCCCAAACCCATTTAGGTTTTAATGTTTTTTGCAATTGATTATTTTCTGAATTTTTTCCTTCTAAATTTTCTTGAGGTAATGGAGAGACATTATCTTTTAATTTCATTAAAATTGCCTCCTAATTTCTTTTATCCACTGACGAGTTAAAAGTTAGAGCGGAAATATATTCCGCTCTAATGTTTTATCGTTTCTAAAACTTGCTCTAAAGTATTTAATAGAAAATCTAAATCTTCTTCCGTTGAAGTTAACGGAGGAGCTATAATTAACACGTTCCCGAGTTCAGGAACAGTATCCCCATTCTTTCCTATAATAAGCCCTTTATTTTTGCACTCTCTCAAAATTTCGTTCATTGCTTCATCTTGTAGAGGAGCTTTGGTTTCTTTATTACTTACCATTTCCAAGCCATATAAAAATCCTACTCCTCTTACCTCTCCTACATTAGGATGTGAAGAAAGGGCTTCCAATTTACTTAACTTGCTAGTTCCTAACTCTTTTACTCGATTAGTAATACCTTCTCTTTCTAAAATTTCAATGTTTTTTAATGCTACAGCACAAGCTGTTGGATGGCCTCCGTACGTAGAAACGTGGCGAAAATGACTATTTCCAGTGACTTCTTTAAATGGTTCGTAAATTTCATTTTTAATAGCTGTAGCTCCTAGGGGCATATAGCCACTCGTCAATCCCTTTGCCATCGAAACCATATCTGGCTTTACATTTTCGCTATGCATGAAACCAAACATTTCTCCAGTTCTTCCAAAACCTGAAACTACTTCATCCATAATTAATAAGACGTTATATTTGTCACAGATTTCTCGAATTCTTTTTAAATATGACGCCGATTGTGGTTTGATCACTCCACCGCCCGAAATAAAAGGCTCCATGATAAACCCTGCTACTGTCTCTTCACCTTCCCAAATGATCGTTTGTTCTAAAAAGTCAGCTGCTAGTTCATCATCTCTCTCAGCATCAGCGAATGTACTTCTATAAGCATAAGGAGGCGGAATGTGTAAAAAACCCGGTACTAAAGGATCGTATTTAGTCCTACGTTGCGCTTGTGCCGTAGCGCTCATGGCTCCCATTGTTGTACCGTGGTAAGCTCGGTATCTTGATATAAATTTATATTTTTCGGGATTCCCAGTTTGTCTATGATACTGGCGGGCGATTTTAAAAGCTGTTTCGTTGGCATCAGAGCCACCATTGGAGAAAAATGTTCTATAATTACCACCTAAAAGCTCACTAATTTTGGAAGCTAACTCAATAGCCGGCTCATGGCCAAAGGTTAATGGAAAATAAGCTAATTTTGAAAGTTGTTCAGTGGCTGCATCTACAATCTCTTGTTGCCCATGACCTAAATTCAAACACCATAGGCCTGACACCCCGTCCAAATATTTATTTCCACTTTTATCAGTGAACCATGAACCTTCCCCATAATCAGCTACCATTGGCGAAGCGTCAGGATTATGTCGGTGCATGGCGTGCCAAAGATGCTCTTTATCTTTTGTAATTAATTCTTGTTCTTCATTTGTTTTCATTATTTACTCACTCCTTATTTATGATACTTGCTGGTTTTTGTTTAACTAAAACTAACAAATTCTTTTTTATGAGCTTCCGCTATTGCAGGGTGAATAATATTACCATCATGAATATTAATTGCTGATTGTAGTTCAGGGTGTTTTATTAATGCTTTCTCTATTCCTAAAGTAGCAAGTGAATTAGCGTATATTGCAGTGGCATTTGTTAATGCTAAAGTTGCGGTTCTTGAAACTGACCCAGGGATATTAGCTACTGCATAGTGAACCACCTCGTGTTTAAGATAAACCGGATTCTCATGAGTAGTGATTTTATCGATTGTTTCAATACACCCTCCTTGATCCACAGCCACATCCACGATTACAGAGTTTGCTTTCATCGCTTTAACCATACTTTCTTTCACAATTTGTGGTGCTTTTGCCCCGGCGATTAATACAGCCCCTATTAAAAGATCTGCAGAAGCAACAGCATTGCTTACATTTTGAGGATTAGACATAAGTGTTTCGACTCTACCATTGAACTGATCATCAATTTCGCGTAAGCGTTTAGCACTAACATCTAAGATTTTCACATGAGCGCCAAGACCAATAGCTATTTTTGCAGCATTTACTCCAACAACGCCTCCACCAATAATAGTAACTGTAGCCGGCGCCACTCCTGGTATACCCCCTAACAATACTCCTTTACCGTCAAATGTGCCTTCTAAAAATCTAGCTCCAATCTGAACTGACATTCTACCTGCTATCTCGCTCATAGGAGTTAGTAATGGCAAAGAACCATCCTTTAATGCTAATGTTTCATAAGCAATAGCCGTAACTTTGTTTTTCTGAAGTTCATCAGTTAAGCTTGGTTCCGCTGCTAAGTGCAAATACGTAAAAAGAATAAGATTTTCTCTAAAATATTGATATTCTTCAGGAAGAGGTTCTTTAACTTTCATTACCATTTCGCAGTCCCAAACTTTTTTTGTGTCTTTAATAATCTCCGCACCAGCACTTTCAAATTCAATGTCATTAAACCCACTTTGTTCCCCAGCTTTTGTTTCTACGCAAACTTCATTTCCATTACTAACTAATTCTTCAACCATTGATGGGATAATCGCAACTCGTTTCTCATTGTTTTTTATTTCCCTTGGTATTCCTATACGCATTAACCAAACACTCCTTTTTTAATGATTTGACTTATTTAAACCACAGATACCTTACTAACACAAACAGTGTTTCTTTAACGGAATAAGTTATTAAGCAGTTTTTGTAAGCGCTATCATTGGTATGCTAGGATTTTCTAAAATGTTTATCACTCTATATAAATTTTTTAAATGTTCATTATTAAAATATTTGATTTAAAAGGTTTGCCAATTTTATTTCAATTATAGAATGAATGTGTTTATAATTTGGTATCGCTTACAATTTACATTTATTAACCTAAAAGGAGGATTTATTAATGGACATGGAAACTAAAAGTCAACTAAGCGAGCTGCGTAAACAAGAACACTTCAATCAAAAAACAAAGATGACTCCTAGTGAGGCTATCGTCGAAACACTCCTTGCAGAGGATGTCGAGCAAATTTATGGTATATTAGGCTCTGCTTTTATGGATATGCTAGATTTGCTCCCGACTGCCGGAATTGAATTTATTCCAGTGCGTCATGAGCAAAGTGCAGCTCATATGGCGGATGGATACACTCGTGTTACTGGAAAAGCAGGCGTTGTTATTGGACAAAATGGTCCAGGAATCTCAAACATGGTGACTTCTGTAGCTGCAGCCCACCTGGCACATACACCTATGGTAGTAATTTCTCCATCAGCAGGAACCCCTACTATTGGTTGGGACGGCTTTCAAGAGGCAGATCAAGTATCTATGTTTGAAGCTATCACTAAAGAGACTGTGCAAGTTCCTCACGTAAGTCGTGTAGCTGAGTGTTTACGCACAGCTTTTCGCATTGCTTATGCTGAAAGAGGACCTGTACTTTTTGACATCCCTAGAGATTTATTTTTTGGTGAGATTGAAGAACAAATTCTTTCTCCTCATCAATATCGCGTAACAAAGAAAGGTTTTGGAGATTCTGAAGCTTTAGATAAAGCTGTAAACCTTCTTCAACAAGCTCAAAAACCAGTAATAATTTCTGGCCGTGGCGTTGTTGACGCCGATGCTGTCGACGATGTTCAAGAAATGGCTGAGTATTTGTCCGCTCCAGTAGCGACTTCATACATGCATAATGATGCGTTTCCTTGGGATCATGATTTAGCCGTAGGCCCAATCGGTTATATGGGAGCAAAATCAGCTATGTATACATTAGAAGAAGCTGATGTCGTTTTAGCTATCGGCACGAGGCTTTCTGTATTTGGAACTTTACCGGCCTATGATATTGACTATTTTCCTAAAAAAGCCGATATTATCCAAGTTGACATTAACCATCGAAACATCGCTAGAACTCATCCTATTGAATGCGGAATTTTAGGCGATGCTAAAGATGTCACACAAGAATTAAATAAAAGAATACAACAACACTATCCGGAAAGAAAATTGAATCAAGAAAGATGGGAAAAAACAAAAGAACGTAAAAACGAATGGATTCATGAAATTGAAAACGAAGCAATGGAACCTGGACAACCAATGAACCCGCGTAGAGCACTTTTAGAAATTTCTAATTTGATTACAGAAGATACAATTGTTACATCTGATATTGGTAATACTTCCTCTACCTCAAATTCTTATTTAAGATTCAATAAGCCACGTAAACATTTAGCAGCACTTACGTTTGGAAATTGCGGATTTGCTTATCCCGCAGCATTAGGAGCCAAGAAAGGGAACCCTGATGTACCAGTCATATCTATAGTAGGAGACGGTGCTTGGGGAATGAGTTTACACGAGGTAAGTACAGCAGTAGAACAAAATCTTCCAGTAGTAGCTTGTGTTATAAATAATGAGGCTTGGAGTGCAGAAAAGAAAAATCAAGTCGATTATTATAATAATCGTTTCGTAGGGGCAGATATACAAGGGCCTGATTTTGCAGAAGTAGCTAAAAGTATGGGAGCAAATGGGGAAACAATTGACAACCCTGAGGATCTGCAAAGAGCGTTTTCTGAAGCTTTGCAGGCTAAAAAGCCAACTATCTTAAACATTAAAGTAGATGGTACCCAGTTAGCCCCTCCTTTCCGTAAAGATGCTTTGAAAATGCCAACTCGCTATCTTGACAAATATATCCATCTTGACCATGAAAATTGGTAGTATAACGTGATCGAAGACCTCTTAGTTTAAAAAGGGGTCTTCGTTTAGTAAAGGCGGTAGACACAATATGAATTTTGAATATATTAAAACTTTTTATACTCTAGCAAATTGTAAAAATTTTTCAGAAACTGCCAAAGCGCTTTATTTATCTCAACCATCTATTACTTCTCAAATTAAATCTTTAGAACAATATTTAGGGATTAAATTATTTACAAGGACACATCACTCGGTAGACTTAACATTAGCTGGAGAAATCTTATACCCTTACGCAGAAAACATTATTAATATGACTACCAAAGCCGAAAATGAACTTAGCGAGTTATCTGATACTTTACTAGGTAAATTATTAATAGCTAGTAGCCTGACTATTGGTGAAAGTGTACTTCCTTCTTACTTAAATACGTTTAAAACTCACTATCCAAACGTAAAGCTAGAAACTGTTATCACTAATAGTAAGCATGTAATCGAAATGATCCAAAGAAATGAAATAGAAATAGGGTTAATAGAAGCAGAATTTGATGATCCTTCATTTATTACCCATTCTTTTATGGAAGATGAACTTGTCTTATTTGGAAATAAAAAAGATTGTGAGCTTTTAAATAAACCTATTGATTTAAAGGAAATAAGGCGTCTCCCATTAATTTTACGTGAGCAAGGTTCAGGAACGAGAAGCGTAGCTGAGAAGTATTTAAAACACCATCAAGTCGATCCAAAGAAATTAAATATTATTTTAGAATTAGATAGTACAGAATCGATCAAATCTGCAGTAGAAGCTCATCTTGGTTTTTCCATTTTGTCTAAAAGTGCTATTCGTAAGGAACTAAGTTTTGGATTATTTGAGAACATTTTAATAAAAAACAGCAAATTTACCAGAACATTTAAAATCGTGTACAAAAAAAACAAAGAGCTCTCTTTAATTTCTCAAAAATTTTTAGAATTAATATTATCTTTTTCTGACGAAAAGAGGTTGCAAGATGAAAATACAAATAACACAACTTAAAAATTATCAATCCATAGTTAAAGAATGGCTTAAAGTCATGGCAAAAATAAAAAATGAAGAAGTTTACGAACAAAAATTGCTCCAAAATATTGCTTTTGAAATAGATAATTTGAAGCTTGATAATATAATAAAAGATTTTCCTTATGACCTGCTTTATTTCCCCTTAATACACCTTCGCACCTCACTTAATGAACTTAAATTTGCGTCTAATCATTCTATTCAAATGAAAGAAATAGAAAGAATTTATTTAGAAATGGAAGTTTTATTAGCAAATATAAATATTTATATTGACTATTATCTTTACAAAGTCAATGAGCTTCAAAAATAAATATAAACTGAGTTATTTATGTAACTAAACAATACTTTTATTTAGGTTGCAGTTATTTTCTTCATTCCAAAAGATTAGCAACCTTTACATTAGCGATGCCCTTGTGGCACATATTCATAACAAATGCTTTCAACGTGGCATTTGTGCTTTTGTATAGCGTCGTCACTTGTTGATAAAAATCGCTGTTCCTGCCCCGGAAAATGGTAAGTACCGGCTCCTCAAGTTCGGTTTTCAGAATACATTCTTAGGGTATCTGCTATTACGGGAATTTCCGGAACCGATGCTGCACGCCTCGTAATTCTCGTCATCCAGAGAGAATGTTCACTCGGTTTGAAACAACTGTTCAAAGAAGTGTTTCAGATAAGATCGGAAGAACTCATTCACATCCTGATATTGGATTGGAGCGTGAACAATATCTGTCGAAGAATTATTCACAAGAACTCCTTTTTTCTACAAAAGTGGTGGGCTAACTTACTTTATCGAGAAAAGGAGTTTCTTATTTTGTTCGCTCGTTTATACAAAATATTTTAAGCTCTCTTCATGCCTTAATTTTTCCTTGTATATCCGTATTTTTTAAGAAACATATTTGAATCAGTAATTTTCTTTTACCCTTACATATAACAAAAGTGCCAACCTGAATACATACAGTAATTTACGTTAATGATTGGTGTATTCATTTTACAGATCTCTCACGTTAAGGATATTTTAGTACAGGTGCTGTTGTTAAACTAATCGGTTGACACTGTTAATAATAATTTTGGCTTCTTTCCTAAATATAAGAATAAAAGACAGATTTCTATATTCGACATTTTATGCTACTAAATAAAACGTTCTATGAATAATATTTATCTTTTCCTTTTCAGTTTAATAAACAACGATATACAGCTCTCTGTATTACTTGTATTATATATTTTTATAATTTATACATTGTACTTTCTGTAGTAAAAATATGAACATTTGGATGGCTATGTAAAATAGAGGCAGGAAAATTTTGTGTTGGAGAAGAATGAAGTAATTCATGTAGTGCAGGAGTTTTGTCTGCGCCTTGAACTAAAAGAAAAATCTTTTCACTCTCCATAATAGTGCCCAGTCCCATGGTGATAGCATGAGTAGGCACCTTCTCATTGGAAGCAAAATGTTTCGAGTTGGCCTGGCGAGTACTAGGCGCTAGTTCAACTACCCGTGTTCTGGAAGAAAATTCAGTGCCAGGCTCATTAAAGCCAATATGTCCGTTTATGCCTAGACCAAGAACTTGCAAATGAATTGGTCCATGTTCTTTTATCAAATGTTCATAATGTTCAGCTTCATAAGTGGAATTATTAGTGTTCCCACGAGGAATATGAGTTTGGTCATAAGATAATTTCAATGGAGAAAAAACATATTGATCCATATAATAGTGATAACTATTCGGGTGCGCCGGAGATAAGTCAATATATTCGTCAAGATTAAATGTTTCAACTCCATTTAAATTTAACGGAGCGTGTTTTACATAGTTCACTAAACAGTTATAAGTTTCCTTAGGCGTTTCTCCGGTGGCAAAGCCTATTCTTGTTGTCGAACGCTCGAGAATATGTTGATACATTTGTTGTGCTACATATTGAGCTAGCTCGGACGTATTTTTTAAAACATGGATATGCATACTAAACGTTTCTCTCCCTTTAACTGTAACTATTTTCTATGATTCACAAAATTCGCAGTGATTTGCTGTGGTCTTGTGATAGCTCCTCCTACTACTACCGCATGAGCACCTAATTCTAATGCTCGGTGGTACCTTTCAGGTGTTGAGACATTTCCTTCCGCAATTACTGGTATCTTTAATGAAGATTGCAATGTTTTCAGAAAAGCAAAGTCGTCTTCGTATAATTTGTGAGAAGCACTTTCCTGAGTGTAACCATATAGGGTGGTGGATACACATTCGCACCCGAGGGCTTCCGCATCCATAGCTTCTTGTTTTGAAGAAATATCTGCCATGATTTGTACATTTTCGTTTCGAGCTCGAATGTATTTGACTAAATCACGTAACGTTTCCCCATGAGGACGGAAGCGATGGGTAGCATCCAACGCAATCATTTCACAGCCGCTATCTAATAGTTCATCGACCTCTCGCTTCGTAGCGGTAATAAAAACGCTGCTATCAGCGTAATCACGTTTAACAATGCCAATAATAGGTAATGTAACTTCCTGTCGAATAGCGAGAATGTCTGCTTTTGTATTGGCTCGGATGCCTTTCGCACCGCCTTCTTGAGCAGCTATTGCCATTTTCGCCATGATCGATGAGCTGTGCAAAGGTTCATGGGCCAGTGCTTGGCATGAAACAACGAGACCGCCTTGAATATCTTGAATCATATGATCTCCTCCTGAAAAAATGGATAAATGCTACCTAGTAAGGCTGCATCATTTTGTAATCTAGCGGTTTGCAAAGGTGTCCGAAAACGTTTATCTGGCAAATATAAGTCAAGATGCGGATCAATATAACGAAGAAGCCGGCTCTCTTGTTGAGAAATTCCTCCTCCCAATAAAATCATGGAAGGATTTAATATCAACATGATCTCAGCAATCCCTTGAGCTACATTTGTTCCCCAGCGGTGTAAAAGCTCTTGGCCCTCTTTATTTCCTTTCTCTGCTTCCGTAAATAACGCTTCAATGGTTGATGGCAGCTCGGGGTATTGCTGCAATTGACGTTTCAAGCTATTTGTCGAAGCTCGAGTTTCATAGTTCGAATGATCCGTAGGATTTGTGAGCATGTAGCCGATCGAATTGCCATTGCCATAATGTCCATCCATCAATTGATCTGTGTAATAGGCTCCTCCAATTCCCGTACCTAAGGTAAGCAGATAAATGTTTGCCGGATCCGCTAACCCCCTTGCCCATATTTCTCCCAATAGAGCCGCTTTCACATCGTTTTCAACATGTACAGGAACGGCAAATGTTTGATGTAAAAAAGAAGCAATTTCTGTGCCCTGATAATGAGCGATGGTTGGGCCGGCATAGACTATTTTGCCTTGAGCACGGTCCACAATACCGGCTGTGCTCACTCCAATACCACTTAACACATAAGAAACTTGTAATTTCTCAATAATCCTTTGGATGGTTAAAAGAATGCCGTTCCCAGTGTTCTCAGGCGTCAACTGCTTGTGCTTGGTCTGTATTGCCCCCCAATGATCAAGCACAGCATATTTAATGTACGACCCCCCAATATCAATAGCAGCGTAGTACATCTTCATTTCCCCCCTCCTCATGAACTATCGATATCCTGAATGTGTTGAGTCAAAAGCCTTTTGGCTTCTAATCCGTCCGAATGTTCCATTGCCTGAAGAATAGCGTAGTGATCCATGGTTACTTTATGATATTGCTCAGCTGTAATATCGATTTGGATAACATCAAAAAAATACGTCGTAATCATATGCGTCATTTGAATAAATAAATCATTGTGAGTGGCTCGTAATAAATTTAAATGAAATTGCATATCTTGTTGCCGGTAGTCTTCTGGCGTACAAGCATGTTCTCCATCTCGTACAACTTGATATAAACCTTCAATATCTTGATCCGAACGATGGTTCATGATTTCCTCAATCGCACTACATTCGATTAAAACACGCAGGCTTTGAATTTCTTCTTGATTTCCACTATTAAGCTGCCATAAGAAGAAAAAATTACTTAATAAAGATTCAATATTTGTGTGATTGATCGTAGCTCCACTACCATGCCGGACACTGATTACTTCTGTATTTTCTAAAAAGCTTAATGCTTCTCGAACCACAGAACGGCTAACACCTAATATTTCTACAAACTTGCGCTCTGTGGGCAATTTATCACCTGCCGATAAATTTTGCTCAATCATGTACTGCTTGATTTGATGAATAACTTGCTTTTTTAACGAAATTTTTGCTTCGGTCATGAATAAGTCTCCTTTTGTATTTGTTGGAATCGTCATCAAAAAAGGTTGACTCATTAAATATAGCATATTAAGATGTATTGAAATTGGTCTGACCAAATAATACAAAAATATGAGCCAATGCGCAACTCATATTTCACATTGGAGGAGGAAAAAAATGAACGGAATATTTTCAGCGTTAGTTGTTCCATTTGACGAGCATGGAGAAATCATCGAAAAGGGGCTGCGTGAAGTTGTTCGTCACAATATCGATGTGCAACAAATAGATGGCTTATACGTCAACGGAAGTACCGGAGAAAATTTTTTGATGAACACGGAACAAAAAAAACAAGTCTTTCGCATCGTGCAGGAGGAAAGCCAAGGGGCCATTACTCTTATTGCTCAAATTGGTTCCTTAGACATTTACGAAGCTATTGATCTTGGCATCTATGCCCGGGATCTAGGCTATGACAGCTTGTCTGCAGTTACACCTTACTACTATCCGTTTTCCTTTGAAGAAATAAAAAACTATTATCTAACGCTTGTGAAAGAAACCAACCACAAGATGATTATTTATTCTATCCCTGCATTGACAGGCGTTCATATGAATATGAATCAATTTGATGAACTTCTACAAGAAGAACAAATTATCGGCGTGAAGTATACCGCAGGTGATTTCTTTCTTTTAGAACGTTTGCGTCAACGGTACCCCAATAAGATGATTTTCTCTGGTTTTGATGAAATGCTTATTCACGGCACGGTTTCTGGTGTCGATGGGGCTATTGGCAGTACGTATAATGTTAATGGACGCAAAGCCCGTCGTATTTTTGAATTGGCGCAAGAAGGAAATGTGGCTGAAGCCTATCAGTTGCAGCACGAAACCAATGACCTGATCGAATCATTGTTGGATATAGGTATTTATCAAGCGATCAAAGGGATCTTACGTGAACAAGGGGTACAAGCTGGGTTGTGCAAGGCACCGTTAACTCCGCGTCATAACGTTGATACAACGACCATGCAACAACTAATTAAAAAACATCAATTATAATTAAGGGGGCAGCTTTTATGACGGATGTTAATATGGGCGCCATCAACTGGATTGTTATCATTATCTATCTGGGTGGAATGCTCCTTGTGGGAGCTTATTTCACCAAACGTGCTGGGAAGAATACGGATTCCTTTTTTAAAGCTGAAGGAAAAATTCCTGCTTGGGCCGCAGGGTTTAGCATCTATGCGACAACGCTTAGTGCAATCACCTTTATGTCGACCCCTGAACAGGCTTTTTTGACTGATTGGTCGTATTCGGCAGGGAACATAGCTATTTTTGCTATTGTTCCACTGCTCGTCTATTTCTATATTCCATTTTTCAGAAAATTAAATGTTGTTACCGCTTACGAATATTTGGAAGAACGGTTTGGACCATCGATTCGATTAATTGGTAGCTTACTTTTCGTATTGTTTCATATTGGCCGTATTGCCATTGTCATCTACTTACCTACATTAGCGATTGGCTCCGTCTCAAATATTAATCCCATACTTATTGCGAGTATTGTTGGAATTTTGTGTATTATTTACACGTTTTTGGGTGGTATCGAAGGAGTTATTTGGAGTGATGTGCTTCAAGGCATTATCTTAATTGGGGGAGCAGCTCTAATTATCACGTTGGGCATCTTTTCCATCGATGGTGGGATTGGCACGGTCGTTGCTGATGCGGCAAGTGATGACAAATTTATTACCAGTCAAAACTTTCAATTAGGTACCGCAGCAGCAGCGATTCCCATTATTTTTCTTGGGTCAATCTTCAACAACTTGCATCAATACACGGCTAGTCAAGACGTCGTGCAACGGTATCAAACGACCTCTTCTGTGAAAGAGACCAGAAAATCGCTCATTACGAATGGCTTTCTTGCATTGCTGACGATTCCTTTATTTTATGGTATGGGTACGGTGCTATATAGTTATTTTAATCATGCGGGCACTCTGCCGGACAATGTGAACACTTCAGCGATTGTGCCATTTTTCATTGTAACCAGCCTTCCAGCCGGAATAGCCGGTTTACTCATCGCAGCCATTTTTGCAGCAGCACAGTCAACGATCTCTTCTAGTTTAAATAGTATTTCTGCGTGTATCACAGTCGATGTCAAACAGCGCTTTTTCGATGCCTCACCAAAAGAAAATGGCGTGTGGTTTGCGCGGGTCGTAATTATTATTGCTGGAGTACTTGGCATGTTAGCCGCTCTTTATCTTGTTTCGACCAACCGGGCGGAAACATGGAATCTTTTCTTGAGTTTGACAGGACTATTTGGCGTGCCAACCGCTGGTATTTTTGCTCTCGGAATCTTCACCAAGCGCGCAAATACTCCAGGCGTTATTCTAGGTCTTTTTGGAAGCGCTATTCTTTCGTATCTGATTCAACAAACCGCTTTCAGCCCATTTATGGTAAGTACTTTTTCATTCTTCGGATCGATGTTAATGGGGTATCTGTTTAGTCTATGTTTTCCTTCCCATGGAAAGAATATTGAAGGCTTGACGGTTTATTCCCTCAAGACGAAGTATCAACGTGTGAGCAAGGCGTAGTTGAAAAAACAAAAGTTAATCATTTAACGAAAAACATTGAGTAAACATCTACGAGGATAAACAAAAGGGGGGTTCATTTCATGAAGTACTTGATTATCTGTTTAGCCGTTACGGCCGGGTTTTTTAGCTTAAACCTAGGAGCCCAAGCGTCCAGTACTAAAGACACGGATATAATTACGGAATTAACAAATCCTAACAGTGTCTATTATCCAGGGTATGCCGATGCTACGAATTTTCGCATTCCGGCTTTATATCAAACCAGCCAAGGGACCACGATCGCTGGTGTTGATCGACGCGTCAACAGCGGAGCAGACTCACCGAATAATATTGATTCTATTCTACGACGAAGTTTCACAAACGGCCAGACATGGGAATCAGATAGCATTTTCATTAACAATTATCCCGGAAATGCTTCAAATATTGATTTATCTTTTGTCGAAGAAGAATCATCTCAAAAGCTTTTTGCCCTTGTCGATGGTTTTCCGCATGACACGGGTCTCATGGGGGGCATCGGAAATAATATTGACAGAGGCACAGGTTTTTCTACGATAGCCAATCAACCGTATTTCACTCTTTACGACAATGAGGATCAATCATATACGGTTCGGGATGATGGCATAGTTTATGATAAAAATAATCAACCAACGCCATATACAGTTAAAGATCACCGGATACTATATAAAAATGACAAGAAAGTAGATCATGTTTTCAGTTCAACGTCTCCTCTTCAAGCAAAGCAAATTTCCTATTTAGAACTTTATACGAGTCAAGATGAAGGGAAAACTTGGTCTTCTGTTCAAGACCTTAATGCTCAAGTAAAAGAAGAATGGATGTTGTTTTTAGGTACGGGACCTGGAAATGGCATTCAAATTCAGCAGGGCCCCCATGAAGGACGTTTAGTTTATCCCGTGTACTTCTTTAATCAAAATAATCGTCAGGCAAGTGCCGTTATTTATAGCGATGATGGAGGAGATACCTGGCACCGGGGTGAGTCTCCGAATGAGGGACGAATCACACCAGATGGAAAGCAACTGGATGAACGCACATTTTCAAATCGTGAATACGAATTGACCGAATCGCAAGTCGTTGAGATGCCCAATGGCCAACTAAAAATGTTCAGCCGAAATCGTTCTGGTTACGCCCAAATTGCTACCAGTTACGACGGAGGAGTTTCTTGGGATAATCATATTCAAACAGACACGGACCTACCAGCGCCTTATAGTCAAATGTCTGTAATCAACTACTCCCAACCGGTTCAAGGGAAACCTGCGATCATTTATTCAGGCGCTAGTGATCATACTCAACGTGTTAACGGCAAAGTCAAAGTTGGGTTAATTGAAGATCGTGGTTTCGATAATAATGGAAAAAAAGATTATGATATTAATTGGGTTGATGAACAACTTGTGAAAGAAGGACATTATGGGTATTCAAGCTTAACAGAATTGACTGATGGAACTGTAGGTTTGCTTTATGAAGCAGATGCAAACGAAAACATTGATTTTGTACGCTTTTCTATAGAAACAGAATGAATAAATGCTAAAGATAAAAATAAATACAAAGTTGTTGTTGCTCAATGCATTTTTGCTTTGAACAGTATTGGTTTGAATCAACCATAGGAAGGAAAAATACAGGGTGTAAGGTCATGTCCAAAAATCAGAGAAGTTTTGGCCAAGGGCATATATTTTTATTATTCTAATATAAGGAGGAATTTCATGAATGGTTTAGGTGGCTTAAATAAAACCCCAAATGGCGTTGTTGTGGGCTTAGTTCAACTTGATCTCCCCATGATCCATTCGAAAGAAGATCTTCAACAACAAACACAAAAAGTTTGTGACATGATGGAAAAAGCAAAACAATTTATTGCCCCCATTGATCTTGTTGTTTTTCCAGAATATATGCTTCACGGACTCTCTATGGATACGAGCAAAGAATTAATGTGTAGCGTTGACGGCCCTGAAGTTCAGCAACTACAGGAAAGTTGTCGTCGAACTAATCAATGGGCCTGTTTTTCCATTATGGAAGTGAATCCAGATGGAAATCCATACAACACCGGTCTTATTATTGATAATCATGGTGTCATTCAATTACACTATCGCAAGCTGCACCCCTGGGTACCTGCAGAGCCTTGGGAACCAGGAGACACCGGTCTGCCTGTTTGCCAGGGCCCCAATGGCAGTGTGTTAGGTCTCGCCATTTGCCATGATGGAATGTTTCCAGAGGTAAGTCGAGAATTGGCCTATAAAGGCGCTAATGTTATTTTACGAACAGCCGGTTACACTCCTCCAATTCAACAATCCTGGGAAATTACGAATCGAGCTAACGCCTTTACTAACTTGGCTTTTACTGCTTCGGTGGCTATGTGCGGGACGGACGGGGTCAATGATTCAATGGGAGACGCAATGATCGTCGATTTCGAAGGCACCGTCACCACGCAGGGGGGAAATCGGGCAGATGAGATTATCACCGGAGAGATTCGTCCTGATTTAGCCCAAGAAGCTCGTGTCCACTGGGGCGTGGAAAACAATATCTATCAATTAGGCCATCGTGGGTACGTGGCCGTGGAGCAAGGATTGACCGATGCCCCTTATACGTACATGAACGATTTAAAAAACGGTACGTATCGATTGCCATGGGAAAACGACGTGCAGCATACGGATGGCAGTCGTTATGGTTTTCCTTCTCCACGAAGCTATTAGCCATTGCTTTATCGTCAGGCCCAACGAGAAGCAACGTCGCTGAGGACCAAGCAGTTCTTAGCATAGGCCTCAGCGATCTTTAAATTTTCACCCACGCGAAAAATATTTGGTCATTGAAAAATTGTTCGGGCAAAGCTTTTATGGATTAATTATGTGTAGCCTTGCCCACTCTCCGGGTATAAAAGGAAAGAATGATTAATACATTGAGGAGGAAAAGCGAATGGTACAAGTACGACAGTTTGATCCAAAGGTACAAAAACTGATTGATGGGCTCAATGTTGATTTGGCGAACGAATACGCCTCCGCCATCATGTACACGAATTACGCGGCGGTAGTTTCGGGGATTCACACCCCAATGCTGCGGAGTTTTTTCGAAGCCGAGATTGGGGATGAACAAGGGCACGCTCAATATCTAGCCGCCAAGATTCGAACGCTCGGCGGAACACCGGTAACAGAACCCGCAGCCGTTCAACAAACTTTTAACGTTCAAGAGATGTTGGAAGCCGCTCGAGACGCCGAAGCAGCGACCATTGATCGGTATATGGAACGTCGACAACAGGCGGAAGAATTAGGAATGATCGAACTCCAAAATCAATTGGACGATCTGATTGATGATGAAACCGGCCATAAAGAACAAATCGAACGAATGCTTGAAGATTTCCGGAGCTCTTAATTCTTTTCGTAAGAAAAACGAAAGATAGTAATCGAGTCCCCGTTTCGAACTTCTCATAGTAAATGCAGGAAAATAACATTGTTGGTCTTCTATAGCTTTCTATAGCAAACGACAATATCATCAACGTATTCTCATATGTACCCTTGTAAAATTAAAGGTGAAAAAGAACGTCAAGTCTGTGCCGACTTGGCGTTTTTTCATCATCATATCCATTACTTCTAACAATCCCCCTGCCAGATTTAGTTTCACGGTTAAAAGGCCAAAAAGTAGACAGGATCTAACTTTCACGACGGGCGATGCTACGTTCCATAGTGATGATATCACCCGCTTTTCTTGAACGTGCCTTCCAAGCTTAACGTTGATATTCTTCCTATTCTTCGTTTCATTGTAATCTTTATATATGCGCAACCTACATCGCTGCGCTCTCCATCCAGGTAGCACCACCCCCTATTTATGATGTCTAATTAACTCAAGAACTTCTTGTCGTGCTGCTAGCTCCTGAGCAAAATGGCCTCGAACGGCAGAAGTGACGGTTACAGCGCCCGGTTTTTTAACGCCTCTCATAGCCATACACAGGTGTTCCGCTTCTAAAATCACCATGACCCCGTGTGGTTGGAGTACCGACATGATATTGTTAGCGATGGTGTAGGTCATTCGTTCTTGGAGCTGGGGCTTCTGAGCGACCGCTTCAACAGTTCTTGCGAGTTTGCTAAGCCCCGTAACCTCTCCCTCTTTCGGAATGTAAGCCACGTGCGCTTGGCCAAAGAATGGAACAAGATGGTGTTCACATACGGAAAAAAAAGAGATGTCTTTCACGAGCACTAGTTCTTCGTGATCGTCAGTAAAGCTTGTTTCCAAATAGGTATGAGAGGGTTTATTTAAACCCGAAAAGATTTCCTTATAAAAACGAGCGACCCGGTCCGGAGTTTCCAACAGGCCTTCCCGCCGGGGGTCCTCCCCTATCCCTTCAAGTAGTAATTGGACGCCTTGTTTAATTTTTTCGTGATCAAAGCTGTTCATACAACCACTTTCCTTTCGTACCCCTTTATACAATCCTTCAGGTATCATTGTAAAATAACATACGTTTAGTGGTAACACAAAACCATAATAATGCTTGGAACGAAGTTTTTCATACTAATGCTTAACGAACCTTCGGGAGGTTTATGTAAAAGAGAACATATCGGTTAAGCACAATTTTCTACTTTTCCTCCAGGATATTTTCCGCAACAGTCACTATTAGAGTCTGGCGGTTGAAGATACTTAACTAACGTTCTATTAGGCAAGTAGCTTTATGCAAATATACATACAAATAGGCTAGCTTCTTTTCAAGAAGCCAGCCTGGATTGCATTGTTCTATTTTAAGAGCTCGTCTGGGTTTCGATCACCCTGAACCATTAACAATACTTTGCCCTCATCGAGCTCGTCTTCCAGATCTTCTGCTTCCTGACTGTTGAAACCAAGTTCTTGCAGTTTATAGCGCAACTCGTCTCCTTTTTTGGAGAAACGATTTGCCGAATCAACATTAAGCTCATCATCGGTAGGTTCGTTAGCATGCACACTACCCGCAATTCGATCCGTCCGGTCGTCGTCATGGCTCATGACGTACATATCGTTGCGATCAATGCCTTTATTCGCCAGTGTTTGCACATCGTGCTGAATTTGTTCGTCGTTCGTGTATTCGCGTACATAGGGTTTCATCGTCAAATAGCCTCCTCAAAGATAATATCTTCGCTGGTCCGGGAACGCATACGCGTCAAACCTCCCTAAGGGTAATCCTTAATCAACGTCTTGATTTTAATACTCATTCGGTTTCGTCATTAATCGTTATTTCTTAAGACTTGGTTATTCATAGGATGATATTACGTAGCGTATTTGGTGCCATGTTTTTGATTCCATTGCTTGTAGACGTCTACACCTGCTTGAAGAAAGTGCTTCTGCACGGGCAGCCGCCGTTCATCCATAGGTTTGCAGTATTCTTCGTAAAAATTATCTAACTCAAAATATTTGCGATCGTCCCGGTAGAAAGGTTCGTATTCTTCTCTTGAGACCACGTATACAACGTTTTCGGGACTACAGTAATAAATGGCCCCTAAACACATGGGACAAGGGCTAGCCAAAATGTAAATCGTGCAATCTGTTAAATGCTCGGTCTGTTCTTTTTGACAGGCCTCCCGAATCGCCAATATTTCGGCATGGGCGGTCGGATCATCCGTTTGAGCCGCTTGATTAGTACTTTCAGCCACAAGCTTGTCACCCTTCATAATGACACAAGCAAAAGGACGGCCTCCGCGTTCGACATTTTGTTCGGCTAATTGGATTGTTCGATGAATAGGATCCATGGTGCTCCTCTCCTTTGTTTATCAATTGAAAACCTTTCAAAGCTCAAGTTCTTATACCCTGTAGACTTCTCATTTACGCCTCTGATAGAAAACAATCGCAAATACTTCTCCGAGAAGTTAACTTTTTGATTGCAGAGGAAGCCGCTTAGAAGCACATTTTAAGATTGGTATACCCTTGGTTACTTTCTAAACCGAGTGCTGTCGTAATTGCTTAAAACATTCAAAGCAATACAGACGCCCACCTTCATGTACACCTTCAAAGAAACCATCCCTGCAGTAGATCTCTTTACCACAAACGCTGCACTGCCCCAGGTACTCTTCCATCATTATCCCTCCTCATAAGGATCCTTCGGCTGGTAATCTAGGGGCCCTTTAAAACTCGGACGTGATTATACGTTTCTCTCTTCGCAGCAAAATATTATAGAAACACCGTTTTTCGCTTTATAAAGAGTACTGTATCGTCGTCGTGCAAGCCATCTTTTACCCCCTCCCGTTAGCAATATGCTTGTAATGACTCTTTTAAGAGGCATTGTTTTCTATCAGGGAAGCTAACAATACCTTAAACATCATGGCTCTGACGATTCTTGCTAGTCCCCCTCTTGTTATTCCCTTTATTACTAACTACAAAAAAGGCCAATGATATTACACCTAATACAGCCATGGTCAAAAACGCATTTCTCGTGCCTTCGTATAAATGATCCTGCCCCTGACTGGAAACCGTTACAATAGTCGTCAACGCTGTTACCCCAATCGCCATGGCAAATTGACGAAGAGCATTAATCACCGCTGTCCCATGAGGCATGATAGAAGCTGGTAAATGGTTCATCGCAAATGCCACCTGAGGCATCATAGTGATGCTGATACCTAACATGAAAAACATGAATGCAACAGTGACGGTGAGAAAGGAGGTCGTTGGCTGAAACAAACTAAACATCACGACCGAAATCAAAAGAGGAACGAAACCCACGCCAATCACCTTTCTGCCGTAACGATCATATAAAAGGCCACTAATCCAAGAAAATAAAGCCAGCAGGAACGTCCCTGGCATCAGAATCATGCCCGAGGTAAAAGCAGATAGTCCCTGAACACTTTGGGCAAATAATGGGATTAACGTTTCTGCGGAGAGTAATAACAACGAGATCAAAAATATCGACAGAGTAGCGAATAAAAACGGACCATAAGCAAAGACCTTTATATTAAGTAAAGGAATGGAAAGACGGAGTTGGCGATACCCGAACCATACAAACGCCCCGGCGCCTAAACCGATCGTACCTATGACCCGCAAGTCCTCGAAGGAATACATATTAATCATACTTACACCTAACAAGAAGGCGACAAAACCGATACTTGATAGGATAAACGAAAACACGTCGAATTGAGCTGCTTTTGTTTCTGTTATATTTTGGATAAACAAATAAGTAATAACTATTAACCCTACAAGCGGGAGCAAAATCATCCAAAACAATATGCGCCAGTCCCAGAGATCAATGATCAAACCGGACATTGCCGGCCCTATCGCCGGCGCTACGTTCATGACCAATCCTAAAATACCCATGGCCTGGCCGCGTTTCTCCGATGAATAAACCAATAGAAGAACCGTTTGGGCCAGCGGGAGCATAATGCCAGCGCCAATTGCTTGAATAATCCGTGCCACGACTAATAGTAGAAAGGACGGCGCCAAAATACCGGCCACCGTTCCCACCAAAAAACAAGCAAGAGACACTAATACCAAGAATCGGAGCGTAAAGCGATCCACGAAATAGCCATTAATAGGAATCATGATGGCCGCCGTCAGTAAAAAAGCAGTGGTTAACCATTGAACTTCGGTAGCATTAACCTGAAATTCCTGCATGATGGTAGGGAAAGCTGTGATCAGCAAAAATTGGTTAAGCAAGAAAAGAAAATTGATACTAACAACCGTCCATACGGTCCATTTCTGTTGTTTCATAATACACCTCAAACTATTGCTCATATTCAGTCTAATATATTATATACTTTGCGCAAAGTATATAATATATGTTAATTTTAATGGAAACAAGACGAAAGGAGAAGTCCTATGTACCCCGACCTTGAAGGAAAAGTTGTATTTATTACCGGCGGAGCTAATGGCATTGGCAAAGCCATTGGTGAAGCCTATGGACAAGCAAAAGCTAACATCGTGTTGGCCGACATCAATGAGCAGGCCTTACAGAAAACACAAGAAGCATTTGCCCAAACATACGGCCCATCGATGATTCAGACTCTCCCAATGAATTCGACCGTCGAGAACGATGTGCAGCACGCTATCACTAACGCTTATAAGCATTTTGGCGGTATCGATATTCTGATTAATAATGCCGGCGTTATGGATAACATGGAGGCCGCAGACCGTGTTCCCGACGATACATGGGAGCACGTCTTCAATGTTAACGTGACAGGCACGATGCGTGTGACCAGAAAAATGCTGGAGCTGTTCCAACAGCAGCAACAAGGCGTAATCGTAAATATGGCTTCGATTACAGGACTTACTGGAGGCCGAGGCGGCTTAGCCTACACGGCTTCCAAGCATGCTGTGGTCGGCATGACTAAAAATATAGCAGCCCATTATGCTGATCAACATATACGAGCTAATGCCATTGCTCCCAGTCAAGTGCCCACAGCTATCACCCAAAGCGGAAAAACTCCAGATACCTACGGAATGAAAGCAGCTACCAAAGGATTGAATCTAATGCCACGAGCAGGCACCTCGGAGGAGATCGCTCATATTGCTTTATTTTTAGGATCGGAACATGCTTCATTTCTTAATGGAGCAGTTATTCCAGCGGATGGAGGCTGGTCTGCCTATTAGAGCTTACCCTCCTCAAGTACTTGCTGTACTCTTCCTAACCAATTTTTTTGAAATTGGTGGTGAGAAATATAATGATCCGCTATTAGTTCAGGTATAGAACCTTTTAACTTGTTGTGTTGTCGCTCAACCATTTCCAGTTCTTCGATCCACGTTTGAATCGCTTGTTTCACCGGCTCTATAGGAACAAGATGAATATACAATAAGGCTGGATATAACGCCTTTGCCTCATCTCGTCGTTGCTGAAACACCTCGAGAATACTCTTTTGCAGATGTTCGAATCCAGCCGCAGTTATTTGATAAATGGTTCGGCTCGGCCGCTTGTTGTTTTTCTCGTTTTTCACGGCTTGAATGTATTCGTGTTTTCGTAGCTGCCGGGTAGCATGATAAAGATTGCCATCTGTGAGGGAGAAAATTTGGTCCCATCCATGTTGTTGCAACCGTTGTTTCATTTCATAGGGATGAGAGGGGTTATTCTCTAAAAGCCCCAAAATAAGAATTTTTATTGCCATTGATGTTGCTCTCCTTTTCGTTTGTTCATATCTTGTTATACTGAATTCTATTGGGAAAGGATCAACCGAAAAACTAATGACGAGCCAAAGAATGTTTAACGGTGCTTTTAAACTATCATAAAACGATGATACATGAAGGAGAAGGTACAATGGAACGTTTTGCTAATAAAGTAGTTATGATTACAGGCGGAGCTTCGGGCATGGGAAAAGAAATGGCTTTCATGTTTCAGGCCGAAGGAGCTACAGTCATCGCGGCAGACGTGAGTGAGCAGAGGCTGAACGACTTATCCAAAGAAGGAATTGACGCTAGATATGTAGATGTTTCCAACGAAGAACACTGGCGGCAATTAGCTGATGACGTTTATCAAAAGTATCAGCGCATTGATGTCCTAGTTAATAACGCTGGTATTTCTAGTGAGAAAACCATCGAAGAAATAGAAGCAGCTGATTGGGAAACAATGATGAACATCAATGGCTTCGGCGCTTTTGCCGGAATGAAACACGTGGTCCCTTATATGAAAAAACATCAAGAAGGCGCCGTCGTGAACATTTCTAGTTACACCGCTCAGGTCGGCATGGGACTGAATGTTTACACTGCTTCTAAAGGAGCGGTACGAGCCATCTCTCGGGCTGCCAGTGTGCAGTATGGCCCCAGTGGTATTCGTGTCAATGCCGTATTCCCCGGGGTAATTGAAACGCCGATGACGAAAGGATTGCAGGAATCTCAAGAAACGCTTCAACGACTGGTGGGAGCAACTCCCCTTGGACGTTTAGGCAAACCAAGAGAAGTCGGCCAAGCGGTCTTGTTCTTAGCTTCGGAGGAAGCTAGCTTTATTACCGGGGCTGAACTGGTCATTGATGGTGGCTTCACATCCCAATAATTCCCTTTATTCTGTTCCAATTACATTAAATATATTAGAGTTAACATATGTTTTCTTTTGTCAGTACGTGGCTAGCACTAAAAGCAACCGGCGGATCCTTGCGAGCCATCGGTTGCTTTTATAATTTATGCTATTTAATGAATGCTATTAAAATAAATCGAAATTATAACAACAGTTGATTGATTAAAGGAACGATTAACAGTAAACGGATCACATCATTAGGCTTCTAAAATTATAAAAACAACGATCTTCTTATTATTAAACTGACTCCTTTTAAATAGAAATGAGAGCAAGTAAAACTTTTAAGCGGCTTATTCCAGTAATCCAACAGGGATAAGCCGTTTAAATATTCCTGGTATTGCTAGTAGTCGCAAAATTCAATATAGCGATGAGTCGCTTCCGCTAGGTTGTTCTAAATGATATAAAACGAATCCGGCAGGTATTATTCCTCGGATTTCAGTAATTAAAAAAATTTTCATGGGGACCGTTATTTAAACCTCGGGATACCCCGAACAAGAACAAACCGCTGTTTACGCCGTAGCTTTCCACAACAGCCTAAAATTATAAATTTTCATAAGCCGGTACAGGCGTTTTAGTTGATCGACCGGCCAAGTTTACGGCTTGGATGTTGACCCCTCCGCCAGTAGTTATACCCCCACTCCAAGCTCGAATGTTTTGCACGAGTATCGTCAGCGCCTTCTTAGGCTTTTCCTTAGTCGTGGGCGGCTGTTTCCGAGACTGACTATGGACTACCCGGAAAACTAAGATTTCATTTTGCGCATAAGTTTCCTATTGTTTAGCTTAATTTTGCCGTCAGCATCATGAAAAATGAACTTTAAATCTTGTCGTTGTATGAAGAATAGTAAGGTTGTGTGCGGCTTAACATTATTGAACCAATAACAACGATAACACCAATGATCATCGATATTGTTATGCTTTCATTCAAAAAAAACGAACCGAGAACTATCCCCACTAAGGGCACCAAATAGTTCGAAAAAGAAGCAAACACCGGTCCTTCTCTGTGAACTAGAAGCGTATACAACCAATACACGAGCCCTGTTTGAAAAATACCTATGATGAATAAGGGGAGAAGATCCGCTGGATAGAGCCTTGGCCAAGAATTATCCATAACCAACACCGCTGGCCATAAGAGAATGACAGCGCACCATAAAATATTTCGCATGGACAGAACAACCGAGGTCGTCGGAAGATATTGCATCAAAATAAGGGCGCTAGCATAACTAACAGCAGCCATCAAAAGAGCTACCAGTCCAGCGGTTTCTCCAGAGAAGATTGTGGCGTCAGCATAACTAATACGGGGAATGAAAATAATCATGACTCCAATAAAACCAAGCATGACACCGAACGCTTGATTTCGATGTAACCGTTCTCGAAATAATAGCCATACAATCAACACCGTCCATAAAGGGGTGGTCCCAATAAGAATAGAGGCTAGGCTACTATTCACCTGGTTTTGACCCCAGGCAACTAAAAAGAAAGGTAATACCGCTTCTAGCAAGGCGATAACAACATATAAAGTATAACGACGCCAGCGAAAGCCTGTTTTCACTGGAGCTGAAGAATGAGGGAGAAGTATTGCAAGTAACGTTAACGTGCATGCTCCTATCGTCGAACGAATTGCCGCCAAGGCCATCGGCTCCACCGTGTCTAATACTTGTTCGGCGAAATAAAATTGGGAACCCCACATGAGACTAATGCCCAATAAAAAAAGATATTTTTTCATTGTTTTGAGCCTTTCCAGTTTGATTATTGAAATTTTTTAGGATCAACTTTAGGTGCTTTTCATAACATCATAAAAAATGCCAAGATCGGACCCTTCTATCCTTAGCTAAATTTAAAGGCATTTAGCATCCGTTGATGTACGCCCCTTACCTATTCTATTAAAGTCGAAAAAGTTGATTCGTACATATATCATTATAATAACATAAGACCATTTACCAAAGGACATGGCAACAGTCTAGCGAGAGTTCGTATCGTGCCCGCATAGGCGTTTTTTCCTTTGTTGGGATCACTTTAAATTTAGTAGAGACTTGCCTCCCCCTACCATGAGTACTCAAAAACTGAGGAATAGTCATTATTAACTTATACATTTGCTCAGATAAGTCATAATAATTTTTATACTATACAATAAAATGAACATTTCTATTCGCCCCGGATAAAATTTCACAACCATTTTTCGTAATCACAAGGTCTTCTTCCAGAATGAAAGCCCCAAGCTCATTGACTATTCCTGGCTCTAAATTAATAATCATTCCTTCCTCTAAAATGGCGTTGTCCTCTTTCATAATAGACGGAGGCTCAGTACTCATGAGACCCATGCCATGTCCCAGCCGGCCACACTCAAAATTGGTGGAAATACCTGCTTTTTTTATTTCAGCAGTACATATATCTACTACCTCCGTCACAGGCACCCCCGGGCTTATATGTTCTATGGTATTCATGGTTACTTCATGTATTTTGTCTTGATAAAAATTGCGCTGCTCATCTTTCTTGCCCAAAAAACCTGTACGGCTGAAATCTGACCAGTACCCATTGTATTTGGCTCCAAGATCTAAAAAAATAAAGTCTCCCTTGGAAAGCGCACGTTCGGTTGCTGTTTTGCTTAAACGATCGTAATTACCTGCACCTGAAGTGATCAGAACAAACCCTGGATAGTCTGCTCCTCCATCTAACATATATTGTTGGGCCAAACGAGCTATTTCCCATTCTGTCATTCCTGGTTGAATAGCAGCGAAGGTTTGCTCATGGGCGTAACTTGTGGCATCACAGGCTCGTTTTATGCAATTAATTTCTTTTTCTGACTTTATCATTCTTTGACTCCATATCAGTTTAGAAGCATCAAAAAATGTCGCTTGAGGTAAATTCTTTTTTAACGCTTCATACACATTTACATTAAAACCAATCAATTGTTCCTTCCCTTTTTCAACGCCAACTTTCCCCTTTGCCATATCTAATTCCTGCATGATCCCTGCCAATTCCGATTCTATGGCACTAAATAAATTTTCATAATAGCGGACCTCGCATCCTTTGGCGATCATTTTCGCCTCTGGGTATTGAAATACATGAACATAGAGAATTGGAAGACCCGTGTGACCTATAAATAGAAATATCGGCCTAGCCATAGTACTCCAGGGCGCATGAGTTCGGAAGTCAGAGTAGTAATTAATATTAGGTTCTGCGGAAAGGATAAGACCGGTGTATTCTTCTTGTTTCAACCTTTTTTGACAATTGAGTACTCGTTGACGAATGTCGGTTTCTGTAAAGTTTAGTTCCTCCATATAGTCCATGCTTCCCTTCCTTAACAATCACTCGATTATTCAGAACCTTGAGTTTGGCGAATCCTTTGTAAGCTATTTTCCCAATTAGCGCTCACCGTTTTTTTAATTGAAGTTTTATCATGACTTTTCAAGGCCTCAATTATTCTTTCATGTTCGTCATAAGATTCAAGACTATTATCCACCTCACTAAAATAATGAATTTCCATGCGTTGCACTTTTGTTTTTAAATTTGTTAGTAATTTAGTTAGTTCCGGGTTTGCTGCTAACTCTACAATGGTATGGTGGAAATCATTATCTGCTTGTAGAGCAGCAAACTTATCTCCACTTTTAATCTTTATTTTAAAATCTTCATTTTGCATTTTAAGTTTTTCAATGGTTTCGGCAGAGAAATAATTGAACCCTTGTTCAATGGCTAAGTTTTCTAATGATTGGACAATAGGATAAATGTGCTCAGCTTCTTCAAGGTTAATAGAGGCCACTAAAGTCCAACGGTTAGCATAAGTAACAACCAACCCCTCATCTTCTAACCGCAGTAAAGCCTCTCTGACCGGTGTACGACTAATTCCTAACATGTCAGAAAGCTCCTGGTCTCTAAGCTTAAAACCAGGCTCAAGCTTTCCAATCATAATCCATTCACGAAGAATACTGTATGCTTCATCTCGCATAAATGTGCGTTTTATCTTCATTCCTTCATTCTTCACCATTTTTTAATGCACTCCTATTATTAGACATGACGTAGTATGAGCGATTACGCAACGAATGAGCCAGTCTTCACTAAAAACTTCAGCAACTAGATTTATTTCAAAAAACGTTTAGCTGTATCCACCAAGACTCGTTGAATTTGAAGCATAGAATCAAATTCGACCCATTCAACGGGTTCGTGCAAACCATAACCAATAGGGCCCAAATTGATAGAAGGAATATCCCGTTGTTGAAAAACAGCTGCGTCTGTCCAGAAATCCCATCCTACTACCTCTGGTTTCTCTCCTATTAATTCTTGAAAAGACGAAGAAGCTGTTTGAACAATGAAGTCATCTAAAGAGCATACAGATGGTTTTCGTTCAAATACCCAATTGATATGAGCCCATTCCTCCACGTCTTTTATTACGCTTTCTATTTCATTGGTGGTGTGTTGATATTCTTCCGATGGCAGTGTTCTTCGTTCAAAATGCATCTCACTAGTGGCAGCATAGGTGGATATTTCAGTTCCTCCATCAATAAGGCTTACATGCATAGAGGCCGGCCCTAATAAATCATGCGTTTTATTGCGTAATATACTCTTATCAAATTGATCCAGGGCTGTAATAATAGGCCCCATTTTCGTGATAGCACTTTGCCCTAAATCCCACCTGCTTCCGTGAGCACTCTTTCCATGTGTAGTAACTTTCCCCCACAAAAAGCCTTTGTGTGCAGCTACCAGCTTCATATCCGTAGGTTCTGTGATAATGCATGCATCAGCATTATATTTCGATACAAAATGCTCTGCTCCGATGCTTTTGTACTCTTCATCACAAACTAAGGCCACGATTAATTTACCATTTATATTTCCTTCTTCGGCTATGTCAACAGCTGCGCCCATAATCGCCGCTATACCAGCTTTCATATCACAGCTCCCTCTCCCGTAAACACGTCCTGCCTCTAATCTTGGATCAAAGGGATCGATTTCCATTCCCATAGCGCTAACTGTGTCTAAGTGGGCACACAAACACAATGTAGGCCCATCATCTTCACCCACTTCTGCAACAACATTAGGACGTGAACCTTCTATATATTCCAAGCGAGCTTTTATGTCATTGGCGGTCAACCAATCTACAATATATATTGCAATCTTTTCTTCATTATAACCTTCCTGCGGGCATAAACCGGGGTTAACAGACGGAATTTGTATTAATTCTTGCAATAAACGTAATATTTTCTCGCTGGTCATCTGGCTCCTCCTTTAAATCATAAGGACATTCAACAATTTGACGGCGCAAAGTGATTATGAAAAAGAAACGCCCTTTCAGGTATAAAGACAATGGCCATGTTTCCGGATAAAAGGACGATATTTAGAAAAAGTTATTGGCTGTTTCTCAAAACCGATCAATATTTTTAATAATGGCAGAAGTAGTCTTAAAATTATTAGATGCACTCATTTGGAAAACAACCATTCCAGACGATGTTCCTGTAATGCTGTTGATCTGTATCACCTTCGGTGCTGATAATTAACACTCTGGCATTCTGATCCAGGTTAATCGCTTCGCATGTTTTATCTCGTTCCTTCGTGCGCAAGCGATACAGTAATCCAAGTGGTACCGCCCCTGATTCTCCTGAAATAATTCGTGGGTCACCCTGAAGGGGATTACCTAAAATCCTCATCCCTAAAGCTGCGATGCTGTCACCACATGAATACGAAGCAGCAGCATAGTGGCTCAAGAGCCGGAACGCAATACTGCTCGGCTCTCCGCAAGCCAAACCAGCCATGATGGTATCCATTTCTCCTTCTACTATTTCCATTTCATTATGAGTATTTAAAAAAGAACGATAATAGCATTCTGCTTTGTCCGGTTCCACCACAATAATTTTAGGCGCTTGACCTTGATAATGTTGCTTCAAATAGCTTGCAATCCCTGCAGCAAATGAACCCACACCTGCTTGAAGGAAAACATGGGTGGGTGCTGGATCATCTGTTTTATCCATTTCTTGGACAATTTCATGTGCTATCGACGCGTAGCCCTGCATGATCCAGAGAGGGATTTTCTCGTAACCTTCCCATGCCGTATCTTGAACCATTACCCAATCGTTTTCTTTCGCCAGTCTTGCAGCCATTCGTACAGTTGCATCGTAATTTAACTCTGTTATTTCAGCAAATGCTCCTTCATTTTGAATAGCCTCCAATCGAGATGGCTGCGATCCTTTGGGCATATATATGGCAGCTTCCTGGCCTAATTCTCTAGCTGCCCACGCCAATCCGCGTCCGTGATTCCCGTCTGTCGCCGTAATAAATGTAATGTCTCCAAGGGCATTTCTTGTTTCTGCTGATTGCAGCTCTTCAAAGGAAAGGTTATCAACATCTTTATCTAAAAGCTCAGCTAAATATTTAGCGACGGCATAAATGCCTCCCATGACTTTAAAAGCATTTAAGCCAAAACGTGTCGATTCATCTTTCACTTTGATATCTTTTACACCAAGATAGTTTGCCAGATGGCGTAACGAATAAAGCGGAGTGTTTGTATATTTTTTATGAGTTTGTTGGAATCGCCAGACTTTGCCGATTTTCTCTGCAGAAAAATAAGCCGAGTCTTCATGTGTAGTGGAAGAAACATTTTTATTTGTTACGTACGAATACGCTTCGGTCGTTTTTTTCATGTTATTCGCTCCTGATCGATATAACTTAAGTGTATGTATAATGTAATATATCACATGTAATATTTTTTTCAACTACTAGTAACATATAAATTACTCATACTATTCATACTTTAAACTATTACAAAAACGTTTTAGTTTATGTAATAGTTTAAATAAAAGTTCTTACTATTTAAGTAATCAATAATTTTAAGTCACCTCCAATACAACTCATTAAATTTCTAATCCCCCGTTAGATCTGCTCAAAGGACTACAATAAAAGGCACAATAATTAAATGTTTAAGTAAACATAAACATAACAGTTTTATTAATTTGTTAAGTTTACTTTTATATTTTAATTATTGTTATCTAATATCAAAAGTTAAAGTGTATCAATTCTTTGGAAAACTATTTCTTAAAATTGACTCCTCAATGTGTAATAGTTATTAGCATTACATACATTTTACGATTGGTCTTTAAGTTTAAATTCAGTTTGTTCTTCGAAAAAAAAAAATAAAATATTATTATACTTATGCAAAATTCATTAAAACTGAAACATTTACATAAATGTAATAACAAATTTAAACATTTATAACTTTTAAACTCCTCAATGTGTAATAGTTAGAGACATATAATTCACAAAATTGCACTCCTCTTTTTGTAATAGTTGGACTCCCTAATGTGTAATAGTTACTCCTCGATGTGTAATAGTTCACTCCCCTAATTGTAATAGTTCACTCCTCAATGTGTAATAGTTAGACTCCCTTAATTGTAATAGTTCACTCCCCAATGTGTAATAGTTTACTCCTAAATGTGTAATAGTTCAAAATTGAAACCCTTAATACGAGAGGCGTGCAGAGCTCTCTAATTATTAATCATTGTAATTTAGTTGTTAAATAAATAAACGATGTAAACAACAAGGTGAAAATTTGAATAATGTTGTTTCATCGAATAACTATTACAAAAAGAGGAGTAGACAGAAGAGAGAAGCAGTAATTATAATTAACTTACTAATAACTGGGAGGAGTGAAGCGGCATGGTGAGCGAACAGATGAATTTACCTGGAGTCTCTGAAATATCGCCTGAGCATACAGTCACACAGTCCAACGATCTCATCATGTCCCGCCAGGATCTCACTATTCAAGAACGTCGGATCATTTATGCCTTTGCTTCGTTAATACATAAAGAAGATAACGATTTTAAAATACACAGAGTAAAAGTAAAAGATATTGCTGATATTCTGGGTATTCAGACCAAAAACTATTACCGAAAAGTGCAGAACATCGTGCTCGGTTTGCAACAGAAAGGCGCATATATCCAGAAAGAAAAATCGGAATTATACGTAAATTGGGTAGCGTCAAGCGAATATTTTCATGGTCAAGGATGCGTGGAGCTCGAATTTTCTCAAAAAATGAAACCTTACTTGTTAGAATTAAAACAACGCTTTACGCCATTCAAATTAAGGAACGTCCTTCGATTGCGAAGTGAATATTCTATGCGTATGTACGAGTTGTTAAAAAAAGACGAATTTCGCCACCAGGTGAGTTACTCCATTCCAGAACTTCGACAGCTATTAAATATCGAAGAAGGAAAATATGAACCTTATGCCAATTTCAAAAATCGTATTCTAAAAAAAGCCCAAGAGGAATTAGAAAATTACACAGATTTAACGTTTTCATATGTTGAAATCAAAGAAGGTAGAAAGGTAGCAGCTTTAACGTTTGCCATCCAACCCAATGACAAATACGTCGAAAATGCAATCGAAGAGAACGATAACAATGAAATCATTCAGTTGCTCATTACGTATGGAATTGACGAAAAACAAGCAAAAAAACTTTTGACCGAGCATGAAAAAGACAAAGTTATTCGAAACATCGAACACATTGCTTCTCAAAATGAAAACCAGTTTCATAATTTAGCCGGAGCGTTAATAGATGCCATACGGAAAGATTATGCAGCCAGCCAAACACTTCCCTTCGAATCATCAATTGCTGATATTGAATACGAAAAGAAGAGTCTTCCAGAACCTAAAATGGCGGAACTAATTGTAAAAGATCTTATTAAAAAGTACTCAGGAAATAATTCCGGCCCGATTCCAAAATGGATGGTTGAAGATGAATTAGAACGACGGTTAAATGAAGAAGGATATTCTAATGAGGAGCTCGAGACTGTAAAAAATCATTGGCTACCTTATTTAACAAAATAGATAATAAAGAAAGGCGTTCGGTATATTAATATGCTGAACGCCTTTCTCATACTTAAATACGGATCCTTGAAAAAACAATAACGTAAACTGAAACATTTCAGTTTACGTTATTGTTTACATGTTATCTGTTTTGTTTTATTTCTTTAATCAAGTTTTCTAAAGCGTAATTGATAGCTTGCGTTTTAAAGCCTTTGCCTTGGCCTTCTGCAAGACGATTAAATTCTTCAAGCAAATCTTTCCGAATTAAAAATGTTCCCCGTTTATGGGTGTCTTCAACCTTTTCCTTTTTTTGACCAAAGTTAGACCAGAAAGTTTCCTCTGAATTTTCTTTCTCACCAGAGGTGTCATTTTGCTCCCCGCTTGCTTCATCTTTATCCGATGTTTCTTGGTCGTCAAAAAACATATTAGCTGGAGAAGGTCTTTGTTTACGCTGTGTCATGTTTTCAAGTACTTTATCTGTTCCTTTATTGGTTTGTTTTTTCGCTTCTGACACGATCCATCAACTCCTTTACAAATGATTTATGATAACTGAATGCTTGATTGGATTCTGAGTTATTGACGAGACCGTAAATAGGAAGCCGTCCCGTTGTCGCTCGTCGGTGAATAACCGTATCAAAAACATAGTTCGGGTACTCGTTTTCAATTAATTGAATCATTGCCTGGGAATCTACGCGCTTAGCATCAGCAAGGGTTCGCAGAATACCTGCAATTTCAAGATCTGGATTGAGCCGTTCTTTGGTTGTCAAAACGGTATCAATAAAGCGAGGAACTGCTGAATAACAAAATTTGCTAGTTTCGAACATGATCACCACGTGCGTAGAGGTACTCAGTGCATTGATCGTCTGCTCTGAAAGAGCGGGAGGAGTATCGATAATAATAAAATCATAAAACTTATGTACAGGCTCGAGAGTGTGGTGCAATGCAAGGGAACGATTGCCATCATACTCCTGATACAAAAACTGGCCAATGGTCGCCAAGTAATCGTCAGAAGGAAGTAGATGAAGGTTCTCGCTGATTCCTTTGATATATGGCCTGGCATCTTGCTCTTTGATTGCTTCTAAAACTGTTTCATTTTCAAATTCGGATAGGTCATCAATACCAGATATAAACTGTGTTAGATTGCCTTGGGAGTCCATATCTACACAAAGTACTTTGTAACCTGCTTCAGATAGCAGATAGGCAGTAACTCCAGATGTTAATGTTTTTCCTACGCCGCCTTTTTGTATGCCAAATGTGATCGTTGTCGTCATCGTGTCACCCCGCTTATGTAATTGTTTCTATTAAAAGTATACATAATATAAAATGTAAATGCCATAGTTTATTGAAATTTAAATGTATTCATAAACTTAAAAGTTTATGTTTCAGTTTAATGAAACATAATAGTATATTATTCAATAACGAACTTGATTATTAAATAAAAGAGTATCTAAGCTTTTTATAGAAGCAAGGAGTTAGATACTCACTTCTTTTATTTGTTTTTGTCTTTCTCAGATTGCTCCAATGCATATTGCAATAGGTAAATAATGGCTTGGGTACGAGTTTGAAATCCCTTATCTTGTTTAAATTTATCAATTCGATCTAATAATTCTTTAGGGTATCGCATATTTACAATTTGGGACAAAAGAAATTCCTCCTGCTTATTGTGTATCTTTTTAATACACGTTACAATTACTGTATATTATTATAATATACGATTATTCTCAACGAAACAATTTTTAAATTTCTAATTCCTACAATTTTTCTTATTAGTAGGGGCTTATAAAGATAGGGACTTATAAAGAAAGGAACTTATTGCTATTATTAGGAAATATATTAGTAAGTGAAGCTTCGATGAGACGTTTTATAAAAAATAATACATGAAAAAATCCCTGCTCATAGTATCCGGTTTGGCCGCCTAGGTACTATAAACAGAGATCTCTCTAAAAACATCTTGAAATTTAGCGTATCATAGAGATGAAAAATTTTGAACCTTTTGCTAAATTTTATATACTGTTTTTCAAAGTTTGTCATGAATAAATGTAAGAGAAGAACCTATACTTGCATTTTATTCCTCTTTCTAGGGAGTCTCTAGCAGGGATATCTAGAAGGAGGAATTTTGCATGGATACAGTAATTCAATTTGAGGGCACTATTTATGAAAATGGTTATGGACTAATAGCTCAAAGAGTTATGCGTGATAAAACACTTCCAAAACAATCAAAACTTATTTATTCTTATATGTGCTCGTTTGCTGGCACAAATGGGGATGGTGAAAGGACAGCCTTCCCTAGTGTCAGTCTGCAATGCGATGAATTAGGTATGTCAGAAGATACGTATTATAAGTGGCGTAAATACTTAGTTGATCGCGGGTATATTCGTATTACACGGCAACGTAAAGAAGGGGCAAAATTTGATCGAAATATATACTCTATTTTAGCTGTTCCAGTAGAGTCTAAAAAGGAAGAAAGTAACCCGTACCAAAAAATTGCGAATACGGATCCACACCCTAAAAAACCGAATACGGTTAATCCAAGTACCGATAATTTGGGCACTAACAGTAATAACTCAAACAATAATAGCTTTAATAAAAAGAAACAAAAAGAAACGAATTTTAAAGATTTTTCTCCCCAACAAAAATATAATGATAAAGAAAAGAATAAAGAAGAACTGTTAAAAGCTAGTTTAAAATCTGTACTCCCAAATAAAATCTTTTATGCGTTAGATAATTTTAGTGACTCTTATCAAGAATTATATGAGTGGATCGGCATTTTATTTAGATCGAAAAATCAAGTAGAAAAAGATAATGATCAATTAATTTTATTAGAGAATTATGAAGAAACCTTCTTCATAATTCTTCAAAACGCGATTAGAAATATAAAAACCAATGCTAAAGTTAATAAACCTAGCGATTACTTGTTTATCACGATCAAAAGTGAAATAGAAAAGCATATAGCTTCTCAAACAAGGCTGGACGCTATTAAGAATAAAGGAATGAATCAAGACGGAGGATTAGAAACATCTTTATTTGCCGACGAAAATTCTTCTTTAACTTTAGATACGGATAACAATTCAAATTTAGAAATAGAGAAAGCACATTTCAAGGCAATGTTGGCTGAAAGACGAGAAAATAAATAATCAGCTATTCTTTAATTAGATTTAATACTTAGTTAGGATGATTGAAATCATGATAGCAAAATGGATCGATAAATATGCTTTAAACCAACTTCACAAAGTTAAAAGTGAAAATTATCAATATGCTCCTCCCAGGCGGGTGCCAAGACAAGACGAACGAGAACAATTTTATGCTGCAACCGATCTTGATCTTTCATTTAACCTTCTTCCAAGCAAACATTATTTAGAGGGTACATTTCAAGCTCAAAGTGCGATCAAAGCAGAGCATAAAGAGAATCAAATTTTGTCTGGCGAAGCGTATATTCAACATGTGTCAGCTCCTAACATTGTCTTTGTCCACGGATGGCGAGCAGATTCACATGATCGTACAAAAAGTATTTTTCACGAGACGTTTCAAAAGCAAGGATGGAATATGTTTTATTATTGTATGCCATATCACTTAGAACGAGAGCCTGAAGCTTCCTCGTATAGTGGAGAAATGATGATTTCTGCTAATATTGCTCGAACAATTGATACAGTCCAGCAGACCATTCAAGAACTACGAGGTCTAATAAAGTGGCTGAAAACGTATCATGGGGGACCAGTCATTGTCGTTGGAATTAGTTTAGGTGGATTTATTTCTAATTTATTAGCTACATTGGAAGAAGAGATTGATGCTCTGATTTCTGTTTTCTATGCTAATCGTATGTCATACGCTATTTACCACACGCCGGCTGGCAAGTACATCAAACAGGATTTGAAAGATCATGGGGTAGAGTACGAAAATTTAGCGGAGTATTGGCGTATCATTGATCCAAGCGAAGCAACACCTAAAATATCTCAAGATAATATTTTACTTATGAGTGCAAAGCATGACCAATACGTAAGTAATCAGGATGCAAATAAATTATGGGAAACCTGGGGGCGACCGGCACGTTCGATATACAACAGCGGTCATGCAGGATTTGTTTTTAAAAAACGGGCTATTGCGAAAGAAACCAAGGCATTTATTCAAAAATCTTTAGGACCTCAATAACTATGGTAGTACTAGTTATTTTGCTTTGGCTCATGGCATTGGTCTTAATCGCTGTTTATCCATATAGTGAGACGACACGGTGGGCTGCTTCGATCGGGTTTGGTGGGGGGGCTGGTGGCTTGGCCAGTGTATTAGGAGCAGGCACAGATCGGCCAAGCTATATTCTTATTGCCGATAGTATTTTGAGCTCGGTGGGTCACTTTTGGACACCGGTAGCTGTTTTAATGTTTGCGCTTATATATAGTGACATATTTCAAAACCAAAAAATGAAAAAAATATGGACCATTCTTTTTTTAATGCCTGCTATAAGTATGTTATTCTCAACCGAAATTTATCCTGATTTTTTACTGAATCATCAATTTTTTGCCGTGTGGGTTACCCCCTATGTTTTAGTTTGCAACGGTCTGCTTGTATATACTGCATGGAAAGAAACGAGGCTATCGATTAAAAAACAAAAAATATTAACAGCTATTATTATCGTTCCCATTCTTTCTTTTGCACTTGTAACAAACATTCTTTTAGAAGCTATGAATATTTCGGGTATGTGGCGATACAATACCTATATTATTGGATTTCAGTTCATATTGTTTTGTGTATTTGTTGTTAAATACGGATTTCTTGGTGTTCAAGTGCAATTTGTGCAGCAGTCGCGCAGCGTGCAAGCACAGAAATCCGGTACATCGTTATTTAATCACGCAATTAAAAATGAAGTAAGTAAATTGGATTTAATGGTCAAACAATTTAATCAGGATTTACTGTCGGAAAGTCAGCGAGAAAACCTCCACATGATGCAGCAAACCACCCAGCATTTGCGTGAACTATCGCAAAGAGTACAAAGCAAATTAGATACTATTGAACTACGTCGAGAGAATTTCGATCCGCATTTGTTAATAAAAGCTGCTCAAAAAGAACTTTTGTTAGCAGACGACAATATCGAGATCCATACTCACATTCGTTCTAAACATTCGTTTTATGGCGATCCTATTCATATTCAGGAAGTCATTAATAATATTATTAAGAATGCCAAAGAAGCACTGAGAGGAAATGGAGATATAAGTATCGATGTGTACGAGGCGAGAAAGTATATGGTGCTAGATATTACAGATAACGGTCCAGGTATGGATAAATTGGAAAGCCAGCGAGTAATGGATCCGTTCTATTCAAAAAAACAGCAGACGGAAAGCTATGGTTTAGGGCTAACTTATTGTTTCAATATTATGCAGCAGCATGGTGGAGACGTTACAGTTCAAAGTCAGAAAAACCGTGGGACTACCTTTTCGTTATGGTTTCCAAAGTCCAAATATGTCTGGTTTTCGCCTGGCACAAGTAGGAGGTATAGTAATGCCCCAAATACGGGTAGCTATCATTGAGGATGATTCTATATGGTCCACGTTGCTCTCGGAATATTTAGAACAGCAAGGCGGGATGCATGTCTCAGTGATAGCCAAGAGTTATGAAGAAGCATTGGCTATAGATATAAAACAAATAGATATTGCTTTAATTGATTTATCTTTAGACAAGGATCAAGAGGAATTACAAGGACTGAAACTTACGAAAGCATTTCAAGAACGATCGTTTAATCATGCAATCGTCCTAACATCATGGGACGATGAAGACACGATAGATGAAGCTTTCCAAGCAGGCGCGGTAAATTATATTACCAAAAATTCTTATGAAGACTTACCAATCATGATCCAAAGTGTTTATGCAGGCAAACCTCTCATTCACGGGGATGCAGCACAAACGTTATTGAAATCCTATCGTCAAGAAAAGGATATGCGTGATCTGACACCCCCAGAGAAGGAAGTTTATATTCTTCACAAGAAGGGATGTACAAAAAAGGATATTGCCCAAAAGCTTATTAAATCGCCTGAGACAATAAAAATGCAACTCCGAGAGGCAAAGAAAAAGGTTAAAAAAGCCAAAAACTTTTGATAATCTCAATACAGTGAGTAAGCGACTAGAACGAAAGGGAGGGTTAGTATTTTAACCCTCCCTTTCGTTTTTTCTTTTGATTAAAATAAATGTAGAAATGGAAAGAAAGGGTTTCAAAACCACAAATAAAAATAACTAAGATAATAATTTTTACGGATTTTCATATCGAGGTGAGGGAAATGAATCAAAAACAACAGAGAGTGTCCTCATGTGAGTTGGCTTTTCGAGCCAAATTTATCCGCACATTTGATGATGAATACTATGAACTAAAAGGCAGTATGGCAGTGGAACGAAAAGGGAAAGTCGCTCGATTAGCCGACATTTACTATCGAGTACGTTCTGCACAGAATCATCAGCGCTGTCAGATCGCCAAACGAAAAAAACCTGAGGAAGAGTTGATCTTACATCAATAGCACGTCTATAACTACATATTGCGTGTCCTTCTGATTTTCCGGCATGATCTTGAGGATATACGACTTCGATGCAGGTTTGCGAATTCCAGCCTAAAACTCGCCGCTACTTTGACGGCGTAAAATGTCGCTTTTCTTTCTGGTTCTTCGTGCATGCCTAAAACGTTGTGCATTGGGAAGCTACGGCTCCGGCTGTACGCATGTTTCCATAGGGTTCCCGCTTTCAGCCATAAAGTGGAAGTCCCCGAACACCGAACCAGAAGGAAGGGGGAAGTGTACAGGAAAGGATGTTTGTAATGCGAATGAAACGTCTGGCTCTTGTGCCGTTGCTTGGTTCTGTTCTCACGCTGTCGGCCTGCGGCGGTCCGGCCACGGAAGAAATCGAGGACTACGATCAGTTCATGGAAACGATCAATGCTGATGATTTCACCGGGTTTGCGATGTATATTTACAGCCCGGACGTGGACGAAGCCAAAGATAACGTGTTCCAGGCATTTGACGAAACCAGTGCCACGCTCACGTATACGAACGGGTGGGAGTATGACCAAGAAACGAAAGACCGGGCCAATGAAAACAGTGGAAAAATGGATTTAATTCATCCTAGTGATGATGTGGTGTACGTCGAGAACGGTGAAGTATTAGAAGAATTTGAGGTGGACGGGGACGACATTCAACGAGAAGAATACGAGGGTGAACTGCAAGCCTTTGTCGAAAAATACGCTGAATAAACGAGGTGTCTCCGTGGCAGGACGAAAGGAACAAAAACAGAAAAAAGATATTGCTCGAAAAATGATGGAAAAACAGAACGTGAACTACGAGGACTGGTTGCACGAACAGCACACCAAATACATTGACGATCATCTGTTGGATTTTGTCGGCTTGGACGAGGACAGTAACGAGAAAACGCCAGCCAACGAACCAACATCTTCACGCACCGAAGCATCCACCGAACGATACTAACACACTCTTAGGAGGGACAACGATGAAAGAACTAATGGCACAATCTTTGACCGTTGGGGCCGCAGGCGTTGACGGACTGGTATCGACCGGCGAACAAATTTTAAGCATGGCCCAAACAATGGGGCTGATTTGCGCGGCAATTGCGCTGTGTGTCGGCGGCTATTACTTGATTCTCGGCGGCGACCGTGGCCGGACCAAATCGGTCGGATGGTTTATCGGCGCAGCGGCCGGCCTTGTGATCGTGATGGGCGCTTACGGGCTGGCCCAAGCGATTGATTCCAATATATCCTTTTAACGACATCATATAATTATCTAGCATCGAAACAAGAGCCGTTCTGCGGCTCTTTTTTTCATGCTTTTTTTAAGGAGGACGAACCATGCTGCACGTGAATTTTACGCAAGGTAATCACCCGAAGATTCCTCGGCATCAACGGATGCCCTTCGATGAAGCCGTCAAACTCTCGCAGGAGATCGAAATGGACATGCGAGACCAGAACAAGACCATTCCGGCCTATTTCTACGTCTTGGACGATGATTTGAACGAAGAAATGTATGAAGGCCGGTTTACGTTTGGAAGCAAACAGGCCCCGAACCTGTTCATGCACATCAAAAAGAACCTGCCGAAGATTCGCACCAGCAAGGAAAAAGAACGGATACGGCTGGGTTTTCTGGAAGATATGGATGCATTGGTAGAAGAACAATACAAATTCGAGGAACAGATCAGCCCGAACGAGAACGTGGATGCCAACTATGTGTCCCGGTTGAAACGGTGGCAACGCAAAACGGTGTACGGCGTGGCGGCCTTTTTCGTTCTCACGTCTATTGGCCTGTTTTCCTTCTTTATTTTGCAATTATCCTCGGTCAGTGCGGAAATGCAGGAAGTCACGAACACGAAGGAAACGCAGGAAGCCAAAGTCAGCACCTATCAAGATGCGCTGATGGGGGATGAACAGGAATTGCTGGATTACTACAAGGATAAAGACCCGGCCGATCTTTCCACGCAGGAACGCAATATCTATGCCAGTTTTCTGGCCGACAAGGACCAGTTTCAACAGATGAACAAGCTGTTCGACAACAAAGCCACGGCCGTGGAATTTATTCGCTTGAACAAGAATACCGATACATTGAACGCCTATCACGATGCGTTTCCTACGGACGAAGGGGCGTTTGAACTGGCCTATCAGAACGGCAACTACGAGAAAGTGATTCAGACCGACAACGTAGACATGACGAACCGCCGAAGCGAAATGCTGGCAAAAGCCTATCTGCATCAAGACGATGTGGAAGGAGCTGAACAGGTCTATCAGAACCACCAGAATGATGCCGTTCGGGAAACCATCGACACGTATCAAGAAAATCAGTCCACGATAGATGATTTGAACAGTCAGATCGACGATCTGGACGAGGACGAGGATGCGGACAAGATCGAGGAATTGGAACAGGACAAAGAAGAAGCGCAACAGCAACAAGACGACCTTTAAAGGAGAGACAGGATGAAAATACTCAAAACAAAAAAAGCCCACGGCATTTTAGCCCTGCTCGGGGCATTGGTGTTTTTTCTATTATCCAATACGCTGATTAATTTTTGTATCACCAACGTTCGCAACCTGCTTCAAGGGCTTGGCAACCCGGACCCTCCCGGCGTGTCCTTTAACTTCTTAGGGTTACTATTCACGACCTCAGACATTCCGGCGCTTGGTTATTTGTTTCTATTTATCGCAACGCTGATCGTGGGCGGCATTTTCTATTACAAACTAAGGAGTAACTTTAAAGACCTTACCGAAGGGGATGCCAAAGGGTCCAGTCGCTTTACGACCTTGAAAGAGATTCAACAGCAGTACAAAGCGATTCCCGAAAAAGCAACGGAAGAAGAACAGCGCTTCCCCGGTGAAGGCGGCGTCCCGGTTTCTCGGGAAGGCAAGCAGATATACATTGATGATTCCAAAAGCAATAACTTATGGATAGGAACAACAAGAAGTGGTAAAGGCGAAATCGGTATGTTTCCGATGATCGACATTTACTCCCGGGCCGAACAGAAGGCGTCAATGGTTTTAAATGACCCCAAAGGCGAGTTATTGGCGGCATCAAAGGCAACGCTCGAACACCGGGGCTATCATGTGGAAGCCCTGAACTTGATCGAACCGGAAATCCGGTCCATGAGTTTTCAGATCCTCCGCATGGTGATTGACGCCTATGAGGAAGGCGATCTGGGGAAGGCTGAACAACATGCGAAGGCGATTGCTCACATGCTGTACTCGGACCCGGAAGCCAAAGATAAATTCTGGCAGGATTCGGCCAGTTCCTTATGCACAGCGCTAATTTTGGGGCTGTGCGAAAAGAACCTGCCGGACCACCCGGAAAAAATCACGATGTACTCCGTGGCGAACATCCTTAACGAACTGGCAAGCCAACAGACCGCCGATGAAAAAGGCAACACACGAACAGGACTGGACGACTTTTTTGACAGTCTGCCAGCAAGCCATCCGGCCAAACTCCAGTATGCCACGGTGAAATTCGCAAGTGGGGCAGGCCAGACGGTCGCTGGGATTTATGCCAATGCGTTTGATAAGTTGAGCATTTTCACGCTCACGCCGATTGCGAAAATGACCTCGCACCATTCCTTTGATATGCGAAAGGTCGGGTTTGGCAAGCACATCACGGGCATTGCATCGGCGCAGGGCGAAGTCACGGCCACGTTCCCGGAAGGAACGGAACGAACCCGGGCGAACACGAATGGCCTGTTTAAGTTCAGTCATGACCGATCACTGGAAAAAGGCCAGACCGTGACCTTTCACGATCATAAGAAAGACACAACCCTCACGGTGATGGTGGAAGCCATTAACGAAGAAACCGGAACAGTTACGTACAAGGTCCAGAACGAACCACAAGAGGTGATTACGCTCCGGGAATTTGAACACTTCACGAAGCCCACGGCCGTCTTTCTATTAACCCCGGATGATGATACGTCCCTGCATGTGATTGCGTCCCTTTACGTCAAGCAGCTGTACACCGAACTGGCGAAAACGTCGTACTTCACGCCGGGACGGAAATGTATTCGGCAAGTCGTCTTTATTTTAGATGAATTTGGGAACATGCCCGCGATCTCGGACATGGGCAACATGATTACGGTCAGTCTCGGCCGCCGGATTCACTTTAATCTGGTCGTGCAGGACCTTTCGCAGATCAAGCACAAATACGACAAGGAAGCCGACAACATTATTGGCAACTGTGCCAATAAAATGTATCTGCTTTCTACGGACTATGAAACGAACGAGGAATTTTCCAAACTGCTGGGCGAAAAGACAATCAGCTCCAACAGCCGGTCCGGGAGTACGCTTAGTACGGATAAAAACAAGACCGAAGGGACGGACGGCCGCCGCCTGCTCGATGCGTCCGAACTCGGACGATTGAAACCGGGCGAAATGGTGGTGTACCGGGGCATCAAACGGGAGGACTTGAACCGGGAAAACGTGACCCCGTACCCGATTTTCAACCACGGCAAGAGTCAAATGAAATTCCGGTATGAATATTTAAGTGACCAATTTAATACCGACACCGACCTGGAGGACATTAATATTACCTGTGACCATGCAGGGCTTGATCTGACAAAAGTGATTTACCGATTCGAGGAAGAAACCACCGATCACGGACCGGCCAATCAAGACGGGCCAAAGCAAGATCAACCCCAATCACCTTCTTCCAACGACCAACAAAAGGAAGGCGACAACAACCAACCGGCCGATAATAACGCACCGAAACAGGCCGTAGGCATCAGTGAGGATGCGGCGGCCTTTGAAAGCAAGCCCGTTCAAGAGGTGATAGATGCTACGCTCTTGCAGATATTAGACCAGCAAGTTCCTTTAGACGTGCATCAGATGAATGTGAGCGAGTGTGAGGCTTCATTAACCGAATGGAACGAAGCCGAATGGATACCCGAACGAATGATGACCCAAACGAAAGATGCTATTAAAAATGAACGCCGAAAGTATCAGAAATCCATCGACAAAGGGGAGAATGAACATGCCGAACCGATCTCTTCAACGACTGGCTGACGTCTTGCACCATTTTGAAGATATGAAGGTGGGGGGCGAACTGATTATCCGGCTCACGGATGGAACGGTCAAAGTCAAAGAAAAGAACGATGATTCCGGGAATGTGGACGTGCTCGTGGATGAATACGATTATGCGATCAACACCAGTGTGAACGAGTTTTTGACCTGCTAGACCGGGCCGAAAGGAGGGAACGCCGTGAACGATGAACAAATACTGGAATACCTTGAACGGTTTTCCGACGAATTAACGAAAGGCACGATCGTGATTGATCTGCTTCGCATGATGGCATGGATGTTTGTGAAAGGCATGGCGTGGATTGTTGATGCGTTCCAGAACATCACGGATTCGATGCTGGGACTGAAACTCTTATACGATAACCCGCAGATCACCGAATTTGTGAACACGATGCAACCCGTGTTGGTTATCCTCATGGCGATCAACCTCATGTTCATTGGCTATCTGCTTATCTTGAAACAGGACGCTGTGAACCGACCGGCCCTTGTCTCGAACGTATTCATGGCACTGGCGATCATGACCATTTTATCGGTCGGCATGAATCAGGCCAACGAATTTACCGATCAAGCCGTGGATGCGGTGAACTTTGAGAATGGGACCAACACCTTAGCCGATGATGCGATCAAGAACAACATTACCGATGTGGCGCTCTATGATCTACAAGGATGGGAAAGCACCGAATTGGAAGAAGAAAATCAGATCAATCCGTCCTACGCCCAAGACCTTACGATCAATGCGCCGCTGAATGAAGATACGCAGATCAATAGCGATGAAACCTTGAATGATAGAGGACAAGACATTGTCTCGAAAAAAATTCAGACGTTGCCAGACGGGACCCGGCAAGTCACCGACTTGGAGGACGGCGGCTGGATTTCCAACATTACGCAGGAATACTATTACCGCTATAACGTGGATTGGGTCCCTTTAATCGCAACGCTGACGGTCGTTGCCGCCGTGTTAGTGATTATTGGTGTCAAACTCGCCACGCTGTTTTTCAATCTGGCCTTTAACTATGTACTGGCTCCGCTCGTGGCGGCGTCCGACATGCACTCCGGCCAACGGATGAAACAGGTGGTCCAGAACATTATCAGTATTTTTATGGTCACGATCATGGTCTTTTTATCCCTAAAAATCTACATGATTGCGGCCGACATGCTGAACGACAGCACCGATGGACTGGTGTACGTGCTCGGCATGGTGGGCCTAAGTGTGGCCGTGTTAGACGGGCCAAACATTGTCGAACGGCTCTTTGGCCTAGACGCCGGGTTGAAATCCAGCTGGGGCGCTCTGGCTGGCACGTATGCGGCCGCTAAAGGCGCCGCCGGGGTAACGAAAGCCGGCATGAGTGGCGTGAGAAACATCAGCGACAACATGAGCAACAACAAGGAACCAAGCACCGGCGGCTCGGGCGGCTCGGGCGGCTCGGGCAATCCGAACACCGGCAACAGCCAGGACCGGGAGGACGTCTCCCAAGCCGCCGAAGGACAGGCCGGACAGAAAGGAACCGGCAATGTGGCAAACATGGCCGACTACCGGGGCAACAAATCCGGAACGGACAGCCAGAACAATGACACGGCCAACGAAAGCGTCACCGATCAAGGCGACACATCAACCGCCAACGGCTCGGCATCCTCGACCAACGGGGCATCGGCCGCTTCATCGGCCGATCAAACCGATAACCCAACGTCGGACCAAGAAGCGAACGACCAACCAAGTTCCATTCCATCTCTGCATGAGGAAATGGACGACGAACAGGCGAAAGCAACCGGGACGGACGGCCCGACCAAAGGCCAAACCAACCGGCAAGGAACCAACGCCAATGCCACGTCTCCGGCCAACGGGCAACGCCCTTCGTCAACGTCGGAAACCACGGCAAGCCCCGATACGGACGACACCCCGGCCACGGGCGATACTCCGGCATCGGTGGATGCCAACACCGACACGGGAGATACCGCCAGTGTTCAGCACATGAACGGCGAAAGCACCGGCTCGGCCGGAACGCACCGGGAGCAGGTGACGCAGGAAACCGATAGCAGCAGTACCCAAAACGTGGAACAGGACATGCAGACCGTACAGGGGCAACAGTCCGCATCGGGCGGCAACGTCCAAACCAACCAGTCCGGGGCGGCTGGCGCATCGGCTTCCACGGAAACATCGTCCACCGGGAACGCTCCGGCATCGGCCAGTGCTAATACAGATACCGGAGATACCGCAAGCGTTCAGCACATGAACGGCGAAACTACCGGCTCGGCCGGAACACATCGGGAAAGTGTCACGCAGGAAATGGACGGGACCAGTACCCAAAACGTGGAACAGGACGTCCAGACCGTACAGGGGCAACAGTCCGCATCGGGCGGCAACGTCCAGACGAACCAATCCGGCTCGGCATCCAACGCCGGAAGCCCGGAAACGCCGTCCACGGGCAACGCTCCGGCGTCGGCCAGTGCAAACGGCTCCGGCCAAGACACGGCAAGCGTTCAGCACATGAACGGCGAAACCACCGGCTCGGCCGGGACGCACCGGGAGCAGGTGACGCAGGAAGTAGACGGGCAACAAACCCAAAACGTGGAACAGGACGTCCAGACCGTTCAAGGGCAACAGTCCGCATCGGGCGGCAACGTCCAGACGAACCAATCCGGGGCGGCTTCCAACGCCGGAAGCCCGGAAACACCGTCCACGGGGAACGCTCCGGCATCAGCCAATGCGAACAGCTCCAGCCAAGACACCGCAAGCGTTCAGAACGTCAAAGGTGACAGTGCCGGAACGTCTGGAACCCACCGGGAACAGGTGACGCAGGAAGTAGACGGGCAACAAACCCAAAACGTGGAACAGGAGGTCCAAACGGCCACGAACCACCGGCAGGACGGCGGCCAAGTAAACACCACGTCTACGTCTGGCGGCGAAACCGGGGCCAACGAAGATCCATCACCGGCATCCTCGGCCGGACCGGGGCCAAGCGCACCGGCATCTTCGCCAAGGGACGCCGGAGGAAACAGCGTCCGGCAGGAACGCTCCACCGAACAGGGGAGCCGGGGAGGAACAAGCAAGGAAACCATTCATCAAGAACAACAGGTCAACCATCAGGGCAACGATACCGAACAGGACGTTCAGCAGTCGGTCACGCACCGGCAGACCGAAGGCCGGGTAAACCGCCGGGAACGAGTGACGGAACACCAAGAACCGATGAAACGGAACTATGATCTCGGGAAAACCACCCGGAAAACCGTCAAACGAAACAATAAAAAGAACTAGGCAGGGAGGGAGAACATGGCGTCGTACCGCATCCCCAAAGATATGAGTACCGAACTGAAAATCAACAAATGGATGTATCTGACGGATTTTCTTCTACTGATCGGGTTAATTCCCTTCACGATGGTCATGAGCAATCTGGTGCATGGCAATCTGATCTGGGGATTTTACGGCTTCATGGTACTGGTGGCTTTATTACTTGTGATACGGCCTACCAGTAACCCGAAACGCCGCATTTATCAAGCCGTGTACTATGCGATCATGCGCCGCAAAGACACGTACACGGCGATTGATTACTCCCCGGTGGAAGAAGCCGATGAGACGGAAAGGAGCGACAGCTAAATGGCACTGTTTAACGATCAGAAAGGCCGTTGGTTTGGCAAAAAGCCTAACGAAGGGACCGCCATCTTTGTGGAAAGCGATCAAGTCCAGAAGCGAAAAAAGGAAGCCAAGCCCAAAGTGAAATCCAGTTTTGCCGACATTACGCCCGTGATTGATCTCACGGGCAACGGCTTTCTGGAACTCCCGGACAACAAAGGCTATATGGATATGATGCAACTCGCATCCAGCGATATTTATTCGCTGAATGAAACCGATAAAACCAAAAAGATTTATCATTTTGCGACCTTCTTGCAGGGCTATAACCACGATTTTAAAATCATTCCGTTTGATTTTCCGGTGGATACGTCCTCCCAACAACGGCATATCCTTGAAAAAATGCAACAGGCCAAAAAGCCGCAGTACCGCCTATTTTTAGAAAAGAAACTCCAGGAACTTCAATTCATCGAACAACGCCGCACCAACCGGGAATTTTATTTGTTCTTATATGCCGATGATGAATACACGCTTCAATCCCGGCGCATGGAAGTGGAAGGGCACCTCCACGCCGTCTGCCCGGTGATTCCAATAACCGACGACAAGAAGATCAATATTCTCTACAAATTAAATAATATGAACTCCAAAAACCGGCACACGCACGAAAGGGGATAACACATGCTCGCATCCATCATGCAGAAAGTACGGGGAACGAAAGACGAAGAACAGGAACAGGGCCAAACGGACGGCTACAACCGGGAACTGGTGAGTACCATTCAGCCACAGGGCGGCATCAAGTTCAACGAAAGCTATATCCGTAAAGGCGACGGGTATGAAACGTGTGTGCATATTTACGACTTTCAAACGATCGTGAATGACTTCTGGTTACAGGAAATCATGAGCATGGAAAACGTGATTGCGGCGCTCGATGTCGCCACGCCGGACCGCCGGGAAGTGATGTCGAAACTCAACAAAAGCATGGCCGAACAAAAAACCCGGACGATGCAGGCCAAAGAAACGGCCGATGCGATCGAAGCCACGGAATCGTTCGAGGAACTCTCCGGCGTGTACAACGAAATCCGGCAGGGTGAAGTCGTGAAACGCATTGTGTTGCGGCTGTACGTCTCCAATAAGACGCTCGATGAACTGGAAGTGACCGTCAAGAAGGTGATCGACCATCTGGAATCCCTCAACTTCCGGGGGTCCGTCTTTCTGAATGAACAGGAATATGAGTGGGGCAGTTTGTTTGATAGCTTTTCGCATCAGATGAAATACCCGAACAAACGCAAGGGCATCGAACTTCCGGCGTTGTCGCTTGCCGGGGGCTTTCCGTTCCATTACACGTCCCTGGATGACCCGTTCGGGACGCACTACGGCACGACCGATACCCACGGGAATGTGATTTTTGACCTGTTCCACCAAGATCATCAACGCAAGTTCTACAATGCCGTGATGGTCGGGAAAATGGGGTCGGGAAAATCCACGCTGCTGAAAAAAATGGCGCTCGACAATACGATCAAAGGCCACAAGGTCCGGGTGTTGGACGTAACCGGGGAATTTGGCGAACTGGCCGACGCCCTAGACGGCCAAAAAATTGCGCTTGATGGTTCGGACGGCTCGATCAATCCCTTGCAGGTGTACCGGTCGGAAACCACGGACGAGGGAACAATCAAACAGGAAGCATCGTTTGCGAAGCACCTCTCCAAAATGCAGGTCTTTTACCAGTTCATCAGCCCGGACGTGAGCAACGAGGAAATCAAAGAATTTCAGAACACCCTGCGCCGCCTGTACGTGGAACAGGGGTTATGGTCGGACGAGATCGACCCGGAAGAAAACAACATCACGGAACGACAACCGGACGAATACCCGATCTTTAGCGATCTGCTAACCATGATTCAAGATGATCTCTACATCAATAAAGAACAAGGCTTAGTCAACGAAGATGTAAGTGTTCACCGCCGGGAACGGCTGGAAAACATTGAACTCAACATCAAGAACTTAAAGGAAACCTACGGGCGGCTGTTTAACACGCACTCCAGTCTCACGGACTTTGATAAAGAGGACTTTGTGGCGTTTCATCTGCGGAACTTGTCGGAGCTGTCGGCCGAAGTCTTTCAAGCCCAACTGTTTAACGTCCTCAATATGCTGTGGGACGGGATGCTCGGGAACGGCAACCCTCAACTCCGGGCGTTCAACAAACACCGTCTGCGGTTCGAGGATGCGGCGCGGTACTTGATTTTGATTGACGAAGCACACCACATCATTAACACCCGGAAAGGCTCGGAACACGGCGTCACGTTCCTCCAGACGTTCATGCGGGAAGCCCGGAAGTATTTCGGCGGCCTGTTTTTTGCCAGCCACGTGATCGAAGATTTTGTTCCAGCCAATGCGAACGAAGGGGCGGCCGAAGAAGTGAAAAAGCTGTTCAGTTTGACGCAATACAAGTTCATTGGCGAACAGGATAGTGAATCGCTCTCCCGGCTGAAAGATATTTTCGCCGGACAGCTCAACCAGTCGGAATTAGAACGCATCCCTCAACTCACCAAAGGGGAAGTGATGCTTTCCATATCGTCGGTGAAGAACATCAAAATGAAAGTGGACGTCAGCAAACAGGAACTAGACCTATTCGGGGGAGGGGCGTAAGACCATGAACACGGTAGCCAAAGGAGCCGCCAAAGCCGGGGGTGCGTTACTCAAACTGGGAACATTGAAACTGCGTATCATCATCGGATTGTCGGCGCTTCTGGCCGTCTTTCTCACCGTGATGGTGATTGGTTTCTTTCAAGTGATGATGGATACAACCTCGGATAATAACAGTACCTCCGGCACATTCGTGGCCGGAGGAACGCAGAACATTTCAGCCAAAATTGAAAACCTGCGGCCGGTGTATGAACAGTATGCGGAGGAATTTGGGGTCAGCGATCAGGTCAATATCCTCATGGCATTATCCATGCAGGAATCTGGCGGCCGGGTCGATGACATTATGCAATCCTCGGAATCGCTGGGCCTTCCTCCGAACACGATTGACGACCCGGAACGCTCGATTGAACAAGGCGTCCGGTACTTCTCGAAGGTATTAGAAGATGCCAATGGTGACGTGAAACTGGCCTTACAGAGTTATAATTTCGGCGGCGGTTTTATTGATTATGCGAACGCCAACAATGACGGCGAATACTCCAAAGAGGTAGCCATCGAGTTCTCTCGTCAGCAGTATCAGAAAGTCAAAAGTACCGGAAACTATTCGTGCATCCGGCCGGAAAGTGCGGAAACGGGTGCTTGTTACGGCGACATTGGGTACGTGGATGCGGTGATGAAATACGTCACCAATACGGCAACCACAGAGATTCAAGGAGACGTGGCCGAAGTCGTTCAAGTAGGCGAAAAATGGATTGGCAACAGCAACTATGTGTTTGGCGGCGGCCGTACCCGGAGTGACCAACAGGCCGGACGGTTTGATTGTTCCAGTTTTGTGTTTTGGGCGTATGAACAGGTCGGGGTGGAACTCGGAAACCTCGGCTCGGTGAACACGGATTCGCTCAAAACGAAAGGCCAACGGGTCGATTACTCGAACGCCCAACCGGGTGATCTGGTGTTTTTCGATACCTATAAACTGGACGGCCACGTTGGGATTTATGCCGGGGACGGCAAGTTTATCGGTTCGCAGGGAAGCACGGGCGTAGCGATTGAAAGCATGGAAGATGGTTATTGGGGCGACAATTTCAATGGCCGGGTCAAACGGATTTCGTCATAACAGGAGGGACAGGATGGATACGATCAAAACCTTTAAATACTTCTCGATCGTGCTTCTTTTTCTATTATTGTTGTTCAATGGGTTTTTCTTTTTTAGCAACCAGACGAACGCTCCCACGGAAGCCGAAGCAAACGAATTAGAAAGCCAGGTGAGCCAATTACAAGAAGAAAACGACGCCTTAGAACAGCAGGTCGAGTACCAGTCCAAAACCGAACGGGAAGCCCGGTTCGATGAACTGGAAAGTCAAACTGCTGCGTTTATGAATACCGCTTTTGTGCATACCACGGACAATTATGCGAAGCAAAAGGACAAGGCAGAAAACATCATGAGCGATCAACTCATGGACCGATTTTTCTCTGCGGAGATGTACGGGGGCGGCGAAGTCACGACCGATATTGCGAACGATGAATACTTTATTAAAAACATGGAAGATAGCGAACAAGCCCAAGTGATTGTGCGGCTCGATCATCAGATTCATTACACCGAAACCGGCACAGATGAAACCAGTCCGGTACTCATGAAAGTTTATTTTGAACGACAAAATGGCACATGGGTCGCGCAACGCATGGAAGATATTTCAGATACGGAAGGAGGATTCGATGCTGAATAAAGACCGATTAAACCTGCGAAAAAAGACCAGCAAGTGGTTCGGAGTGATCACAGCCGTGGTGGTGTTAGGCTTCATTGTATTTAGCACATCCAACCTGTACATGGAGGAAACCATTGAGGTTCAAGCGTCTCCAATTGGCGAAGAAATCAGCACCAGTGGGACCAGTGATGTGGAAGTGTTGGACTGGATTTACGACCAAGAGAAGCACAAAATGCAGGTCGTTATTGATATGAACGATCTTCGTTTTGAACAGGATTCCCTGCAATTTATGAGCAAACAACGGTCCGACGGCGAAGAACTTCCGGTCGAAAAAACGTACCAGATGAACGACTATGCGGTGGTTGAAATCAGCCAGATTTCGGCCAACTACCAACAGGTATTGCTTCAAATCGACCAGCAAACCGAACAAGAAAATAACGATTCTGCAACCAATTCTGCTTCCGAAACCAACACGGAAGAAGTCGAAATAATGGTTCAACTGTACACCGATTATCGGAAAGTGGAAGAAGCAACGATACCTTCCAATGATGAATACAGCTACGTGAAATACATCATGAACACGCTCATTCAAGACACCGAAGAAACCATTGAAACGAAGAAAGAGGAACGCCAAACCTTAAAACAAGAGATCGCTGATCTCGACGAAGAAGCCAATCAAATTGAACAAGAAAAGACGTACCAAACGGATGAAGAACAAACCGAAACGGACGGTTATTTAAACTCATTGGAAGCTGAAAAGAAACAACTCCAGGGCGATATAGATGCACTGGATGAACAGATCAAAATGGCAAACCAACGCATCGACAGTTACGAAGAACAGAAAAAACAGGAAAGCATTTCGCTCCAATAAGAAACAGGTTATCGGTCAATTTTTGACCGAAACCCTGTAAATGAACAAGGTCACGTTGTTCACAAATCCGTGAACAACCCCCGTTTTTGTTCACAAATCCGTGAACAAACTGTTCACAAATCCGTGAACAAAAGCAATTTTTACGATAGCACTCCAAAAACCCGGCACTGCCGGGTATATCACAAAGTGATATCATTTTTCCCTTATGCTCTTGCAACTATTTTGATCTTGCACCGGGGTTGTTATGAACTGGGGTTATTTTGTTACAGGGAAGGAGCAAAAACAATGAACATTTTAGTGCGTGAATTAAGTCCAATCGTGATTCAAACGATCGACGAACGAGCCAAAAAACGAGGGCTTTCCCGACAACATTATCTGAAAGAATTGATCGAAAACTACGTAATGCAAAAAGAACTAAACGAAACCGATCAAGCCTACAAAGCATTAATAGAAAAAAACACCGAAGCCCTGAACCAATTCAGTGAACAGATGCAACGACAAAATGAATGGCTGACAAGCATGAGTGATGATATCGATGCGGTACGAGAGGAAGGATAACGCATGGAGGTCGGAAGCAAAACAGCCGTCGTGGTGAAGTCGGAATTTACAATGGGAAAAAGCAAAGCCAACAACAGACGATATTCCACGTATCTTGATTACATGGACCGGGACGAAGCAAAAAGCGAACAGGATTTTGCTTCATATAATCACTACATGGATAACGACCAGAAAGCATCATCGTTATTCAATGCGTATCACGATGATTTAACAGACGAACGGAAAGAACAAGTGATGGATGATTTTAAACAGGCCCAAAATAAAGGAAGCATTTTGTATAAAGACGTGATCTCTTTTGACAATGAGTGGTTACAGGAAAACGGCATTTATGACCCAACAACCAAACAGGTAGATGAAAAAAAGTTGAAAGAAGTTACCCGCGCAGCTGTGTCCGATATGCACGAAAAAAATAACTTTAAAGACACCATGACGTGGACCGGAGCCGTTCACCATAACACCGAAAACATTCATATTCATTTGGCTTCCGTCGATACAGAACCGGGAGACGATCAACGGGGAAGACGTAAACTGAAATCATTGGAAGGGATGCGGTCGGCGTTCGTCAATAAGATTCAAGATCGTTCGTTTGAACACAAAGAAATTAATGATCTGATGCGAAACAAGATCGTGAATAAGAAGAAAGAACAACCGGACATGAAAGGCATGGACCGGGGCATGAAAAAAGACTTTCTGGCGATCAAAAAGCAACTGCCCGAAAACAAACGATACTGGCAATACGGGTATCAAAATATCAATCATGTGAAACCCGATTTGGATAAACTAACGGAAAAATATCTGAACAAAAACTTTCCCAAAGAAATGAAACAGCTCGATCAAAAATTGAATAAAGAAGAAAAGATGCTGAAAAAAGTGTACGGAGAAGGGAACGAATCTCGGTACAAAGATTACAAACGAAACAAAAAAGATGATCTGTATAAACGTATGGGAAACACGTTCTTACAGGAAATGAAATCGTATGATTATAAGGAAAAAAATATCGAACAAAAGCAACGTTCTTCTGGCACAAACCAGAAGCGAGTGAACTTTCAAAAGAACCGGGCCTTGAACCAGATACAGTATGGATTGAATCGGGTGGTCCATGCGGAACTGAACAGCTATCAGAACCAGAACGCCTATGAACAGATGCAACGAAATATCCAAAATAACCAGAGGGGGCAATCCTTATGAGTGATGTTATTAGCCGTGTGCGGCTATCCGAAGAAGCCGATGCTTACGTCAAAGAAATGAAAGAAAAACGAAACGAAAGTTCGCAGGCCAAGATCATTGACCAACTCCTGTTAGAACACCAACAGGAACACAAAGATTTGGAAAAGGGAGACTACGTGACATCCATGTTAATGGCTCAAATGAACCAAAAAATTGAACAGGAATTTCATAAATATTTTAATCGGTTACAGCTGGGCGTGAACAACACGGACCGTAATTCGCAGATGCTTCTGGAACTGATGAACGGCTTAATGGTTAGCAGTAATATCTCCGATATTATGCCAACCAGTGAATTTACCTCGAAACCATATACCACGGCCAAAGAAGAAGTGAATGAACGAATTGCGAACCTGCAACAACGAAAAGCCGAATACGAGAAGAAACAAAATCAACCACAAGGAGGATAACGATGAGCCGACAAGAATTTGGGTTTATTCAAGAAATGGGTGAAACAGACGTGGTGGTGGTGGTCGAAAAACAAGAAATGGTGATTCCGTTAGAAGCCAAAGATATGGGCCTTCTGCAACAGATGATGGTGGAAACAGATATGGAATATGTGTTGGTTGATCTGGACGAAAAACAATTAATTTTCGACAGTGATGTGATGGAAGGCGAAGCCAATAATCCGGCCTTAAAGGATCTCGATGTGGGCGTGGATGATGATGGATATGTGCGATAACAAAGGAGGGCAACCGCATGGCGTATAAGAAAAAATCAGCCGAAACGAAACGGCAGGAAGTGGAACAGTTGGCCGAAGATCGGAACGATCAAGTAGACAGTCACTTTCAGTCCTCGGACAACATGAAGGAATACTTGAACTTTATGAGCAAGTTCTATGATTACTCGGTCGGCAACTCCACGCTGATACAAAAACAGTTTCCGGGTGCGAACGCCGTGGGCGGTTTTCAGTTCTGGAAAGAACAGGGCTTTTCCGTTCAGAAAGGCGAAAAGGGAAGCAAGATTCTGGTTCCGGCCCCGTTCAAAACCTTTGAACGACAGGAGAACGGTGAAACCAAACAGGTGGGACTGAACAAGGCCACGAAAGCCGAAAAAGCGAAGATCGACCGGGGCGAAATCAACGTCCAGGAACACCGGCATTATAAAACGGCCGCCGTATTCGATATTTCCCAAACGAACGCCACGGCCGCCGATTTACCCAAGATTTATCCAAACAAATGGCTGGAAGGCTCGGTCGAAAACTATCAAGCCTTTTACCATTCAATGGAACGATACAGCAACAACATGAACGTGGACGTGTTGACCGAACCAATGGAAGAACTCGGGGCGGCCAAAGGCCAGTACATCGAATACACACAGGCCAGCCCCGGAGGGGCATCATCGTTTCACCGGGCGATTCAACTCAATCCCCGAAACGATGAACTCCAGAACGTAAAAACCCTCATCCATGAAGCGGCTCACGCTCAACTGCATGGCCGGGACAAGGAAGGCAAGGACCTGCCGCACTCGGAGAAGGAATTTCAAGCCGAAATGACAGCCTATACGGTGAGTACGCATTTTGGACTGGATACGAGTGATTATAGTCTGGATTACCTGCATACCTACAACCAACAGCATGATACGACCACCGACAAAGTGGCATTGCTTCAAGGCGTCAAAGATACATCGTATGACATGATTACGCATCTGGAAGATGATCTGCAGATCGAAAACACCTACGAAGAAGCAAGCACCAATGAATTACAAGAGCGATTCCAAAACTATGAAGTGGTCGCCAATGGGACCGTTCAAACGATTGGAGAGATGGATGCTGATACCTTCCGGTCCACGTTTGAAGATCGGTACGGCAATAATTTATTGGCACATGGGGATGTTCGAGGGGAAACGGTCGAACAGGAAGTGCAAGCCTTTAACGACCTTAAAGACCCGGCACTGGCTAGTCATAACAACGTCAAGATCGTAGACCCAACGATCGAAGAACCGCAAGCCTATGTGGAATGGTCGGAAACGAAGATGGACGGCAACGTGATGGCTCTTTCGGAGATGGATAAAGCCCTAGCCCAAGCGAATAGGAACAGCATGGGAGACATCGGGTACGACAAAACCAAAGTACAGGTGATGATGCCGCCCGATGAAGCGAACGAACAGCAGGTGATAGCGGCTGATCGGCTGGAGATCGGGGATGGCTCGTACCATGATTTAAAATCAGAACTTGATCGACAGGGCTATTCCTTTCACCGGGAGCATTTGAACGATCAATCGTATCTGCAAGAGATTTACACGCCGGATGCCTTTGAACAAACCTTTGAGGATTTAGCGGTGAAGATTCAAGAACACAAAGACGGACACACAAGCATGGATAACTCTGATCTATACGAAAGCCAACGGCAGGACGTACAGGCGTTTACCGAAGAACATGGGTACGTTCCTGGGGCAACGGCCGAAGCGATTCATCAAGCCACGACTATGGACGTTCAAGAGCAACAACAAGACCGGGCAGCAGTCAATCAAAGCGTCCAGTTAGCATCGGCTTATACGTCCTATCACGATCATGTAACCAACGAACAAGGGCAAAAGAACCCGGACATGGAAACGGTGCTTGATCGGGTGGAAAGCCAAAACGCCTATGAAGCCTTAAAAGAACAAGCCGTCGATCAGAACGTGCTGACCGTGGATACCGTGGACCGATTGGAACAACGGCTGAAAGGCGAAACGATCACGGAAAAAGAACCGACATGGCCGTTTGAACAGGCTGACACGAAAAGCGTCTCGAAAGAGGAAACCGTAGAAGAAAGCCCGACCCGCCAGACGGTACGGCAGAACGGCATGAGCATGTAGAAAGGAGGGAGTATATATGGCCAACCGGCGAGTAAACAGTGAAGAAATCGAACAGGCTAAAACCGTGGGGATTATGGATTACTTGGATGCGAACGGCTTGGAGGTGAAACAGCAGGGCAACGGCCAGCCGCCGTATTATAACTTAGTGGAAAACGACAGCTTGGTCATTCAGGGCGAAAAATACTACTGGAACAGCCGACAGGAAGGCGGTTACGGGGCGATACATTTTGCGATGACCTATCACGATCTCTCCTTTCCCGATGCCGTCCGGCGCATTAATGAACACGAATATGCGCTCGACCGCCAGCCGGTGCAACAGGTGGAGAAAGAGCCGTTTTCCTACCCTTCACATTATGAAGTGGCCGATACCTCGAACGTCCGCGACTATTTGGTGAATGATCGGAAGGTCGATGAACGAGTGGTCGATTGGTGCTTGAACAAAGATTTAATCGTGCAGGACCGGAAAGATAACTGCGTGATGAAATGGAAAGACCGGGAGGGGGAAACGATCGGAGCTGATCGGCAGGGAACACAACCGATGGAGGACGGGAAGCATTTTAAAGGCGTGGTGAAAAGTTCAGCCGAAGATGGCGGTTTTGCGATCAATGTCGGCAAGAACATTGATAAAATTGCGCTGTTTGAAAGCCCGATTGACGCCCTTTCCTACTGGTCGGAGAAAAAGGGAGACGTTCAGAATACCCGATTGCAGAGCATGAGTGGCTTGAAAATACAGGCGGTGAAACGGGGCTTACAGGACTTACAGGCCGACGGCCACAAAGTCACGCAGGTGATCTCGGCCGTGGATAACGATGCGGCCGGAGAGCATTTTCACGACAAACTGAACGACTATATCAACCCGGATGCGATTGTCGATCACCGGCCCACGAACACGAAAGACTGGAATGAGGAACGGGAGCATGGGCTTCAACAGGACCAGAAACGACCGCCACAGGCTAAACAGTCGTCTCTGTCGATGGGTTTGACTTAAAAAAGCTCAAAAAAATGTTAGAATCAGGAAGAAGAGGTAAGGATACACTTCCTTCCACCTATTCCCCTATGATTTATCAAAAAGTGAGAAAAAGGCCAATCGTAGGTTTTCGGTTAGCCTTTTTCGTATATTTAAGGTTATTCAATCCAATAATCTAAGGCTTTTTTTAGGTCCTTCATTTCATTTTCACGTGCCGATGTTAAAACTTTTTCTTCTGTGACTATTCCGAAACCCTCATAAAGTGTTAAATGGTCGGTTTCAGATAAGAAAATACTGAATACTTTAGAGTTCCTTCTAGGCTTTCTGTTTTTTTCTTCAAAAATGATAGAAAATCCATCCCATCCTAGAGGAGATAAATCTACTTGTGTAACATTAGATACAGAAAACGGAGTACGAATATTTTCCGTTCCAGAACTATCTTTACCCACGCAGTCCTCGTTTATTAAATCGACATAAAGGTAAAACCCATTCTCTTGATCATTGGATTGCATATGAATGACACCCTTTCCATATTCCATGTATTACTGACATCGTAGCAAATATGCGTAGAAAAGGATGGAACGTATCTTCGGGTGAACGGCTCCTATTTTAGAATAGGGTATAGCCTATCTTAGAATAGCCCTGGGGTTTTTGAAGATAGGGTTTATCTTAAACCAAAGGAGAGAGCTACTATCATCAAAGGGAATAGGTAGGACTATGGCATTAACCTATTTCTTTCCGTTTTTATTACATAGTGGGAAAGGGAACTTATAAAAGGTAAAGAGGTGATGACATAAATGAATAAAAACGATACCGTCTTCTGCCTTATGCTTATGGTAGTATCAATCATGGGTGGGTTAGCATTAAGAAGTCTTTGGGAGTATTCGATGATCGTTGGAATTAGCTTAGGAACGATTTTTCTTTTGAGTGCTGCATTTTTTGCAGGTAAAAGACAGAAAAACTCTAAGACGTAGTAATTTGTCATGCCCTTTGATTGTTCCGATCATTCAAAGACTTGAGCAATATCAGTGAGAAGATACTTATATACATTGGGAGAAATCATTATGAGGGATGAAGAAAAAGAAAGAGTAGACGAAGCCTTAGAAGGAATGGCTATTCTTGACTTTATATATATCATACCTATGTTTATGCTATTTTCGTATTTACCTACTTACGGGTTTTGGAGCGGTTTGTTAAATTTAGTCATTATCGTTTTAGTTGGTTTCGGTTTAGCTTATCTTACTCGTACCATCATTTCGTTATATAAAAAGCGAAAAACAAAAAACATTGAGTAAGCAATCGTTTAGGAATGAAAGGGAATAGAGAAGGATATGCACCTATACTTAGCCTATCTCTCTTAGAAGCATCATAGTGGATGGAACGGACCTGTGACGGGTCCGTTCTTTTGCTTTTCTGCTATCATCTAGCGTTTTCTTTATGCTTTCGTCTGCGATCGAATACTTTATTACACACCATGGTAGCTAAGACGCCCATGGTGACAGCGATAAGTGCCTGAATAACATAAGGCCAAGACGCTAGGGAATCTATCGTAAAAACGATGATGATAGCAAAAATCCCGGATAGTAGTCCTTGTTGCCATTCGCTCATTACCCAACGCTCCCTTCAACAACAAAAACGAATGTAAAATAATCCCTTTTGTTATTCTACTAGGAAATAGAACCAAAAGAAATGAAAGGTGGGACTAGAGCTTAAGCCTTTGTGATTTTAATCATACGGACACATTAACGTATCTAAGGAAAGGTCTAGCAGCGTGGCTAAGGCTTCAGCTTCCCGAAAACCGATGTTTGGCACTCGGTTCGCTTCATAGGCTTCATAGACAGGCTTTGATACCAAACACATGGTACAGACATCTTTAACGGTTAAATCTTTGGACGTTCGAGCGTGATACAATAGATCGCCAATGTAATGAGGGGAACGGGCGTCCCGGATAGATTTATTCATTTATAATGACCTCCAATTTTTTTCGACCGTTCGAGGGCTTGTCCGGCATCGGTGAGCGAAGATGCGTACATAATAATGCCGCCGCCATACCGGTCTTTTAAGGCATCAAGCGTCTGGTTGAGGGATGACCGGTCCTCGACCTCATCAAATAAACTTAACTGCCGGTGCGTGTCGGGTTCGACCTTTTCAAGGGATAGGCCGATGCGCCGGACCGGTGTGCCAACCCAGTGCCGATCAAACAGCTTCTGACAGGCATGATAGATCACCCGGCCGTCATTGGTCGCCATGTTTAAGGTTAGTTGTCGGGAAAAACCGACCGGGTTCTCATACGTGCCGCCGATGCCTAGCGACAGTTGATTTCCGATTAATCGTTCGTCTCGGGTGCGGCGGGCCACTTCTTCGGCCAGTTCTCGCAGAATCACGAAAATCTCGGTTCGTTGATGGTAGTCCCTCGGCAGGGTCATGCCGTGGCCGATGCTCTTTTTCTGCTGATGGGTGTCGGGAGTAACGGGAGACGGGTCGATGCCGTTCGCATACTGCCACAACAGCTCCCCGTTGATGCCCCACCGATGCTGTAATTCCTCCACGGGATAATTGGCTAAATGGCCGATCTTGCGGATGCCCGTCTGCATGAAGTGTTTTTCCATGCGGTTGCCCACACCAAACAGCTCGCCAATCGCAAATGGCCAAAAATCATTGGCTAGGCGGTTCTTATGAAGATGAAAGATTCCTCCAGGGCGCTTTTTGGCTTGCAGATCACATGCACTTTTCGCCAGAATTTTATTTTCGCCAATGCCGATACGGGCATAGATGCCAAATTGTCGCAGGATGGCTTTTTGAAGGCTTTTAGCGGTTTGCTCGGGCTGGGATTGATGGACGGTTCCGGTGAGTTCGATAAACGATTCATCCACGGAGAACGGCTCCACTTGATCGGTATACGTTAAAAACAGTTCATTAATCTGCGTGGATATGTCGATGTACAACTGCATCCGGGGTTTGAGGACCGTTACCTCGGGACAAAGGGCCTGAGCTTCCCAAAGGGCTTGGGCGGTCTTGATGCCGTAGCTTTTCGCCACGGGACAGGCGGCTAAGATCACGCCACTGCGCCGGACCGGGTCTCCGGCCACCACGACCGGATGCTGGAACAGGTGCGGATGATACACTTTTTCGACCGACGCATAGAAACTCATCATGTCGATCAGAAACACCACTCGTTTCATCGGTTCTCCCTCCTTTTACGCCTGCCACGCCACGGCTTGTAGATGTTCGACAAAAATCGACAAGACGACTTCCCCCACTTGAATCCATATCTGCGGTGGTCGATCCCGAAAACGGGCGATATAACCGGTCGCCGTGTGGAACTGGCCGTCCTGCCAATACGTGACGTCCAACAGCCACGTATACGCCATACCGTCATGAATCATCTGCATCACTTCCTCGATCATCTGGTCGTCCAGTTCGGGAGGGTGCTGCCATGTTTGGGCTTTCTGCCGTTCAAGCCATTGTTTGCGCCATTCCGGGAGAATCATGCGGCTACTTTCCCAACGAAGATTGCTGTTTGGCGTTAGTTTGTTTGGTTTCATGGGTATCACGTCCTTTCGTTACTATCTAGTATACACGAACGTGCGTTCGTTTAAACAGGTATTTTTATATAAATGTATTATTGTATAATTTACTCAAAAATGCTAAAATGAATATAGAAGTTGAGGTTAGATCGAAAAAATGAGGAATTGGCATGAATCAAGACTGGAACATGGAAGAACTAGAAGCCAAGATTTACAACAGTGCCAAGCAATTATTAATGGTTAGTGTCATACTCATTGTGGTGTCCACGGCATCCCTTTGGTTGCAACAGTGGTTCTCATGGCTGGCGATTGCGTCCGTTCTTCTGGCTCTGTCGTTGTTCACTTTTATCAAGGTGGTTCAAATCTTTCAGTGGCAGAAACGGATTAATAAATTGATGCGAAGAAAATGAGAAAATAGGAAGGATGAATGCCGATGCAACAGTTTGCTTTTGCGATTACAGACAACTTTTTTCCAAACGCTTTAGAGGGAGAGATTCAAGCCGAGCATGAAGAAGCTGCTAAAGCGAAAATTAAAAGCATGTACGCCCAAGAATTAGATACAGAAGAAAAGGATATTGAAGTTTTGACGCTTTATAAGGTGTAAGTAGTATAATGATGAATAAGAGCCAATTGAGAAACTAGTCTCTCGATTGGCTTTTTACTGAGCACGCAATTAAATGGGAAAAAATCACGGTGAAATGATAAAAACCAACGAAGATACCAATATCAAAAGATAGAAATTGCAAAAGAATAGCTCGATATTATGACTTAAAGGAGAAAAATACATATGAACAATTTTCAAGAAAAAGTAAACTTTTTGTGGTCGATTGCAGAGATACTCAGAGGACCTTATAAACCAGACGATTATGGGAAAGTCATCCTCCCGATGGCTGTTTTGCGTCGTTTTGATAATGTACTGGAAGATACAAAAGAAGAAGTACTACAACAATACGAACAATATAAACATCTATCCGAAGAAGCACGTGAGCAACTTTTGAATCGTGCATCCCAACAACGCTTTCATAATACGAGTAATTATGACTTTCAAAAGCTGTTGAATGACTCGGATAATATCGCAGAAAACCTGCGCGATTACATTAATGGCTTTTCCAAAACGGCTCGAGAGATTATCGAGTATTTTGATTTCGACAAACAAATCGAAAAGATGGAGCGGAATGACCTGTTATATCTAACAGTCAAACGCTTTGCGGAAGTGAATCTGCATCCCAATACCGTATCGAATGCAGAAATGGGTTCGATTTTTGAAGAATTGATTCGGCGCTATTCGGAACATGCTGAAGCTGGGGATCACTATACGCCAAGAGAAGTAGTACGTTTGATGGTAGGGCTAATGTTTAACGAAGACGATGACGTTTTAACCAAGCCTGGCATAACGCAAACGCTGTATGACCCATGTGCAGGAACAGGCGGAATGGGTTCCGTGGCCCAGGAATATTTAGAAGAAATGAACGATTCGGCGGAATTGGAGTTCTTTGCGCAAGAATTCAATGAAGAATCGTTTGCGATGTGTAAAGCAGATACGTTAATTAAAGGCGAAGAAGCGAGAAATATCCGCTTTGGGAATACCTTGTCGCGCGACGCTTTTCCAATGGAAAAGTTCGATTATTTGATCACGAATCCGCCTTACGGGGTGGAATGGAAGCCAGTGGAGAAAGCAGTGAAAGAAGAGTATGAAGACTTAGGAATGAATGGCCGTTTTGGTGCCGGACTTCCACGTATTGGAGACGGACAGCTATTATTTCTTCAGCACTTGGTTTCGAAAATGAAGCCAGTAACAGAAGAAAATCCGAAAGGCTCGCGCTTGGCCATCATTATGAACGGTTCACCATTATTTACAGGGGACGCGGGAAGCGGAGAGAGCGAAATTCGCCGTTATGTGATCGAAAACGATTTAGTGGAAGGCATTGTCGCCATGCCTACAAGTTTATTCTATAATACGGGCATTTCCACCTATATTTGGATTTTAACAAACCATAAGGCAGCTTGGCGGAAAGGAAAGATACAGCTCGTTAACGCAGTGAATTATTACCAGAAAATGCGAAAGAGCTTGGGAGAAAAACGACATGAAATTACTCCTGACCAAATCAATGAAATCATTCGAATGTATGGAGAATACAAAGAAAACGAAAACGTGAAGATTTTTGACAATGAAGACTTTGGTTTCCAAAAGATTGTAGTCGAACGACCACTGAAACTCAATTTCAAAGTTGATGATGAACGTATCGATCGGTTATATGAGCAAAAAGCATTCCAGAACCTAGCAAAATCAAAGAAACAAGGCGAAGCAGGATTGAAAGAAGAAGAAGCTGGAACCAAGCAGCAACAAGTCATAATTGAAGCATTACAGAAGTTGAATGATGGAACGATTTATAAAAACCGGGAGATATTCACGGAGAAACTAAAAGCAGCGCTGGGCCAAGCGGGTTTAGACGTGAAAGCTCCCTTACAAAAAGCAATACTAGCAGCTTTCTCAGAAAAAGATGATACTGCAGAGGTTTGTACGAAAAATAAAAAAGGCGATGCAGAACCTGATCCGGACTTGCGAGATACGGAGAACGTACCACTTAAAGAAAATATTCATGAGTATTTTGAAGAAGAAGTCTTGCCACATGTGCCAGAAGCTTGGATCGACGAAGAGAAAACAAAAATTGGGTATGAAATTCCGTTTACTCGTCATTTCTACAAGTATCAAGAGCTTCGGTCGTCTGACGAAATTAAAGCTGAAATTCAAGAACTCGAATCAAGCATTTTAGAGAAGTTGAAGAAGGTGATAATGTGAGTATTAAAAAAGAAAGTGGAGTTGAATGGATAGGAAAAATACCTAAACATTGGAAAGTAGAGAGGCTCAAGAACTCTGTTGAAAATTCAAGGAATGGGGTTTGGGGGGAAGAGCCCAAAGGAAATAAACTAGATTATCCTTGTGTTAGAGTAGCCGATTTTGATAGAGATAATCTATCTGTACAAAATAAAGAATTGACTATTCGAAACATTGAAATGTCAAACATCGAAAGTGTTCTATTGGTACACGGAGACTTATTGATTGAAAAGTCTGGTGGAGGGGAGAAACAACCAGTTGGTTTTGTTGTCCAATATACGAAGAATCATCCAGCAGTATATGCTAATTTCATAGCAAAGCTTTCAATAAATGACAAAATAGCTGTATCTGGATATCTAAAATATCTACATGCGACATTGTATAATCAAGGATTAACAAAAAGGTCTATTAAGCAAACTACTGGCATTCAGAACTTAGACTTACAATCATATTTAAACGAAATCGTTGTTTATCCGAATATATCTGAGCAATCGATTATTGCGAACTATTTGGATCAAAAAACTAGTGAAATAGATAAATTAATTGCAGATAAAGAAAAGCTTATCGAATTGCTTAAAGAAAAACGTCAAGCGATTATTACGGAAACCGTTACGAAAGGTTTGAATCCGAATGTGAAAATGAAAGATTCTGGAATGGAATGGTTAGGGGAAATTCCGGAACATTGGAAAACAAGCAAAGTTAAATACACTACTTATGTAAAGGGAAGAATAGGATGGCAAGGTCTAAGGTTTGAAGAATTTGTAGATGAAGGGCCGTATTTAATAACAGGAATGCATTTCAAAAACGATTCAGTTAACTGGGAAGCATGCTATCATATTTCACAAGAAAGGTACGAAGAAGCTCCTGAAATTCAAATTAAGGAGGGAGATCTTTTATTAACGAAGGATGGAACAATTGGAAAATTAGCATATATAAATTATTTACCAGGTAAAGCATCATTAAATAGTCATTTACTTGTTATGAGACCTAGTAAGAATTTATATAAAAACAAATTTATGTATTGGTATATGAAATCGATATCGTTTATAAACTTTATAAATATTAACCAAAGTGGGACAACTTTTGCAGGGATATCTCAACAAAGCATCGAAAATTTATCATTTCCTCTACCTGGGTTAGAAGAACAAGAAAAAATTGTCAATCACTTAGATAATGAAATTAGTATGGTAAATAAATCTATTGAAATGGTATCAGAACAAATTAACAAACTAAAAGAATACCGACAATCCCTCATCTATGAAGCAGTAACAGGGAAAATTGACGTTCAAGAAATGATGAACGAAGCTGGACAAGAGGAGGTGCCTTCCTCATGAGTATCGACACAACCGAAAAGGGATTTGAAGAAAGTATTGAACAAGAGTTAATGCAAGCGGGATATAGGCAACGAACGTTGTTAGGCCCCGCACTAGCTGCCTTTCAAAAATGGGCCATCGATCAAGAAGTGTTCTTTGAATTTTTAGAAGCCACCCAGTTTAAAGCGATGGAACGGTTACGAAAAGTGTATAAAAACAACATGCACTTCAAAGTGATGGAGCGCTTAGATAAAGAACTTAATCGACGGGGCATGATTGACTGTCTGCGTCATGGTATAAAGGATTACGGTGTAACCTTGCAACTGGCGTATAATAAGCCGCCGACAGATATGAATAAAACGTTGGTAGAAAACTATGCGAAAAATATATTTACAGTAAGTCGCCAAGTGTATTACAGCTCTAGTAATCGAAATTCGATTGATATGATGCTTTCATTAAACGGGTTGCCTGTAGTGGTCATGGAATTGAAAAATCAATTGACGAGCCAGACGGTGGAACATTCGATCAAGCAGTTCAAGAAGGATCGAGATCCGAAAGAACTGCTATTTCAATTCAAAAAAAGAGCGATCGTTTATTTCGGGGTAGATACAGACGAAGTATACATGACGACCAGGCTTCAGAAAGACAGTACATTTTTCCTTCCCTTTAATAAAGGGAATAATGGAGGAAAAGGGAACCCGCCAGTGAAAGGAGACTATCGCTCCTCCTATTTATGGAAAGAAGTACTGCACCCGGAGAGCTTGATGGATATTCTTTTTCGCTTCGCCTATGTGCAAAAAGAAAACGTTCGTGACAGTAATGGTGAGATTATTGATGAAAAAGAAGTCGTGATCTTTCCGCGTTACCACCAGTTGGATGCGGTGCGTAAAATTGAGCAGGATGTGACAGTGCAGAAGGCTGGACACAATTATTTAATCCAACATTCCGCTGGCAGTGGAAAAACCAACAGTATTTCTTGGCTCGCTCATCGATTGGCAAAGTTGCATGATGAAAGTGATACGTCTTTATTTGACAGTATCATCGTTATCACAGACCGTAGAGTGTTGGATAAACAGCTTCAAGATGCCGTCTATCAACTGGAGCATAAAGCGGGGATGGTCGAAAAAATTGATGAAGACTCCAATCAATTAGCTCAGGCTATTCAAAGCAAAACCAAGATTATTATTACGACTCTGCAGAAATTCCCCTTTATATTAGATAAAGTAGGAGAATTTCACCGAGGTACATATGGCATTATTATTGATGAAGCGCACAGCTCTCAGGGGGGGAAGGCTTCCAACGCCATGACTTCGCTTCTTTCTAATAAATCACTAGAAGAGGCATACGAAGAAAATATTCTGGAAGAAGGGGAAGCGACCGACGCAGAGGAACGAATGATTGAAGCGATTGCCAAAAGCGGTAAGCAGTCGAATATTTCTTTCTTCGCCTTTACCGCCACGCCGAAATCGAAAACAGTGGAACGTTTTGGAACCGAAAGGGAAGACGGAACCTATGGGCCGTTCCACTTGTACTCGATGCGCCAAGCTATTGAAGAAGGATTTATTCACGATGTGTTAAAAAATTATGTAACGTATAACACGTTTTATAAAGTCGAAAAGAGCATTGAAAATGATCCGGAAGTAGCTAAAAGCAAAGCATCCAAACAAATTGCGCGTTATGTTTCTCTGCACCCGCATAACATTTCTCAAAAAGCGGAGATCATGGTGGAGCATTTTCGCAGGGTTACTAGGCATAAAATTAATGGCCGGGCAAAAGCCATGGTTATTACAGGCAGCAGGCTTCATGCTGTTCGATATAAGCACGCTTTTGATAAATATATTCGCTCTCAAGGGTACACGGACTTACGTACGTTGGTCGCTTTCTCTGGGACAGTTGAAGATAATGGGCACCCCCACACAGAAGCAGGAATGAACGACATCAATGAAAAAGAACTGCCTGAAAAATTTCATTCAGATGACTACCAAGTGTTAATTGTGGCTGAGAAGTATCAAACCGGTTTTGATGAACCATTGCTGCATACCATGTACGTGGACAAACCATTGGATGGTATCAAAGCCGTTCAGACATTGTCGCGGTTAAATCGTACTTGCAAAGGTAAAGATGATACGTTCGTTTTAGATTTTGTAAATGACCCAGAAACGATACAAGCTGCCTTTCAAACGTACTACGAGGTTACTGGTCTTAGTGAAACGACCGATCCAAATATCCTCTACGAATTACAGCATGATCTGGACGCGATGCAGGTATATACCGAGGAAGAATTAGAAACTGTAGCAAATCTAGAGTATAGCGATCAACCTGGCAAAAGTGCGCGTTTCCAAGGACAATTGAATGCAGCGATTGATCCAGCTGTGGACCGTTTTAATGAGCTCAGCGAAGAAGAACAGGAGCATTTTAAATCTTCCGCCATGAAATTTATTCGCACGTACGCATTCATCCTTCAAATAGGCCCATTCTCAGACGTGGACCTTCATAAGCGTTTTATTTACTTGAGTTCATTAATGAAAAAACTACCACGTAAGGCAGAGGACCCTGTTTATTTGTCCGATGACGTGGCATTAGAATATTACCGAAATGAAAAAAGTTTTGAAGGAAGTATTTCTCTAGATGAAACTGGAGGAGAAAATCTAGATCCAGGCCAGCACGGCGGCGTAGGTAGCAAGGAAGAAGAAAAAGAACGTTTGTCTTCGATCATTGATCGTATCAATGAACGTTTTGGGACAGAGTTTACCACGGCAGATAAACTGTCTAGAGATCAATTGGTTGAAGACATGAAAGCGAATGAAAAATTAGCTGAAAAAGCTCGGAATAATACAAAAGATAATTTTAAATTCGGTTTTAACCGTACGTTCATGGATTTTGTGATCAGTCGTATGCAGAATAATGAAGAATTCTTTAAAAAAGTTCTTGAAGATACGGAGTTTAAAGAGTTTTTAATGGAAGATATGATTGATGAAGTATATGAAGGATTAAGAGAACAAAGCCCACCAAACTAGAAAATCAAAGACATAGTGATCTATAAGAAGAAGTAAGTATTTCTTAAACTTGCTTCTTCTATTCTTGTTTTGGTTCATTTGGGTATACCCTAAAGGTCAAAAGCGAAATGCTGGCATATCAATGTTTTTTAGGGTTCTTTTAAATGGTTCATTTACATTCAACAGTATGGAGGGGATAATATGGAAATAGTAATGAATATATTTATAAGTATATACGGGCTTCAAATGGTTTTGTTCGTGCCGTTGGCCCTGTTTAATGAACTAGCCATCATTAGTGATCGAGGAATGAAAAAGTATATGGTCAGTATAGGCGTCAATGCTTTATTTCTCCTTTTAATCGCTGTAATCGTAACTTCATCAAACCCGTTCATATAGATACGGCCACCATCACTATATCGAAAAGGAGTTTTTACTATGAACATCATAGAACTATTTAACAGCATTGATCGCCAGACCCTCGGAATGATTATTGTCGGTTTCATCGTTGTTCATCTGATCGTGTTTGGTTTTATCTTTCATAGCCGTTCTCATGCTATTATTAAGGTTATTTTTGGGACGGCGGCCGGATTGCATATCGCATTTATGACGATAATCTACTTTGCTATATAAGGAGCTGTTGATGATGTTCTCCGTGGAAGAATTAAAAGAGTTTTTTTATGCCGCTTGGACCTTTGTACTGATTAGCGGCATGGCGATTCTATTCATCGTCCTCTATGTAACGAAAGGACAAGCGTATGCATTCGTTCTTACAGTCGGCATTGCTTTTTTAGTGCCAATGATGCTTCTTTATTTTTTCGCTCAAGTATTGATTTGACCAATGAGTAGATCATTAGGACGGCGAATAGCATAGGAAAGAAATACTTCTGGAACAATCGAAGAAAACCAGTTGTTTTTCTATTAACATTAAGCGCATAGACATAAACGAAAAAGAAAGGAGAAATGTTGTGATACTTATTGGCAATATCGTGTGTTTGATTTTATTCGTGTTCTTATTTATTCACTTTTACCGGAAAGCTGAATGGCTTTCGTTTGGTATTACCTGCTTGGTAACGGTGCTTGCAGTGGTGAATATCATTCTCTATGGGATGGATATAGATGGTTCGATCACAACGACCATCGAGACACTGGAAACGATCGTTAATGTTTTATGGAGCATCGCTATGGTGGTAGTGATCGGGGGAACAGCTTTCTTATTCTTCGTGAAGCAAAAGAAAGAACTCGCTACGAAACTTGGCATGACAGGCATTATATTGTTAATGATTGTGTTTCTTGCGAAAGAAATGATTCCCGTTTAATAGGGAAAATCGGATAAAAGAAAAGGAAGCGTTACGATGGAAGGCTTTTCGATTTCAACTCTTATAACAGCTGTGCTCGTACTGGTGGTTTTGGTGTTCCTGGTGCAAGGGATGGTTTATCTCTATCAATGGTGGCAGAAAAAGCGGCAGTTCCAGCGCATCATCGACAGCGGCCTTCCGTCCATCGACCAGATGGACGGGGCGCAGTTCGAGTATTTTCTGGTCGAGCTGTTCCGGCAGTTGCAATACAGGGCCAAAGGCTCGAAGGCGTCTCACGACTACGGAGCGGATCTCATTTTAGATAAAGAGAACCGGATTGTCGTACAGGCCAAACGGTACGGCGTGAACAAGAAAGTGGGTATCAAAGCCGTACAGGAAGTGTATTTTGCTCAAACCTATTTCCAAGCCGAGGAAGCGTGGGTATTAACGAACAGCTTGTTCACCCAAAGTGCCAGAAAGGGCGCTGATAAAACCGGGGTGAAGCTGTTTGATCGGAAGGACTTGCAGCGGTGGCTCTTGCAGGTCAATCCGGCCCTTGATGCCAAGACTGTGGTTGAAACCGTGAAGCCGAAGGAACGGAAATGTCCAGCCTGTGGCGGCCGTCTGGAAAAGCGTACATCGAAACACGGGGCGTTTATGGGATGCAATCATTATCCGAATTGCACACATACCGAACCAGTCAATGCCAAGAACTAAGCAAAGGAGAGTAACCGAATGGCTGGCAAACATATCGGCTATGCAAGAGTAAGCACGAACGAACAAAATTTAGAGCGGCAGATGCAGTTACTCCGGGAAGCCGGATGCGAAAAAATCTTTACGGATAAAGATTCTGGCCGACAAATGAAGCGTAAAGGCTGGGAAGAAGCGAAAGCCTTTTTACGGGAAGAAGATATCTTATTCATCCATGACCTTAACCGGCTCGGTCGGAGCATGGAAGGCATCAAACAGGAATGGGAAGCCTTAACGAAAATGAAAGTGCATATCGTGGTGCTGAACATGCCAATTTTAGACACCCGGAAGTACGGAGAAATGGAAATCGTGGGCCAGATGGTGATGAACCTCTTAAGAGAAGTGTTTGCATGGATGGCCGAAGAACAATGGAAGCAACGAAAAGAAGCCCAAGATCAGGGCATAGCGATTGCAAAGGCACAGGGCAAATACAAAGGCCGTCAAACCGAATTTAGTCCCGAAGGTAAACACCGAGACAAATACTACATGATTTTAAATCTTCTGGAGCAGGGCTACGGCCAACAGGAGATTGCCAAACGGATGAACTGCGGCCTATCTACGGTCAAACGAATCAAGAAAAGAAATGATCTCTAAAATCTCAGGAATCTTTAAACTGAAAAATTTTTAAACATAGAGTTTTCCTTACAAAACTAATTGGCTGGTGGTTTTCGTATAGTATATTCATTTTTATATAATTGTATAAATGTATTAAAAATGATAAGGTTTATATAATTAAAATTTGAGAAAGGATGGTCATAAATATGACGAGTAAGAACTCAAGCAACGGTGATTTAACGAATGAAGAATTTCACAACAAAACCCGAAAAAGAAACCCAACTGAAGAGATAGAGAACCCGTTTGAAGAAGCTGATAAGCAGAACGAAAATACTTCAACGTCAGCGCGTAATGTAAAAATTACGTCTGACAAAGAACCGATTGAGAAAGCTGAGACATTTAATAAAAATCAAAACAAGTATGTGACTGTAAATTGTACTCGAAGAGATCGTGATAGACTTAAAGCCATTGCGGTAATGAATGACACTACCATGATTCACTTAACAGAAATGGGAGTCTCTCATTTAGTTCATAAAGAAGATTTGAGTATCAAAAATAATATTGAAGAAAACGATCGACATACTACTATACGTGTGTACCCAGACGATAGAAGTTTATTGAAAAAACTATCCTTCAAACACACAACGACTATGGCTAATGTTATTTCTAACATGATCGACTACTTAGAAGAACGGTACGATTATTAAACAAGGGAGACTTATTATTTATGGTGGGCATTGAAGTATTAGATAAAGGTAAACAAAAGATTGCCGAACAGCCATTAGGTATAAGGTTCTCCTTATTCTTTGGCTTCCTTTTGATAGTCTTTTTACTGTTTTTAATATTTCCACAAACGTTTATAGTGGTTACTATCATAGCCCCAATAGCACTCGCTTTAGGCATTGCTATTGTATACACTATGGCTCGTATTTTAATTGGTCTTATAACGATTATTATTTGTATTACTGCTTTTGTATTGCTTTTCCTCGGACTTAGTAATCTTTTATTTTAAGAATTATTGTGACTTTTATATTTTTTAAGGCTTTGGTGTTTAATAGCCTTACTCATAACTGAGAGCATAAAATAGTTTGTGTAAACGATCGATCACCAAAAAAGGAAGTCCTTTTCTAGTAGAATGAAGTTACCGACCACATCCACAGAAAAGAGGACTTCCCTATGAATAATTTTACTACAGATATTGCTCACGCTCTAGTCCAAC
>NZ_NPFA01000012.1 GCF_002265875.1 Marinococcus halophilus
GGTACGCCGCTTTCGACGCCTCCACGGCCTCGTTCACTTCGTCCTTCGAGGAAAGCGGGACGCGGGCGATCACCTCACTGGTGGCCGGATTGTACACCTGGTCGGTGGCGGACCGGGAGGTCACCCATTCGCCGCCGATAAAATTTTTCAAGGTCGTTACTGCTTGTTCCTGCATAATAAAATTCCTCCTTTAATATAGTAAACTGTTTAAAAAATTGAATAAGCCATGACAGCCAGGAATAAAACAATACAAGGCACGACAACGCTTACAAAAAAGATTGGTTTATAAGATCTTTTGTGCGTTTCTCCACAAATAACTCTTACTGTCGTGACCACATAACCATTATGCGGAAGGGAGTCGATTCCCCCAGAAGCCAGCGCAGAAATTCTGTGCATGTCTCCCGGGTTCAGGCCCTGAGCCATGTAAATAGGCGCCAGGATAGGAAGTGCAATGCCCAGCCCACCGGATGCTGACCCTGTAATACCACATATTACTGTTACGCCTATAGCTAACCCTAATAATGGCGGCCCCGGCATATTTACCAAGCCATTAACCACGGTATCAAAAGCTGCCACCTGCGCTGCCACACTTCCAAAACCGACCACGGCACATGTATTTGCTAAAGCTACTAAAGCATTTTGCGTACCGGTAGCCAGGTAATCCCAAAAAGCCTGCAGGTGTTTACTCATACTAACACAAGCTAATGCGATTCCTGCGGTTAAAGCAATTAACAATGAAGACGTAGGATCAATAAACTGGGATAGAACATTCAAGATGATAATAACTAACACTAAAGGAGCGAATGCCAAGAAAATGTTCGGCAGTTTGGGTTGATGCTCCGGATCGTGCTCCGGCTCGAGTTCTTCTGCTTCAACTGCCGCAGCGGTTTCTTCTTTAGTTTTATGAGAAGGCCCATACGGAAGAGAAAATTCCTCTCCATTGTCGCTGGCCTTTTTAACCATTCTACCAAGCCACCAGCCGCCGGTTACCATCACCAGCAGGGCGCTTAAAATACCTATGACTCCGCCGGCTGTCGGTGCTGTATCAAAAAATTCTGTTGGTATAATATTTTGGATTTCCGGAGACCCCGGGGCTGTCATCGTAAATGAAATAGAGCCAAACACTAAAGCTGCCGGAATAAACCTATGGGGAAGATTTGCTGCCTGGAACAATGAAACAGCAATAGGATAAACTGCGAAGCCGACCACAAATAAACTTACTCCGCCGTACGTCATAATCGCAGCAGCAGCTACAACCGCAAAAACTGCCCGTTTCGCTCCAAGCTTTTCTTTCGTCCAATGGGCAATACTATCCGCCGCTTTGGTCTCCTGTATAATCTTTCCAAAAATAGCTCCGAGAAGAAATACTAAAAACCAGGAGGCAAAGTAATCAGTAAAACCAGTCATATAGTTATCCAACAGGGCATTCTGAAGGTTTAACCCTCCTGTAACCGCCACAACGATGGAACTAAGCAGCGCTGCTACGATGATATTAATACCTTTCATCGTAAGGTAAATTAACAGGGCAAGAGAAGCAATCAGCCCTAGCATCCCCACAATACTCATTTTTCGCCCTCCCTTTTACCTCACGGTTTCTTCATCGTAATTATAGCTGTAGCAAATCCGGTATAATTCTTTCATTTCTTCCCCGGATGGTACCCTGGGGTTTTTTTCTGGGCTGCCGCTTTCAAATGCATCTTTTACCATTTTATCAACAGCACTTTCAAATTGTGCTTGGTCAATACCCCACTCCTGCAGATTAGGTATCTGTAGATTCCGGCAAAGTTCTTTCACAGAACTGATGGCAATGTCTGCTGCTGCTTCGTTTGAATATTCTTTAGCTTCTGGCTTGAAAATTCTTCCTAAGTCAGCCAAACGATCAATGGCAGCTTCGCGGCTGAATTCCATAACAGCCGGCAGCAGCATTGCGTTTGAAAAACCATGAGGCACATGGAAAAGGGCTCCGATTGGACGAGACATCCCATGCACTAAGCATACGGAAGAATTCGAAAAAGCCCATCCTGCCTGCAGCGCACCTAAAGCCATTTTCGCCTGGGCCTCCACGTCTTCTGGATCGTCATACGTTTTTTGCAGGTTCGGCACAATTAATTCCATTGCCGACAGTGACATCATATCTGACAGAGCGTGTGCCTTCTGAGAAATGTATGCCTCGATGGCATGACTTAAGGCGTCTACCCCCGTAGCAGCCTTCACTTTTGCAGGAGCTGATTTAGAAAGTTCAGGGTCAACAATGGCTGCCTCAGGCAGAAACGCAGGCTGCTTCACCATCATTTTCACTTCATTAGCAGTATTAGTAATGATCGTAACGTCCGTTGCTTCCGAACCAGTCCCGGCAGTGGTCGGAATGGCAATATGAGGGGCGGGGGCGTACGCAGCCTGTTTTTTTCCTCCCATATAATCACCTATATATCCACCATTGGTGCTGAGCACCGCTACCGATTTAGCCGTATCGATGCAGCTCCCTCCGCCTATTGATAAAACTACATCACAATCCTTTTGATGGAATAGTTGCAATGCTTCTTCTACAAACTGGTCCGTGGGTTCTGAGCCTACTCCGGTATACGTAACGCTATCTACCATTTCTTCTTGCAAATGAGTCCGGCACTTTTCAATGTATCCTAATTGATCCATCATTTGATCACTAATAATAAGCGCTTTTTTTCCCTTTTGGGCAGTTTCTTTTCCTACTTCCTGGAATGACCCTTTGCCGTAGTGAATAACTGACGGCGATTGAAAAGCTGTAGGTATATTCATTAAATTTCTCCTCCTTTATATCATTCTTATTGCAAAAAGCATGCCAACATTTAAACCCCTTTATAATAACGCTTACAAAAATAAGACTGTAGATTGTTTGTACAATCTACAGTCGATATGTCATTATAGTATACATTTATTTTAAATTATATTTTTTTAACTTTTGATAGAGAGTAGTGCGATGAATCCCCAGTTCTTTTGCTGTTTTCAATTTATTTCCGCTATTTTTTTCAAGCGAGTTATGAATAATCTGTTTTTCTTTTTCTTCATCATTTGCTTTCAACGTGGGGATTTTTCCTTCCACACTCCTATTTTCTCTCTCCTTTAATAAATAAGCAGGTAAATGTTTCTTTTCAATCACTTCTTCTTCTAATAAGACCACAAGATTTTCTATTACATTTCTCAGCTCGCGGATGTTTCCTTCCCATTTGTACTGAATAAACATTTGCAACGCTTCGGACGTGATAGTTTTCACCGCTGCCTGATGCTTGCTGCATATTGAAGTTAAATAGAAAGAAACAAGGGAAGGGATGTCTTCTTTTCTTTCCCGAAGAGGAGCGACGGGGATTTCTACGATGTTAATTCTATAGTACAAATCCTCCCGGAAGCTTCCTTTTTTTACTTCCTCATATAAGTTTCGGTTCGATGCGGCTATAATACGGGCGTCAGTTTGAATCGACTCCAGGCCGCCCACCCGTTCGAATTCTCTCTCCTGCAGCACCCGGAGCAGTTTCGTCTGCATATATAAAGGCATTTCGCCAATTTCATCCAAAAATATTGTTCCTTTTTGAGCCAATTCAAATTTCCCCGGTTTTCCTCCCTTTTTTGCTCCTGTAAAAGCTCCTTCCTCATAGCCAAAAAGCTCGGATTCAATTAAATGCTCCGGCACTGCTCCGCAATTGACGGTGACAAACCGCCCAGTTGAAAAAGGGCTCAATTCATGAATGCTTTGAGCAAACATTTCTTTTCCCGTACCGCTCTCCCCAGTTATAAGCACAGTTATTTGCTTTTTAGCTACTTTCCGCGCCAAAGATTTTGAAAGCATTGTACTTTCACTTTGCCCAATAATTTCATCGAGCGTGAACCGGGCACTGCGTTCTGCACTTATATTCACAGCTTCGTTTGTTAACTGCTCATTTCTATAGCTTTTCTGCATATTCTCATAAATTTTATACAGCTCGTTTAACCCTTCAAAGATAAGCATGCCAACTGCTCCCACCACTTTGCCGTTTTTCCATAGCGGAAGCCGGTGAACGACCATAGCCTGGCCATTAATATACTGAATGGCACCTCGCTCCGGAAGGCCGGTCCGGATCGTTTGATGTAATTTTGTATTCTCTATGATTTCTTCCACTTGCCTGCCTATCGCATAATGTTTATCAATCCCAATAAAACGGCTGTACGCATCATTAAATTGGATAATAATTCCGTTATGATCTACTACCGCCACTCCTTCGTATGCTCTTTCGAGAACAATATCCAAAATTTCAGCTGTATGCTCGAGCCTGTCCGCCTTCTGTAATAAATCCGACAGGCCATCCGTTATATTATTCCGATTCAGCAAACCCAGTAATTTGTTATTTCCGTCCCTGACGATAAACCATGCCGAATTACTTCTATAAACATTCAGCAATGGCTCGTTTTGCTGAATGATAATAAAATCCTCCTTACCTAAAAAATCAGCAACCGGATTGCTTCCTGCGTCCGATAACAGATATGGAAGCAAAAGCCGCGGCGTAACGAGTCCAATTGGTTTATTATCACTGCTTACAATGACTGCGCTTTCTTTCTGTGAGGCTGCCATCAATTCTGCCAGCTCCTGCACACTACTATCTGCCCCGGCGGTCAAAGGGGCAGAGTCCATCCAGTCCTGTACTAAAAAGTTATCTTCCAATTCTCTTATTCTTCTCTGTGGTTCAAAGCTATTATTCAAAACAAGCCTCCTTGTTAAATTTTATTCTAATAATGAAGATCCCATGCCGTCATCGTAAATATAATCGTTTGCTTTTTTGTTATTTTACTTTAAATAACTATGGCAGTGATAACATTCGATACTTTTAATTATCTCCAATAACTACAAAGTGAAAACGCAGGCTTGCTTGAATCGCAGCTGGAATGCTTGGGGAAATGAACCCAGAAATGATACGTTATCTTCACAATTAGTTTTTTATTTCTACTGCAGCTTCATCTAGTCTATAAGCGTTTGCTCTCAACTACACAACCGCTTCGAAAGGAATGAGCACTTTTGCTCCCACTCCCGCGTTGGTTTAAGGTTATTTTTATTTTATTAGCATTCGGCGCCGCGTTCTACATTACTCACTTTTATTTCGAGGTCAGCCCCACCGACATCCGTAAGTTCGTATTATCATTTGGATGGTGGGCTCCAGTGATTTTCTTCGTTGTTTATATGATTGGCCCTTTCGTATTTTTCCCTACTTCTGTCCTTTCGCTCGGGGCAGGGCTTGCCTTTGGTGTCTGGCCCGGTGTTCTTTACATCATTTTCGGGGCTACTGGAGCAGCAGTTACAGGCTATGTCACGGCCAGGCTGCTCGGCCGTTCAGTTTTGAGGTTAGAAAATTTCTCCTGGTCGGAAAAACTGTTCAGCCAGATGGAAAAACGCGGGTTTATATATATTTTCGTATTACGGCTGATTCCAATTGTAAGCTTTGATTTACTCAGCTACGCAGGCGGGATTGCAAAAGTCCGTTTTAATTCCTTTATTCTTGCTACCGTACTGGGAATGATACCGGGCACGTTTGCCTATAGCTTTCTCGGGGCCAGCATTGCGTCAGGCAATATTTTTATATTTATTACCGCTGCCGCTTTATTTTTATTGTTAGTTGGCATTACTTATTACTTCCGGGAGCCTGTCAAAAGATGGCTCGGCCTTGCCTCCTGACAAATCTTGAAAAAGCTGTATTAATGGCCGGCCTATGCTTTCTTATCCGCATAATTTATAGCGGAAAACAAATAAATTCATTTTAAAGATTATAATGAGGAAAGAAGACAGCGTTGGCTGCAGATTTGTGGAAGTATTGTCCCGGGGCATATAAACTCATAGATTAAATGTAGAAAAGCAGGGGTATCCGTACAGGGGATCCCTGCTTGTTTGTTTTACTGTTTAATTAATTACAAATTTTAATATAAATACCGAAAGGACCGATAGAATGTCTATGAATTTATTTTCTCTTTCTAACCAAGTGGCTGTTGTCACCGGCGGCGGGAGCGGCATTGGAAAAGTGATGGCAGAAACACTAGCCGGCGCCGAAGCCCACGTGGTTATTCTCGGACGTACCCAAAGCAAAATTGAGGAAGCTGCTGGCGAAATCCGTGACGAGACAAAGGCAGAAGTGACCCCTCTCGTCTGCGATGTCACGGATAAAGACCAGATTTCACAAACAGTCTCCCTTATAATGGATGACTATGGGCGGATCGACGTGCTTGTTAATAATGCAGGTACTGCTGCTTATGGCAAAGTGGAAGACATAAGTGAAGAGGACTGGGAGCATGTGTTCAATACGAATTTAAAATCCGCGTTTCTGATGACGCAGGCCGTCGTTCCCCATATGAAAAAAGCTAATTACGGCCGCATTGTGAATACTGCTTCGGTTGCCGGTGGCGTAAGCCTTTTCTTCAGCTCTGTCTATGGCCCCAGCAAGGCTGGCCTTATCCACTTTACTAAACAATTGTCGGGTGAGCTTGCCCCTTACGGCATTACGGTGAACGCGATCAGCCCATGGTTCTTTAAAACAGATTTTAATGCCGGCTCACTCGAGGATAACGAGTTTCGTCACTCCGTCGAACAGCGCACCCCAGTCCAGCGCACAGGCCGCCTTGACGAGCTTAAAACTTCCGTATTGTACCTGGCAGCCCCCGGATCCAGCTACGTGAACGGCCAAAACATTTACATCGACGGCGGAATGACTTCGTTTGGTCTATAATACGGTATTCGTTTTTGGGGGGTATTTTTATTCCTGAAGCAGCAACAAAGAAAGGAGCTTTTTGATGTCTGCAAATTCTATCTTTGCCTTCGACGTATACGGCACTTTGTTTAATATCAAATCGGTTGATACCACCTGCGAGAAATATTTCCCCGGCCGCGGAGAAAGCATCGGCCAGCTTTGGAGACAAAAACAAATCCAGTACTCCTTCCTTCGCCAGGCGATGGGAAAATACGTCCCCTTTTCCTCTGTCACAAGAGATGCTCTGCGATTTTCGCTAGCCGCCTACCATCTGGAATGGACGGCAGATACGGAGCAAACACTAATGGAAGCTTATAACCACCTCTCTCTCTATGAGGAAAGCCTGTACGTTCTGCAGAAGCTTAAAGATCAATCTGCCACCCTGATCGTATTCAGCAACGGCTCGAGAGACATGCTCGAGCCCCTGCTTGAACAGGCGGGATTAAATGACTATCTGGACCATGTGATCAGCGTGGACGACATCAAGCAATTCAAGCCTTCCCCGGCATCGTACCAGCTCATTTTAGAAGCTGTCGGGGCCCCGCGGCATGAAGTTACTTTTCTATCAAGCAACGGTTGGGATATCAGCGGCGCTAAAGCATTCGGCTTTACCACAGCCTGGATTAACCGCAGCGAACAGCCCATCGAAGAATTGCAGCTTCCACCTGATTACCAATACACCACGCTCACCCCGTTAACTCAAGAATGATTAACATCATTAAAGACGCCCTGCCATAGCCGCAGGACGTCTTTGTTTTCCTCTATAGAACTCCGATTGTATTCAGCAGAATAACGATAATGACAGAAATGATCGGAATCAATACTGCGACAACGAAGATATCCTTGTAGCTGTCTTTATGGCTCATGCCTGTAATCGTCAGCAAGGTCAGCACTGCACCGTTATGCGGAAGGGCGTCCAGCCCTCCTGAGGAAAGGGACGCAATCCGGTGAAAGGCTTCGGGGTTAATCCCTGTATTCATCGCGATCTGGTAGTACTCTTCGCCTAGTGCCTCGAGCGCAATGCCCATCCCTCCGGAAGCTGAACCTGTCGATCCGGCCAGAATGTTAACGGCAACGGCTTCGGAAATTAATGGATTGCCGCGGACTCCCATTAATAATGAAGTCAGCTGGTCAAATCCCGGAACCTCCCTTACTACGCTCCCAAAACCAACCGCAGCGCTCGTATTAATGATGGCAAGCACGGAGCCGCTCGCTCCTCCATTAACGGCCGGCACAAACTTTTTAAATTTAGTCAGGTTCAGCAGCATAATAAGTACTATTCCTGTGAGGAGTGCTACGACGATATCCCAGCCGAAAAGGTTCAGCGTTAAAAGCACTGTAATCAATGGCAGAACCGACAGCATAAATGGCGGGGCCTGTTCTTCTTTTTCCATCATGCTCTTATCCTTCGGTTCCGTGAAATGCTCTCCCTTTGCTGTCATCTGCTTCTCGCGCCACCGCAAATAAAAGTATCCCCCTACGGCCATCACCAGGGCTGCAACAATACCCATTAACGGGGCGGCCGTAGCGCTTGTACGGAAATATTCGATCGGAATCAAGTTTTGAATCTGAGGTGTTCCGGGCAAAGCCGTCATTGTAAACGTAAATGCCCCTAAAGCTACCGTCGGGGGCAGCAGCCGGCGGCTGATATCCGCTTCTCTGAATAGCGAAATGGCAAGCGGGTAGACTGCAAAGATGACAACGAACAAGCTTACGCCCCCGTAAGTAAGCACCGCCGAAGCCGCCAACACCCCTAGAATTGCCCGTTTGGTACCAATCAGCTTCGTTAAAGCTACAGCCACGGATCTCGCCATACCCGTGTCCTCCATCAGTTTTCCAAAGATGGCCCCGAGCATAAATACTGGAAACCAGCTTTGCGCGAAATCAACGAAGCCGCTCATATAGGTGCCCGTATACGCATCAAGCAGATCCAGTCCGCCGGTCAGCGCTACAATACCGGCTGCGACCGGTGCCACCCAAATGATGGACCAGCCTAAGTAAGCGAGGACCATTAATGTGATTAAGCCCAGTAAAATTCCAAGCATGATTTTTCCTCCTTTTTTCTCTTAAGCAAGTCCCTGCTTATTGCGCGGTGTACCCGCCGTCAATTAATACACTTTGTCCGGTTACGCTTTTCGCCTGATCCCCGGCCAAAAAAAGTGCATAATCTGCTACCTCCTGCGGGGCAAGCAGCCGCTTCTGAGGTACAAGTGGATAGATAACCTCCTCCAGCGCTTTCTCTAAAGTCACGCCCCGGTCTGCCGCCAGGTCTTCCAGCTGATTACGGACAAGCGGCGTATCTACATATCCGGGACAGAGAGCGTTCACTGTAATACCGTGCTCCGCCCCCTCCAGAGCCGCTACTTTTGTGAGACCTATTAATCCATGCTTGGCGCTGTTATATCCTGCTTTTCCGGCAAAGCCTATCACCCCATTGATCGAAGACATATTAATGATGCGGCCATGCTTTTGTTTTTTCATAATTGGAATGGCTTTTTTCATCATGGAAAACGGCGCTGTCAGCATGATCCTGGTCATTTTTTCAAAGGTTTCTGTGGGAAAGTCTTCGAGCTTTGCCAAATACTGCATCCCGGCGTTATTAATGAGAATGTCCACCCGGCCGAACACTCGCAGCGTTTCCGCAAAAGCTTCGTCTACCGCCTCTTCATTGGTAACATCGCAGGCCAGGCCGATACAGGTGAAGCCTTCATCGGCGATTTCAGCAGCGGCCTTCTGTACTTTGTCTTTATCAATATCTGTCAGCACCACCTTTGCCCGCTGCCGGGCAAAGGCTTTTCCAATGGCAAGCCCTATACCGCTGGCTGCCCCCGTGATGAAGACGACTCTTCCTTCAACCATATACGTATCACTCCTAATAATTTTTAAGTAATCGCTTTCAAAAATGACCCTATGTTGAAAGCATTCTCTGTTTATATAATTGCAAGAACCATGCCAAAAGTTATTTTTTCCTATTTCAGCCTTGAACCCCGCCGTTACTGCTTCTTTTCGAAAAATTAAATTTTAAAAAAGGAAACCCGTTCCAAAACTTTGGAATGGTTTCCTTTAATGTGGAATATTCATCTGTTAGTCCAGGCCGTATTTCATGATTTTATTGTAGAGGCTGGATTTTCCTATCCCGAGCAGCGCGCAGGCTTCCCGTTTCTCCCCGTTCGCTTCTTTTAACGCCTGCACAATCGCTTGCTTCTCTGCTTCTGCCAGCACCTGCTTTAACGGTTTCGTTTCCCACTCCCCGCCTGCAGCTCTCTTATCCGCCATACGTTCAGGAAGATCACTCAGCTGGATTGTTTCACCTTCGGCGAGATGTACCGATGCTTCGATCGTGTTCTCAAGCTCCCGAACGTTGCCCGGCCAGGAGTAATTCAGAAAGCGGTCAAGCACCTGCTGATCGAACGCCGTAATCCGTTTGCCCAATCTTTTCGTAACTTTTTGAAGCATGAACTTGCTAAGCAGTGGGATATCCTCCGGGCGGTTCCGCAGCGCAGGAATCGTAAAGGAAATAACGTTAATCCGGTAGTATAAATCCTCCCGGAACTGCTGCGTTTCCATCAGCTGTTCGAGCGGCTGATTGGTGGCTGCCACCACCCGGACGTCCAACTGCCGGGGCCCTTGTGCACCAAGCGGCTCAATTTCGCCCTCCTGGAGCACACGCAGAATTTTCACCTGGGTATTCAGTGGCATGTCACCTATCTCATCCAGAAAAATGGTTCCCTGGTCAGCCAGCTGGAATTTCCCCGGCTTTCCTCCCTTTTTCGCACCGGTAAACGCTCCTTCCTCGTAGCCAAACAGCTCGGACTCAAGCAGATCACCCGGTATCGCAGCACAGTTCACTTTCACGAAAGGCTTCATGCTTCTCTCACTCAGCTTATGCAACCCCTGGGCAAATAATTCCTTCCCGGTGCCCGTTTCTCCGCGCAGAAGTACGGATACGTCACTTGAAGCTACTTTACGCACGTTTCGTTTTACTTCTTCCATTTCCGGAGACACACTGAGCGCATCATGGAGGGAATAAGACGTTCCGTTCAGCTGCTCCACCTTCTTTTGGTACGATTCAAGCTCGAGCATTAAAGTTTTAATGTGCTGGTTCATTTCCGCCCATTCTTTTCTGTCCCGGAACATGACCAGTCCAAGCGCCCCAATAATGTACCCATTATTGTACAAAGGAACGCGGTCGGCGATCATATAATTGCCTCTGATATACTGCATGTTTGCTTTTTCTGCTTCTCCTGAAGCTACTACAAGATGCATGCGCGTGTTTTCTATTACCTCTGTCACATGACGCCCGACCGCTCTGGAGGCGCTTGTGCCGAGAAATTCATAATAGCGTTCATTCATAAACGTGATGATTCCCTGTTCATCGACAATAACCACACAATGATGCAGACTGCCGAACAATATGTTGCAAATATGCTCCATGCCTTCTAAATGTTTCATGACTCCCACCCCATTATTGCGGCTGACGTTACTGATTAAATGTTAACGCTCCTAAAAATTTTTTCAATAGGACCGGAAATTTCATCTAACAAAAAACATCTCCGGCAGCCAATCAGCTTGCGACGGCCCGGAGATGTTTTTTAATTGCTTGTGCTCAACCTTGATTAGACTCTTTCCACGACGGTGGCGACGCCCTGGCCGCCTCCGATGCATAATGCCGCCAGTCCTTTATCTGCCTGCTGGCGTTTCATCTGGTGAAGCAGGGTCACGAAAATTCTAGTGCCGCTTGCTCCGATCGGATGCCCTAAAGCGATTGCTCCCCCGTTTACGTTCAGCTTTTTCGAGTCAATATTCAGGTCTCTCTGCACGGCGAGCGACTGGGCAGCAAATGCTTCGTTTGCTTCAATCAGATCAATTTCTTCCATCGAAATGGACGCTTTGTCTAAAGCCTTTCGGATGGCCGGCACCGGCCCCAGCCCCATCACACTCGGATCCACGGCGGCACTGGCATTGCCGGTGATGCGGGCCATGCCTGTAATGCCCAGTTCCTTCGCTTTCTTCTCACTCATAACAATAACGGCTGCGGCCCCGTCATTAATGCCGGAAGCGTTGCCTGCGGTCACGCTTCCGTCTTTTTGGAACGCCGGCTTTAATTTTTTGAGCTTTTCCACCGTGGTACCGCTTCGAATGTGTTCGTCCTGCGACACCTCGAGGGGATCTCCTTTTCGCTGAGGCACGTGCACAGCCACGATTTCTTCATTAAATATTCCCTTATCTCTTGCTGCGCTTGCCTTTTGCTGGCTGGCGGCGGCAAACTCATCCTGTTCTTCGCGTGTGAATCCATATTCATGGTTGATATTTTCAGCCGTTACACCCATATGATAGTTTTCCACGGCGCACATAAGCCCGTCACGGAGCATGCTGTCGACCAGCTTCTGGTCCCCCATCCCGAAGCCGCTTCGGGCGTTCATCTGCAGATAAGGGGCCTGGCTCATGTTTTCCATTCCTCCGGCAACGACGATGTCCGCATCGCCGGTCAGTACGGCCTGAGCCGCCAGGTGGACGGCCTTCAAGCCGGAGCCGCATACTTTATTGATAGTCATCGCAGGCACATTTTCAGAAAGACCGGCCTTTAAAGAAGCCAGACGGGCAGGGTTCTGTCCGAGTCCCGCCTGCAGCACATTTCCCATAATGACTTCATCTATTTCTTCCTTCGGGACACCGGCGCGTGCAAGCGCTTCTTCGATGACAAGCGCCCCCAGATCCACAGCTGGCACGTCCTTTAAGCTTCCCATAAATCCGCCGACCGGCGTACGCACCGCTCCGTCGAGCAGAACATGTTCTGTTTTCATTATTTTGCCTCCCGGTCTACCAGAGCTTCATCTATTGTAAAAGGAGCTTCTGTATACTGCTCCACTGTTTTTACATCTGCTCCGTTCAGTACTTCTCTCAGCACCATGCCCGACGGTGTAAAATCAAAGACGGCCATATCTGTAATCAACCGGTCCACTACTTTTTCACCTGTCAACGGCAAAGCGCACGCTTTACGGATTTTTGATTCTCCATTTTTATTCGTGTGCGTCATGATGATAACTACTTTTTGCGCTCCCTGCACGATATCCATGGCACCTCCCATGCCTTTAACCATTTTTCCGGGAATCATCCAGTTTGCCAGATCTCCCTGGCTGGACACTTCCATTCCTCCGAGAATCGCCAGGTCGATATGGCCGCCGCGGATCATAGCAAAGGATTCTGCGTTATCAAAAAAGGAGCCTCCCTGCTTCACGGTCACTGTCTCTTTACCGGCGTTGATCAGGTCTGCATCCACATCTTCTTCCCCAGGATAAGGGCCGATGCCGAGCAGGCCGTTTTCGGAATGCAGAAAAATATTTTTTTCTGCCGGAATGTAGTTGGCAATCATTGTCGGCATGCCAATACCCAGATTCACAATCGTCCCGTTTTCAACTTCCTGTACTGCGCGCTGGATAATATTTTCTCTTTGACTGCTCATAGTTCTCCTCCTTTTATGCCTGCTGGACTGTTTTGCGCTCGATTCGTTTTTCGTATGATGTGCCGACAAGAAGATGCTGAACATACAGGCTCGGTGTATGAATAAAGTCCGGATCCAGTTCTCCAACACCCACCAGCTCTTCTACCTCTGCGATCGTAAACTTCCCTGCCGCTGCTGCCAGCGGGTTAAAGTTACGGGCTGTTTTCTGGTAGATGAGATTCCCGTAGGCGTCGCCCTTCCACGCTTTTACAAGAGCTGCATCTCCCTGGATAGCCTCCTCAAGAATGCACTGTCTGCCGCCAATAACTTTGTGCTCTTTGCCTTCGGCAATCGGAGTACCTACGCCTGTCGGGGTGTAAAAGCCGGGGATGCCGGCCCCTCCTGCCCGTATGCGCTCCGCGAGTGTCCCTTGAGGCACGAGCTCCACTTCAAGTTCCCCGCTCAGGTACTGCTCTTCAAAAATTTTATTTTCCCCTACGTAAGAAGCCACCATTTTTTTGATCTGCTTGTTTTCAAGCAGCAGCCCAAGGCCCCAATCGTTGACGCCGCAGTTGTTACTGACCACTGTTAGGTTTTTCGTTCCTTTTTCAGCCAGCGCCTGAATAGCTTTTTCCGGAATGCCGCAAAGACCAAATCCTCCAACAATCAGGGTATCGCCGTCCTGGATGCGGGCTACGCTCTCTTCAAAAGACGTTTGTACCTTCGTCATGATATGAACTCCTTTCGGTTGTTTAATTAGTACTTCCACTTTACTAATAGCGCTTTCATAAGTAAAATAGATAAATAAAATAAATTTATTACTAAATGGAATAAGAGGTGCCGCATGGATATCAAACAGCTTCGTTTTTTCCTGGAGGTCTGCAAGGAACTAAGCTTTTCCCGGGCCAGCGAGAAGCTTCACATTTCACAGCCGGCTTTAAGCAAAACGATTCATCAGCTTGAGGATGAAATCGGCCTCCGTCTGCTCGACCGTTCTACCCGTCATCTTTTTGTGACCAGGGAAGGGGAAATCATCCGACAGCACGCCCAGAAAGTGCTTCGAAGCGCGGAGGATTTGTGGCAGGAAGCAGAGGAAATTAAACTGCATAAAAAAGGCAGCTTTACATTTGGCCTTCCACCCGTCATCGGCTCCAGCTTTTTCCCCCAAATTATTGCCGACTTCCGCAGAGTTTACCCCGAAGCGGGCATGCGTATCATCGAAGAAGGTGCCAAAATCATGGAGCAGTCCCTGCTTGAAGGAAATATTGATGTAGGTGTAGCTATACTCCCGGTCGATAACGAACAGTTTGAGATACGCCAGATTATTGACCGGAAAATTCTCGCTGTTACCGCGGTGGATCACCCGTTTGCCGGACGAGAGAAAATTCAAATGAAGAATTTGAAATACGAGTCCTTTTTAATGTTTCAACAGGGATTTTCTTTGTATGACCGGGTTTTCGAATCATGCATTCAGGCCGGCTTTGAACCTGACATTCTTTACGAAAGCTCCCAGTGGGATTTTTTATTTGAAAGCGCCATGGCCGGCCTCGGTGTTGCTCTGCTTCCTGAAACAGTTGTCCATAAAGCGGACACCAGAAATGTTTCTGTACTCGCGGTAGATGATGAGCTGCTGCACTGGCGGCTTGCGCTTATTTGGCGGAAGCACAGCTACCAGACTCAGGCCGCCCAGGCGTGGATTTCTTTTGTGGAAGAAGCTTTTGCTTAAGAATTTTTCCCTTCCGCTCGGAAGCATGCAGCTAGAGACTGAAAACATCAATAAAGTATTCGTCTTTTCTTTTTGATATAATTCTTAAGCAGTTTTTATCTGCCCACGTTATGTTTATTTCACGTTGAAAGGACGATTGCTCATGAAACATACAATTTCTTTCTGGCTGGAAGCCGCACGGGCAAGCTTTTTGTCTGTCATGCTGATGCCAGTGCTTCTGGGTGCACTCGGGGCTTTCGCCTGGAACGGAGTCTTCGAGCCGCTTTGGTTTATCATTACACTGATCGGTGCGTTCAGCGCCCATCTGTTTTCCAATATGGTGAACGACTTATGGGACTACCGCAACGGCGTTGATACTAAGGCTCAGGATACCGCAAACGACGTTTCCACTAACTCCGGCATGCTGACGGAGGGGCGGGTGTCTGAAAAAACATTCGCGCTTGTTACCTGGATGTTTTTAGCCCTGGCTTTATTATGCGGTATCATATTAAGTATCACTAAAGGATGGCCCCTTTTGATGCTTGCAGCTGCTGGCGGGATGCTTGCTTACTTTTATGTAGCCCCTCCGTTCAAGTTCGGCTACCGGGGCAAAGGTTACGGTGAGGTCGCCATTCTGCTTTCATTCGGGGTTCTTCCCGTGATGGGAAGCTACTACGTGCAGACAGGCTTTTTTGACCCCCGGGCATTTTTTCTCTCCCTTCCGATTGGGATCCTCACCACTATGGTGCTCTACAATCACCATTTCCTTCACTGGAGGGCCGATCGTGATTCCGGAAAAAATACGCTTGTAGTAGTCCTCGGGGAAAAGAAAGGACTGCTTCTCTCAAAAGCCTTCACTCTGCTCGCTATGCTCACGATCCCTTTAGGTATTCTTGTCGGGGCGCTCCCCTGGTATGCCCTTATTGCTGTTATTTCTGCCTGGCCGCTCATAAAAGCATATACCGCCCTGGGGGATACCAACCCCTCTGAATCCTACGGACCGCTCATGGGGGCGTCAATTAAAAGTACAGTACTGTGCGGGTTTTTCCTGGCACTGTCTTTACTGCTTCAGGGGATTTTTAAACTACTATTAAATTAGGAGGCTTTTTGATGAAAACTATCCAATGGGGAATCCTGGGCACCGCCGATATCGCCAAAAAACAAATGCTGCCTGCCCTGCAGCGTACAGAAAATGCACAAGCTCATGCTATTGCGAGTGGCAGCGGCAAAGCAGAGACACTCGCAGAAGCTTTCCATATTCCGAAGGTCTACCACAGCTACGACGAACTTCTTGACGATCCGGACATCGATGCGGTCTACATTCCCCTCCCTAATCATCTGCACAAAGAATGGAGCATCAAAGCTGCCAGAAAACAAAAGCACGTACTGTGTGAAAAGCCAGCTGCGCTGAAACAGGCGGAAGCTGTGGAAATCAAAAACGTCTGCGAAGAAAATAAGGTCCAGTTTATGGAAGCCTTCATGTACCGGTTTCACCCCCAGCATCAGCTTGTCCAAAAGATGCTTGCAGGCAATGCAATTGGAGACGTTGTGACGATGCGTTCTTCGTTTACATTTCCGCTGCAGCATACCGAAGGCAATATCCGCCTTCATTCTCAGGCTGACGGCGGCGGGAGCCTCTATGATGTCGGCTGCTACTGCATTCACGCCATCCGGCAGGTTATGGGGGAACCAGACCATGCAAGCGCCTTTTATTCTTTTCATGAAAACAAACGGAGCGACTGGGCAGCTGCGGGAGTCCTTACCTTTCCCGACGGCCGGCTTGCCCACTTTGACTCCGGCATGAATGCAGCCACCCGCAACGAGTATGAAGTAATCGGAACAAAGGGAGTCCTGCGCGCCCACCAGGCATTTATCCCGACAGAGCGGCCGTGCAGGGTCTCCATCGAACTGGAAAGCGGAGAATCCTACAGCGAAACTATTTCAGATAACTATTATGTCACCGGCATGCAGTCGCTTTCTCTTGGTTTGCTGGAGGGAAGAGACTGGCCCTCGGACGGATTTAAAGAAAATGCGTCCGTGCTTGAACAGCTTATTAAATCATGAAAAGCCCGCAGCCTTCTGTTTCAGAAGCTGCGGGCCCTGTTTTGTTATTCTATATATTTTCGTTCGATGGACTCCTGCGCATTCATGATCGAAACTCGTGCTGTTAAAGCGTCTCCCTCGCTGATGGCCTTCCCGGTTACATCAATCAGCGAAAACTGCGAGCTTGGCTTCCCGACCACGTCCACCGGCTCCTCTCCCCAGAATATTTTTGCCGGCGGCCGGACGTAGGAACGTACACTCCGAAGAATATTAACAGCCAGCTTTTTCGACGTGCTGGACTGGTTCTCCCGGGCAAAGTTAAAGCCGTGTGCTTCTCCAAGTGGAATAAGCCCTACAGTCATGTTTTCGTTCAATGGTTTTGTATCCCCATAGCCCACCGTGCTTCCTTTTTTGATTTCCCGGGTTTCCAGAAGCGGGGTTTTCAGCTCGAACGTTTCTTCAAATCGCAGGCCGTTTCTGCTCGCTGCCTGGCCGAACATGGCGTTGCCGATACGGATCATATTAAAGCCAAGCTCCGGATATTTGACAGCTATCGCGCTGTTGGCCATGTGTACATATGCAGGATGAATGCCATAAATTTTCGTTATGATTTCTACGCACTGCTTTAAGCGGTCACTCTGAAAAGTAATTTTTTCCGCGTGCCTATTGGCAGCAAAATGAGAATAAACGCCTTCCATCTTCACCGAATGCAGCGTTTGGTACGTTTCCAGAAATGGATTTAAATCTTTTTCATCCAGTCCAAAACGGTTCAACGCAATGTTGATTTTCAAATGAAATGGATACTGGCCTGCGTTTTTCTTTTCCGCTGCCTCATTTAATTTTTTTAGCTTTTCAATTGTGTCAACGGTAGGCGTCAAATGGTAATCGATTACATGTTCCTCATTAAAATACGGCCCTAAAACTAAAATCGGGGCCTTTACTCCGCTTTTCCGCAATTCAATGCCTTCCTCTTCGACCCCCACTGCTAAGTAATCCACTTCGTTTTCAATATACTTTGCCATCGGAACCAGCCCATGCCCATAGGCATTACTTTTTACAATACCGGCAAAAAACTTATCCGGCATCCGCTGCTTAATCTGGTTAATATTATTGCGTACAGCCTTTACGTTAATTTCGATCCATGAAGAGTTCATCCATTACACGCCCTTTTCTGCTGAATATCATTCTATGTTTGAGAACAATTTCATGCGCCTTCTGTTCTATACCTTTCCAAAAGCCGTGAAAAACCACCTTTCTATTTCTTTTTATACAAATAATTTTCCCTTTTGGCTTCTACGCCTCTAACCAACCGCACCGGATTAAAAAACCAGCAGTGCGGGTATGATTAACAAAGTGTATAAACTTTGTTTCTACTGAAGGAGGATCATATATGAGAAATTCAAACATTACCGCAGACCAGGCCGGCACATTCCGGATCGGCGGCGATATAGAAGTGAACCGTTTAGGCTACGGCGCAATGCAACTGACCGGCGAGGGCGTATGGAAAGAGCCTTCCAATCCTGAGGAAGCTGTCCGCGTGCTCCGCCGGGCATCAGAACTCGGGGTCAATTTTATTGATACAGCAGACGCCTATGGCCCGTTTACAGCCAACCGCCTTATTAAAGAAGCGCTCCATCCGTATAACGACGATATGACGATCGCGACAAAGGTCGGCCTTACCCGAGCAGGCCCTAATGACTGGCGCCCGGTGGGACGCCCCGAATATCTGCGCCAGCAGGTTGAGCTGAACCTGATGGATTTAGGTCTTGAACGCATTGATCTTATGCAGCTGCACCGGGTGGACCCTGAAGTTCCGGTTGCAGACCAGGTCGGTGAACTGAAAAAAATGCAGGAAGAAGGCAAAATCCGTCATATCGGGCTCAGTGAAGTGAATACCGAACAGTTTAAAGAAGCACAAAAGGTAACTTCTATTGCCTCTGTTCAAAACCGCTATAACTTGGCCAATCGTGAATCAGAAGAAATGCTTGATTATTGTAACGATAACAATATTGCTTTTATTCCATGGTTCCCTCTTGCCACCGGTGAACTCGCCCAGGAAGGCGGCCCGCTGGACCAGCTGGCCGAAGACCATAACGCAAAACCAGCTCAGCTCGCACTGGCATGGCTCCTGAAGCGTTCCGACGTTATTCTTCCAATTCCAGGCACTTCTACAGTAAGCCACCTGGAAGATAATATCGCTGCAGCCGGCATTAAACTGAGCGATGAGGAATTTAATACGCTTACTAATGCTGTGAAAAGCAGCAGTTAAATAATGTTTTATATAAAAGCTTTCAGCCAGCATCCGCTTCTGCACAGGCTGAAGGCTTTTTTCCCAGAGGAGAGAAAGTTCTCCCCTGATTCCCCTGAATGAAAGGAGCAGCAGCATGCTACAAACGTCCAGTCCTTATCTGCTGACGAAAGAAGATATGGAAACGTCCGACCGGCTCCCCTCCTGGCTGCAGGAGGAATACCAGACCTTCAAGCACGTAGTAACGAACCCCGAGTTCCCCTGCTTTTTCGGCATGAAAGCACAGCGAAAAGGAGAACTGCGCTATTCTTATATCACTCATGACCATTGGGATCACCTTGGTGGTGTGCTCGAAAGCTTTCTCCATTTAATGGCGGAACCGCCTTTTACCAGGCACGGCCTGTTTCTTTTCGTCGAACCCGAAGCACGTGAGCAGTCCGTCGACTATTACCGCTCCTATTTCTGGGAGGTACTGCAGCACCTGCATGAACAGGACAGGTACAGCTGGCCGGGAGACAAACCAAAAGATCCCGATCATTTTCTTTGGGACTACCATTTTGCCGGCGAACCCGTTTTTGTTTTCGGTAATGCCCCTGCCTATAAGCAACGGAAAACGAGAGACCTCGGGAACAGTTTGATTCTCGGCTTTCAGCCCCGTGCTATTTTCGAAGGGCTTGAAGGCACAGAAAAAGGAGGCATCATGTCGAGAGAAAAAGTCCGGGCCCGCGTAGAGAAATGGGATAACCTCCCTACTCACCCGGATATCAGCCACTTTGGTGATCCAACACACAACGAGTGGAAGCAGTTTTTCATTGGAGACGACATTAAGCCAATAGAAGGCAAATGCCCATTTCATCATAAAGACGTATAGGTATCTCATTTACGAGGAAATTAATGGCCGCAAGCGCTTTCTGTGTAACGCAGGAAGCGTTTTTAAATGCCTACACTCTGCATCTTTAAATTTGAAGAACTGGGAGGAAGGCTTGTATAATGAAAGATGTATCATAATATAAATAATGATTTTTCGATATACGCTGCTTAGCTTCAAAAATATATTTTAAAGGAGTATTTATGGCTGAAAAAAACACAGCAAAAAAAGCGGGCTGGCAGCTTGAACACAGCTATGCCGCCCTCCCGCAAACCTTTTTTTCCAAACTCACTCCAGCTCCTGTCCAGGAACCGGAGCTTGTTATATTGAACGAACAGCTTGCTTCTTCTCTCGGGCTTGATAGTGAAGCACTGCGGGAAGACGAAAACTTACAGGTACTCGCAGGCAGCCAGACGCCGGAGAACGGACTGCCGCTTGCCCAGGCTTACGCCGGGCACCAGTTTGGCCATTTTACGATGCTCGGGGACGGACGCGCCCTCCTTCACGGGGAACAAATAACCCCTGAAGGCCGCAGAGTTGATATTCAGCTGAAAGGGTCCGGCCGGACCCCGTATTCCCGGGGCGGTGACGGGCGTGCTGCGCTTGGGCCAATGCTACGGGAATATATTATCAGCGAGGCAATGCATGCGCTTGGCATACCAACCACCCGGAGTCTTGCTGTTGTTAAAACCGGTGAACCCGTTTTCCGGGAAAGCGTGCTGACCGGGGCAGTATTGACACGTACTTCTTCCAGCCACCTGCGTGTCGGCACATTCGAATATGCTTTAAACCACGGCTCAATGAACGATCTACAGGCTCTCGCTGACTATACAATTGATCGTCACTATCCAGAAGTCCGGGAAACGGAAAATCCTTACCTGGAGCTGCTCCGCAAAGTCGTTACACGCCAGGCTTCGTTAATTTCCAAGTGGCAGCTTGCCGGCTTTATCCATGGAGTAATGAACAGCGACAATATGGCTCTCAGCGGAGAAACTATTGATTACGGCCCATGCGCTTTTATGAACAGCTATGATCCAAAGACTGTATTTAGTTCGATTGATGCGCGCGGCCGCTACGCTTACGGCAGGCAGCCGATTATGGCAGAATGGAATCTTTCCCGGTTTGCTGAAGCCCTTGTGCCGCTTATTGATGAAAACCAGGAGAAATCCGTGGAGCTTGCTCAGGCAGAAATCTCTCAGTTCCCTGAGCGATTTAATGAATACTGGCTCCAGGGGATGCGTGCCAAACTCGGACTTTTCACGGAAGAACAGGAAGACGAAGCGCTTATCACCAGCCTGCTCAGCCTTATGCAGACGCATGAAGCCGATTACACGAATACCTTCCGTGCTCTGACCTTTAACCAGTTCGATGACTCCGGGCTCTTTACGGACAGTGACTTTGCTTCCTGGCAGGAACAGTGGCTTGAGCGCCTCGAAAGGCAGGAGGAATCCAAAGACCTCTCCGGACAGCTGATGCGTGACCATAACCCTGCGGTCATTCCACGGAACCATCATGTGGAAGAGGCGATTGAAGCCGCTGAAAAAAACAGGGATTACAGCGTGATGAACCAGCTCCTGAATGTACTTTCAGAGCCTTACGCCCATACTAAAGAGCAGGAAAAATATACAGCACCTCCCGCTCCTTCACTTGTGCCCTACCGTACGTACTGCGGCACGTAAAAAACGATGATTAATTACTGGAAGCCTCCGCTCACTGCTGAACGGAGGCTTCTTATTTTTATCACTGTTGCTTTTTTAATTCTCAGCGCTGCAGCTTTTTCTGCCTCACCCGAACCACACCCGGGATAAAAAGATAACTATGGAAACGGTAATGCCGCCAAATATTGTCGAAATAAGCACGCTCTGAGCAGCATATTCGGGATAATTATCATATTCGAGCGCGAACAGGGCGCTGTTTTTGGACATAGGAAATGAGCTGGCGATAAATAAAGCCTGCGCCACTGTGCCTTCGAGCTGAAGCAGAGCAATAATTCCTAAAGCAACTCTTCTTTGTCTCCTGTGGCAGAATCTTGTCTGAGTTATGTCAAAAATAAGACAATTTTCCCTTTCCTTTTACTGCACTGACCTCTCCTATTGCATGCTTTAATGAAAGCGCTTAAGGTGGAAATAAGACATATGATGACTGAACTTTTAAAAATGATTTTGTTTCCTACTCCCCCTGTAAAGGAGATGCCTCTATGCTGATGCTGGTCGCTCTAAGTGCTGTAATTTTTCCTTTTATTTTTCTTGTTCTGCTTCGCATGCCTGCTATTAAAGGAATGACACTAAGTTCTATTATAGTTATCCTGCTTGCTGTTACGGTCTGGGGAATGGGAGGACATATCATTCTTTCTTCTATTCTTCAGGGGGCTCATAAAACATTAACGATTCTGCTTATTTTATTTGGAGCACTTGTGCTGCTGAATACCCTGCGGAAAAATGGTGCTGTAGATCGAATTAATCAGGGGTTCAAAAGCATTTCAGAGGACATGCGGGTACAGCTGATCATCGTAGCTTTTCTGTTTGGCTCCCTGCTTGAAGGAGCTGCCGGCTTCGGGACACCGGCCATGATTACAGCTCCATTGATGCTTGCCTTAGGATTTAAGCCGCTCGCTGCCGTAGCCACCGCCCTTATAGCCGACAGCTCAGCTGTAGCTTTCGGAGCAGTTGGTACACCAGTGATTGTCGGCCTTAGTACATTAGAGCCGGCTGGGCCGGCTTTCTTCCAGGAAATTGGTGTTACGGTTACTTTAATTGATTTATTTGGCGGCACCTTTATCCCCTTTATACTGGTTGCCGTACTCACCCTCTTCTTCGGAAAAGGAAAAGGACTGCGGGATGCATGGCCAATGCTCCCGTGGACATTGATGATCGGGGCTGTGTATACGTCATCTGCTCTATTATACGCATTTCTATTCGGTCCGGAATTCGTCGCTATTTTGGGAGCTCTCACTGGTCTTGCTGTGGCTGCATTTACTGCGAAAAAAGGCCTTCTTCTTCCGAAATCATCCTGGACAGACGCTTTGCAGGATAATTTTAAGATTAACAATGAAAAATCCGATATGAGCCTTCTGACAGCGTGGTCACCGTACCTGATTGTAGTGGTTCTGCTGCTTTTCACAAGAATCGTTCCGTGGCTCCGGGAATTCACTACCAACGTGCTTGATCTTTCATGGACAAATATTCTTGGTATTGAAGGGGTGACTTCCAACTGGGAACTGCTGTATTCTCCAGGCACCATACTCACCGTTACTGCCCTGCTTGCAGTAATCATTCAACGACGTTCGTTTAAAAACTTTACTGCCTCTGCCATGGATGCTCTTTCCACCATTAAAATCACCGGCATTACTTTATTTGCCACCCTTGCGATGGTTCATGTTTTCAGCAATTCGGGTATCAATGCTAACGACATCACCAGTATGCCTGAGTATATCGCAGCCGGCATGGCAGCCGCCTTCGGTCCCATGTGGATCCTTGTCGCCCCCTTTCTTGGAGAGCTTGGCTCTTTTATTACCGGAAGTGCCACCGTTTCCACTCTCACATTTTCCCCGGTGCAGTACAGCATCGCTAACGCTACCAGCGTGGATCCCACAGTCGTACTCGGAGCCCAGCTCGTTGGGGCCGGAGCCGGAAATATGATCTGTATCCATAATGTAGTCGCTGCATGTGCGGTGGTTGGCATGGAAGGAAAAGAAGGAAGCGTAATACGTAAGACGCTCGGCCCGGCTATTCTTTACGGCGTTTTGGCAGGAGCAGGAGGCTTCATTATAATGAATCTATTTTAAGATAAAAAAACAGGAGCGGCCTCCTCAAAGAGTCCCTCCTGTTTTTAATATTCGTTTTAAAGCTGGCCGGCACCCATGTAACGTGGACCCCAGTAGGAGCTGTCAAGGCTCGAAGTAGTTACGCCTGTAGAAGAGCCGGAATGAACAAATTCATTGTTGCCTATATAAATACCCGCGTGAGAAGCTCCGCCTCTCGTGTTAAAGAATACAACATCTCCTGGAGAAGGATTCGAAACCTTCGAGCTCGCACTGTACATGCCGGAGACAGTCCGAGGGATGTTTTCACCGTGCTTCTCATAAACATAATTAATAAATCCACTGCAGTCAAAGCCGCTCGGGGACGTGCCGCCCCAAACATAAGGTGACCCGATGTATTGCTTAGCCGTGCTTGTAATCCCGGAGCTGCTGCTTGTGGAAACGCCCGCTACCTGTTCACCCGATCCCATTAAAGAATCCTGGGTCGCTGGACCGGCTACACCGTAATAATCTCCGGCTGGGGAAGAAATGCCGTGATCGGATTGATATTCTTTAACCGCACTTAACGTCCGTGGGCCAAAACGCGAGCCGGTGTAGCCGTGGAAATAACCTTCATCCTTTAATGTTTCCTGCAGGTCGTTTACCGAGGAATTCGTATCGCCGTAGGACAAAGAACCATGATCGTCGATAGACGCGTCTGCTGCCTGCGGAGCACCAAGTAGGACTCCTGCTGTAATTGCTGTTCCAAAAAGATATTTTTTCATTATAATGTTCACTAGTCGTAGCATCCATCACCGAAACTTGATTGAATAAGTATTGTTAAGTTTTCTTATATGTTTACTTGCCTTTTATGTCACACGACTGGAGTAACAACGGCTGGACACGACAGAGTGAAACTGCACCTCCATTAAGTAGTTTAAAAATTTTATATGTGTTAAATCAGCGACTCAACATGACCGAGTATATCCGACCCTGCTTTCTTAAACAACGGAATTAGGTCATTTGTAATCTCATTTTAATAAAAGTAATATTTTATACATTAATTAGGTAAATAAAATATAATATCTTTTTAAATACATAAATATTGACGACATGCTGGCAAAGCAATGATTAAAGTATTCTATCTCCATGAAATCCCGTTTGAATTCTTCTTTATTTTAATGCATAGACGTATCTCCAAGCTTACAAAAAACTGCTCCAGATTTATACCGGAAGCAGCCTGCTTTTTTCATTTTAAAATGCTTAAGCTGTATTCGAAGATGCAGCGGCATCTTTGCGTTCCATGCTGTGAAGGATGACCGTTAGCAAAATACCGATGAGAGAGAGCGCCGCTCCGCAGAGTGTGAGCACAAAAAACGTGGCTCCCGCATTCAGTACGATAGTTCCAAGAGTAGCTCCGAGCGCATTGGCCAGGTTAAAAGCAGCTGCTGCTATCGTTCCGGCAAGAGAAGGCGCATGCTGACCGCTGATCAGCAGCTTGGCATTCAACAGCGGCACCGTGCCAAATGCAAACATTCCAAGTAAAAAGCTTGCGACAAATAAAGTACCGATAACGCTGATCATTGGGATAAAGAAAACTAAAATAAGTGTCAAAAGCAGAAAAGCAATACGCAGCCTGCTCGTTAAATGGTGAAGCGGGATACGGCTGGAAAGGAAATTTCCGGCCACAGCCCCAGTACCGAAGGCAAATAACGCAAACGTTACCCCCACTACGTCCACTCCGCCTATTTCGCGTAAAATTGGTTCCTTAAAGACGTAGGTGGTAAAAACACCGGAATAACCGAGAATCACGATCATAAGCGTTATAAGAAATGTTTTCTCCTTGAAAACGCCCAGTTCATTTTTCACTTGCGGTATTTCAGAAGGTTTTTCGTTTGGCAGGGTCAGCACAAGTCCAATTAGCGTAACAAGCCCAAGCCCAGCAATCATCCAAAATACGACTCTCCATTCAAGCACACCGCCCAGATATGAACCAAACGGCACCCCAAGCATAATAGATATCGTTAAACCTCCCTGCACGGCAGCAATTGCCTGTCCTCTTTTCGACGGAGCCACAATATGGTGGGCCATGGCCAGGCTGAGGCCAAAAAAAGGAGCGTGGATCGCTGCTGAAATCAGGCGTGCGATCACAAGTACAGTAAAAGACGTAGCCATTGCTGCTAAAACGTTACTTAACACAAAAACCGCCATACAGGAAACCAGTACCGGCTTGACTGGAAATTTCATCGTCGTTATACGAAATATCGGTCCAATCACTGCCACACTGATAGCGTACACACTAAGCAAAAGTCCTGTTAGTGAAACGGGTACATCCAAATCATTTGATAATTGAGTGACAAGACCAGTAATTACGTATTCCGTCATCCCGATGGAAAAAGTTCCTATCATAAAAGCGATAATAATGGCCCGGTTCGTACGAAAAATACTCATCTCTGCCACCTCTTTTTAATAAACTATGAGAGACCATAGTAAAGCGTTTAACCTCGCTTGTCCAGTCCCCCTAAAAAATGCTGCCGTCGAAACGGCAGCACTTCTATTTATTATCAATTTTCTATTCCTTCCACGGAGAATGCAGAACGCATTCACAAAAGTCCGGGCTTTTATAATCCGGCATAAATCGCTCACAGACGTCTGCTTTAATATTTCCGAATGTGGTTTCGGGCTTGTGCTTGAACCCTTCATAAAAAGCGGGAAGGATTTTTTCTTTAAAATTATTCCGGGGGTATGCGCTCACCACCTCTTCCCGTAACTTTTCCGGGAACTGGTGATAGCCATCTCCCATGACGTCGAGCCCTACTCCTGAATAAAGAAGCGAAACCTCCGACTCTTTATATTCGGCAACGCCAATCGTGGTATGAAGGGCAATAGCATCCCACACAAGACGGATAGATTCATCCTCCATATTATGCTGCTGAAGGAAACTGCGGGCTGCATTCGCCCCGTCCACCTCAAAACGTTTATCCGGGCTGCTGTATTGACTGGTCAACCCGAGATCATGAAATAATGCACTCACATATAACAGCTCCGAATCATACTTCAACCCGGCTTCCCTTCCCTGAATTTCTCCAAAAAGGTACGCCCGGTTCGAGTGATTCCAAAGCAGTTCAGAGCCATACTCCCGCAATAGATCTGCTGCTTCTTTTGCTATTTTACTGTCAGGTATTTTTACACCTGCTACACTGTTTGCCATTTACAATTCTCCTCCTTTTTCTATATGTTTGCCTCCTGCTATTAGAAGATTTCCCCTCAACGCCTTTATGTATGCGTGTTTTTAACAAGCAGGCTCCTGCGCTTATTATTGTCGTTTGCCTACGGCTTCCGTGTTAAGCTTAAAATAGTTTAAATACACAGCCACGCCTTTTGTATACTGCCAGGTTTCTGCCGTCAAAGGAGGGAAAATATGCGCTCACGCTTGAATGTTGTCAAAGGCTGCCTGTTTGTAGCTGCTTTAATCGGATTGTATTATCTCTTCAACGTTAGACTAAGCATCCACCCAAAAGAAATTCAGGAATTTATCACTTCGTTTGGCTGGATTTCACCGGTCATTTTTCTGGTTGCTTACACACTCGCTCCCTTTATTTATTTTCCTTCCTCCCTGCTGTCTATTACTGCAAGTATTACTTATGGCATTTGGCCTGGAATTCTCTATATATGGACGGGTGCTCTTGGCGGCGCAACCAGCGGATATTTTATTGGGCGTTTTATGGGGAGAACCATATTCAGCAAGCGCCAAATTCCATGGAATGTCCGTATGAGGTACCTGATGGAAAACCGCGGGTTCCTGGTTGTACTGGTGCTGCGGCTTATCCCGCTGATGGGGTTCAGCATGCTCAGCTATTTGTCTGGTTTTTCGAAAATCAAATACTCACATTTCATCTCAGCGACCATGATTGGTATTATCCCCGGAATGCTGATGTACGGAACGTTCGGGCAAAGCATCGTCTCCGGCAGCCGCCTTCTGCTCTGGATCGCAATCGCATTTCTTTTTATTTTAAGCGCGGCCGGTTTTTTTCTTCGAAAGAAAATCAAAAAATGGCTCGGCCTGCAGCCATAAAAAAGCTGGAGGCCTCTTCGGCACTCCAGCACTTTCGATATTCATTTCTTGTTACCCGGCAAGTCCAATAGGAGAGAACAGCAGGTACGTCGCTACCACCGTAATAATAATGACTGCACTCACCCATTTTCTGTGCTTCCACGGAGTCATATCCACTTTGTTGATATTTTCCTGGAATTCAAACGGTTTATCGATCGGTTTCAATCGGCTTACCAGCCATAAAACGAGGATGTCGACAAAGAACAACACGCTGAAGGCATACAGATAATGATAATCCATAAACAGCCAGAAAATACCATAGAGTACCACGTGAGTGATAAATGTCACTTTTGCGGCAAAGGCAGTACCATATTTGAAATAAAACCCGAGGATGATAATGACAAGCAACGGCATACTGTATAATCCATTAAACGACTGGACAACGTTGTACAGTCCCGACGGCGCAAACGAAATCAGCGGGGCGATTAAAATAGCTATCAAAGCTACTATCACTGTTATCAACTTACCAGCACGTGCCACCTGTCTGTCGCTTGCATCCTTTTTAATTAATGGCTTGTAAAAATCCAGGGTAAATAACGTGGCTGTGGCATTCAGAGCGCCCACAAAGGAACTTAAAATAGCTCCAAAAATAATGGCTGCAAAAATCCCTTCCACCGACGGAGGAAGCACTTCTGTAACTAAGCGCGGATACGCGTTGTCTGCAGTTCTAAGCTCTCCGCCAAATAAATTGAACGCAATAATACCTGGAAATACGAGGAACAGCGCACCAAATATTTTAAAGAAACCTACATATAAAGCACCCTTCTGGCTTTCCTTCAAGTTTCTTCCTGCCAGTGCCTTCTGCACGATCATCTGATTTGTGCACCAGAAAAACAGGTTATTAAAAAACATTCCTAAAAAGAGCGTCGGCCACGGCACGTAAGCCGAATCAATAGCGCCGATCGAGTTTAATTTTTCAGGAGTATTGGCCTGAATCGTTTCCATCCCGCGGAAAAAGTTACCGTCGCCTAAAGCCATCAGTCCAAGCACAGGAATCGTTAACCCGCCGACCAAAAGAGCAATGCCATAAACGGTATCGCTGAAAGCGCTTAACCTTAAGCCGCCCATCAAAAGATATAAAAGACCGATAAGCCCGGTCAATCCAGCGATAAAGGCAACGGCAGTTAAAGGCTCTACGCCGAGTAATTGATCTACGGCAAAAATTTGATTAAATACGAGTGAGCCGGAGTACAACACGACGGGTAAGAAAGAAGTCATATAAGTAAAAATAAAAAGAAAAGAAGCAATTCGTTTCGTCGTTTTGTCGTAACGGCTCTCGATGAAATCGGTAACAGTATCTACGCCGTATTTTAAGTATTTCGGAAGAAACACAAGTGCCAGTAATACAATTGCTATAGCAGAGGTTACTTCCCACGCCATTACTTCCATCCCGGAAGCATAACTTTGGCCATTCTGTCCCACAATCTGCTCTGTGGACAAGTTCGTCATAATAATTGTTCCGGCAATTGTAATACCTGTTAAACTTCTGCCGGCAAGAAAATATCCTTCAGCGCTGTCCGTTTTAACTGACCGGCTGCGGGTATAAGCAAAAAGCCAGATTGCCCCGACGATCATGATAAATGTGATAAGAGATAAAATAACAAGCCCCCCTTTAGTTGTATGTCTATGACATATTTCAAAAATTGAAACAAAACAATTGTTATTATTTTGTTTCAACTTCTCCCCCTTCGGCGGGGTTGTTTTTATTCTAACCGAAATTATCAATAAGGTAAACGCTTTCCTAAAAATATTTTTAATTTTTGGTCAACTGTACATAAGTTACGAAACCTGTTTCGTAACAACTTAAGACTGCCCTGCAGCATATGCCGCAGGGCAGTCGAATCAGGCTGCTTATACTATTGATTTTTGTTCGCTTTTGCAAGCTCCTGTTCGCGGAGTTCAATACGGCGGATTTTCGCAGAGCTTGTTTTTGGCAATGATTCTACAAACTCAATCCGGCGTGGATACTTATATGGGGCGGTCATTTCTTTAACATGGTTTTGCAGTTCTTTCGTTAGAGCCTCTTCATTTTCCACCTGGCCGTTAGGTACAATAAATGCCTTCACGACGTTGCCGCGGATATCGTCGGGACTTGCAACTGCGGCGCATTCCTTGACGGAAGGATGTTTTGTAAGTGCATCCTCTACTTCAAAGGGCCCGATGGTATAGCCTGAACTGATAATGATATCATCACTGCGTCCCTGGAACCAGTAGTAATTATCCTCGTCCTTCATCGCCCTGTCACCGGTTAAAAAGTAATCGCCCTGGTAGGAATCATTCGTACGTTCGGGCTCTCTGTAATAGCCCTGAAACAGCGATGGAAGATCACGATGCACAGCGATATTGCCAATTTCATTGGCCTTCGCCGGCTTGCCGTCTTCATCCACTATTTCAATAAACTGTTCGATCATTGGTTTGCCCATGGAACCTATTTTTTCAGGCACGCCCTTCAGTGTTCCGATAAGCAGCGTACTTTCTGTCTGCCCGTATCCATCGCGAACCGGAAGGTTAAATTTATCGCGGAACACTTGAATGACCTCTTCATTTAAAGGCTCTCCTGCTGAAACAGCACTGTGCATCGCTGAAAGATCATATCTTTCGAGACCGTCAATTTTCGCCATTAGCCGGTACTCTGTCGGCGTGCAGCAAAGCACATTGACCTGTTCGTCCTGAAGCAGCTGCAGATAAGTTTCCGGATCAAAACGGCCGTTATAGGCGAACCCGGTGGCACCCTGGCCCAGAACAGATAAAAACGGGCTCCAGACCCATTTCTGCCAGCCTGGTCCGGCGGTAGCCCAGACAACATCGTTTTCATGAATGTCGAGCCACTCGTCTGCCGCTACCCTAAGATGGGCGTATGCCCAGCCATGGCTGTGCACGACAGCTTTTGGTTTCCCAGTCGTTCCCGAAGTATAAGGAAGAAAGGCAGTGTCATCACGGTGAGTCTGTACAATGTTAAAGCTTTGGGACTCTTCTGCTGCCATTGATTCAAGCTCTTTCCATCCCTCTTTACTGCCACCGATCATCAGCTTATGCTCGAGGGTTTCCGGCATAGGATCCATCCGGTCGATTTCCTCTGCGTACGGAGCATACGAAATGATCGCGTGGGAGCCGGAATGGTCCGCCCGGTACTTGATATCATCCGCCCGGAGCATTTCTGAAGAAGGAATAATCACAAGTCCTGCTTTCAGGCAAGCGTAATACGCAACATAGGCTTCCACAAGCCGGGGAACCATGACAAGCACCTTATCTCCTTTGGAAAGTCCAAGGCCGGTAAGGACGTTGGCATACTGATTGGCCTGCTGAATCAGTTCATGATATGTAACCTCGCGGCGGCTTCCTTTATCGTCCTGCCATTTCAATGCCAGGCGATCAGAATCATAGCGTTCCATTTCTTCGATTAAATTATAGGTTTCATTTGGTGTCAGCTGACTTGCATTAATCATAATTACATATCTCCCTTACCACTATTTTATCTTTTTCCATCATATGCGCCGCAGCAGTGTATGTCCACTTATACGCCTAAAGAATCTGATTATTCCCATTATGATTTTATCTTTTTTTCATGTTTGTGGGAAGAAGGAAACGGTTATAGCAGGAGAGGAACGTTTTTGTACGGTAACTACTATTGATTTGGAAGCAGAAAGGATGAATGTCACGATGAATATTATTATCAGTAAACCTAATGAGGAAATTGAAGTCCGCGAAGTAGAGGGACAAAATGATATCTACAGTATCATGGGCAATGACGCTATCATGCTCGAAATGATTCCGGAGCTTGATATTTACGCGCTTGCAAACGAAAATCAGTATGAAGAAGCGGATTATAAAGTAGAATCCAAGCAGTTCGGGGATCTTACGAATAAATACTCCCTGACCGGAACGTCCGTTATATTAACGTTAGACGCTGCCGGCAACTATGCTGAATTGAACGACGAGCAGATTGAAGCTGTCCGTCAGCTACAGGAAGTCCGCGGCGGCAATTTAAACAGCTAATCATTTCCCAGCTAAATATTAATAAAAAAAGAGAGGCTTACGAGCCTCTCTTTAATTCTACATATACATAGCTGTCTTTTACATAAGCGGAAAACTCTTTTAGTTTACCTTTTACCGGCGCAAGCGGTTTGCCGCTTTCCCGGAGATTATACTCTCTTCCATGCCACGGGCACCGGACGATATCTCCTTCATGTTCAAAGGAATACTCGCCGGGTGCGGTGCTCATAGGCGCCCCGTCAATTTTGCCCTTCGACATGCAGGCGCCCTGGTGGGGACACCGGTCGATAAATGCCCGGATTTCCCCCTCGGACGTCCGGCAGACAAAAACTGGGATATTATCGACGCTCCCCGGAATCATCTCCTGCTTTTCCAATTCCTCTTCCCTGCAGATAACGGCTGCCATCAGATATCCCTCCGTGCCGGAAGCTTCGGATAGAACCTTCTCGCATTCTCCCCGTATATCCGCTCAAGCACGTCGTCTCCCAGACCCTTTGGCATTGCTTCGTCCGGAGAATCATAATCCCAGTGCGGATAATCCGTACTAAAGCAGATAATTTCGTCGGTTCCCATCTGCTCTACTAAAAGATTCCATTCTTTTCTGCTCATTTCTTCAAGTGGCTGGGTCGTAAACGCCATCCGATTTTTGATGGTATCACTCGGCATCGTCGTTACCCACGGCACTTCGTGACGAAGATCCTTAAACTGCTGATCGAGTTTTTTCATTAAAAATGGCACATATGTGAACCCTCCCTCAATCATCATCAGCTTCAGATTTGGATATTTTTCAAATACCCCGTTGAAAATCATGCTCGTAATCTGTGCCATATGAGACGTGGCAATCAAGGCATGCCATTCAATAAAGTATCTCGGCCATTTCCCGAGCGGAGCCGGCGGTTCGTTATGGTGCATGCCGATCATCAGGTCATGGCGCTCAGCAGCTTCAAATATTGGGTGGTAGTATGGGTCGCCCCACGCGATATCATCAATGGGCAAAAGCACCTGAATCATTTTTGGGTGAGAGCCGACGCGTTCAATTTCTTTTACCGAGTTCGTTACTTCCTGGGCTGCAATATGAACGGATCCGTACAGTCGGCTGTCTTTATCCAACCATTCATTAATCTGCCAATCATTGTAGGCACTGGCAAGTGCTGTGGCCATCTCGTACCATCCGTGCATAGAAGACGGAGATGGATCAAGCGCTCCAGTTAAAATACCGAATTCATGATTGTTAGCGTCAAGCAGCTGCTCCTGCATAAATGGAAGGCTTGTGCCTGCCGGCTTTCCGTCCGGCGTTTGTGCGTCAGCCCGGTCCACTCCGGCCACCGCGGGCTGGGTGAATGGCATATGTTTTTCCTGCTGCCAGTGGCAGTCTTCAATATATCTTCTCCACGGCTGCTCTAAGTATGGAAATAAGTCCTCATACATTACCCGTTCATGAATGTCAGTATCGATCAGGCTGTATTTCTTCATCTGGTTAGTTTTAGCTTCATTGTTTAAAGTCTGCATAAATCAGCATCCTTCCTTTCGTCTACTTCCTAACCGTACCAGACCGTTCCTGAACTTAACAAAGCACACAAGCAGGCGTCCAGCTCTGTAAGCTGTGCCAGTGAATGCCAGTGAGCGTCAGTGAGTACCAGTAGCAGTTTTTCAGTATCTAACCATTTACTTACTAACCTATTACCTATCACTGACAGGGAGGCTGCTGATATTTATTGCAGACATTATTTTATTTAGCAGATGCTAATTTTCTTCGATATACACCAGTGTCACATACACACTCAAATTAGAGGAACTATTATTTTCAAAGCCTATTTTTTCTGCAGGGCCGCATTGAATAAGGTCTCCTTCTTTGATGGGAAAGTTTTCATCCTCTGTATAGCAGAGTCCTTCGCCGCTTGCGACTAATGCAAACGTTTGAGTGAATGGATGGTCATGCAGAGGGAGGCTCTGGCCGGGCGAGAAATTAAACACCACAGCTTTGCAGTTATTCTTTTTAAACACAATTTCTTTTGCCATTCGATCCCCGCTGAAAGGAGCTAATTGTGTAAGACTCTGGATTTTCATTTTTTTCATCCTTTCATTAATTGAACTTAAAACAGCTGCGGCAGAATCCAAATAGATATGCCGCAGCTGAATCAGTTTTATCTCTGAGGTATTAATTATTCAATCGTGCTTTCCGGACCGAAAACTTCATAATGACGGCGCTCAGCCGGCACTCCTCTGTCCTTTAAAATTTCATTAACTACCTTCATAAAAGGTATTGGGCCGCAGAAATAAAAATCTGCCTGTTCTTCAGGAAGGACAGTTTCCAGCCAATCTGCGTCTATAAATCCTTCTTTATCAAACATTCTATGCGTGCGGTCGTTCTCCGTTGGTGCGGAGTAACAGGTGTAGGCTTCAATATTTGAATACGTATCTGCGAGCTGCTCCACACGTGCTTTCATGGCATGCACCTTGCTGCTGTCAGCAGCGTGAATAAACGTCACGTTTCGTTTCGTATCTTCCTGTACAAGTGTATTCAGCATACTCATCATCGGAGTAATACCAACGCCCCCGCTGATTAACACAATTGGCATTTCCTCTGTTTCTATCACGAATTCTCCTGCCGGCGCTGCGAACAGCAGTACATCTCCCTCGTTTACATCCCGGTGCAGATAATTCGACACAATGCCGGCCGGATTTCCATTCTCAGGATCCTCCCGCTTCACGCTGATCCGGTAATAGTTTTCATTTGGAGCATCCGACAGACTGTAGTGGCGCATATGTGTATAGGGCTCACCCTCAATATCTGCCTGCAGCGTTAAATACTGTCCTGGCTGCTGCGGTATAATAGCCTCCCCGTCCTGCGGCTTTAAGTAAAACGAAGTAATGACATCGCTCTCCGGCACTTTTTCCGCTACATAAAACGGACGGTAGCCCGTCCACCCGCCCCGGGCGGCTTCCACTTCTTCGTACTTTACTGCTTCTTTTTGAATAAAAATATCAGCAAGCGCATGATACGCTTCTCCCCACGCGTCCAGAATTTCCGGGGTGGCTGCGTCTCCAAGCACTTCCTCCACCGCTTCGAGCAGTGTTTCCCCTACTAATCCATAATGTTCCGGCCTGACATCCAGGGCCCGGTGTTTTTCCGCTATGCGTTCAATAGTAGGACGAAGCTCTTTCAGACGGTCAATATTCGCTCCGGCCTGGTAGACAGAATAAGCAAGAGCTTCCGGCTGGACACCTGTTTCCTGGTTCGTCTGGTTAAACATGTTTCGCAGCTCAGGTGCTTTTTCAAAGAGCATTTCATAAAAACGGTTGCCAATAGCTGCGGCGTTAGCCTGAATAGCTGGGGCTGTTGCTTTTACTGTTTCAATCGTTTGTGGTGCAAGCATCGAATTCCTCCAGTGAAAACGTTTTTAACTTCTATAAAAAGTGTATTATAAATACATATTTTAATCTATACTTTTAGAAATACTTCATTAAACGTTCACAATCAGCTTTTATATACAAAATAACTCCGTACCCACCTGGACACGGAGTATTGAACATTTATTCAGCGCATTCAAAGCAGTATAGCCGGCCATTCTCATGAACCCCTTCTAAAAACCCGTCCCTGCAGTAAATTTCTTTGCCGCAATCACTGCATTGGCCCAGATACTCCTCCATCGTTTTCACCTCTTCTTCTTTAAGAGTCCTTCGGCTGACGATCAAGTATTTCTTTTAAGACACGGGCATGATTATATGTTTCTTCCTTTGCAGCAAATACGAGCGTCACCTGTTTGTTCTGTTCACGTACGGTCTGCTTTAACTGATCGAGAGCTTCAGCCTGTTCGGTATTTTGCTCGAGCTCCTGCTTATACTTCTCTTTAAATTCGTCAAACTTCTCCGGGTCGTGGGAAAACCATTGCCGCAGCTGCTTGGAAGGAGCAACGTCCCTGGCCCATTCATCCACTTTGGCTTTATCCTTTGCTATTCCCCGCGGCCATACGCCGTCGACTAATACCCGGCGCCCTTCTTTTTCCTCTGTTTCTTCATAAATTCTTTTCAGTTGAATCACCATTACCGCCCTCCCTATGCTTTACTTTCTTCAAACATAAAGTCTACAATCCTGTCTACGTGAACCTGCATCGTATCTAAAAAAGGAATCGAAAAATCTTTTTCAGAAAGAATCATCGGCAGTTCCGTGCAGCCAAGGATCACGGTATCGAGTTTATGTTGTTCAATCATCTCCCTGGTGATCCGTTCAAATTCCTTTTTCGTTTCAGGGTTTACGATGCCATTTTCAAGCTCGCTGACGATTTTTTCGTGTAAATACTGCTGCGTGCTTTCATCTGGCACATAGATGTTTTTCCCTTTTTCTATGAACGGTTTCTTGAAAAAATTCTGCTCCATCGTAAATTTTGTACCAAGCAGCCCAATATTTTCGGCGCCTTGATTTTCTGCTGCTTCCACTGCGGCATCCACAATGCTTAGCATCGGCACCTCGACCTGCTTTTGCACCTCTTCAAATACAAGGTGCGGCGTGTTTGCTGCAATAATGATGCCGTCGACATCCAGCAGTTCAAGCTTCCGGGCTGCATTGCCCAAATACTCAATCAGATCATCCATTCGTTCTTCCGAAATATACTTAAAAATGTTGTACATATTAATACTGTTGATGTACAATTCCGGAAGCACCTGAAGACTGTTCTCCTTTTTCTGATATTTTTTAATAATGGATTGATAATATTCTACCGTTGATTCCGGCCCAAGGCCGCCGATAATACCTATTTGTTTCACTTTTTCTCCCCCTTCACAAAAACACTAATATATATTTTCGATATATATTTTAACATATTTTGCGTACGTTTACCGGGGTGATTGCACAAGCCGGCAGCAGCATATATAATAAGTATACTAAATATGTATTTTAAGCACGAACCTATATAAGAAAGGAATGGACATATGCGAATACTTTTGTTCTATTCCACAATGACTGGAAACACTGAAGATATGGCGATCGACACAGAAGAAGAACTTATCAGCCGCGGGCACGAAGTAGAGCTGATGGACATGATCGCCGATGGGCTTCCAAACGAAGATCCCCTTCCGCATGATCTGCTCATTATGGGCACATATACGTGGGGCGAAGGCGATATTCCTGAAGAAACAGAAGACTTTCTGGAAGACCTTTTCGCCTATGATATTTCCGGCCTTTCGATTTCCATCTTTGGCTCCGGGGATCATGCGTATGAAAACTTCGCCGGAGCTGTGGATGAAATGATCGGGCAATTCCGTGAACGCGGACATAAAGGTGATATTCCCACCATGAAAGTCGATGTGGATGAAATGGATAACATTGCTGAAGATATTAAAAGCTATGTGGACCGCATCGAAGAAAAGTTTTTAGTAAAATAACCGGCAACCCGACTAACCCCGGAGGCCCACGGCCCCTGGGGTTATTTTAATCAATTCCGCTGCCCTGCTACGACAGGGGCAGCAGAAAAACGACAGTAATAAACAGTATAAAGCCGGCAGTAAACCAGACGTCCGTTTTTTTATAATTCATTTGCACATACCTCGTTCTTTTTCTCGAGCCGTCAAACCCTTTGGATTCCATCGCCAGGGCTGTTCTTTCTGCTTTTCGTACAGCCCCTGCCATCAATGGCACCCCTGCCTCTTTCCACTCCCGCATTCTGGGCTTTGAACCCATTCCTCTAATCTGCCGGGCTCTGCGGATTATCACCAGTTCTTTTCGAAGCTGGGGAAGAAAACGGTAGGCTGCCATCATTCCATATCCAATACTCGGAGGCATATGCCATTTTTGTATCAAACTCATCACTAAACTCACTGGAGAGGTGGTGAGGACAAAAAGAAGCGACCAGGAAGCAAACACCATCGCTCTTAAGCCTAGCGAGACACCTGTTTGGATATTTTCAAGAGCCACCGGCATGTGAAATACATAAAAAAGAACCGTAGCACCCCTTTCTTCAGGAAAAACCACCTGAAGCCATACAAAGCTGAAACCAAAAAGTGCAAACGGGAGCAGGAGTATGAGCAGCAGCTTTAACGGCACTTTTCCCAGAAAGAAGATGGCAGCAATAGTTAGCACCAGCACAGCAAGTGGATGCCATATATCATAAATGAAAATCATAAAGAAAAATACAGTGAAAAGGCTGAGCAGCTTCAGCGTTGGATGTACCCGCTGTAAAAAAGCGTCCCGGGTCTGGAGCTCTTCAAGCATGGCTGCCCCCTCCTAGGCGCATAAGCTGTACCGAAGGCAGCCGGACACCGATTTTTCCTAAGTCTATGCTGCCATCAAAAAATGCTTCTACACTCCCGTCGTAGACAAGCGTTCGTTCTGCCAGCGCAAGGACCCGTGCCGCTTTTGTATAAACCAGATCCATATCATGCGTCAGCCAGAGAACCGCTTTTCCGCGTTGCCGGCACTGCTCCAGCACTTCAAACAAAGCATCAGCATTTCGCTTATCAAGCCCAAACGTCGGCTCATCCAAAATTAAAATGGACTGGTTGTTTGTCACCATTACTGCCACTGAGAGACGCCGTTTTTCCCCCTGACTGAGCCGAAACGGATGGTTTTTCCGAATATGGCCGAGCTGAAACTGAATCAACAGTTCATTTGTCTGCTGAACAATATCTTCCTCGCACCATCCTGCTATCTCCATTCCGTAGCGTATTTCTTCTTCTACGGTCGGCGTTAGAAACTGGTGCTCGGGCTGTTGAAAAACAATCCCGAAGGTTTTGGCAATTTCGTACGGCTTCAGACCGGCTATATCTTGTCCGTTAACATACACGGTACCGCTTTTAATAGGCTCCCATCCGGTAAGAACTCGTGCGAGTGTGCTTTTCCCAGCTCCATTTGCCCCTACGACGGCAGTCATTTCTCCAGGGTAAAGGGAAAAAGACACGTTTTCGAAAACCGTCTGCATACTATAGGCAGAGGCCGCCCGTTCCACCTTCAGGACAGGCGGCTTCTGAGAAGGCTCACCCCCCTGTTTCGACTGCGGCAGAGATGCATGAACCTCGGCAACAGGGTAATCCGCTGCAAACACCTCCCATTCCCGCAAAGTGACGGGAAGAGCAGCTTTGGTTGTCTCCGTCTTTCTGAGCAACTTTTTTCCCGCTTCTGCAGGTGCAGGCAGCCACACTCCTTCTGCTTCGAGTACAGCAGCGTGGGAGTAAAATATACGGCCGGGGCTTCCATCCGCTGTCACCTGACCATTGCGGTTCAATACGACCGCCCTGCTCACCCACTCCATCACTTCATTTAGCTGATGCTCAATCAAAATTAATGTTTTATCAGGGGCTTCTGCAATACGGCCAAGAAGTGCGGCCACTGCTTCACGGCTTACCGGATCGAGCTGGGAGAGCGGTTCATCCAAAATCCAGATCTCCGGATTCACAGCAGCTATGCAGGACACAGCTATTTTTTGCTTCATCCCTCCGGAAAGCATGTCAATACGGGCGTCAATACAAGAAAGCATGCCTGTGAACTGCAAGGCTTCAAGCATCCGGCCTTCGATATCCTCCGCAGGTACGCGCAGGTTCTCAAGCGTAAATACAAGCTCTTCCCGCACTGTCGGCATGCAGAATTGGGTATCGGGATCCTGGAACAACAGAGCCGCCTCTCTGGCAGCCTCTGTAATGCATTTCACCGCTGGATTTTCTCCGAATACGTTCAATTCACCAGACACTTCTGCCTCTACTGAGCGCGGAAGAATTCCCTGAAGGGCCAGTGCCAACGTACTTTTACCCGAGCCGCTCGGGCCGAGCAGCAGCACGTTTTCCCCAGTACGTATTTCAGCCGAAAAACCCTCTACCGAAGGCTCAGCGTAAGGATATGCAATGGTTACATTCTCTGCATAAATCATACAGCGTTCCTCTGCTGCCCTTCCCGACGCTGGCGGCCAAGAGCAAAGCGGTCGAGAACGCCTGTTTTTACCAGGGCGTCTGTAAAGCTTTTCCCTGCCCACCCGGCTAAAAGAGCACCGCTTATAAGCATGGTTACCAGCATAAATACAACAACAGAACCTGCGTACTGACTGAATCCATAAAGAATATACTGGGTTAAAAATGCAGCAGACGTCCCTGCCATTCCGGCAAGCATTAATACCGGCAGACGAAAGATTCGGTAGAAAAACATGGCAAAAATAATTTCTGCGGCAATCCCCTGCGTGAAGCCGAGAACGAGCACTGCTCCCGCGCTCACAGACCCGGCCATAACTTCAGTGCCAGCCGCAATAAGCTCTGCCAGCAGCGCCGCTCCTGGTTTTTGAATGATATAGGCGCATATTACCGGAGCGAGGATCCAGAAGCCTGCCATCAGTCCGCCCCCAACTGGCCCGAGGACGCCCGTAACAATTTGTCCGAGCAGTACCCAAAGAAGATAAAGGACACCAAGAACAGCTGAAATAAATGAGATAACGACGATATCCCTGAGGTTTAAGCGTTTGTTTATCATTAAGCTTTTTTTCCGTCTGTTAATGTTCTGGCAAAGGGCCAGTCTTTTGCATGATACGCGTCCTCAAAAAACATATACTCGAGCTGGCACCCTTCCATAAATAACGTCCGCCAACGCTGCTTTTCTTCTTCTGTAGCTGTTTCTGCCAGTTCATCAAGGCGGTCAATATATTTGTACATTTCCCGCTCTTCACGGTCTCCGTAGAAACGAATCCAGTCGTTAAACGGATGGTCCTCGTTCGGATTCACTTCTTTCATCAGCCTTTCACCCACATACAAATACACCCACGGGCAGGCGAGCGTTACCGCAATCACATCGCCAAGTGTGCCCTTTTCAGCATGGTGCAGCATATGAAGCACATAATGCTGGGAAGCCGGGGCAAGCGCGTAGCCCTGCAATTCTTCATAAGCCACTCCCGCCTGCGCACATAAATTATGGTGCGGGTGCGTTTCACTGTTTAACACAAAATCAATGGTATCTTTAAACATGATCATGTCTTCTCTGGACGTGCATTTTGTTATCCCAATTGCTTTTGTCTTGATCATGGCATTTAAGTATTCAAAATCCTGCTTCACGTAATGGATAAGAGCTTCTTTTGGGACATCACCTTTCCCGATGCCCTGCACAAATGGATTTTCCCAGCAGGCTTCAAAAATGTGCTCTGTGTCCTGCCATAAAAGCTCTGAAAATTTCATTGTTACTTCCTCCTTTAAATTAGGAGGGAACCACTACGGGCAGTAAAGACCAATGGAGCAAAAAAAGCCACTCCATTGGTGGAGTGGCTTCGAATAAACGTCCGCTATTATAAAGCTGCTGCTTCTGATATAGACGTATTCTACCGTCTCCACTTTCCTACGCTGGCCTTAACCAGATCAGGTTCAAAGGGATTAAGGATAGTCCTTATCTCAGCCGTTACCGGCACCCCTAGCGGATTCCCTATTAAGTTGTCTACACTGTATCACATTATTTCAGAAAGTCAAAGCCCCATTTTGCCTTTACAAAATATGACGTTAACGTTAAGGTTATATCATGAAACTTAACAGGAGGGTGATGCATGCTGTACAAAATTGAAGAAGCCGCTCAAACCACAGGCTTAACGAAACGTGCAATACGTTATTATGAACAAATTGGTCTTATATCAGCACCAGAGCGTACAGAAAAAGGAACCAGAGTGTACGATGACCAGGATATTGAACGTCTGCAGAATGTAGTAACCGCAAAGGAGGTTCTTGGGTTTTCTCTTCAGGAGCTGCAGCAGTATCTCGATTTGAAAGAGCAGGTAAAAACAGTCTATAGCCACTACCAGTCGGTACAGGAAACGACGATGCAGCACGAGGATTTGAAACAAATTTCTGATAGCCTTCAGGCCCAGATTGATATGCTCGACCAAAAAATCAACCAGATGACAACGTTTAAAACGGAAATGGAAAATCTGAAAAACCAAGCTGACAACGTATTATCTTCATTCAATAAGGAGAAGTGACTGCTTTATGAATATTCAAACCAGGGCACGGTGGATTACGATCTTCGCCACATTTTTAGCTTTTATGGGTATCGGCGTCGTGGACCCCGTCCTTCCTTCCATCGCGGCTTCTATCGGTGCTTCTCACTGGCAGGTGGAGCTGCTTTTTACGTCCTATATTTTAGTGATGGCCTGCATGATGATTCCTGCCGGGATCCTTTCGAGCCGGTTTGGTGATAAACGGCTGATGAGCGCCGGGCTTTTGATCGTTACAGCCTTCGCCCTGCTTTGCAGTGTGGCGGGAGGCATTACTGAACTGGCCCTTTTTCGCGGCGGCTGGGGGCTTGGCAACGCTATGTTTTTCGCCACTGCTATGACCCTGTTAATCGCTCTCTCGAGGAGCGTGGAAACAGCGGTAGGTATGTATGAGGCGGCAATTGGCCTGGGCCTCGCCGGCGGTCCGCTTGTAGGCGGCCTTCTCGGGGATCTATCCTGGCGTGCTCCTTTTTTTGGTACAAGTCTTTTAATGCTTATCGCTTTTATTTTAGTTATCTTTTTCGTCCATCCGCCCGCTCCTAAAAAAGCTAAAGCTACGGCTGGATGGCAGGAGCTTCGTCATCTTTTTACACACGGGCCGTTCATTAAGGGTGCGCTTGCCGGCATGTTTTATTATTATGGTTTTTTTGTCGTGCTTGCTTACTCCCCTTTAATTTTATCTTTAACTTCTATTCAAATCGGTCTCGTCTTTTTTGGATGGGGATTATGCCTGGCCTTCGGCTCGGCTGTTTTATCGAGAAGGCTTGAGAGGCGGTTTACTCCTGTGAAATTACTGCCGTTCACCCTCTCTGCTTTTATTTTAACGCTTTTAGGATTGTTTTTTGCGTCCTCCTCAGTATTAATGATTATGTTCATCGTACTTTCAGGATTATTTTCCGGCCTGAATAATTCTTTATTTACCAGCCATGTAATGGAGCATTCGCCTTACGAGCGCAGTATTTCTTCTGGAGCATATAATTTCCTTCGCTGGCTTGGCGCTGCTTTTGCACCGGTCATGTCGGGATTAATCGGTAATTCATTATCAGCCCATCTTCCATACCTGGTCGCCGGTGTTCTTGGCGCAGCAGCTTTATTGTTTATTGGATGGAGCAGAACAGATCTGCAAACCGAACAGACCGAAGCTCCAAAAGCGTAAAAAAATCCCTGCAGATATTTCTGCAGGGATTTTTTTATGCCCGGTTGGCTACAGTCGTTGTTTCCTGATAAAAGCGTTCAAATTCGGCTACGACATTATCGAGAAAATCAATTGTGCCCTGGTCCGTTAAGTTTCCGTTTTCGTCCATTTTTTCATGCACAGCTCCAATAAGCACTTCATTTCCGGGAAGTACTTTTGCACTCATGCCCGGAGCGCTCAAAATCTGGCGCAGATGCATCTGCGCTTTCACGGTGCCCAGGCCGCCAAGAGAAGCTCCCACCAGCATGGTTGGTTTGCCGGCAAAGTCGTAATCGACCCGGGAATTCCAATCCAGAGCATTTTTAAGCACGCCGGAAATTGAACCATTGTATTCCGGAGTTGCAATAAGTACGGCGTCCGCTTCACGTACAGAACGCTTGTACTCCTGCACATAGTCCGGAGCATTGCTTTCCTCGTCCTGATCATAGTGCGGAAGATCGCGGATATCTAAAATATCAATATCCATGATGTCGCCGTAACGGTCCTGCATGTACTCCACTAATTTTCCGTTAAAGGATTCCTGACGGATACTTCCTACAATAGCTGCTACTTTCATTTGATCTTTCATCCTTTCGTGTTGAACTTCATTTATATATCATACACACACGTTACCGGCTGTTTCAAGTTATCTGCTTACTTTTTGTAAGTGCCTGATGCAGAGCTGTATCCTTTTCCTGTACACGCGTGTGCCAGTATTCTCTGTCCCAGTCGGCAAGCTGTTCATCTTCGACAGCCCGCTCCATATAAAAGGAAAATGATTCCACTTCTTTTAACACAGACGAATCTCCCGTTTTCACGAGCATCGTCAGTGCTTCCATGCAGGCTGCCATCACCGAGATATCTTCCCGGCCGTACAGTCTGATCTGGTAAAAGCTTTTGTATAAATACTCTCTAAAGGGCTTTACAGGCATAAACAACCTCAGTTCATCCTGCTTGTCGACAAAGTACTGATCATTTCTGTGTTCATGACTGAGTTCGGAGAGCAGTGCCCCAATACGGTTTATACAATTGGCTGCTGTATGTGGATCATTAATCGCCGGAGAAATGGCCCGCAGCGCTATCTCTACAATTTTCTGCATGGAGAATTCAATATCCTGAACATTGCTTCTCTCTTCTCCTACTAATACAAAACCTCTTAATATTTTTGGGGATAAACTTTGCTTTGACCAGTAGCGAAATAATGGCTCGCCCTGATGAACATAAGCTCCTACCTGAAACAAGCATTCGACGACGGCTTCCTCCTGCCTGGCCCAGGCAATCAGTTCAGGCATCTTCACCATATTGGTGTATCCCGACCGTTCAGCATGAACGATTGTTTCTTCATCGTTCCGGAAATTGCCGTTCCATTCGCTGAAGCTGTTTACTCCAGAATATGTATATGCATCCTGGATCACCCTCGAGGCATCGGACCGTATGTGGCTGATCAGATGATTGACCTGCAGCCACTGGGTGGAGTGATAAATAAAGATTATAAAAAAGGCCAGACAGCCAAGCGCCACAAAAACTGTCAGCATAGGCATCAAAATTTGGTTATTACCTTCGCTTGAAAAAAGCAGCATGTTTACCAGGGTGAACAATACCCCAAATGTAAACACCCCGAGCGTATGCTGTGTCGTCGGGCTTTTCATAAAATCCTGCAGGGCTCTTGGCGTGAACTGTGTAGCGTACGTTGTCAAAACAACCATAATCGAAGAAAAACTGATAGTGGTCAGCGTCAATAATGCAGTAACCAACGCGCTGTACAGGGAAGTAGCGGTGTTATTTTCTACGAGCAGCATAGAAGGCACATTGTTGTACACAGGCCGCAGCAGCTGCTGGTCCATAATAGAAGTACCTATTACTATAATTAAACTAAGAATGCCGTAGCAGCCTGGAACGAACCAAAACTTGTCCCTGACCTTTACATACCATTTCTGCTGCTTCATGATTTTCCTCCATTTCTATCGTGCAATTCCGCAATTATAAAGGAAATCACCAAACAATGCATTTCTTGTATGAATGTTTTACAATGGTATTTGATACTGAATAAAAGGAGACAGACGATGGTAACGTTGAAGACAGAACGAGAAATTGAGCTTATGCACGAAGCTGGGAAGATTCTTGCCGCCTGCCATAAAGAAATCGCCAAAATGGTCAAACCAGGCGTCACCACAAAACAAATTGACGATTTTGTCGAAAAATTTCTGGCAGAGCGCGGTGCCACTCCTGAACAAAAAGGCTTTCAAGGATACAAATACGCAACCTGTGCCTCCATAAATGATGAAATCTGTCACGGCTTTCCAAGAGCCCGTCCTCTTGAAAATGGTGATCTCGTTACAATTGATATGGTAGTGAATTTAAACGGGGCTCTGGCGGATTCTGCCTGGACCTATGCCGTTGGTGACGTAAGCAGTGAACTCGAACGGCTGATGGAGGTTACAGAATCATCTTTATATAAAGGTATTGAACAGGCCAAAGCGGGCAACCGCATCGGTGACATTGGCCACGCCATTCAAACATACGTGGAAAACGAAGGTTTTTCGGTGGTACGCGACTTCACCGGACACGGCATTGGGCCTACCCTTCACGAGGATCCACAGATTCCTCATTTCGGTGCTCCAGGCAAAGGCGGACGCTTAAAGCCCGGCCACGTTATTACGATCGAGCCGATGGTCAACACCGGAGACTGGCAAAGCAAAATGACATCCAATGGATGGACCGCCACCACCCGGGACGGAGGTCATTCTGCCCAGTACGAGCACACAATTGCGATCACAAAAGAAGGCCCGGTTATTTTAACGAGCCAGGAGAGCCTGTAAGCGTCAAAAAGCGCGGCCCCATTGGGGCCGCGCTTTTCACTACCTATAAATTTTCAATCTTATTGTCTTCGTAGTCCTTCTGGCGTGCTGCTTCGACCTGCATGATGTTTTCAATCGTGCGAACCGATTCTTCTACGCTCATGCTGTGGGCTTGCTGCATCCCTTTGTCGATCATTTCATTTGTGTTCAGTTGACTGTTTGTCAAAACAATAATGCCTCCTTTGAGTATGTTTACATAATAATACATTCTTCGATATATTTCAACCGAAAATTTTATTTTTTCTGATAAATGAAAATAATAAATAAACAAAAGAAGCCGGCTGGACTATTCCAACCGGCTCTCTCTTGTTATCAATCCGGAATACCTAAAGCGATTTTGGCGTAACGGGACATTTTATCTTTACTCCAAGGTGGATTCCAAACAATGTCCACGTCTACTTCGCTGATTTCTCCGTATTCCTTTAAATCATTCAAGGCGAAATTAATATCATTAACAATCGTTCCTGCAAGCGGGCAACCCATTGCGGTTAAAGTCATTTCAATATTCGCCTGTCTGTTATCATCAATTGTTACTGTATACACAAGCCCCAAATTTACGATATCAACACCGAGCTCTGGATCAATAACATTTTCCAGTTCAGCCCAAACTCGTTCTTCCAGTTCTTTTTTTTCTTCTGTCTCTGCCATGGAAGCTTCACCTCCTACTTTCTGTATTCACCTTATCAAAAATTAACGTCCCCCGAAACCAATATGCTTGAATTTCATGAGAAGAATTAATAGCATGAAGTGGTTATACATAATTCCTGAAGGGGTAAGTATAAAAAGCGCAAGCAAAGTTCTTGAATCTGCCTGCCGAAAAATATACAATATGAATCGCTATAAGAAAGGAATGAGGAGGGCGTTGATGCTTTTTTGGCTTAGTATTACCATAGTTGTTATTGTTCTCGTTATGATACCGGCATTTAAACGCTGGATGCCTGTTTTCCGCGTTCCTTGTTCATCCCTTCCTCAAAGTCAGGACACCGGGGCCCATATTTTGGATGTACGCGAATACCAGGAATCAGACCGCAATCCGGTGAACGGGGCGTTCGCTCTTCCGTATCCGCATTTAAAAAGGCATTTGCAGACCGTTCCGAAAAAAGAAGTGTTTCTCATTGCTCCAGATAAAGTTTCACGCAATCTAAGCACCCGGCTGCTGTTAAAAAATGGTTTCACCGTTACCGGCTACGCCGTAGTGCGCAGAGGCGAGCAGGGCTATCCCCCTGTAAAACTTCCATGCAGTGGTTCGTAATATTTACATAAAGCAGGCAGCCGTTCATCCGGCTGCCTGCTTTATTTTTTTGAAGCCTTTTCTCTCCTTGCATTAAAAACAACGGCCCGGGCTTAATTGCCCGGGCCGTTGTTTTTTCTTTAATTGTTATATTTTCTTAGGAAAAACCGTTTAATGGGCCTGTTCCAACAAGCGTTACTACATCTTCATTGGCCACTCCGGCATTATCCAGAGCTTCCACTGATACAAGGCCGTACATACTGCCTTTATCGGTTTCAAACGTTAAATGCTTTTTTTCATTATTTTTTAAAGCATCTGTAAAGAAACGCTGATTATCTACTCCGTACAGCTTCACTTCCCAGTCCTCTCCATTATCATCACGGACTTCCAACTCACCGTCTGTATAACGGAGCTGTTCCTTATCTTCTGTAAAAACTTCATCTACTTTTATTGTTTTCATTGCCTAGTCCTCCTTCATCCGATTACGTCTACCTATACGAATGCCCGAATCTTTTCTCCATAAAACCTCTTATTTCAAATTTCTTGGGTAAATTATTTTTCCTCTTTTTCTGAAATTTTCACAATTTTTACAAAACATGTACCAAATTTATTATTTTTATAGTAAACTTTTCTCACAAACTGTTCACATCTTTATAACATCTTATGTACAGTTGCACTATGGAAGGGAGTTGTTACATATGTCAGGATTTATGAACAGCGTTGAGGAATTACTTACCACTATCAGTGGCATTGTGTGGGGGCCTCCATTTTTAATTCTTATTTTGGGAACAGGTATCTTTTTAACGATTCGTTTAGGGTTTTTGCAATTTTCTACTCTTCCTTACGCATTAAAGCTCGCCTTTTCAAAACAGGACAAAAAATCAGATGGGGATATTTCCCACTTTCAGTCGCTGATGACCGCACTAGCCGCTACGGTCGGAACGGGTAATATTGCCGGGGTCGCTACAGCCGTAGTAATTGGCGGCCCCGGGGCGGTTTTCTGGATGTGGATCAGTGCCCTATTCGGAATGGCCACAAAATACGGTGAAGCCATTCTCGCTGTTAAATACCGTGTCCAGGATGAACGGGGGCGCATGGCCGGCGGGCCCATGTACTACATAGAAAAAGGACTTGGATGGAAATGGCTGGCGGTTTTGTTTGCCGTGTTTGCTGCGATTGCCGCCTTTGGGATCGGAAATACTGTCCAGTCCAACTCTGTGGCAGACGTTCTGGACTCCAACTGGAACGTGCCTACCTGGATTACCGGTATTATACTCAGTATTTTAACCGGAGTGGTTATTCTTGGCGGCATTAAGTCCATCGGCCGGGTCGTTTCATTTATTGTGCCGGTTATGGCTGTCTTTTATGTTGTCGGCGGGCTGATTGTCATTTTAGGTAACATAGATCTCGTCCCTGCCGCAGTCGGCTCCATTGTTTCCGACGCATTCACCGGACAGGCTGCTGCCGGCGGGGCTGTCGGGGTTGTTATCCAGTACGGAGTGGCCCGCGGGGTTTTCTCCAATGAGGCAGGCCTTGGGTCCGCACCAATTGCAGCAGCTGCAGCCCGTACTGACTATCCCGGGCGGCAGGCGCTTGTCTCTATGACTCAGGTTTTCATTGATACAATTATTATCTGTTCCATTACCGGTATTTCTCTTGTGATAGGCCAGAACTTTGTAAGCAGTGAGTTAGACGGCGCTCCACTGACTGCCGCCACGTTCGAGTACTTTTTAGGACCGGCCGGCAGCATTATCGTTTCTGTAGGACTCATTTTCTTCGCCTATTCTACTATTCTGGGCTGGTCCTATTACGGAGAACGGTGTATTTATTACCTTTTCAAAACGTACAAGGCTGTGTTTGCCTATCGTGTCATTTTTGTTATCGCTGTGTTTTTTGGCGCTGTGGTCCAGTTCGGAATTGTCTGGTCGCTTGCAGACACAATGAACGGCCTGATGGCCGCGCCAAACCTGATCGCCCTCTTAGGGCTCTCTGGCGTTATCACCGCGGAAACGGTTCGCTTCCGTAAACGAATGAAGGAAGAAAAGAACGGTACAGCTACCTGGAACAAGTAATAGCAAAACGAAAGCACCTCACTGAGCCTGTAATGGGCCCGTGAGGTGCTTTTTCACGTTTCGGGCACTTCATGGGTGAGCGGCTCCCCTTTGAGTCCCTGCAAAATATGGTCTGCGGTTATATCTGCCATTTGCCGGCGCGTTTTTTCGCTGGCACTGCCGATATGCGGGAGCACCACAACATTGGAAAGGCTGACAAGTGGATGGTCTGCCCCAATAGGCTCGTTCTCAAATACGTCCAGGCCGGCGCCAAAAATTTCTCCTTCCCGGAGCGCATCTATCAGTGCCGGCTCATCCACCGTTGCTCCTCTCGAGGAATTGATAAAAACCGCCGTTTTTTTCATTTTGCGAAAGGCCTCCGCATCTATCAGTTTTTCTGTCTCTGGCGTCGCCGGAGCAAGCACGCAGACAAAATCGGCCTGCCCAAGGAGCTCGTCAAGCTCTGTATAAACTGCACCAACCCGTTCTTCTGCCTCACGCTTTCTCGAACGGTTATGATAAAGAATATTCATATCAAACCCAGCAGCCCGTTTCGCCACCGCTTCTCCGATACGACCCATGCCGATAATTCCAAGCGTTGCCCCGTAAATATCCTGTCCTGTAAATGCAAAGGGTGCCCAGGAACCCCATTCGTTATTCCGGATCGTATCCATTGCTTCCGGCAGCCTGCGTGCTGCGGCCATCAGTAAAGCAAAGGTTAAATCCGCTGTCGTTTCTGTCAGCACGCCGGGAGTATGGCCCACTTTAATTTTATTCTCTCTTGCAGCCTCAAGATCAATGTTATTATATCCCACTGCCATCGTTGCTATTACTTTTAACCGCGGCGCCTGTTCAATTACATTTCTCGTAACTGCTTCCGAGACGGTACAAAACAACCCGTCTGCTTCTTCTGTCCTCCGGATTAATTCTTCTTCTGGCACTGCTTCGTTTTTATTCCATACATCTACCGTGGCTTCCTGTTCCAGCTTTTCAATTAGCCAGTGCGGCATCGGTCTTGCAATAAAGATATGTGGTTTGTCCACTGTTATCCTCTCCTTTGAAACATTATAGTATGCCACTCATTTGTCTGCTTACGCCATTCAATTTCATAATTTTTATTCTGGAAGGCTTTTTCGACCCGTTCAACGGACCAGTCAACCAATCCTGATACGACAATCGTTAAAGGAAGGTCTTGTATAGATTCAGCTCGTTCGAGCCAGTGTACTGTAGTGTCAGCCCCGATATTAATGACGGCTAAGTCATACGCCTCGTACGGAAAGACTGTGCCAACTACATCCTGTTCATACACTGCAATTCGGTTTTCTACATCGTTTAATGCTGCCTGCTGTTCAATCTCCCGCGTTACCGGTTCCGTGTCATAAGCTGCTACCTGCACCCCTTTTTTTGCCAGGGCAACTGACAATATTCCGCTTCCAGCACCGATATCTGCCGCTCTTCTTCCCTCTGCCTGAGTGACAATCCATTCGAGAGCATCTCTCGTGGTTTCGTGAATTCCTGTACCGAATGCTCCCTGGGGATCAAGCCGAAGCTCCTTTTTCAGCTGTGTTTCCTGGAACGGAGGGTACACAACCTCCCATCCTTCCGCGAGTGCAATGTTTTCATAGGAGGCCTCTTTCCATTCCGGCGGCTGCCACACATGTATATCACATGCGTTGACTCCAAGCATCCGGCCCAGCTCTTCTTTCGGGACATTTTCCGTGTAAACATACAACCTGCTTTTTTCCCCGCTGCTGAATTCGTATGTATACCCGTCTTCATCCTTCATTGTCTGTATTGCTTCATCAATATAAAATGTATAAATATCATACTCATAGAGCCGTAGGCTCCATGCTTCATTATCCCCAGCCGGGACTTTGATTGAGTACCACATGCCAGCTGCCTCCTTTTCGTAAAATTTATAGCAAAACGATCGTCCATGCAACATTCATTTTTTCGTGATCAGGTTCTCTTTGCCGGCATAGACGAGGAAATTAGTATTTCTCCTTTGAAAAGCCTTTCTTTTTTTAAAAATGTTCTTTAATCTAGAGGAAGAGTGCTTACTCTATTTACCTTATTGATACTAGTAGGAGGTCGACCTATCGATGGACTATCGCGTAGAAAAAGATACACTTGGAGACATGCATGTACCGAAGGACAAGCATTGGGGCGCCCAGACCCAGCGCAGCCTTGAAAACTTTAAAATCGGCCAGGAAACTATGCCGATCGATGTAGTATACGCATTCGCTATTTTAAAGCGCTCCGCGGCTCTCGCAAACAAACGCCTGGATAAGCTTGAAGCAGAAAAGGCCGACGCGATCGTTGAAGCCTGCGACGAAGTACTTTCCGGAAAACTCGACGACCACTTCCCACTCGTTGTCTGGCAAACCGGAAGTGGCACTCAATCTAATATGAATATGAACGAAGTGGTGGCCCGCCGCGCTTCCCAGCTGCTCGAAGAAAAAGGATCTTCTGAGAGCGTGCATCCAAACGACGATGTCAACCGTTCCCAGAGCTCAAATGACACTTTTCCAACAGCGATGCACGTAGCCGCTGTGCAAAAAGTGGAGGATCAGCTTCTTCCTGCCGTGGAAACGCTTCGTGCGACCCTTGAGAACAAAATGAACGCGTTTGAGGATGTCATTAAAATCGGCCGCACGCATCTCCAGGATGCCACTCCGCTTACTCTCGGCCAGGAGGTCAGTGGCTGGCACCGGATGCTTGAGCGTTCTGCTGAAATGATTACAGAAAGCATTGATCACGTAAAGGACCTGGCAATCGGCGGCACTGCTGTCGGTACAGGGATCAACGCCCATCCGAGATTCGGGGAATACGTAGCTGAAGAAATCAGTTCCTATACCGGGAAGGAGTTCCGTTCCGCCCCAAACAAATTTCACGCCCTCACCAGCCATGACGAAATTTCTTACGCACACGGGGCATTAAAAGCGCTGGCTGCTGATGCCATGAAGATTGCAAACGATGTGCGCTGGCTTGCAAGCGGCCCCCGCTGCGGAATCGGAGAAATTTCCATCCCCGCAAACGAGCCAGGAAGCTCTATCATGCCAGGGAAGGTAAATCCAACCCAGAGCGAAGCATTGACTATGGTTGCAGCACAGGTAATGGGCAACGATGCTACAATCGGCTTTGCAGCCAGTCAGGGCAATTTTGAACTAAACGTGTTTAAACCGGTTATTGTTTACAATTTCCTGCAGTCCAGCTACCTGCTCGCTGATGCGCTCGTTTCCTTTAACGACAAATGTGCGGTCGGAATTGAAGAAAACCAGGAACGTATCGATGCGCATCTGCGAAATTCCCTGATGCTTGTCACAGCGCTGAATCCGCACATCGGGTACGAAAACGCAGCTAAAATTGCTAAATCAGCCCACGCTAATGGGCAAACACTGAAGGAAGCCGTGCTTGAAAGCGGTATGCTAAATGAGGAAGAGTTTGAATTAATTGTAGATCCGGCCAAAATGGTTTCCCCGAGTGAATAAACAATGATAAAACAATAACCTCCCAGGCTTTGATTGGCCTGGGAGGTTATTCTTATTCATCCGTACGTTTTCCTTCTTCGTAATGATACAACGGCAGCCGGTGACTAAAATAATAGGCAGTGTAAACACCAAGCACGGCCATAACAAGCCATATCCACGCATGCAGACTGAACGAGGCAATACCGCTGAAATATGCCCCAATGTTGGCGCCAAATGAAATACTGGCGCCATATCCCATCAGTGCCCCGCCAACCAGAGCAATCAAAGCCACACGCGGAGCAATTCTGGAGAAACGAATCTGGCGGTTCATTGCCAGGGTTACTACGGTACCGAGGACCACACCAAAATTAATGATGCTCATGGAATCCATCATTACTGGCTGATGAAGAGCGACAAACTGATCCTGTTCAAACCAGTATTTCCAGTCGCTAACATCCATTCCAAGAACCGTCGCTATCTTTGAGCCCCATAGAGGAAAGGAGGCTGTCAGCTTCCACGGTTCCCCCTGAACGAGAAAGATGAGCGCGTTTAATACTGCCAGAATAACAGCACCCACCCACAGCGGCCAGGATCCAAAGATTATCCGGCTCCAGCTTGCAGCTGAAGGAAGTGGTGGAAGAGCCGGGGGTCTCGTTCGTTTTTTATGCACATATGAGCCAAAAGCAATTAAGCTGAGAAAAACAATCTGAATCACCCAGGCCCAAATGTAACCAATTCCCGTATCCACTGCCAGAGAGACTGGTTCAAATGAAGGTAGTGACGTGTTCCAAAAGCCAAAATGGGAGGCCCCTGCCACTGTCCCCACTGTAAAACCGGCCAATGTGCAAATTAAGGCGGTTCTGCCGCCCTCTGCTTCGTAAAATGAGGAGGGGGCAAGACCACTGCCTATTTCCATACCAAAACCGAAAATGAAAGCTCCAACTACCAACCCCACGCTCACAGCGGAAAGAGCCGGTATTGGCACGGTGCCGAAGAAAGCCGGGCTGAGAATAAAAATGGCAGCTGAAAAACTGGAAACCAGGATAAGCATCAGCATATGGGCCCGGAGCATCTCCGTATTGCCTTTTTCAATAATCTGCCGGTAAACGGCCGAAAAGCCGAAGCGGGCGTGGAAAAGGGAAAATCCGAGAAAAAAACCAATCCAGAGCAGCATTACATACGACCAGCCTGATATGTGATAAGACACGAATGAAAGCGCAAGGATGACTAATAAGCATACTAGCGAAACAATATTTTGTGGATTGTTTAAAACAGATATTTCTAGCTCGGAACTTGCTTTTTTCATTTATTAATTCTCCTGACTGTAGCTGTTCTAGAGCTTTGTTCTTCTTTTCCCTCCCAGATATCATTCACACATTGACTATTAAAATAACTCCCCAGCACCAGCCGGAGAGTTATTCATTTACGTTCTATGGCATTTAATACAACTCACTTAATGCATCTTTAGTAAAAGGCACGAGGTCTTCCGTTCTGCCTTCCTGCATCTTTTTCGCCCACGCCGGATCCGTTAACAGCGGACGGCCGACAGCGACCAGGTCAAATTCACCGTTTTCCAGCCGCTCGACTAATTGTTGGATGTCGTCGTTTTCTGCTTTTTCAAAGCTTGTAAAAACGCCGTTCAGCCCTACAGAGCCTACTGTCACGGACGGCTTGCCGGTTAAGTACTTTGTCCAGCCGGCAAGGTTAAGGGAAGAACCATCAAATTCCGGTTCCCAGAAGCGTCGGGTAGAGCAGTGAAAGACATCCACGCCTGCTTCAGACAACGGCTGCAGGAATTGGGAAAGTTCATCAGCCGTAGCAGCAAGCTTGGCTTCAAAATCAGACATCTTCCATTGCGAAAACCGGAAGAAAATAGGGAAATCCTCTCCTACCGCACGGCGGCACGCTTCGATTACCTCCACGGCAAACCGGGTCCGTTCCACGAAATCGCCTCCGTATTGATCCGTGCGTTTATTAGTTTTTTCCCAGAAAAACTGATCAATTAAATAACCATGAGCCCCGTGGATTTCAATGCCGTCAAAGCCAATACGCTTCGCTGCTGCTGCCGCATCCGCATAGGCCTGTATTAGCTCTTGAATTTCTGTTTCCGTTAATGGCTTTGACACTGCTTCCCCGCTTAACGCTAAACCGGAAGGCCCAATAGGCATCGCCTCAGGGTTCGGTTCTGCTCCGACCGGCCGGGTCATACCTACATGCCAGAGCTGGGGGATGATTTTGCCCCCCGCTTCATGCACTGCGTCTACAACCTTTTCCCATCCTGCCAATGCACTTTCTCCGTAAAAAGCCGGAACTCCAGGGTCTTCTACGCTCGCCGGGTGATTGATGCCGGTGCCCTCTGTTACGATCAGTCCCACGTTGTTTTCAGCACGCCGCCGATAATAGGCTATCACATCTTCATTTGGTACGCCCCCCGGAGAGAATCCTCTTGTCATCGGAGCCATTACCGTTCTGTTTTCAAGATGCAGATCTTTTATCTGAAAGGGTTCAAATAACGGAGCCGCTGCCTGCTGATTAGATGCTTCCTTTGTCATTATTACAACTTCCTTTCTGCTGTCACCATATATTAAGTAGTATGCAAAAATCAGTATGCACGCATCGTTTTTCCAAATGCAACTTATCCGCTCAACCTCTGTATTTTTTTGATGCTAATTTACCGGAACCCGTTTGCATTCTACTGAAAAGTGGTATTACTTACTAGACTACTTACATAGGTACAAATACCTTAAGGAGGACATAATATGTCAGATAAAGCGACAAAAATCATTCAGGAATCGCTCGATGCCCTGATGCAGGATGATACTTTTCTTCCCGACTATGAGGGTCAGGAGCGTGAAACGGCTTTTTCCTCTCTCATCTCCATCCTTTCCACTCCCAACCACGTACACAAATCATTTCTCCGTGTGCCCCTTCAAAACGGTGAAGTAGTACGGGTTCCTGCCTACCGGGTGCAGCATAACGACACGATGGGGCCTTATAAAGGCGGTGTGCGTTTCCATGAAAGCGTGAATGAAGATGAGGTCTCCTCTCTTGCTTCTCTGATGACCATTAAAAACGCCCTGCACGACGTGCCGTTCGGCGGCGGTAAAGGCGGTATCAGCATCAATCCGAAGGATTTTTCTAAAAAAGAATTAAACCTTATATGTAAAAAGTACGTACAGTACTTTAACGACGTGATCGGGCCGGATAAGGACATTCCCGCTCCGGACGCCGGCACAAGCGCCAGGGAAATGGACTGGATGATGGCAGAATATAAAAACATTAATCCCGGAATTCCGTACCGGGGCAGCTTCACCGGTAAAAGCGTAAAAAACAGCGGCTCCCTCGGTAGAAGAGAAGCCACAGGCAAAGGTGTTTATTTCAGTCTTCGCTACCTGCTGCATGATTTTTTAAAGAATCGGCGCGATGAATTTCAAACATCGGAAAACAAGTTTTTTAAAACAGCTCTTGAATTTTACGACCGTCCATTATCTATAGCCGTCCAAGGGTTTGGCAATGTTGGCTCAGTAACCGCGATGCAGGCATACAATTGCGATTACCTCGACACGAAGGTCATTTCCGTCAGCGACCACAATGTGACTCTTTATAATGAAGACGGACTCGACATCCCGGCTCTTCTCGACTTTGCCAATGACCATCATGGAGACCTTCCTACTACGGAGGAAGAAATTCATGACCTTGGCATTAGTGCAGAGCTCCGTGACCGTGACGATATTCTTTCTCTTGAAGTAGATGCTCTGTTTTTCGCCGCTCTTGGCGGAGTTATTAATAAAGATAATGTTCAGGACGTTAGAGCTTCCATTCTTATTGAGGGCGCCAACTCCCCTATCACTACTGAAGCAGACGCTATTTTAGCCGAACAGGGGGTTGTAATTATTCCTGATATCCTCGCCAACGCCGGCGGTGTGATCGTCTCTTACTCCGAATGGCTGCAGGGCCGGGAAACGTTGTATTATTCCGAGGAGCAGGTGACGAAAATTTTGTTTGATAAAATGAAAGAAACGATGGACCGCGTGCTCCCTGAATTTTTTGGAGACCCTTATGCCCTCCGTCAAAACTGTTACATTCATTCCATTATGTCGCTTTGTACAATGCTCCATATTCGCGGAAAATTATATTAATTTAACAAATGAAGACCGTGCAGATGCGCACGGTCTTTTCTGTAAAAAATGCCCCGGACTTTCCAAGCTGGTTGGAAAGTCCGGGGCTCACTGTTTTAAGACAGCTTTAGCTGCCCAGTTTTTGAACAAACTCTTTTGCCACTGCTTCTGTCGACTGCGGGTTTTGTCCAGTGATCAAAAAGCCGTCGGATTCCACGTGCTCAGTCCAATTCGGTGCTGTGACGAATTCAGCTCCAAGCTCACGAAGACGACTCTCAAGTAGAAAAGGCATGTGTGCCGTAAGTCCGGTATCTTCTTCCTCGGCATCTGTAAAGGCGTTCACCCGTTTACCCGAAACAAGTGGTTCCCCGTTAGAGAGTGTAACGTTAACCAATGCTGCCGGGCCGTGGCATACGGAAGCCACATATTTATCCGCTTCATAAAAATCCCGGACAAGTTCCTGGACTTTTTGGCTTTCCGGCAGGTCAAACATCGCTCCGTGGCCTCCAGGAATAAAGATGGCATCAAAATCCGAAGCAGAGACGGTATCCACCTTCACGGTCTCTTCGAGATATTTTTCTGCATCCAGAATTTCCTGGCGCGTTTCCTGCTGCACACTGCCTTCATCGATAGGCGGCTTCCCGCCGTCTACGCTTGCGATCGTTACATTATAACCTTTATTTTGAAATTCAATATATGCTTCCGCAAATTCAGAAAGCCAAATACCGGTTTTTGCTTCATTGTTCACTTTGGAATGGCTTGTTACAACCATTAATACATTTTTTGCCATGACGTTTGTCACCCTTTCCAAAATTATCTTCTGAGTAAGCCCGAAAGAATGTCTGAGGCTTTTTCTTTCCTTGCACCTTTTTAAACATTCTTTTCGCTAATGCAGATCCCATTGTAATCGTATCTGGGATCCATGCAAAGCAATCTGCTCACATTCAGCCGTTCCACTGCAGCAGCTGGGCGCCTGTTAAAAAGATAATTGCGATACCCATCCAAATGAGAAGCAGGGGGAAATAAAATTTTACCCATTTGTGCCAGGGGACGCCCGCAAGCGCAAGAGTAGCCATGAAATAACCGGATGTAGGAAAAATAATATTCCCTAAACCGTCTCCCAGCTGGTAAGCGAGCACTGAGGTCTGCCGGGTTACTCCGAGAAGATCCGAAAGCGGAGCCATAATTGGCATCGTTACGAGCGCCTGGCCGCTTCCTGATGGCACTAGGAAATTGAACAGAAACTGAATGACAAACATTCCCCCAGCGCTCAGTACAACCGGCATGCCGCTTACCGCTGTCCCCAGTCCGTGAACAATGGTATCCATGATTTGCCCTTCCTCCATGACTACGGCTACCGCTCTTGCCACACCTACAATCATCGCCCCGGCCAGTACGTCCCGAAAGCCTTCGTTGAAACCATCACATACCTGAGACGGTGTCAATCCTGCAATCATACCCACTACAATACCCATGATGATGAACAATCCAGCCATTTCAAGCATAAACCATCCCTGGGCAAGCACACCATAAATAAGTATTCCAAAAAATATGAAAATAAACATGGAAGCAACTTTCTGACGCTTATGAAAAATATAAGCCTTTGTGTCATCCGTATGCAGATACAGTGATCGTTTTTCTTCGTCTTCCTTATAGGTCAGACTCAATTCCGGCCGCTGTTTCACTTTTTTCGCATACTTAAGCACCCACAGGATTCCAATAACAGCCAGTGTAAGAAACAAAGCAATACGAACCCCAAGCCCTGAATACAGCGGAACGTCAGCTACCTGCTGCCCAAGCCCCGTATTAATGGGATTTAAAAAACCAGCTGTAAAACCTGCAGTGGTCGCTATTAACGCAATAGCCGCGGCAGTTACCGAATCGTACTTTAAGGCAACCATTAGAGGCAAAATAACAGGTACGTACACTAGACTAAGCTCCTGCGTACCTATCAGACTGCATATAAAAGCAAATACAAACATTAGTACCGGCACTATCGCAAGACTCTTGTTTGAAAATTTCCGCGTTAGCCGGTCCACGGCAATTTCAATTATACCGGTGCGGCGCAGCACCATAAACATACCGCCAATCACAAAAGTAAAGAATACCACTTCTGCTGCTGCAACCAGTCCATTTGGCACTGCAAGCATAAAATCAACAATACCTATTGGATCCGAAGCAATCTGTTGGTATGATTCCGGATCTATTGTCGTTCTCCCTTCGGGTCCTGGGATCTCTTCAAATGTACCGGCAGGGATTATGTAAGTAGCGACTGCTGCCCAAGCAGTAAACATAAATAAAATCACATAGACATGAGGCATATGAAACCTGCTGCTTTTTTCAGGGTGGGGCTGCGGCTTCTCCATCTCTTTTGCATGTTCTTTCATTTTTTCACCTTCTTTGAATTTCTTACGTTTTATACTAGAGAATTCAAAGACAAAGTTCATTGGTCATTCTGATACAAATCCGAAACTTTTTTCAGGCATTTTCACTAATTTTTATCGCTCTGCTATTGTTCTTTCGCAGATAATATAACAACCACTGTAGATGTTTCAAAAAACTCCCATAAATAAAAAAAGCATGCCGCCAAAGCAGCATACTTTTCGTTTATTTCGAAGGACGTTCCCGAAGTTCTTCCCCGTTCTTTCCTTCATAACGACGTCCCCACCCGGTAATCGCTGCAAACAGCATGATTAAAACGAGAAACCAGCCCTGAAAGACGAAGGGAAATACTGCGGTCGGCTCTACTACCGGCAGCCAGCTGTACTGCTCCTGCATGGTCTGAATTGTCGACCAGCCTAGCAGCACCGGCGCTCCCCATGGAAAAATATAACCAAGTGCCGACGTTACTGCGTCCAGCAGATTGGCCCGGCGATAACGGTGGATACCATATTTTTCGCCTATGTCCCGCACGAACGGGGCTGCTGCAATTTCTGCAGCTGTGTTAATGGTAATAGAACTGTTCAACAGAGCCACAATCCCCCACATTGACAGCTCTGCCCGGCGCACCGAATGTTTGATCCAGCGCACCAGTCCGTTCGTAATAGCCTGCATCGTGCCGCCAAGTCTCATCAAATAGGCTGCTGCTACAATTAATAAAATCAGGATAGCCATATTTACATAGCCGGTAATTCCATCGACCAACGCTCCTTCGACCACAGCATCTGCTTCAGGATTAAAGCGAATAATATCTGAAAATGAGCCAAGGCCGGAAATAACCACTAATGGAATGGCTGATACAATTCCCCACGTTAACGAGGTGATTAAATGCTGGCCGGATAAAGCCAGTAAAAGAACGAGGAGAAACGGCAAAAGCATAATCAGCCCGCCCGGCGAAACGTCTTCCACTGCATTTGCCGTTGAAACGCCGGGAACAGCACTGCCGCCCCCACCGCCAAAAACTGCAAATAACACTGCACTTGGGATAGCTGCTGCAATGGCGTATTTGAACCTGCTGCGCACTACCCCCGGCACATCCGCATTCTGCGTCGTCGCTGAAACGATCGTAGTATCTGAAACAGGGGCAAGATTGTCACCAAAAACTGCTCCAGCAAGTATCGCAGCAAACAGCAGTACCGGATCTGCTCCGGTAGCAACACCAGCAGGGAACATCAACGTACAAAACGCCACAGTCGTACCGTAGCCGGTGCCTACTGCTGTAGAAAAGACTGCAGCAAGCAGAAAGGTCACGGCGGTGAACAGGCCGCCGGTTACTCCAGTGGCTATCCCTGTCCAGACAAGCCCTTCCACTAAACCTCCCACCTGCAGCACCTGGGCGAACATACCTGCATAAAACCAGGCAACCATAGCGATTACGCCAATAGGCTGAGCCAGTCCGTCAAACAGGCCCTGGGCATAGTCTGCCCACCGGCTTTTACAAAACAGCATTCCCAGGGTCAAACCAATGACCGCTCCAAGGACCAGTCCAATTTCAGAGGACAACTGAAGGACGCTGGTAGTGATTGCCCAGACAACAAAAAACAATAACGGCACTGCAGCACCGAAAGCCCCGATCCTGAAGTCCAACGTTTCGATAGATTTGGCCCCTACGGCTCTTTCTAACTTTTCTTCTTGTTCTGCCATGTATAAAACTCCTATGTAAAAAATTATTCAGCACGGAAACCATTTTACCACTCCAGTGCCTGTTTGTAATGGACAAACGTACACCTTGAAAAGAATTTTCCCTATCCAAAAATAGCTGCTGATTTCAATAGCAGCTATCGAGTCCTGCACCTGCGGATTTTTCGCAAGCAGTGCAGCATATTATTCATATTGTTTAAGGCATAAGTACCTTTAAGAACAATGAAGCATAACCTTGCAAACAATCAAGACCCGCATTAAATGCTTGTAGCTTTATGCAGAAGTCACCTTACATCTAATATTTCGCCATTATTTTACAACAAGCACTGGGTGTCGTATTTGTTCCACGATTTTTCTGCTGACGCTGCCTATTACCATTTTTTGCAGCGGATTTAGTCCCCTGCTTCCAACAACAACACAATCAAATTCATATTCATTGGCATATTCACTGATGGCTGCCGCCGGCTCCCCGTGCAGCACTATTTTTTCTGTTCTTATTCCTTCTGCATTCAGCCGTTCGACCGCAGGCTGCAGGATTTCCTCTTCATTCTGCTGATGAATATATAATTCATGCTCACTCAGCTTGCCTGGTTTTGGCTGCGCGGAGCTGGTGGCATATACCACCTCTACATAAACTTCTGCGAGCTCCGGCGCGATGCTCTCAATTGCTTTTTCCACCGCACGGGCGGAATGATCAGAACCATCTACTGCAATTAATAATCGTTTAAACATAGAAACGCCCCCTCTGTTACTTCACTTTCGTTTTTTCTGTTCCAACATATTGTTCCCGGTTTTCTGCCAGTTTATACAGCTTTTGTTTTGCTTTGACGGCAGAAGTCGGACACAGCATAAATACTATTGATTGTTTTACTTTAACATACCATATTTTTACGTATTAATATTCAGGTCGCTTTTCTCCTGCGCTTGCTTTCATGATATGGTAGAGAAAATATTACAGAGAGGGAGTTTCACGTGGGATATGTAGAAAACTTAAGGCACCTCGTCGGCAAAGAAACAGTTATTCTTGTAGGTGCTCTCATCATTGCAGAAGACGACGATGGACGTATTCTATTACAGGAAAGAACCAGTCCCCCGGGAAGTTGGAGCTTTCCTGGAGGCTTAATGGAGCTTGGGGAAACAGCCGAAGAAACAGCAGTACGGGAAACCTTGGAAGAAACCGGGCTCCGCGCCCAGGGCCTCCGTCTCTTTAACGTGTATTCCGGGGAGGATACATTCGTGGTGGCACCAAACGGTGATCCTTTTTACTGTGTTATTATCGTCTACACTGTGGAAGAGCTGGAAGGGGCTATCCAGCCTGACCCTGAGGAATCAGCCTCGGTCGCTTTTTTGAATCCTTCGGATCTTCCCGAAACAATTGTTAGCGGCCAGCAGACGGTGATGGAGGATTACCTGCGCACCAGGTATCCGGGCGATACATAATATAAAAAAGCAAGCCTTCTCCCACTGGAAAAGGCTTACTCTTAAATATTATTATAGAGGGTTTCTGCGGTGTTTATTCCGTTTTGAATACAGGCACCAATGCCTACCCCGTAATACGAAGCTCCAGCCAAGTAAACCCCAGGATATTTTTCTTCCAGCATCCTTTCGAGCTGGTCGACCGCTGATTTATGCCCGATATGATAATTTGGCATCAACTGTTCCCAATTTGTTACTTCAAGGCTTGTTGGCTGCTGGTCAATGTGAAGGCTTTTCTTTAGATCCTTCAACGCTGTCTGTTTGATCTGCTCTTCTCCTCCTGTCTGCATTCGTTCATAGGCAGGCTTCGAGCTTTTGTAGAATAATCGTACAAGCACATTTTCCCCTTTCGAAGTATGGGCCCATTTCCGGTTGCTCCATGTGCACGCATTGCATTCAAGATCACTGTCTTCAGAAACGATAAACCCTGTCCCGTCTTTTGGCAGACTGTCCGGAGGCAGGGAAAAACCAGCGTACACGCTTAAAAGAGAAGAGCTTTGGAACTGATTAAACATTTCCGTCAGTTCTTCGTCCTGCAGTATACGCGAGGCAGTCTGATGAGGAGCCGCTATGACTACGGCATCTGCCTGCAGACGTTCTCCGTTATCTAGCTGCAGCTGGTACGCTTCCTCTTCCTGCTTAATATAATTTACACATCGCCCCAGCAGCACCTCTGTTCCGGTTAATTTTGAAAGAAGCGCTTCTGGAAGTGAAGACAAACCATTTCGAAATGAAATAAATTTTTTGCTGCCTCCCGAACCAAACGTTTCTTTATTCTTGGCGATCCCCCGCATAATACTTCCAAATTCATTTTTATAGTCCACCAGGTATGGCAGCGTCGATGCCATGGTGAGCGAATAAATATCTCCGGAATACACCCCGGATAATACTGGCGCGATTTGGTTTTTTACTAGTTCACGACCGAGAAAGGCTTCAAGAAACTCTCCTACCGAACTTTCTTTCGTGAATTCTTTATTCTTTTTCACATAGTCTCCAAGCGCCTGCCATTTTCCTCTCCAGGAAAGAAGCGGACTTTTCAGGAGTGATTTCGGGCCCGGCGGGATACCGAAAACCGCATCCCTTGGCAGCGGATAAAGCTGGTCTTTTACATACAGGTACGACACTCCGGTACTGTTATAAACCATTTCTTCTTCGAGACCTGCTTCTTCAATCAACGGAAGCACCGCCCCGTGCCTGGCTACGACAGAGTCAGCCCCTGTCTCCATAATGAAGTCTTCATGATGCACAGTTCGTATTTTTCCGCCTGCTTTATTTTCTTTTTCTACAAGGGTCAATTCAATATTGCTGCTGCTTGCCAGTTTCCATTTCTGCAGGTAATACAGAATAGTAAGCCCTGTAATCCCCCCGCCAACTACGGTAATACGTTTCATCAGTCTTCCTCTTTTCTGCTTTCTAACGATTTTATATTCTTCCTAAAATTATGCCGCCGTTCTTCATTTGATGCAAATATATAAAATATTTGCATGCATACGTTTACAAATGTTTACAAAGAGATAGAAACAGGTATTGGTATCAGGCTGACATCTGCTATGGTTGAAAGGAGAAATAACTATGGGAAAACTAAACGGAAAAACAGCTATTATAACTGGTGCTGCGAACGGAATTGGAAAGGCTACAGCTGCGGTGTTTGCCGAAGAAGGAGCAGAAGTTGTTTGCGCTGATGTGAATGAAAACGATTTGCTTGATACTGTCTCCTCCATCAATAATAATAATGGCCAAGCTGCTTCTGTTAAGCTTGACGTTTCAAGCGAGTCAAGTGTGCAAGAGTTTGCAGAGCACATGAAAAGCAATTACGGCACTATCGATATTTTATTTAACAACGCTGGTGTTGATCAGGAGGGCGGCAAGCTTCATGAATACCCGGTTGAATTATTCGACCAGATTATGAGTGTCGATTTGCGGGGAACCTTTTTAGTGAGCAAATATATAATACCGTTAATGCTTGAAGAGGGCGGTGCTATTATCAACGTCTCTTCTATGTCCGGTCTCGCTGCTGACCTGAACCGTTCAGGCTATAACGCGGCTAAAGGCGGTATCACGAATATGACAAAGGCGATGGCAATTGATTACGGCCGGAATAAAATCAGGGCGAACGCCCTCGCCCCAGGGACTATTGAAACTCCGTTGATTGATGATCTTGCCGGGAGCCAGGAGCAAGAAAGCGGCCGGCAGTTCCGCGAGGCACAAAAATGGGTGACACCGATGGGGCGGCTTGGAGATCCCCGGGAAATGGCTACAGTAGCCCTTTTTCTTGCCTCGGATGACAGTTCTTTTGTTACCGGTGAAACTATTTTAGCTGATGGCGGCTTGATGGCCTACACCTGGCCGGGAAAAATGCTGTTTGAACAAGGATGGAAAGAGAGTACCGAATAGCTCATCATAACTAAGAGCCGCTGTATGCCTATGGACATAGAACGGCTCTTACATTTTTCTATTCAATTTGTTTGTTACAAAGCTGTATGTGTAAATGTCAAGCTTCATCGTACGTATATCGCACTACATATTTATTGGAGCGCAGCTTTCTTATTTCGACGAGCGGACCCAGTTCATATCCATTGTGCCAGTTTTCTTCCAGCTTTGCTTTGAGACAGCCGGCCTGAAACTTTGAGTGAAACGTTTTTTTCCAGTATATCCAACGTGGTTTGGTTTCCTGCACTAGAATTTCTACTCCTTTATCATATATTTAAATTTGTTTTTTCTCTACATATTGTACTCTCAATTGCTTTATTTGTTAAGTATAACAATCATTCGCACAAAAACCCCACAGCCAAATAACTGCGGGGTTAATCATTTTATTTTCAGCCGATCAGTTCTTCATCTTCCCGGTGCTTGATCTGCCTGCTTGTTCGTTCTTCTTCCTTATCACGCATCCGGTGGGCAAGACGCGCAGAAGCACTCGAAGCAATGCTTGCCACCAGATCATCCAAAAAGGTATGCACTTTGTCTTCGCTTGTGTCCAGTTCGTTAATAATACCGTCTTTTGCTTTGTCCAAATATCCAAATGTGGTGACGGCTATACTGCCAAAGCCAAATACTGAACCAAGTGCTACTGTTTCATCAATGCCAAAAAGTCCTTCGTCCGTATCAACCAGGGATTGCAATGGCTCAGACAGCTGATTATTTTCAGCCAGTTTATCGATTTCTACGCCCACTAATATAGCATGCTGAATTTCCCTTTTATACAATACAGCATCCACGCTTTCCAAACAGTCATCCATCGTCAGGTTGGGCGCATATTTTGCTTGCATATTATATACGATGTCGGCAATGTCTTGCAGGGTGACGCCGCGCTCCTCGAGCATGTCTCTTGCTGCTTTTTCTACTTTTTCGCTTGATACTCTTTCTTTAGTCATATTGCTGCCTCCTTTATCGAGTGCAATCCGGAATACATAAAAAGCCCTTAAAATTATGTTACAATAGCTATTGCAACAATAAGAAACTCCACTAATATTATTTCCCTATGAAAGGATTGTGAAACGTCATGGACGGTACCCAGCAGGATATCACATTTCACAGCGAAATATTGGATCACTCATTTGATTTACGCATATACACCCCGGATGGATTCACTCCTATGTCTACATATCATTTAATCATCGCCCAGGACGGCAAGGATTACTTCCGGCTTGGCCATCTAGTACGCTACGCCGAACGGGCTATGGAGGAAGGAGCTCCCGACATAGTAATCGCAGGTGTCCCCTATCCCTCTGTACGCCAGCGCAGAAACTGGTACCACCCTGATGAAGACGGCCATAATAATTATCTTCAATTTATGGCATCAGAACTCCTTCCATTTATGGAAAAAGAATATCACACAGAGCCTTCGCCCGAAGCACGGACGCTGCTTGGTGATTCCCTCGGAGGGACGGTATCCTTAATGGCTGCTTTGCGTTATCCTAACATTTTTCAGCGGATTGTAATGCATTCCCCGCTTGTAAACGAAACGGTGTTCAGCGCCCTGAAAAATTCAGAAAAGTGGCCTACGTTTACAATGTACCATACTATTGGCACTGAGGAGCAGGAAGTAGACACGACTGCCGGTACGGTCGAAGATTTTCTGAAGCCAAATCGGGAGTTGTATGATTATCTTTCCTCCAAAGCCTCCAACTATTATTATAAAGAGCTCGAGGGCGGCCATTTGTGGAAAGTATGGGAACAGGACGTAATTCATTCGCTTGCTTACATGTTTGACATCGAATTAGATTGAGAAAGGACTGCGTTGAATGATTGAAGTTTATGAAGTCAGTAACAGACAGCAGCTTGAGGACGCATTCCGGGTACGTTTTGACGTTTTCGTCGAGGAACAGAATGTGCCCGAGGAAGAAGAAATTGATGAATTTGAAGAAGAAGCCGTCCACTTTGTTGTATATGACGGCGAGAAAGCAATCGGAGCATCGCGGCTTCGGTTTGAAGAGGACTACGCTAAAGCGGAACGTGTATGTATTTATTCCTCCTTCCGTGGGACCGGAAGCGGCCGTCTCCTTATGCAGGCCATGGAATATAAAGCAATGGAAATGGAAAAGCCCGTTATGAAGCTCAACGCACAAAAATATGCTTCCGGTTTTTATCAATCCCTCGGATACGAAGTGACGTCCGGAGAATTTATGGATGCCGGCATCCCCCATGTCGAAATGAAAAAGTCAATTAGCTGGTGAGCAGAGATGCTCACCTTTTTTTCGTCTTCGACCTTCGTACCTTTACCCTTTTTTCTCCCCGCTGCTTTCGTATCCACTTAATAAAACGCCAAATCTTTTCATCCCCCCTCAGCTGTTCGATCGTGTTCAGTCTTACGGCCAGCTCTTTATTACTATATAAAGCATGTACCTGGCGGTGACAGGCTTTGCACAGCCAGGCAGTTGTACCATGCGTTCCTCCTTCGTCTTTTGGGACCAGATGGTGCACTGTGCGTTCGACATCTTCTCTTCCGCACAGCTCGCACGTGCCCACTGATTTCGCCTGTTTCAATTACTTTCCCTCCTTTTTCGTAATAAAAAGAGAACTGCCGGACGGCAGCTCTCTCAGGCAAGCGTATGAATGCGCCGCCCTTTTTTATTTTCTTCTTTTAAAATACGCTCATGCCTTTTTTCAAGCGAACGATACGCTTCCTGCTGCTCACTCGAATACCGTTTCGGTTCTACCGGCTGTACCCGCTGAACGCGGTGCATTCCCGGTTTTGCCGGCGGCTGCTGACGGTTGGCATAATGAACGGCTGAGGCATTAATATATGGGACTACAAGTGTCATGTTCAGAGCCTCCTCCACTGTTTATAAGCATGGATTGCTGAAAGAATGATCACTAGTATTCTTTACCCTATTTTCCATATATTAAGCATTTCAGGCCATTATTTAATCGTAATAATACCGTCTTCCTCCGCCCGGACCGTTTTTCCGCTTTCTACGCTGACAGTATATTCTTTATCCAGATTGGTGAACACTACCGGTGTCGTTATAGAAGCTGCTTCCTGGCGGATTTTCTCAAGGTCAGCTTTCACAAGTATATCTCCCTGCTTTACTTTATCATTTTCTGCGACATAGACCTCGAAGCCTTCCCCTTTCATATTAACTGTGTCCAGACCGATATGAATGAGAATCTCTGTGCCTTCATCCGTCTGCATGCCTACAGCGTGTTTTGTGGGGAATACAGTAGTAATAGTGCCGTTGGCAGGAGCATGGAAGGTACCTTCTTCCGGCACAATGGCAAATCCATCCCCCATCATTTTTCCGGAAAACACTTCATCCTCCACTTCATCGATACGGATCAGCTGTCCGGCGGCTGGGCTTGCAATGGACATGGTCTGGATATCTTCAGCAGAAGCAGTAGCCATTGCTGTAGCCGCTGTTTCTTTTTCTGCTATCGGTTCAGGCGTTTTCCCTGCAATAACGTCCTGCATCTGGGACTTAATTGCATCTGATGTTGGACCAAAAATGGCCTGGATGTTGTTGCCGACTTCCATCACGCCGGAAGCGCCGAGGGCTTTGAGCTGGTCTTTATTCACTTTATCTTTTTCATTGACGGTAATCCGGAGCCTTGTGATGCAGGCATCCAAATGTTTTAAGTTCTCCTGGCCCCCAAATGCGGCGATGATTTCTCTTGGCAGTTCATCGTCAGAAGCTGAACCAGACATTCCAGCGGCACCTTCTGTGGCAGCTTCGCGTCCTGGAGTCATCAGGTTGAATTTTAGAATCGCAAATCGGAAGCCGAAGTAATAAATTAATGCAAAGCATAGTCCAACCGGAATAACGAGCCACCATTCTGTGCGGTTTGGTACAATCCCAAAGAGCAGAAAGTCAATAACCCCTCCGGAGAAGGTCATCCCAATCTTGACATCAAGCAGCTGCATGATCATAAAGGAAAATCCGGCAAAAATCGCGTGAATCGCAAACAAAAGTGGCGCTACAAACAAGAAGCTGAATTCAAGCGGCTCAGTAATACCTGTCAGAAATGACGTTAATGCCGCTGAACCCATAATACCTGCAACCATCTTTTTATTTTCCGGACGGGCACAGTGGTAAATTGCAAGCGCCGCAGCTGGAAGACCAAACATCATGAACGGGAATTTCCCAGTCATGAAAGTTCCGGCAGTAAACGGCACCCCGTCTTTCATTTGTTCAAAGAAAATCCGCTGGTCGCCTTGGACCGTTTCTCCCGCATCGTTCACATAGCTCCCAAATTCGAACCAGAACGGTGAATAGAAAATGTGGTGCAAGCCAAATGGTACGAGAGAACGCTCCAGCACACCGAAAATAAATGCGGAAAGTGTTTGATTTGATTCTGTCACATATAGAGACAGGGAATTCAATCCGCTTTGGATCGGCGGCCAGACGAGTGTCAAAGCAGCACCGATAACCAGACCGCCGACAGCCGTAGCAATAGGCACAAATCTTTTTCCTGCGAAAAATCCTAAGTAGGTTGGCAGATTAATATTATAAAAGCGCTGGTACATCATTGCTCCTAATATACCGGCGATAATCCCTCCAAACACCCCTGTCTGAAGTGTAGGGATACCTAATACTGACGCGTAACCCGGCTCTTCGAGCATATCTGTATTTACACTTAATAATACGCTCATCGTAACGTTTATAATCATAAAGCCGATCAGAGCAGCAAGAGCTGCAACTCCGTCTCCTGCCAGGCCGAGTGCTACACCGACCGCAAATAACACCGCTAAATTATCAAATACTACCCCGCCGGCTTCCGACATCAGCTCGGCGATTAATTCTGCCGGTGCAGAAGTCAGAAATGGCAGCAGTTCGATCATCTGATCTTCCTGCATGGCAATACCGATAGCAAGAAGCAGGCCGGCTGCTGGAAGAAGGGCCACCGGAAGCATCAGGGCGCGCCCGATACGTTGAAGTACACCAAATGATTGTTTCCACATATGTATCTCTCCTAACTGTTTTTTTGGAAGGCTCGTAATTGACCCCAGACCCCAGCGCATAAAAAAAGGCATGAGAGATACACTAATCGCGCGGTCCCAAAGAGACAAGAAGCTGCTTCTCCCTTTGGTTTAAACGCGATCAGCATTCTCTCATGCCTGCTTTACCAGTAACACGGAACACTAGATCAATATTTTCGTTTCGATGAAAGCCTTTGCAGATGAATGGTTAAATAAACGGCTTCGCCTTCTGGTATCGTCGTCTGCAAAGCACGCTGCATCGTTCGTATGAGCTTCCAGGACAAATTATAGCAGAAGGGGTACTCGGCCTGCAACATTTTTTTTAATGGTTCAGACACCTCTTCAAACTCACCATTCCTTACCCTTGCGACAGCCTGCTGCAGATGCCGGAAAAGCCGGCGGTGATCTAAATCCTCCGGAGACAGCTGAATGTCAAGAGCCCGCTCTACCATTACCGTCATATCCTTAACCAGGCGCGTATAAGCGCTCACCTGGTCAAGCGGTGTTCTCGTCACTGCCCCGTGCAGGTGCAGAGCAATAAACCCTTTTTCTTCTTCCGGAAGCCGCACTCCTGTCCACTGTTCAATTTCGTCAATGATCCATCCAGCCGCACGATATTCTTTTTCATAAGCAAGCTGCGTTTCTTTTAAAAATGGATTGCTGATTGTGAGACCTTTTCTTGTTCTCTCAAGTGCAAAGCTGAGATGGTCCGTTAACGCTACATGAATGTGTTCTTCGAACGTTTCCGCCCACTCGGCTTCAAGCACCTGCAGAATTTCTGTCATACATGCGATAAAGGTCTCGTCGACATGTTCGATTAACTGTCGGTACTGTGTCTGTTCGTTTTCATTTCTCAGTATGAAAAACTTTTCCGGCGCATTAGCATCAATGAGGTCCCCCGGGCGTTTAGAAAAACCGATCCCCCGCCCGGTTAGAATAACTTCTCCGTAGTCCTCATGTTCTGCAATAACAACGTTATTGTTTAACCCTTTGATTACTTTCATCTTTTACCACCATGTTCCTGCAGCTCTGATTTACATACCGTATGCGTGATAGCCCCCGTCAACGTGGATAACTTCACCTGTGATCCCACTCGACATTCCACTCATCAGAAAGGCCGTGGTGTCCCCGACTTCTTTTTGAGTAACCGTACGCCGCAGCGGAGCGTGCTCCTCCATAGCCTTGATAGTATCGTTAAAGCCAGAGACGCCTTTAGCTGCCAGCGTACGAATCGGACCGGCTGAGATGGCATTGACTCTAATGTCATCTGCGCCCAGATCATTTGCCAAATAACGGGTGCTCGCCTCCAAAGACGCCTTCGCTACGCCCATAACGTTATAATTTTTTACGATCCGCTCTGCCCCAAGGTAGCTCATCGTTACAAAAGAACCGCCCTCTGTCATCAAATCGAACTCCTTTACAGCCTTCGCTACAGCCGTAAAGGAGTACGCGCTGATTTCCTGGGCGAGCAGAAAACCTTCGCGTGTAGCATTTAAATATTCCCCTTCGAGCTCTTCTCTTTTCGCATAGGCAAGGGAATGAACGACACCATGAATGGTTCCCGCTTCTTCTTTAATTTTCGCAAAGCATTCCCGGATCTGCTCGTCATTGGTGACATCACACTGCACAACGAGCGGTTCTTTCTGTTCCAGCGAATCCGCCAATTTTCTGACGCTTTTTTCGGTACGCTGCTGCCCGTATGTAAATACTAAATCAGCCCCTGCTTCTGCCAAGCTTTCAGCTGCTCCCCACGCTATGCTTCTTTTATTGGCAACGCCCATTACGACAAACGTCTTTCCTTCAAGTGATAATTGCATCTTTGTCTCTCCTTTAGATATGATTATACTAGCATCAAATAATTTCTTTACCTTTATATCATTGAACAGCCGGGCTGTCCAACAGCCTTTATATTTCTTCGGGAAGGAGGGCTTTGACTGTATGTCCAGGCATCTTGACTTTATCAGCGACATCCATGGCTGTGCACAAGAGATGAAAGTGATGCTTTCTGCGCTCGGCTATGAGCATCGTCAAAATTATACGCATCCCAATGGACGCCAGCTCGTAATCGTTGGCGATATTACTGATCGCGGGCCGAATTCTATAGAGGTTATCCGCGTGACGGACCTCATGGTAAAAAACGGAAATGCCCTGTATCTGCCCGGAAACCACTGTGACAAACTGTACCGCTGGTTTTTAGGCCGCCCAGTTCAGGTTGGTCATGGCCTCGAGCAAACCATCCAGGAATGGAAAGCACTCCCCCCGGACGAGCAGCAAAAGGTTAAGCAGAAGTTTATGGGCTTATTTGAACAAGCACCGCTGTATCAGCTGTTCGACGATAGAAACGTTCTTGCTTCCCATGGAGGCATGCAAAAGGAGCTGATCGGCCGGACAGATCGAAGAACCCGGAATGTCGTTTTGTATGGACCGACGAAACTAAATGGCCGGCGCGAGCCAGAGCGTATAGATTGGGCTCCTTCTTACAGCGGCAGGCCATTCATCATTTATGGGCATACTCCCGTATGGGAAGCAAGACTCGTTGGCCGGACGTTAAACATTGATACCGGCTGTTCATTTGGTAACAAGCTTACCGCCTACCGGTATCCGGAGCATGAATTCGTAGAAGTGCCCTCCACCCTGCCACTCCAGCCGGATCACTTAAACACCTTTAACCGCTGATAGGCCAGAAAATCACTCATATCTTCAGGCAGAGGAGCTGTAATGGTAATCATTCTTTCCTGGACCGGATGAAAAAATTCCAAACGGCAGGCGTGCAGCGCCTGTCTTTTCATGTACCCGTCTTTATTTCCGTACAGTGTATCTCCCGCAAGCGGGAATCCCGACGCAGAAGTATGCACCCGGATTTGATGTGTCCGGCCGGTTTGCAGCCCAAGCTTTAAAACAGTATGCTCAGGCAGTAATTCGAGAACCGCTGCGGAGGTTACGGCTCTTTTTCCATCGGGAGCTGCCACTTGTTCAATCAGGCTCATCGTGCTCGGGCGGAGTGGAAGATTTATACTTGTAAGCTCCTCCGGCCATTCTCCCTCGACCACCCCAATATATTCTTTAGACCCCGTATCCATATGCTTTTCCATGCGGGAGTGGGCATATGCATGCAGGGCGAACGGTACAATGCCACTTGTACCGCGGTCCAGCCTGGACACCGGATGAACAGCAGACTGCATGCCTTTATTTCGCAGATAACCGGCAAGTCTTCCAGCCAGTGATTCCTCCCCCTCTGCTCTTCCTGGAAGTGTCGGCAGCCCCGGCGGTTTATTGACTACTATCACGTCTTCGTCCTCATACAGCACATCCATGGGCTCCAGGGACTCTTTAAAATGCGGCGGTATATTCCCGGGTGGAATCTTTATCTGCAGTAGGTCCCCGGCACTCAAATAGTCGTTTCCACGTCCTGCTTCTCCATTGAGCTGCAGATAGGGATTATCTATTTTTTTCCACACACGCCTCGAGACATCTTTGTATTGGCTCAAAAACTTTTTCACTGTACAGCCTTCCGCATCGGCAGGAACACTCCATGTAATCGTCCGCATCCTTTTACTCCCCGATAAACGATTCCTTCACGCGCTTCCAGAAAGGAAACGGGCGGAAACGGGCGAATCGGACTTTTTCCTCCGCCACCCGGTACTGAATGGACTCGATGCCCTGATCGACGAGAGTAATATGGTCGATGGTGATCTGCATATCCACATCGTTCACCGGGCGCAGAAGACAGGTATGGTGCTGCGGCAGAATTAACGGCGAGCCAATCGTCCGGTAGACCCGGTTATTGATGCTTGCCATTTCGGCTATTTGAATACTTGATAAGGAGGGGTGCAAAATCGCTCCACCCAGTGATTTATTGTATGCCGTGCTTCCGGAAGGAGTAGAAATACACAGACCGTCTCCGCGAAACGTTTCAAAATGCTCGCCTTTAATGTCGACGTTGCATACGAGAGAACCTTCAAGCGTTTTTACCATACACTCATTTAGAGCCAAGTACCGTTCGAACCTCGTATGTTCATTGTAGCGGACAATCACTTCAAGCAGCGGATATTCCACTACCTGAAATGGCGTTTTCGCGAGATGGATCACCAGCTTCTCCACTTCTTCCGGCTGCCAGTCTGCATAAAAACCAAGATGCCCGGTATGTATACCTACAAAGCAAACATCTTCAAGCGATTCATAGTAATGGTGAAACGCCTGGAGCAGCGTGCCGTCCCCGCCGACAGTAATGACAATGTCCGGGTGGACTTCGTCATGAATCAGCCCAAATTCGTTCAGGTAGGAAAGCACTTTGTCCCTAATTTCATTGGAGGTATCATCTCCACGGGACGTGACATTATATCGCATGTTTTCATCAGTGGACGGGATGCTCATGTATTTGGACCCTCACTTTCCCTGTTTTGCATATAGATACGCTGGGCTTCCCGTACCTCGCCTTTAATTTTAGACATTTCTTCATCGAGCTGAAACGCGGCTTCAGCAGCTCGCTGCAGCCGGTGCTTAATATCCTCCGGAATTTCGCCGCTATATTTATAATTTAAAGAATGCTCTATAGTTGCCCAGAAATTCATCGCCATTGTTCGTACTTGGATTTCTGTGAGTACGTCTTTGCGCCCATCGATCGTATGCACGGGATAAGAAACGACCATATGAAACGACCGGTACCCACTATCTTTCTTTTCTTTGATGTAATCTCTTTCCTCTAAAATTTCAAAATCCTGTCTTGTCCGCATCAGCTCCACAATGGTATCAATATCGCTGACAAATTGGCAGACGATACGAATACCGGCAATGTCCTGCATTTTTGTATCAATTTCGTCGAGCGGGATATCCTTACGCTGGGCTTTATCGAGAATGCTGGTTACAGGCTTGACCCTCCCGGTAACGAATTCGATTGGTGTATGCTGTGAAGATGTTTGGTACTGCTCTCTTAACCCTTTTAATTTCACTTTCATTTCTTCTACTGCCTGCATATAAGGCGAAAGAAATGTCTGCCAGTTGCTCATGGTTTACCACCACTCATTTACATTATTATGAGGTTATACGTTGAAAGCTTCTTCAAATGCAGATACCATTTCAGTACCATAATTCCCGTTTCCAGGCACATTATCCATTAAATACTCAATTTCTTCATGGAAGTTTTCTAAATGGAGCTTGCTTCCGCTTTTTACGTAAACATGCTTCTCGCTTTCATAAGCCGATTTCAAAAGCGGCCATACTCTTTTTGGAATACGCAGCTGCACAAATTCGTCTTCCATATCAAGCACATAAACAAGCGTCAACGCATCGGAGTCTGCAAGCATCTGGCCGCCATCGCTTAATTTTCCCCATTCTTTTTCCGGCCATTCTTCCACCGGATACATTATTAATGTTTCATTGTCTTCTTCGTAATGATTTACAGTCAATATATGCTGCATGTCACAACTCCTCCAAAAATGGCAAGTATACATCCCATATCTGTACTTAATTTTATCATAACTTATGTACACAGACAGAGCTCAAACCATATGATAAGATAATGCATAGCGTTTTTCCAGTAATCCGGTAGCAGAAAGGACGATTCATTATGGCGAAAGAACAGGAAATTGAAGCGAAGAATCTTCTGACGGAAAAAGAATTTTCCTCTTTGGTGACCGGCTTCGCAATCCACGAAAGCGATTTTTCTTCGCAGCAAAATACATATTTTGACACAAAAAGCTTTGCTCTGCGTTCCCGTAAATCCGCTCTGCGCATTCGGGAACGCGCCGGCACTTTCACCTTGACCTTAAAAGAACCTGCCCCGGAAGGGCTTACCGAATGGAATCAGTCTGTCAGCGCTCAGAACGCCCGTGAGGCTATTTCGGGCGGGACACTGCCTGCCGGTGAAGTTTCCGAGCGCCTTCGGTCACTGATCGGTGCCGAGCGTGTCGAAAATATAGGGACGTTGACCACCTACCGGGCTTCCCAGCCCTTTCGCACAGGAGAAATCTTTTTTGATCGAAGTCACTATTTGGGAGTCACAGATTATGAACTTGAAATAGAGGGACCGAGTGAAAAAGATGTTTCTTCCTGGATGAATGAGCTTTCAGAGCAGCACCACTTTCCTCTTCGTAATACTCCAAATAAAATTGAACGCCTGTTTCAACGAAACCGGGAGCAAAATGAAGAACAGTAACATACGCACATTGTTCTTCATTTGAAATACTGGTATATTTTTCTTATCTGAATTTTATTAGTGGGGTGAGTTTTTTGACGATTTCTTCCTCTCTTTTTCCGTCTTCCACGGGCTCAGCAGTTGGAAACAGCCAGCAGGCCACGTCCTCGCAGCCTGCGTTTGCTGCGGGACGCTTTGGCTCCTTTTTATACGATTCCCTAAAGTCAACGCAGGCTATCATGGCTGAGCAGACCGGCAGTGGTTTCAGCCCGGTATCTTCCTCGCTATTTTTAAACCCGGCGAGCGCCGGCAGTTATTTTCGTCATTTAGGCGATGATTCCTCCGCTGTTCCAAACGAGCCTTCCAATAAAGAAGTGAAACAGAATGCCGAACCTGCTTCTGAACGTACTTCTTCTTCCAAGCAGAGTTCAAATTCAAGCTCCGGCATTGTTCAGACGATTGAACGTTTGTCAGAAAAATACGGCGTAGACAGCAAGCTTGTACGTGCACTGGTCAAGCAGGAATCCGGCTTTGATCCAGACGCTAAAAGCCATGCTGGAGCTATGGGGCTGATGCAGCTGATGCCCGGAACAGCTTCCATGCTGAAGGTAAATGATCCAATGGACCCTGAACAGAATCTTGACGGCGGCATACGCTACTTAAGAGATATGCTCAATAAGTACAATGGCAACAAAACGCTTGCCCTTGCCGCTTATAACGCCGGCCCGGGCAACGTTGATAAGTATGACGGCATTCCGCCCTTCAAAGAAACACAGAAATACGTACCAAACGTACTCGCCAACTATCAGGACCTTGTATAATTTGCTTTAAAACAACTCCACACCGGGGTTGTTTTTTTGCCCCGTTCCCCTTTTCGTTCAAAATATTTGCGGTTAACATGTCTCATTGCTAGAATAAAAATTGAAAATACAATAATTACGTTTTGCCCAATTGCTCTGTCTTTTCAGGCATGAGCGTTAAAACGTTGTTCCGGAGGTTCACTATGGCTGCTTTTAAACCGAGCTTTGACCAGATTGGCGAAGAGAAACTTTCCGAGCTGATTGATACGTTTTACGGAAAGGTTGGCGCCCATCCGGATCTCGCTCCTATTTTTCCGGACGACCTTACGGAAACCGCCCGTAAACAAAAGCAATTTATGACTCAATTTTTAGGCGGCCCGCCTTTATATACAGAAGAACACGGCCATCCTCGCCTGCGCGCCCGCCATCTCCCATTTCCAATAACGGAAACACGGGCGAAGGCCTGGCTGTTATGCATGGATGAAGCGATGGAAGAAATAAACTTGGAAAACAACGTTCGGCAGGAAATGTTCCAACGGCTTGTGGTGACAGCCCAACACATGATAAATAATACTGAAGAAAATTCATAATGAAAGGAGCGTGAACTGGTCATGAGCAACGAGCATTTTTCTTTTTGTGATGACAGTTCCGGTTCCTGCAGCCTGTCGCAGTCTACCAGCCCATCTTTATCGAAAAAGCCGCTTGAATTATATATTTTTATGGATCCATTATGCCCGGAATGCTGGGCGTTCGAACCTGTACTAAAAAAGCTGCTCATCGAATACGGCCACTATTTCACGCCAAAGCTCCTGCTTACTTCTAATATTGAATGCTGGAGCGAAGAGAAGCAGAAGCCGTTAAAAGAAGATACGAAAAAAGAAATGTCCCTGTTTTACGAAGAAGTTTCCACATGGTCAGGTATGCCGGCAGACGGAAGCGTATGGCTGAAGCATTCGGCTCCTTCTGCCTACATTCCTGCTTTGGCCATGAAAGCAGCAGAAATGCAGGGCAAGCAGTTGGCCTCCGTTTTTTTCCGGAATATTAGAGAAAATTTGTTTCTGCACGGCCGGGATATTTCTACAGAACAAACGCTTGTTCAAATTGCAGAAGCTACCGGACTGGATATTGAAGAATTCCAGCGGGATATTCATTCTGCCTGCACCCGTAAAGCTTTGAATTGCGATATCAGAACTTCCCGGGAAATGGAAGTCGATCAGGCACCAACGTTCGTTTTCTTTAACGATCATGTCGAAGATGGCGGATTAAAAGTGTCCGGACTTTATCCCTATCAGGTATATGAAGAAATCCTTTCTGACATGCTCGGGCACGTACCGGATCCGAAGCCCTCGCATTCCTTAAAGCTTGAAGATTTTCTCGCGCGCTATCCACGTATTACGACAAAAGAAATTTCTGTTGTATTCGATTGGAGTGAAAAAGAAGCTGAAAAGCAATTGAAGCAGCTTGTGCTAATGAGAAAAATGAAGCACGTGCCATTAAAAAACGGTGCCTATTGGGAGTATACTCCTTCCTTTACCTAAAAGAAGCAAAAAATTAGCGGAGATGCTCTAAAACATCTCCGCTAATTTTTATTGAAGCAGCAATTCTTCTAATTCATTCAACGTGTCTTCAAAGGATTTCATAGCTAATTCAATCGGTGTCGAAGTAGTCATATCAACCCCCGCTTTTTTCAGAACTTCAATCGGATAATCTGAACTCCCGGATTTAAGGAACTCGAGGTAGCGTTCTACCGCAGGCTCTCCTTCCTCTACGATCTGCTGCGACAAAGCAGCTGCTGCACTGTAGCCGGTAGCGTACTGATATACATAAAAGTTCATATAAAAATGGGGTATTCTGGCCCATTCAAGCGCAATATCATCATCAAGCGTCATGTGCGGACCAAAGTACTGCTCGTTTAACTGATAATAAAGAGAATTTAACAAATCCGGAGTTAATGCCTCCCCTGCTTCCGCTTTTTCATGAATTAACTGCTCAAACTCGGCAAACATCGTCTGGCGGAAAACCGTGCCCCGGAAACCTTCAAGATACTGGTTCAACAAATACGCTTTTTCCGTTTTGTTTGTTGTTTGTTCGAGCAAATGACGGGTAAGCAGCGCTTCATTTACAGTAGAAGCCACCTCCGCCACGAAAATGGTGTAATCCGCATAAGGATACGGCTGGTTTTGGTGAGTCAGATAGCTATGCATCGAATGCCCGAGTTCATGGGCAAGCGTATACACATTATTAACACTGTCCTGCCAGTTCATCAAAATGTATGGCATCGTGCCATATGCGCCGGAAGAATACGCACCGCTTCGTTTTCCAACATTTTCATAAACGTCCACCCAGCCCCTTTCAAATCCTCCGGCAATTGTTTCTGTATATTCTTTTCCCAGCGGCTCGAGCGCTTTAAGCACGGTTTCTTTTGCTTCTTCATATGTCATCTTCATATCAATATCTTTGACTAGCGGCGTATACAGGTCGTAGTTATGAATCTCATCAAGCTCAAGCACCTGTTTGCGCAGCTTAACATAGCGGTGAAGCAGCGGCAGATAATCATGAACAGTCGAAATCAGCTGGTCATAAACCTTTTCCGGGATATGATTATTACTTAGCGCCGCTTCCCTCGCCGAACGGTATTTACGTATACTCGCATTGAACGTATTCTTTTTCACCTGGCCGCCAAGCGTGCTTGAAATCGTATTTTTAAACCGGCCGTATGTGCTGTAGACAGCTTTAAAGGCTTCTTCGCGCACACGCCGATCGTCGCTTTCCAAAAAGTTCAGCAGGCGCCCATGCGTCACCTGGGCATCGTTGCCGTTCTCATCTTTTATGGACGGAAATTCCAAATCTGCATTATTAAGCATGCCAAAGGTGTTCCCAGGCACTGCCATCACTTCTGAAGCCTGTGCGAGCAATGCTTCTTCAGATTCTGTCAGCACGTGCGGGCGTTCTTTATTGATGGCATCGAGAGCGTGTTCATACAGGCGCAGCTCGGGCTCCTCATCATAAAAAGCTTTAATCGTTTTCTCCGGTATCGTCAATATTTCCGGCACAAGGAAAGCCGTCGCCTGCCCAAGCTGGCTCGCCAGTCTTCTTGCCCGGTCCTCCATTCCCTGATACAGCGATTCGTTTGTATTTTGATCATAGCGCATATGCGCGTAAACAAATAAACGGCTGAACCGCTCAGTAATTTTATCCTGCTGCTGCAATGCTTCGTACAGCATATGGCCTGAATCTCCAAGACGCCCTTTATACGACTCGATCGCTGGAATTAAGCTTTGAATGTGTTTAAATTCCTCTTCCCATTCTTCGTTACTTGAAAAAATATCCTCTAAATTCCATTTATACTGTTCACTGATTTCTTCGCGTTTTGGCAATTGTTCTACAGCAGATGAACTCAATGGAATGCACCTCCCTTTATCTTTAACTCCTATTGTATCGAACTATCTCCAGTTGTACCAATGAATCGTTTTTCTGTTTCAAGCTTTTTGAGAAAGACTGTAAACATTTTGACGAAACTGCGGTCCTTCGACCATCCTGTTTCCACCGAAACTTCGGGCAGAAGCTCTTTTTTTACATGCCAGCGGCCGTTGTGAAAACAGACCGCCTTCCGGTCCTTAAGCCACTGCAAAAAGTGCCATACCGCCTGGTGCATATACACCTCCGAACGAAGACCCGGACGTATCAAAGGCGCGAGCATTGGATCCTCCTGTACAGAAGCTAAAATATTTTTTAAGGCAGCGCCTTTTTGGTAAATAACCCGGTAAAACAGCAGCGTCTGCCACAGGAGGGGCGGCCCCTGAAAAACGTAACAATACGGTGTCGGCCATCCTAATTCGGCAGGATGCATACTGATGTGGGAAAGAAACCGCGTATATATCTCCAAACCGGCCCAATACTGCCCGCATCCTGCAAATCGGCGAGAGGTATAGCGCCATTTATATTTATGGGCAAGTATTTCACGGTAACCATCGAAGGGCAGGTTCATGGGAGTGAAAAAATGCGGCAGCTTAATAGCTGATAACGGGAATCTTGACGCTCTTGCTGCGATGCGATTAGGCGAGGTTTCAAAAAATGGCTGTACAATTAGAAGTTCCTGGGAAGACCACTTCAGTACAGGCACCGCATTAAAATATCCAGAAAACACCGAACCCCACACCGCTTCATTCCAAAACCAGCGTCCATTGCTTTTTCGCTGGACCAGGTTTGAATCAAAAATCCACAGTGGCAGGATCCTGCTGCCTGTATATGTACGGCTTCTGTCCAAAAGCAATGACGAAGAAATCGCGCTTCTCTGCATCTCTATAGCCACGTTGTTACCCGCCCATTGCACGAATACATCTGCTCTTCGTCCTTCTTCTGGTAATTGTTTTTCCATAATGGGCGAGAGGTTCTGGCCTTTGAGCCAGTCTGCCAGCAAAGCTTTTCCTTGTGTATGTCCCTCCGACTCTCCAAAAACTTGGATGCAATCCGCATTTCGGGAATGAACGAAATGGGGACGGGTGGTTCGGGTTTTACGCAGTTGTAATTCATGATGACAATCCGGGCAGTAGTACGGGGGGTGAATGAAAGGATCCAGGCTTGAAATTGCCCGGCCCTCTGAGGTAAGGGCATTAAACATGAGCATCTGCCTTTCAGGGGAATGACATGCAGGGGATTTTATAAAAAAATAAAAGACCAGCGCCACACGCCAGTCTCTTAGGGATACACACTTATGAGAAGTTTTCGTTAAAGGTCTGAAGACCGTGTTCAGAGGCAATCGTTGTACCATACTCACGTATACGGAAAATGGATAGATCTGATTCATTTCCGTATTCCAGCACGTGGCTTACCATATTGTCCTGTTCATCTTCTGTATAACGCTGATCAAATACTAAATAAAGATAATACCGGTTTTCAAAGAAGTATACTTCATTGTGCACATCCGATACATGAAAAGCTTTACTCAAGCTGATTAGATCTTCCATATCCTGGAACGAAATAACGATTTCCAAATCCTCAGACTCAAGCGACCCATTTCTGTCTGATTTTGACGAACGGTATTGTTCGTCAAGCATATCTACGATGTTATCGTCTACCGGAGCTTCTTCTTTGTTTTCTGAAACCGGAATTTCAAGCTTCACATTTCCATCAGTCACTTGTCCTCTAGTTACAACAATTTCCATGCCCTGGTCGAGTGCCTGTACCTGAATCCATAACGGGCCTTCTATTTCAAAATTTTCTAAGTCGTGAGCTTCATTAATCATGTCAAAGAATAATTCTTCTCCACGTTCACGGTTATACCAAATCTCGTCCCGATCGAAACCACGGTCTTCGATGTCCGTGTACGTAATGTAAAACTTCACTGTCGACTCGTTGATTCTTTCGATTTCCACTATTTTTCTCCCTCCTCAAGCTAGGGTCGGTTTTCTGACTACTATAAAATACTATACCCTAACAATAACATATAGTAATCCTTTTAATCACAGCACCGTATTAGACCCTTTGTGAGTTGTGCTCATCCCAGGATGCAACGTTCGTTGAGGGAGCGGAGCATCAATAATATAACACTGGTTTGGTTTTATATTTTCAGATAAAATCACACTCATGTCAAGGAATGAAACTCATTTTAGCAAAACAAAGCGTAATTATAAAAAGAAGAAAAATTCCGACCGGCGCCGAAATTTTTCTTTCTTTTTAGTTTACCATTTTTTGCGCTTCCATCAAGTTAAAAGTACGGACTTTTCTTGGAAGGAAACGACGGATTTCAGCTTCATTATATCCTACCTGCAGTCGTTTATCATCATAGATGATCGGTCTTCTGAGGAGACCGGGATGTTCGCTGATTAATTGAAAAAGGCGCTGCAATGGAAGATTCTCCATTTCTACGTCTAATTCCTGAAAAACCTTCGAACGACGGGAGACAATTTCGTCTGTGCCGTCTTCTGTAAGGCGGACGATTTCTTTTACTTCATCCACAGTTAAAGGTTCTGCAAAAATATTTCTTTCATTATAAGCAATCTCGTGTTCGTCCAACCATGCTTTCGCTTTCCGACAGGATGTACAACTTGGAGATGTAAGCAATGTCACCATGTTAACAAATCTCTCCTTCCCCAACTATTGGGATTAAAATGGGCGAAAACAACGTATAATATTCTCTGCTTTTTAGTCACAAGCTTATTATACAATAATTATTCTAATTTGAAAAGAGGTTTTAATTAGTTTGTGAACAACTATACTTTTGGACTTTAATTTAGCAATACTCTGTTTATACCTCTTCATCATGGTTTTAAAACTTTATAAGCGTTTAATTTGTTAACGTTTTGTGACAATTCATCTAAACTGTTCACTTTTTATTTTGAATGAACGATTCTCAATTACTTGCTTTGTTTTTCAACAAATCATTCAATTGTTTCCACCCTTACTATACATACGTTAGAAAATGGCTGAAGGTTCACCCTCCAGCCAAATTTCTTTAATTTTTTTCGTTATTATACTGCATATACACAACATGTGTGGCCAGAAAGTCTTCCACCCCATGCTTGCCATCGGCGCCTCCGAGTCCGGATTTGCGAAAACCGGCGTGATAGCCCTGCACAGCTTCAAAGTTTTCCCGATTAACATACGTTTCGCCAAAACGCAGCTCGTTCACTACTCTCATAATTTCATTCATATCTTCACTGTACACAGAAGAGGAAAGGCCAAACACAGTGTCATTGCCTTTTTCTATTGCTTCATCAAGTGTTTGGAACGTATCGATAGGAATAACCGGCCCAAATATTTCTTCCTGCATAATTTCCATGTCATGACGGGCGTTGCTGATTACCGTCGGCTTATAAAAATAACCTTTATTCTGGTCACCCTGTTCACCGCCAGCTACTACTTTCGCTCCAGATTTTTTAGCGTTTTCCACCATCGCATGCACTTCATCGAGGCGATCTTTACTTACGAGCGGACCGACGTCTGCATCTTTAGAGGCACGCGGATCCCCCATTGTTTTTTGTTCAAACGCTTCCTGCAGGCGCTTGGTAAATGCTTCAGCTATGCTTTCATGCACATACACCCGTTCTGCGTTCGTGCAGGCCTGGCCATTATTGGCAAGCCTGGAGGTTGTAATATGCTTCACTGCAGTCTCGATATCTGCGTTTGCTGTTACAATGGCTGGGGCTTTCCCGCCAAGCTCCAGATTCACTTTTGTAATGTTCTGCGCCGCAGCTTCCATTACTTTTGTTCCTGCAGGCACACTGCCTGTCATTGTGATCATATCTACATTTTCATGAGAAGCAAGGGCGTTGCCTATTTCCGAGCCTGTACCTGTAATCAGGTTATAGACGCCCTTTGGCACTTCATCCATTTCGTCAATGATTTTCGTGAATTCAATGGCTGTGTTCGGTGTCTGCTGACTCGGCTTCAGGACAATTGTACAGCCGGTCACCAAAGCCGTGGCTACTTTCCTGGCTAAAATAAATACTGGAAAATTCCAAGGCACAATGCCTCCGACGACTCCTATCGGTTTTTTGTAAATGAAAATATTCTCATTTTCCCGATCACTCGGAAGAATCTCTCCTTCAATTCTTCTTGCCCACTCGGACATGTAGCGGAAATAATCAATAGCAAGTTCCACTTCACCGCTCGCAAGTCCGTAATCCTTGCCCTGCTCTTCCTGCAGAAGATCAATAAAGCGGTCTTTGTTTGCTTCAATTTTATCTCCAAGAGCGCGGACAATATTACCGCGTTCGATATTTGGTGTCAGTTCCCATCCTTTTTGGGCTGCAGATGCGGCAGCAACAGCTTTATCCACGTCTTCTTTTGTCGCTTTTACCGTACGCGAAATGGTTTCTTCCGTCGCCGGGTTTTCAATTTCAATATATTCATCGCTGGATCCGTTTACGTATTCTCCATTGATATACAGTTGATGTGTCTGCATTAGGAACCCTCCTATTTTCTTTACATTAAGGATTGTTCCACCTCAACCAGCCTCTCAAACCTTACGGCATATAAAAAACGCAGCCCGTCTGAGCTGCGCTTCCATTGTATTAAGCGGTGTGTCTTGAAGGAGTTGGAACGCCCTTTTCGGGCGATTTTTCTTTGTTCAGGCCCTTGAGATTCTTTTTAAGCATATCCCGCAGCACTTCTCTTTTCATTTTTCTGCGTTTTTTTGCAACTGCATTTTTCATACCGCTTCGCCCTCCTTTCTAAGCGTTCTTTAATTCATCTTTGTTATCATACGTGAGCACTTCAGTCACATCCTGATACGCTTTACCATAGATTTCTTCGTCTTTGTACGTATGAATGTTTTTGTACGTATGCTTCATTTTTTCATAAATAACTTCTTCTGAGGCATCGTCCGGCGACCAATACAAAATTTCGAGCGTGTTCACTTCATTTGTTGCCAGAGAAATTCTGCTGTAGCCGATGGATTTCGCCTGCCGGAACCCGGCTCTTTCATAAAAACGAAACCGTTTCGCTGTGTCACTTTCTTCATAATCAAGGGGTTCCACTTCTAAAATTATCGGTTTATTCTTACTTTTAAGGCTATCAAGTAATTTCTGTCCGACTCCTTCTCCTCTAGCTTCCTTCGCTACCAGCAGGTAGTCGATAAAAACAAATTCTTCGGTTTCTACATACATCATAACATGGCGAGGTCCCTCATCCTTATGGTAAATATCACCTTTTTCATCCAGCAGAACTTCCATATGCTTTTTTGATTTCATCTCTTCAACTGGAAAGTATTGGTTCAATTTTTCGTACCAGTTTAGTTTAGACATAATGACCCCCAAATTTGTGTTAAGTATATTATAACGCGAAACCTGGTATATAGTAAGTGTCTTCAGTACTTATTTAAGCTTTCTGAAGGCGCTCTTTCCTATATACAAGCCCCAAAGAGAAATGTTGTTGCATTTACTCTTTCACACTCGTGCGCACAGCAAAAAGGAGCGGTTTTCATCCCCCGCTCCTTTGATTTTCTTTTTACGGCGTATAGTCTGTACCTTTGGAATAAGAATTCTGGGCGTCCCACAGCAGGTACTCTTCAATGCCGTTATCCTGCAGCGCCTGAATCTGCGCCTCCACTTCAGTGCTTCCATAATGAAGATAATTACCGCTTCCTAAATAGCTTGCAGTAAAATCCTGAATCCACGGCCGGGTTATCGGCTGCTCTTCGAGACTTGATAAAATCTTTGTTTCTGCCTTTGCATAAGCATCGATCACCTCATACGGCTGCTTGTCTGGTTTATCAATATTAAAATAACCGCTCCCCCAATGGCTTGGGTAGATCATGGAGCTGATAACGTCTACATTTTCAGAAATCAGCCGGAAATCCTGGCCGATACCCGGAGCCCGTTCCTGGGTAGCTGAATAACCGAAGATATCTGCTGAGACATTTACATTATACTTTGTTTGAAGCGTCTCTTCAGAATAGGCGACAAAATCTGTAACGGCGTCTACTCTTTCCTGCACATTGTCATCCCCATTGTCATAGTCGCCAGTAGAGTAAGTGAGCTGGTCATCCCGTGTTTCGAACCCTTCCGGAAAACGAATGTAATCGAACTGGATATCTTGAAAACCGAGCTTCGCCGCTTCTTCTGCTATTTGAAGATTATAATCCCATACTTCTTTCATGAACGGGTTAGTAAACATATGGCCGCTTCCATTCGACCACGTAGCTCCCCCAGCTGTCTGATAGGAATATTCCGGGTGCTTTTTGGCAAGCACATTATCCTTAAAGGTAGTGATACGGGCGATTGGGTAGATATTATGTTCTTCCAGTTTTTTCATCAGGGCTTCGGGGTCCTTGATCATATTTTTCCCTATATCAGGAAGCTCCGAGCCTTCCGGCACGCTGAATGTTAAATTCCCGTGATCGTCTTTAATATCTATTACCATGGCGTTCAGATCCGTGGAGTCAATAAGATCAATTAACTTATCCATTCGAGCGCCGCCCGCCGAGTGACCGGTCACATATATTCCTTTAACTCCCTCTTCAGGGTAGCTGAAATCCAGCCCTGAGTCATATGTAAAGCGCGGCATGCTGCCTGCGAGGGTTAATGTATGCCCGCCGGCCGTCATCGTCGCCAAATCGTGTTCGTTTCCTTCTTCTGCTTTTGCTTCTGCCACAGTAAGTCCTGAAACAACAGTTAATACTGCTGATAAGGTCCAAATGCCTAACTTTTTTTTCATATTGTCCCTGCCTTCGATATTTTTTGTAAAAAAAGCAATTAAATAGTCACTGTTTACTGGAATTATTTTCTTTATTCAATTATACGTGTAATAATACATATTACCAACCATCTTTTTAATTTTCAGCTATTTTTTTGCTTATAAATTTAAATATTTAACTTAGATTGTCAATTTAAGCGCAACACTTCTTCATGAAACACATTTTCCGTGGTCTTCCCATGTAAACAATTTCTGGGGCGCCGATGAATCAGTCCGGTGACGTCGTCCACTTCCTGCCGGCTGAGGCGGGCTAAATCCATACCCTTTGGGAAAAATTCCCGCAGAAGGCCGTTGGCATTTTCATTGGTTCCCCGCTGCCAGGCGGCATAGGGGTCGGCGAAATAGACGGGCACGCCCCGGGCTTCGAGGGCGGGAAAACAGGCGAATTCTTTGCCCCGATCCACCGTTATGCTTT
>NZ_NPFA01000013.1 GCF_002265875.1 Marinococcus halophilus
TTCGGCTCCTTGATCACGTCCGGCGCGTCGCGCTCTTCGTTGCGCTTCATCGTCTCCCGGAGCTCGCGCTTCATCATGTCGACTTCCTCGTCGGTGAACAGCTTCTGGAGCATGAGGTAGCCGTTCTCGTCGTAAAAGTCCAGTTCCTTCTGCTGCAGCGGGCCATCATATCCGGCGCTCCCGTGTACTACCGGGTCCTTCCGGTCCATGATTTCCTTATGGTCGCCCTGTCTGGATGGATATTTATCGACTGCCATTGTTCAAAATACCTCCTTTATATTTTAACCAAGGGATTAAAACCTCAGTCAATCAGACACATTCCCGGCTTAAAAAGGAATAAACATTAGAAACGGAAAATTTTTAATAATTAAATAAGCAGGAAAAGTTCTAAGCCGGATTTGATGCGTAATGGACTCATATTAAAAAAATTTTATTTTTTTAAGCGATAACATCATATTCAAACCACTTAGTATATGCTTTTATACTTGCTGTTGTGCCGGGAGATTTGGCATTGGCGTTCCCCTTTCAGGATTGATACAATATTAAGCATTGAAAAGTCGATATAGGAGGACACTGGTATGCACATTGTTACGTCCACATTTAGAGTCCCGGAAGAAAAAGCGGCCGAGGTTATTGCAATATATGAAAAAAGATCGCGACGGGTGGACAAGGCAGAAGGGTTTCTGAAGTTTCAGCTTCTGCAGAATGAAAAAAAGCCCGGTGAATTAACGGTCTACATGGTATGGACATCTAAGGAAATGTATTTGAACTGGGTACGGAGTAAAGAATTTAAAGAAATACATGAAATGGAGAAAAACTATCCGGATCAGGAGCTTGCAGGCATTGTGCCGGAAGTTCACCAGTACCAGGTGGTGGCAGAATGACGCCGGAGGAAAAAGAAAAAATTGTTCAGCACGTCTCTGAAGAAATATATAAAGCTCATCCCTGGCTTTGGGACAGGTTCAAAGAGAGAGGGAGGGAGAAAACAGAAGAAGATAATCATCACCATCTCAAACATCTTGAAACCTCCTATGCTCTTTCGGACCGCTCTTTTTTTCTGGATTACACAGCGTGGCTGGAGTCAGTTTTAAACGAGCGGGGAGTATCTACTGCCATCATTATTGATAACTATAAGCGTTTGAGAGCAATCTTCCCTCTTTATGCGGCTAAAGAGGAGCGGCTCTTTTTTACGGAATGTCTTACGGAGGGCATTGAGCAGCTTGAAGAAAACATTCAGAAATAAGGTGACAATTAATGATAATACGACCGGAAGATCTGGCAGGCATGATGCTCGATGGACTCGATGAAGAGGCCTGGCAGGAAATCCAAAAAGTAAATAAGCACATGACGTTAACCGGGATCTATGAAGATCTGCTGACACCTGCTATGTATCATGTTGGAGAACTCTGGCAGGAGAATAAAATATCGGTCGCAGATGAGCACCTGGCAACGGCGACATGTGATTTTCTGCTTTCCCGACTGGAGCGAAGGGAAGAAAAGCAGCCCTCACCAGATGCTCCAAAAGCACTTCTTTTCGGTGTAGCGGAAGAGCAGCACTATTTAGGCTTAAGAATGGCGGCCTCCATTTTTCGGGCACGCGGCTGGTCGGTGAAGTATCTCGGACCAAATCTGCCAGCTGAGCAGGCGCTCGCTTTTGCAGAAAAATGGCAGCCGCAGGCAGTCGCCATGTCGGCAGCCCTCTCGTATCGTCTTCCTTCGTTATTTTCCTACATTGAGACCTTTACTGCTCTGAAAGAAAAGCCGGCGGTCCTCCTCGGCGGCAAGATGGCAAGAGAACGCGATGTAGGTGAACTATTTTCCGGGGAAGTTATCCGGATGGATGGGCTGCGTACGCTCGAGCGTTGGATCGAAGGAGAAGAGGAGGGAGGCACCTATGCCAGATCTCAGTCCTGAGGCTCTGCCGCTTCCTTACGTACAAATAGATAAGCATTACAAAATCATTTATATGTCTTCTTCCGCGCGGAGTCGTTTTGGCCATAAGGAATATTTTTATGAGTGGCTGGATGAAGGAAGCTGGGAAAAGGCAAAACGGCTGTTTCAAGATACGCCTGAAGAAAATGGCGTAGAGTTGATTTTTATCGACGAAGACCGTGTCTCCACTGTGATGGATGTATACACGGAAAAAAGCAACGATCTGCACATCCACGTGCTGCTTGTGCCAAAGGATCAAAGCTACAGCAATGTCTCAGGCAAGCTCGAACGTCTTCGCGACCGCCTTCGGGAGACGAATACAGAACTGCTTGAAGAAAAAGAAACGATGGAAGCCGTCATTAAGGAAAATTACCGCCTGTCCGCTCCGTTTATTGAAATTACAAAAGATATGGCCCTTGTGCCCCTTCACGGCGATATTAACGAGCAGAAAGTGTCACTAATCGCAGAAAAAGTTGTCCATGCCTGGCACCGGGGGGAGTACGAAAAGACAATTTTTGATTTTACCGGGGTGGGAGAGGTGGACGAAGAGGGGATGAAGGAACTGCGCAGCACCTTTGAAGCGCTCACCTTGATGGGCACTAAAGTCATCGTGGCCGGCATCCTCCCGCGCCAGGCCAAACAGCTTCAGGAAATGCATACCTCCCTTGCTTTTGAATTCAGCCGTTCACTCGAACAAGTCTTAACAGCTTCCCTTGGCAGTTAAAAACAAAATGAAACTTTCCAACCTGGAAAGATTCCGCTACAATTAGAGGAAAGAAAGCGTGTGAGGAGGCCTGGCATTGGCACTTACTTTTTATGGATATCCCCCGTGCGATACATGCCGCAAAGCTAAAAAGTGGCTTGAAACAGAAGAGATCCCTTTTAACGAGTATCATATTGTAGACCATCCGCCTTCTAAGGAAGAACTAAAGAAGTGGAAAGAGCAGGAAGGGCTCGAATGGAAACAGTTTTTTAACACAAGCGGAAAAAAGTACAGGGAGATGGACTTGAAGAGCCGTCTGCCGAAAGCGTCCGAAGAAGAAATTCTGGAATGGCTCTCCTCTGATGGAATGCTCATAAAAAGACCTGTCGTGACAGATGGCGAGAGTGTTACCCTTGGGTTTAAGGAACCAGTTTTTGAGGAAAAGTGGAAAGCGTATTAGTATTCATTTGAAGGAGGATGATTATGCATGAGTGTGCCAGATGAACTTTTGTATTCAGAAGAACATGAATGGGTGAAAAAAGAAGACGGACGTCTTCGCGTTGGGGTCACGGATTTTGCCCAATCAGAGCTTGGCGATATTGTATTCGTAGAGCTTCCAGAGGTTGGGGATGAGCTTGAAGCAGGTGAACCATTTGGAAGTGTAGAGTCTGTAAAAACGGTATCGGAGCTTTATGCCCCGGTCACAGGGAAAGTCGTAGAAATTAACGAAGACCTGGATGATTCTCCGGAATTCGTTAATGAATCGCCGTATGAAAAAGCTTGGATGATCGTTGTAGAGCCTTCCAATGAAAGCGAACTGGATGATCTAATGTCTCCGGCTCAGTATTCGGACATGGTAAGCGACGATTAATACTGATCTACATAGAAGCTGGCCTGTAAACAGGCAGCTTCTTTTTTTGAAGAGCTTTAATACTGATCGTTTTCACCCTTTTCAGCACGACACCAACAGTTGACGCTTATAGGAAAAGGTGCTATTATCAATAGCATCGTCAAATATGAACGGATAATCATCGTTCACTTATCAAGAGAGGTGGAGGGGCTGGCCCTGTGAAACCCGGCAACCAGTCTGCATAAGCAGACATGGTGCCAATTCCTGCAGGCATATGTCTGCAAGATGAGTGGAAAGGATTCTTAAAAACCTTTCTGCTCGTGTGCAGAAAGGTTTTTTCTTTATGGTTCGAGGTGGAAAGAGAACATTTGCCGGAACTGTGAAGATTTAAAACCTACTATTTACATCTCTTTAATGAAGATAAAGAAGGACGATGAAGGAGAGAGCGGTATGATTCAATTAAAAGGTTTGTCCAAGGCCTTTCAAACAAAAACCCAAACCGTTACTGCCGTAGATAACGTCAGCCTTTCTATTGATGAAGGAGAGATCTTTGGCATTATCGGCTACAGCGGCGCAGGTAAAAGTACGCTTGTAAGGCTGTTAAATAAGCTCGAAACCGCAACGAGCGGTGAAGTAACCATCGAGGGAGAGAGCATTACCTCCTTAAAAGGGCAGTCTCTTCGCAGCGCCCGCCAGGAGATAGGAATGGTGTTTCAACACTTTAACCTGCTGTGGTCGCGGACAGTAGCAGAAAACATTGCGTTTCCACTCGAAATTGCAAAGCAGTCAAAGCAGGAACGAAACAAACGGGTGCAGGAGCTGGTGAACCTTGTCGGCCTTGAAGGCCGGGAAGATTCCTATCCTTCCCAGCTGAGCGGCGGCCAGAAGCAGCGGGTTGGCATTGCAAGGGCTCTTGCTAACAACCCAAAGGTGCTGCTGTGCGATGAAGCGACGTCGGCCCTGGATCCAAAAACAACGGATTCTATTCTCGCTCTGCTGACTGATATTAATAAAAAGCTCGGTTTAACCATTGTGCTGATCACGCACGAAATGCACGTAATCCGTAAAATCTGCCACCGGGTGGCAGTGATGGAAAACGGCAGAGTCGTTGAAGAAGGGCCTGTGCTCCAGGTCTTCCGAAAGCCCCAGGAGCATATGACAAAAGAATTCGTGCGCCAGATTACGGAGCCGGAGGAAGATGCCTCGGAAATTGTATTTAATGAAGAAGAAACCGGGGCAGTGGTACAGCTGAAGTTTTTGGAAAACAAGGCTGAGCAGCCGTTCATTTCCAAAGTCATCCGCCAGTTTGATGTGGATGTGAACATTATTCAGGGAAAAATTTCCCAGACGCAGCGCGGCAGTTATGGCTCTCTTTTCATCCGCATCAAAGGCAGCCATGAGGAAATCGAAAAAGCGCTGGACTACCTCCGTGAAGAAGAAATAGAAGCGGAGGTGATGGAGCATGCTTAGCACCTGGATGGAAGAAATTAATTGGGAAAATATGTGGATTGCTACGTGGGAAACTGTATATATGAGCTTGATCGCGGTAGCAGCAACGTTTTTACTCGGAACAATACTAGGCGTTCTGCTGTATTTAACGGATAAGGGAAACATGTGGGAAAACAAGCCGGTGCATACGGTGACAGCGGCGATCGTCAATATTTTTCGTTCGATTCCGTTTATTATTCTAATCATTCTGCTTATTCCATTCACAACCTTTTTAATTGGCACGATGCTCGGGCCGAGTGCAGCGCTGCCAGCGCTGATTATCGGTGCAGCTCCTTTCTATGCCCGTCTGGTGGAAATTGGCTTGAGAGAAGTAGATAAGGGCGTTATTGAAGCTTCGCAGGCAATGGGGGCGACCCAGTGGCAGATCATCCAAAAGGTGCTTCTGCCTGAAGCCTTGCCATCCTTAATTTCCGGGATCACGGTGACAGGCATCACGCTGGTCAGCTACACCGCCATGGCCGGTGTTGTAGGCGGGGGCGGTCTCGGGAACCTTGCGTATCAGGAAGGGTTCCAGCGAAGCAACAATGACGTGGTGTTTGTTGCTACAGTCCTGATTTTGGTTATTGTCTTCATTCTACAGTGGGTGGGCGATATTTGGACGAGACAGATAGATAAACGATAAATATTATATTAATGGGGGAATTTTTCATGAAGAAAACACTACTTGGAGTTTCATTACTTTCCACGGCGGTACTTGCAGCATGCGGATCTGATTCAGAATCAGGAGACGGTTCCGGAGAAGACACGCAAACACTTACCGTAGGGGCTACGAGTGTACCGCATGCCGAAATTCTGGAATTTGCCGAAGATCAGCTTGAAGAAGAAAATATCGAGCTTGAAATTGAAACCTTCAACGACTATATTGTTCCAAACGAAGCGTTGGCTTCGGAAGAAATTGATGCAAACTATTTTCAGCATATTCCGTATCTTGAAGATCAAATGGAAGAAAACGAAAACTATGATTTTGTTAACATGGGCGGTATTCACATAGAACCTATCGGTGTTTATTCCCAGGAATACGACAGCCTTGATGCCCTTCCTGATGGGGCTGAAATAATTATGAGCAACTCGGTCGCAGACCACGGCCGGATCCTTCAGATGCTTGAACAGGAAGGCATGCTTACGCTTGAAGAAGGGGCCGGTGTGGAAGCAACTGTGGAGGATATTGCTGAAAATCCGAAAAATCTGCAGTTCCAGGCGGACATTGATGCGGCTACACTTCCGCAAGTGTACAATAATGGCGAGGGGGATGCAGTGTTTATTAACTCCAACTACGCGATTGATGCCGACCTGAATCCACAGGAAGATGCCATTGCGCTTGAAAGCCCGGAAGACAATCCGTATGTCAATGTGGTAGCGGCGAGGGCAGAGGATGAAGATAATGAAACGATTCAGACGCTCGTGGAGGTATTGCAATCGGAAGAAACACAGCAATTTATTGAAGAAGAATACGATGGAGCTGTTATTCCTGCCGAGCAATAATAGCGGACAGGCCGGACTTGTTGACTAAGTCCGGTCTTTTGTATTAAGTAGAACTAAAAGAGAATCTCCATTGAAAGAGTTTTTCTTTTTTTACTTCTCACTGAGGTTTGGTATACTGTAAGGGTGAATGAAGGAAAGCATTGAACAAGGAGGGTCGTTCCTGCAAATGTTTGTATAGGCGCCCTCCTTTTTGTATGAATGCTTTTATTGAGAATAAAGCCAAGGAATTCTCATTTATTTCCTATGCGTTTTATTATCATACAGCAGCTTAAAAATGAAATGTATCGGGAGATGAAGCGAGTTTGCTTGAAGTCAGTTTATATTTGTTATAAAATAATAATTATAATAAATAGAGAAAAAACAGCGGTTTCCGCTTGATTCCAAAATATGGAGGTATGCAAAATGGCAACGCCGAATTTGAAAATTGAGAATTTGCACGTAGAAATTGAAGGTACTGAAATCATTAAAGGTTTCGATCTGGAAATGAACGGCGGAGAAATTCACGCAATCATGGGACCAAACGGAACAGGGAAATCCACGCTTGCTTCTGCAGTGATGGGCCATCCGAAGTATGAAATTACTAAAGGAACTATCACTCTTGACGGAGAAGACGTTCTCGACATGGAAGTCGACGAGCGCGCAAGAGCAGGTCTTTTTCTCGCAATGCAGTATCCAAGTGAAGTGAGCGGTGTAACGAACTCTGACTTTATGCGTTCGGCCATTAACGCTAAGCGCGGCGAAGGCAATGAAATCCAGCTGATGAAATTTATCCGCCAGATGGATGAAAAAATGAACATGCTTGAAATTGACGAATCGTTCTCCCAGCGTTATTTAAACGAAGGTTTCTCCGGCGGTGAGAAAAAGCGTAATGAAATTCTTCAGCTTCTTATGATGGAACCAAAAATCGCTATCCTGGACGAAATCGATTCCGGTCTTGATATCGACGCGCTCAAAGTCGTTTCCAAAGGCGTAAACGACATGAAAAGCCCGGACTTTGGCTGCTTAATCATCACTCACTATCAACGCCTCTTGAACTACATCACTCCGGATAAAGTGCACGTTATGATGCAGGGACGTATTGTTAAATCCGGCGGCGCCGAATTGGCCCAGCGTCTTGAAAACGAAGGCTATGAGTGGATTAAAGAAGAACTCGGCATTGAAAACGAACGCGTTGGAGAACCACAGGAATAATTTTAACAGCAGGGGAGGCGAAATGATGTCTATAGATACTACTTGGAAATACGACGAAAAATATGTCGAAGATTTTTCGAACAACCAAAATGAACCACAATGGCTGAAGGAGCAGCGCCTGAGCGCAAGCCGCCTGTCAGAAAAGCTGGAGCTGCCAAAACCGGAAAAAACGAACATTAAAACGTGGAACTTTACCGAATTTGAGCACCAGGGCACTTCGAAAGAAACCTTTTCCTCGTCGGACGAACTGCATGAACAAGTGCAGGGACTTATTGATAAAAACGCCACAGAGCAAAATCTTCTCGTGCAAAGAGACGGCCAGACGGTTTTGTATGAAGCAAGCAGCACGCTTGAAGAGCAGGGCGTTATTTTCACAGATATCGCAACGGCGGCCATCGAGCACGGCGATCTGCTCGAACGTTATTTCATGGGCAATGCCGTACAGGTGGATGAGCATCGCTTCACAGCGCTCAACGTAGCTCTGATGAACGGGGGGACATTCATCTATGTGCCGAAAAATGTAAAAGTGGAAGCGCCGCTTCAAGCAATCTATTGGCTGGAGCAGGCCGATATGGGGCTGTTCAACCACGTAGTTATTGTAGCAGAAGCAAACAGTGAAGTGACGTATCTTGAGAACTACGTTTCTTATGATACCGAAACGCCTTCTGTAGTTAATGCAATTGCAGAAGTTTATGCCGAAGAAGGCGCGAACGTTTCCTTTGGCGGCGTGGATCACTTAGAGAAGGCGACCACGGTTTACACTAACCGCCGCGGCTACGCACTTAAGGACGCAAGCATCGACTGGGCACTTGGCCAGATGAATGAAGGAAATACAGTATCGGACAACACGACTGCACTTGTAGGCGATGGTTCGACTTCTGATAAAAAATCCGTGGCTATTGGCCGTGGAGAGCAGAGCCAGAACTTCTGGGCCCATATTATCCAGTTTGGTAAAAATACGGATGGCCAGATTTTGACTCACGGTGTTATGAAAGACAAAGCTTCTGCTATCTTTAACGGCGTTAATAAGATTGAGCACGGGGCAACAAAAGCTAACGGAGAGCAAACCGAGCGTGTGCTTATGCTCAGTGAACGTGCACGTGGCGACGCGAACCCAATTCTCCTTATCGATGAAGACGATGTTACAGCCGGCCACGCAGCTTCTGTCGGCCGCGTTGACCCGGTTCAGCTTTATTACATGATGAGCCGCGGGATTCCGCAAACAGAAGCAGAACGGCTGATTATTCATGGCTTCCTCGCTCCAGTAGTGGACGCACTGCCAATTCAAGCTGTGAAAGATCGTCTGACGGAGGTAATTGAAAGGAAAGTATACTAATGGATGTAAAAGCCATTCGTGAACAGTTTCCTATACTGCAGCAGGAAGTAAACGGAAGCCCGCTGGTCTATCTTGACTCGGCGGCTACTTCCCAAAAACCGCTGCAGGTCATTGAAGCGGTTAATGATTACTACCGCCGCTATAATTCCAATGTCCACCGCGGGGTGCATACACTTGGAAGCATGGCGACGGATGAATACGAAGGAGCCCGGGAAAAAGTCCGTGCCTTCATCAATGCCCCCTCCTCCCAGCAGATCATTTTCAACCGCGGCACGACAGTCGGCATTAACACGGTGGCTTCAAGCTACGGAGATGCTCATCTGCAGGAAGGCGATGAAATCGTCCTGACAGAAAAAGAACATCATTCCAATCTTATTCCGTGGCAGCAGGCAGCAAAACGTAACGGAGCCCATCTCCGGTATGTGGAGCTTGAAGCAGACGGAACGGTGACGGCAGAAAATGTACGCAAAGCTGTTTCCGAAAAAACAAAAATTGTTGCCGTCAGTCACGTCTCAAACGTACTTGGCACGGTGGACCCCATTAAAGATATTGCCGCTATCGCCCATGAACACGGAGCGATCATCGTCGTAGACGGTGCCCAGAGCGTCCCGCACATGACGGTGGACGTGCAGGACCTGGACGTGGACTTTTACGCCTTCTCCGGACACAAAATGGGCGGCCCGACAGGGATCGGTGTTCTTTATGGCAGAAAATCTCTTCTGGAAAATATGGAACCGGTGGAATTTGGCGGCGAAATGATTGACTTTGTCGGGCTTTATGATTCAACATGGAAAGAAACCCCGTGGAAGTTTGAAGGGGGCACACCGATCATTGCTGGTGCTATTGGTCTAGGAGCAGCAATTGATTTCCTGAAAGAGATAGGCCTGGATGACATTGCTGCTCACGAAAAAGAGCTCGGCCAATACGCGCTCAAGCAATTATCGGCGGTGGATGGTCTGGAAGTATACGGACCAAAAGAACGTACAGGCATTATGACGTTTAATGTACAGGATGTGCATCCACATGATGTCGCCACCGTTCTTGATGCAGAAGGCATTGCGGTACGCGCCGGCCATCATTGTGCGCAGCCGTTAATGAAGTGGCTCGATGTAGCCTCTACCGCCCGTGCCAGTTTTTATCTTTACAACTCCACAGAAGATATTGATGCTTTGGCAGAGGGGTTAATAAGAGTAAAGGAGTATTTCGGTGATGTCTTCGCATAATTTAGATACACTTTACCGCCAGGTCATCATGGATCACTACAAAAATCCAAGAAACAAAGGTGACCTGGAGGAAGAGACACTTCATGTCAACATGAACAACCCAACATGCGGCGATCGCATCCAGCTTCAGCTGAAGGTGGAAGAAGAAAAAATCTCCGATGCAAGATTTGTTGGAGAAGGCTGCTCGATCAGTTTATCCTCTGCTTCGATGATGACGGAGGCCGTAAAAGGTCACACTGTCGAAGAAGCACTGGATATGGCGCAGATGTTTTCGCAGTTAATGCAGGGCGAAGAGATCGACGATACGAAATACGACCTTGGCGATATCGAAGCCCTGCAGGGCGTTACGAAGTTTCCCGCCCGCATTAAATGCGCAACACTTGCGTGGAAGGCCATGGAAAAAGGGTTAGTGGAAGAAGAAGACCGTTCATAATACAGCAACGTACTTGAAACACAGCGGGGATGGCTATGTTCATTCCTGACTCTAAGGAGGTATTTTCATATGGCAAAACAAATGCCGGAAATTGGTGAAGACTATCAGTATGGTTTTCATGACAAAGACGTTTCCATTTTCCGTTCTGGTAAAGGCCTCACAGAAGAAATTGTAGAAGAAATCTCCAGAATTAAAGAAGAACCTCAGTGGATGCTTGACTTCCGTCTGAAATCTCTGGAAATTTTTTATAAAAAACCAATGCCGCAATGGGGCGGCGATCTCTCCGGATTGGACTTTGACGCTATTACGTACTACGTAAAACCGTCGGAGCGTTCCGAAAAATCCTGGGATGAAGTTCCGGAAGAAATCAAAAACACATTCGACAAGCTCGGTATTCCGGAAGCAGAGCAAAAGTATCTGGCAGGGGTATCAGCACAGTACGAATCCGAAGTTGTATACCACAACATGGAAAAAGAGCTTGAAGAGCAAGGAATCGTGTTTAAAGATACTGACACTGCAGTAAAAGAAAACGAAGAGCTGTTCCGCGAGCACTTCGGCAAAGTAATTCCGCCGTCGGATAACAAATTCTCGGCACTAAACTCTGCAGTGTGGTCCGGTGGTTCCTTTATCTATGTACCAAAAGGTGCAAAGGTAGAAACACCGCTTCAGGCTTATTTCCGGATTAATTCGGAAAACATGGGACAGTTTGAGCGTACGCTGATCATTGCAGACGAAGGCAGCTCCGTGCACTATGTGGAAGGTTGTACCGCGCCGGTCTACTCCACTGATTCCCTGCACAGCGCCGTTGTTGAAATCATCGTGAAGAAAGACGCGTACTGCCGTTATACGACTATCCAGAACTGGGCTCCAAACGTTTACAACCTCGTAACTAAACGGGCGGTTGCAGACGCAGGCGCTACGATGGAATGGGTTGACGGTAACATCGGTTCTAAACTGACGATGAAATATCCATCGATTATTATGCGCGGTGAAGGTGCGAAAGGTACTGTTCTTTCCATCGCTATCGCCGGCCGCGGCCAGCATCAGGACGCAGGCGCGAAGGTAATGCACCTGGCTCCTAACTGTTCCTCCACTATCGTTTCGAAATCTATTTCGAAACAGGGCGGAAAAGTAACGTACCGCGGCATTGCGAACTTCGGACGTAAGTCTGACGGTTCCAAATCGAAAATCGAATGTGATACGTTGATTATGGATAATGAATCCACTTCGGATACCATTCCGTACAACGAAATTTATAACAACAATATTGCTCTTGAGCACGAAGCAACGGTTTCCAAAGTATCAGAAGAGCAGCTCTTCTATCTGATGAGCCGCGGCGTTGGTGAACAGGAAGCAACTGAAATGATCGTTATGGGCTTCATTGAGCCGTTTACAAAAGAACTGCCAATGGAATATGCCGTAGAAATGAACCGCTTGATCAGCTTTGAAATGGAAGGCTCGATCGGTTAATTTCCGAGTCCAGTACGAAACAGGGGAAACTGTCCTTGGAAGAGCTATTACTGCTCTGAAAAGGGCAGTTTTTTTGTTTTATTTTAAAGAAGAACGTGAAAAGAACAGAGAGGTGAATAAATGATGATATACGTTGGATTAACCGGCTGGGGGGATCATGACTCTCTCTATCCGAAAGGATTAAAGCAAACAGACAAGCTGAAAGAATACAGCAAATATTTCCCGACAGTAGAAGTGGATTCCTCCTTCTACGCGATCCAGCCCAAGAAAAATATCGATAAATGGCTGCGGGAGACGCCGGATTCGTTCCGGTTTATTATGAAAGCCTATCAGGAGATGACCGGGCACCAGCGGGGTCCGAGTAAATATGAATCAAAGCAGGAAATGTTCGAACAGTACGCTCTGTCAGTGCGCCCGATGAAAGAAGCAGGCAAATTAGCGATGGTGCTTTGCCAGTTTCCACCCTGGTTTGAGTGCAATCGGGAAAACGTGGACTATCTTCGCTATTTAAGAGACCAGCTGCACGAATTTCCCTGCGCCCTTGAATTCCGGCATGAATCATGGTTCCATCCGGAGTTTCGGGAAAAAACGCTCGAATTCATGAAAAATGAAGACTGGATTCATTCGGTGGTAGATGAACCGCAGATTGAAGGCGGGTCGGTACCAATCGTGGAGGAAGCGACTACGTCTTCCAAAACGCTGATCCGTCTGCACGGACGTGATAAGAACGCCTGGCTGAAGCCGGCACGCGGTCAGGAATGGCGGAAGGTGCGTTATCGCTATAACTATTCTGATACAGAGCTTCAGGAATGGCAGGCACGGGCAGAACGACTGCAGAAAGAAAGCAGCGACGTGTACATGATCTTTAATAACAATTCCGAGCGTCACGCGGCTCCGAATGCACGCCGGCTGCTAGAGCTCTCCGGCATAGAATATGAGGGGCTGACTCCAAAACAAACCTCTCTCTTTAATGACGAGACCCGTGATTCGTAGTAAGATAAAAGAAGATGAAATGCACTCGTTCAGCATCTCAGCAGGAGGGAACGAGTCCAAAGGCGGTGAGACCTATTGTCCTCCAGTTTTTCTGTTTACCTGTACCATACAAATGATATTCACAGCGATCTTGACCAATGGACACGCACAGCAGCTTTTTTGAAAGAACGGGAAAAATTCCGCCAGGAACGGGGAGAGTCAGTGCTTCTCCTTGACCTCGGGGATCACACCGACCGGGTGCATGCAGTCACGGAGGCCACACATGGAAAAGGGAATGTGGAGCTGATGAACGAAGCCGGGATTCGATATGCTACGATTGGAAACAATGAAGGCATTACGTTCGCAAAGGAAGAGCTGCATCATATGTACGATGAAGCAGAGTTTCAAGTGCTCCTGGCCAATTTGTTCGATACAGATGGCCGGCGTCCCAGCTGGGCGGAGCCGTATACCATTCATACAACAGCAGAGGGAGTGCGGATTGGCCTGCTTGGCGTTACCGTCCCTTTTTATCCGTTTTATGACGGCCTGGACTGGAAAATTACAGAGCCAGAGCAGGTGATAGAGGAGTATTTACCCGAGCTCCGGGAACAGGCAGACGTTATGATTTTAATGTCGCATCTGGGTTATCCTAAGGACCTGGAGCTCGCTTCTTCGTATGATTTTGATGTTATTTTGGGGGCGCATACCCACCATCTGCTTGAAGATCCGGAATGGATGCACAATACATTGATTACGCAGTGTGGCAAGTTCGGCACGCATGCCGGAGAGCTTGAGCTACAGTTTGACGGGCCAACGAAGCGCCTCTCCGGCATTATTGGCAGAACCGTGGATGTACGCCGGCTGAAGCCTTCGCCGGTTACTGAAAGGCTTCTGGAGGCGCTCGAGGATGAAGCAGATAAGAATATGAATGAAGTAGTGACAGAGATTGCAGAACCGTTATCTGTATCGTGGACCCAGGAATCGCCGTTTGCTTCTCTTCTTGCCCACGGTTTGCGGGAGTGGTGCAAAACGGAGATATCCATGCTGAATTCGGGACTGCTGCTTCATTCGCTGCCGGCTGGGCCGGTGACGAAAAAAGATATCCATCGTCTCTGTCCTCATCCAATTAATCCATGCGTAGTGGAAGTGCAGGGGCATGTGCTTGAAGAAGTAGTGAAAAAAGCCTTTACGGAGGAAATGATCCGTTTGCCGCTGAAGGGCTTTGGTTTTCGCGGCGAAATGCTTGGCCATATGGTATTCAGCGGGATGGAGGTAAAAGCAGACTACGAGTATGGAGAATGGACCGTACGGAGTGTCTGGATTGGACAGGAGCTGCTTGACCCGTCAGAGACCTATGAGCTGGCTACACTTGATATGTTTACGCTTGGGCCGTTATACACTGGTCTATCGAATGCGGCCTCGAAGCGGTATTACATGCCGGAAATGATGCGCGACATTTTAGCTGATGTTCTCGTAAAGCAGTATACTGCGGGCGCCTGAGCAAGATGGAAAAATGGAAAGCCTTCAGCTTGATATTAAGCTCGAAGGCGCTTCCGTGCTTTTGCAAAAGAAGTACAAACATAGGGAGGAACAAACGTGAAACAATACTTAGATCTTTGCCGGCACGTGCTTGAAAATGGCGGGCAGAAAGACGATAGAACCGGCACCGGAACAATCAGCACCTTTGGCTGGCAGATGCGTTTTGACCTGCAGCAGGGCTTCCCGGTGATTACCACGAAAAAGCTGCACCTGCGCTCCATTATTCATGAACTGCTCTGGTTTTTGCAGGGGGAAACAAACATTGCTTACTTAAAAGAAAACAAAGTGAAAATCTGGGACGCCTGGGCAGATGAAGAGGGCAATTTAGGTCCGATCTACGGCAAACAGTGGCGTTCATGGGAAGGAGCAGGAGGCAAAACGGTGGACCAGATTTCAGACGTCGTGGAGGCGATCAAAACAAATCCGGACTCCAGAAGACTGATCGTCAGCGCTTGGAATGCCGCAGAAATTGAAGAGATGGCACTTGCGCCCTGCCACTGCCTCTTTCAATTTTACGTGCAGGACGGAAAATTGTCGTGCCAGCTGTATCAGCGGAGCGCAGATATTTTCCTGGGCGTGCCGTTTAACATTGCTTCGTATGCTCTCTTAACGCAAATGATCGCGCACGTGTGTGACCTTGAACCGGGAGAGTTCATTCACACCTTTGGAGATGCCCACATTTACAATAACCACGTGGAACAAATCAGGACTCAGTTGGAGCGGGAGCCGCGAAGCCTTCCGGAAATGAAAATTACCCGGAACGTGGATTCTATCTTTGATTTCACCATTGATGACTTTTCTCTCGAAGGATACGATCCGCATCCACATATTAAAGGCGAGGTGTCTGTATGATCGCATTTGTAGCTGCAGTGGCAAACGACCGGGTAATTGGGTATAGAAATGATCTTCCCTGGCACCTGCCCGCTGATTTGAAGCATTTTCAGAAAGTGACCAAGCACGGTACTGTTATCATGGGCAGGAGAACGTTTGAATCGATGAATGGACCGCTCCCGTACCGGACTAATGTCGTTATTACCGGCAATACAGACTGGTCGCATGAGGGGGCGCAGGTGGTACATGATATCGAAGAAATTCGCCGGCTTGCTGGAGAAGAGAAGCTGTATTACGTTATCGGAGGCAGTGGTGTTTTTACAGAGCTGTTGCCGGATGCCTCTTATATGTATTTGACCCATATCGACGCAGACGTTCCGGGAGATACGTACTTTCCCGAATGGAACGAATCGGAATGGGAAATCGCTGAAAAGGAAGAGGGGCCTGTGGATGAAAAAAACAAGCATCCGCACCGGTATGTTACGTACAGACGAAAAAACAATTCATAAATTTAGTAAAAGTCCTGCCGCACCGGGTTTTAAGTGCAGCAGGGCTTTTTTCTCTTCATCTCTAGAAGGGAAAAAGAAAAGATCACAGAAGATAGCGCTTGCAGAAAAACTTTTCTGTTCTTCACTTTGACAAGGCAAAGAAAGATAAATATAATGAATTATCAGACAAAAGTTGTGCATCAGCAGATGTTCACATAGTCATGTAACAGACAAAAAGGAGGAAGCTTCATGGCTGCAAGAGAACAATGGGGCACACGTGCTGGATTTATTATGGCAGCAGTTGGCTCTGCGATAGGGCTCGGAAACATTTGGCGCTTTCCGGCAACTGCGTTTGAGAACGGCGGCGGTGCGTTTTTTATCCCATACTTATTTGCGTTGCTGACAGCGGGTATTCCGCTTCTGATCATGGAATTTACCATGGGTCATAAATACCGGAGCGCAGCACCAAGAACGTATTCAAAATTGAACAAAAATGTGGAATGGATCGGCTGGTGGGCCGTGGCGGTAGCGTTTGTTATTTCTACATATTATCCTGTTATCATCGCCTGGGCGCTGTCCTACACGGTGTTTTCGTTTAATTTAAGCTGGGGGGCAGACACCGAAGCGTTTTTATTCAACGACTACCTTCAACTGGCAGCTCCCGGCCAGTTCGGCGGCATGACGATTGGGGTGCTTATCCCGTTAATCATCGTCTGGGCGGTCGCGCTTGGCATATTATTTAAAGGAGTCCAGCGCGGAATTGAGCTGGCGAACCGGATTTTCATTCCGACGCTCGTCGTTATTTTCTTAATCATTTGTATTCGTGCAGTCACTCTTCCAGGTGCAGCCCAGGGGCTCCAGGCTTTCTTTGAACCAGATTTTGGCGCGCTTACACAGGGCGGGGTCTGGGTCGCTGCTTACGGACAGATTTTCTTCAGTTTATCCATCGCTTTTGCGATTATGATCACCTATTCCAGTTATCTGCCGAAGAAATCAGACATTACGAACAATGCCTTTATTACCGGCTTTAGTAACTCAAGCTTTGAACTGCTTGCCGGGATCGGCGTTTTCTCAGCTCTTGGGTTTATGGCCCAGCAGTTGAATGTCGGGGTGGAAGAAGTCGTAGCTGGCGGCGTCGGACTTGCCTTTGTTGTCTTTCCGCAGATTATCAGTGAATTTCCGGCGCTCAGCGGCCTGTTTGGTGTTCTTTTCTTCCTGTCACTCGCCCTGGCCGGATTATCGTCACTTATATCTATCGCCGAGACGTATATTAAAGGACTGCAGGAAAAATTCGGCTGGACGCGCGGGAAAGCAGTCGGTATCGGCGGCGGTGCAGCAGCGCTCTGTTCACTTATATTTGCGACACGAGGCGGCCTGAACTTCCTTGACGCAGCAGATTACTTTATCAATCAGTTCGGTGTTGCTCTGCTCGGCCTGGTGGAAGTAGTGCTGATCGCCTGGGTACTACGCAAGCTTCCGGAATTCCAGCAGCACGCCAACGCAATTTCCGATATCCGCCTTGGCGGCTGGTGGAAAGTATGTCTTGGCGTTATTACGCCGATTGTGCTTGGCTATATGATGATTGATTTGTTCCTGCAAAATATTCTGAAACAGTTTGATACCGAAAACGGCAACTATGCCGGGTATACTGACGGATTTATTTTTGCCAGCGGTTGGGCGGTTGCCCTTGCTGCGCTAGTGGCAGGTATCATTATGTCCTTCATACGCTGGAAAGGCTTATCCAAAGAGGAGGCAGAGTAAATTGACAGCCGGAGCAATCATAACAATGGTCGTAGGAATGGTTATTATATGGGGCGGACTTGTGGCAAGCCTGTTAAATGCCAGAAAAGCCTCCAAGCAGAAATAAAACGAAGCAGCCCGGGAGTATACAGCAGCCGGGCTGCTTTTTTGCATACTGAACTGTGTTCTTTTCCGCTTTGCTAACGAATTTGCGGGTGATAGAGAAGGACGGCTATGAATTGTCTGAACCTGTGGAACGTGTTAAAGTATAAAGGAAAACAGTAAAAGCTGGCCAGTCTAATCAAACATATACTACAGATAGAGCACAATCAGGCTTTTTATTATTCATAACTGGGAGTGAGAGCATCATGGCAAAAACGGAAGAATACATCCGCAAGCCGGAATGGCTGAAAATAAAGCTTAACACCAACGAGTCCTACAAAGGGCTGAAAAAAATGATGCGGGAGAAAAATCTTCACACGGTATGTGAAGAAGCCAGATGCCCGAATATTCACGAATGCTGGGCAGTCAGGAAAACAGCTACGTTTATGATCCTCGGTGATACCTGTACGCGTGGCTGTCGCTTCTGCGCTGTTAAAACCGGCCTTCCAAACGAGCTGGACTGGGGCGAGCCGGAACGTGTCGCAGAGTCCGTCGAACAAATGGGACTGAAGCACGTTGTTATTACAGCCGTAGCGAGAGATGACCTTAAAGACGGCGGCTCAGAAGTGTTTGCTGAAACCATTCGGGCTGTGCGCAGAAAAAACCCGGGCACAACAATTGAAGTGCTGCCATCCGACATGTCCGGCACCCCGGAAAATTTGGACATTTTAATGGAAGCACGCCCGAACATTCTGAATCATAATATTGAAACGGTAGAGCGGTTAACACCGCGGGTTCGTGCCAGGGCGAAATATCGTCGTTCCCTCGATTTTCTTCAGTATTCCAAAGAACTTCATCCAGATATTCCAACCAAGTCGAGCCTGATGGTCGGCCTTGGGGAGACAAAAGAGGAAATCATTCAGGCGATGGACGATCTGCGGGCACATGACGTGGATATCATGACGATCGGTCAGTACCTGCAGCCAACGAAAAAGCATTTAAAAGTACAAAGATATTATACGCCGGAGGAATTTGCGGAGCTGAAAGAAATTGCAATGACAAAAGGTTTCAGCCACTGTGAATCTGGTCCGCTTGTCCGCTCTTCCTACCATGCTGACGAGCAGGTGAACGAAGCACAGGTGCAGATGGAAGCAAGCAAGTATCAATAAGTGAGAGACCGTCCTTGGAAAAACCAGTTCCTATTTTCGGATGCTGGTTTTTCTTTTGGAAGGACCGGCTCAGCAAAGGAGGGAGCTCATTGATTCGAGTTCAGGGGCAGCGGTATGAATTGCTTGAAGACTTTCGAAACGGCTGGAGTGAAGAAGCATTTAAAGAACGCTACAGCGAAGTGCTGAATAAATATGATTACGTTGTCGGGGACTGGGGGCACGAGCAGCTCCGCATGCGTGGTTTTTTTGAAAACGACCGCAAAAAAGTCCCCCACGATTTTAAAATTGGTACACTTGAAGATTATTTATTGGAATACTGCAATTTTGGCTGCGCCTATTTTGTGCTGAAAAAGGTGCGCCAGGAACAAAAGGAAGAAGCGCAGGAAGAAACAAAAGAATCATTAACGTAAAAACCCCCGGGCCCGGGGGTTTTTACGTTTATTCTTCCGCAAGAAGATGGGGTTTATAGTCAAGATGGTGATGGGCTCTAATGTAGCGGACCGTGCGGGTTTTCGCGCGCATGACAATTGAATCAGTTTCGGCAAGATCTCCACCGAGAAAACGAACTCCGTCAAGCAGCTCGCCGCTTGATACCCCGGTCGCTGCAAAGATAGCATCATCGCCTTTAACGAGGTCAGACAGCTGAAGTACTTTGCTCGTGTCTGTAATTCCCATAGCTATGCAGCGCTCTTCCTCTTCAGCGTCTGAAGGCACAAGACGAGCCTGCATGTCTCCGCCCAGGGCCTTAATAGCGGCAGCAGAAATGACGCCTTCCGGTGCCCCTCCGGTGCCAAGAAACAAATCAATGCCAGTGCGCGGAAGCGCAGCTGCAATGGAAGCTCCGACGTCTCCGTCCCCGAATAGCTTTACCCGTGCGCCTTTAGCACGCACACGATCAATGAGCTTTAGGTGGCGCTCCCGGTCCTGAATGATGACCGTTACATCCCTGACGCGCTTATTATTTGTTTTCGCAATTGTATCGATAGTAGTCTCGATTGGGTCATCCAGACGGACACTCCCTGCCGCTTCCGGCCCAACGGCGATTTTTTCCATGTACATGTCCGGTGCATGAAGAAGCGTGCCGCGGTCCCCGATTGCAATAACAGCGACAGCGTTGGCCCGGCCGCTCGCAACGATATTTGTGCCTTCGAGCGGGTCAACGGCGATATCGACCTCAGGGCCTTCCCCGTCCCCAACTTCCTCTCCAATATAAAGCATAGGAGCTTCGTCGAGTTCTCCTTCCCCGATCACGACCGTCCCGCGGCAGTGGACGGAATCAAACATAGTTCTCATTGAAGTCGTAGCGGCATCATCCGCTTCTATTTTTTTTCCACGCCCAAGCCACTGGGCGGAAGAAACAGCGGCAGCCTCGGTAACACGTACTATTTCAAGCGCCAATTCTCTATCCATAAGTATCATCCTTTCCTGTATGAAGAGGTATATGTAAAACCTGCAAAATGCTTATCTATCTTATCACATTTATAAGCCTCCTTCAGTGGAGTTTTAACTGCAGGTCCGGCACGATATGCTACCATAGAAGTTGAGAAAAGGAGGAAGAAGCATGTATTTTGTAGACCGAAAGCAAATTGAAGACCGCCTGCAGTATATGGAAAGACTCGGGCGTGTGTATGGACAGATCCGGGAGGAAGGCGCAGCCGGTACACAGCTTGCGCTTGAAAGACTTGCTCACGGGTGGATTGAAGCACTGATAGACGTTGGGAACCAGATGATTGATGGTTTTATTATGAGGGATCCTGGCAGCTATGAAGATATTCTCGATATCCTTGAAGATGAAGAGGTGCTCGACACTGAAGTGATCCGTAAACTTAAGCCACTGGTCGCCTTCCGGAAAAAACTCGTGCAGGAATTTACTGCTATTCCATTTGCCGAGGTCCAGCAGGTACTTGACGAAGCAGAGCCTGCTGTACGAAAAGTAAGCCCGGCGGTAAGAAATTACCTGGAAGAGGAGCTTGGCCCGGTATCTGCCTTTCTGCCGGAAGAGAAGGATAAGAAGGAGTAGAGGAGATGAACAGCTATGAAAAAGTACAAAGCTTATTTGATTGATCTGGACGGGACCATGTACCGGGGGAGTGAGCCGATCCCGGAAGCTGTACAGTTTGTAAATCAGCTTCGTGAGAGAGGGATTCCGCATTTATATATGACTAACAACTCTACCTCCTCCCCCGAAACAGTAGCCGAACGGCTAGCAGGAATGGGAGTGAAGTGCGAAGCAGACCAGGTGATGACAACGTCGCTTGCAACGGCTAGATATCTGCATGAGCAGACTCCTGCTGCTTCTGTGTATGTTGTAGGGGAGCAGGGTCTGGAGGAAGCGCTGGAGGGTTACGGGTTCCGGCTTACGGAAAATGAACCGGACGCTGTAGTTATGGGACTGGACCGCGGTATTACATACGATAAACTGAGTAAGGCGACGGAGGCAGTTCGAAATGGGGCTATGTTTATTTCCACCAATGAAGATGCCGCTGTACCGACTGAGCAGGGATTTCATCCAGGTAACGGGGCCCTTACTGCTGTGGTCACAACAGCTTCGCAGAAAAATCCAAAATTTATCGGTAAACCACAGCCAATTATGGTGGACATGGCGATGCAGGCGCTCGGCCTCTCCAAAGACGAAGTAGCTTTAATCGGGGACAATTACGATACCGATATTCTAGCCGGAGTGCGGGCGGGAATAGATACCATTCATGTGAATACTGGAGTTACCAGCAGGGAGGCTGCAGCGGCTAAAGAAACTCCGCCTGTCTGCCAGGTGGAAACACTGGCAGAGTGGGCTGAATATCTATAGCTTTTTTTGCTATAATGGTTGCGAGTTGAAAATAATATCGTTATAATGTCCTTTATAGAAAGACATTTGTTTACCTAAAATAAACATTATATAAATAAAGAACGCAATAAAGGTTTTAGAGGGAGTTAGGAGTGTAGCAGGTATGGAGAAAATTGCCGTAGGAATGCTTGGATTTGGAACGGTGGGAGCCGGCGTGGCACAGCTGCTTGAAGAGCACAAACAAGAGCTTCAGCACCAGGTTGGTGCTGATGTGTTTTTAAAAAAAGCCCTGGTGCGTGATTTGGAAAAGCCGCGGACCGGCCAGGTGAATTTGCGGGAAGACCAGCTGACGCTGGAGGCGGATGAGGTGCTTGGCGACCCGGAGATACACACGGTTATTGAAGTAATGGGAAGTGTGGACCAGGCAAGAAAGTATATTACCCAGGCCCTGCAGGAGGGAAAAAGCGTCGTTACCGCAAATAAAGACTTGATGGCTCTGCACGGAGCGGAGCTGCTGAAAATCGCAGCAGATAACCACTGTGATTTGTTTTATGAAGCAAGTGTAGCCGGCGGCATTCCGGTGCTGCGCGGCCTTACGGAAGGACTGGCCTCTGACCGGATTACGAAAATGATGGGTATCGTAAACGGAACGACCAACTATGTACTGACGAAGATGAGCCAGGATGACCGGCCGTATCAGGAAGTTCTGCTCGAAGCGCAGGAACTTGGGTTTGCAGAAAGCGATCCTACTGCGGATGTCGAGGGCCTTGATGCTGCCAGAAAAGTAGCTATCCTGGCCAATCTTGGCTTTTCTATGAATGTGGAGCTTTCAGACGTTACGGTAGAAGGGATCACCTCCATTACAACAGATGACCTGGCTTACTGCCGGCAGATGGGTTATACGTTAAAGCTCATTGGCCTGGCCGAACGGAAACATGGAAAGGTGGAGCTTGCAGTACAGCCAATGATGCTGCCAAACGATCATCCGCTTTCTTCGGTACAAAATGAATACAACGCTGTATATATTTACGGGGAAGCGGTAGGAGAGACAATGTTCTACGGCCCGGGAGCCGGAGCGCTTCCAACAGCCACGGCGGTTGTCTCGGATCTTGTCACGTCTGTACGCAATATGCGCCTTGGTGTCAGCGGCCAGCACGTGGGAGAGCCGCTGAATGAAAAGCATATCAAGCCGGACAGCGAAGTGTTTTCAAAATACTTCCTCCGCCTACACGTCAAGGACGCCACCGGCACCTTTGCAGCCCTTACTTCAATCTTTGCAGAAGAGGATGTGAGCTTTGAACGTCTGGTCCAGTGGCCGGTAGAAGGAATGGTAAACACCGCAGAAATCGTTATTATTACACATACCACATCACTTGATGTATACAAGCGGCTGCAACAGGCATTACACAGCCTTGATGTCGTAATAGATATTAAAAGCAGCTACCGTGTAGAGGGAGGAAGCTAAATGAGTGCTTGGCAGGGACTTTTAAAGCAGTACAAAGATTTTTTACCGGTAACAGAAAACACGCCGGCGCTTTCCTTGAATGAAGGCAACACGCCGTTAATACCACTAGAACGCCTGTCGGAAGAATGGGGCGTAAACATTCATGTGAAAACAGAAGGCACCAACCCGACGGGCTCGTTTAAAGACCGGGGCATGGTGATGGCGGTAGCAAAAGCGAAAGAAGAGGGAAGCGAAGCCATCATCTGCGCTTCCACAGGAAACACCTCTGCAGCGGCTGCTGCCTATGGAACAAGAGCTGGTCTCCGCACGATTGTTGTCATTCCGGAAGGAAAGATTGCGCTCGGGAAGCTGGCTCAGGCTGTTATGTACGGAGCTGAAGTATTTGAAATCCAGGGCAACTTTGATAACGCGCTCGAAATCGTCCGGAACATCAGTGAAAAAGAACCAATTACGCTCGTCAATTCAGTGAATCCTTACCGGATTGAAGGGCAGAAAACCGCTGCTTATGAAGTCTGTGAAGCGCTTGGGAAAGCCCCGGATGCCCTTTGTATCCCGGTTGGTAATGCTGGAAACATTACAGCATACTGGAAAGGTTTTAAAGAGTACCATGAGCAGCATCAGACGGGCCTTCCGAACATGCTTGGCTTTGAAGCAGAAGGGGCAGCCGCCATCGTACGCGGCGAAGTCGTTAAAGATCCGGAAACGATTGCTACAGCTATACGTATTGGTAATCCGGCAAGCTGGGATAAAGCGATCCGGGTAACAGAAGAGTCAGACGGCCGTATTGACATGGTGACAGACGATGAAATCGTTGAAGCGTATCAGCTGCTTGCCAAAACAGAAGGCGTTTTTGCAGAACCAGCTTCCTGTGCGTCACTGGCGGGACTGAAAAAACAGATCGAAAGCGGGAAAATTAAAAAAGGTTCTTCGGTCGTCTGTGTTCTTACCGGGAACGGACTGAAAGACCCGAGTACAGCAATTGATAAAGTGACTGTGAAACCAACGGTTATTCCAAATAATGAGGAAGCATTTATGGAGCATATCAAGGGAGGAGTCGTTCGTGGCTGATAAAAGATTGTCGATCACTGTGCCGGCCAGTTCAGCGAATTTAGGACCTGGGTTTGATTCTGTGGGGCTAGCAGTCAACCGCTATCTTACGCTTTATATCGACCGGGCGGACGAGTGGGAATTTTTCTCGAATTCGTCTGAGCTCAGCGGTCTGCCAAACAAAGAGGAGAACCTTGTTTATCAGGCGGCTGTAGCCTATGCGGCTGAATACGAGGTGGAACTGTCCCCCTGCCGTGTAGAAATGGTAAGTGATATTCCACTCGCAAGAGGATTAGGGAGCAGTGCTTCGGCAATTATTGCTGGTATCGAACTGGCAGACGAAATGGGTGGCATGCATCGGTCTAAGGAAGAAAAGATGCAGTTCGCCAGCGGCTGGGAAGGACATCCGGACAACGTCGGGCCTTCACTGTATGGAGGCCTGATCGTCGGTGCATACGGGGAAGAAAAAACGCATGTAATGCACTGCGGTGTACCGGATGTGGATCTTGTGCTTGCGATTCCTGACAATGAGCTTTTAACAAAAGAAGCAAGAGGTGCGCTGCCATCCGAGCTTCCTTACGCAACTGCTATTCATGGAAGCGCCGTAAGCAATGTGCTGGTTGCAGCTATCTTAAAAGAAGACTGGAAAATGGCCGGGGAAATGATGGTACGGGACGTTTTTCATCATCCGTACCGTGCCGATATGGTACCCGGCCTCGAGGAAATGCTTAGCGGCATACGCCAGTATGGGGCCTATGGAGCAGCCTTAAGCGGCGCGGGCCCAACTATTCTCTGCTTTGTTCCAAACGGCAAGGGTGAAGAGGTGAAACGGGCGATCCAGGAAGACTATCCAAGCTTCCGTATAGAAACAGCCAAACCGGCGCCGTTTGGCTCGAGCGTACACTATGTTAATCAGCCGGCCTGGGTATCAAGTTCGGTTTAAAGCGAAAACCAAAGCATATAAAAAAGCTCAGGGCATTAAATGCCCTGAGCTTTTTGCGGTTACAGTCTATTAGAATACCTGTTCGAGTTCTTTAACACCCGGCACTTCTTCTAAAAGCGCGCGTTCGATACCAGCTTTCAGTGTAATTGTAGAGGAAGGGCAGGAGCCGCATGCTCCCATAAGGCGGACCATAACGATGCCGTCTTCAATATCTACAAGTTCTACGTCGCCTCCGTCGCGAAGCAGGAAGGGACGGAGCTTTTCAAGAACCTCCTGAACCTGTGCATGCATATCTTCTGTCGTTTGTGGCATGTTGATCTCTCCTTTCAATACTTTTATTATAAACCGTTGGGCTGTTATGTTCAAATGTCATCACGTATATATGCATTCTACTACGAACAAGTGCTGTTTGACAATCATTATCAACCGGGCATAAGAGATAGTGAAGAAAGCGCAGATATAGTATGATAAAGAAAAGGAGGCAGGCGTGTGATTGTGATAAAAGTTTATGGAGCGGAAAAGAAATGCCCGAGCTGCGTTAACCTTCCCTCCAGCCGTGAAACAGCAGAATGGCTGGAGGCTGCAATTCAGAGAAAATACCCGGAAGACACTCCTGAAGTAGAGCATATTGATATTGAAGACAGGAGTTCAGGGAAGGACCCCGTAGCGGAAAAAGTCCGGCAGGAAGAATACTTTTATCCGCTTGTTACGGTGAATGGAACCGTGGTAGCTGAGGGTAATCCGAGACTCAAGGTCATTTATAAAGAAATCGACAAAACAAAAGAGTACCGCTCAGACACCACTGCGAAATAGAAAAAAGGCTGGCCGAAGAGGGAGAACTTCAGGCCGGCCTTTTCAGCTGTTAACAGATTCAGCCCTGATTAATCATGGTCATTCTTTTTGCCATGACCAGTTTGTTCAGCAGAAGCTTCTTCGATAAGTCCGACAATATCCGTGTTATCCTTATAACCGGTAAAATGGTCACTGCCGGCGCCAGCGGCAAAGAATGGCACCATTTCTCCTGTATGGCCGCCGGTATCACTCTCTGCACGTATTTCGGTGTCAAGAGAACCTACGCTGTAGTGATCGGCAATGATGGAGCCGATTTCCCAGCCTACCTGGTATTCTGGGTACACTTCCCCTTCATCGTCCTCAATATTTGCACGGAATGCTTCTAATTCATCATCTGTAATATCGATATCAGCGTACTCCGAGAACACCTGCTTAATGCTTTCATCAGTGTATTCGTCAGAGTCTTCCCGGGCTTCGAGCTGCTGGGCCATATATTCGGGCGATACTTCAATGTCTTTCAGGCCGTCCACATCCATCGATTCTGTGGCGGACATGCCAAGCGTCTCGTGATCGGAGAGCACAACAACAAGTGTATCATCGCGGTCTTCCGCCCAGGTAACGACCTGTTCCACTGTTTGGTCAAATTCGATCATTTCCTGCCAAACGCCTGTGGCATCAGCCGCGTGGGCAGCGTGGTCAATACGGGCCCCCTCGACCATCATAAAGAAGCCATCCTCCTCCTGAGAGAGTACATTGAGCCCTGCTTCCGTCATAGCCTGCAGGGAGGGCTCTTTGCTGTCGACGTCGTCTTTGTCAGTTTTATAATTCATATACGAATCATTAAACAGACCAAGCAATTTGTCCGGAGTGCCAACCTCCTCAAGCTCTTCTTCATTAGTTGCATACTCATAGCCGCTTTCCTGAAAATCATCCACGAGCCTGTCTTCGTTCTCTTCCTCATCAGCTCCGAAAAATTCGCCGCCGCCCCCAAGCAGTACATCGTATTTCTCTTCGTACTGCTGTTCGGCAATGTCCTCTTCACTTCCACGGTCAGCTACGCTTGCAGTAAATGAGGCTGGCGTCGCGTCTGTGACGGTATTGTTAGAAATTACGCCAACTTTTTTCCCGTCCTCTTGATAGTGATCTAGAATGCTGTCCACTTCATTGCCATCTTCATCGACACCGACACTTCCATTATTGGTTTTCGTGCCGGTAGCAAGGGCAGTACCGGCGGCAGCTGAGTCGGTTACATTATTGTCAGCAGAATGTGTGCTGGTCATACCCGTATGTTCGAGCGATTCCATGAACAATTCGCCTTCTTTGCCGTACTCAAGCGTTGAAGCGATTTCCATCTGTCCCATACCCATGCCGTCCCCGATCATCACTATCACATTTTCGGGGGCTTGGTCCCCAGAATTTTTACTGCTGTTTTCAATACCATTCTCATTGGCGTTATCATTTGCAGAACCACTTGCGTAAAGAAGCCCCCCTGAGCTGATGACCATTCCGGCAAGAACACCGACAGTTAATTTTCCAGTAAAATGCATACTGACCCTCCCCATAATATTACACAAAATTTTATATTTTTTGAAATTTTAGTTAATAGTAAATGGAGAACGATACCTAGTCAATAGCATTACGTTTTTTTAATCCGATGTGCCTAAAAATTTCTAAATTTTTCATGTTATTCATGATTATTTACTTAGTGAAAACTAAGTTACGGTAACACAAAAAAAGCCTGCCACACGGGCAGGTCTTCTTTAAAGGTAATATAAGCCGTTAAATTGTTTATACGCCAGAGTGATTTTTGTACATCCAGAGCACGCCGCTTTTTAACAGCCGGGCTACACGGCCGGTAACTGCTGCTTTGGCAGTGCCGCCCATAACTCCAAATCCATGCTTTTTGCCTAAAGAACCGAGGGTTCCTTTAAGCTTGATCTCAGGCATTGTTTCCGGAAGAGATTCGTTCTTCCATCGTTTTTTCATAATCGTAGCAATTTGTTCCGCCTGGCCTTCAGCAAGCTGGGCGCTTGGTGCATGCGGCAGGCTGGCACAGTCTCCAACGATGAAAATATTTTCATCGTTTGTTAAATGATGGTGAGGGGTTAAAATGATGCGTCCCTTCCGGTCTTTTTCAGTATCAAGATCACGGATAATTTTGTTTGGCTGGATTCCTGCTGTCCAAATGATCGCTTCAGACTGAATCCAGTCTTCATGATTGTACAGGCCTTCTTCTGTTACCGTAGTAATGTCGGAATTACTGATTACTTCCACGTCGTGCTTTTCAAACCAGTTCTGTACATAGTTACTCAGGCGTTTTGGAAACATGGGCAGAATAGTTTCTCCGCGGTCGAACAAGCGTACGTGAAGATCAGCCCGGCTTTCCCGCAGCTCGCTCGCCAGTTCCACACCGCTGAGGCCTGCACCTACAATACTAACTGCTGCTTTTGGCGGAAGATTGCTGATGGCTTCGTACGTGCGACGCGTTGCTTCCATGCTCTGGATGCTGTAGGAATGCTCCTCTGCTCCAGGCACACCGTGAAAGTTGTCCACCGACCCGAGACCGGCAACAAGCTTGTCATAGGGAAGCGAGGAAGAATCAGACATAACGACCATCTGATTTTCCATGTCGATATGGTCGATTGTGCCAAAATGAATTTTTAAACGGGAATGATCCGGAAACGGAACACGTACGTCGTGGTCCGACTCAGTGCCGGCGGCAAGCGCGTAGTATTCCGTCTTCATACAGTGATACGGAAGTTTGTCTACTAATGTAATATCAACATCCTGGGGGAGGTCGCTCCCGAGTACGCGCTGGAGAAAACGCATCCCGCCGTAGCCCCCTCCTAATACGATAATTTTTTCCATTGTTTCTTGTCCCCCTTTGAGTAGCATGCTGTCTATACCCGCGTGGACCAGCTGCATAAAATGGTGAAGTAGTTCTTCGCGTTCGGTTTCAGTACCGATGGAAAGCTGGTAATAAAAATAGCTGTTAATAATGTGTGCCCATCGGTGCGGAGAAATAGAAGGATTTATTTCCTGCTGGCGGACCCCGCTCTCTAGAAGCTGTTCCCATGTGCTCAATAAAGCACTGTCATGCTCCACTACATGCCGCCAGATGTGCCTGGTCAGGGAAGGGTTCAGGTGAAAGTCCCCTAAAAAATAGCCGGCGTAGGCACGAATACGTGAAGTAAGAGTCATGCGCCGAACCTTATATGTTTGCATATATTCCTGTACCCTGAGCAGCCGGTCCTCTGCGAGTGCACGCATGATCGACTCTTTCGTGGGGAAATAATTAAAAAAAGTCCCCTTGGCTACTTCAGCAGAAGCTGTGATTTCCTGTACCGTTGTCTGCTCAAAGCCGTTTTCCTGAAATAAACGTACGGCTGCCTGCAGAATGCGGGAGCGTGTCTGCTCGCGTTTTTCTGTTCTTTTCATAAAATGTGCCCCCTCTGCGCAGCTAAAAGCGTCTGCAAAAATAGAAAAAATATAATAGAGAGAGAACGATTCGTTATGCAGCCAGTAAAAATGACTGCGGTCAATTTTGATTATAGAGAGGTACAGCTGCTTTGGCAACCAATTTTAAAAATATCAAACAATTTTGTGAACGGCTCATTCAAACGAATTGGTTGACGAAGCGGCCGCAGACGACTAATATAAACTCGTATAACCCGGGAAGAGGTGATGAAAGATGAGGCCGATTATTGAGTTTTGCATGAGTAATTTGGCGAACGGCTCTCACGGGGCAATGGAAGAACTTGAAAAAGATCCGAATCTGGATGTTATTGAAGATATATGCTTAGGCTATTGCGGCCGTTGCTCTATGAACATGTATGCACTTGTGAACGGGGAGCCGGTAGAAGGGGAAGATGAAAAAGACCTTCTTGCCAATATTTATACTCACCTTGAAGAAAACCCAATGTTTTAATGCAAAAGCGTCTTTCTGCAGAAGGGAAGGCGCTTTTTTTCTCAACGTTTAAAGAGGAGGAGAGAAATGGATATTATTCCGTTTGAAAATACATGGCCATACGATAGAACAGGCGAAGATATTTACATTAATGAATGTCCATACTGCGGCACGAGAAGCGTACTAACGCCAATGAAATTAAAAGATTTAGAATGGGCTAAAGAGGAAATAAAAACATATATCAATATGCCGTGCTGTCATAAGCGCATGCATATTGTGTTTGCAGATGAAGACTACTTATGGACAACAGAGCCGCTGAGACGAAGGGAGAGAAAGTCATGAGATTTACAAAAATGCACGGACTGGGCAACAGCTACATTTATGTTGACGTATTTGAAGAAACGCTTGAAGAGCATGAACTGCCGAGGCTTGCTCGCCAGGTAGCCGATAAAAACAAAGGAATCGGCTCGGACGGGCTGATCCTGGTTGGGCCGTCGACACATGAAGATGTAAAAATGCAGGTGTTTAACGCGGACGGTTCGGAAGCGAAAAACTGTGGAAATGGTCTGCGCTGCACGGCAAAATATGCTTACGAACACGGGTATGTAAGTAAAGAACGTTTCACGATCGAAACACTCGGCGGCACAATGAAGGCCACTGTTCACCCCGATAATACAGGACAGACGGTCAGTCTGGTGACGATTGATATGGGAGCGCCGAAGTTTAACTGGAGGGACATCCCTGTAAAGGGCACAGGAAAAAATGAGCTGGTGCTTGAAGCAGCAGGAAGCTCCTGGCAGCTGGCGCCTGTATCCATGGGTAATCCGCATGCAGTGATTTTCGTGGATGACGTGGAGCAGGCCCCGGTGGAAAAGGCAGGAGCGGAGCTGGAAACGCATGAAGCCTTTCCGGAAGGAGTTAACGTTGAATTTGTGCATATGCGCCGCAGCGATGTGATGGATTTCAGGGTATGGGAGCGCGGATCCGGTATTACACAGGCCTGCGGAACCGGCGCTTGTGCGGCAGTGGCAGCTGCAGTCGCAGCTGGGAAAAGCGAAAAAGATAAAGAAGTGACTGTACACCTTCCCGGCGGCGATCTGTACATTACCTGGCAGTCCTCGGGTAATATTCTCATGACAGGGAATGCTGAGGTCATCTGCACTGGAGATTATGAAACGAGACGGGCCTCGGTATAAAGAAAAAGAGAGCGGATGCCCGCTCTCTTTTTGTGTTTAATAAGATTTAACAATATTATAGAACGTATCCCGTTCCACCGGTGTTTTTCCAGCTGTTTTAATCAAATGGATTAATTCTTTGCGGGTGATGCCCTGGGACGTCAACGCGCCAACGGAGTGGGAAATTCGTTCTTCGATCAGGGTACCGTGAATGTCATCAGAGCCAAAGGTGAGGGCCATTTGGGTCAACTGGGCGCCGATGTTAATCCAGTACGCTTTAATGTGATCGAAGTTATCAAGCATCAGTCTTGAAATTGCCACGGTCCTCAGGTCATCGAATGCCGAGGTACGCTGGTGCAGGCCGGCATTGAGCTTGCGAGGCTGCATGGCCAGCGGGATAAAGACCATGAATCCGTTGGTTTTATCCTGAAGGGCGCGGACACGGTCCATATGAATAAGCCGTTCCTCCTTCGATTCAATTGACCCGTACAGCATGGTGGCGTGCGTACGCATGCCAAGATCGTGAGCGAGTTCGTGAGCTTCGAGCCATTCGAACGTCGTCGCCTTGTCCGGGCTCATTTTTGCACGGTAATTTTCAGTAAGAATTTCAGCGCCCCCGCCCGGAAGCGTGTCGAGGCCTGCCTTTTGCAGCTCTACGAGGACTTCGCGCATGCTGATTCCTGCATGGCGGGCGAAAAATTCGATTTCGGCCCCAGTATAAGCTTTAACCTTCGCCTGAGGGTAATGCTTTTTCAATACGCGCACAGTATTTAAATAATACTCAAAAGGCACATCCGTGTTGTGGCCGCCAACGATATGGAATTCGCGAATGTTATCATTCCAGCGTTTTTCAACGTATTCAAGCAGTTCTTCCTCATGCATTGTATACGCGCCTTCTTGGCCGGGCTTGCGTTTAAATCCGCAAAATGAACAGCTGGCTTCGCATACGTTGGTCGGGTTGATGTACATATTTTCGATAAAATAAACGTTATCCCCGTTTTTTCTTTCGTTCACCTCATTTGCCAACTGGGCCACGGTCAATAGGTCCGCTGTTTCATAGAGGTAGAGGCCGTCTTCGATGGATAACCGTTCTCCTTCTCGGACTTTGTCGGCAATGCGCTGCATGTCGGCGTCGCGATTCAAGGTGATCGCCATAATAATCCTTCCTTTCCGATGTACAAGAAATACTGTAAAGTCCAGCGGTCCTGCAGGCGGCTTCCGTACCGCCGTGCAGAGCCTTATCTGTGGTATAGGTATATAAAAGGTATGCTGCCAGGGAAAGACATCAAGCTAACAAGAATTTCCGGGGCTCAATTTCTTATTATACATCGTGGTATTCCGGAAGGAAAGTAACAACGCCCAAACCAGCTTTTCTTCCTCAGTCAGAAGAAGCGGGGCCCGGGGAAGCGGAAGAGAAGTTCCATGCTTCTGGATAGAGCGGCATCCGCTCTGCCCGGTAAACAACCCGGCCGTCGCCTTTTTTAATGCCGGAAAGTTCGAGCTCGTATACAACGTTTTGCGTATCGCCGGCAGTTTCAACGACAGTAGCCTGGTAGCCGTCTTCTACTTTTTGATAGCCGGAGGTCAACAGGCGGTTGTTGGTTTCGTACAAAAAGTCAGCGTCCCCGACGACATTGGAAAAGAATTTCTTCCCCCGCTCTTCACCATAATTCCAAACGGTTTGCACGGTGCCTTCTTCTTCGTTGATCCGATATTGAATTCCCTGGCTGAAATCTCTGCTGAGGGAATCATCGCCGCGGGTAACTGCCCTGTTATTATCAAACAGCAGAACATCTTTCGTGGCGGGGTTATTATCCTGGTCCGGGAGTATCATCGGGGCGTGCTGGGCACCGGGATATTTTAAATTTTCGCTTTTGGGTTCGAGTACTTTATCTGCCATGCTTTCTGACCATCCCTCCGGGGCAGCAAGAATCCAGTTAATATTCATATCGGGATAGGTTAGGCTGAGCACGGCACTCTGATGGCGTCCGGATACAAGAATGCTTTTGTTTTCTTCGTCATACCAAATAGCGTTTTGATGCATCCAGTCACCGTCACTTTCGTTCGGCCCGGAATATTCTTCATATGCTTCAGAAGGGAAGATGTCTTTTAAATCAAGCGTTTCTACCGTTTCACCGGTGTTACGGTCAATTTCGACCATAGTATCCTCTTCGTAGGCATTGCTGTTATCGTGGACGGTAACTAAAAGATTGTTATTTGGCAGTTCGATGGCATCATGGTGAATTACGTTAGTGTCCTCGTAATTGGGCAAATTAATTTTATACTGGTGCTGGACTTTTCCAAGCATATCTGTCTCAAACAGATAATCATTGCGCTTGTCCGCTGACTCGGATGCCCCGAGCAGCAGGTTTCCATTGGAGAGACGCTTAAAAACAAAGCCTCCGGTACGGGAAGAATACCAGCGGATGTCTCCTTCTTCGTCCACGCCATAAACGTTGGATTTACCAGGGATTAAAAAGGTGAGCCCAGGCTCCATTTCCTCCGGGGAGCTTGTCACTATCTCCCGGTCATGAGCGGAGGCGAGAGTATCGCTGGTTTCTATAGAAACAGTATTCACCTGGACGTTTCCCTGCCGGTCTTCAGCTTCAATAGTAACTTCGTTTTCGGTACTTGGATACAGGCCAAGAACGGGTACCTCATGCTCCTGATTAAAGGCAGAGTATGTATGAGTGATATTCTGCGCTTCACTGCGGCTGGCTACGGTGACAGTAATACGGCTTGGCTGTTCAGTGCGGAATTTAGCCAGGGCAGTCAGCGGCGCCTCGCCGTAAGGGTCCTGTATGATCATTGGGTTATCAAAAGTATAGTTTCCGGCCATGTACTCCTGCTGCCACGATTTTTCCATTTTTTTCTGTTCTTCGATTAAATCAGTTTCGCTATTTGTCGTGGAAGCACTTTGGAAAACTGAAAAAGAAACAGTCTGATTTGTGTTTTCCGCAACAATAATCCATCCAACGCCAAGGGCAAGGATAAGTAGAGTCATGACTTTCAAAAAATCGCCTCCTTATTTTAATATTTCTATTACAAGTATAAGTAAAGCGCATGTATTTGCCCACAAAAATAACTGGATAAAAAATCAGAAGGGTAATATTTGAAGAACGGAGGAATAGAGTCTATAATATAAATGAGCCTCAGATACACAAAGGAGGAAACACTAATGTTAGTATTATCGGATGCAGCAGCACAGCGCGTGCTGGCTATGATTGAAGAAGAAGGCGACAGTTCATTATATATGCGTGTAGGCGTAAAAGGTGGCGGGTGCACGGGCCTATCCTATGGCATGGGTTTCGATTCTACAGTAGAAGAAACGGATCAGGTACTTGAGATTAAAGGCGTTCCTATCGTTGTTGATAATGAGAGTGCTCCAGTTCTCCAGGGCGTAAACATTGATTTCAAAGAAAACATGATGGGCGGCGGCTTTACGATCGACAACCCGAACGCCATCGCCTCCTGCGGCTGCGGCGCATCGTTCAAGACCGCAACCAAGGAAGGCACGCCGGAGAAGTGTTAAGAGAGTAGTTTTGAAAAAGCAGCTGTGTATTGACAGCTGCTTTTTTTATGTTTCTCTGGTCACGTATAGGCACAATTTGTAAAATGTAGTGATAAGGGGGTGGAGTTATGAAAAGGCAAGCGATCTTTGTAGGAGTATTAAGCGCAATAATGCTGACAGGTTGTGGAAGCAGCTTATCAGACGAAGAACAGCAATACATAGAAGAAGTGGACGAAAGCGCCACAGAGCTTGAGCAGCTGGACACACATCTTACAGAAGCTGTAAACGCCGTAGAAGATGAAAAAGAAGGGGCAGGCGGAGAGCTTCAAAGCATGCAGGAAGATATCTTCGTCACGGCATTAGATAACGTTGAAACGATCAGCGTACCGGAGGGCGAAGATATGCAGGCAGTGTATAACGCTCACGTTTCCTATGCGAATCAATACGTATACGTTGCAGAAGAGTTAATGAGCACAGAGAACCTGGCCCAGTCGGTTGAAGAAAATATTAACCCGGTGCTTGAACAGGCGGAAAAGGAAAAGAACAATTTCGCTGAAACTGTGCAGAAAAAGACCGGAGAAGAAATCAGCTTTAAATAGCAAAAAAACGATCCCGGATGCGGATCGTTTTTTTATTAAAACATATGGGAACTGTGTCCCGGCTGAACTTTTGCCTTTGGATTAATATAATTCATTGCGTTGTTCACTGCCGTAGGAGCTTCCCCGAAGCCGGTAGCAATTAGTTTTACTTTGCCCTCGTAGGAAGTAACGTCCCCTGCTGCGTAGACGCCGGGGATGTTTGTTTCCATTTTTGTATTTACAACAATGGAATTTTTATGAATATCGAGTCCCCATTCTTTAATCGGGCCGAGAGAAGAAACGAAGCCGTAGTTGACGATCAGGGAATCAACGTCGACGACCTGCTCAACAGTACCTTTCACTTCTTCAAAAACGACCTGCTGAATACGTTCGCCGTCTCCGAGTACGTCTTTAACCTGAAATGGGGTGAGAATATCCACGTTCGACTGGTTAAGCTGTTCGACACTGTGCTCATGGGCACGGAATTTGTCCCGGCGGTGGGCGAGAGTGACGTCTGCGATTGGATCAAGCATATTTGCCCAGTCAACAGCTGAGTCGCCGCCGCCAAGAATAGTCACTTTTTCTCCGGCAAATGCCTGGAGATCGTTAACAAAGTAGTGAAGATTGGATTCTTCATATGGTTCCATGCCGTCAATTTGAAGTTTCCGTGGCTGGAAAGCGCCTACTCCAGCAGTGATAATAATAGTGCGGGTATAATGCACCCCTTTATCCGTATGAAGCTCAATCAGGTCATCTTCATTGCGGATGACATTTTCTACGCTTTGTTCAAGGACTACCTCCGGGTTGAAGGGATTCATCTGTTCAATTAAATTATCTACAAGCTCCTGGGCCCGGACTTTCGGGAAGCCTGCCACGTCATATATAAACTTTTCCGGGTAGAGAGCAGCAAGCTGGCCCCCGAGCTGTGGCATGCTTTCAATGATTTTAACTTTAGCCTGGCGCATCCCTCCGTAAAATGCGGTAAATAAACCGGTAGGACCGCCGCCTATAATGGTCACATCGTATATATCTGACTCTAATACCACTAAGGTACACCTCCAAAAATCTTTTCAAATTTCATTCCATTATAATACTGATTGAGAAAAATAGAAACCAATTGAGAAATTGTTTCAAGAGTTACATTGTAACATAAGCAAAATCAATGCCAAGGGTATTTCCCTGCCGCGCTTGAGGGTAAGAGATGAAAAAAGGTGAAAATCGGGAAAAAGGTTGAAATATTACGGCAAAACCCATAATATTAAGTACGGGGTTTGTGTCTATTTTTTTACAAAATGCAACGCATTAAAAGCAGGTAATGAAGCAAGTTTTCCTTTATCTTAAAGAAAAACTGGTTTGATATAGTTATGTACGTGAAATAAATCACATACATGAGCTGCTTTTAACAAAATCTAAAAATGGAAGTGATTGACATGGCAGGGAAAACAAATATTGTTGTTTTAGGCGCTGGCTATGCTGGTCTCGTTTCCGCTTCGAAGCTGGCAAAAGAAGTAGGAACAGACAATGCAAACATTACGCTGGTCAGCAGGCACGATTATCATTACCAGACGACCTGGCTGCATGAGCCGGCTGCGGGAACACTTCACCATGACCGCACCCGCATTAAAATCAGCAAAATTCTTGATTTAAATAAAATAAACTTCGTTCAGGATGAAGCAACTAAGGTTGTTACAGAAGAAAAGAAAGTGACGCTTGCTTCCGGCGGCGAACTGCAGTATGACTACATTATTGTAGGCGTTGGTGCTATTTCTGAAACGTTCGGTATCGAAGGCGTCTACGAAAACTCCTACCACCGGTGGACAGTAGACGGGGCGCGCCAGATGAAAGACCGCATTGAATACATGTTTGCCCGCTATCACAGTGATGAAGCAAAAGAAGAAGATCTGACATTTGTTGTAGCAGGCGCCGGCTTTACCGGTATGGAATTTATAGGCGAGCTGAGCGAACGCGTACCTAAGCTTTGTAAAGAGTATGACGTGCCTCGCAACAAAGTCAAAATGTACGTCATCGAAGCGATGCCGACAGCTCTTCCAGGCTTTGATCCGGAGCTTGTAGAGTATGCGATGAATTTACTTGAAAACCGTGGAGTAGAATTCAAGCTCGATTCCCCGATTAAAGCAGTAACGGAAAACAGCGTGGAGCTGAACACTGGGGAATCCGTAAAAACGTCGACAGTGATCTGGGCAACTGGTGTTCGTGGCAATCCGCTTATCGAGGAGTCCGGATTTGAAAACAACCGTGCCCGGGTAAAAGTGGATGACGATCTTCGTGCTCCAGGCTACGAACGCGAATTTATTATCGGCGACTGTTCTCTTATTATCAATACAGAAATTGATCGCCCGTTCCCGCCAACAGCGCAAATAGCTCTCCAGCAAGGCGAAACGGCTGCTAATAACATTAAAGCATTGATAGAAGGGCGCCCAACAGAAGCTTTTGCTGCCGATATTAAAGGTACTGTAGCTTCTCTTGGTGGAAAAGAAGCCATCGGTGTTGTAGGCTCGAAGAAGCTTTATGGCCGTCCGGCGTTCTTCATGAAAAAAGTGATCGAAAATCGTGCTTTGTGGATTCTTGGCGGTTTTGGCTTCCTTCTTCGCAAAGGCCAGAACCCGTTTTAAACTGAATATAAGTTACAATATATAGAGAAAGTCCCCGGCATTCGTGCCGGGGACTTTCTCTATATGTCATGCGAACCAAAAGCTGATCACACGATAAAAATCGCATGAGCAGCGAACGTGACAGCTACTCCGAAAATAGCTCCGAAAATAACTTCAATCGGCTGGTGGCCAAGCAGCTCTTTCAGTTCCTGGCGTTTTTCAGGTTCGCGTTTTTGCTGCCACGACCGGGCTTCTGTTACGAGGCGGTTAAAATCATTAACGAGCTGATTCAATACGGTAGCATGATAGCCCGCATGCCGCCGGACGCCGGTAGCATCAAACATTACAATAACGCCGAAAACGATGCAGATGGCAAAAAGATTCGAGTCAAAGCCCTGCTCAATACCGATGGCAGTAGATAGCGAAGTGACGGCTGCTGAGTGGGAGCTTGGCATACCGCCGGTGCTTGTAATAAGTGAAGCGTCCCAGGTTTTGGCAGCAATAAAACCAAGAGGTATTTTAATCGCCTGTGCTAATAAGATAGAAGATAATGCCACTAGGAGTGGGAAGTTCTGCAGTAATTCCATTCACGAACGTCCTTTCTGAATTTTGCAGTTAGTAAGGATAAGGAACCGCCCACATTATGATAAATATAAGTACAGGCAACAATATTTTATCATATGGCATTAGGTTCGTGGTGCCGAGGCTCAAAGAAAGCAGGAAAGAAATAGAGAAAAAGAGAGTCGAAAAGAAAGATTCAGCCCAGGAAAATTGCCATCTCAGAGGATTTTAGGGCTAAAGCAGGTGTCAGCACGAATTAGTAAGGATTAGGTGCTAGTATATAAAGGAAGAAAGGGATAAAATGTACCTAAACCATTTGCAAGAAATGTATATGTTAAGTATACTTACACTAACTTATTATAAAAAAGTTCTATTTATACATATACTGTGAATGGCAGGTCTGCATCTAAATTAAATTGCGGCCATTATTTTTTAAAAATTGGAAAAAATGCAGAAATGGGTGTTTGAAAATTGAAAATATTCAAATGGCTTGATCTAGGTCTTAAGCGTACTGAAGAAGCAGTCCTGTCGCTTGCTATCATAACGATAACGGTAATGGTGTCAGGCAATACCATCAGCAGGAACCTTGGCCTCGGCGGATGGGCATTTGCAGAAGAAATAAGCCAGATTGCGATTTATATGGCGACGTTCCTTGGGCTGGGCTACGTGGCCAGACAGGGCAGACACATTAGTATGACAGCGCTGTTTGATAATGTGTCGTACAAATACCGTAAAGCGTTAGCTCTTATTATTCCTTTAGTTACAGCTTTTGTGCTGTTTGCTCTGGCATATTACTCGTATGATTACGTATTGGCTTCACAAAACAGGGTCACCAATTACCTTAGGATTTCCTATGTATGGATGGTGGTATGGGCGCCTATTGGCTTTTTGTTGGGAGGTATTCAGTTTTTACGGAACTTCTGGGTAAACGTGAGAAACAAAGACGTATACATTGCAGCAGAACGAAAAGATTATGACACAGAGCAAGAAGCGAAAGAATCCAATCAACTATAAAATATACCGGAGAATGAGAGGAAACAATTATGCTTTTTACATTACTTGCGATAATGGTCATCTTTTTAGCTCTCGGTTTCCCTATGATGGTTCCATTGATTTTGGCTCCACTTGTGATTGTGCTGTTTTTCTTTGATGCAGTCGATCCATTTATTATGCTTCAGCAGATGCTTGAAGGAATATCAAGCTACGTGCTTCTTGCAGTTCCGATGTTTATTTTTGCAGCGGACATTATGTCGCAGGGACACACATCAAAGCGGCTGCTTGATTTTATTGGCGCTTTTGTCGGCCATCTCCGGGGTGGTTACGCGATTACGACCGCGGCCGCCTGCACAATTTTCGGATCGATTTCCGGCTCGACCCAGGCGACAGTAGTAGCGATTGGCGGGCCGATGAGACAGCGGCTGTTAAAAGTAGGATACAAAGACTCAACGGCTATTGCTTTTATTATTAACGCAAGTGATGTGGCGCTCTTGATACCACCGAGCATAGGGATGATTATGTATTCTTTAATCTCTGGCACGTCCCTTGGCGATATGTTTATTGCGGGCATTGGCCCGGGCCTTCTCGTATTTATTTTCTTTACTCTCTATGCATACATACATGCCAAAATTTACAGTATCCTGCTTGCAGCTAAAATTCCATGGAAAGAACGCGGAAAAATGACGTTTGATGCGGTCTTCCCTCTTCTATTTCCAGTTATTATTATCGGAGGAATTTATTCGGGCCTTTTTACTCCGACGGAAGCAGCGGCAATGGCAGTGGTGTACGCATTTATACTAGAAGTTATCGTCTACCGTACAGTGAAGCTAAAACAAATGTTCAGCATCGCTTTATCCTCGGGGCTTGTAACGTCGGCTGTTTTTATGCTGGTAGCCGGCGGCCAGGTGTTTGCATGGGTTATTCAGTTTGCCCGTATTCCGCAAATGATTACAGACACCTTCCTTGGCGGAGACCCGGGACCAATTTACGTTTTAATTATCGTATCCATTTTCTTCTTTATCGGCTGTATGTTTGTGGATCCGATTGTAGTTATTCTCATTTTGACCCCGATTTTCTACCCAGCCGCAATTCAGGCGGGAGTAGACCCGGTGCATTTAGGAGTCGTTATTACCTTCCAGGCAGCGCTTGGATCCGCTACACCGCCATTTGGTGTAGATATATTTACCGCGAGTGCGGTGTTTAACCGATCGTACCTCGATACCATTCGGGGGACGCCCCCGTTTATTGTGATGATGCTCGTTATTGCAGTACTGCTTATAGCTTTTGAACCTATTTCAACGTTTTTACTCCCTGACAATTAACAGGGGGGGCTGGATGAGGAAGGTGGTGGCGGATGGCCGCCTCTCCGACAGCCGGATCATTCGTTTTACTACTGATAAGGGGGAATTTGTACATGAAAAAGAAAAAGCTTGGTTTGTTGACGGGGACAACTCTTTCTGCAGCAGCAGTACTCGCAGCCTGCGGTGGCGGCAGTGACGAAAGTGGTGGTGGCGGCAATGGTGAAGAAACATATGAATGGACCTTTGTGACTGAGGAAAACGAAGGCCAGGTACAGTACGAATATGCACAGGAATTCGCTGACCGGATGGATGAAAAGACAGACGGCCAGGTAACGATTGAGCCGGTGGAATTCGGCGGCCTCGGCAGTGAAGTCGACCAGGTGGAGCAACTCCAGCAGGGGGCGGTTGAAATGGCTGTGGTCTCTCCGGGATTTACTGGAACAATGGTAGAGGAAGGGCAGGTGTTCTCCCTGCAGTTTTTACTTCCAAATGATCAGGAAGACGTGCAGCAGGTATTGAATGAAAGCGAAGCATTAAACGATACGTTAGCTGCGAGATATGAGGAAGAAGACATTATGCCGCTCTCCTTCTGGAGTGAGGGAGCAATGCAGTGGACAGGAAATAAGGCAATTGAGTCTCCAGACGACTTCAATGGCTTTCAAATGAGAACGCAGAACTCTCCGCTGCTTCAGCAGACTTATCGTGAATACGGGGCAGATCCGCAGGTAATGAGCGCCGGAGAGCTTTACACTTCTCTTGATAACGGGACAGTGGACGGCCAGGAGAATCCATTGTTCTTTATCGAAGCTTCTTCTTACGACGAGGTACAGAGCCATTTGATGATTTCAAACCAGAATTCGTACGTAGCCATGACAACAGTGAACCCGCAGTTCTATAATGAACTTCCGGACGACTTGAAAGAAACCTTCGATGAGACGGTAACAGAAATGCAGGATTGGGTGTATGACGAACAGGTTGAGCAGAATGAACAGGCCCGAGAGACGATGACCAGTGAATCTGATATTGAACAAGTGGAATTGAGCGAGGAACAGCGCGCTGAATTCCGGGAAGTAACTATGCCAATGCGTGATTACTATGTAGAGGAAGTCGGCGGTGACGCTGAAGAAATTTTGACAACACTTGAAGGCGAAATCGAAGAAATTACTGGTGAATCAGCTGAATAACAGGCTTTTAAGGCCCGGCCAAAAGGTCGGGGCTTTTTTGAGCGGAATTGTTTAATTTGGAATTGTGTGCGGGAAACGATACAATGGGCACAAGAAAATAATAAAGGAGTGAACGTAACGATATGGCAAAAGTAGAAAGCTTTGAGCTCGATCATACGAAAGTAGTTGCTCCATACGTCCGTCAGGCAGGGGTTCAGAAGGTGGGAAGCGACGGCATCGTCACAAAATTTGATATTCGTTTCTGCCAGCCGAATGAAGATAGCCTCGAACCGCCAACGATTCATACGATGGAGCATCTGCTTGCCTTGAATATTCGCGAATATGCTGAAGACTATGACCACTTTGAAGTTATAGATCTTTCACCGATGGGCTGCCAGACAGGATTTTATCTGATCATGAACGGGGAGCCGGCGGTAAGTGAGATCATTGATATTCTTGAGAAAACGATGAAAGACGGCGTGGAAGTTACTGAGGTTCCTGCAGCTACTGAACTGCAGTGCGGTCAGGCGAAGCTTCATGACCTTGAAGATGCCAAGCAGGTATTCCGCAGCTGGCTCAACCAGGATAAATCTTCACTCGAACGTGTATTTGAAGCATAACGATAAAAATCCTTCCGGCCTTTGCTCCGGAAGGATTTTTTTGTGATTTCCTGTACTGCTTGAATATAAGTAGGTAAAAAAGCTTCCGGACCCCCGGAAGCTTTTTTGTTTAGGAAGAATGAGAAGGCTGAGGAAGCTCCTGGGCTTCCTGGATGATTTTTTCCAGATCGTATTCGGTGCTGTCCCTTGTATCAGCTCCAAGAACCTTACTCATCAAATTGATTGCTTCTTCATTGGCCTGCATGCTGTTGGATGCGGTGCAGTCCTGCGGCACCATTAATTTATATCCACGCATATAAGCGTCGTTTACTGTGAAATGCACGCACATATTGCCGGCTACGCCCGCAAATATAATCGTCGTGACTTCCAGATTATTTAATAGTAATTCCAATGGAGTAGCAAAGAATCCCGAAAACTGCGGTTTGAGTATATAATAGTCATCATCGTCGGGAAGGATTTTTTCTACTACCGGTTTTCCTGGGGCGTCGTCGCGTCTGCAGTATTCCACCAGATCAGGAAAGTTACTCTGCCAGCGCCCGTAATTGTCGTTTACATAAATAACAGGGATGTCTTTTTCTTTTGCCTGTTTTTTTAAATTTTTAACACTCTCAGCGGCATCGAGGGCATGCGGGAGTAAATCGTCACTGTCCGGAAAATCCAGATCATTGATCATATCTAATACTACGAAAGCCACGCTGGACTGTTGGTTTACATGGGATTTTTCTTTTGCCATCTTATCGCCTCCATTGTTACTGATTCCTTTTTTGCTTCAAAATTAAAAGGCTTTTTTTAGATAAACTGAAGCCTTGTTTGAAAATTTTTGCGGAAAGCTTGATAATGTTTTATATACCAATAAAAAAAGTAGTGTAAAAGAGAAGGACATGTCGTTTAGTGTCCTCTCTTAGTGTACAATAGTGCACAGGAGATGTAATTCAAGGAGAGAGAAAGGGGCTGCCGTTCTTGAACGAAAAAGAATTGGAGATTCTGCATTTACTGGAACAGAACGCCAGAATGGATATTAAAACAATTGCCAAATTAATAGACCAGACCGAAGAAGAAGTAGAAGCAATGCTGAAAAAATTAGAGGAAAATAGAGTAATCGTTACGTATGCGACTGTCGTGGACTGGAGTAAAGTCAACAACCATGATGGCGTGACGGCAATGATTGATGTAAAAGTGACTCCGCAGCGGGGCGTTGGGTTCGATGAAGTAGCGGAAAGAATTCATCGTTTCCCGGAAGTCAAAGCTCTGTATTTAGTGTCAGGCACGTATGACCTGCAGGTGGTCATTGAAGGAAAAACGATGTCAGAAATCGCTTCGTTTGTTTCGGGAAAACTATCGGCCCTGGATTCGGTTATTTCCACGACGACCCATTTCCGGCTGAAAACGTACAAGCATGACGGAGTAGTGTTTGGTGACGACGATGAAGACCACAGAATGATGGTTTCGCCATGAATACTTCCTCGACCCAACAGCATAGACTGTCTGAGACTGTACAGCAGTTAAAGCCTTCAGGCATCCGGCGTTTTTTTGATTTAGCTTCAACGATGGATAACGTCATTTCCTTAGGTGTAGGGGAGCCGGATTTTGTCACTCCCTGGAATGTAAGGGAAGCAAGCATCGTTTCGATGGAAAGGGGGTTCACATCCTATACAGCAAATGCCGGCCTGATTGAACTCCGGAGGGCGGTATCATATTATCTCGAAAGTTCTTTTGATGTCTCGTATCATCCCGAATCAGATATAGTGATTACTGTAGGGGCAAGTGAAGGTATTGATGCAGTGTTTCGGGCGATCATTAACCCTGGGGATGAAGTAATTGTCGCAGAGCCCTGCTTCGTTTCCTACGCGCCGATTATCACTATGGCCGGGGGAGTACCGGTGCCGCTTGAAACAACAAAAGAACACGATTTTAAAATTAAGGCTGGAGATCTCGAAGACCTTATTACTTCAAAGACGAAAGCGGTGCTTCTTTCATATCCGAACAACCCAACAGGGGCCCATATGTCGAAGGAAGAGCTGGAGCCGATTGTGAATGTAATTAAAGACTACGACCTGCTCGCTGTATCGGACGAAATTTACGCCGAGCTCAGCTATGATCATGAGCATGCCAGCCTGCCCGCGTTTCCTGGAATGCTCGAGCGTACAATTTTAATTTCGGGATTCTCCAAAGCGTTTGCGATGACTGGATGGAGAGTAGGGTATGTATGCGGTCCGAAGGATATCATGGCTGCAGTACTTAAAATTCACCAGTATACGATGATGTGTGCTTCTACGTCTGCCCAGTTCGGTGCCCTGGAGGCATTGAAAAATGGACGTGCAGACGTGGAAAGAATGGTGGCAAGCTACCGGCAGCGCCGCAATTATTTAGTTAAGACTTTTGCGGAAATGGGGCTCGAGTGCCACACGCCGCTTGGTGCTTTCTATGCGTTTCCTTCGATTGAAAAGCTGGGTATGGATGCCGAAACATTCGCCGAGGCGTTTCTGACGGAGGAACAGGTAGCGGTGGTTCCAGGAACAGTTTTCGGTTCAGGGGGAGAAGGGCATGTCCGCTGCTCGTATGCTACTTCGCTGGAGTCGCTTGTAGAAGCGATGGATCGGTTTAAACGCTTTATAGAACGGCACGGATAAGAAGTACAAACCGGCAGGTTTTCTCTGCCGGTTTTTTCATGTAAGGTGGAAGTATATCTATTCAGTTTAAATCATGAACAGAAGGGAAACTAACACTGGGGTTTACATACGTATGTTTTGTTCGTATAGAGAGGATGAATTTATTGAAAAACGCTATTAGACGCATGCTGCCGAAAAAAATTCGGCAGATGATGAGCATGTCTTACCGCCAGCAGTGGTATGAAATACGCTCGAGCTTGTGGGTGCTGCCGGCTATTTACATCATGCTCGCGGCCATACTTTCCGTAGCGGCCTACTGGGCAGAATTCGGCCTGCAGCCGGCGTTCAATTCGCTGCCGGTGTTTTCGACTGAATATAGTCTGGCTCAGACGATGTACAGCACGATACTCTCGGGTGTACTCACCTTGAACGCTTTTACATTTAACTCGATACTCGTCGTGCTGACGAGCTTTTCGGGTCAGTTCACGCCAAGAGTGCTTTTTAACTTTATTGCTGACCGAAGGACCCAGCACTCGATCGGGATTTTTAACCTATGTTTCTTTTTTCTCCTGTTTGTATTCTTTTTCCTTGATTCAAGCATGAGTGAATACGTGATTTTCCCTATCTCCGGTGTCATAATGACTTCTATTTCCGTTATTAACTTTATTTTGTTTATCAACCATGCGACGAAATGGATGCAGGTATCAAGTATTACAAATTCTATGAAGGAAGAATCGCAGCTGCGTATTTTAAATACGCTCGTGTATGACCTTGAACCGTACCGTCCGCAGGATCCAGAGCGGGTTTTTCGCGAAAAAACGCACGGTGAAGCTCATGTAGTGGCCAGTGAACGGACCGGTTTCCTCCAGGTGGTGGATTTCGGTAAGCTGATACGAGAAGCCAGAAAAGATGGGATCGTTATTCAAATGGAGCGGCGCGTTGGTGATTTCGTAATGGAAGGAATTACGTTATTTAAATACTGGAAAACGGACAGCAGCGCGGACATGGCTATCAATGAACAGAAATTCCGTCAGTTCTTATACCTGGGCCACAGCAAAACGGAAGTGCAGGACCTGGAATTCGGTATCCGGAAATTGACCGAAATTGCGATCAAGTCGATTGGGAACGATGAGCCCATGACTGCCCAGGATGCCATTTACCAATTAACAGACCTGTTGTTTTCAATTTCCAAAGTTACAAAATTCACCCCGTATTTAACGGATGATGATGAAACGCTACGCCTGATTATGCAGAATGAAGAATTTTCCTTTTATGTATACTCAGCCTTCAGCCATATCGCTTCGTACTCTGAAAATGATCCGGTTGTGACAAACAGCCTGCTTGAGGCGTTAGTGATTTTATCAAAAGCGTTGAACACGAAAGATAAAAACTGCTGCTGGCATTACGGAAAAGTAATTGCACGCGGGTTTACCGGCCAGTTTAAATATGATTATGACCAGTTGAAATTCGTGAACAATATTGAAGCTCTTTCGGAAAACTCGGATGACAAGGAATCATTTCGGAGCTTTGTCCGCGATTTCATTGACCGCGGCGTTATTCAGGAGAAGCATATTCCCGAACGTCAGTATAAAGATTAAAAAAGCAGCCCGCGGGCTGCTTTTTTAGGCTCCTGTGAATAGGCCGATAAGGGAGTTGATGAAAACGATAATGATCGCAACGGGAGCAATATAGCGAATGACAGTAAACCAAACAAGGAATAGGCCATTTCCCATTGCGGATCCGCGCATTACTTCATCACGAAGATCTGCCTTCTTCATTTTTAACGGAAGAAAGAGAGACACGATCAATGCACCGAGAGGGAGCAGAAAATTGCTTGTCAAAATGTCGATTGAATCGAAAAATGTGTTGCCAAAAATAAGCCAGTCAGACAGCAGGCCGTATGACAGGTTCGATGGTATGCCGAGGATGAAAATTAATATACCGACGATCCAGGCTGTCCGGCCGCGGCTATCCGGTCGTTTATAAGACACAGAGGATACGATGATTTCGAGCAGTGAAAATGCCGAAGTCAACGTGGCGAATACAAGCAGGAGCATGAAGAGCGTAAAGAATAGTGAACCGAGCGCGAGCTGCTCAAATACAGCCGGCAGTACAATGAAAATCAAGTTTGGACCGGCATCCGGAGGAATATCAAAAGCAAACACTCCCGGAAAAATAGCAAGACCGGAAAGCAGTGAAATAATAATTGTTAATACGACAATGGAAAACGCTGAGTTGATGAGACTCTTTTCTTTTGGAAGATAAGAGCTGTATGTAGCCATCACAGAGTTACCAAGACTAAGCGAGAAGAACGCCTGGCCGAGGGCGAACAGAATTGTAGTGCCTGTCACTGCGCTGAAGTCGGGCTGCAAAAAGAAAGCAATTCCTTCCCCGGCTCCTTCAAGGGTGAGCGATCGAATGACAATCACGATAAACAAAATAAACAGTGCAGGCATCATCCAGTTGGTGGTCCGTTCGATGCCTTTACGCACCCCGCCCTGCACGACAAGAATTGTAATCAGCATAAAAGCAAGATGGGCGATACCTACTTCCCATGGGTTGGAAATAATTGAACCGAAAAGGGCTTCGTAGTCTGTGCCTCCACTTGCAAGGCCGCCAAGGCTCCGGACAAAGTAAATAATAATCCATCCCCCGACAACGGAATAAAAAGATAAAATTAAAATAGCGCAGATCATGCCCATAATACCGTTGAAAAACCATGGAGTATTCGGTGCAATGGTTTTATAGGCGGGAACCGGCGGCTTCTGGGTACGGCGCCCAACAACAAATTCAGCTATTAATAAAGCGGTCCCGAGAATGAGTGTAAAAGCAATGAAAATCAGAAAAAAAGCCCCGCCGCCACTGGTTCCTGCGACATACGGCAGACGCCATACAGCGCCGAGGCCAATAGCAGAGCCGGCTGCTGCTAATACGAACCCAAGCCTCGTCCCCCACTGTTCACGTGGTTGGCTCATGTTAGGATCCTCCTTAAAATTAATTTATTCCTTTAAAGTACCGAACTTGCGGGACTTTTGTCAAGAAGAGGCCACGAGTTTATCGATTGCCGAAACCCGAAAATAATGCTATAATTTGAAAGTTAATAAAAAGTTATAGGAGTTGTTTGAATGTCAGTACAGCAATATGAAGTAGGCGCAATCGTCGAGGGGAAAGTAACGGGGATTAAACCATTCGGCGCGTTCGTTGCGCTCGACGGAAATAAACAGGGACTGGTTCACATTTCTGAAATTGCCCACGGCTATGTGAAAGATATTAACGAAGCGCTGTCGGTAGGCGATGAAGTTAAGGTGAAAATCAAATCCGTCGACCAGGAATCAGGAAAGATTTCTCTTTCTATCCGGGACACGCTTCCGGCACCGGAAAAAAGTGAAAGCCGCCCACAGAGCCAGGCTCCTCGCCAAAGCAAAAGCAGCGGCCGTCCAGCCCAGCAGAGCAATAACGACACTCAGGGATTCAACACTCTTGAAGATAAATTAAAAGACTGGTTGAAGCAGTCCAATGAAATCCAGGCTGATTTAAACAAACGAGTGCGGAAATAATCGTACCTGTTTTTAAAACCGTCGCTTTTGAGCGGCGGTTTTTTTATGGACGTATAACGGGTACAGGTACTTGAAAGAACGTTTTGCGGGCGTACTGGTTTTTCTTTATAATGAAGAAGAAATATGGATGCGGGCGAACATGATCAAACTATTTCAAGGAGGCAATAATAGTATGGCAAAGCAAATTGAAGTAAACAGTAAAAATATTTCTCAGGAAATATCAGAGCATGAAATCGAGCAGCTGCAGCCAATGGTGGAAACAGCACACCGCATGATCCATGAGAAAACTGGTGCCGGTTCGGAATACCTGGGATGGGTGGATCTTCCTGATACATATAACAAAGAGGAGTTTGCACGAATTCAGCAGGCAGCAGAAAAAATTAAAAAGGATTCGGATGTGCTTATTGTGATTGGTATTGGCGGATCCTACCTTGGTGCGAAGGCGGCCATTGACAGTTTAAGCCATTCATTTCGGAACCAGATCGACGCCTCTAAACGCAAGGGGCCTGAAATTTATTTCGCCGGCCATCAGATCAGCCAACGTTATATGCATGATCTTCTTGAAATGGTGGAAGGTAAAGACGTGTCGGTCAACGTCATTTCTAAATCAGGCACTACTACAGAGCCGGCTCTTGCATTCCGGGTGTTCCGGGACTGGCTTGAAAATAAATACGGGGAAGAAGAAGCGGCTTCAAGAATTTACGCTACAACGGATAAAAGCAAGGGAGCTTTAAAGACGCTGGCTGATGAAAAGGGCTATGAAACATTCGTCGTGCCGGACGATGTCGGCGGGCGTTATTCCGTGCTTACAGCCGTAGGTCTTCTCCCAATCGCAGCGGCAGGCCTTGATGTGGAAAAAATGATGGACGGGGCGGCCGCTGCCATGGAGGCAGGCAAGCTTCAGAGCGTAAAAGAAAATTCAGCCTATCGCTATGCTGCCATTCGCTACGCTGCTTACCAGAAAGGTAAGGCTATTGAACTGCTGGTAAACTATGAGCCGCACATGCACTTTGTATCGGAATGGTGGAAGCAGCTGTACGGGGAAAGCGAAGGCAAAGACGGCAAAGGGTTATTCCCAGCAGCGGTTGACTTCTCAACAGATCTGCACTCGATGGGGCAGTATATCCAGGAGGGAAGACGGCATCTGCTTGAAACAGTACTTCATATTCAGGATGCAGGAAACGATTTGGAATTAAAAAATACTGAGGATGACCTGGATGGTTTAAATTATCTTTCCGGGGAAACGATGGGCTTTGTCAATGAGAAGGCCTTTGAAGGAACACTTCTTGCCCATACTGACGGGGGCGTGCCGAATATTGTTATTGATATTCCGGAATGGAATGAATACTATTTCGGCTACCTCGTATACTTCTTTGAAAAGGCGTGTGCTGTGAGCGGTTATATGCTCGGCGTCAATCCATTTGACCAGCCGGGCGTGGAAGCATATAAGAAGAATATGTTTGCGCTTCTCGGAAAGCCTGGGTTTGAAGAACGCCAGACGGCGCTTGAAACGCGTCTGAATGAAGAGTAAGCAGAAAATCAGCCTGCCGGCGGGCAGGCTGGCTTTTTTATAAATTTGCATAAAACATGAAAAAGGGCTTGTCAGGCAGAAGCAGACAGGGTACAATAATTTTTGTCGGCTGATATTTCAACGACAAAAAATGGGGCCTTAGCTCAGCCGGGAGAGCGCTTGGCTGGCAGCCAAGAGGTCAGCGGTTCGATCCCGCTAGGCTCCACCATACATACTACATCAGCGGCGCCCGATTTGAGATTTTATTCTCATGCCGGGCGTCGCTTTTTGTTATTAGATGAAACGGAAAGATATACATGTTCTTATAGGTTGGGACCATTTAAAAAAAGGGAAGAAAAGGAAAAATTATTACAATGTAACCGCTAATTATTATTTAAGTACTTTTTTTAGTTACAAAACTTGCTGTTTGAAACCGGGTAAGGTATTATATATTCATTCCAAGATACATAACACGCCAACGACGCCGGTTTGAGGGATAATCCTCGGCCCGGCGTCGTTCTTTATTTTAGCAGTATGCGCTCAGGCTGGCATACTCAGCTTATTTATAGTATAAGTTTTCATTGGACAGCGGAATCGACGCATGACAATTCTCGCATGGCTGTTCATTTCCGGGAACGCTGGAGTCAGTGCTTAACGTTTCAGGCGGCATTTGAATGGAGGCTGTGTTTTCATGTCCGCATTCGGGGCATTTTACCATTAACATTGATTATTCACCTCGCTTTTTAAATGGTTTTCCCGGCGCCCGGGTGGTTATAACTTCTGTTATAAGAAAAATGTGATAAATGAGAATAACTGATTCTTTGGACCTTGTAGGAGGGCTCTGGATGTATTATGCTGTATTCAATTCTTTATCGAAACTGGCATAAAGGAGTGCGACAGATGAGAAAAAGATTTATACTGCTGATTGCAGCAGCTGCAGCTGGAGGCGTCTGGATGCTTGTTTCTTCAAACGAAGAGTCTGCCCCAGAAAAAACAAAAGCACCGGATGAGGATCTTTCTGAACTGGATGAAATGGATGTGTATTCGTTTCTAGAACACCGCCTGCATACATACCATGCTTCTACTGTAGCAGTTTTTGGCTCAAGTGTAGCTGCCGGTACCGGTGCGGATCGCTACAGCGAATCCTGGGCCGGGCGTCTGGAGGAAAGACTGCAGCACATTACTGATGAGCAGCATGTAGAGTTAAACAATCATGGAGTAGATGGTTATTCCTCCGAGGATATGCTGGAGCGGGGAGTGGTCGAAGCCGAGCTTTCTCAAGAAGTGGACCTTGTAATTATTGAGACGGGAATATTAAATGATTTTTACCGGAACATTTCTCCGAACAGCAGCATTGACAACATTCACCAATTGATTCAGCAGGCAAGGGCAGAGGCTTCGGACGCCGTAGTAATAGTTATGAATCCCAACCCGGCGATTGCTTATGAAAATGGAGAGCCGGAGCTGGATGCAGAGTACCAGAATTTCGCGGGCCAAATTGCAGAAGAATTGGAGCGTGAAGAAGGTATCTTATTTATAAATGCCTCTATGCCTTTTTATGAAAAAGCAGATAACGGCCGGGAGATGGAAAAGTATATTGGTGACGGCATTCATCCAAACAGCGAGGGATACCAGCTTTGGTATGAGCACGTGAACGCGTATTTTGAAAAAACACATATACAGCAAGCACAGTAGGGCTTTCCCGTAAGCTTATCTAAATATATAGCGCGCTGCAGTCGCAGCGTGTTTTTTTATGTGCCTCCCCCTAAAATTGTTTACAAATGCAATTAGTAGATTAAAAGGGGGGGCGTCCGCATTCTTGCATAAAAAAAGAAATGAAAAACAAAGTAACAGCCGTGGGCTCTGGAGAGAATTTAGGAATATGTAGGTCCAGATTCAGAGAAATTCCTGGGATTTTGCGGCCGAAGGATGTGTGCAAAAAGTACTGTTTTGGGAAGAAAACGAGAAAGCAGATCGCCGCCGTTGATTATTGGGTAAGGTAAGGTGTATTCAATAAACGAAAGCAGAGGCAGAAGAGGCGGGAAGGAGTTTTTTTATGGACTACAATGCCAGCGACCTCGTTTTCAGCCAAACATTTAACTGCTGGAGCCGGGTTTCGTATTTGTACCAGTGTGAACCAAAACTAGTGGCCGTATCGATATTTCCCTCGGCCGGAAAAAGGAATATTCATTTTAACGCTGATATGCTGAGTGTGGAGGAATTTTGGAGGCTCTGCTATGAAAAATTTAAAGCCGATTTTTCAGAAAACAAAAACACAGATAATGGCTTGTGAAATGCGAACAAACTGACAAAGCACCGTCGAGACGTTTGCGGGTGTGCTCAGAGGGTAATTACCAATAGGTAAAAGGATTGATAGAAGAGGTGAAAGTATGACCGCCGGACTGTTGTTAAGCGCGGTTCCCCCTAAAGGGGCCCCGTTTGTAATGATCGCCACGGATTCGAAGGGGGCAAGCCTTGAGGGCGGGCCTGCAGACGAAAAGGCACAAAAGGTTTTTAATGCTGGAAATGCGCTGCTTGCTGTAAGCGGGGTGGCAACAGACGACCACCGCTCCCGGCTCGTAGATATTCTGGCCTCGCATAAAAAACTGCCAATTAATGAAAAGATGCAGCTGATATTTGACAAAAGTCTGGACAGAAAGAAAGAACTGGGCTTAAATATGACGGCTGCTGTTATGCAGTTTGACGAAAGCGGAAATCCCCAGGTAGCGTTCTGCCATGTTGGCACAGACGAAGGAGACCGCCAGTTCGACCCCCACACGTTCGACCGCCGGGTGCCGGAGGTCAATCATGCGTATTTTGGGGAAGACAAAGAAGGAGTAATCGAATTTCGAAAAAAGCTGGACGAAAAACTCGATAAAAAAGCAATTACTCCAGATCAAGTCCGGGAATCAGCTGGATGGTTTATCCGGAGGGCATCCGAGGCGTTTCCGGAAGCGGTTAATGGAAGAGTCCAGACAAAAATAAAGGTCTTCAGGCCTGGAATGTGAGCGAAATCATCGTATATCAGCACGTGACGGAAAGGGGAGAAATCGATGAGTTTTGAAAATACATTTGCCACCAAAACCCGTAAATATTTAAATATTGACGCCCAGCCCGAGCAGCAGTTGATTGAATCTACGGCCAGGGAGATCATGTATTACTTTATGGACCTTGAAGAGGAATTTAAAAATATAAATGATCGTAAATTTCATATCGAAGTGGGTTTTCATGAAAATTATATTAAAATTAATAAACGAAAGCTTACTTTTGAACTGAAGCATATCCCTTCTCACCGTATTACTATTATTCAAAAAGTGAATGGCAGTAAAGCTCATATTGACCATATTATTGCCAAAAACGATGAAGCCCGGAGCGAGGCAGACGAAACCCCCTTCAGCCGCGATTTGATCCGGAGATATCTAATTCAGACATTTGGAGATGCCCTAGACCTAAGCAATATCTATTAATGCCCTGTTAAAAGGGCATTTTTTTATGTTGTTTAGGAAAGTTTTAATGGAAATGGAGTCACTGTGGTTGAATAAATCTCTATGTCGTCAGATAATAAACATGTGTAAATACATAGCGGCGTATTCAAAATAGAGAAGAGCGAGACTTGTATACTTGTGAAAAAAGCAGACTTGACGAGAATCTGATGGAGGCAGTGGAGCTAGGGGAGAACGAGAAAGTGCAGGTATTCAATAATACGGACGGGGCAGTTCTGGAAACGTATGCGATTGCAGGCGGAAGCGGAGTGATTTGTTTAACCGGTGCAGCGGCAAGGAGGGCTCAGCCAGGTGATGTAGTAATAATTATTGCGTACGCTTCGGTGGAAAATGACATGGCCCAGGAATTCACACCGGCGGTTGCTGTGCATGACAGGCAAAACTGTATTCAACAGATGCTGTCTTCTGAGCCTGCTTCGACGACACTGGAATAAAAGGAGGAGTTGCCAGTGCGAACAGCTGAAGCTGTTATGGCATTAATAATGGAGACTGCCGAGGCTGATGAACGGGTGCGGGCTGTGGCCCTAAGTGGCTCCCGGGCGGCTGCCGGCACCAGCAGTCCAGATCTTTTCAGTGATTTTGATATTATTTATTTTGTGGATAATATAGACCAAATGATTCAGAACCGGGCCTGGCTGAAGGTATTTGGTGAGCCGTTGATTGTACAGACGCCGGATGAAATGAATTTATACGGAGAACCGTCGGGAGAAGAGTCGTTTGCTTTTTTAATGCTTTTTCGGGACGGCAATCGTATTGATCTAACCTTAAAGCCTGCGGACAGCAGGTATTTGCACTGGAAGCAGGATGGCTTGACCCGCTGCCTGCTGGATAAAGATAACCCTGCCTCTGATTTCCCTTCTCCTACAGACGTGGGCTACAAAACAAGTATGCCGGAAGAGAATTTCTTTCATCAGTGCTGTAATGAGTTCTGGTGGGTGGCGGTATATGTAGTCAAAGGCTGGCAGAGAAAAGAGATGCTCTACGCCCAGGCTCATCTGCATATCGTTCGCCTTATGCTGATACAGATGCTGCAGTGGAAGGTCGTACTCGAAAAAAAGATCCCGGTAAACTTCGGGCAGGAGGCAAAACACCTGGAAATATACCTCGAAGAGAAGAACATCAGAGAACTAGCAGCTACTTATGCCGCTGGTTCTTACGAAAGCATCTGGGCTTCGTTACAGGCAGCGATGGCAATGTTTGCACGGGAATCTGCTTCTGTGGCGGGCCAATGCGGGTTTACGCTGAATGAACAGGAAGCAGCAGGAGTGCAGCGATACATTAAAGAGGCCGGACGAGTGCAGTGAAATAAAAAAAGACTCCTGCCATCAGCAGGAGCAAAATGAAATATGGGATAAGAGCAACAAATTGGACGAATGCTACTCTATATGATTATTATTGCCTAAAGAGTAAAAAAAGTACACACTTTTCAGAAAAAATAGTGCTTTTACCTACAGAAGCACTTAGACCTAAACTAGTGTCTTTCCAGGCCGTCGGATCGTTTGTAATGGAGCTGGGCCAGTTCCCCCAGGGCTTTCACTTCGTGAAGATACAGCCGCTTTGGCTGCCCGGCCCTTGGTTTAAACAAAGGGGTCCCATGCCCTAAAAGGTCAGGGGTGAAGGTAATAATGTATTCATCGATCATTTCTGCTTCAAGAAGAGGAGCGATAATGTCAGTGCCTCCGACTATCCATATACCACTACCAGACTCCTGCTGTTTGTTCTGAATCCATTCTGCCACGTCGCCCTGAACAAAGGAGACATGCCTGTCGCTTCCCGTGCGGCTGGTGGAAAAAACGTAGCAGTCCTTGCCGCTGTAAGGGAAGAATTCCATTAAAAGAAGCACATGCTCATAGGTTTTTCTTCCCATAATCACGGTATCCACCCGGCGGTACATTTCATCGTAGCCATTATCGCCTTTGCCTTCAGCCTTGGTCAGCCAGTCGATATTTCCTTTCTCATCAGCGATATAACCGTCAAGACTTGCAGCTATAAACAGGATTACCGGCTTCATTATGCCCCTCCCTCCGTTGATATGTTCATTTTAGCATGAAAAGAAAGAATAATCGGAACAATTGCATAGAAAGGAGGCAAAGTATGAAAAAATCATGGAAGTGGGGAAGTATTGCTGTCGCGGCTGTTATGGCTGGGGGTGCTGGTTACTGGGCTGACAGGCACGTTTTAATAATGAACGTTGATGGCAATGACAAAAGCTGGTACATCGAAGGAGGAAAATCGGAAGAAGAATTGTACCTTCGTCCGGAAACGGCGGCTGCTTTATACGGAGCGCAGCTGCAACAAAAAGGCTCTTCTGTCCGTTTATCGGTAGATGACGCTTCGTGGGAAGGGGAGCTTGAGCAGAGCCCGGCCTGGTTTGACTGGAATGGTGAGGCTTATATTCCGGTAAAGGAAGCTGCTAAAGAACTCTCGTTCGAAGAGGAAGACACCGGAAGCCGCTATACAGCCCAGTTGTGGAGCCCGGCACAGGAAAGAATCGCCAGGGTAATTGAAAAAGGAGAAGAGTATACAGGAAGACCATACAAATGGGGAGCCTCCGAAAGCACGACCGAGTATTTCGACTGCTCATCCTTTACCCAGCGGATATATGCTGAAGAAAATATTGATCTTCCGAGGGTGTCGGAGGATCAGGCGCAGGAAGGCCGAAATGTTGCTGAAGAAAACTGGAAACGGGGAGACCTCATTTTCTTCGACACGACTGGAGACGGCAGTATCAACCATGTAAGCATGTATATTTCTAATGACACACTGTTTCACGCCACAGAATCTGATGGTGTAGGTTATACTGATTTTTCGGATTACTGGAGGGAATCAGTGGTTAATACAAAACGATTTATCGGTTAAAAGCCGTTTGGATTCGTCTTACTAAAAGGAAAGTGATAAAATAAAGAACGGAATAGACATGGGAAGATGAAACGAGGAGGCTTTTTTAGCATGGATTTTAACAAAGTATTAAACCGGAAAAATACAAATTCAATGAAATGGGATTTCGCCGCTGAGCGCTACGGTTCCTCGGAGCTTTGGCCAATGTGGGTGGCGGATATGGACTTTCAGGCTCCGCAGCCTGTCCTTGATGCAATGCAGGAGGTGCTGGATCACGGAATTTTCGGTTATCACCGTCGTCCGGAATCATTGAAAGATGCCACTACTGAATGGATCCGCACGCGCCATGGATGGGATGTGGGCAATGAGCAGCTTGTCTTTACCCCGGGCGTTGTGCCGGCGATCAGTCACTTGATTCAAACATTTACTGAAAAAGGCGATGGAGTCATTCTGCAGACGCCGGTTTACTATCCATTCTATGCGCTTGTGAATAATAATGAACGCAAGCTGTACAAGAATCCGCTGAAAGAAACAGACGAAGGGTTTACTATCGATGCAAAAAACCTTGAAGAACAGATGAAGGCCGGAGCGAAAATGCTTCTTTTATGCAGTCCCCATAACCCTATCGGCCGGGTGTGGACTGAAGAAGAACTGCAGCAGATTGCCGCTCTTGCAGAAAAATACAACGTTCTGGTAGTCTCCGATGAAATTCACGCTGACCTTATCTTGTCCGGTGAACACGTGCCATTTTCGAAAGCGGCGGATGGCTATGATGTTGAAACCATTACCTGCATGGCGCCGAGCAAAACATTCAATCTTGCAGCTTTGCAATTGTCTTACGTAGTTTTTGAGAAAAAAGCTTCGCAGAAAGCATATGAAGCCCATCTGCAGCGCAATTTTGTTGGAATTGACAACCCTTTTGCCACAGTTGCTGCAGAAGCTGCCTACCGTCATGGCTCCGAATGGCTGGAAGAACTGCTCGTGCACCTGCGGGAAAACGTCGATTACTTAAAGGAACAACTGGAATCGGCTGTTCCGGAAGCACATGTTATTAAGCCGGAAGGAACGTATCTTGTATGGATTGATCTTAGGGAGCTTGGCATGGATAAAAAAGAATTGGAAGAATGGCTGCGTAAAGAAGCAGGCGTAGCATTGAGCGACGGGCATATCTTTGGGGAGGAAGGCGCTGGATTTGTCCGCATTAACGTCGCCTGCCCCCGCTCGCATATCGATGAGGGCGTGCGCCGTCTAAAAGAAGCGTATGAACGCACCATTCAACTTGCCGGCCGTAAATCATGAAGACGTTCCGCCTTATGCGCCTCAGCCTGTTTGAAAAAGACGGGGACGTGATTGAAATGCATGAGATAAAAATGAAGGAAGGCCTCATCATCAATCGGGAAGAACCTGATAAGTCCTGGCTGCTCGATGCGGTCATACCTACAGAATATGAAGGTATTATTCATGAGTGGGAAAAGCATGAAGAAGAAATGCTGATGGAAGCAGTGATCACCCATCCTGATAATGCTCCAGCTCTTCTGAGAGGAGTTGTGAAAAAAACCACGCGCCTGGAACACTCTCTTGGTGTGTTAATCCAGGCGTACATGGCTGGAAAAGATGAAAATATCACCGAATTGATATTACAGGAGCTGATTACCGAAGGATATGAAGGCGATCAGCTTTTGGAGGAGTTTCACGAGCGGAAGAACGATCAGCGCTCCTGGTCCAAGGCGATGGCCGCACGGTTATACAGCCGCCAGGAAAAATAATTCCCCGGAGAGATGAGAGAAGTGGAGTGATACGTATGTGTGAGGATCAGGGCATATGACAACCTGCTACAAATTCCGGGACTACTACAATAACGAAGTAGAATTGTCGTTAAATGGCTTCCCGTTTTCAGACAAGCCGGGACATGTATGGGTGATATGCCTGTATGCCGGCAGGTGGCTCCTGACCCGTCACTCCCAACGGGGGCTGGAGTTTCCGGGCGGGAAAATCGAAGAGGGAGAAACACCTGAAGAAGCAGCTGTACGGGAAGTTGATGAGGAAACCGGCGGCCGCATTGAAGTCATACGCTCTCTTGGCCAGTATAAGGTAGTGGGCCGGAGTGAAGATGTAATAAAAAATATATACATCGCGGTTGTAGATTCGCTGGTTTCTCACGAGGATTATATGGAAACGGATGGTCCGGTGCTGATAGAAACACTTCCAAGCAATATCCGTGAACATCCCGGCTACAGCTTTATTATGAAAGACGAAGTACTTCCCCGTTCGGTTAAATATGCCGAGGAGGCAGGATATATTACCTTAAAATGAAAGGAACCGGCGTCTGTGACTATACAGATACCGGTTCCTTTTTATCATAGTGGATGCGGCTTATGGCTATGCGGAGAATTCCGTCTACAGCTGCGTCGGTCCGGCTTTTGAGATCTCGCCGGGCACATCGTAAAACCGCTTAAAATTTTCTGCAAACTTGCGGGCGAGCATACGGGCCTGGACCTCGTACTCTCCGGCTTCTGCCCACATTTTCTTCGGCTGGAGCATATCTTCTGGAACGCCAGGGCAGGATTCCGGAATATGGAGCCCAAATATAGGATCCTCCACAGTGGCTGCGTTGGTGAGTTCGCCGCTTAGAGCTGCCTGCACCATAGCACGGGTGTACGAAAGATCCATACGGCTGCCGACACCGTAGCCGCCGCCGCTCCAACCGGTATTCACTAGAAAAACAGGCACATTGTGTGCATCAATTTTTTCCCCGAGCATCTCTGCATATACAGAAGCCTGGCGTGGTAGAAACGGTGCTCCGAAGCAGGTGGAAAATGTAGCTTCTGGAGAAGTGATGCCTCTTTCCGTTCCGGCTAGTTTGCTTGTGTAGCCGCTGAGAAAATGATACATGGCCTGTTCCTTCGTCAGCCGGCTGATCGGCGGAAGAACGCCGAAGGCATCTGCAGTTAAAAAAATAATTGCTGACGGATGTCCGGCTGTGCCAGAAGGTACAATTCCCTCGACGTGTTCAATGGGATAAGCCGCCCGGGTGTTTTCGGTAATATGCGTGTCAGTGTAGTCGACTTTCCCACTGGCATCGTCCAGGCCGACGTTTTCAAGTACGGCCCCAAAACGGATAGCGTTCCAGATCTGAGGTTCTTTTTGTCTGGACAGGTTCGAACATTTTGCATAGCATCCGCCTTCAATATTAAAAATACCGTTTTCGGACCAGCCGTGTTCATCGTCGCCAACCAGGAGCCGGGAAGAATCAGCAGAAAGCGTCGTTTTCCCGGTGCCGGAAAGCCCGAAAAACAGTGCACTTTTTCCGTCGCTCCCTATATTTGCCGAGCAGTGCATTGGAAGCACGCCCTGTTCAGGGAGCAGGTAGTTCATGACAGAAAAGATTGATTTTTTCATTTCACCGGCGTATTCTGTTCCACCAATCAAAATTATGCGTCTTGCAAAGCTGATGACGATAAATGTTTCCGATAAGGTGCCGTCAACCTCCGGATCTGCTTTGCATTCTGGTGCAGCTATAAGCGTGAAGGGTGGAGTGGAAGGGGTTTCCCTTCCATCAGGGCGAATGAACAGCTGCCGTGCGAACAATTGGTGCCAGGCATAGGAGGTAATGACCTGGACGGGAAGCTGATAGTCTGGATCAGCACCTGCAAGGGCATCACTTGCGAAGACTTCATTCTGATTGTTTAAATGAGTCATCACTTTGTTGTAAAGTTGTTTAAATACTTCTTCGGACATTGGCCTGTTTACATTTCCCCAGTCAATAGAAGGAGAACTGCCGGGCTCGTCGACAATATACTTATCTTTTGGCGAGCGGCCGGTATATTTGCCTGTTTTCACAGCAAGAGCGCCTTCAGCTGTGAGTGACCCCTCCTGCAGTGCCAGCGAGCGCTTCACAAGCGCAGGGACAGAGAGGTTCCATTGGACGTGCGCTTCATTCAATAGATTCGTTTCAGGTTTGGAAGCGAACGGTGGCTTCATAAACAATCACTCCTTTAATGAGGGGGGAAGTTGGATTTATTCATCATTAATGATGGATATAATATAAAATAGTGTAACACAATTAATTAAATAGTACATACTTATTGTGCAAAAAGTTCATGAATATTTTCAGTGTTTAGAGGGAAAAGACGTAAGAAAGCAAGGAAAGGGGAAAATTATGGAAAAACAATCGGAATTTATTGTGTTTTACGATAGCGACTGTCCGTTATGCACCAGGTTCCATACTTATCTTTCAGCGATAGATAAAACGGATACAGTAGATTGGAAATCTATATATGATGAGGATTTATTCGAAAAATACCCGATGCTCAAAGGAGAGCCGCTTGAAGAGCAGATGCATAGTGTAGAAGATGGCACGTATGTGTATGCCGGATATTTTACTGTGAAAAAATTGTGCTATACTATTCCAGCATTAAAGCCGTTAAAGGCAGTGTTTCTGCTGCCGGGAGTAGAGGCGCTTGGCCGGAAGCTGTACCATACGGTATCAACAAACCGGTACCAGTGGTTTCATTTCCTTTGTGATAGCAGCACCTGCCAGCGGGAAGGGCACTAAGTTTGACATCAAATAGGGTTTGCGTTACGATTTTGTACGAACGGATACTCTTATCCTGAGCAGGTGGAGGGACAGTCCCTGAGAAGCCCAGCAACCATCCGGGAACGGAAAGGTGCTAACCTGGAGAGGCGGATAGGCGCCTTGAAAGATAAGAGGCGAAAAAGCTGAACTGACAGCTCCTTTTCCCTCAATTTTTTGGGACAAGGGGCTTTTCTTGTACACAACGGCCTACTGCCGTTTTCTTTTCGTCTACCCCGAGAATAGGAGAGTACACCCGTAGCAGGCAGTTAAAAAGGAGGCAGCAGCGTGTCTACAATTGGACGACGTTTATTTACGTCGGAATCTGTTACAGAAGGACACCCGGACAAAGTATGTGACCAGATTTCCGATGCGATTTTAGATGCAATTTTAAAGGATGATCCGAATGCCCGTGTGGCAGCGGAAACAGTAGTGAACACGGGGCTCGTGTTAGTAGCAGGTGAAATATCGACATCTACATACGTGGATATTCCCAAAATTGCCCGGGAAACTTTGAAAGATATTGGCTATACCCGGGCGAAATACGGCTTTGATTACGAAACATGCTCGGTTTTGACGTCAATAGATGAACAGTCAGCCGACATTGCCCAGGGCGTTGATGAAGCGCTTGAAACTCGTGAAGGCTCGATGACCGAGGACGAATTGGAATCAATCGGAGCGGGGGACCAGGGTTTGATGTTTGGGTATGCAGATAATGAAACCGATGAGCTCATGCCCCTGCCGATTTCTCTTGCGCATAAGCTGGCACGCCAGTTAACGAAAGTTCGCAAAGATGGTAATCTTTCGTATCTGCGTCCCGACGGAAAGACGCAAGTAACGGTGGAATATGGAGACGATGGGAAACCGCTTCGGGTGGAAACGATCGTTATTTCCACCCAGCATTCCGATGAGGTAACGCTAGCTCAGATTGAAGAGGATATGCATAAATACGTTATCGAGCCGGTCGTGCCGGCAGAGCTTTTGGATGCTGAAACCAATTATTTCATCAATCCAACCGGCCGTTTTGTCATTGGCGGACCGCAGGGGGACGCCGGACTTACCGGACGGAAAATTATCGTTGATACGTATGGCGGCTATGCTCGTCACGGCGGCGGGGCGTTTTCCGGCAAAGACCCGACAAAGGTCGACCGGTCCGCTTCATATGCCGCGCGCTATGTAGCAAAAAACATTATTGCAGCAGGACTTGCAGATAAATGTGAGGTTCAGCTTGCGTATGCAATCGGCGTGGCGCAGCCGGTTTCCATTTCAATTGCCACATTCGGTACAGGGAAAGTCTCAGAAGAGGTGCTCGTAAAGCTCGCTAACGAGCATTTTGATCTGCGCCCGGCCGGCATTATCAAAATGCTCAATCTCCGCCGGCCGATTTACAGGCAGACAGCTGCTTACGGTCACTTTGGACGCCATGATGTTGATCTTCCGTGGGAACGCACGGATAAAGCAGCAGCGCTTCAGGAACAGGCGTTCACTGAAAAACAACAATAACTGCAAAAATACCCGCTCCTGTTTTATTCAGGAAGCGGGTATTTTTTAGTTTTTCAGCTTTTTTCCTTGTACGTGCTGACAGAATCAAATTCAGTTTTAATTTTGTCTGAAGGCTTCGGTCCGAGCAGGCTGACTGCAATGATGATTAGAACATTGATCAAAAAGCCCGGTACGATCTCGTATAGATCAAACAGGCCGCCGGTAAGCTGGACCCAGATGATCACAGTTGCCCCGCCGGCAATCATGCCGGCAAGAATTCCCCACTTGCTCGTACGGCGCCAGAAAAGGGAGAAAAGCATCGCAGGCCCGAACACAGCACCAAATCCGGCCCAGGCATAGCTCACGAGTTCAAGCACCGTGCTGCCTGGAGTGGAGGCAAGCAGCAGAGCAACGAGGGCGATGGCAATAACGCCGAATCTTCCCACCCAGACAAGCTCCCGGTCAGAAGCATGCGGCCGGAGCAGGCCTTTATAAAAGTCCTCCGCGAGAGCACTTGAAGATACGAGCAGCTGGGAGTCCACCGTGCTCATAATAGCAGCAAGTATCGCTGCGAGCAGTACCCCGGAAACCCATGGGTTAAACAGTACCTGGGTAAACAGTACAAACACTGTCTCCTGGTTGCCTTCCCCGAGCTGGGCGTCCCCTGAAAAGTAAGCAATGCCGATAAACCCTGTGAAAATAGCACCGAGAAGAGAAATAACCATCCAGCTCATACCTACCAGCCGGGCCATTGGAATTTCTTTTTCGGAACGGATCGCCATAAACCTCGTAATAATATGTGGCTGCCCAAAGTAGCCAAGCCCCCAGGCAAGCAGGGAAACGACTGAAATAACGCTCACATTCGTAAACGCACTTAACGCCTCCGGATTAATGGAGGCTGCAGTCTGAACAGAATTCTCCCAGCCGCCAATTTCAATGACGGCGGCGATCGGAACAGCGACGAGAGCCAAAAACATAAGAATCCCCTGAAGAAAGTCCGTCCAGCTGACGGCCATAAAGCCGCCAAGGAATGTATAGGTAATAATAACAGCGCCGCCGATCCAAAGGGCTGCCTGGTAGGAAAGACCGAAAGAGCTGACGAACAGAGTGGCGCCGCCGACCAGGCCGGAGGAAGTATAAACGGTAAAGAAAATAAGTATAAATAATGCCGAAACGATACGCAGTGCTTTGGTTTTATCATGGAACCGGTTTTCTAGAAAGTCGGGTATCGTAATCGAATCATTGGCGATGATTGTGTATCTGCGCAGTCGTCTCGCCTGAAACTGCCAGTTTAAATAAGCGCCAATGGTAAGGCCGATAGGCAGCCATATTTCACTCATCCCGCCCAGATACATGGCACCGGGCAGGCCGAGCAGAAGCCAGCTGCTCATATCGGACGCTCCGGCACTGAGTGCAGCTACAGGACCGTTTAATTTACGTCCGCCTAAAACGTAATCCGAAAGGTTATTGGTCAGCTTGTAGAATAAAAAACCAATACCAAGCATTACAGCAAGGTAAACGATAAATGTCACAATTGTAGGTACGGAAATATCCATTTAGGTGGTCTCCTTTTTTGATTTAACATAACTGATTGCTGCTAAAACTACAGTAAGCGGCATAGGTATTAATATTAGCAGCCACGTGAGTAGTGTTATTCCTTCCATTCAGTACACCTCCTCTTGAATATACTTCCATATGTTGCAAAAATAGTGCCAATATTCTTAACTTTGGCAGACACGAACAAAGCCAGGAGGCGGGGCAGAAGAAAAATGGTGAAAAAACGATGCTGAAAATCAACGGAAATATCTATTATAATTGAATACTTCTCCGGATAGAACCATAATCAGAAAAATTAAGAAGCATATAGTGCAAAATTTTGCACTCCCAAGTTTCGGGATTTACGTACGAAGCTTCCACACTTCATGATAAAATCAAAGCAAGAATAAATTATAAAGAGGGTGGGCCTATGGGATACCAAGGAACAAAGTCTTTATCCTATCCTGAACTGAACGATGTATTTGATCATTTAATGGTGAAAATGGATCAGGGGATTCGTGTCATTGATGTAGATGAAAATTTAATTATTTATAATGATAAAATGCGCGAAATTGAATCCATGACATATGAAGACTTTGACAACAAAGGCATGATGGATGTTTTTCTTTTCGAGCATGAACAGGACAGCAGGCTGCTTCAGGCCATCAAACTAGGAGTGGAAACGAGAGAAAAAAAGCAGCATTATACAAACAGCCGGGGAAAAAATATTACCACTATTAATGAAATTTTTCCGATTTATTCAGGCGGGCGGATCGTGGCAGCGGCGGAGATCGCAAAGGACGTGACCCGTATGGAAAAGCTGGTCCGGGAAAACCAGAAAAAAGCGGACAGCGGCCTTTTTACATTTAACCAAATCATTGGACGTTCTGCTGAAATTACAGGGGTCGTTCAGAACGCAAAACGTGCAACAAGAACGTCTTCCTCAGTATTGATTGTAGGTGAGACAGGAACAGGGAAAGAACTGTTTGCCCAGAGTATTCACAGTGAAAGTGAGCGGGCCGGGCAGCCGTTTGTATCACAAAACTGCGCGGCGCTTCCGGAAACGCTAATTGAAGGCATATTGTTTGGTACGGTAAAAGGGGCATTTACCGGTGCCTCGGAACGGGCGGGGCTTTTTGAAAAAGCTGAAGGCGGCACGCTTTTGCTTGATGAAATTAATACACTGCCAGTGGCCCTGCAGGCAAAGCTGCTGCGTGTTCTGCAGGAAAAAAAGGTGACACGCTTAGGGTCACACAAAGAGCAGTCTATCAATGTCCGTATTATTGCAACTATGAACAAAGAGCCGGCAGAAGCTATTCAAAACAACGAGCTGCGTGAAGATCTTTTTTACCGTATTGGCGTCGTCACCCTGTATGTTCCAGCGCTCCGGGAAAGAAAAACAGATATTGAACCGCTGGTGGAGACCTTTCTGGAAAAGTACAACCGGGTCTTTCAAATGGAAGTGGAACGCGTCTCCCCATCGGTGAAAGCAAGGCTGGAATCTTACCACTGGCCGGGAAACATCCGGGAGCTTGAGCATGTCATCGAAGGAGCAATGAATTTGATGCTCGATGAGGAAGTGATCGAGGAAAGCCACCTGCCGGACCATTTCCGTAAACGGACAGACCTTCTGGAAGCAGGAGAGATGGAGAAAAGTGGTCCAGCCGGGGCAAACAGCGGCAAAGGAACTTTAAAGGAACGTCTGCTTGAAATGGAATTTGCGCTAATTAAAGAGGCGCTTCAGCACAGCGGCGGTAACGTAATGCAGGCAGCTAAGGAGCTTGGAATCAGCCGGCAGAGTCTGCAGTACCGGATGAGTAAATTTCATTTGTGATTTTTTGCATATAGTGCAAAATTTTTTGCAGTTGTGATGAATAAAAGCTTTTTTTTACGGTCAACCCTAAGGGGGACGGCCCAGCTATATTGGCACGTATTTTGCAACACTTAGGTGTAGTACTGAAAAGATCAGGAGGGTGCACCTATGACAATTTCACGTTCGTTTTTTATATTTCTTTCCCAAAACAAGACGCTGACAAAGGGCGCCAAAAAGTGGGGCATTCACCTCGGAGCTTCAAAAGTAGTGGCTGGAGAAGATATTGATGAAGCATTAACGACCATTCAGTCGATGAACGAGCAGGGGCTGTTAGCGACCATTGACCATCTTGGTGAATTTATAACAGAAAAATCAGAGGTGGAAGAAGCTAAGCAGAAAACCATCGAGATTATAGAGAGTGTCCATGCGAAAAACGTACAGTCAGAGCTGACAGTGAAATTAACGAAGCTCGGTCTTGATATAGATACGGACTACTGCGTAGAGAATATGAAGGAAATCCTCCAGGCGGCCAAAGAAAAACAAAATTTCGTAAACATCGATATGGAAGACTATTCCCGTTATGAAAAAACACTGAAGGTACTGAAAACGCTCCGGAAGGAATATGATAATGTAGGCACTGTCCTTCAGGGATATTTAAGGCGGGGACTCGATGACCTTGACAGTCTCGCAGAGGTGCCCCTCCGAATTGTAAAAGGGGCTTACCAGGAAAAAGAAGAGGTCGCTTTTAAAGACAAGCATGAAGTTGACGCCAATTATTTTCTGATGATTCAAAAACATCTGCTGCAGGAAGGATTTACCGCTATCGGCACGCACGATCACCGCATTATTAACGCGGTTAAGCTGTTTGTGGAAGACCAGAATATAGCTTATGACACATTTGAATTTCAAATGCTGTATGGCTTTCGAACAGAACTGCAGCTGCAGCTCGTGCGGGAAGGCTACAACGTCAGAGTCTACGTGCCCTTTGGCAAAGAATGGTACGGGTATTTCATGAGAAGGCTGGCGGAACGTCCGCAGAACCTCGTATCCGTAGCTAAAGGAATGATTACGAAATAAAAAGTGCATGCAGCGCCGCTCCCGAAAAGGGGGCGGCTTTTTGATATACTGGCAGACGAAAACCCGGGAATGATTTTATTAGGATGAACTCCCGCGTATAATAGCAGGAAAATAAAGCTAATATGGCCAATAGAAAGGACAAAAATGATGCAAACAGAACAGAAAAGACGGACGGCAGGCTTTTTTCTGGTAATAATTGGTGCTTCTCTCTGGGGGATTGGAGGTACGGTGTCGCAGTATATTTTTGAAACGCACCACCTGCCTGTGGAATGGCTGGTGGCTGTAAGACTGCTTCTCTCGGGCCTGCTCCTGTTAACCATTTCTTTAATGCTTGGAAATAAAGGAAAAGTAACCGGAATCTGGCGGCAGAAAAAGAGTGCTGTATCCGTGATTATATTCGGCTTGTTCGGTATGCTTGCCGTGCAGTATACATATATGGCCTCCATTGAAAGTGGAAACGCAGCAGTGGCCACGCTGCTGCAATATTTGGCACCGGCGTTCATTCTTGCATACCTGCTTGCCGTCCGGCATACATATTGGAATATACGCGACACAGGTGCCGTATTAATAGGACTTTCTGGCACATTTCTATTGCTGACAAATGGTCAGCTGGCCGGATTATCCGTGCCGCCGGCAGCGGTAATCTGGGGTGTTCTTTCCGGAATGGCGCTTGCCTTCTATACTCTGTACGCCGGCCCTCTTTTAGCGGCGTGGGGGTCTATGAACGTCATCGGTTGGGCGATGACGATCGGAGGGGCAGCTGTAAGCTTTTTGCATGCTCCGTGGGACGCCGAGTGGGAAAGCTGGACATGGAGCGTGGCCGGGAGTGTAATTTTTGTCGTTATTTTCGGTACGATGATTGCTTTTTGGTTTTATCTTGAAAGCCTAAAGTATTTAAAACCCCAGGAAACTAGTATTTTAGGCTGCCTGGAGCCTTTGGCAGCTATTTTGGCTTCGGTATGGTGGCTGCATGTGCCATTTGGACTCTACCAGAGCCTGGGAGCCTGCCTGATACTCGGGATGGTCGTTTATTTATCATTGCCGCAAAAGCAGCGGACAAAGCCTGCATCGGCATAAATAAAATAGTGGCTGAAAGATGAATAAATACAGCAGGAAGGTAAAATGTACTAAGATAGGAAAAGAAGCGAAATACTATTCGGAAGGATGAAGCACTGTATATGTATCAAAACCTCAACGAATGCGTAGAAGATCTGGAGAAGCACGGCCATTTAGTACGAATCAAGGAAGAGGTCGATCCCTACCTGGAAATGGCTTCGATTCATTTAAGGGTCTATGAACAGGAAGGGCCGGCCATTTTATTTGAAAACGTAAAAGGAAGCCCGTTCCAGGCTGTTTCTAATTTGTTCGGCAGCGTCGAACGCAGCAAATTCATTTTCCGCAAGAATTGGAAGCAGGTTCAAAATGTTATTGCGATGAGAAATGACCCGGTGCAGGCGCTAAAGCATCCACTCCACAACATGAGCAGCGGACTGACGGCAGTAAAAGCACTTCCAAAGAAAAAGAAAAGCGTCACGGAAAACTTTCGGGAGGTAAGCATCAGTGACCTGCCGATGATTCAGCACTGGCCGCGGGATGGGGGCGCATTTCTCACACTGCCTCAAGTGTATACGGAAGACCCGGAGAAACCAGGGCCGATGAATGCTAACCTGGGCATGTACCGGGTGCAGCTAAGCGGCAATGAATTTATTCCTGATGAAGAAGTGGGCCTGCATTACCAAATTCAACGGGGAATTGGGGTACATCAGGCGAAGGCTGTGGCGAAGGGGGAGCCCTTGAAAGTTAGTATTTTTCTCGGCGGTCCTCCAGCACATACTATTTCAGCTGTGATGCCGCTTCCGGAGGGGCTGAGTGAAATGATGTTTGCCGGCATGCTGTCAGGGCGTCGTTTTCAGTACAGCTATGAAGATGGCTACTGCATTAATCATGACGCTGATTTTGTTATTACCGGTGATATTTATCCAGAGGATACGAAGCCGGAAGGGCCGTTTGGCGACCACCTGGGCTATTACAGCCTGACGCATGATTTCCCAGTCATGAAGGTCCATAAGGTGTATGCCAAAGACAAGGCTATTCTGCCGTTTACCGTAGTCGGCCGGCCGCCGCAGGAGGATACGTCGTTTGGCGCGGTGATCCACGAAATGACAGGGGAAGCGATTAAGCAGGAAATTACCGGAGTTAAGGAAGTTCATGCTGTAGACGCTGCAGGGGTGCATCCGCTTCTGCTGGCTATTGGCAGTGAACGGTATACGCCGTTCCAAAGCGTGAAGCAGCCGGCGGAGCTGTTAACAATTGCTAATCGTATTCTCGGAACAGGACAGTTAAGCCTGGCTAAATATTTATTTATTACAGCGGAACAGGAAAGAGAACTCGATACGCATCAGGAGGAGGATTTTTTCACGTACATGCTTGAGCGGATTAATCTGCGCCGCGACCTTCACTTTCAGACCAAAACGACGATTGATACGCTTGATTACAGCGGAGAAGGGCTGAATGAAGGAAGCAAGGTAATTATCGCGGCTTATGGAGACGTGAAGCGGACTCTTTGTCAACGCGTGCCGGAAGGATTCCCAGCTGACAGTTCGATGCATTCGCCTAAACTTGTGATGCCGGGTGTAATAGCGGTGGAAGCATCAGAGTTTTTCAGTTACAGGCAGGCGGCTGAAGAAATATCCGCTTTCGCTGAACGTCTCGATGAGCAGTGGGACGTTAAAGAAACCCCAATGATTATCATCTGCGATGACAGCAGCTTTGTCAGTGAGACGATGCGCAATTTCCTATGGGCCGTTTTCACACGCAGCAATCCTTCGCACGATATTTACGGGGTGAACAGCTTTTATGAAAACAAGCATTGGGGATGCGACAGCATGATCATCGATGCCCGCATCAAGCCTCACCATGCTCCGCCGCTGCTTCCGGACGAAAATGTAGAGCGCCGGGTGGATGATCTTATAAAAAGGGCTGGCTTAAGAAAAAAATAGTTTACTGAAAATGTTTAAAGTGGAACAAAAGCGTGAACAGAAAGACACCTGTTTGAAAAAGCAGAGTCATTAATCCAGAAAGGACGAATACCTGTAATGGAAAAACGACAGCTTGGCAACAGTGACCTGCATATTTCCTCTATTGGCCTGGGGTGTATGGGGATGTCCGCTTTTTATGGAAAATTAAACGATGAAGAGTCAAAAAAAACGATACACACAGCACTTGATCATGGGATTAATTTTCTCGACACGGCTGATATGTACGGCCCGATGACTAATGAAAGACTGGTTGGTGAAGCGATTCAAAACCGTCGGGAAGAAGTAGTGCTCGCTACAAAATTCGGGAACGTGTACAGCAATGAGGGTGAACTCACAGGAGAAGTAAACGGCCGGCCAGAGTATGTAAAGCAGGCATGTGATGCGAGCTTGAAGCGGCTCGGCGTTGATACCATTGACTTATATTATCAGCACCGGGTGGACCCGGATGTGCCAATTGAAGAAACGGTAGGTGCGATGAAGGAACTCGTAGACGCCGGAAAAATCCGGTATTTGGGCTTGTCGGAAGCCGCTCCGGAAACAATTCGCAGGGCTCATGAAACGCATCCAATTACGGCTCTGCAGACAGAATATTCATTATGGAGCCGGGACGTGGAGGATGAAATTCTGCCGCTTTGCAGAGACCTCGGAGTTTCCTTTGTAGCTTACAGCCCACTGGGGAGAGGATTTTTAACCGGACAAATCAAGCAGTTTGAGGATTTGGAAGAAGATGATTTCCGCCGCTTTTCTCCAAGGTTTCAGGGAGAAAACTTCAACAAAAATCTTGAGCTCGTGGATAAAATGAAGGAATTAGCTGAAGAAAAAGAATGCACAGCTTCCCAGCTGGCCCTGGCCTGGTTGAGAGAGCAAGGCGTGATAGCGATTCCAGGGACTAAGCGGCGTACGTACCTACAAGAAAATATTAATAGTCTGCAGGTTAAACTTACGAGGGCCGATATGAAAGCAATTGATGATATTGCTCCTAAAGGTGCTGCCGCAGGCATGCGGTACCCTGAAGAAGGAATGAAAACGGTGCACCGGTAATAAAAACAAGCCCAGCTGTCCAAAGATACCTGGACAGCTGGGCTTATTGTCTCTGTGGAAGCTAACTATTCTTAAAAGAAATATGTTTTAGACGGCTTTTTGAAATGGCATTGTACAATGGTACGCCAACCCGGTCAGCGTACGGAAGATAAAGTACGATAGCTGGAAGGAAACTGGCCGGAACAGCAAGCAGCAACCGGCGAAAGGCGTAAAAACCATGGAGGACGACCCCCTGGTTTGTAAACATATGCAGCTCGTGTGCAGCGTTTCTTGAGGATAAATAGGGGAATTTATCCATGTGGAGCCAGGCGTCCTGAATGGGAATCCACTCGCAGTGCTGATGCGGGTCCAGAAATTGAAAAATGCGAACGGCTGCAAGACAGGGCGGGCAGTATCTGTCGAAAAATAAATAATGAATAAGGCATCTGTCCTTTAAAAGATTTCGAATGCATTTATGCGTTAACGTTTAATACATATATTGTACGGGTAAATTTTAAGTAACGCCATAAAAACAAAAACGTCCGGGTGTGGCAGGACGACAATTTCATATGCGGCGGAAATGAATGGATATAAAAGCCAGAACATAAGCCAGGAAAAGGATGATCGTTCTTTTTCTGGCTTTTTATATTTTTTTAGATAGTAAGCAAAGTTAACAGACGAAAAACGGAGGAAACACAGGCTATTTTGTGAAAGCTGAAGCAGAAAGCTGAGCCAAGTAATTTAGAAAAAGAAAGGAAAGATGAAATTGGCACAAATTAATCGTATACTCGTAGGAGTAGAAGCTCTTGAAGGCTCCTCCCATGATGCATTTGATAAAGCGAAAGAGCTGGCAAAAGAAAATAATGCCACGCTTATCATCGCATTTGTTATGGATAAAAACGGCTATGCCTCCCTGGAACGGATGGATCCGCATGGTTTCAGAAGATTGAAAAAACAGGCGGAAACACGGCTGAAGGGCTATAAAGAAATGGCCGAAGAGAGTGGACTCAAAGACGTGGAAACGGTGCTTGAAGTAGGAATTCCGAAAAAAGAAATGGAAAACCTATGTGAAAAATATAATGTAGATATGATTGTTGTTGGGGAAACGGGCACGTCTAAAGTGGACCGGATCTTTCTCGGGAACACAGCCAAAGCCATTCAGAAAAAAGCAAAGTGTGACGTGAAGGTCATATCAACCAAAGAGGCAGTAAGGGAATAGAAATTACCAGCTAAAGCAGCATGATTGCTCTTGAGCTTTCCTCCTGTACGTACAGAGGGAGGCTCCATGTATGGGGCCCATAATGAATGCTGCAAACAGCTGATTAAAACAACAGAAAGGTGAACAAATTGAAATATTATCTACATCAATTAATGCCAAAAAAATTACGGCAGATTAAAAGCATGTCCTCAAGACAGCGGTGGTATGAACTCCGCTCGAGTCTTTGGGTGCTGCCGGCCATCTATATTGTTTTGGCTGTGCTTTTAGCCATTGGGGCGTACTACGTGGAATTCGGCCTCGAGCCTGCGTTTGCCATGGCTCCTATCTTATCTACTGGGTATTCTTTAACCCAGACAATGTACAGTACGCTTCTCTCAGGTGTACTCACGTTAAACGCATTTACATTTAACTCCATTCTCGTCGTTTTGACGAGTTTTTCCGGCCAGTTTACGCCCCGGGTTTTGTTTAATTTTATTTCAGATCGCAGAACCCAGCATTCCATCGGAGTCTTTAACCTGTGTTTCTTTTTCCTGCTGATCGGGTTTTTCTTTTTGACTTCTTCGATGGAGCAGTACACGATATTTCCGGTGCTCGGCGTATTGGCTACCGCCGTATCGGTGATAAACTTTATATTGTTTATCAACCATGCAACGAAATGGATGCAGGTGCCAAGCATTACAACGAACATGAAAGAAGAATCGCAACAGCGCATTCTTAACACGCTGCTGTATGACCTTGAAGCACATCGCGCTAAGAGTAAAAGTGAGGTACACGAACCGAAGACCGAAGGAGAACCGCATGTCGTTGCAAGTGAAACGACCGGTTTTATCCAGGTCATAGATTTCGGCAAAATTGTAAAAGAAGCAGCCAGGGATGGCATCGTAGTACGCTTGGATCGAAGAATTGGGGATTTTGTACTTGAAGGCATTCCTATATTTTCTTATTGGAAAACGAATGAAGAACCGGACCTGCCGGTTAATGAAAAAAAGTACCGTAACTTGATGTATCTTGGGAAAAGTAAAACAGAAGTGCAGGACATCGAGTTTGGCATCCGGAAATTGACTGAAATTGCGATTAAAGCGCTTGGAAACGACGAGCCAATGACCGCCCAGGATGCGATTTATCAGTTAACAGACCTCGTTTTTTCTATTTCCAAGGTTACACGCTTTACTTCATATTTAACCGATGACAATGATACACTCCGGCTGATCATGAAAGATGAACAGTTTTCTTACTATGTTTACTCTGCATTTACGTATATTGCGTCGTACGCAGAAGAAAAGCCGGGAGTAACGTTGACGCTTCTTGAAGCACTGGTTATTTTATCAAAAGCGCTGGAGACAAAGGACAAAAACTGTTGCTGGCATTACGGCAAAAGTATTGCCCGTAATTATTCCGGGAAGCTTCCCCAGGACTACGACCAGGTTACTTTTATGAACCATTTGGAGCAGCTTTCAGGCTCTGTGGGAGACAAAGATAAATTTTACGAGATGCTTAACGATTTTGTAGAAAAAGAGCTGCTTGATAAAAAACTGGTAGACCGGAGAAAACAGGAAACGGGATAAAACAGTACCGATCCACTTATTTGGATCGGGTTTTTTATGTATTACTAAACCATGAAATGCCAATAATGATATAAAAATCGGGCCGCAATAGAAACGGCCCGATAAAGGTGTAAGAATTATTTAAAGGATTTTGTGCCTTCAGTCAGAGATTCTGACGTTGGCTCAATAGCGGAAGTGTCCTGGCGGTTGGCCAGAAATTCCGGGCGCGGCTCCTGGCCGCTGAACGGATCCACGAGCTTGTTTTCCACCGAGTTGAACACGAAGAACACGTTGCTGCGCGGATACGGCGAGATGTTGCCGGCCGAGCCGTGCATCGTGTTGCAGTCAAAGAAGAGCACCGAGCCCGCCGGGCCGGTCGCACGGTCAATCTGGCCGCCGGCCTGCTCCGTGAGCCATTCCATGCTTTCGTTGTCCGGTACGCCGGTCTCCTGCTTTTTCAGCGACTGTTTGAAGTTGTCCTCCGGCGTCGTGCCCGGGCAGGAGACGTACCATTTCTGCGACCCCGGGATCAGCATGAGCGGGCCGTTGAACTCGTAGTTGTCCGTGAGGATGATCGAGCAGCTGAGCGCCCGCATGTCCGGCATGCCGTCTTCCA
>NZ_NPFA01000014.1 GCF_002265875.1 Marinococcus halophilus
GGCCCTGCCTAAAGACATCTTTTACCAGAACATTCTACCGGAGTTGGATTAATATGGCCCAGTTTACGTTTAAATGCCGGACGTGTGGTACGTTTGAGCGCTGGATGGCATCAAAGGGAGCGCGGGTCAGCGAAGCGCCGTGTCCCTCGTGCGGGGAAGCCGCCGGAAGGGTCTTCCAGCCAGTACACCTGTCCAAGATGGATGCGAAGATAAAGGCCCGGATCGAGCAGGGCATGCAGCCGAAAACACGGCAGCGAAAAGATCTTCCCGCCATGCAACAGCCTCAGCAGCGGGCCCCTAGGCCTTGGCAGGCAGGCCATTAAAGAAGGAGACCCGAAAAAACCGGGTCTCCTTTTTCAGCTATTTTTCTCCCCGGTCTTTTCCAGCTATTCCAATAACCGCGATGGCAGCCAGCATCACACCGTAAACAATCGAAGAAGAGAGAAAGGGCCTTTTAGTGATTTTCAAAAATACACGGTTCGAGTTATCAGTTTTGTTCCCTGTTTTCCCACTCATATATTTTAGCCTCCTGCAATATTTTTGAGCGTCTTTATCCCTGAAAGACAAAGGCTCATTCTATTTTGGGAAAAGTCGGAAATACCCAAGGAAAGAATGTTTCCTACATGTCAGTTTTTGTGTAATCAATACCATAATACTGGGAAAATAAGCGGTTGTCGTCCTGGTACTTTGCATGAAGCACTTGTTGCAGCGATTCAGGAAGATAATACCTTTGGTAGTGAAGCATAAAGCTCGCCCGGTTCTGCAGGAGCACGCGTGAAAGAGGAAGCCTTCTTTTTGTGGGTATAGGAGCGTTTGGATTAAAGGGAGTTTTAAAAAAGTAGTTCATTTTCTGGGCAGCTTTGAGCTGCATTGTGCCGTAGCTTCGGTTGACTTTCGCAGCACTGTATTCGGGTACCTCTGTAATTCCCATATACTGAAGAAGTGCGGTGAGCTCCCTCATTTCACTTTCTCTGAAACGTTCGTATTGCATAAGGTAGTAATTGTTGCTGCCAAATAAGTGCTTGATTTGTTCTAAGTAATGAAAATAATAGTATCCATCAAGCACCCCGAGGCGTTCCCACTCTTCAAACACGACGGGAGCTTGTTTATAGCCGCCCTGGTGAATGTACTGTACGTAGAGAGAGGTAAGAAGCTCAATCTGCCACCGGACGCCGACAATAATATGGACATCGTAGCTTTCTTCGGGGAAAATACGCCGGAGGTCCTTTAAAATCGTAAGGTTGTCTTTAATCTTTTTTCTCATGGACATGGGATTGCCGGAAAGCCCCTCATAAGAAATGAGCAGCGGCTTTTCAGTCTCTGCTATTTCCTCTATTCCGGAACGCAGTTGGAGAATTTGTTTTTCCGATAATTTCTTATGACGTATCTGGTAAAGATAGTGCTGAATTTCTCCACGGGAAAGGTACGTCATTTCGTTCGTTAATTTCGGGTAAATGCTTTTCTGCAGAAAAGTTGTGGCGGTTTTATGATACCCCACATGAATATAAACAGTTTTGCGCATTGACTGTCCCCCTATGGATTGAATGCCTCCATCATAACGAAAACTATAAGAGCAATCAAAGTAAAAGGTGAAGGCCCTATGAAACTGTTACGCAGGCCTGCCCAATTTGAGTATGAAAAAAGCTGCTTTATTTAAAGGCCAGTTTCTTTACAGTAATACTAAAAATAAACGATCACGGCCAATATAATGCGGTATAAAGCAAATGGCACCAGACGGATTTTGTGAATAGCTTTAAGAAAAAGGTGGTGGCTACCAGGACGAATAAAAAAGCACTCCTAAAGCCGTCATCAAAAAAGCAAAGCATATCTGCGGCAGAATATTGCCACTCAAAACCCGGAGAACTTCCTCCGGATTAAAGCGTATCAATCTTCCTCTTCTTCCTCTTCTTTTACAACGCGTACGCGTTTGATCTGATTATTATCCATTGTCAGCACTTCAAAATGAAGATTTTCATACTGAAGAGTCTCGCCCTCTTCAGGTATATGATCGAATTCCCGGTACAGCAGGCCCGCGATAATATCCTCTTCTTCTTCCACCCGGGTGTTGAAAATTTCATTGAAGCGGCTGATGGCAAGCTTCCCATCACAGATAATAACTTCGTCGGTCAGCTCCTCGATGAGCTGTTCGGAGCGGGTGTCATGCTCATCCTCAATTTCCTGGCCGATCATTGCTTCAATAATGTCCTCCTGGGTGACCATCCCCATCGTCCCGCCGTATTCATCAAGTACTACGGCGAGGTGCTTCTGTTCATTGAGCATTCGTTTGAACACGTTATCTACAGAGTTGGTTTCCACTACATACAAAGGATTGTTATCAATAAAATCGTTAAGCGTTTTGTCACTCTGCTCAGCCCATATAAGCAGAAGCTTCGCATGAAAGACCCCGACAATATGATCCATATTATCCTGATATACCGGATACCGTGTGTGGTTATGGCTGATGGTGATGTCCCGCACTTCCTGAAAATCGCTTTCGATAGGGATGCCGGTAATCTCCATTCTAGGCACCTTTAAAACGTCACGGATGTCCTTGCGGTAAAAATCAATCACCCGTTTAATACGGTCCTGCTCCTGCTTTTCAAAGGTGCCTTCGGAGGAAGCAACGTCAACCATTGTTTTGATTTCTTCGCGTGAATACGTCTGGGACGGTCCTTCGCCCTTAGTAATCAGCTTAATAACGCCGCGGGTGAAAGAATTTAATAAAAACGTGAGCGGCTTAAAAATGAATACAAGAACTGTAATTACCGGTGCGACTATGTAAGCTACTTTGTCCGCAAAAGTAGCAGCAATAGATTTAGGCAGGACTTCAGCAAAGATGATGAGCACAAGCGTCAAAATAGCAGTAGCTATGCCGACAGAAAAATTGTAATTTAAGGCAAGTACTGTAACGAGTGTAGGAAGCATAATGTTGGATATATTGTTTCCGATCAGGATGGCTGTGATCAGTTCATCCGGTTTCCTCGTCAGTTTTAATAAATTTTTCGCCCGTTTGTCATTTTCTTCGGCACGGGCCTGCATTCGTGCACGATTTGCTGCTGTTAAAGCAGTCTCGCTTCCTGATAAAAAGAAGGAAACGAATAAAAAGAATATAATAACCGCTATCATAAGTACCCTCCACTGGCGTATTAGCTACATTTTATTTCCTGTTTCTCGTGAATTAAACATCTCAAACAACTATCCAACATTAAAAATAACATAAAAGAGCGCGGGAGGATTTAAATATGCAAAAAGATTTCATCTTCGTGTATGCTTTTTTGGCGAAAAAGAAAATGTAAGTTATTGTTCCGGCTTATAAATCATTTCAGAAAGAAAATGAAAGAAAAATCAAAACATAGAGAGGGTAAATTGTTGTTGACTTTCATTTGTGTAAACCCTTACAATAATAAATACAAATTAAAACAACAATAACAGACAAAAAAACAATAAAATGAAAGTTGTTTTGGTTAACAATTAAAAGGAGGCCGGCAGAGAAAGAATCTATAAACCTTTAAGGAGGAAATGGAATGAAAAAAGTGGAAAGAGGAAGTCTCGCTGCCACTCTTTCTGTATCTATGTCGAACTACCTCGAAGCTGGTTCTATTGTAGCCGGTGCAGCCGGGCTTACACTTTGGGTTCAGTACCTAGGTCTTACGGATGCTACAGTTGGACTACTTGGGGCGCTCAGTGCCAACGGATTCGGGGCTGCCATTGGTGCACTGATCAGCGGCTTTTTAGTCGATCGGTACGGGAGAAAATTTATTTATAAATATAACCTGCTCGTATACATGCTCGGTATATTGCTTATTGTTTTTTCTTTTTCTTTTCCCATGCTTCTAGTAGGTTATGTGATTACTGGTATTTCTGTCGGGGCGGGTATACCGCCTTCGTGGACCTATATTGCCGAGGAAGCACCGGAGAAAGAGAGAGCCGCACGTGTCGGCTGGGGACAGTTTGCCTGGTCGATGGGGCCGGCAGTCGTCTTTATTTTATCCGTTCTACTGGCTCCTCTAGGACTGCTCGGAAGCCGGATTATTTTCTTCCAGCTCTTTTTGATCGCTTTTGTTACCTGGCTCTTCCAGCGAAAAATTGAGGAGTCCGCAATCTGGGAAAAACAGAAGAAGGAAGACCGGGCAGCGAACAAGGGCGGAATTTTCAGTAAAGAAAATATGAAAGAGTTGTTCACCAACCGTGCCAATCTTCATGCAATCACCCTGCTCGTCGGAGTTTATACGTTCTGGAACATGGTGGCTGGCGTCATGGGTTATTTTATGCCCTATATTTACGAAACAGTAGGCGGCCTTTCGGGAGCACAGGCTAACCTGCTTCAGGCTTTCCTCTGGGGACTGACCGTTTTGTCCACCTATTTTGTATTTATTAAACTGGGTGACAGGGTAAACCGGAAGCTTATCTTCGGGGTAAGCGCTGTTATGGGTATTGTAGCCTGGATAGTGCTTTCATTTGGCGGAATGGGCACCGCGGAACTGCTTGTATTCGTTGTTCTCTGGGGGCTCTCGGCAGGCTTTGGAGCGCAGGCTTTTTACGGTCTGTGGTCAGCGGAGCTGTTCCATACAAAATACCGCGCAGCAGCGCAGGGGCTGCTTTTCTGTACAGCCCGGGTATTTGTCGGTTTGATTTCGCTTGCGATTCCGACGCTGATTACCGTATTTGGTTTTCAGACAGCAGGGGCGATTATGATCGGGTTTCTTGTATTACACATGATCGTTGGTTTAACTCTCGCACCAGAAACACGAAATAAATCGCTCGAAGAAATACAAATCGAACGTTACGGCACGACCGAGGAAGCAAAAATACAAAAAGACCTGGTGAAATAAAAGAGTAATATAGAAGGAAGAAAGTTCATTCTTCCTTCTTTTATTGCGTTTATCTGCTTCCAATAAAAAAACCAAAAGGTAACTGAAAGGAAAATGAATATGAAACGTCTGGCGTTAATAATGTACGTATACCCCGATAAAGTTGAAGAATATATCGAGAAGCATGATCAGCTCTGGCCGAAAATGAAAGAGGCCTTAAAACAGCACGGAGCAGCCAACTATTCGATCTTTCTGGAGAAAGAAACGAGCAGGCTGTTTGCCTATCTTGAAGTAGAGGACGAAGAACTGTGGCAGCAAATGGCTTCCACTTCCGTTAACCAAAGGTGGTGGGAAGCTATGGCTCCTTTAATGGAAACAAATGAAGATAACAGCCCGGTTACTACTCCTCTCGAGGAAGTATTTCATCTTGAATAAAAAGTCCGCTGAAAAATAATTTTTCAGCGGACTTTTTGTTCAAAATGCATAAAAACAGGGAATAGAAATGTATAGGAATGATACTTGTCAGGCGCATAAAAACATCAGGGGGAATGCGAATGAGTAGACCCTTCGGCTTTCAATTGCTGAATCAGAAAATTGATGCTGGGGACCTTGCTTCAGTAATAGGCTAAAACTCAATTGCGAAAAGGGGGATACCTATGAAACGGCGATTGATTGATGAAGAATACGAGCGTGAAATAGACCGGATGGTCAATGAGGGCGGCTATATTCCTGTGGAAATGGATTTTATAAGAAAACGGGCTAAAGTTAAAAAAGAGGAAAAAGAAACCAATCAAAAGAAACAGGAAAACGAAAAAGAAGCAGATGATTTTAACGAAAAAGTGTGACTTATGAATAACAAGTAACAGCTGCTGCCGGCAGCTGTTTTTTTGTTGGAAAATAGATGCGTAGTGTAGAAAAAAGCAAAGCAAAAGGTGCTATAATTTTTAATTCGTGTGGGTGCTGCGGTGCGTCCTTAGAGCCTTATGCATCAATGTACGAAGTTGGTTTGTAGAATGTAAATCACAATATTGTACATCAAATGTTCAAAGAACTGAGATGAAAACGTATACATTTGTGTTGCAGCGGCTGATAGAATAAAAATTAATCAAAGGGGGGAAGGAGATGCCGCTAAGTGAACGGGATAATGAAATATTAAGTGAACTAATCCGTAATCCATCGGTCACTAGCATGGCGCTTGAAGAAAAGTACCAACTAACACGAAGACAGCTGGGCTACAGCATGAATAAAGTAAACGACTGGCTTTTAAGCAAAGATCTCCCGGTTATTGAACGAACGCGCCAGGGGCATTTCATTATTGATCAGTCTGTTTACACGAATTTTGGTATGGATGAAGAAATTATTGCAGCTGAAAAACCAGTACTCACCGGAAAACAACGTATTTATTACCTCATTATGATGCTCATTGGCAGCGAAGAGCCGCTTTCCTTAAATCATTTTACAAGTGAGCTTCAGTTGAGTAAAAACACCGTTTTGAACGAGCTGAAAGAAGTGCAGCAGTATCTCGATGATTATCACCTATCCATCAAATATTCCCGCAAAGAGGGTTACCTGGTGGAAGGGAAAGAATTTCAAATCCGCAAGCTGTTAATGAACGTCACCTACCAGCTGCTATTCATGCAGGAAGGCGCTTCACGAATCAAAAAAATAGCCGGTATTGGAGAAGAGGAGCTCGACGATTACCGCAAACGGATTGAAAATGTCGAAAGCAAGCTCAGCCTGAAATTCACCGATGAAAAGCTGGAAACGATGCCGTATATATTAGCTTTAATTTTAAAGAGAATTAAAAAAGGTTTTGCTATTAATACATTTTCCATTCAGTATGAAGAGCTTTCTGATACGAAAGAGTATCAGGCTACAGAGGAGATTTTCAAAAAAAATGAACATATTCCGATGGAAGAGCGGTTATTTGTGACATTGCACTTGCTGACCGTAAGCGTCTACAGCACCTCTTTTCCAATGGAAGATGACGTGATCCCGAATTTAGGAGCTGCCACAGATGACATGCTGCGCCAGTTTGAAAAAAGCGCCTGTGTATACTTGCATGAACGGGACCAGCTGCTTGATAAGCTGCTTCAACACATTAAGCCAGCTTATTACCGCATTAAATACCAGCTGTCGGAAACTTCATCCACACAGGTGCCGCTCAGCAAGGAATTTAAAGCGCTCCATCACCTGGTAAAGCAGTCTACAGCGCCGCTTGAAAAATTAATCGGCAGCCCGATTCCGGACAGCGAGAGCAGCTTTATTACAATGCTGATCGGTGGGTGGATGAAAAGGCAGGGCGAGAGCATTGAAAAGAAGGTAAAAGCCATTGTGGTATGTCCTCAGGGCGTATCTGTTTCAAGACTAATGCTGAACGAGCTGAGTGAGCTTTTTCCGGAATTTGTCTTTCTCGATTCTTTATCTGTACGAGAGTTTCTTCATTACCATCTCGAGTACGACATTGTCTTTGCTCCGACATTTCTTGAGACGGACAAAAAGCTGTTCGTGGTAAAAACATTTTTAGGCAGAGAAGAGCGGCAGCGTCTTCGCAAGCAGGTAATGCTTGAACTGTACGGATATCTGCCAAACCATCTGGACATTAATGAAATTATTCAAATTATCGGGCGCCATGCCCATATCTATAATGAGAGTGCACTTATAGAAGATATTCAAAATTATATTAATCAGGATAATGAAAATTCAGTCAATTACAGCATGGGCAAGGCTGAATACAATTTGGATGAATTAATCACTCCAGCCTCCATCACCCTGAAGGACAGCGTGGCCGACTGGAAAGAGGCCGTCTGGGCGGGGGCCGGGCCGCTACTTGAACGTAAAAGTATTACGGAAGATTATGTAAACAGAATGCTGTGTTATACAGAAGAAGACCCTTATATTGTGATAGGGCCTAATATAGCCATACCCCATGCTTCACCGGAAGACGGGGTGAACGAAGTAGGAATGAGTTTGTTGAGATTGAAGGAAGGAGTTCTTTTCTCTGGAGAATACCGGATCAATCTGGTGATCGTCATTGCTGCAGTAGATAAACAGAAGCACATTCACGCGCTGATGCAGTTAATGAAGCTTGCAGGCTCACAAACAGCAAGAAATCAAATAACAGCTTCAGATTCTGTTAAAGACATATACAAAATTATTCAGTCGTATTCCAAAGATTAACTGCGACAATTTTAATTCCACCAAGGAGGGGCCTGATGAGCGGCTTATATTTCGATACTCCCGTCATTCTTTTAGATATAGACGGAAGCTCTAAAGAAGAAGTATTGCGGATGATGGCACAAAATTTAGTAAGCAATGAGCTGGTAAAACAAAGCTTCGTAGAAGCGGTAGTCCAAAGAGAAAATGAGTACGCTACCGGCCTGCCGACAGGAGATATTGCGGTTGCGATTCCTCATACCGATGTAGAGCATGTGCAGCGAAAAGCAATCAGTGTAGGAATACTGAGGGACCCCGTTGATTTTATTGTTATGGGTGACGACAAAGAAACAGTGCCGGTGAAAATTGTGTTTATGCTTGCGATGGATGAGGCACACTCCCAGCTGAAGCTTTTGCAGCAGCTTATGCAGGTGTTTCAGGACCAGAATGTTTTAAAAGAGCTTAGTAGTACCTCTGATAAAAAGCAGATCAAAAAGATGATGGAAGAGAAATTAGAGGCGTTATCATTTAAAGGAGGTGAAAGATAATGGCAAAAAAACAAGTATTAGTAGCATGTGGAGCAGGCGTAGCAACTTCTACAGTTGTTAACGGTGCTATTGAAGATATGGCTAAGGAGCATAAATTATCAGTAGATCTTAAGCAGATTAAAATAGCGGAAGTAGAAAGCTATGTTGATACTGCTGACTTGCTGGTAACGACAGCTACCATCAAAAAGGAATACCCGTTTCCGGTAATCAACGCACGTTCTTTCCTGACAGGGATCGGTATGGAAGATACCAAGCAGGAAATTCTGGATGAACTGAAAAAATAACAGCAGTCCCGGTGTCCTTGTTTTACGAGGGGGCCGGGCTCATTAATTACAGGTATGAGGGGGAAGCGGCATGCAAGGATTCGTAGATCTTGTACAAGGATTTTTAGATCTCGGGGCGACAGTAATTTTACCAGTCGTTATCTTTTTGCTCGGTTTATTATTCGGGCAGAAGCCGGGAAAAGCATTTCGGTCCGGTTTAACGATTGGGGTAGCATTTGTAGGGATTTTTCTTGTTGTCGATCTGCTGGTCAATAACTTAGGCCCGGCAGCGCAGGGAATGGTTGACCGGCTGGGAGTTAATTTAGACGTAATTGACGTCGGCTGGCCAGCGACATCATCTATTGCCTGGGCTTCTACGGCAGTGGCAGCCTTTATTATTCCATTGGGATTGCTTGTAAACGTTATCATGCTTTTGACAAAAACAACGAAAACGATGAACGTGGATATTTGGAATTTCTGGCACTACACCTTTATGGCAGCGGTAGTATACACCGTATCTGACAGTATTATTCAAGGACTTATTGCTGCAGTTATCTTTCAAATCGTGACCTTGAAAATTGCTGACTGGACAGCACCGATGGTGGAGGACTTTTACGAGCTTCCGGGGGTATCGATTGCAACAGGAAGCACCGTATCGTACGCACCAGGTATTTTTCTCGTAAAAGGCCTGCAGAAAATTCCCGGTATCAACCGACTCAACGCAGACCCTGACAGTATTCAAAGACGGTTTGGTGTGTTCGGCGAATCTATCTTTATCGGCTTGTTCCTCGGTGTTGTTATTGGTGCTCTAGCTGGCTACAGCGTAGGTGAAGTAATTGAAATCGGGATGGCAATGGCCGCAGTTATGGTACTGATGCCACGTATGGTTAAGATTTTGATGGAGGGATTAATGCCTGTATCAGAATCAGCAAGAAACTGGTTGAACAAGCATTTCAGCAACAAGGAAATTCACATCGGGCTGGATGCAGCGGTCCTTTTAGGCCACCCATCCGTTATTGCAACTGCATTAATTCTTGTTCCAATTACAGTTGTGCTGGCAGTATTTCTGCCTGGTAACGCCCTGCTTCCATTCGGGGACCTGGCGACGATCCCATTTGTTGTAGCATTTATCGTCGGAGCAGCAAGAGGGAACATTGTTCACTCTGTGCTGGTAGGTACCGTGATGATCGCACTTTCGCTATACATGGCGACAGATATTGCAAATGTATTTACGACTATGGCTCAAAACGCTGATTTCGACATGCCGGAAGATTCTGCACGGATTTCAAGTATTGACCAGGGCGGAAATCTGATTAACTGGCTCATCTGGAGATTCTTCGAGCTGTTTAATTAAACCTCTCTCAAGCAGAACATACATGAAAATTAACACACCGGGAGGATGAAAGCATGAAAGCATTGGTGAAAACCGATTTAGAACATGGAAGCATCGAAGTACAGGAAAAGCAGGAGCCGACGCCTGGGAAAGACCAGGTAAAGATCAAAGTAAAGTACGCAGGTGTCTGCGGCACAGATATTCACGCTTACGAGGGTCATTACAAAGTTAATGCGCCGGTGACGCTTGGCCATGAATTTGCCGGTGAAGTGGTGGAAGTCGGAGAAGGCGTCAGCGATTTTAAGCCCGGGGACCGGGTTACCTCTGAAACGACGTTTTATATTTGCGGGGAGTGCCGGTACTGTAAAGCCGGCGACTACAACTTATGCAGCTGGCGCAAAGGGCTTGGCAATCAGTACGACGGGGCGTTTGCGAAATATTTAATTGCCCGTAAAGCAAGCCTTCACCACCTTCCGGAAAATGTCGACTACGAGTCGGCGGCAATGACAGAACCGCTTGCCTGCACGCATCATGCGGTAGCTAAGACAGAAATCTCAGACGGCGATATTGCAGTAGTTATCGGACCAGGACCTATCGGGCTGTTTACTGCCCAGGTGGCGCAAAGCAGGGGAGCCAGAGTCATTATAACCGGACTGACAAATGATAAAGTGCGCCTTGAAAAGGCTAAAGAGCTCGGAATCGATTACGTTGTTAACTCGCAGGAAGAAGATCTTCATGAATTCGTTAACAGTGTAACCGGCGGATACGGGGCCGACCTCGTTTTTGAATGCTCGGGAGCTGTACCGGCGGCCAAGCAGGCCATTGGGCTGCTGCGGAAAAAAGGGCAGTACGCCCAGGTAGGGATTTTTACAACGCCGGATATTCAATTTGACTTTGATAAAGTGATTCAAAAAGAAATTCGTGTAGTTGGCAGCCGGAGCCAAAAGCCTGCAGACTGGGAGCCTTCGCTTGAGCTGATGAACAGCGGGCTTGTGAATGCACGGGCAATGGTCACTCACGAATATGACATCACGGAGTGGGACAAGGCCTACCAAAAAATTAAAGACGGTGAAGCTATTAAAGTACTGCTTACACCTGTGGATTAATATCTGCTGGAAGTAAACAGTGGACAGGCGAATGAAAAACACAGGGAGCTCTAAATAAGAAAAGCTCCCTGTCCGCGGCAAATAATATATTAAAAAGCAAGGAGGAGCACCATGACAGAATTAATGCTTGATTTTATGCTGGGCCCAATGCGTGTAATCGGAGAGTTCTATTTTGACCATCAAATGATTTTTAATCCACTCATTGTCGGAGCAGCGTTGATTAAAATATTGTTTGGAAAGAAAAAGGCAAAAAATGAACCAGCCAATTCAGAATCGTAATATTGTTACTTTGAAGGGAGAAAAACATGAAAAGTCTTAAACTATACGGACAGCAGGACCTCCGATTCGAAGAGGCTTCAAAGCCGGTAATTGAAAATGCTGATGATGTTATTATTAAGATAAAAGCTGCAGGTCTTTGCGGCTCCGACATTTCCCGCTACAAAAAGCTGGGCCCGTACATGGAAGGAATGGTTTTCGGTCATGAATTTGCAGGGGAGGTCACAGAGACCGGCCCCGGGGTATCGCAGATACGCATCGGGGATCGCGTGGCCGGATGCCCAACGTTTCGGTGCGGGAAGTGTCTGAGCTGTCAGAAAGGGGAGCTGTCACGATGTGAAAACCTAACCGTCATCGGCGCCCGCCACCCGGGGTCCTATGCAGAATACGTCAAGCTGCCGGCTGAAAATGTTCTGCCTCTGCCTGAGAACGTGAATTATGACACAGCTGCCCTCGTAGAACCCGCCTCTGTGGTGGCTCATGGATTTTACCGTACAAGCATTCAGCCTGGGGCGGAAGTGGCCATAATGGGATGCGGAAGCATTGGCCTTCTGGCTGTCCAGTGGGCGAAGATATTCGGGGCGAAGAAAGTGTATGCGATTGATATCGATGATGTTAAGCTGCAAACCGCGAGGGAAGTCGGCGCGGACGTGTTGATTAATTCGAGTCAGCGCCCGGCCCATGAACAGGTAGAGGAGCATACGGGCGGATACGGGGTGGATCTTGCAGTAGAATCTGCAGGAGCGCCTGCAACATCCGCCCAGGTGCTTGCCCTTCCCAAAAAGGGCGGTGAAGTCGTGTTTATGGGGATTCCATACGCGGACGTAATGATTGAACGTTTTTATTTTGAACGCATCGTGCGTAATGAGCTAAGAATACTAGGCTCCTGGAACGCTGTATCGTCTCCGTTCCCTGGAAAAGAATGGGCATCTGCCCTTCACTATATGAGCACCGGCCAAATTAATGTAGAGCCGATGATCTCCCACACCCCGGGTCTTTCGCAAGGACCGGAAACCTTCAATGATTTAATTAACGGAAAAGGAAACTATGTAAAAGTCGTTTTTCATCCGGAAAAATAGTAAATTAAATAAAAGCGAGGCCTCCCCCTGCCTCGGGGGCAAGCCTCGCTTATTTTATTCTTCCTCTTCCAAGAGACGGGCAAGCAAAACGTCACAGTCGGCGCGGTGTACGATCCCCTCCGAAACGCTTCCGAGGAAAAACCGCTCTGTCGTATTTAGGCCGGAGGCGCCAACGACAATAAGGTCGGCTTTGTATTTTTTAGCCAGGTCTTCTGCAATAACCACCTTTGGGGCTCCGTGGTGAAGCTCTGCTTCTACATGTTCCAAGCCGGCATTCAGCGCTTTTTCCCGGTATTCTTCAAGCATCTTTTCAGAATAACTTTCCATTTCGATAAAAAGGCCGGTATCATGCTGCTCCATGGAAGTGAGCACGACTGAGTCAATAACGTGCGTGATCAGAACAGCTGCATTTTCTTCAATTGCCAGAGCTATTCCTTTGTCAAAAGCATGGGCCGCTTCTTTAGAACCATCAATAGCAATAATGATCCTTTTATAATCGCTGCCTGCGTCCTTGTTTCGGACGACAAGAACGTCGCATCTGGCGTTTCGCACAATGCCTGTGGATACACTTCCCATAATGAACCTGCCTACCGTGCCTGCTCCGGAGGCTCCGGTAATAATCAGATCTGTCCCGTACTCCGGAGTGAGTTCTTTGGTAATAATGGTTTTTGGAGCACCAGTTTCCATTACCGTCTGGACATCCACGCCGGAGCCTTCCGCTTCTGCTTTGTATAAGTTTAATAATACCTTGCCCTGTTCTCCCGCCGTTTCCATAATAGTTGGTATATACTGAACCAGGCGGTTTAGCGTTCTATACTCTACAACATGGGCGACCGTCAGCCGGCTCTGATGTTTTTTCGCCAGTGACAGGCCGCGGCGGAACGCCTGCATAGACTCGTCCGAACTGTCTACAGCAATGAGAATATTCTGGTAATGTCTGATCATAGTAACGCCTCGCTTTCTTGAACAAAATAGAGTTCCGAGTACGAAATGACCTAAAACAAAAGCGCAATGATTCTCTCTATATGTTTATTATGAAACAAATAGACGAAGAACACCACTGTATAATTTGGCAAAAAAGTACAATGGGAACATGGAAGATAATGCTATAATAAAAGAAGAACTACATTAACCGGGGTTATGAAGGCGAAAGAATCTGCTTTATTAATTCCCGGTAGGACGACGATGGATAGGGGGCAGGCAAAATGGAAAAAAGGTATAATCGTATTTTAGTAGCAACGGACGGCTCGGTGGAGGCTGGCTTTGCATTGAAAAAAGGTATTTCGCTCGCAAAGGCTTACGATTGTTCATTAGGTATCTGCTATATTATCGATTATAACCATTACAGCCAGGCTCGGCTTCACACTACGGATTTACTGCAGGCCTCCAAAGAAAAAGGGGAAGAGATCATCTCCGCCTGCAGACAGGAGGCCGAAGAAGCAGGAGTCACGGACGTAACCGTGTTTCTGGAAAACGGTTCTCCAAAAACTACTATTCCCAAGGATATCGCAAAAAGGTTTAAAGCGGATTTAATTCTTTGCGGGGCTTCAGGGATAGGCACATTTGAAAGGTTTATTGTGGGAAGCGTTTCCGCAGGGATCGTACGGAATGCGGAATGTGATACCTGGGTGGTCAGAAATAAACGGGATATTGAAAAATACAATAACATTTTAATTGCAATAGATGACTCGGAAATGTCAGCTAATGCTTTCCGTGCGGGGCTTGCAATGGCAGAGGAAGAAGAGGCGAAGGCGATAGTTGCCCATGTTATTCACACACCGCTTATTTCGTCAGTAGAGCAGTCGAGAGGCAACGTCACTGAAATATTTAAGAAAAACGGAAGAAATTTGCTTGAAATTTATCGTGAACTGGCATTAAAAAGCAATGTTCCCAACGTGTCATTCACTTTGGAGTACGGATCGCCTAAAATGGTTATTCCCAAGGACGCTGCAGAAAAATTCGAAGCCGACCTAATTGTTTCCGGTGCCTCGGGAGTGAGCAGTGCAGAACGGCTCCTGCTTGGAAGCGTCGGGGAAAGCATCGTCCGCAGAGCGGAATGCGACGTTCTTGTTGTTAGAAATGAACACATTTAATGTTCTTTTACAACTCCAACTCGCCTGAAAAGTGGACCTGTAACGCAAGAACCCCGGCTGGACGACAGCCGGGGTTCTTAATGGCGGTTGCTGTTTAGCAATAAAGTGATGCTTTTACTGGTAGTTGTTTTTTACCGTATGAAGAAGCCCGGCTTTTTCAAGAAGCGGTCCCGGAGCTAAAAAGGTAACAGTAACTACGCCGGGATGTCTTCCAATCTCAATAGAGCCTGTAATGGTCGCCCTGTTCATAATTTCCGGAACAGTGACGTCCAATGCTTCAGCTGCCCGTGCCATCCCATTTTCGGTTGCTTCATTCAGGCTTGCGCCGCTGCCAATGAAAGACACTGGATAAGCTTCTTCGAGCTCCGTGATCCCCCACTGCCGGGCAAGTTCGAGGGCGTCCTTTTTTTCCTGATCGCTAAAAGGCTTTGCCGTGTAGGGAAGATCTTCAACCAGAGGAAGCAGCACGGGGCCGTCTAGTTTCACTTCTTTTAACACATTGGCCTGAAGGTGCACGATGCCGGAAACATCGGCAGTATGCCCGGCAATTTCCCCATCTCCCTGCATAGCATGCATATCACCAAGGTATATGCCTCCTCCGGGAACTTTTACCGGACAGATTAATAAAGCTCCTGCACGGACACGGCTGATATCAAGGTGGCCATCTGTACGTTCTTCCAATTGTTCTTTAGTAATAGCGTATGCATGAGGAGCCTCGATTAATGCCTGCCCGAAGTCTCCAGCATTATGGGAATCAGGCAGAGCGCGTGATGGAATGGTGCCAAGCTGGCCCAGAAAAGGCCTGGTTCTTGCTGCTGCACCGATAATGTCATGGGGAGCAAAGGTCACTACTGGATTTTGAATCGAATTTTCAGGAGTATTCATATAATTTTTCCCGTCTTTGGCAATTTTTTCGGCTGCTTTCTGTGGAAGCGTGAGACCGATCGATTTGCTGTCATTAAAAGCCATGGTATAGGCGTTTGTAAATACAAACGGAGTGATATCCTCACCGCAGTTGGCACATCGGACCGCTTCCTGGCCAATACCTTTAATTACTGTTTTTGGATGCATTTGCCCGCAGCCCGGGCACTGCACAGCTACAAATGGATCACCGATAAACCGGCCGTCTACCGTTTTATCATTGCCGGAGGCTGTGGCCTGGGAGGTGATTTCAATAGACTTGATACGGATAGCAACAGCATCTCCAACTTCTGCTCCCTCGACATAGACCGGCTTTGTTACTTCATGTCCGCCACGCAGGGCAGGGGTGATCATCGGCCCCCAGCATCCGGGAGCCGTATTGGCAACAATCTGTCCGCCATCTTTAACCTTATACTCCATTTCAATTTCCGGATCGAGCATGCCATCTGTAAAGGTGTTAACATACACGGTTTGCTTGGCTTCCATATCCATTCCTCCCTATGTTAGAATATTTTAACTTTAACACGGGAAAGGAAGTTCGCCCAGTCAAGGCATGTAATCGTTATGTAAAAAGCCGGGCACCCTTTAGGAGTACCCGGTTAATCTTTTTTATTCTCTTACATTGTGAATCCATGCTTTGTCCTGATCCATCATTTTCTTCGCCGCCGCAATCGTCAGGAACTGGATGACGATTATTGGCAGCCCCATCAGGCCTGAAAGAACTTCGAGCGGAGGAAGGCCTCCAATTCTCATTAAGATCAAAGCGAGCGTGGTAATGATGACAGCGACCACAATACGCAGGAATTTAGAAGGTTCGTTTTTACTCATATTTTCGGTGCTTGCATATGCTGAAATAGTATACGTCGTAGAATCAAGTGTCGTAGTTAAGAAGATCAACGCGACAACCATAAAGATGATCAATGCAAGACCAGAGAGCGGCAGCGTAGTTAAAATTGCCGGTATAGCTGCCATATTCCCCTGGTTTTCCACGATGCTCAGTACGTCAAGGTTCCCGTTTAAAAACCTGTCTACGCCGAGTCCGCCGAGAACTCCTGTAGCTACCCAGGAGATAATTGTTGGTGCCGCCAGGTACGTCATAATCATTTCTTTTACAGTACGCCCCCGGGAGATTTTCGCGGCGAATACGCTGTGCAGCATCGCCCATGTAGCGTTATAAGCGAACCAGAATACGGTATTGCTCTTTATATAGCTGCCCTCGCCGGAAGAAAGAGCTTCAGTGTAAAAGGAAATGTTAATATAGTTGGTCATAAGAAAGCCGAGACTGCCGGTGAAATAATTCAAAATAAATATCCCGGGGCCGGCTATCATAATAAATAGAGCGAAAATCCCCGCCAGGTACATGTTAAACGTACTAAGGCGTTTGATGCCCCTTTCAATCCCGAGATAGGCGCTTAGGGAAAACATGAATACCCAAACGAGCGTTACGGCCAGCGTAAGGCCAAAGCTTATTTCTATGCCAAGCAGCTCTGCCAGATTGTTAGTAATAATCGGGGAGCCGAGCCCGAGTGTCACGGCAGCGCCTGCAAGAATACTGATCAGGAAAATAACATCTAAGAACTTACCGCCAAGCCCGTCAGTAAACCGATCACCAAAAAGCACGCGGCACGCTTCAGAAATACGCATTAACGGTCGCTTACGCACATGAAGAATGTAGGCCATTGCCGGGGCCGCCATAACGAAAATAGCAAATGTCTGAAAGCTCCAAAGGAACATGCTGTAAGAGTTTCCCCACATAAGGGCCTGGGTGGAACCGGCTTCCACCCCGGTTGGAGGATCGCTTGCTACGGAGGTCCACTGCACCATTCCGGTACGCATAATAGTGGAGCCGAGCCCCATAGCAATCAGGATCGACGCATATTCAAATAATGAAAAACGCGGTTTTTCCAACGGGTCCCCCAATACAACTTTTCCGTATTTGGAAAAAGAAAAATAAAGCCCGGCAGCAAGGAGTATTAAGCCATACCAGAGATATCCCCATGTAAATACTTCCACAATGGAATCAAAAATCCCATTTAAAACTTCCATGCTGCGTGTCTCATACAAAGCAAGCGGTATACAGATTGCGACAATGATTAAAAGTGCCGGTACAAAAATGCGGTAATCAATCAGCTTTAATTTCGACTGCTGATCGTTATTCTGTTCACTCATTGATATCCCCCTTTTTATTTTGTCTTTTCATGATGGCTGTGAATAATGAAGAAATGCAGGAAACAACAAGCAGGTAATCACATTAAATCCATATGAAAAATATCAATAATCCTCTCCTTCCTCAAAAAAGAGCCGAATAAACTAAAAGATGAATATTATTTACCCATTTACGTTTCAAAAAAAGCTATTAAAAAAAGCAGCGCCGGCACGGACACTGCTGAAAAAATATATTTAAATTGACCCGAGGAGGAAAAGCAGCGCGGTCACGCACGAAGTATTTATTACAACGAGAAGCACCTTCCGCCATCTTTTATAAAATACTTGTTCATAGTAAAAATAATGAATGACAAACACACTGACAAAAGAAACATATACAGGAACATGGAGCATTCCTGCAAGCGCAAAGAAGCACCCGGCCGACAGCAGCAGTGCCGGGAATTCCACCGTCGCTGCCGCTATCAGCCACGGCAGATTCATCTTTGTATTCACGGTCATCATCCGTTCTGATTATTTTTATTTTATTGTAAAGCAGGAAGCGTAAAAGGAGGATAGGGCCATATATATAATTTTTTTACTGGAGAGTCCGGTGCAGTCGGCAGTTGATGAAAAAGTAAAGCATTTCTAAGTCTGCAGTCCTGCTTTAAAGACTCCTATCAGGGGAATATAAATAAGAAGAAATCAAAATAAAAGGAGCGAATATCCATGGCGTCCATTAAACCTTTTCTTATGTTTCAGGGAAACGCAGAAGAAGCACTTAATTATTATGCAAGCCTGCTTGACGAGGCAAAAATTGTGAGTCTGAGCCGGTACGGTCCGCATGAATCCGGTGATGAGGGAGACGTTATGCAGGCAGTGCTATCCCTGCAGGGACAGGAGTTCATATGCATGGACAGCAACGTAAAGCATGATTTTACCTTTACGCCTTCTTTTTCGTTGTTTGTCAACTGTGACTCTGACCAGGAGATTGAGTACTTGTACAATCACCTTTCTGATGGTGGTAAAAAGCTGATGGCCTTAAAGGATTACGGGTTCAGCAAACGCTTCGCCTGGATCCAGGATAAATTTAATGTTTCGTGGCAGCTGAATTTGCCCTCTAATTAATAGTCCCTGGTTTCATTTAAAATTATTCGGATGAAAGCCCTCTATTCTGTTTTTCATTTATTAATTGTAGATAGATACAGGACCCGTTATAATAGTAATAATCGAATGAATCAATAATCTTGCCATTTTTTGAAAGCGCATACAATTAATGTTTATTATAATACAGCTTACGTTACCAGCAGAAAGCAGGAGATTCGAAAAATGAAGGAAAAAATTCAGAGTGAATTGCATGCGGTATTGGATGAGCTGTCGGAAATGAAATTTTCTACCCGGGAAGAAATCAGAAATAGTCGTGCTTTAACCAAGCAGGCGTTTAAAGGAGAAACTCCTATCAGCCGCAGTAAAGTAAGAGTCACAGATAAACACATCCCGGGCCAGGAAGAGGGGCAGAACATACGCATTCGTATATACGAGCCGGTGATGCCGGTGAAAACAATCTCTCCGGGCTTGTACTGGATTCATGGAGGCGGCTATTTGAGCGGCACGCCGGAGATGAATGATGACTTGTGCGAAAGGTTTGTACTTGAGGCAGGGTGTGTGGTTATATCTATAGCCTACCGGCTAGCGCCGGAACATCCATTTCCAGCCGGGGTAGAGGACTGCTATACAGGACTTAAATGGGTGTCGGATCATGCCGGGGAGCTTGGCCTGGACCCGGAAAGAATCGGAGTAGCCGGGCACAGCGCCGGCGGTGGCCTGACAGCAGCTGTATGCTTGATGGCAAGAGACAGGGGCGGGCCGAAAATAGCTTTCCAAATGCCCCTGTGCCCGATGTTAGATTATCGAAATATTACTACTTCAAGTCAGGAAATTACGGATACAAGAGTATGGAACTATTACTCGAATCAGGCAGCCTGGGAGGCTTATCTGGCTGGTCAAACCGAAGATGTTTCCGTCTATGCTTCTCCCGCTTCAGCAGAAGATTTTACCGGGCTTCCGGCTGCTTATACTATGGTAGGGGGAGCAGACCCATTTCGGGATGAAACGATCGAATATATCTCGAGGCTAAGCCAGGCTGGTGTGCATGCAGAATTTCATCTGTATCCGGGATGCTTTCATGGATTTGAAGGCATTGCCCCGCAGGCAGAAGTCAGTCAGCGGGCAGTTAGAGGATATATAGATGCTTTAAAGAGAAACCTATGAGCAATCTGTATTTTATAAACACTCCAGGCAAGGCCCCCTGAAATTCCAAGGGGGCTTTGTTGTGCATGCAGCATCTTATAATAACGACTGTAATCTCACCTTTAAAATTAGTTCCTTTGTAGAAGGTTAAAATAGGGTTGTAAAGGTAATGATACAACTAACGAAAGAAAACAGATAAATGGAAAGGACAATCCGGCGCGGTGAAAAAACACTCATCTATAAGGAGAGGTTAATCGTGTTAGTTCTTCCTGGACGAATAGTAAATATCCGTATCCCATTAGACGGTCAGGCTTCAGGAGAAAAAGAGGATGGAAAATACACCTTTGGGTTTCAATTTCCACAATGGCAGGGTAAAGGACGGTATGCTAACGGGGTGAAGAAACGGGCACGCATGATTTTTTATGCAAAAGATGAAGAGGGCCGATTAATATTTCAATATCCCATCACAGAAATTCAGCGGCAGGATCATTGCGTAATTTCTACAAGGTATGAAAAGCGTATTCCAGGAGAATTCCAAAAAGAAATCCGGCAGATTATTATCCATTTTGTCTAATAAAAACAATAATATATTCTCGAGCGGGAGAAGTGAAAAGAGGGATTGCATTGGCTAAAAAGGAACAATCATCAGAGGAGCAGGCAAATGTTGTCATCACGAATGAGGACGGAGAAGATGAAGAAGTAGATCTTTATATGATGAGCGTAAAAGATATTAAGGCTCTCGCCGAAGAGAGCGGTCTCGAATTATCTTCTACTAAAAAACAAGACATGATTAATGAAATCATGAACGAAGTAGAAAGTGAAGATAACGAAGAAGATCAAGGCTCAGAGGACGAAGAAAGCGAAAGAGCCCAGGACCAGAAAGAAGAAAATGACGAAGAGCTTCCTGAACAAGAGGAACAGGAAGAGCCGAGCAGCGAAGATGACGAAGAGGATTCCTCATTAGAAGAAGCGGAAGAACAGGCAAACGTTGTTATTACAAATGAAGATGGCGAAGATGAAGAAATTGATTTATATATGCAGAGTATAGAAGATATTCAGGCTCTTGCTGAAGAGAGCGGCCTTAAGCTCTCTTCAACAGATAAAAAAGGAATGATCGATGAAATAATGGCCGAGGTTGAGAGCGGTGGTGACGGAGAAGCGCCCCAGGAAAATATAGACGGGGACTCTGAAAAACAAGAGCAGGAAACAGCAGGCGGTGAGGAAGATACGGATGAAGATTCTTCAGAAGCAGACAATAGTGAAGAAGAAACCTCAGATGAAGAAGAACAGGAAGAGCCTGCTGCAGAAGACGAGCAAGCAGAAGACAAAGAAGACGCAGACTCTTCGCAGGAGCAGAAGAGTTCGTCAGAAGACCATGAAGAGGAAACAGAAGAAAACAGTGGTGAAGTGGAACAGAAAGAACCAGCAGCCGAAGAAGACACAGCAGAAGAAGGGTATTCGTTTATTTCCGAAGAAGCAACCAGCCAGCTCCTCGAAGATGTAAAGCATTCACTGATCGACGAATTAAAAGGTGATTTATATGAAGACGTTAAGCAGGAACTCGTCCAACAGCTGCGTAATGAGCTGGCCGGTGATTCTGAAAGTGATCTGTTGAATGAAATTAAGTCCGAGGTTATGGAAAGCGTTAAAAAAGACTTAAACAGCGCACTTGCAAAAGATGAATCATAAAAAAAGGCCCGCCCGGGTCTTTTTTTTATGCTTGTACTCGGGGAGAGATCTCTTCGATGTTTAATATGCCCGGCTAAAAGGAAAAGCTTAAATTGTAGTTAAAATAGATGTTCATTAATCATACCAGACATCTTCGTTTAGCTTAAAACAACAGGGAGGCTTAACTAATGAGCAGATTTACGATTCCAAGAGACATCTATTTTGAAGATAATGCGCTTGAAGTGCTGCGTACATTTGAAGGAAAAAAAGCCACGCTCGTTATTGGCGGCGGCTCAGTGAAAAAGAACGGTAATTTAACCCGCATCCAGGAGCATCTTGCTGCAGCAGGAATTGAAACTGAAGTTCTGGAAGGGTATAATACTGAACCAACTGCAAAAATGGTCAAAGAAGGAGCAGAAGAAATGCGTTCCTTTGCACCTGACTGGATTGTAGGCATCGGTGGTGGTTCCGCAATGGACGCTGCTAAAGCGATGTGGCTTTTTTATGAGCATCCTGAGCTTTCCTTTGAGGATGCAACGAAGCCTTTTGAATTGCCTCGTCTCCGCCAAAAGGCGAAATTTGCCGGCATTCCTACGACAAGCGGCAGCGGTTCTGAAGTGTCCAACCTTTCAGTAGTGGCGGACGAAACAACAAACGTCAAGTATCCACTTGCAGACTTTGGTCTGACACCGGACATTGCTATTATTGACCCGGTCATGGTGGAAGATCTGCCGAAGCATATTGCCGCTTACACCGGTATGGATGCTTTCACCCATACTATCGAATCATATGTAGCTAAGCCGCGTACGTTATATACTAACATTCTTGCTCTCGGCGGAGCCGAAGTGATTAAAGATAATTTGAAAGCATCGTATAACGGCGACCATGAAGCCGGAAAGCAGATGCACAGCATTCAGGCGATGGCCGGGATGGCGTTTGCGAATGCGGTACTTGGCAATGTGCATAGTCTTGCCCATAAAAGCGGTCCTACGTTTGATATTCCCCACGGCTATGCTAATGCAATTTATCTCCCGTATGTCATTGAGTTCAACCGTGCAGTGGTAGAAGACCGCTATGCAGAAATTGCGCGTCGCCTGCATTTAAAAGGGCAGACAGACAAAGAATTGACAGATTCGCTTGTAGAGTATATTTTTGAACTCAACAAAGATTTAGGACTAGCTGTTACGCTTGAAGAATACGGTGTTCCTGAAAAGGATTTCGAAGAGCATCTGGATACCATGGCTCAAAATGCACTAAGCGATCCGTGTACCGGCACCAATCCACGGGAAACATCCTTCGAACAGATGAAGGACTTGTTTAAGGCTTCGTATTACGGAAAAGAAGCTCTGGTAAAAGGCTGAGTATAAAAGGAAAAAAGGTGAACCGGAAACCCCGATTGCTTCGGGGTTTTTTTCCTTTGGTACTGATCCTGTAGCAGAGATTAGGAGAAGGAGAGATGTGTTATGCCGAAAGAACAAAAGCTCGGGGCAGCCGACCGGCAGTATAAAGAACCTCCCGAGGTGGTACAGTCGTTTGGGGAAAATGGGCGTAACCACTTAAGTAAGGAATTCAAAGCACAATTTCTGCTGGCTATACTGGCGGGATCATTTATGACCTTCGGAGCTGTTTTTTCGATTCTCCTTGCAACAGGCGTAGAAGCGAAAGGGCTATACTATCTATTGTCAGGGCTTGGTTTTACAGCGGCTTATGTCATGGTATTTCTATCTGGCGCTGTATTATTTACAGAGATCAATATTCTGCTGCCAAGCTACTTGTTTCGAAAGCCCAGCGTCTATTTTATGCCGATTGTAAGGTTCTGGCTTGCTACCTATATCGGCAATATTGTTGGCGCTCTGTTTGTCGGGGTCATCATTCAGCTGTCCGGCTCCTTGACGCCCGAGTTTTACGGGGAGCTGCAAGTATATTTGTCGGATAAAATGAAATTTAAAGAGGCCGGCGGCATCGGATGGTTCCAGGTCGTGTTATCCGGCATTCTGGCGAACTGGTTAATCGGCATGGCCTCGTTTCTGACTACAGCTGCGAGAGATGTTACAGGAAAAGTAGTCGCAACCGCTCTTCCGGTCATTTTATTTGTGGCCGGCAATTTTCAGCACAGCGCTGCGAATATGGGATACTTCAGCATGGGCGTATTTGCAGATACCCAGTATGCCTGGTATGAATACCTGCTATTTAATTTAATCCCTGCAAGCATAGGTAATTTAATCGGCGGTGCTCTCCTTGTTTCTCTATTATTCTTATTTGCCTACCGGGAAGAGCTTCGCGACGGCGACAGTATTGAATAAAAAAACTGCTCCTGAAAAGGGGCAGCTTTTTTTATGGAATTCACTTTTCGTTAAAAGAAGCTTTCTGAGAAGAACTGGAGGACATAAGTCTGTCGAGCAGGTATCCGACAGCAGCTCCGATAAGTGCTGGTAACGCCCAGCCAAGCCCCTGCTCAAAAAATGGAGCGGTCTGAAGAATGCCTGTAACAGCTGGGGCAGAGATGCCGACGTTAGAAAGTCCCTCGTAGAGGGCAAATATTCCTGTGAAAATCATAGACAGCTGATACATCAGAGAGCCCTCCCCGATAAGTGGACGAAGAAGCGAAAGCACAATAAGCACAATAGCGAGTGGATAGATGAATACAAGTAAAGGCACCGCAATGCTCAAAATCAAGGACAATCCTAAATTAGTCACCATCATGCCGATGATGATGAAAAGCACGACAAAGGATTTGTAGGCTATTCGAGGCATAACGCTGTGAAAAAACTCGGAGCATGCCGTTATCAGCCCAACACAGGTGGTCAGGCAGGCAAGGAAAACAATTACGCCAAAAAACAAGCTGCCGGAAGGACCAAACAGCATGGCTGCGGCGGGTTCAAGAACGCCGGCCCCGTCAGAAATGCCTTCCTGCTGAAACATCCGGGAACCAATCCAGCCAAGCGAAATATAAACAACAGAAAGCCCAAGGCCAGCTACTATAGTAGCTGCAGTGGCGCCGGTCATCAGCTCGCGCTTAGAGGAAGCCCCCTGGGCACTCAGGCTGTTAACAATAACCATCCCAAAGGCAAGCGCTCCAAGAGCATCCATTGTCAAATATCCCTCAAGAAAGCCTCCGATAAAAGGTGAACTGGTATAAGGAGCATCAACCGTAGTGGGCTCTGCATCGAAAATAAAAAAAGCCCGAACAAACAAAATGGCTAAAGTTCCAAATAAAATAGGTGTGAGCCATTGACCGAGACGGTCCACAATCTTTTCAGGATTTAAGCTCAGCAACAGGGTGAGCACGAAAAAAATCACAGAAAAAAGCAAAAGCGTCCACCAGGTGCCAACCCCTGCTGCGGGAACAAAGCCAATTTCGTAGGCGACGTTTGCGGCTCTTGGAATACCGTACAACGCGCCGATAGATAAATAAATCAACACTGCAAACAACAGTCCGAACACTGGATGGACTCTGCTTCCGATGCTGATAAGCCCGTGGCGTGCCTGGACAACAGCCAGAATGGCAAGAATCGGAAGGAGTACTCCTGTAAATAGAAAACCAAGGATGGCGGGAGTGAAATTGCTTCCCGCAGAATAACCGAGAAATGGTGGGAAAATCAAATTGCCCGCTCCAAAAAATAAAGAAAACAGCATAAAACCGATAAACAGAATGCGCGACTTTTTCATACCAGCACCTCCTACACGTAAATAATGGCAGAACACAACACAAAAAACCCGTTTCCAAAAAGGAAACGAGTCAAATTCTTAAGAGAGTCTTTAGAGCTTTATGTCATACAGGACTATCTTGTGAGAAATTGACTATATATACTGAATCGCACTATGTAACGTTAATAATCATTCTATAATGTAACGCGGATTTGCCTGGAAGTAAACCGTAATCATGCAGGAAAACAGGGAAATTATTGTAAGCGGATACTTAGGCTAAGAACAAAAAAGCAAAAGAAAAATCCGGATTTTTAATTATTTCAAGTGTATATAATGTATAATAGGGTATATATGCATAGGTCCAATATCATTTGGGAGGAAAAAACTATGGGGAAGGGTATGGACTGGGTTAAAAACCATCGATTTTGTTCTACAGTTGAAGAGCATAATGATATTGTCATTTTAGAAGTTCCTTATACAGCAAGTCATGAGCAATGGGAGGAAATACAGGAAATCATCAGCATTCTCCATGATCACGGTTATGTCGAAGGGCAGACAAAACGTATTGATCAGCTGCAGATTGAGCTTGTCGGTTTTAAAATCCCCTGGAGCCAGCAACGGACGAATTCGGGTTAAAAAATAACAAAAATAACCATTTGATGTATAAAAGATTAAAGAAATTACGTTTACGTTACAAGTGTATAATAAAACACAAAAATTACAATTGGGTTGATACGATGGTATTTAATTAATAATTTGGAGAAAAGAGGTCTGCAATTTGCGTAACCCAATTGTGTTGATGATGGTGATGGGGCTTTCTATGATTTATGTAATTGTGCCGTTTATGAATATTGAGCAAATGCCGACCATGTTAACAAATGTACAGCATATTATGAAATCCATCACTTCCATCAGTTTTTTATAATGCATACGACGTTCAGAGCCCCCCCCCAGTTTATCTGTGGGCTTCTTTTATAAGAAAAGAAACGCTGGATGATGAAGGTAACAAATATCAAAAGAAAGCCATGACTACACTATTTTTTCACATAAAAAGCAGCCCCGCTTTGGGAGCTGCTTTTTTAGGCAGATTGGCGAACACTAAATGCTGTAATGGAAAGAAGAATGATAGCAATACCGGCCGCCTGAATGATAGTCAAACTGTCCCCAAGAAGGACTACCCCAAACAACGAAGCGGTCACAGGCTCTGCCATAGCAACCATTGAAGCAGTGACCGGAGTGGTTCGCTTTATACCGATAATATAAAGGACGAAGGATATACCGGCCCCCACGAGTCCGAGCAGCAAAAACCATCCGACATCACTGGAAGCCAGCACAGAAGCCGCTTCCTGCCGGTCAATAAATAGTAAAAGAAGCACGCAGAAAATGAAGAAAGCGATGGTTAATATAGTTTCAGGCCTGCCGGCTGCAGAGGCATATTTGAACCCGAAAATAAATAACGCGTAGGAAAGACCGGCCCCGAGGCCGGCAGCGGCTCCTGCAAGCGTAACGGTAGAACCTCCAGTATCATAAGCACCGGTCAAAAGAAAAATCCCGACCAGCACTACTGCGATACAGCCCCATTTGAAAAAAGTAGAAGCTTCCTGTCGGAGAAAAAAAGAAATTAGAAAGACAAAAATGGGGGCGGTATACATTAGTGTAGCCGCAATCGCTACACTAGAGGCCTCAATACTCAGGAAATAAAAGGTGAAATTGCCGGCAACGCCTGCCCCGGCGAGCCCCGCCCATACGAATAAGCGGACAGTGGGAGAACCGGTCTTGCGCAGACGGAGCAGAAACCATGCAAAAATGCAGACAAAGCCTACTGCCCCCCGGTAAAAGGAAATGACCAACGGGCTCCAGCCCTTATGTAAAAGAATATCGGCCAGCCCGCCTGAAATGCCCCAAAGCATCGCGGCCAATACTACTAAAATTGTGCCTGAAAATTTCATTGTCGGCCTCCGTGCTAGTTAGTGTGAACAATAATGTTTACCCTGAAGGCATCTGTCTCAAACAGCTTCTGCAGTGCCGTCCGGATTAAAGTAACACTTCAATGAGAAAGTAGCCGAAAAAGGACAACAGCAGCGAGCCGGAAACGGCAACGATAAATATCTTTAAATTAACTGTCTTAAAAAAAGCAGCAGGCATTTGCATACCCAGTCCAGCCATGGCCATACCGAGAAGAATATAAGAAGCAGATACCATAAAGGCAGCCGTGGACGCGCTGAGCAAATGAAAGGTGTTAGCCAGACTCATTGCTAAAAAGCCAAAAATAAACCAGGGGACTGGGAGCTTACGGAGGCTTTCCTTTTCTTTACGGCCATGAAGCAATGCAATCACAAGAGCTGCCGGGATAAGAAGAGCCACCCTCGTTAGTTTGATCACAAGTGCGTTGTTTTCCGAAACGGCGCCCCCGGCTTCGGATGCTGCTACTGCATGAGCGATTTCGTGAAGAGTGCCTCCAGATAAGATGCCGTATTCATATGCGTTCATCCCAAGGAACGGAAACAAAAGAGTATAGGAAACAGAAAAAACAGTACCGATCAAGGCAATAATAGCGATGCTTGCTGTCGTTGTTTTTTGCTCTGCTTTAACAATTGGTGCAATGGCCGCGATAGCAGAGGCTCCGCAGATTGCTGTTCCACAGGCAGTTAACAGACTTAGCGTTTTATCGATTCTGAGGGCCGCGGCGGCAAAATAAATGAAAAGAAGGGTAATAAGTAAGCCTGAAGCAGCGATGAAAAAAGCGTTGAACCCTGCATCATAAATGTCCCCCAAATGAAGACGCGCGCCGAGAAAAATAATACCGAGCCGCAGCAGGAATCTGCTCGAAAAAGTAATGCCCGGTAATGCCCTTTCAGGTATGCCGGCGGTAGTCCGCCAAAGTATGCCTACAAGTATTGCGATAACCAAAGCACCCATTGCTGAGAATGGGGCAGTTTCAGCTAGTGCGCTGCTGAGCACCGCAGCAATAAACGTAAAAATAACTCCGTACAATAACATGGGAATGGAAGAAATAAATTTTTTCATCCGCCTTCAACTCCTAATCAGTACTGCTATTGTACTTCGGGCCTTTTTATTATAAAAACAAATATATATAATGTAATTAATTAATATTTTTAATAAACAGGAGGTCCGAATGCATATTGACGAATTAAAAACGTTTTTGACAGTGGTAGAGGAAAAAAACTTCACAAAAGCCTCTGAGGTCCTCTCCCTTTCTCAGCCAACTGTAAGCGTGCATATAAAAAACCTTGAAAAAGAATTCCTGGCCCCCCTGTTTCAGCGGACGACAAAGTCGTTAATGCTCACAAGAGAAGGGGAGGTTTTTTTAGACCATGCCCGTCAATTGATGAGCACGTACAACCGTATGAAAGAAGCAGTATACACGATGCACGAAGAAGTGAGCGGCACTATTCATATTGGTGCCAGCTTTACGATCGGGGAATACGTTCTTCCTGAACTGATGGCCAGAATGCAGGAGGAATACGAAGAGATTCATTTTGAAGTAACGATTGCCAATACAGAAGAAATTATTCAGCTTGTCCGCGCACTTAAGGTCGATATCGGACTGGTGGAAGGACATAGCGGAGCTGCTGACATTACGTTGACACCGTTCCAGGCTGACCGCCTGGGAGTAGTGAAAAATACTTCCACCCCTTTTTATCCTGTAACCCTTGAAGCGCTGCAGGACCAGAAGTGGGTCGTGCGTGAGAAAGGGTCAGGCACAAGGGAATCGTTTGATTATGTAATGAACGTAAATGGCATCCGTGTACGTTCACTCCTTGTGATCAGCAGCACGCAGGGAGTAAAGGAAGCTGTGAAAAATGGGCTGGGGTTGTCCTTATTATCAGAAGCAGCGATCTCGGAAGAACAAAAACATAATACGCTTGAGCTTTTATCTATTGAAGGCATCGATGCCAGCAGGTTTTTTTCCTACGTGTTGCCAAAGAGAGCGGCACGAACAAAAAATGTACAGTTTGTGATTCGTTCTCTGACAGAAAATTAGTAGAGCCGGATCTCGTTTGTCCGTTTTCTAACGTTTTTTACTAAAATTGATTTATTGTATACTAATATCGCTATTCACAGTCAGAGTCTGGCAGTTCGGAAAAAGAGAGGAAGCTTATTAACTGAAATGAGGAATGGATGAATGAGCCAAATGGAACCATTTTTGCGCAACGATCAGTTTAATTTTATCAAAGAGCATGTATGGAAATTTGCTCATGCGCATGCCACAGTGAAAGACGCTGATGTGATCCATGCATTAAAATACAGTGCTTTTGATCAAATTATCAATACCTTCTATTCTATGAATGAAGAACAGGAAGAGCTGTTAAAAAAGATTCTATATGTAGAGGACAGCAGTCAGGCAGAGCAGATACTGACTGAACTGAAAGCGTATGTGATTTCGTTTCCTGCTGTTACGGCTGAACGGATTAAAAAACTTTTCCCGAAAGTAAAGAAATTGACGATGCCGCCTTTGGAAGAGAAGAATCTAAGAAATATATCGTATCTGGGGTGGAATGATGTCCGCTCTGAACGAAAATATATTATTACGACAGATCAAAGAAGGCTGACCGGGGTGTTTGGAACTTTTCGAAGCTCTCCTGGTAAAGGGATCTGTACAATCTGTAACAAACACGAAGAAACAGGTCTTTTTATGGCTGTAGTAAAGGCCGGGAAAGAAACGTACACGAGCCGCGGCAATTATATATGCCAGGACAGCAGCAGGTGTAATCAAAATATTACAGACATCCGCCAGCTTGAAACATTTATGTATCACCTGAAAAAATGAATAACATGAAAGCCGGGAAGATTCTTACCTTTCCCGGCTTTCATTGTTATTGGAGCGTATGCAGATGGATGATACCGTCTTTTTTATAGTCGTTGATTTCCTGGCGGATGTGATCTGCAAGGCCAATCTGCTTCATAGTATCAAACATGGAACAGGCCTGGCCCCAATCCTGAAGAGCTGAGTCATCGAATCCGAGCACCAGAAGGTTTTGGCCCCTTTGGTACAGCAGCTCTCCAAACACGTAGCTGTTCTGCAGGTCAATGCAGCGGTCGATGCCCCTGGTACACCAATCAATGGACTGCTGGTAGGCTCCCTGGTAGGTTAGTGCTTTTGTTAACGTATATATCAGCTTTAATTCAATAGACTTGTTCTCCGGGTTCATCAGGTCCTGATGGTCCTGTAGAGCTTTTCGGCATATGTCAGCGGCTTTTTTATATTCGTGTTCGAGGTTATAAATAATAGCCATAGCATTAGTGATTTCGCCCTTGCGTTCCGTATAGATTCCTTTATGGTAAGCATCGAGGGCAGCAGAAGCCAGCTCGAGGGCCCGGGTAGGATCGTTGTCGATTTCGTAAGCGCAGATGGCTTCATGCCAGAGCATATACTGCTCGTAATAGCCGATTTTAAAAATGGGATTATTCTGCTCTTTGGAAAGCAGCTCCCGCATCGAAGCATAATCATGCTCGAAGCGGTAGGTTTCAAGCATACTAAATACAGAACGAACGTAGTCGCTCCGCTCGGTTAACGCTTCTTCAAAAAAGTAATACATGTTGGCTCCCAGCCGTTCGGCAATATAAAACATTGTGCTCGCATACGGAACAATCGTGCCTTTTTCAATTTTACTGATCTGCGCCTGGGTACAAATATCCTTGGCAAGTTCTTTTTGTGTATAGCCCCGGTATTTTCTTAATTCCTGTATCTTACGGCCCACTCTTGAAAAATCCATCAATATAGCCCTCTCCCTGTCTCTCAAATATTCCTATAGTTATTTTACGGGAAGAAATCGGGAGAAAAAAGAGGAAAGTCTTAGGAAAATAATCGATTTTGGTCCCGGAAGCGAAAAACACTCTTTTTGTAGTTCGAATATACTAAAACGAGCATATAATAAAGAGGTGAAGAAATGAAAAAGACAGGTGTATGGTGCGCTGTGTTAGCATTATTAATGGCATTAACAGTACCGGTTCAGCAGATAACGCCCGTTACAGGTGAAATCATAACAAGAGATCTCCCGCACCAGTATTAAAGAATAAGCCGCTGACATCACTGATGCCGGCGGCTTATCTCTTTATACTGTTTTGCTTTCTCAACGTACTCGGTCCGTATGCGCTCCATATCCTCTTTGTCCTCGGCTGTAAGCTCCCGGACAACCTTGGCCGGGCGCCCAAAAGCGAGCGTGCCGGATGGAATTTTTTTACCAGGAGGCACAAGGCTGCCGGCACCAATAAAAGCGCCTTCTCCAATTTCCGCTCCATCAAGTATCGTAGAGCCCATACCGACCAAGGCTTTTTTTCGTACAATGGCAGAATGAAGCATCACCTGGTGCCCAACGGTAACGTCGTCCTCAATAATTAAAGGATGCTTTGGGCTTTGATGAAGCAGGCACTGATCCTGAATGTTGACTCTGCTGCCAATCAGTGTGGGAGCTACGTCCCCGCGAATGACAGTGTGAAACCAGATATTAGACTCTTCGCCAATCGTAACGTCGCCTGTAATGATCGTGAAGTCTGCTAAAAAAACGGTGGAAGCAATGGAAGGGTACTGATTATTATACGGATAAATCATAAAAAACCACTCTTTCCGAAATTTATTCTGCATTTCTAATGCAAGTGTAGCAAAAATAATAGTAAAATAAAGAAAGATATAGTTCCCAGTGTACTGGACCGAGGGAGAAAGGGGGCGATGATTTTGGAAAAAAGGTTAGTAGACCGCCCGCGTGGGGTAGTGGTGCTGGTTCATGGATCAGGAGAGCATTACCGGAGATATGAATGGCTGATCCATGTATTGAAACGCCAGCATCTGCATGTGATTACCGGGGACTTGCCGGGACACGGAGAAACTAACGGGCGAAGAGGCCATATAGATAGCTTCCGTGAATATACTGATACCGTATATGAATGGTATAGAGAAGCAGCTTCTTTTAAGCTGCCTATTTTTATGCTTGGCCACAGCATGGGGGGATTAATTGTCATTCGGGCGGTATCCGAGCGGTATATGCCAGTAAAAGGTATTATACTGTCTTCCCCCGCGCTTGGGTTATACGCATATCCAAACAGGGTCCGGGAATTGTCCGGAAGGCTTGCGCACCGGCTCATGCCGGGCAAAAATTTAAAAACCGGCATCCAAGCCCAGTATTTAACAAGAAATCCGGAGACGAGAGCCGAGTACCAGAAGGATGAATTAGTGAATGATACGGTTACGGTCCGTTGGTACCAGGAGATGATCCGGGCAATGCGGATCAGCCTGGCACAGCCGGAAAGCTTTCCGGATACGCCACTTCTGGTTATGCAGGCCGGAGAGGATTATATCGTTGATAAAGAAGCAACTGTGCGTTGGTTTAACCGGCTGCATACATCGGAACGAACGATTAAAATATGGAACAATCTTTACCATGAAATATTGAATGAGCCCGAACAGGAACGGGTGGTAAGATATATTATTCACTTTATGAATCAGCATTCCTGAAATGAACCAGCCAATCAAGGAGGCCTTTTGAAATGTCAGCACCGACGTCGATACCGACTATTATGTACTACGGGGTGAAAGACGCCCTGCCGGCTGCCCGGCAATACTTAAGCGAATGGAAGGAAAAAGCAGAACAGATCCCTGAGACGCTTTACCGGGAGGCCGCGCTCGAAGCCATCGATGAAAAAACGTTCCACTACGAGGGGGGGTCTCTTTATGCCCTAATTGCTCCTGAACATGCCCAGAGCGAGCTGCTTCGTTTTATCGTGGCTTATCAAAACATCAGCGATTATTTAGACAGCATCTGTGACATGAGCCAGGAGGAAGGGGAGGTCTTTTATCGTGACATTCACGAAGCGATGAAGCATGCCCTGGATCCGTCGGCGATCCAGGAAGATTATCTCAAAAGAAAAAAAGGAGATGGAGACGGAGGGTTTTTAGCGGATTTAGTTGAAACGTGCCAGTCCGCCCTGCAGAGCTTTCCAGGCTTTTCCGGCGCCCAGCCGTTTATGGAAGAACTGTCCATGTATTACAGGGAGATGCAGATATATAAGCACATTGATGTTAATGAACGTGAGGGGAAGTTGATTGAGTTTTATGAGCACTTTAAAGACCGTGTTCCACCGATGACCTGGTATGAATTTTGCGCTGCTTCGGGGTCGACGCTCGGCATTTATGCACTGGCCGGATACGCTGCCCGGTCACCACTTGCAGAGCTTCAGGCGAAGTCGATTAAAGAAGCTCATTTTCCTTATGTACAAGGGCTGCATATTCTGCTGGATTACTTTATTGACCAAGAAGAAGACGTAGAGCAGGGCTCGTTAAACTTCACCGAAAAATATGCGTCTGCCGGCCATATGATGTCGCGGCTGGAATTTTTTAAGTCTGAAGCAGATAAAAAAGTAGCTAAGCTGCCGGAATCTGGTTTTCATAAACAATTAAACAAGGGGCTTCTCTCCATCTATTTGTCTGACGAAAAAGTACAGGCAAATGAAAAAATGAAGCAGCAGGCAAAGCATCTGCTCCGCTTCGGCGGCATGACCTCGCTTATTTACTATTGGAATTCATGGATGTACCGGAAAAAAATATAAACGAAAAACCGCCTCTTCCCGAAAGAAAAGGCGGTTCTTTTTACATATCAGCCGTATCCAGTGAAGTAAGTTCTCCGGTCTCCGGGGAAATAACCAGGCCGTGCACTGGTGTTCCCGGCGGAAGGAGCGGGTGATTTCTCATGACCTGAACGGATTGATGCACGTTGTCCTCTACATCCGAAAAACCGCGCAGCCATTCGTGTACGGAGACGCCCTCAGCATGCATCACTGCCTCTGCATCGGATGAAACTCCCCGGTCATATGCTTTTTCAAGCACCTGGCCGGCCTGAAGACCGGTCATGCCGCATCCGTAATGGCCGATAATCAGCACTTCTTCGGCCTTTAATTCGTATAAAGCAACCAGAATACTTCGTGTAATACTGTCATACGGATCCGTAATCATTGCCCCGGCGTTACGGATCAGCTTTGCGTCTCCATTCCGGATACCCATGGCTTTAGGAAGCAGTTCAATAAGTCTTGTATCCATGCAGGTTAAAACAACGATACGTTTATTTGGAAATTTATCTGTTTCAAAAGCTTCATATTCTTTGTTTTGAACAAACTGCTGATTGTGCTCTAAAATAGATTTCACCACTTCTGACATGATTCATCATCCCTTCGTAGATATATGTGAATAAGCTTGAACTAATTCAGATAAGTGAGGAGTGTCTTCTCCTATTTTTTCAAAAGTTAACACGTAAGGGGGCGCCTTCTCTTGAAATTCCAGGCTGTACCGCAGCACCCGAACTTCCTGTTCCAAAAGTTCAGCAGCAAGGTGCTCAATGGCTGTACGCTCTGACTTTCCTCCAGGGTGGCCATGATAAACGACGACGATAACCGGAACGCCCGGTGAAAACGTGTGAAGATAAGAAAGCACCGCTGCTGTCGTAGAAGAAGCGGACGTCACTATCTGCTTATCGCTTCCGGGCAGATACCCGAGGTTAAAGACGGCTGCCCGGACGCCTGTACTTTCCATTTTGGTGAGCACCGAAGCCGCACGCTCATGACTGCAGTGATGGAGAGTGACATATGAATCCAGGCTTTCCTTTTTTAATCGCGCATATGTAGCCTGGATGGCTTCGCCCTGAATGTCAAAGGCATGCACATGCCCGGAGGGAGACACCGCCTCTGCCAGAAAGGCAGTGTCCCCGCCATTTCCGCATGTGGCATCAATCACGGTGTCGCCGGGGCGAACATTCTGTGCAATCATCCAATGGGCGAAAGCCACAGCTTTTGGCAGAGTCATAAAGCTGCCGGAGCAGGCTGATAATATTTTCCCTGCCAGCTGTTTCTGCGGACCTGTTCTTTATGAATTTCATTGAGTACTTCGAACTTGTTCACGCTCCACATCGGCCCGATGAGAAGCTCAGTTGGCCCGTCACCGGTAATGCGGTGAATGAGCATGTCAGGCGGCAGAATTTCGAGCTGGTCCACGACGAGACTGACGTACTCATCACGGCCGAGAAACTCCACCATTCCTTTTTCATACTGCTTAACCATCGGTGTTTTTTTCAGTAGATGCAGCAGGTGAATTTTAATCCCCTGGACATCAAGGTCAGCAACAGCCTGGGCGGTTTCCATCATCATTTGGTGGTCCTCCTGGGGAAGCCCGTTGATAATGTGGGAGCACACGCGAATGTTATGCTTACGGAGCTTGTCTACGCCCTCTTTGTAGCATTCAAAATCATGTGCGCGGTTGATCGTTTCGGCAGTTGTTTCGTGTACCGTCTGCAGCCCGAGCTCCACCCACAGGTAGGTGCGTTCATTCAGCTCAGCCAGATATTCAACGACATCATCCGGCAGGCAATCCGGGCGCGTCGCAATAGAAAGACCGACGACGTTATCCTGGGCGAGCACTGCTTCATACATTTCCCGAAGTTCTTCCACGGGGGCGTAAGTATTGCTGAATGCCTGAAAATAACCAATGTATTTTCCGTTTTTCCATTTCTTGTGCATGCGGTCTTTAATTTCATGAAACTGGGTGATCACATCGTCGGCCCGGTTACCGGCAAAATCCCCGGAGCCTGCCGCGGAGCAGAACGTGCAGCCGCCGTGAGCGACGCTGCCGTCGCGGTTCGGGCAGTCAAACCCGCCGTCGAGCGGGACTTTAAAGATTTTATGGCCAAATGATTCCTTTAAGTGGTGATTCCATGTATGATACCGCTTCTCTCCCCAGACAAGCGGTTCTTCGTTTGATAATTCCGAGCTCATGAAGAGCCTCTCCTTCCATCGTGCATAAAATATTCCTTCTTATTTTAGCATGTTTTGCCTCTATTCCCAAAGTGCAAAGGAAAAGAACCACGGAGAAAGGCTTGACAGCAGGGGGATAAATTCATAAAATATCAAGTATTGAATATCGGCGTACTTTGTTTATCGTTATGCACCCAGCAGACGCTTGACGAAACGGGTGAGCGAAGCGTCAGAGTCGGAAACGCACTTGAGTGGCGTGTGCGCATCCCGCCGTTTGTTTCGTGGAATTTAAGCCTCTCGTCCCTGCTTTCCAGCTGGGAGAGAGGCTTTTTTACAGATAAAATCATCACAGATGCTCCAACTATTTAAAGGAGGAACGACAATCATGGCATATCCCCACCAACAGATAGAACCCAAATGGCAGTCATACTGGGAGGAAAATGAAATCTTTGCCGTATCCAACGCAGATACCGGCGCCCCGAAATATTATGCACTCGATATGTTTCCTTATCCTTCCGGAGCGGGCCTGCACGTGGGCCATCCCGAGGGCTACACCGCCACAGACATCACCTCAAGAATGAAACGCATGCAGGGCTATGATGTCCTGCATCCGATGGGCTGGGATGCTTTTGGCCTTCCGGCGGAGCAATTTGCGCTTGATACCGGAAAAAATCCGCGGGAATTTACTCAGGCGAACATTACCAATTTCAAGCGCCAAATTAAGGAACTGGGCTTTTCCTACGACTGGTCGAGAGAAATTAATACGACGGATCCGCATTATTATAAATGGACGCAGTGGATTTTCACGAAGCTGTACGAACACGGTCTTGCTTATATTGACGAAGTGCCGGTCAACTGGTGCCCGGCGCTTGGGACTGTGCTTGCCAATGAAGAAGTGATTGACGGAAAAAGTGAACGCGGCGGCCATCCGGTGGAACGCCGGCCGATGAAGCAGTGGATGCTCAAAATCACAGCCTACGCCGATCGTCTGCTTGAAGATCTCGAAGGACTGGACTGGCCCGACAGTATTAAAGAAATGCAGCGAAACTGGATCGGCCGCTCAGAAGGAGCGGAGCTAACCTTCCACGTCGAGGGGAAGGATCTTTCGTTTGACGTGTTTACGACCCGTCCGGACACTTTGTTTGGAGCAACCTACTGTGTATTCGCACCGGAGCATGACTATGTTGGAGAAATTACTACGCCGGAGCAAAAGGAAGCAGTGGAAAAATACCAGCACGATGCAGCTATGAAAAGTGATCTTGAACGCACAGAGCTGCAGAAGGAAAAATCCGGCGTATTTACAGGTTCGTACGCCATTAATCCAGTGAACGGGGAAAAAATGCCGATCTGGATCGCTGATTACGTTCTCGCCACTTACGGCAGTGGTGCAATTATGGCCGTTCCGGCGCATGATGAGCGGGACTACGAATTTGCGAAAACATTTGATCTTCCGATTGTGGAAGTGGTGGAAGGCGGAGACACGTCCCGGGAAGCTTATACGGAGGATGGCCCGCATGTAAACTCAGAGTTTTTGAATGGCCTATATAAAGATGAAGCGATCGGTAAGATGCTTGAATGGCTTGAAGAAAAAGGGCTTGGCCAAAAGAAAACAACCTACCGTCTCCGCGACTGGCTCTTCAGCCGCCAGCGGTACTGGGGAGAACCGATTCCGGTTATTCACTGGGAGGACGGCACGATGACCACGCTTCCTAAAGAAGAACTGCCGCTCGAACTTCCGGAAATGGACGAGTTCCGTCCTTCAGGCACGGGCGAATCGCCCCTTGCTACCAACACGGAATGGCTTGAAGTCACTGATCCCGACACGGGCATGAAAGGGCGCCGGGAGACAAATACGATGCCGCAGTGGGCCGGAAGCTGCTGGTACTTCCTTCGTTTTGCCGACCCGGAAAATGAAGAAGAATTGGCCTCCAAAGAAGCGCTTGAAAAATGGCTGCCGGTTGACCTGTATATAGGCGGTGCGGAGCATGCGGTGCTTCACCTGCTGTATGCACGGTTTTGGCATAAGTTTTTATATGACATTGGAGTAGTTCCTACAAATGAGCCATTCCAGCGGCTATACAATCAGGGAATGATCCTGGGCGAAAATAATGAAAAAATGAGTAAATCCAAAGGAAACGTAGTGAATCCGGATGAAATTATCCGCACTCACGGGGCAGATACGCTGCGTCTGTATGAGATGTTTATGGGACCGCTCGACGCTTCGATTGCCTGGTCAAACAGCGGCCTCGATGGTGCAAGACGCTTCTTGGACCGGGTATGGCGTTTGTTTGTAACAGACGAAGGAGCCATCCGGGAGAGCATCCATGATGAGAAAGCACCAGAGCCGTTCGCGCGAACGTATCATCAAACGGTGAAAAAAGTAACCGAAGAATTTACTGAACTTCGTTTTAATACTGGTATCAGCCAGCTGATGGTCTTTGTTAACGAAGCGAACAAGCAGGAGACGCTTCCGAAACAGGAGTTAAAAGGATTTCTGCAGCTGTTGAGCGCTATTGCGCCGCATCTGGCAGAAGAGCTTTGGAGCCGTCTCGGGGAAGAGCATTCGATTTCAAGGAGCAGCTGGCCGGTACACGATGAGCAGATGCTGATCGAAGATGAAATTGAAATCATTATTCAGGTAAATGGAAAGCTTCGGGCAAAAGCAGTGGTGCCAAGAGATGCCGACGAGAAGGACCTCGAATCGACGGCAATGGAGCAGGAAAAAATTGTGCAGGAGCTTGAAGGCAAGACCGTGCGAAAGGTTATTGCCATTCCAGGGAAGCTCGTAAATATTGTAGCTAATTAAAAAAAGCTGGCCGCTATGCGGTCAGCTTTTTGAGTAGGAGGCAGGTGTTTCAGTCTGGGCGGCAGGATATTCGGAGGCAGCTTTTCCTGCAGTATATCCGGTGGAAAATGCGCACGTGATGTTAAAGCCGCCGGTATAACCATGAATGTCTAAAATTTCGCCGCAGAAGAACAGTCCGCTTTTCAGCCTGGACTCAAGCCGTTTTGGAAATACTTCTTTGATGGAGATCCCGCCGCCGGTAACAAATGCTTCTTCGATCGAGAGCGTGCCATCTGCCGGAAAACGGAAATCGGTAAATAAAAGCGCAAGTGAGCGCAGTTTTTTGTTTGTGGCTTCACCAATGGTCATCGTACTGGAAATGCCTGATTCCTGCAGGAGAAAAAGCAGCAGTCGCTCCATTGCAAGGCCTTTAAGAGCATTTTTTATCGTTTTTGCTTCGTGGTTTTTTTTCAGGGACACAAGCCGCTGGAACATGGATTCATGGTTTTCCTCAGGATAGAGGGAAAGGCCAAGCTCCACCTGTTCGGTTTTATACTTTTTCAGCGCTTTCACGACGTACTGGCTGCAACGCAGGCCGATCGGCCCGGAAACGCCGAAATGGGTAAAAATCATGTCGCCGGTGTGGGTTTTAATAGCTTTACCGCCTGGCCGGTAAACTGTCAGGGCTACGCCTGAAAGAGAAATTCCTTGAAGCGTGCGGTCCTGGATGTAAGAAGCCGGAGAAGTAATAGGCACCTCTGTAGGGTACAACTCTGTAATTGTATGGCCTGCTGCTTCCGCCCAGGGATAGCCATCGCCGGTAGAGCCAGTCTTTGGTACGGATTTGCCTCCGGAGGCAATAATGATACGGTCTGCCTGAAGATAAGCGCCGTCTTCTAAATAAAGCCCCCGGACATGGTCTTCGCCGTAATCGATGGAAGAGACTTTGGTTTTGGTGCGTGTATGCACCCCAAGGCGTTCCATTTCGTCGAGCAGGGTATTCACGACAGTGATAGCTTTATCGTTAACAGGAAACATGCGTCCCATATCTTCTTCCTTCAGATCGATTCCAAGGTTTTCGAAAAAACGGATAATGTTTTCATTATCAAAGATGGAAAACGGGCTGTGCATAAATTTGCCGTTGCCGGGAATGTGTTCGATCAGCTCTTTACGTTCCATGCGGTTAGTGACATTGCAGCGGCCGCCGCCGGAAATAGCAAGCTTTCTTCCCAGTTTGGAGCCCTTATCAATTAAAGTGACATCGGCGCCGTGCTCTGCGGCAGCGACGGAGGCCATTAATCCTGCTGGACCACCGCCGATAACAATGACATTCGTCATTTTATTTATTCTCTCCTTACGACCTCGAAGCAATTATCCGGTAAGATTAAAATGCTTCGGAATCGGTTATAATAGCTGTATTGTATCATAAGAGAAAATTCATTTTTACACAAGGATAAAGGAGGCGGCTGAAATGCTGCGAAAGCTCGAACTATCTACTAATGAGCATGCAGAAATGATAGACGTTACGGAAAAGGTCCGTACGTATGTGAAAGAAGAAGGACTCGACCACGGAGCGGTTATCGTTTATTCTCCGCATACGACAGCGGGAATTACTGTGAATGAAAACGCAGACCCAAACGTGCAGCATGATATGCTTATGCGCCTTGATGAAGTATATCCCTGGGAACATGAAAAATATCGTCACGCTGAAGGCAACTCTGCTTCTCATTTAAAAGCAAGTACAATGGGTACAGAACAGACGATCATTGTAGAGCAGGGTGAACTTGTGCTCGGCACATGGCAGGGAATTTATTTTTGTGAATTTGATGGTCCCCGGCCCCGCACCTTTTATATTAAAGGCTTAAGCGACGTATAATAAAAAGTACGCCCGTTTTACAAAGAACGGGCGTTTTCCTTTATTTCTGATATTAATTTTCAGGCAAAGGGACGCCAGAATGGAAAATAGTATGGTAAAATTCGCATAGAGAGCACAAGACGATTACACGATGGAGCTGAACATAAGAATGTCTGATTCAAAATTTTTGCGGGGAACGCTTCTGTTAAGCATAGCGACATTTGTTTCGAAATTTTTAGGTATGATTTACATATTTCCGTTTGCGGCCATGGTCGGCCAGCAGGGGATCGCACTTTACCAATACGGCTACCAGCCATACACATTAATGCTCAGCGTAGCTACGCTCGGTATACCGATGGCTATGTCGAAATTTGTATCCAAATACAACGCCATGGGAGATTTTGAAACAGGCCGAAGGTTGTTTAAGTCGGGTCTTTTTTTTATGACCATTACCGGCATTGCAGCGTTTCTTATTTTATTTTTTGGCGCTCCGCTTATTGTGAATTTAATTTCGTTTGATTCAAGTGAAGCTTTTACATCAGATGATGTTGTGTTTACGATCCGCATGGTAAGCTTTGCTTTAATGATTATTCCAACGATGGCGATTATGAGAGGGTTTTTTCAGGGGCATCAGTCGATGGGGCCTACCGCTGTTTCACAGGTTATTGAGCAGGTTGTGCGTATTGTGTTCATTTTGGTGATGGCTTTGTTTATTCTGTACGTAGTCGACGGAAACCTCGGCACTGCTATTGGATTTGCCACCTTTGGAGCGTTTGTCGGCGGGTTGGCCAGCATGGCTGTACTAATTTTTTATTGGAAAAAAAGGCAGCGCTTTTTGCAGCGGGAACAGTCCCAAAGCACGGTGTCGAGCGACCTGCCATTAACAAGCATGTACAGTGAACTGATCCGGTATGCTCTGCCGCTTTCTTTTGTCGGACTGGCTATTCCCCTGTTTCAAATGGTGGACATGTTTACCTTCACCCGGGCACTGGAGCAGACCGGGGAATGGACGTCCGGGCAGATCCAGACAGCGTACGGTGCGTTCGCGGGCTCTTCCCATAAGCTGATTCTCATCCCTGTAGCAATTGCTACGGCCATGTCGATTACCCTTATCCCGACGATCACAAAATCATTTACAGGCAATGACCAGGATTTGCTGCAGCGCCAGATTACGCAGACCTACCAGGTGATTTTGTTTTTATCAGTGCCTGCCGCAGTCGGACTGTCGTTGCTTGCAAAACCAACATTCGGAGTGCTTTTTGGGACAGAGTCACTGGAAATAGGCAGCTACGTGCTGCAGCATTACGCGTATGCGGCCATCGTTTTTTCCCTTTTTTCAGTAAGCGCAGCTGTTCTGCAGGGAATCAACCGCCAGAAATATGCTATTGCCTCTCTATTAATAGGGCTGCTGGTGAAAATTATCAGTGCTTATGTGCTGCTATTACTTCTTGGCCCGATCGGGGGCATTTACAGTACGATTATTGGCTTTGCGTTCGGAGTACTGTTCAACGCATGGGCGATCGCGAAATTTACTGGTTTTCATTTTGGAGGCGTCTCGCGCCGGGGCGGTGTAGTGGTTCTTTTGTCATTAATTATGGGCCTCGGGGTTTTAATTACAAGAAACGGCATGGAAGTTTTATTTGCAGGCACGAGCTGGATGGATTTATTCATGGTGGAAATTATTAGTGTCGGTGTTGGCGGTGTGCTTTTTATGGCACTTGCCATGAAGAGCGGCCTGGCCGAAAGGGTTCTTGGGAAGCGCTTTTCAGCGTAAAGAAAACTCCTGCTTTCTGATCTTTTGTTCCGCGAGGGATGGTGATATAATTAATTCACTTTATAGAAACAGAGACAAACGCATCAAGCCGCCTTTTAAAAGGGGCGGCATTAGAGGTGAAACATGAAAACGTGGAGATATAAAGATTATGACTGGCTCTTGATCGGTGCGGTCGCGCTATTAACATTGTTTGGCATTATTATGGTGTACAGCGCAAGCTTTCCGCTCGGGATGAGGGCTTATGATGATGCGGCCTTTTTTCTTAAACGACAGATAATGTTTTTTATACTTGGAGTAGGTGTGTTTGCTTTCATGATGCATGTGCCTTATGAAAAATGGAAGAAAACCACACCATTATTGATAGGGTTGTCTATTTTTTTACTGTTGCTTGTGCTTGTAATAGGTAATGAAGTAAACGGGGCAAAAAGCTGGATCGGCTTCGGGCCGGTAAACATTCAGCCCGCAGAATTCGTGAAATTAAGTTTGATTATTTATCTGGCCCAGGTGTACTCTCAGAAGCAAAAGTATATTGACTCATTTATGAAGGGAGTACTGCCGCCGCTTATAGTTGTTGCTGTGCTGCTTGGATTCATCGTTATGCAGCCTGACGTTGGTACAGCGGCTGCTCTGATGATGACAACGATCGTAATTGTCTTCTTATCAGGAGCAAAGTTTCGGCATATGTTTATGCTCGGGGGAGTCGCGGCGGTGCTGTTTGCATATATTGCGCTGACAGAGCCTTACCGCCTGGCCCGGCTCGTCTCTTTTATGGACCCATTCGCAAATGCAGACGCTGTTGGCGGAGGCAGCTACCAGCTGATCCAGGGCTATATTGCCATTGCCCATGGTGGATTATTTGGGGTCGGCCTCGGGGAGAGCGTGCAGAAAATGAACTATCTTCCTGAAGCCCATACCGACTTCATTCTACCGATTATTGCTGAAGAGCTTGGGATTTTCGGGGTTCTGCTCGTCGTAGGCCTGCTTGGCGTTATTGCCTGGCGCGGCATAAAAATCGGGCTTCACGCTAAGGGGCAGTTTGGCACTTTGCTCGCTTTTGGAATTGTTTTTCAGCTGCTCAGCCAGGCTGTCATTAATGCCGGAGCGGTCGCGGGCATGATGCCAATTACCGGCCTGCCGTTTCCGCTTTTAAGCTACGGAGGCTCCTCTTTATTAATAACCCTGGCGATGCTTGGACTGCTGGCAAATATTTCCCGTAACAATAACCGGCTTGCCCGGGTCCAGGGCCAGGATATCAATAAACCAACTTCCGCATAGTGTAAAGAGACGTTGTTAACAGCAACGTCTCTTTTTCAGACCGGCAGCTGCACATACCGAAATGTATTGGAGGAAAATGAAATGTTAGTAGTAGGATCCGGGAGGCTAGCGAAGCTTGCAGTAACAAAAAGTGAACCTCCCTTTGTCTCTGTGATGTACCGGGGAAAGGAAAAACTCTGGATGAGGGAAACAAAAAAGGAGATTTCCCGGGTGGATGAGCTGGAGCTTCCTCGTTTTCCCTATATTTTTTTAGCGCTTCCGCCGGAAGGAATCAAAGAGTTTATTTATTGGCACGGACCTTATTTAGCGGAAGGAAGCGTTATATACATACCGGCTACGTCGCTCTGCTCGGAGGAGCTGGAAGTGCCTGCCCATGTGCGGAAGGCTGCGGCTAAATTTGCCGGTCATGCTGAAAGGGCTGCAGCTAGTAGGGGAGAAAACGTTTTTGTAGTTAACAGCGCAAAAAAAAGCGACCGCGAATATCTCCAGAACTGGCTCGGAGGGGCATTTACAGTTATTGAAGGCACTGAGCAGGAGGTAGAAACTGCAAATAAAACAGCAGTGGAAGAAACATTGAAAATGATAGTGAGTATCGAAAAAAAGATGCAGGAGCAGAATATATCAAAAACCGTACAGGAAGCCGTGCTCCGCCAGATTCCGGCAGGAGTAATTGAAGCACATATAAACGGCTCACATGGGGAGTTTGCTTCGGGAATTCTGGAACAGATGGAGAGAGGTGATCAGCATGAGAATGGATAAACTGTTGGCGGAATTAGGATATGGAACTCGCAAGGAAGTAAAAAAGATGCTGAAAAAGGGAGGCGTATTTGTCGACAGGGAGCCGGTAAACAACGGGGCGGTTCAGGTGGATCCCGAAGAGCAGCAGGTCAGCGTGTTTGGAGAGGACATTCACTATACGGAATTTGTTTATTTTCTCATGCATAAACCAGCGGGGGTTATCAGTGCTACCGAAGACAGCGTGCATGATACGGTGCTGGATATTTTAGAACAGGAGGATGCGGTAAGAGAACCTTTCCCGGTCGGCCGGCTTGACATTGATACGGAGGGGCTGCTGCTGTTGACGAACGACGGCAAGCTTAATCATTTTCTCACGTCGCCGAAGCATGGCGTCGTAAAAGTCTACCGGGCGGTACTCGAGCATCCGATAGAAGAAAGGGATATTGAGCAGTTTAAAAAAGGTGTAAAGCTTGATGACGGCTATATTTGTAAACCTGCTGTTCTGCGACAAGTGCCTGATACACACCGGGAAGTGTACGTGGAAATAACAGAAGGGAAATTTCATCAGGTAAAACGGATGTTTGAAGCAGTGGGGAATGAAGTCGTTTATTTAAAAAGAGAGTCGTTCGGCAGGCTGTCACTCGATGAAGATTTACTGCCGGGGGAATACCGGGAATTAAATGAAGAGGAAATTCAGCTGCTTCGGGACAGCGTCGGGGAAAAATCACAGGGAGCAAGCGGCGATGAGATGTAGACTGCTAATTGCAGACCTGGGCACCTCGTCTTTAAAAGTAATGATAATGGGCGGTGGTGGACAGGTGGAGAGCAGTACATCAGAGCCTGTCCTTACTTATACCGAGGGGAAAAGGCACGAACAAAAGCCGGCAGAATGGTGGAAGAGCTTTAAAAAAGCATGCAGAACTCTGCATAATCAGGGAACGGGGCTGGATGTCGACGCGGTTGTATGCACTGGTCAGATGGAGGATTTCATCCCTGTTAAAGACGGGCGTGCGGATACGGCAATACTTTATTCCGACCAGGGAGGGAGCAGAAGGCTGCAAAACAGGCATTTAGCTTCGGATGCTGTTACGGCCGTCACAGGAAATGATTGGAAATCCACGACCCCTCTGATGAAATGGCTGGCGGATGAAGCCCCGGAAAAGTGGGAGCGGGTGTTATTTGGTTCTAAAGATTATTTAATTTACTGCTTAACGGGCGTATCAGTCTGTGATCCAGTAAATGGTACTGTTACTGGAATGATGAATGTACATACAAGAACGTGGGACGAACAGTTATGGAACGGCACCGGCATTTCCTATCGTCAGCTTCCTCTTCTTCTGGAGCCCGAAGACATAGCCGGTTATGTATTGAAAGAGGCCGCCGTGCAAACGGGAATACCAGCTGGAACACCCGTTTGCTGTGGCCTTGGAGACGGAGGCGCAGTGACGCTTGCAGCTGGTTTTCAAGCGGGTGGGGACAGCGGCTATGCTTACGCAGGAACCACGGGATGGGCAGCGGTGCCGGCAGATACACTGGCAATGTCAAAGGAAGGCAGTGTTTTTCATCTGGCTGCCCCGCAGAAAGGCCAGTTTATTAAAATTATGCCGCTTCTCAACATGGGAAATGTGCATCAATGGGCGGTTCATACGTGGTGTGGCCATGGCAACTTCGAAGAGTTTGAAAAACTGGCAGCTGAGCCAAAGGCTATGCCCGAGTCGCTTGTATTTATTCCTTATCTAAACGGAGAAAGAAATCCAATCGTTGATGAAAAAGCCCGAGGGGCGTTCATTGGCATTGACAGCCAGGTGGACGAGAGCCATATGGCCCGCGCGGTGCTTGAAGGCCTGGCTTTTTCTTTAAAGCAGGTCTTTGCTCAGGCTGGCCTGGCTTCTTCCAGCCTCTTTCTCGTGGGTGGGGGTACGAAAAGCAGAGCTTTGCGGCAAATAGTGGCGGACGTATTTCAATGCAGGGTGCAGGTGAGCGCTGAACAGGAACGCCTAGCTATGTTCGGAGCCGCTGCCTGCGGATGGAAAGCTGTTCATGAATGTAGCTGGGAAGAAGCAGGAAAGGCGTTGCGGGGCATAGACCATAGAGATATTATTGTGGAGCCTGACGTGTCAAAAAAAGAAATATTGGTGAAGAAGGAACGGCTTTTTGCCGAAGCGGCTAGAAGGATGCGGGGAATTTTTGACGTATGAAAAAACGCCAGGATGTTAATCCTGGCGCCAGGGGATAGGTATAGTCATTCAGGAAGCTTTTACTTTTCGGGCAGTCGTCGTCCAGGCCCCTCTAGAAGGGCTGCAGACCAATTCATTGTATTCAAGCACATTCAAATCACGCTGAATGGTGCGCTGTGTAATTCCGAATTCGTCAACCAATTCCCCGGTGGTCACCGTTCCTCTCTTTTTAATATAGAGATAGATAGACTTAATACGGGTTATCATTCGGTCGGTGGACGTTCTCAAAAAACCACTCCTTAGCCAATGAATTTATGGCACTTGAAGACATGCCCGGGACTGCGCACGTAAATAGGAAGTATAATTGATGGTTTCGACTGTTGTTGTGTCAACTGCTCTGTGGAACTTTCCGTAGGAAGTTCAGCAGCATGTAGGATAAAAGTATTCAAAATATTTTGTAAGCGTCCCTGTACTTAATAGTTTATACCATTTATTTATTTATCGCAAAATTTTTGACAAAAATCCATTCAATTTATTTACGAAGTAACACAAAAATCGAATGATTTGCTAAAATAATGTTTTATTGTGCGTGATCAGTTAAAAAAAACAAAATCGGCGATGGAACTATCCATTTTATTTCACAAAATACTTAATGTAAAAATTATGTAAAAAAAGACCCCTTTTTTGTAAAGGAGTCTTTGAAAAAGATTTTATTGATCGAAACGGAAAAGGTCAGTAGATAAATACCGTTCGCCAGTATCACAGGCAATTGCAACCACGACCTGATCCGGAGGCAACTGTTTTGCTGTTTCCATGGCAGCGTAGCAGGCAGCCCCTGAAGAGGGGCCAACCAGGATGCCTTCCTGGCCGGCAAGGTCTCTTGTGGTTTTATAAGCATCTTCGTCGGTAATTTTATAAATATGGTCGTATATCTTCTGATTCAAAATAGGCGGTATAAACCCGGGGCTGGTGCCGACGAGTTTATGGGGGCCTGGTTTTCCGCCCGAAAGCACCGGGGAGCCAAATGGTTCTACGACATGTATCTGAACGTCTGGGTACAGTTCTTTTAACTTTTCCCCAGTTCCTGTCACAGTGCCGCCGGTACCGGAAGCAGCGACGAACCCGCCCAGGGGCTTACCAATTTCCTTCATTGCTTCTTCAATTTCAAGTGCCGTGCTTTCCCGGTGGGCATCCGAGTTGGCTTCGTTTTCAAACTGCATGGGCATGAAGCTGTCAGCAATCGTTTCTACAAGTTCATGAGCCCGGGAAATGGCTCCGGGCATTTTTTTGTCGCCTGGGGTGAGTTCTACTTCCGCGCCGTATGCCTTCAACAGGTTGATTCTTTCTTGAGACATGGTGTCCGGCATAACTAATATGGCACGGTAGCCGCGGGCAGCGGCATTCATGGCAAGACCGATGCCGGTATTGCCGGAAGTAGGCTCGATAATAGTAGTATTTTCATTGATTTTCCCCTCTTCTTCGGCCTGCTTCAGCATATTTTTTGCTGCTCTGTCTTTAACACTGCCGCTGGGGTTTTGAAATTCAAGCTTCAAATATACGTCCGCTCCTCGAGTATCAGGGAGGCGGTTTAATTTGACTAAAGGCGTATCGCCGACTAGTTCTGACATATTGTTTGCTACACGCATGGCTGTTACACATCCTTTTTCTATCATTCATTTGTATATTTTAACACATTTGCATTGCTTGTTCGTTTTCAACGGCTTTAAAGCAAGAAAGGGAGGAAGTAAACCTTGGATAATCATTATTTTCTTGGAATTTCAGTACCGGAAGAGGCCAGGCTTTCCTGGGGGGACTGGGCATCAAAGGTTAAAAATGATCTTCCATTTAAACAATGGGTACATCCGCAGGATTTTCATATTACACTTCATTTTTTCGGCCGGCTTTTACCAGACAAGGTTGATGCTGTCCAGGAAAAGATGAATAGAATAACATTATTATCCCAGCCTCAGATCAGGCTGGATGGGGTAGACTTTTTCGGTCCGGAAGGCCGTGAAAATGTGCTTTATACAAAAGTAGGCGCAGAAGAAGGGCTGTTCACTTTGTACACTGAATGGAAAGAACAATTGAAAGGCATGGGAATAAAGACAGAGCAACGTCCGTACTGCCCTCATATGACTCTTGCCAAAAAGAGAATCAAGGAGCAGATGTTTACGTGGCCGGCCGTGCCTCTTCCGGAAGCCTTATTTTTTCACGCCTCTCAATTGCATCTTTATCGCATTCACCCAGGACGAAGTGTAAAATACGAAACAGTACATTGGACGGAATTGACCGAATAAATGAGGGGAATGTATGAACGTATTTAGAATTGTCATTCACATACTGATTTTGTATGCATTTTACTGGACTGGTGTCTGGATTCAGGGAGTGCTTCAGCTTCCAATTCCGGGAAGTATCCTCGGCATGCTGCTTTTGCTTGCAGTTTTTATTTTTACTTCAGCCACGCCAAAATGGATTCAGGAGGGATCCGGGCTGCTGCTCGGAAACATGCCGCTGTTGTTTCTTCCGGTGACCGCAGGACTGGTGATCCACGGAGAGCTGTTTTCAGTGCTTGGAGCCGTGCTTGTGACTGCTGTGTTTATCAGTACACTTCTTGTAATGGGAACTGGCTCATGGGTGTCCCAGTATTTATTGAAAAAAAGGAGGGAGCATCGTGAATGAATGGTGGACAGGAGTTGCTGCTATTGCCGGGACGATGATGGTGTACGCCGCCTCCAAAAGAATGTACCGGCGTTTTCCGGCGCCATTAATGCTTCCGATCGTCACTGGTACCATTGTTATTATATTATTTCTGTTAATTTCCGGAATCCCCTACAATGCCTATATGACCGGAGGCCAATGGATAGAATCGCTGCTGGGGCCTGCGGTGGTGGCACTGGCCTGCCCGCTGTATGAACAAAGGCATCTGTTAAAACGATATTCTGTTCCGATTCTCAGCGGTATTGGGACGGGAGCGGTGATAGGTATCATTTCGGGACTTGTTTTTACGAGAGCAGCGGGTGCATCTAAAGAATGGGCGGCAGCGGTGCTGCCTAAGTCAGTAACAACACCGGTAGCCATGGACATTACGACAACGCTCGGCGGAGACGCTCCCTTGGCGGCAATGTTTGTGATGGTGGCGGGTATCGGCGGAGTAGTGGTTCACGCCCAGGTGATGAAAGCGGTGGGGGTAACTGATCCGGTAGCGAAGGGAATAGGCATGGGTAGTGCGGCTCACGCGATAGGAACAGCTAAATCGCTCGAAAACAGTGAAACGGAAGGGGCGGTCAGTTCGGTAGCTATGACAGTCAGTGCCGTTATTGTTGCTTTTTTAGCCCCATTGGCAGGTAATTTATTCCTGTAATGTGAACATCAGCCGGACAATGACGATATAATAATAAAAGTGGAGGCCTGCAGCTTCTATGTAGAGACGCACCTTCTAAGAGAAAGGCTGCAATGAAGGAGAAGGGAGAGTTGAATGGCTCAACTAATAAAGATGAAAGACTATGCTTCGCGTTATGAATACCATTTTCTTCACCAAAACGCGGAATTTTTAGCTGCCAAAAAATCGTACTGGCAGCGTATGAAAACAGACTGGATGATTGCAAATAAATCGAGCCCAAAAGTGTCCGGAGAAGAGCCGCTCGAGAACAACACCCGGATGGGAAAAGCAGTGAACCGGTTAAAGTGGTGGAAGCAAGAAGAGGAGGAAGTGGAAATTAACGAAAACGATGCCTACTTATTTTTTAAGGGAAAAACGCTCGAGGAGCTCAAGGATATCTTTTATGATAACTGGTTTTTAATCCAGCTGGAGTGGGCCTCTTCCACAATCTCTGAAATTTCAATGATGGATCCGAAATTAAAATACGACTACCGGCTGCGCACCCTTCTCAGGGAGCTTCCCGATACGTATTTTGTTATGTACTATCCGGTTTTTCATACAAAACAGACGACGATGGAGGGGGCCATTACTATCATTGGCCCAGTAGGGATCGACGTGGTACATATTTTAGAAGGAACAATGTACAGTGTATTTGAACCGGCAGACAGCAGGTTCTGGAAGGAGTACGTGAATCAGAAGCAGCATACATTTGTCAGCCCAGTCCTTGCGCTGAAAAGAACAACAAACGTAGTGGAAGCTGTATTAAAACAAGCGGGGACCACCTTTCCTGTCCAGGCGACAGTGGTTTCCCCCGCTTCCATTATTGATAACCGTGAAGTTTTATACGCACATACAGCAGATAAACGCGAATACAAACGGTGGATGGAAAGACGTATCAACAATCCATCCCCGGTGAAAAACCGGCAGTTGTTTTCCGCAGAAGCGCTTATGGGGCAAGCGGCAACCGTTTCTGTCCTCCGTAGTGAAATCTACTCTTCGAATGAATACGGCGAATAAGCAGCTTTACAGAAAAACAATCGTTTTATTGTCGTCGACAATGACACGGTCTTCTGCATGCCAGGTAACGGCTCTTGCCAGCGCAATTTTTTCAGCGTTGCGTCCGGTGATTTTTAAATCATTGGCATTGTATTGGTGATTGACCCGAAGGACGTCTTGTTCAATGATTGGGCCTTCGTCGAGGTCGTTGGTCACGTAATGGGCGGTAGCACCAATAAGTTTCACGCCGCGTTCAAAAGCCTGTCTGTAAGGGTTCGCTCCGATAAAGGCCGGGAGAAACGAATGATGAATATTAATGATTTTTGCCGGGTAGTGAGCAACAAAATCCGGCGACAGTATTTGCATATAGCGGGCCAACACAAGAAAATCGATCGGATACTGCTCAAGCGTACGAAGTATTTTATTTTCTGCTTCCGGCTTGGCATTTTTATCTATCGGTATGTGGTAAAAAGGAATTTCATAGCTTTCTACTACATTTTTAAGCGTCGTGTGGTTACTGATGACGCAGCTGATATGAATAGGCAGTTCCCCGGAACGCCATCTCCACAATAATTCAGTTAAGCAGTGGTCTTCTTTTGAAATGAAAATCGCCACACTTTTTTTGCGGTCTTCACGCTCTAATGACCATTCCATATCGAAATGATCAGCAATAGGAAGAAATTCTTCTTTTACTTGGTTAAATTTCTCCGGATATGGCGAAATGGAAAAAACAATTCTCATAAAAAAACGTCCGCCTTCCGGATCGTTTGTATGCTGGGCGGAATGAATAATATTAGCACCATGCTGGTGCAGAAAATCAGATATAGCGGCTACAATTCCCGGCTGGTCCGGGCATGTAATTAATAGCCGGCCATTGCCAAGCGAGCGGTCTGGCATAATAACGTCCTCCTTCATATAAGCAGTTGCCCTGTAATAATGAACGAAATTACTATACCACTCTGAATGAGGGAAAAAAAGGGTAAGTTACCAAGTAGGCTTAAATGGAAGATACGCGGAAAAATAGCAGATGAGAGGTCGGTCACAAGTATTATGGTCGATTGACTTCTAAATTCAATGTTTGCTATTATTAAGAACGATTCGCTGTAAAAATAAAAACGCAAATAGGAACACTTTTACCCGCACGAGAAGTAGAGGAGATCATTTCATAGAGGGTATTTTATACATACAATTAAATAAAACAAGACAGGCATTGAAATAAAATATTGTTAAAAAAGGATCGGCTATGAAATATTCAGACCACTATGATAGATCGAAGGTGAAAGTATTGGAACTGCTGATGGGAGACGGATGGACGATTGAACCAGCCGGTGGCTCTTCAGGAGAAGCTTACCTCGCGCGTGCCGGGGAACAAGTGTTATTTCTGAAAAGAAATTCTTCTCCATTTCTCGCTGTGCTTTCAGCAGAAGGAATAGTGCCTAAACTGCTTTGGACAAAGCGCCAGGCTAACGGTGATGTAATTACCGCACAGCGCTGGGTTGACGGCCGTGAACTAACGGGCGGCGATATGGATAACAAACGGGTGGCCCAGTTATTATCTAAAATACACTCCTCGAGTGAACTGCTGGACATGTTTATGAGAATAGGGAACCACGCCCGCACTCCGGAAGCAACAACCACTGTATTAAGAGAGCAGCAGGAACGGCTTCCTTATATTACGACTTCGATGGCCGGAGCTCTCGATGAACTTGCAGGGACGTCTGGCGAAGTACAGCCTCCCCGCCTCGTTGTCTGTCACGGTGATATGAACCACAACAATTGGATGTTTGATGCCAATGGAGATTTATATTTAGTGGACTGGGACAATGCAACAGTCAGCGATCCTGCACTTGATTTAGCCCTGATTCTGTATGAGTACATTCCAAAAGAAGAGTGGGAAGTGTGGCTGCAGGAATACGGGCTGCCCTTAACCTCCCATTTACAAAGGCGGATGCGCTGGCAGATTATCAGCCACCTGCTTGATCATGCCCAGCAGGCATTACTCACGAACCGGATAAAAGAAGCAGAGTTTTATAAGAAACAGCTTGAAGCAGTGCTCGACCGGGACTCATTGCAAATATAAAAATCCGCTGGAACGTCACTGCGTTTTCAGCGGATTTTGTCTGTCAAATAGGTAGTTATTATATGAAGAAAGAGGGAAAAGAAGGATGAGACTCCGACATAAGCCGTGGGCCCACGAATTTTTGCAAGAACACCCGGAGCTGGTGGTCACAACAGCGGAACAGGTAAATAAAAATTGGGGAAAAAGGTTTGGGAACGACCAGCCTCTTCATTTGGAAGTAGGCACAGGCAAAGGGAAATACTTAAGCGACAACAGCATCAAATACCCGGGTGTCAATTTTATTGGTATGGAAATGTATGAAAGTGTTCTTGCGACCGGGGTGCAGCGCGCCTTGTTCAAGCAGCCGGAGAATCTCGCCTTTATTCATGGTGATGTACGCTATTTAATGGACTATTTTGAGCCTGCCTCAGTAGAAACACTTTATATTAATTTTACTGATCCGTGGCCAAAAAAACGTCATGAAAAACGCCGGCTGACGCACCCGGATTTTCTGGAATTGTATAAGCAGGTTTTGGTACCGGGAGGAACCGTGCAGATGAAGACTGATAATCAGGGATTGTTTGAATATTCTCTTTCATCCCTTTCCACGTTTGGTTTTTCATTAAAAAAGGTGCGTCTCCATCTGCATGAAAGTGAAGAGGCAGAAGAAAATGTGATGACAGAATATGAAGAGAAGTTTTACGCAAAGGGAGTGCCTATTTATTTTACTAAAGCGGTAAGGCCATAGTGTTTGATAAAAGGGATCATTTGTATGAAATGGAGGGGCTGTTTTCATGAACCAATTAACCATCGGCAATTATACCATTACATGGCTCGAAGGTGGCATGACAAACATGGACGGGGGTGCGGTGTTCGGCGTGGTACCGAAACCGCTCTGGTCAAAAAAATACCCGGTCAATGACAGCAATCAAGTTCCAATGCCGACAGACCCTCTGCTTATTCAGGGAGAGGGTAAAAATTTACTGGTTGATGCAGGGATTGGAAACGGCCGGCTCAGCAAAAAGCAACAGAGAAATTATGGCGTAACGAAAGAGTCAAATGTGGAGCAGAGTCTGCGGGAAATGAATCTTTACGCTTCAGATATTGATGCTGTGTTAATGACGCATATGCATTTTGACCATGCTTCGGGGCTGGCCCGTGAAGAGCAGGGCCAGAGTGTGCCAATCTTTCGCAATGCTGTTATTTACGTATCGGAAACGGAATGGGAGGAAATGAAAAATCCGAATATCCGTTCCGAAAACACGTACTGGGAAAAGAACTGGAAGCCAATCGCCCACCAGGTTGAAGCGTTCGAGTCAGAGCTTCATATTACTGAAAACATACGAATGGTGCATACAGGCGGACACAGCGCCGGTATGAGCATTATTTTGATTGAGGATGAAAGCAATACACTAATCCACATGGCTGACAATATGCCTACACACGCCCACCAGAATGTGCTCTGGGTGACCGCCTATGATGATTATCCAATGGACTCAGTGTACATGAAAGAGCATTATATGAACTGGGGCTGCCAGCGCCAAGCATGGTTTACTTTCTACCACGATGAGCTGTACCGTGCTTTAAAGTTTAATCCTGCGGGAGAAGTAATCGAAGCTGTAGCCAGGGAAAAGCAGAGCGAAATCTGACCAGAACGTTCATATTTTTACACACGCCTCTAAAAGCTGAGGCGTGTTTTTTTATTTCTGAAATACATAACAATGCCAAACATGAAAATGTCAATTTCAATCAATGAACAAAAGTAAATGATTGTTTTTGAGTAAAATTGATTGATTATGATTAAGTAAGCGTGTACAATGAAGTTAATTAAACAAGCAAAAATAGAAAACGATCAAAACTTCTGCAGATGCCTGTTGCTTTTTATGCCAAACCCGGAAAGGAGAGGGAAGGTAATGCTTCACACTGAGCGCAGAGACACCATCATCGAAATTCTAAAAACGAAAGACACTGCTTCTATTCATGAGCTGGTGGAACTGACTGGTGCTTCAGAAGCAACAGTTCGAAGGGACTTATCCAAACTGGAATCGGATGAACAGATTAAACGAATTCACGGCGGAGCTTCTCTCTCCAGGCGCCGCCGAAACGAACCAACTATCGCAGAGAAGAGCAGTGTAAACCAATGGGAAAAGAAAAAGATTGCAGAAGCAGCAGCTTCCCTGCTTGAACCCGGTGAATGTCTTTTTCTGGACGCCGGGACGACGACCCTGGAGATGATCCCTTATTTGGCTGACCGGAATCTTGTCGTGGTAACCAACGGCATTCCGCATGTACCGCTTTTGCTCGAGAAGGGCATTGAAACGTACGTCATCGGAGGTAAAGGCAAGCAGGGGACTGGGGCCCTCGTAGGAATTAAAGCTATAGAAGCACTGAAGGAATTTTGTTTTGACGCCTGCTTTCTCGGTATTAACGGTGTTCATCCTGTTCACGGGTATACCACCCCGGATCCGGATGAAGCAGTGGTTAAGCGGACAGCGCTTGATCTTGCGGAAAGGAGCTATGTGCTGGCGGATCATTCGAAGATTAATTCCATTACATTTGCCAACATTGGTGAACTTGCTTTAGCGGAAATTATTACGTCGGACAGGCTGCGGGACGATGAGCGGACAAACTTGAAGAAATATACAGATGTGAAGGTCGTGAGTACATGATATATACAGTAACGCTGAACCCGGCAATCGATTATGTAGTCGAACTAGAAGAGTTTATTCCGGGAAATATCCATCGGTCGAAAAATGATTTGAAATATCCAGGCGGTAAAGGCATTAACGTTTCGAGAGTGCTGCAAAGACTCGGAGAGCAGTCAACTGCGCTCGGTTTTGTAGGCGGGTTTACCGGCCAGTATATTAAAGAAAGCCTGGAAAAAGAAAACATTCAAACGGATTTTGTGCAGGTAGAAGAGGATACAAGAATTAACGTCAAAATCCGTGGCGGCGAGGAATCTGAAATTAATGGAACCTCCCCGGGCGTCTCGCGCGAAGACGTGGAAGCACTGTACCAGAAGCTGGATGTTCTGACGCAGGAAGATGAATTAATACTTGCAGGAAGTGTTCCTTCTTCTCTCCCTCACAGCATCTATCTGGACATAATGGAACGGGTGAGAAACAAAGGAGTCAGGGTGTGTTTGGACACAAGCGGCGAAGCGCTCGGTGAGGCATTGAAAGGCCGCCCTTATTTCGTGAAGCCGAACCATCTGGAACTCGCAGAGTTGTACGAAGTGGAAGTGAACAGTGTGGAAGATGCTGCAGTGTATGGCCGAAAGCTTCTGGAGGATTTTGATATTGAGCATGTGGTTATATCGATGGCAGGAGAAGGAGCTGTATATATTAATAAATCACAGACCCTTCACGCCTCCGTGCCAAAGCAAAAAGCCGTGAACTCTGTCGGGGCAGGTGACTCCCTGGTAGCTGGATTCGCCGCCGGAATCGCGGAACGCCTGGATCCGGCTCAGGTGTTGAACCAAGCAGTAGCTTCCGGAAGTGCTACAGCATTTTCTGAAACATTCTGCACGAAAAAAGAAGTAGAAGAACTAAGTCAAAAGATCACGATCCGTTCGCTCGAAAGCGAAGAGACTAATCAAGCTTAAAGGGGGAAGCAGAATGAAAATTACCGATCTATTAAAAAGAGATACCGTGCTGCTGTCTCTGTCTTCGACAGATAAAGCGGGAGTGATTGATGAGCTGGTAAACAAGCTTGACACTGCCGGTCGGTTAAATGATCGCCATGCTTTTAAAGAAGCAATTGAAAAAAGGGAATCAGAAAGCTCTACCGGTATCGGCGAAGGCATCGCCATTCCTCACGCAAAGACAAGCGCTGTAGATACACCGGCTATTGCATTCGGCCGTTCTCAGGAAGGTGCGGATTATGAATCATTGGACGGCCAGCCGGCGCATCTGTTTTTCATGATTGCAGCAACTGAGGGAGCGAATGAAGCACATTTAACTACATTGTCCCGTTTGTCTACGCTGCTGATGGATGAAAACTTCCGCCAGGATCTCTTGAATGCAGAATCCGAAGACGAGGTCATGGCGGCGGTAGACGCAAAAGAAAGAGACAAGCTTGGAAGTGATGAGGAAGAAGCATCCGAAACCTCTTCAGCCCAGGCTGCCGACGACAGCAATACGCCGAGGATTCTTGCAGTAACCGGATGTCCAACTGGTATCGCCCATACCTATATGGCAGCAGATGCCCTGAAGGATAAAGCAAAAGAGCTCGGAGTTTCTATCAAAGTGGAAACGAATGGATCCGGAGGGGTTAAAAACCGTCTCACCTCCGAAGAAATTGCAAATGCGGAAGCTATTATTGTAGCGTCTGATACAAAAATCGAAATGGACCGATTTAACGGAAAGCCGCTTTTATCCACCAAAGTTACGGATGGCATCCGTAAACCGGAACAGTTAATTAACCAGGCTGTGAACGGAGAATTTTCGAAATACCGCGGCTCTGGCAGAAGTTCATCGTCGGATGAAGAAGAGAGCGCTTCTAGCGGCGGAGGCGGAGCAAAAGCAGTTGGAAATGCTATTTACCGCCACCTGATGAACGGGGTTTCGAACATGCTGCCATTTGTTATCGGCGGCGGGATTCTTATCGCTCTTTCTTTCTTCTGGGGGATTAACTCGGCGGATCCTGAAAGTGACCAGTTTAACGGGTTTGCCCAGGCTCTGAATGCAATAGGCGGACAGTACGCCTTTGGATTATTCGTAGCAGTGCTTGCCGGCTTTATCGGTATGAGCATCGCAGACCGGCCTGGTTTCATGCCGGCAATGGTTGGTGGTTTCATGTCCACTCAGGGCATTCCAGGAGCTGAGAACGCCACAGCCGGTTTCCTTGGCGGTATCATTGCCGGTTTCCTTGGCGGTTATGTCGCTCTTAGCGTGAAGAAGGCTATGTCTGGACTCCCGCAGGTGCTTGACGGAATTAAAACAATTTTATTTTATCCAGTTATCAATATTTTGATCACCGGTCTTTTGATGTACTACGTGTTTATTACACCAGTTGCTTTTCTAAATACAGCTCTTCAGGACTGGATCACAGGTCTTGGTACAAGCAACCTGGTCCTGCTTGGGATTCTGCTCGGCGGCATGATGGCAATCGACATGGGCGGACCGTTCAACAAAGCGGCCTTCACAGTCGGTGTCGCTCTAATCGGCCAGGGCATTTACGCTCCGCATGCGGCTGTAATGGCCGGCGGGATGGTGCCGCCGCTTGGTATCGCCCTTGCGGTCACGTTCTTTAAGAACCGTTTTCCGAAAGAACAGCGTTCGGCTGGGTACACAAACTATGCGCTCGGATCATTTTTCATTACAGAGGGTGCCATTCCGTTTGCGGCAGCGGACCCACTTCGGGTTATTCCTTCCATCGTTACTGGATCTGCAGTAGCAGGCGGCCTGGCCATGTTCTTTAACGTGGAACTGCTTGCACCGCACGGAGGTTTTCTCGTGTTCTTCCTGAATGCTGTGCAGGGCGGCGGAGTTTTTCTATACTTCCTCGCGATCCTTATCGGATCACTTGTGACGATGGTTATGCTGGCTATTTTGAAGAAGCCGCTGGAGCAGTCGAAAAACGAAGTACAGGATTACAAGGATTCTAAAGAGAAAAAAGAAGCATCTTAACTAATACAAAAGAGAGGCGCCAATGAAGGTGCCTCTCTTTTGTATTATGAAGGAAAATAAAAAGCTTCCGGCCCTGGAATAAGGCCGGAAGCTATGTTGATTAAGAGCTCAGTTCTAAAATAGTGCCGGTTTCAGCATCTACAATAAAGTCTAATTGACGGGTCTCTCCCTGATTGGTGCTTGAAAGGCCGCCACGGTAAACCTTGTATTCCAGGTCGTCTTTTTTGTAGGTTTCCGGCGTCATGTGGATCCAGGAGCCGTTAACCGGCAGATGATCCTGTACGTTTTCTTTTACCGTCTTCAGCGCTTTTTCCGGGGAAATTTCATCTTTCTTTGTGAACTGCTTAACCAAAATTCCCAAAGCAACACCAAGACCTACTCCAATAAGGATATTCTTTGTATTCATTATTATGTCCCTGCCTTTCCATTTCTTATTATACTCAGTATACCGCAAATAATGCGTATATCCAAATACATACCCGTTTTCAATAGTGGTAAAAACGTGAGTCGTTCGATAAAATGAAAATTAGGCAGAGCCTGACAAGCGAAAGGAGTATTTTATGAAGCAGGAAACACGCGACATGTTTAAGTTTTTAACAGAGACACCGGCAGTACCGGGTTTTGAACATCAAATCCGTACATACATGAGAAAAGAACTGGAGCCGGTAAGTGACGAAATTATCCAGGACCGGCTCGGAAGCTTGTTTGGAGTGAAACGCAGCGCTCAGGAAGGCCCGAAAGTAATGATAGCCGGCCACATGGATGAAGTAGGATTTATGGTTAAATCCATCGATGAAAACGGAATGATCCGGTTTCAAACGCTTGGCGGCTGGTGGAGCCAGGTACTGCTTGCCCAGCGTGTTCAAGTGTATACAGAAAATGGAATCATTCCGGGGGTGATTGGTTCCACCCCTCCACACCTGCTGGAACCGGAGCAGCGGGAGAAGCCGATGCCGTTAAATAAGATGTTTATTGATATTGGAGCTGACAGCAGTGAGCATGCGGAACAGCTCGGTGTCCGTCCGGGTATGCCAATATCTCCGGTCTGCCCATTCACTCCAATGGCGGACGAGAAAAAAATTATGGCAAAGGCATGGGATAACCGGTATGGTGTCGGCCTGACTTTAGAATTAATGAAAGAAGTCCAGGATGAAAGCCTTCCAAACACGCTTTACGCAGGCGCCACAGTACAGGAAGAAGTAGGGCTGCGCGGGGGCCAGACGGCTGCACAAATGATCCAGCCGGATATTTTTTACGCTTTGGATGCAAGTCCGGCGAACGATTCCACTGGAGGGAAAGATGCCTTCGGCCAGCTTGGTAAAGGGGCGCTTTTGCGTATATTTGACCAGACGATGATCACTCACCGTGGCATGCGGGATTTCGTTCTAGATACGGCGGAAAGTAACAATATCCCGTACCAGTACTTTATTTCTCAGGGAGGGACTGATGCCGGGCGTGTGCATATGGCCAACGAAGGTATTCCATCTGCTGTTATCGGAGTCTGTTCCCGCTATATCCACACTTCTGCTTCCCTGCTGCATGTGGATGATTACGCTGCAGCAAAAGAACTGCTGACAAAGCTCGTGCGAACCACAGACCAACAGGCCCTCGATATGATTCATAAAGGAGTCTGAAGTTGAAAAAGGCTTTAGTAGGATCAAAAAATCCTGTAAAAATAGAAGCAGTACGCCAGGTGCTCTATCCGGAATTTTCCGTTTCCGGTACAGCTGCGGCTTCGGAAGTGAGTGATCAGCCGTTTTCCGATGTGGAGACGAGAGAAGGAGCTGTAAACCGTGCCCGGCATGTGCAAAAACGTGCTGATATTGGGATAGGGCTCGAAGGCGGCGTACAGGCTGAAGAAAATGACATATACTTGGTCAGCTGGGGGGCGCTTACAGATGGCACAGGTACATGGACGGCCGGCGGAGCCCGTATACTGCTGCCGGAACATATTGCTGCTATGCTCAGGGACGGCGTGGAATTAAAAACAGCAGTGGACCATTACTCACAGCTGACAGATACTCATCAAAACGAAGGGGCAGTCGGAATCCTGACCGCCGGCCGGGTGGACCGGACTGCCCTTTTTCACCATGTTGTATCCCTGCTTTACGGCCAGTGGCTGCATCAAACAGGGCGCCGGTTTTAAACGGCGCCTTTTCATTAAATTAAATTATGGTTACAATGGGAAAAAAGAGAAGGAGAGAGGACATGCGGTCATTTTTTTTGAAAAAGGGTGTAAATTTAAGTGTAAAGACATATGGAGTTACAGCTTTAAGCTACATGGCGCTTGGGTTGTTTGCGTCTTTAATCATCGGACTAATTATTCAGACAATTGGCCGGCAGCTCGGCATTACTTTCTTTGAGGACATGGGCACGCTTGCGATTTCATTAATGGGGCCTGCCATTGGGGTGGCTGTAGCTTACGGGCTGCAGGCTCCGGCGCTGGTTGTTTTTTCTGCGGTAGCTACTGGCGCTGCCGGAGCAGAGCTCGGAGGACCAGCAGGAGCTTTTATTGCAGCACTCGTTTCTGTGGAGCTTGGTAAGCTGGTTTCCAAAGAAACAAGGCTTGATATTATTGTGACACCGCTTGTGGCGATTATCGCGGGATATGGGATCGCCCAGCTTCTTGGGCCGGGAATTCAGGCGTTTATGACAGGCTTCGGAGATTTGATTGTCTGGGCTACAGAAAGGCAGCCGCTTATTATGGGAATTTTAGTTGCCGGGCTGATGGGCCTTGCTCTGACAGCACCCATTTCAAGTGCTGCTATTGCCATTATTCTCGATTTGAATGGAATTGCGGCCGGGGCGGCTACTGTAGGATGTGCAGCACAGATGGTTGGTTTTGCAGCCAGCAGTTTTCGGGAAAATAAGTTTTCAGGCCTCGCCGCTCTCGGGATCGGAACTTCCATGCTTCAGGTGCCCAATGTCGTGAGGCGGCCGCTCATTTTGATTCCGCCAACGCTTGCAGGAATGATAGTGGCTCCTTTTTCTACGATGGTTTTCATGATGGAAAATAATGCAGCAGGAGCCGGAATGGGTACGAGCGGCCTGGTGGGCCAGATTATGACTTTCCAGACGATGGGATTTTCTTTTGAAGTGCTTGGAACAGTGCTGCTTCTTCATGTTGCTGCCCCCGCGTTAATCAGTCTCGGTTTGTCAGAGTGGATGCGCAAAAGAAATTGGATTAGAATGGGGGATATGAAAATACGGGAAGGGTAGCCTTTTCTGTATGTATTAATTCAAGGAGGAAAAACAATGGAAAATTTAACTACACAGGAATCTTTTAATCAAGCCATTGATAATGGAAATACAGTAATTATGTTCTCCGCCGGCTGGTGCCCGGATTGTACGTATATTGACCCGGCGATGCCCGAGATCGAGCAGCAGTACGATCAGTTTACTTTCTACAAAGCGGATCGTGATGAGCTGATGGATGTATGCATTGACTACGGCGTAATGGGTATACCGAGTTTTCTTGCTTTTCGTAATGGAAAAGAAGTACACCGCTTTGTAAGCAAGCAGCGGAAAACGCCGGAAGAAGTCCAGCACTTCCTAAACGAAGCATTGGAAAAAGCCAACGAGGCTTCATAAAGGTCCAGGAGGCTGTCCCTGAAAAAGGGACGGTCTTTTTTTTAACAGTAAGCACGAGTGTGGGAGTACACGACTGCACGTGTTACGATAGAATTAAGAATGTTCAAGAGGAGCGATAGAAATGGAAGTACGAAAACTACAGCGCATACTGCGGGAACGATTGAAAGACGATGAGTCCCGGACGTTTAAATATGATGATGAACACAGCTCGCTGCGGGTCGAGCACAAGCAGCTGAAAACCGGAGTGGATTTGGATTTAAGCAAATGGGCGGCGAAATATGAACGAGAGGGAGAAAAAGCTGTGGAGGATGTCGTGCATTATATCGATACATCCTTTCGCGCCATGGAACGTGATGTTTCACTCTCCGGACAGGAAAGTTTTATTTATCCGGTCATCCGCTCTACCTCCTTCCCGACTGAGACAAAGGAGGGGAAAGAGCTCGTATGGGACGACCATACAGCGGAAACCAGAATTTTTTACGCTCTTGATATGGGAGAGGCGTATTCATTGATCGAACAAGAAACGCTTGAAGCTGAGCAGATTGAAACCGAAAACATCCGCCGCGCTGCCCGCAATAATTTAAAGACATTGGAAGTGCCAATGAAAAAAGATATGGTGGCCGGAAATACGTTTTATTTTATTAATACAAATGACGGCTATGATGCAAGCCGCGTATTAAATGAAGCTTTGCTGCAAAGTGTAGCTGAGGATGTGCAGGGCGACATGGCAGTAGCAGTGCCGCATAACGATGTCTTTATTATTGCAGATATTACCAATGATGCCGGCTACGATGTCCTTGGCCAGATGGCTTTCCGCTTCTTCAATGACGGACGGGTGCCGATTACAGCCCTGCCGTTCATGTATGAAAATGGAGAATTTGAACCTATCTTTATCCTGGCAAAAAAACGCCCTAAATCCTGATTCGCGGGAGCGTGCAAGCTGTGATACAATAAAAGTTAAGTTAGCGAAAAGGAGTCTCAACGAATGAATATTTTTTATAACCCAACAGGAATTGGAGATGTGCTTCTCCTTTCCTTAAAACCAATAGATTCAAAACAGCGTAAAACGGTAAGGTACGGAGATGTCGCCGTGCTCACCCATGCGACAACGAAAGAAACAGCAGGTTATCATATTTTTAATGCTTCTTCCTATGGAGAAATTACAGGGACGGGCAGAATAGCAGGGGATGAAGCCCATATTCAGCTTGTCAATAGAGCTTTAAAAGAAAACAATGTAGACAGTTCTCTTGAAGTGCCGTCCCAGCCCAATTTCCTCGTAGGTGCCGTGACGGATAAAAAGCGGCATCCGGATGCAGACAAGCTGAGCGTCTGCCAGGTGGAAACGGGTACAGAGACGCTTCAAATCGTCTGCGGAGCTCCGAATGTCGACAAAGGCCAGAAAGTAGCTGTAGCCGTACCAGGGGCAGTTATGCCTTCAGGGATGAAAATTAAAAAATCAAAACTCCGTGGCGTGACTTCTACCGGCATGATCTGCTCAGTGTCTGAGCTTGCACTGCCGGAAAAACAGACAGAAAAAGGCATTCTCGTTCTTGATGAATCGTACGAAACGGGCCAGGATTTTTATAAACAGTATCACGAACGCCCGGTTTCAGCGTCCGTGTAGGAAGTGAAAAACCGCTAGTGGTGCTAGGGGTTTTTCTTGTGCAGACAAAGTTAATTAGGACTCAAGAAAGTCCGGTAAGAAAAGGAGGGGTTGAAAATGCCGTCATCCTTTCAACAATGGATGAAAAGAATGCAGCATTTTCTTTTTAACGATGAAGAACAGCCAGAGGAAAACAACCGTGAAAATCGTATAAAGCGCTCCGGAGAGGATCCTCCTCCATACATAGCGAGAATGACGTATCAGGAATCTGAGCCGGTGAAAATGTTTAATGTTTATCCTAAAAGCTATGAAGAAGCTCAAAAACAAAAGAACAGCCCGCAGGCTCCGGAACGCCCAAGTGCAGCAAAGCTTTCGAGCACTTCCGCGAAATCGCGCGCCTCCGAGCGCGCGGAACGCGAACAGGAACGTGTCGGGGACGATGCTAAACGGGCTGGTTCAAAAGAAGAGAAAAAGACAGAACCAGAAAACGAAGGCTATTTTCAGGGTAAAAATTTCGAAGCAGGAAGTATTCCTTCTCCTGTCTTTGGATATCAGCAGGCTGATCTGCATCCGGGTAATTTAAGGGATCCAGATGCAGAAGAAAGAAAGGAAACCTCCGTTCAGGAGCAGATCCGGGAAGATATTGCTTTTCTGAATTCCATCCGCACTGGAGCAAGAAGACCTTCAGCTGTTACAAAACAGGTGGAAGAAAAAGAAGCAGGCCGAAAGCGCAGAGCTCCTTCCATATTACAGGAGGACACCGATCGCTTTATGGAGATCAGCAGAGCCCAGAGAAGCGGTAAATGGGATACAAAAGCGCAGGACGGGGATACAGATAACAATGAGCCGGCGGATGAACACGGTTCGGATGAAAAAAAAGACAATGATCTATTTCCTTCCGGCACTGCGTTTGAAATAGAACCGGAAGATAACAAGTCCATTGAGATAGAAGTGCCGGAAAAAGAGGAAGAGCCTCAGGCGGTTTCCGTGGGCCGGGAAAAAGAAAATATTCCAGTTGATAATACGGAAAACACGAAAGAGAAAGAAAGAACAGAGCAGCCAGCTTTTGAAAATAACCTGGAGCCACTACCGGAAAATAGCGGCCTGCCTGTAAAAAAACATGAATCAAAAACTGACAAGCCGAAGAGTGCTTCGGCTTCAGCAGTAAAAGAGAAACCGGCAGCACCGGCAAAAAAACAGTCCAGCAGTAAACGGCCATCTACCTCAACCCCGTTTAATGTCATGATGTATCCCAAGGATAAACGCTCTGCCGGACGACAGCCGAAGCAGACAGGATATCGGCTGCCGTCGCTGCAACTGCTCAATATTCCTCCAAAAAAAGAAGACGAAGACCAAAGTGAGCTAGAAGAGCAAAGGGGCCAGCTTGAAACCACGCTGAAAAACTTTCATGTGGATGCAAAAGTTTCTCAGATTACAAAAGGACCGTCGGTTACAAGGTTTGAAGTCCAGCCGGCTCCAGGAGTGAAAGTGACAAAAGTAACCAATCTAACAGATGATATTAAAATGGCGCTTGCAGCTAAAGATCTAAGAATGGAAGCGCCTATTCCCGGGAAGAATGCTATTGGCATTGAAGTACCCAATCCGACATCGGCGCCGGTATTTTTAAGAGAGATTCTCCGCCGGGACGTGTTTAAAAATCATCAATCGCCGCTTTCAGTTGCCATGGGTCTCGATATTGGAGGCAACCCTGTCATCGCTGACCTGCAGAATATGCCGCATGGATTAATAGCAGGCGCTACGGGTTCCGGAAAGAGTGTCTGCATTAATTCAATTCTGCTGAGCCTGTTGTACAAATCCTCTCCGGAAGAATGTAAATGGATGCTGATCGATCCTAAAATGGTGGAGCTTGCTTCTTACCGGGAGGTGCCGCACCTTATTACGCCGGTAATCAATGACGCCAAGGAAGCAACAGGAGCGTTAAAATGGGCAGTCCAGGAAATGGAAGATCGTTATGAACGTCTGGCCCGCGAAGGCGTGCGGGACATGAAAAAATATAACGAACGAATGGAAAAACAGGGGCGCCCGGCTGATAAAATGCCGTACCTCGTTATTGTAATTGATGAATTGGCAGATTTGATGATGGTGTCGCCACAGGATGTAGAAGATGCGATCTGCCGTATAGCGCAAAAAGCAAGAGCCTGCGGCATGCACTTGCTTGTAGCAACGCAGCGCCCCTCGGTGGACGTTATTACAGGACTCATTAAAGCAAATATCCCAACCAGAATAGCATTCTCCGTATCTTCACAGGTGGATTCCCGTACGATTTTGGACGGAGGCGGTGCTGAACGTTTGATTGGTAAGGGCGATATGCTTTTCTATCCAAACGGCGCATCCAAGCCAACGCGTGTCCAGGGCACCTTTGTGACAGATGAAGAAATAGACGCTGTCACAGATTTTGTAAAAGAGCAGAAAAAACCCGTTTATCAGTTTCAAAAAGAAGAACTGCAAAAGCACCTCGAAAAAGAGGAAAATCAGGACCCGCTCTATAATAATGCGTGTGAATTCGTCATCGACCAGAAGCAGGCTTCCGCCTCCCAGCTGCAGCGTCGTTTTTCGTTAGGTTACAACCGAGCGGCTAAGCTGATCGATACGATGGAAAATCGTGGGATCGTTTCCGAGGCGAGAGGGAGCAAACCTCGAAATGTATTAGTAACCCGGCAGGAGTGGGAAGAAACGGTATAGGCTTGCTTTCCCATTAAAGGTTTTATATGATAAATAGAATATTGAAGCAGCCCGTGGAAAATCACGGGCTCTTATTCTGATACATAGGTTAAGGAGCAGCTGTTATGAAGGAAATTGAACTTAAACTGCAAGGGAAACAAAAGCGATTAACAAATGAAACATTTAAATTCGATGAACGAGTAAAAGAAGGATGGTTTTCCGCTGTATATTTTTTAAAAACCAAAAAAATCGCGGAAAAATACAAGCCGGAAGAACGAGTGCTGATGCAGTTTTTTCAAAAAGATCACGCTGTATTATGCGGAGTAGATGAAGCGGTTGCTTTAGTTAAAACCTTTTCTTCCTACCCGGAGGATCTTACCATTCATGCTCTTGAAGACGGCAATAAAATTGCGCCGTACGAAACAGTGATGACAGTTGAAGGGAAATATCAGGATTTTGGCTTTCTTGAGGGCCTGATTGACGGTATACTTGCGAGACGTACCTCTGTGGCTACGAACGTCTTCAATGTAGTAAATGCAGCAAAACTCTCCGGCAGAAAAAAACCCGTCATTTTCATGGGGGATCGGGACGATCATTTCACGCAGCAGGCTGGGGACGGGTACAGTGCTTTTATTGGCGGCTCTAAAGCCCAGGCAACCCATGCCATGAGCGAGTGGTGGGGGAAAAAAGGAATGGGAACGATGCCGCATGCCCTGCTTCAGCTTTTCGAGGGCGATATCATTCAGGCGACCCGGGCGTACAAAGAAACATTTCCGGAAGATGAACTTGTAGCGCTGGTGGACTATAATAATGACGTCATTACCGATTCTTTAAAAGTGGCCAGGGAGTTCGGCAAGGACCTTCAGACAGTTCGTCTTGATACTTCGGCCAGCATGGTGGATCAATATTTCTGCCGGCATCCAGAAGTGCTTGGCTCTTTCAACCCCACCGGAGTAAATCCTGAGCTGATTTTTGCCTTACGGAGGGTGTTGGATGATGAAGGCTTTGATCATGTTAAAATAATGGTAAGCGGTGGTTTCAATGCCGCACGTATTGAGGAATATGAAGCTAAAGACGTTCCCGTAGATATTTATGGTATTGGGAGCAGCCTGTTAAAAATTCATATTGGTTTTACAGGAGACAATGTATTGTTAAATGGAAAGCATGAAGCTAAAGCCGGGCGGAAGCATCGTCCAAACAGCCGAATGGAGCTTGTTGATTATTAATTTCCGGAAAGGAGTTCTTTGCCGTGCGTTCGGATATACAGAGGTACCGGCAGCGCCGGCAGGTAGAAGCAGACCGGCGCCTTGAAAGCCTGCTCGCAGCATTTAAAGACTGGAAAGAAGAAAATACGAACCTGCGTGAAAAGGTACGTGCTAAACACCTTTTCGCCGAACAAACAGGCCTGGCGGTGGAACAGGTGGAGAAAAGGCCATGGGATATGCTGTTTGAGGAATGGTTTTCATACGATTATGTAACGATTATCGGTACTCATCTATTTGATATGTTCTTAAAACAGACGCTGACTGAGCGGACCCGGATGGATCTTCAACTGGGCGGACTGCTGCTGACGGCTTCCTGGCTGCCGGTGGAATTAAATGAAAAAAACCGGTGGGCCCGGGCAGTAGGAAAGCAGGAATTTTCCGGCCGGCTGCAGCAGGACCCTGCTTTAGAACCGGCTGTATCTTCCACCTGGCTTGTGCGGACAGCGCGTGTAGGGTTTGAAGACACCCGTCTGGGCCAGGCAGTGCCGATCCAGCCGAATAGTGAAGAGTTTCAGGCGTTGATGCTTGAAGCGGAAGAAGCCTACTATAAAGAAGAACACATCCGCTGGCATAAAGAAAAAGGGGCCTCCTGGCTCCATTTTGCACTCCCGTCCGTGAGTTTCTGATTTGTAAACGAGACGGGGGTCATGCTTTTATGCCCAATTTTAGTCGTTCCGTTGGAGGAACCAAAGGTTTTTGCTATAATAAGACAAGTATGTTTACATATGATAAACACCATGAAAAACGATCTCTTTCACCTGTGCGTTTTAGCGGCAAGGTTTTTTGAAAGAACGGAGGAAGACAATATGTCTAATTATCATTTTATTGGAATTAAGGGATCCGGCATGAGTGCTCTTGCCCAGATTCTGCACGATATGAATCATAGTGTACAGGGCTCGGATGTTGAAAAAACATTTTTTACACAGCAGCCTCTTGAAAAGAAAAATATTTCCATTCTTCCTTTTCAGGCGGACAACATCCAGGAAGGCCAGACGGTGGTTGCTTCAGCAGCTTATGGTGATACGCACGAAGAAGTGAAACAGGCAAAGCAGGCAGGGGTAGAGGTCCATTCCTACCCACAGTTTTTAGGAGAATTCCTTCAAAATTTCACTTCAATAGCAGTGGCGGGCTCACACGGTAAAACGACCACGACTGGTCTTTTAGCACACGTACTAGAGGCGTATAAGCCTACCTCATACTTAATTGGCGATGGCACAGGGAAAGGCATGGAAAACAGTCGTTTTTTTACATTTGAAGCCTGCGAGTACCGCCGTCATTTTTTAAACTATACTCCTGACTATGCGATTATGACAAATATTGATTTTGATCACCCCGATTACTTTTCAGACGTAGACGATGTTGTTCAGGCATTTAATGAAATGGCTCAAAAAGTAAAAAAAGGTATTGTAGCGTGCGGTGATGACGAACACCTTCAAAAGCTGCATGCGCCTGTGCCAATTGTTTATTATGGTATTGAAGGAAAGCATGATTTCAACGCGGAAAACATAATAGTAGACGAGAATGGAACCAGTTTTGATGTGCAAATCCGTGGGGACCGGTTTGGTCGCTTTACTATCCCAGGCTATGGCAAGCACCATATTCTAAATGCACTCGCTGTTATTGCTATCTGTCACTATGAAGAGGTGCCGGCCGCGATTATCCGCGAACAACTGGCTACTTTCAGCGGTGTGAAACGCCGTTTTACAGAAAAAACTTCCGGGTCGCAGGTGCTGATTGATGATTACGCCCATCATCCTACTGAAATTCGGGCTACCATCGAATCAGCCAAACAAAAATACCCGAACCGGCCGATAGCAGCTGTTTTCCAGCCGCATACCTTTTCAAGAACGAAAGCCTTTCTTGATGATTTCGCAGCCAGCCTTCAAATGGCAGACTATGTTTACCTTTGTGATATTTTTGGATCGGCAAGGGAACAGGATGGAAGCTTAAGCATCGAGGACTTAAAACAGCGCATTCCTGGCGCGAAAATAATTCAGGAGGACGGAGTACAGGTGCTTGAAACTCATAATGACGCCGTGCTTTTATTTATGGGGGCTGGAGACATCCAAAAGTTTCAAAGTGCCTATGAAGCTCATCTTGAATCCTCCAAGCAATAGAATCACAAGACGGAAGGCGAGAGCTTTCCGTCTTCTTCGTATCGACAGTAAAAATGCTAAAGCATTACGGGGACGATATTTTCGCCAGCAGGCATATTTTTTGAAGGATAGGGAAAAAGAAATTAGAAGCCTCTCTCTGTGAAGAATGGAGTTTCAAAACAGACAAAGAGTGGTAAAATGGCGACAGGAGGTGTATTGTGATATGGCTATTTTAGGTTACATAAGCGCGCTGATTGCAGCGATCGCTTTTGCCGTTCTAATTATTTTCCTCGTGAAAACACTGAAAACAGCTACTACAATGATGGAGCGCGTAGGGAACACAATGGAACAGGTAGAGCAGCAGGTACAGGGCATTACCAGAGAATCAGAGGCTATGCTTAATCGTTCTAATACTATTATGGAAGATGTCCAGACCAAAACAGAGAGTATTAATGGTTTTGTAGGGTCATTGCAAAATGTCGGGGAATCAGTGGATAACGTCAACCATTCATTCCGCCGTGTAGCCGATTCTGTTTCCAATTATTCTTCAAAACAATCAGAGCAGGTCACCCAGGTAATTCAGTGGGGGAATGCCTTTATTGATTTGTATGCCCGCTGGAAGAAACGGACAAAATAAAAGGGGACGATAAAGAATGGCTTCATACAACACAAAAGATTTTATTATAGGAACAATCATTGGAAGCATTGTAGGGGCGTCGACAGCGCTGCTTCTTACCCCAAAATCAGGGGAGGAATGGCGCCAGAATCTTTCTGAAGGGACTCAGTCAGTAAAACAGAAATCAAGCGGGTTAACCTCTGAAGCATACGAAAAGGGCAGTGAGTGGGCAAATCTTGCAAAAGATAAGTCCAGCGAAATTGCCAAAAATGTTTCTGCCCAGTCTTCTCATCTGTATGAACGAGTGAAAGGAAGCTCGGGAGAAGATGAAGAGAAATCTGCTGAAAAGCTAGCACAAGAGTTGAATGAACGCATTGATGAAAGCGAAGAAGAAGCGGCAGAGGATGTAAAAAAAGACGTGCGTGAACTGCATAAAGATTCCTCAGAAAACAAAAATAATGACACGTAACAGCTAAAACCGCTGCGCTAAATGCAGCGGTTTTTATTATATTTTTAGTTAGACTTAAAAGAAAAGCTTATTTTAGAGGCAAAAATACTTTAACACTTAAAAGCGTTTAAGAAATAAAGAAAAAAGGGCTGACAGAACAGAATTCTTCGTTTATAATTGGGCGTAATCGAAAAGATAAGTAATTGACCGAAGGAGTGGAGAATATGAGTAACGAGCAGTTAGATGCCTTAAGAGAACAATTAGACGAAGTGAACGTAAAACTTTTGGAACAAATTAATGAACGCGGACGGCTGGTCCGGGAAATTGGGGATGTTAAAAGTAAGTCCGGGCAGAAGCGATTCGACCCGGTACGTGAACGCCATATGCTCGATCACATTGCAGAACATAACGAAGGGCCCTTCTACACTTCCACGGTCCAGCACATTTTTAAGCAAATCTTCCAGGCGGGGCTCGAGCTTCAGGAAGATGATAACCGCAAAGAATTGCTGGTATCCCGCAAGAAGAAGCCTGAAGATACAATTGTTGACCTGAAGGGCGAAAAAATCGGAGATGGCTCCCAGCGTATTGTTGCAGGCCCTTGTTCCGTAGAAAGCTACGAGCAGGTGTACGAAGTTGCCAAATCCATGAAAAACCAGGGCATTCGTCTTCTGCGCGGCGGAGCATTTAAGCCGAGAACTTCACCTTATGACTTTCAGGGGCTTGGAAAAGAAGGTCTTGAAATTCTGCGCCGTGTAGCTGACGAACTGGATATGGTGGTAATCAGTGAAATTGTAAGTCCGCAGGATGTAGAAATGGCCCTGGATTACCTTGACGTTATCCAGGTCGGCGCGAGAAACTCCCAGAACTTTGAATTACTGAAAGAAGTGGGAGGCGTGGACAAGCCTGTATTAATGAAACGCGGAATGTCCTCGACTATCGACGAATTAATTAAAGGCGCCGAATACATCCTGGCTAAAGGAAATGAAAATATTATTCTTTGCGAACGCGGTATTCGCACGTATGAAAAAGCAACTAGAAATACACTCGATATTTCTGCAGTACCAATTTTGAAAAAAGAAACTCACCTTCCGGTCATGGTAGATGTGACGCACTCCACAGGTAGAAGAGATTTGCTTGAACCAACTGCCCGTGCAGCATTTGCTATCGGCGCAGATGCGGTCATGGCTGAAGTACACCCGGATCCTGCGGTCGCTCTTTCCGATTCTGCGCAGCAAATGGATATTGCCCAATTTGAATCTTTCCTGGATTCCCTCAGGGCTTCCGGATTATACAAATACTAATTCTCTACATGAAAGCACAGGGACTCTCCTGTGCTTTTTATATGGTGAGCAGTTATAACCAATTTAAATTAGTTGATAGCGTTTTCTTGAAAAGAAGTATGAAAACATAGTAAAATGAAAACAATTGAAAACAAGCTAAATCAAGAATAAAGACGTTAGGTGTTTATGTATGATACGATTAAAAAATCTGTAATTGTGAAGAGAAGAACAAAACTCGAATATTCATATATGCTCAGGAAGTTATGAAAAGTTTTCATAAATGAATTGCAGGGTTGATCAACATTATTATATGATAGCATCATCTGTTGAAAAGTGGATGAAAGGGATTTGAAGGAGGATTACTAGTGAATACAACAATTTATGATGTAGCAAGAGAGGCTGGCGTTTCGATGGCCACCGTTTCACGTGTCGTGAACGGCAACCCAAACGTAAAGCCGGCTACGCGGAAAAAGGTACTGGACGCCATCGAAGGGCTTGGCTATCGTCCGAACGCGGTAGCGCGTGGCCTTGCAAGTAAAAAAACCACAACTGTCGGTGTAATTATTCCAGATATATCAAGCATTTTCTTTGCTGAATTGGCCCGGGGGATTGAAGACATCGCCATGATGTATAAATATAATATCATCCTGAGCAACTCCGACCAAAATAAAGATCGGGAAATTAACCTAATTAATACCCTGCTTGAAAAACAGGTGGATGGGATTGTATTTATGGGTGGCGAAATCACCGAGGAGCACGTGGAGCAGTTCAAGCAATCCCCAGTACCTATTGTCCTGGCTGCAACAGTTGATGAAAACAAGGAAGTGCCTTCGGTAAATATTGATTATGCAGACGCTGCTTTTGATGCAGTGGAGGAGTTAATCGAGGGGGGACATCAAAGAATTGGTATGGTTTCGGGCTCTCTTGAAGATCCGGTAAATGGATATAAAAAATTCAGTGGATATAAAGAAGCGCTAAATAAAAATAACATTTCTTTTGAGGAAGAATTAGTAACAGTAGGAGACTATTCATATGATTCCGGCCTCCGGGCTGCGCAGTCACTGATGAAGCTTGAGAATCCTCCTACGGCGATTTTTGCATCCACAGATGAAATGGCCCTTGGCGTAATCCATGGGCTGCAGGATGATGGGTTTAGCGTGCCGGATCAAGTGAACGTCATTGGTTTTGACAATACACGCCTTGCGACTATGGTACGCCCAACATTAACAACCGTAGTGCAGCCGATGTACGATATTGGAGCAGTCTCCATGCGCCTTTTGACGAAGTTTATGAACAAAGAAGAAGTAGACGAAAGTACTGTAGTCCTCCCGCACCGACTGGAATACAGACAATCAACGACCATTCCTGAAAAATAAGGGAAGCAGTTTAACTGCTTCCCTCAGACTGTCGACAATGGCTCTCATTTTAGAGCGTGTCGGCAGTTTTTTTATGCTATGATAAAAAGAAATAGCCTGGAAAGGGGTTATGGCGCATGATGAGACGGGATACGGAAGAAGCTCGTTACCGGGAAGCCACCATTCAGTTGGTTCATTTACGACGAAGTCGCGTCCCTCTATGCCCCCATCGGCCGGCCGAGTATTGACCCGGTCCGGCTGGTGAAAATGGTGCTGCTCCAKTATTTGTTCGGCATTCGCTCCATGCGTCAGACCGTTCGGGAGATCGAAACGAATGTGGCCTACCGATGGTTTCTCGGTTTGGACCTCCTGGAGCCCGTGCCGCATTTCTCCACCTTTGGCAAGAACTACACACGCCGGTTTCGGGACAGCGGGTTGTTCGAAGCGATATTTGAACGGGTGCTGGGAGAAGCCGTGGCCGCCGGCTTTGTGGATCCATCCGTCTTTTATATCGATGCCACCCATGTGAAAGCGAACGCCAACAAGAAAAAATTTGATCGGGTTCAGTTGGCGGCCGAAGCCCGGGCCTACCAGGATCAACTGGACGCCGAAATTCACCGGGACCGCGAGGTCCACGGAAAAAAGCCCCTGCCTCCCGCCCGCCGCGAACCGGGCGGACGGGGGGTCAAACAAAGCACGACGGATCCTGACAGTGGCTATTACGTCAAAGATGAACGGGAGAAGATGTTTGCCTACAGCTGGCATACCGCCTGTGACCGGCACGGGTTTGTGCTCGGAGCGATCGTGACCGGAGCCAATGTTCATGACAGCCGGATCTTTCATGAGCTGTTGGCGCAGGTGATGGCCCGGGTGGGCCGTCCGTACGCCGTTGCAGTGGATGCCGGCTACAAAACCCCGGCCATTGCTCATCTGCTTCGCGAGCAGGCCATTCGCCCGGTCATGCCCTATACCCGGCCCAAGGGCCTGCCGGGACGCTTGCGCAAACAGGACTTTGTGTATGATGCCTATCTGGACGCGTATCTCTGTCCCAAGCATCAGGCCTTGCGCTACCGCACCACGAATCGGGACGGTTATCAGGAGTATGTCTCGGATCCCGTCATTTGTCAGTCCTGCCCGCTGCTCGAGACCTGTACCCAAAGCCGGGATCACCGGAAGGTGATCCTCCGCCACGTCTGGCAGGACGATCTGGACGAAGCCGAACACCTTCGGCACACCCCGTGGAACCGGAGGACCTATGCGGAACGAAAAGAAACCATCGAACGGATTTTTGCGGATCTCAAACAAAAGCATGGTTTGCGCTGGACGCTCCTCGCCGGAGGGGCACGAAACACCGCGCAGGCGATGCTTGTTTATGCGGTGATGAACCTCAAAAAACTCGCCACCTGGCGGTGGCGACAGACGTGCGCCGGCCGTTGGATGCTTCTTTTTCCCTCAACAGCACAAACAAAGGCCTCCGAAATTCATTTTCGGAGGCCTTTGTCTACAATCTGA